>NZ_JACSQG010000004.1 GCF_014836765.1 Serpens gallinarum
CGTGGAACTGCACGCCAGCTCTGCCACGCTAAACGGAACGCCCATCATTTAACAGGTGGGGTTCATGGATCGCATACCATTGACGCACTCGCGGACCCTTTCCTTCGCCGCCACTCGCGGAGGTCCCTATGAAACCGCTTCAGCAAACCCATATCGACGCCTTCAAAACCCACTTTCGCGGAGAAGTGCTGGTTCCCGGCAGCCCGACCTATGACGAGACGCGTGAGATCTGGAACGCCATGATCGACCGCCGCCCCGCTCTGATCGCCCGTTGCACGTCGCCTGAAGATGTCGTCCAAGCCGTCACGTTCGCGCGCACGCACAACCTCCTCGTCTCGATTCGCGGCGGCGGGCACAACATTGCCGGCAATGCCGTCTGCGACGACGGCCTGATGATTGATCTGTCGTTGATGAAGAACGTGCAGGTGGACCCGGACGCGCGCCAGGCGAGCGTTGAGCCCGGCTGCACCCTCGCTGATTTCGACAAGGCCGCGCAGGCACACGGCCTCGCCACGCCGCTGGGCATCAACTCGACCACGGGCGTAGCCGGCCTGACTCTGGGCGGTGGTTTCGGCTGGCTGAGCCGCAAGTACGGGATGACCGTGGACAACCTGCTCGGCGCCGATGTCGTCACGGCGGATGGCCGCCAGGTGCACGCCAGCGCAACGGAAAACGCCGACCTTTTCTGGGGTCTGCGCGGGGGCGGTGGCAACTTCGGTGTCGTCACCCGCTTTCAGTTCCAGCTGCATCCGGTCGGGCCGGACGTGCTCAGCGGGCTTATCGTCTTCCCGTTCGACCAGGCGAAGGCCGTGCTCACGCAGTTCGCCCACTTCACCCGGACCATGCCGGACGAACTCAACGTCTGGATGGTGACACGCAAGGCGCCCCCGCTGCCCTTCCTGCCCGACGAGGTCCACGGCAAAGAAATGGTCGCGCTGGCGCTGTGCTATGCGGGGGACCCCGCTGAGGGCCAGAAGCTGATTGAACCCTTGCGCGGGTTCGGCACGCCGCTCGGCGAACATATTGGCGTACAACCCTATTGCGCCTGGCAGCAGGCATTCGACCCCCTTCTGGCCTTTGGGGCGCGCAATTACTGGAAGTCGCATAACTTTTCCCAGCTCAACGATGAGGCCATCGCCATCATCCTCGAGTACGCCGCCAAGCTGCCCTCGGCACAGTGCGAGATCTTCATCGGCACGATCGGCGGCCAGACAGGGCGTGTGGCACCCGGCGCGATGGCGTACTCGAGTCGGGACGCCAATTACGTGATGAATGTGCATGGACGCTGGGAGTCCGCCGACGAGGACGCGCGTGGCATCGCCTGGGCGCGCGAGTTCTTCGCCAAGGCACAGCCGTTTGCCAGCGGTGGCGCGTACATCAACTTCCTGACCCAGGACGAAACCGACCGCATCGCCTTCGCCTACGGCGATACGTACAACCGACTCGTGGAGCTGAAAAAGAAGTACGACCCGACCAACTTCTTCCGGATGAACCAGAACATCAGGCCGGCTTGAGCGGTTTGTTGGGCAGCGGTGGCTAACAGAGGTGGCCGGGCGGCACTGAGCATGCAAGCGATTCGGGTAACGGCTCGATCAGATGAACTTGTCGTGCGGGGCTCGGCGCAGATGCGTGAGTCCAGGGACCCCGTGATTGAGAGGTTGCCCCCGTGAATCTCCAAAAAACTGAAGAAGAGGCGCTCCACCTTTCTAAAGAAGAGAGCGAGCACAGCTGATTCAGCGATTGGTATTGAGTCTGGATTCGCCATCAGATCCAGAACTCAGTTCCGATTGGCTGCTTGAGGCCCGACGTAGAGCTGAAGAGCTTGATGATGAAAGTGTCCACGCTGCCCAGCGAAGATGTGATGAGCAGGGCTAGAGCCCTGCTCAAATGAGTCATCAATTCCACCCGGCAGATACCAAAAGGAGCAAATTTATTCCTGTCTTAGTTAGCGAATGAAATAGCGCTGTCCCTTGCTGGGTCATGCCTGCTGAAATGTTAATTCTATTTTGACATCATGGTGGTCCGACTCCCTTATCGGCCTGACCATGACTCATAAAAGCCTGCTTATTTTAGCCATTGGCGCAACCTTGCTCGCTGGCTGTGCAACCGCTCAACAGACACCTCCAGCGGCTCCTACCTGGGTAGACCGGGGCCATGGTGTTGTCACTACCCCGTCGCGCAAGAACGCATGTTACGGGGACGCCAAGCTCGTAAGCGGAAAACGCATCACTGCTGACATCTGCTACCTCTCTGGCGATGGCTTCCGACTTCTAAGCGGTTTCAAGCCGCAGGTGGAAGTCTGGATTAACGACCGAAGACATATGCTCGGCGACCTAGAGAACGCGACCAAGACCGGTCTTACCCGGCACTACCCGTCTAACAACATTACTCTCGCTCTCAAATGCGAGCCCATTCCTGTATTAGAAGAGCACTACGTGCGGCCTGGCGACCTGTGTGAGCTGACCGTTAACGACAGGGCGTTTGTCAGCGTTTCGTTCTATTACACAAAATAATGTGCTGCGGCTCTTGTCTGCTGCGGGGCTTGGTTACTCAACAAAAAGGAGGTTCGAACCTCCCCCGCCCTACCCCACTCTTAACCTGCAGAACCCTCTTGCCCAGGTATCTGCATGGACCTGATCGTTGCCCGCCCGGAAGGCCTTTATTGCCCGGCCGGTGATTTTTATATCGACCCGTGGCGCGGTGTGGATCGGGCGGTGATCACCCATGGGCATGGCGATCATGCGCGCTGGGGCAGTCGGCAGTATCTGGCTGCCGCGCCCGGCGAGGGCGTTCTGCGGGCGCGGCTGGGGCAGGACATCAACCTGCAGACGCTGGCCTACGGCGAGCGCATCGACCATCACGGCGTGACCCTGAGCTTCCATCCCGCCGGCCATGTGCTGGGCTCGGCGCAGGTGCGCCTGGAGTACCAGGGCGAGGTGTGGGTGGCGTCGGGTGATTACAAGGTGGAGCCGGATGGCACCTGCGCGGCCTTCGAGCCGGTGCGCTGTGACTGCTTCATCACGGAATCGACCTTCGGCCTGCCGATTTACCGCTGGGCGCCGCAGGCGGAGATCTTCGCCGACATCAATGCCTGGTGGCGGAGCAATGCCGAGGCCGGGCGGGCCAGCGTGCTGTTCGCTTATGCCTTCGGCAAGGCGCAGCGGATTCTCCACGGTATCGATGCCAGCATCGGCCCGCTGCTGGTGCATGGCGCGGTGGAGCCGCTCAATGCGGTGTACCGCGCCGCCGGCGTGGCGCTGCCGGCCACACGCTACGCCGGCGACGTTCGCAAGAACGACCCGGAGCTGCGCCAGGCGCTGGTGATCGCGCCGCCCTCGGCCGGGGGCAGCACTTGGATGCGCCGTTTCGGTGACTGCAGCGATGCCTTCGCCAGCGGCTGGATGCTGTTGCGCGGCACGCGCCGCCGGCGTGGCGTGGATCGAGGCTTCGCGCTGTCCGATCACGCCGACTGGCCCGGCCTGCTGTGGGCCATCGGGCAGACCGGCGCCGAGCGGGTGATGGCCACCCACGGCCAGGTCGAACCGCTGGTGCGCTACCTCTGCGAACAAGGCCTGGATGCCCGGGCCTTTGCCACCGAGTACGGCGAGGAGGACGACACGCCGGTCAGCGAGGAGTCGTCATGAAGGCCTTCGCCGAACTCTACGCGCAGCTGGATGCCACCACGTCCAGCAATGCCAAGCTGCAGGCGCTGCAGGCCTATTTCAGCCAGGCCGAGCCGGCCGATGCGGCCTGGGCGGTGTACTTTCTGGCCGGCGGCAAGCCCCGCCAATTGGTGCCCACCCGCCTGCTGCGCGACCTGGCCACACGCCAGGCCAATCTGCCCGACTGGCTGTTCGAGGAGAGTTACCAGGCGGTGGGTGATCTGGCCGAGACCATCGCGTTGCTGTTGCCTGAGGCCGGCACCGGCAATGACCAGGGGTTGGCCTGGTGGATGGAGCATCAATTGCTGCCCTTGATGCCGCCGGAGCAGTTGGCCGAGCGCCTCGCCCCATTGTGGGCGCAACTGGATCGGCCGAGTCTGCTGGTGTGCCTGAAGCTGATCACCGGAGCGTTTCGGGTGGGCGTCTCCAAGCTGCTGGTGACCCGCGCGCTGGCGACGTTGGCCGGGGTGGATGCCAAGCGCGTCGCCCAGCGCATGGTCGGTTACCTGGCGTTGATTGCCGAGGAGTCCACCGACGAACACGCCCAACGCGGCGGCCAGCCCTACCCGTTTTTCCTGGCCCATCCGCTGCAGGAACCGCTGGAGCGGTTCGAGGCGCTGCTCGGGCCGCCTGAAGACTGGCTGGTGGAATGGAAGTGGGACGGCATTCGCGCGCAGCTGATTCGCCGCGACGGCCAGTCCTGGCTGTGGTCGCGTGGCGAGGAACTGATCACCGAGCGCTTTCCCGAGCTGCAGGCGCTGGCCGAGGGGCTGCCGGATGGCTGCGTGCTGGATGGCGAAATCGTCGCCTGGCGCGACCCACCGGCCGGCAGCACGGCGGCGTTCGGCATTCTGCCCTTCGCCCTGTTGCAGCAACGCATCGGCCGCAAGACCCTGACTCGCCGCGTGCTCGACGACGCGCCAGCCGTGCTGCTGGCCTACGACCTGCTCGAATACCAGGGCGAGGACTGGCGCAGCCGCCCCCAAGCCGAACGCCGCACGGTGCTGGAACAGTTAGTCGGCGAGATCGCCGCGCCGACCCTGCGCCTGTCGCCCCGGCTGAGCGGCGAGAGCTGGGAAGCGCTGGCCGAGCAGCGCGAAGCCTCGCGCACCCTCGGCGTGGAAGGGATGATGCTCAAGCGCCAAGACTCGCTCTATGGCGTGGGGCGCACCCGCGACCTGGGTCTGTGGTGGAAGTGGAAGATCGATCCGTTCTTCGTCGATGCGGTGCTGATCTACGCCCAGCGCGGCCACGGCCGCCGCGCCAGTCTCTACACCGATTACACCTTCGCGGTCTGGGATGATTCGGCGCCCGGCGAGCGGGTGCTGGTGCCCTTCGCCAAGGCCTATTCGGGACTGACCGATGAGGAAATCCGTCAGGTGGACGCCATCATTCGCAAGACCACGGTGGAGACCTTCGGCCCCGTGCGCAGCGTTACGCCCTCAATGGTCTTCGAGCTGGGCTTCGAGGGCATCGCGCTGTCCAAGCGCCACAAAAGCGGCGTGGCGGTGCGCTTTCCGCGCATTCTGCGCTGGCGTACCGACAAGCGCGTCGAGGAGGCCGATACCCTGGCGACCTTGCAGGGGTTGCTCTGAGGGCCAACATCCCTTTCAACTGGCCCCTAGACCAGACAACCACCGGAATTATGCTGAGGTCGGAAGTTATCCCTGCTGAAGTCGGCCAAGGCTTCACCTTGTCTGCAAAACGTTACGGCCACGTAGGGTGGACAACGCTTTACCTGTCCACCATAACGAACCTTCCCCTGCGCCGCTGTCAGGGAGCAAATGCTTAAATGCTCCCACCTACACCCCCAGCGGAAACACCAACACAAAACAGGTGCCCTGCTCCCCGCTTTCCACCCGCACGCTGCCGCCATGCAGTTGCATGATCGAGCGCACGATGGCCAAGCCCAGCCCGCCGGAGCCGCCCGGCTGGGCACGGGAGGGGTCGCAGCGGTAAAAGCGTTTGAACAGCCGGGGCAAGTGTTCCTCGGCAATCGGCGGGCCCTGGTTGTGTACGCTGATTTCCAGCCCTTCGTCGCTGCGCTGATTGCGAATGTGGATCGGCGTACCGGGCGCGCCATAACGCAGGGCGTTGACCAGCAGATTGGCCAAAGCGCGGCGCAGCATGTCCGGGTCGGCTTGCAGGCTGCCCTCGGTTTCGTTGACCAGGCGCATGTCGTTCTCTTCGGCCATGCCCTCGAAGTACTCGCACAGCTGCTCCAGCAGCGGGTGCAGCTCGACCTGCTGCAGGTTCACCGAGGTGTTCGGCTGCTCGGTGCGGGCGATGAACAGCATGCTGTCGATCATCCGCGCCAGGCGTTCATACTCCTCCTGATTGGACGCCAGCAGGTTCTGGTAGTCCTCGATGGAGCGGGTTTTACGCAGGGTTTGCTGGGTGTGGCCCATGAGGTTGCTCAGCGGCGTGCGCATTTCGTGGGCGAGGTCTTCGGAGAAACGCGACAGCTGGGCGAAGCCGTCTTCCAGGCGCGCCAGCATCTGGTTGAGCACCCGGCTCAGGGTGCGTAGCTCGCTGACCTCCTGAGTCTCATCGAGGCGCAGATGCAGGTGCTGCACATCGATGTCGGCGGCGCGCGCGGCGAGCTGGCGCACCGGGCGCAGGCCGCGCTGGCTGACCAACCAGCCCAGCATAAAAGCCAGCAGCGCCCCCATCAGCAGGGCGAGGGCGAGCTTGATGCGATAAGCGGCGAGCATCTGGTTGCGTTCGTCGAGCAATTTGCCGGCGACCAGGGTGACGCTTTTTTCGCCGCGATACACCGAAACCCAGGCCAGCCGCGCCGGTGTTTTACCCAGACTGTCGGTCAACTTGACCATGTCACCCTCGGGCAACTGGGGAACCGGCAAGCCCGCCTGGTTGATCTCGATCAGCACCTGGCCTTGCTCGTCGATGATCCACAGCAGGCTTTCGCGGTTGCCGAGCATGTTGCCGTACAGCTGTGGCCAGCTACGCAGCGCGTCGATGCTCTTGCTGTCGTCGAGCAGCGCGCGCATGCGCTCAAGACGCCCGAGCAGGATCAGGTCGTCGCGCCAGGCCACCTCTTTGTTGAGCGCCTGAAACAGGTAAAGGCCGATGGCGCCGAGCAACAGCGTGCTGGCCAGGGCAAACATCAATGCCAGGCGCAGGCTGAGCGAGCGGGGCCAGAGGATCACGGTTGCTCGCCCAGCAGATAGCCCATGCCGCGCACCGTGTGGATGAGCTTTTGCGGGTACGGATCATCGACCTTGGCGCGCAGACGGCGGATCGCCACGTCCACCACGTTGGTATCGCTGTCGAAGTTCATCTGCCACACCTGCGCGGCAATGAAGGCACGCGACAGAACCTCGCCTTCGCGGCTCATCAGCAGGTGCAGCAAGGCGAATTCCTTGTTGGTTAGGTTGATGCGCTCACCCTGGCGGGTGACCTGGCGGCGCAGCAGGTCCAGTTGCAGGTCAGCCACTTGGAATTCCGCCGACTCACGCGGCGGCCCGCGACGCAGCAAGGTGCGCACCCGCGCCAGCAGCTCGGCATAGGAAAAAGGCTTGACCAAATAATCATCGGCGCCCAGCTCCAGGCCTTTTACGCGGTCCTCCACCGCATCACGGGCGGTAAGAAACAGCACCGGCGTTTGCGAAGTCTGGCGGATATTTTGCAGCAGTTGCCAGCCGTCCAGGCCAGGCAACATCACATCGAGAATGATCAGGTCGAACGCTTGCGTTTGGATCAGCTGTTGACCATCCAGGCCATTGAGTGCGACCTCAACCCGATAGCCAGACTCACTCAGGCCCTTGCGCAGGTAGTCCGCCGTTTTGACTTCATCTTCGACCACCAGAATGCGCATCTCGGACTCCAAAAAAAGGCCATAGGCTAAATCGAGATTAGGTGTCCGACTATTACAAACTGGTAATTTGTGACCATCTCACCTGACCGAAATATCGATTTTTCCAACCCCGCACTACTCTGCCCTGCCCTCCAACTGCTCCGCCACGCTCTGCGCCAGGCCCGCGCCTGCCTCGGTCATGGTGAGGTAGGTGTGGTCCGCCCCTGCTGCCTCGATCTGCCGGGCGACGTCTTCGTAGAGGGCGTGGGACACCACCAGGCCTTTGAAGCCTTTTTCACGCAGCTTGTGACAGGCGATGATCTTCGCCTCGGCGTCGTTCATGGTCAGGATCACCGCCTCGGTCTGATTCATTTCCAGGCTCTGCCAGAAGGTCTGATCTTCGGCGTCGGCGTAGAGAATGTTACGCCCGTCACGGGTGGCGCGTTCGACCTTCTCCGGATCGGAGTCCAGGCTGACCACTCGGTAGCCTTTTTCGTGCAGATAGTCATAGGCCGCGCGGCCGGAGCGGCCCATGCCCATGACCAGAATCTGCGCATCGCCGAGCGACACCGGCTGTTCATCGGGGTGACGGATATTGCGCTCCAGCGGAATCAGGCGACTCGCCAGACGGTCATAAAACTGCGCGGAGACGCGGTTGAACTGGGCGGACAGAATGAACGAGAAAGCCAAGGTGATCGCCAGGGGAACCAGCCATTGCGGCATCAACACGCTGATGACGATCAGGCCAAACTCGCTGTAGTGGGTCAGGCTGGCGGCGCTGAGGAAGGCGCTGCGCGAGCGCAGGCGAAAAGCCAGGAACAGGAAAAAAAACAGCAGCGCCTTGAGCGGCAACAGCAACGATATCACTGCGGCGAAAACCAACGCATGGACATCCGGCAGACCGCCGATGCCGATCTGTAGAAAAAAGCCGACCAGAAAAACTTCCTTGACCGACCACAGCGAGTCGGACAGCTCATTGGCACGCGGGTGCTTGGCCAACAAGACGCCAAAGGCCAGCGCGCCCAGTTCTGAACTGAGCCCGACCGCCTCGAAGCCTTCGCCACCGACCACCAGCGCCAGCATCAAGCCAAGCAGCACCAATAATTCCTCATGACCGCTGCGATCGAGCAGGCGGTACAGCAATGGGCGTAACAGTGGTAGCAGGAACACCAGCAACGCCCAGGGCGACGGGGCACGGCCGCTGGCCAGACTCATCACCACCAGCGCAATCAGGTCCTGCACGATCAGCACGCCGATTGCCACCCGACCGTGAAAAGCACGGAGTTCTCGCCGGCTCTCGAGTATCTTGGCCGCCAGTACGGTGCTGGAGAAGGTCAGCGCCACCGACAGCATCAGGCCGTCTTGCCAGCTGACGTCCAGAAACAGCAGGATCGGAGGCAGCATCAACCCGAACAACAATATAAAGTGCAACAGACAGACGCCCACTACCTCGGGGCGCGCCAGATTACCCAGTTTGAGTTTCAAGCCGACCGTGAACAGCAACAGCAGCACACCTAGATGTGCCAAATGACCCAGGATTTCGCTGTCCTGGCGAGTAATTCCAAGTTGGTTATCGAAGGCGGCCAGGGCAAAACCAGCGCCCAGGTAGCCAATCAGCGGCGGCAACCCCAGACGGCGAGCCACCAGCCCCAAGCCAAAGGCAAATGCAATCCACGTGGCTTCAATCATCGTGTGGGCTCGGCAATCGGCGAGGCCGCGTTGTTATCGAGACATTCCAGACGGCGAAGAAGTCCTGATTCTCGCCCTGCGACCAAACGTCTATCGCTGAATGGAGCTGGTGCCTACGAGGGGGCGGCGCAGCTACGCCGTCCCTGCGCCTGTTGGGGGAAGGGCGCCTTCGTATAGGATCGCGCGGATAGCGCAGGCAAAGGCCCCCTTTAGAGCTGGCGAGCTAGGGCTTGATCGCCAAAATGCTGCACGGCGCCTTGTGCAACAGGTGCTCCGTCGTGCTGCCCAACAGCCGGTTATCGCCTTGCCGATGGACAGTGCCCATCACCAGCACGTCGGCCTCCAGGCGATGGGCGCATTCGGAAATGGCCGTTCGCGCAGCCCCCGTCACGAACTGCTGACGCTCGGGCGGTACACCATGCTCTTCGGCCAGCGAGGCGAAGAGTTTTTCCAGTGAATGGCGCATATCTTTGGCCAGATCCGCCCAGGCCAAGCCACTGCCGCCTGCATCCGTGACATACGCCTGGGCCGGGTCGTATGCATACAGCAGGTGGAGTTCGGCATTGCATTGCAGCGCCAGACCGATCGCCTCATGGATGATGCGCTCGTTCAGACCGCTGATCTGCGTTTCGGGACGCGAAGGATCGACCGCCGCAATGACCCGGCGCGGCAAGGCCTGCAGATTATCGGCGCTGACCAGGTGCACCGGCACAGGACTTTCGCGCAGCAGGTGCCAGTCCAGCGGCGTGGTGAACACGCGCTTGAGCAGCGGTTCGTGGCGCACATCCTTGATCAACAGGTCCGGCTGCAGCTCCGCCGCGTACTGGCCAATTTCCTCCAGCACATCATCGGTGAACACGGCCTGACAGGTCACCGACAGGCCATTCGCACGCAGCGGCTTGGCCGCCTCATTGAGCTTGTAACGTTGTTCCTGCAGGTAATTCTTGCGCGCCGTGTCGCGCAAGTCTTTGTCCAGCAACAGGGGCACGACAGGTTCGATGAACACCGCGATGTGCAGTTCGGCGCCACTGGCACTGGCCAGCGCGGCGGCGCGCTGCATGGCTGCGGATTGCAGGTTGACGGGATCGGCGATCAGAAACAGGCGTTTGTATTGGCTCATGGAGTACTCCGTCGATGTGAAGATCGGGTTACGGTGCGCTCGCCTGCCGACTGCCGAGCAGGGCCGTCTTGATCCTCAGCATAGGCCAGCCGTACCGTTTGATACCTGATCTCACGGACAATGGTAGCTGCCCACCTACTTGACTCTGCCCCCACAGGGACAATGCTGAAAACATCAGCGCCGCGTCGTGGAGAGGTGTCATGGGCACAGAGCCACCCATGCTGTTCGCCCTGCAAGGCAGCCAGGACTACGCACGTCGCGTGGCGCAACGTCTCGGCTGTCCGCTAAGCCCCCACGATGAGCACGAGTTCGAGGACGGCGAGCACAAATGCCGGCCTCTGGAGTCGGTCAATGGCCGGCAGGTAGTGGTCTTCCACGGCTTATATGGCGATAACCGGCACAGCGTGCACGACAAGCTTTGCCGGCTGCTGTTTTTCTGCGCGGCCCTCAAGGATGCCGGGGCTTGTCAGGTGCAAGTGGTCGCGCCCTACCTCTGTTATGGACGCAAGGAACGCCGCACCCATCCCCAGGACCCGGTGATCAGCCGTTATGTCGCAACCTTGTGCGAGGCATGCGGCGTGGACCGGTTGATGAGCCTTGAGGTGCATGATCTCGCGGCCTTCGGTAATGCCTTTCGCATACCGACCCTGCATCTGTCCTGCGCCGAGTTGTTCGCCGCCCATTTCGCCCCGCTGCTGCTCGGCGATGCGGAGGTGGTTGCGGTGTCTCCGGACGCGGGCGGCGCCAAGCGGGCGGAACTGTTCCGCCAGGCGCTGCAACAACGCATCGGCCGTCCGGTTGGCAGTGCGCTGATGGAAAAACATCGCAGCAATGACGTGGTCACCGGCGCGCTGCTGGGCGGCGACGTGCAAGGCAAGACGGCCATCATCGTCGATGACCTGATCAGCACTGGCGGCACGCTGCTGCGTGCCGGCCAAGCCTGTCGGGCGAACGGGGCCAGCCACGTGTTCGCCGCCGCGGCTCACGGGCTGTTTACCGAAGGCTCCGGTCTGCTCGACAGCCCGCAGTTCGAGCACATCGTCGTCTGTGACAGCGTGCCTGCCTTTCGCCTGCCGGCGGAGTTGGTTGCGCGGCGCTTGCACATTCTCGATACCACAGCGGCCGTGGCGGCTCTGCTGGCGGACGGCTATGGCCTCCTCCTCCCCACGCCGTCGTGAGCACCTGCCATGTCAGGTAGCGCATCCAAATGCCGGCTGTTTCTGACCGGCGACCTGATGCTGGCCCGTGGCATTGATCAGATCATGCCGCACCCGGGCAACCCCAGGCTCTACGAACCCTGGGTCAAGGATGCCCGCGACTATGTGCAACTGGCGGAACGGCGCAACGGGCCAGTGCCCCGGCCGGTGGAGTTCGATTATGTCTGGGGCGTGGCGCTGGGGGCGTTGAGTCAACGCCAACCGGACCTGCGCCTGGTCAATCTGGAAACAGCGGTAACCCGCCGAGGCAAGCCGCAGCTCAAGGGCATTCATTACCGCATGCACCCGGCCAACCTGCCCGTGCTCCTGAGCGCCCGCATCGACGCTTGCTCCTTGGCCAACAATCACGTGCTGGACTGGAGCGAGACCGGCCTCGCCGACACCCTCCACCACCTGGGCATTCAGGGCCTGCGCCATGCCGGCGCGGGGCGCGACCTGCGCAGCGCCGAGGCGCCGGCCATCCTGGCGCTGCCGGGAGAACGACGTCTGCTGCTGTTTGCCTTTGCCACCGGCGATTGCGGCGTGCCGCCGGAATGGGCGGCCCGTGATGATCGCCCGGGTGTGGCCCGCCTGGATGATCTCTCAATGCACAGCGTACAGCGCATCACCCGCTGCATTGCTGCCCGGAAACGGCCCGGCGATCGTGTCGTCCTCTCGTTGCACTGGGGCGGCAACTGGGATTTTGCCGTGTCTGCAGAACAGCGGCGCTTCGCCCATGCACTGATCGACAACGCCGGTGTGGATGTGCTGCATGGCCATTCTTCGCACCATATCAAGGGCATCGAAGTCTATCGCCAGCGTTTGATTCTCTATGGCTGCGGCGACCTGTTGAACGACTACGAAGGCATCGAAGGCCACGCGACCTATCGCGGCGAACTCGGCCTGTTGTATTTCGCCGACCTGGACAATGAAGGCCGCCTGCTGGCGCTGGAGCTGCTGCCTACCCGCCTGCGGCGCCTGCGCCTGGAGTGGGCCGAGGGCGAGGACCGTCGATGGGTACAGGACACCCTGCAGCGCGAATGTGCGCGCCTGGGCTGCAGTCTTCATAACAGCGGCGATCGGGGTTTCGCCCTGGATTGGCCGATGCCCTGACCAGACGATAGCCAACCGGACGGCACCAACAGGCGCATCACGCCCGGCGCGCTATGGTTAAGCCGCTGCCATTGCCCATGGAGAAGCCCCATGCCCAACCCTGTTCAACGGTTTTGCCTGTACGACGCCAAGGAAGTCGATGATGTACTACGGCGCATGGCGCACCACGCGGCGATTCTGCTTGGCGACCGGCCGGCTGCGCTGGTCGGCATCCTGCGCCGCGGCGAGCCGCTGGCCCGCCTGCTTCTACAGCATCTGGCACAGTTGACCGGGCAACCCGAATGGCCGCTCTACCCGCTTAAAGTGAAGCGCTACGCTGACGATCTCAGCCTGCTGCATCCACACACGCTGTTGGCTGAAAACCCGCAACTGGCCGCACTGGATCTGGCCAATACGCCCTTGCTGGTGGTCGACGATGTGCTCTATGAAGGCCACTCGCTGCTGCGCACCTGCGCCTACCTGGCCCATCTGGGCGCTACCGAGGTGCGCACAGCGGTGCTGGTCGACCGGCACGCGTGCCGCCAGCCCGTGCGAGCCGACATCGTCGGCGTGCATTTGCAGGTCGCGGCTGACGATGTCGTGGAATGTCACGTGCCGCCTTATGAAGACCAATTGCGCATCGAAGTCTGGCGCCACGGTGCCACGCACTGAGCTGACCTGTTACCGCTCAGCAGGAGAATTGAGGAACCGCGTAAACCAATCACCGGCCAGCCGCGCCACTTCATTCAGCGTGCCAGGTTCTTCGAACAGATGACTCGCACCGGGCACGATCTGCACCTGCTGCTCCCCATGCAGACGCTGGCTGACTTCGCGGTTCAGGCGCAGCACCTCATGGTCTTCGCCACCGACAATCTGCAGGGTGGGCGCAGCAACCCGGCCCAGCGACTCCTCTGCCAAATCGGTACGCCCACCCCGGGAAACCACCGCACGAATCGCATCCGGCCGCTCCGCTGCGGCCACCAGCGCCGCGGCCGCCCCCGTGCTGGCGCCAAACAGTCCCAGGTGCAGGCCAGATAATTCGTGGTCGTAACCCAGCCAGTCGATCACGCTGATGATGCGCCGCGACAGCAACGGGATGTCGAAACGCATTTCGTAAGTGACATTGTCGATGCGCTGTTCCTGCTCGGTGAGCAGGTCGAACAACAGCGTCGCCAGCCCTCTCTCGCTCAAATAATGTGCCACTTGCTGGTTGCGCGGACTGCGCCGGCTGCTGCCGCTGCCATGCACAAAGACCACCAACCCTTGGGCCATCTCCGGCTGCAACAGATCTGCCGCCAGCCCGGCATCGCTCAGCGTCAGGAACAAGGGCATTGCTTCACAAGCTCGCATCCGACTTACCTCCTGCGGTTTGTTCGCACTCGCGCTGCCAGGCACGCTGCAGAAGCTCGATAACGTGTTGATCCGGTACCTGGGTGAAGTCCCGGTACCAGCGACCGATGGCGATCAGGTCGTCGGGAGCCAACGGACAGACCACTTCATCGGCCTCGATCCGCAGCTGCGCCAGCGTCTCGGGGGGCGCCACGGGCGCCGCAACGACGATGTGCGCAGCGCCCTGTTGACGCACAGCCTGGACCGCCGCCCGCATGGTCGCCCCGGTGGCGATACCATCATCCACTAACACCACCCACTGGTCATGCAAGGCGGGTACTGGCCGGCCGGCTCGATAGGCCTGGTCGCGGCGCAACAGCTCATGGGCCTCTTGATCGGCCACGGCTTCCACCGCTTCATCACCTATTCGGAGCGCACGGATCACGTCGCGGTTCAGCACCCGCACCCCACCGCTGGCAATCGCCCCCATGGCCAGTTCAGCATGTCCCGGCACACCCAGCTTGCGCACCAGCATCAGATCCAGGCGCACATTCAGCGCCATGGCAATTTCATAGGCAACCGGGACACCGCCTCGTGGCAAGGCCAGCACAATGGCGTCGGATCGTTCTCGGTGGCCGTCCAACAACCCTACCAACGCCTGCCCAGCGGCGACCCGGTCGGGAATGGGTATTTCCAGTGAAGCGTAACGGGTCATCCGGCAAACCTCGAATGGGTGGTCAGGATGAGTGCGAGGTTTGCCTAAGATCCAGCAATCCCCGCCTGGCTATGACTGCGGTTATTCACTGCTTCTGTGCATTCTTTCAGCATAGAAGATGCACGAATGTCCTACAGGCTCCGCCCGCCATACCTGTGCTCAAGGCCTCAGCAATTAGAAAGTGGCATGGCTTCAAACCGAAGGCCGCTGCAATAGTTGCCCCCATACAGAAACCAGGCCATCCATCGGTAGCTCTCAGCGCCTCAGGAGAACTCTGCAGCCCTTGCTGCCAGGCCTGAAAGGCCCGTTTTAGAGCCGAAACGAGACCGCGGTAACGTAAATCACAAACTGACCACACGGTCACCCGATAGAACCCCAGCGAGCGCTTGCAACCCGAGCGAAATACTGGTGCTATATCGCTCGACTGATAACTCAGGGCGTTCAACGCAGCCGTAATCGTGCCGCCACGGAGCCCCTTAAATCAGCATAAAGCTTGGCTGCTTAAAATAATATTTGATAAGCCACGTTGCTCCATTGCGGCGTGTTTATCCAGCCGTAGATAGCCATAAAAATGATAATTCTAATAAGCTCAAAAATTCGCAGCGCCAATATCCAGGCATCGCTGGGCAAGCCCGAGTACAGCTATTTCTTCTTGATGAAGGATTTCTTGCCTGCGCTGGAGCGGGCAGGCACAGTCATTGTTGTCGATGACCCCATTCAAATCGACAGCCTGTATGCTCAATATATCGAGCAAGGCGAAAAAGTCGTTTATCTCAGTTTTGGCCCACCTCATCAGACTTCCCTAGGGCTTCGCTGCCCCACTTTTTGCGTATTCGCTTGGGAATTCGACAGCATCCCGGATGAAGCCTGGGATGATGATCCTCGACACGATTGGCGTTATGTGTTCGCTCGGATTGCAGGCGCCATAGCACTTAGCCAGGAAGCAGCCAACGCAGTTACTAAAGCGATGGGAGCGTCGTATCCTGTCATTGCGCTACCCGCTCCTTTATGGGATCGCCATGCACTTGGCTCCGACTCTGGACTACTACCTCAGCTGAATGTGCGGCGGTTGTCATTCAACGGCCAAACTCTTGACAGCCCCCTGCTTGGTTTGTCCGCTGATGGTTTGGCACAACCGAATGAACCGGTCCGCAACCCCTTACCATCGATTACCCCTCCCTTGACTGGATGGGCTTTGCGCTGGGCAACCACCCGCGCACTAGCCAAAGGCTGGTGGAGCGAAGCAATTCTTCCCTTCTTACCTCAGTCGATAGCAGAACCCGTTGTCACTCCGCGTACCGATCCAAAAGCAGTGCCCATCGAGACTATCGCAGCCTCCGACAAACTTCTGTCTACGCCCAAGCTACTCAAGCTATCAGGAGTGGTTTACACCAGCGTGCTTAATCCAGAAGACGGACGAAAAAACTGGATAGATCTGATTAGTGCGTTCTGCTGGGCCTTCAAGAATGAAGTAAATGCGACGCTTATCGTCAAGATGGTACACGCTGACATTGAAAGCTATCGCACGCAGGTTATGACTCATCTCTCGCGGCTTGCCCCGTTCAAATGCAGGGTTGTGATCGTACATGGATACTTGACTGATGCGGAGTATAAAGATCTTATCAAGGCCAGTACCTTTTACGTCAACTCATCGGCATGCGAAGGATTATGCCTGCCATTAGTTGAGTATTTATGCAGTGGCAGACCGGCAATCAGCCCTTTGCACACAGCAATGCTCGACTATATAACTGAAAAATTAGCCGTATTGGTCAAATGCTCCATTGAGCCTGCTAGTTTTCTGCACGATCCAGCCAATCGGCTTCGTACTCGGCGCTATCGACAAAGCTGGGACTCACTGGTGATGGCCTACCAGCGTAGCTACATCATCGCGACCGAAGAGCCTGAACGGTACAGGCAAATGTCTTCGGACGCTCGAACTGAGTTGAAGGAATTTTGTTCAGTGGAGCGCGTGAGCAAAAAACTGGACAAATTTCTGGCAAATAATCTGAACGGGCTGGATGATTTCGGAAGCAGGGAGCGCCAGGCATGAAAATACTCGTGTATTCCGAAACGACTGCCGAGACGATTAAAACAAACCTGGGTTTGCCGGAATACAGTTATTACTTTGTGCTCAAAGAGTTCCTGCCGGCATTAAATGAGCTAGGCGAAGTTGTAATCGTCAAAAATCCTGAGCAGGAAGTCGATGCTCTTTATGCACAGTACCAAGCGAAAGGGGAGTCTTGCGTTTTTCTCGTCTTTGCGCCACCCCATAAAACACCGATTCATTTTCTCTGCCCAACCATCCCAGTGTTCGCCTGGGAATTTGACAGTATCCCCAACGAACCCTGGCTGAATGATCCGAGTCAAGATTGGGGATACATGTTGCGCCAATTGGGGCACGCCATTACTCACTCTGAATTCACCGTAGCGACCGTACATGACCTACTGGGGCCTCAATATCCTGCCATATCAATACCAGCGCCAGTTTGGGACCGCTTCAATGAAATCCGTAGCGCAGCACATAGGCTTCCCAGCCCAACGCATACCGTTCAATTCGAAGGAGTAATGCTAGACAGCCTCAAGATTGATCTTTTTGATTATCTATATGCAGATCCCGATAAAGTCCACGCCAATACATATGGAAAGTTTGGGCAATCCGTCGAAGCAATTGAGCCTACCGAACAATTGACCACTGCCCAGAGCCTAACTCCGCCCCTCGCCAGGCGCCCGGACCTCTCAACCTGGCTACGCATCACCCTACGTTATGGAATTGAATGGTATCGACTGGTGCTGCGTAATTCGCTGCCAAACGCTTTGTCGCGTGTGCTGGCACGACTGTTCCGGAGCGTGAATCGACGCAAGCTAACGCTGCCCCCAAACCTATCAACCGTACCTGCTCCCACCGTAAGCGAGTCGATAGAACTCAACAAAAGCAACCCACTGTCCCCCTCCGACCATTCGATAAAATTGGAAGGGGTGGTTTTCACTACAGTATTCAATCCATATGACGGCCGAAAAAATTGGCAGGACCTGCTAACAGCGTTCTGCACAGCCTTACGTGAAAAAGCGGACGCGACGCTGATATTCAAACTAACGCACCGTGAATATCACTCAGCAATAACAGCCATGCTCAAGTGCATGGCGCAGCTACCAGAGTTTAACTGCCGGGTTCTGTTGATCCAGGGATACTTGGGAGATGACGACTACAAGTCGCTGGTACACGCGACCTCCTTCGTCGTCAATGCATCATATGGCGAGGGTCAGTGCTTGCCACTCATGGAGTTTCTTTCATGCGGAAAACCTGCAATAGCACCCAGGCATTCAGGCATGACGGATTACATCAATGAAGACGTGGCTTTTGTGGTAGATAGTTGGCGGGATGCTTCGGCCTGGCCGCACGACCCGCGCCTGGCCTGCAGAACACGGCGCCATCACGTTAGCTGGGAGGCTCTAACTCAAGCTTACGCAGAGGCCTATCTAACGTTCAAAGAGCATCCAGAACGTTATAAATATATGTCGGAACAGGCTATTTCCGCGATGCAAGTACATTGCTCCCGTGCTGCTGCCGTAGCCAAACTGGAACCGTTACTTCGCACGGCGAGCCAAGCATCATGAACTTGCATAAGCATATTTTTCATAAATTAGGCAAGTATTTCCGTCGATCACAAAAGACCTCGAAAATTCACGCCGAAATCCACCATGCAGAAATTCAGGCAGATTATGTGGATTCTCAAGATTGCGGATTGTTGGACGCCGTGCAGAGTGGCTGGTTTCTTAACGACAGCAACGAACTATACAAAGGGTTTGCAATCCACCCCACCGATGTCGTTCTGGATGTCGGTTGTGGCGCGGGGGGTGCAACATTGTTCTGCGCACGCCGAGGCGCACATGTAATTTTTGTCGATAGCGATGCAGAAAAGATCGCAATGGTCAATTCCTCCGCGCGACAAACAATTGCAAGGAAAGTTGAAGGTTATGTTTCCAACAGCCTGCCGCTTCCACTGCCCGATAACCTTGCTTCGCGGATCATGGCTCAAGAAGTCCTGGAGCATGTAGAACAACCAGCAGAAATCCTGCGCGAGCTTGTACGCGTAGGCCAGCCAGGAGCGCTTTACTTACTCACCGTCCCCCACCCAACGGGAGAGAAAATACAGAAAGAAATTGGCCCCCAAAGCCATTTTGAAGCACCTAACCATATAAACATATTCGAGACTGATGAATTTGAAAGCTTAATCACGGACGCAGGCCTTGTTATCGAGAGCAAAAGTAGTTATGGGTTTTATTGGACTATGTGGATGTTCCTGTACTGGACCACGCAAAAAGCTTCCAAGCAGCTCCACATAGGAGCTACTCACGATCTGATTAAGGCTCCTTATCCAGCACTGCTTAATGACTGGGCAAAACTCTGGCATCAAATAATTAAAATCCCAGAAGCAGCACCAATGAAGCAGGCCCTTGATCAATTATTGCCCAAAAGCCAGGTTATTCTTGCTCGGAAGCCTAATTGAGCACTGCTTACCCACACAGACGCTGAACTCTTTTCGAAGGAAGGTAGGATGCTGCAACGATTGAAACGACTGATCTCGGCGAAAGAGGCCTCCTCTACCCTCTTGGTTCCAGCTCCAGTGGTTCAGGAACCTGATAACTCGCTTAACGACCCAACCTTGACCGATGCCTGTCTAAGTGGCTGGTTTCGCCGAGAGACTGGTGAGTTATTTGAAGGGTTTCCAATCAACGCCGAGGATTCGGTACTGGACATCGGCTGTGGTGATGGCCCGTTTGCATCATTTTGTGCAGAGCGCGGCGCAGAAGTGATTTTCGCTGACATTGATGCTGGCAAGGTTGCCGCCGTTGAATCCTTACTCAAGGGCTCCCCTGCGCGGGCTATACAACCGCTGGTTACAGATGCTAACCCAATTCCGCTGCCCAATGACCGGGTCAATAAAGTAATCGCCATGGAAGTACTGGAACATGTGGCCGATCCGGCGCAATTCATGCGCGAATTGGTACGTGTGGCCAAACCGGGAGCCCAATTCCTGATCACCGTCCCGGACCCGCTTGGCGAGAGCGTACAGAAGAAGCTGGCGCCGGCCGCCTATTTCGAACATCCGAACCATATTCGTGTTTTTCAGCGGGAGGAATTTACCCGCCTAGTCGAAGAGGCCGGTCTGATTATCGAGCGACGAGCTGATTACGGATTCTACTGGTCGATCTGGTGGTTCTTCTTCTGGGCCTGCAAACAAGACCTGTCGCCCCCCTGGCATCCATTGCTTGAGTCATGGACGGCTACTTGGAATTTATTGCTTTCCACGCCTGACGGTCCGCGTATCAAGAAGGCGCTGGATGAGGCCATGCCTAAAAGTCAGGCGATTATTGCACGCAAGCCGTGATCCTAAGCGGGCAGACAAATGAAAAAACGTATTGATGATATTGAACTGCTGCGTGGCTTCGCCGTGCTTTTCGTTGTGATCCATCATGCCGCTGATAACTTGTTCACGTGGAGCACTCCAGGGCTCACACGCTTTTATTCTTATTTTGGCGGCTGGTTCGGTGTTGATCTTTTTTTCGCTATCTCTGGCTTTGTCATCGCCCGCGACCTGGTACCTCGCCTGCAACAGAGCTATGGCACTACCCACACGTTGAACATAACACTTGCATTCTGGGTGCGGCGCGCCTGGCGCATACTACCTTCTGCCTGGTTATGGCTGGCCATTATTTTAATAGCGTCCTTGGCTTTCAATCAATCAGGCGTGTTCGGCACTTTCCGCACTAACTTCGAGGCGAGCATAGCCGGAGTATTGCAAGTAGCTAACATTCGCTTTGCTGAGACATTTATGCAAAGTGAGTATGGCACCAGCTTTGTTTACTGGAGCCTTTCACTGGAAGAACAATTTTATCTGTTATTCCCATTATTAATTTTACTCAGTCGCCGCCTTTTACCTTATCTACTGCTGGCATTGGTATTGATCCAAATTTTCTCGGTGCGCTCCGTGATGCTAATGAGCTTCAGAACGGATGCGTTAGCCTTGGGCATTCTGCTGGCGCTATGGACGCAGCATTCTTCTTATCTCTTAATAAAACCGAAAATCCTCAGCGGGCACCGGGCAGGATGCATTCTGATGGCAGGTTCGTTCCTCTGCATGGCAGCGTTGGCCTCTAATCAATTGCACATTGTGTCCATTCCCGTCGGGTTGATTGCTCTCCTATCTGCGCTTCTTGTGTGGCTCGCCTCCTATGACAAAAACTTCTTATGCGCCCCCGGCTTCTTTAAACAAGTGATGATTTGGCTTGGAACACGTTCCTATGCGGTTTACTTGATTCATATACCCGCCTTCTTCTTCACCCGCGAACTCTGGTACCGCCTCTATCCAGAGCAAACGGTGTTGAGTGATCACTGCTTCTATCCCTTTATCCTCATCTCAGCTGGGCTCATCCTGTTGCTTAGTGAACTAAATTACCGCTGGGTTGAAATGCCCTTGCGCAACAAAGGCGCAGCAATTGCACGTGGTTTGGTACAAGCAGAACCATCGGCCCGTGGTTCTACGCCGGCTGCTAATCCAACACGGGCATCCCGAACATGAGCCGGAAGCTTTTCGTCACCGGCAGCACAGGCTTTGTTGGCCAGCACTTGAGTGAGCTGGCTGCTGCCAAGGGACTCATGGACTGGGAACTTCAAGCCGTACCGCGCGGACTTGACCTCTTAAGCCCAGCCAGCATAGATACTGCATTGGCTGCTATTGCCATTCCCGATGCCGTAATCCACCTCGCTGGGCAAACGTTCGTGCCCCAGTCTGTTCTGGACCCGACGCATACACTTCATGTCAATCTTCTGGGCACTTTAAACCTGCTGCAGGCCCTCAAGCGGCGCGGCTTTACCGGAACTTTCCTCTACGTCAGTTCCGGTGATGTCTACGGCCAGGTACCCGAAAGCGAGTTGCCCATTCGAGAGAGCCGACTGCCGCAACCTCGAAACCCCTACGCGGTCAGCAAAGTTTCTGCCGAGCTGTTGTGCCTTCAATGGGGATATACGGAACCTTGGCGCATCATGGTGGCTCGTCCCTTCAATCATATCGGCGCAGGCCAACGGGAAGCCTTTGTGGTTGCTGATATGGCCCGACAACTAATACGCGTCAGCAAGGGAGTTCAACCTCCTCAACTGCAAGTTGGCGATATTGATGTCACCCGGGACTTCCTCGATGTGAGCGATGTACTTCAAGCCTATCTCAGCTTATTGGATCACGGCCGTACTGGTGAGATTTACAACGTCTGCTCGGGTGTCGAACAACGGGTGCGAGATTTGATCCTACAAATGGCCTCCCTGTCAGATGTGGAGATTGAGTTGGTACAAAGCAGTGCGCGCATGCGCCGGGCCGAGCAGCGCCGCGTCGCAGGCTGCTCCCAAAAAATACAACACGAGACTGGCTGGAAGCCTAGCGTTTCAATCACTGAGACGTTGCAAAGGGTGCTTTCCGACTGGAAATCCAGAGAACCATGAAAACCGATTGTTTAGTCTAACTGCCCACCGCCTGGCCGCTACTGAGACGAAAAAGTGCAACTTTTAAATATTTTCGAAAATGAGTAGAACTGCATAACCAAAGCGGAAAATAAGATATATAAAAATAAAAATACACCCAAATTTAACATGGAAAAATATGGGTGTTATGAAACAGGAAGCAAGGAAAATAAAAATGCCTAACGTTGCTTTGATTACCGGCGTGACCGGCCAAGATGGCGCCTACCTGGCTAAGCTGTTACTTGATAAGGGGTATGAAGTACATGGATTGGTAGCCCGGCGCAGCAGTGATACCCGCTGGCGTTTGCGTGAGTTGGGCATTGAGGGCGAGGTGCGTTATCACGAAGGCGACCTCGCGGACGCATGCTCCATCCAACGCGCCGTAATCAAATCCAGGCCGCAAGAAGTCTACAACCTTGGTGCGCAAAGCTTTGTGGGCAGCTCGTGGGATCAGCCTGTGACGACCGGTATCGTGGACGGGCTGGGCGTAACCCACTTGCTCGAAGCCATTCGCCAGTTCGCGCCGGAAACGCGCTTTTACCAAGCCTCGACCAGTGAAATGTTTGGTCTTATCCAGGCCGAACGCCAGGATGAAAACACGCCGTTCTATCCGCGCAGCCCCTATGGTGTGGCCAAACTGTATGGCCATTGGATCACGGTCAATTACCGCGAAAGCTTTCACCTGCATGCCTCCAGCGGCATCCTCTTTAACCATGAGTCGCCGCTGCGCGGAATCGAGTTCGTGACGCGCAAAGTGACCGACGCGGCAGCCCGTATCAAGCTCGGCAAGCAAAAAGAGTTACGGCTGGGCAATATCGATGCCAAACGCGACTGGGGTTTTGCGGGTGATTACGTCGAAGCCATGTGGCTGATGCTTCAACAAGAAAAGGCCGATGATTATGTAATAGCCACCGGCGTGACCACCACCGTACGGGATATGTGCAAACTGGCCTTCGAGCATGTTGGCTTGAACTATGAGGATCATGTCGTTATTGATCCGCAATTCTTCCGTCCAGCCGAGGTTGACGTGCTGCTGGGTAATCCCGCCAAGGCTGAACATGAGCTGGGCTGGAAGCCGAAGACCAGCCTGGCTACTTTGATTCAAATGATGATGGAAGCCGATCTACGCCGCGTTGACCGGGAGTAAGGACACATGATCATCCCCGTTATCCTCTCCGGCGGAGCCGGTACACGCCTATGGCCTGTCTCCCGAGAAGACCATCCGAAGCCATTCATGCGCTTGCCGGATGGCCAGTCCTTGCTGCTAAAGACCTACCTGCGCGCCGCCGGGCTGATCGCCGATGGCGGCGAGATCGTCACGGTCACCAACCGCGAACACTACTTTGAAAGTAAAGACCACTTTGCAGAGGCCGAATTGGCCGGACGCAGAGCACGCTTTTTACTTGAGCCTCAGGGGCGAAATACTGCCCCGGCGATTGCAGTGGCGGCCTTGGCCTTGGCCGCTGAATATGGTGAAGACGTGGTCTTGGTGGTAATGGCTGCAGATCATCTGATCCATGATTTGTCCGGTTTCAAGACAGCTACAGAGCATGCAGTAACCCTGGCTCAGCAGGGTTACCTGGTTACCTATGGCGTACGCCCCACCGCACCGGAGACTGGCTTCGGCTATATCGAGGCCGGAAAGCAGATTGATGAATGGGGTGGATGCCAGGTTTACCAATTCGTTGAAAAACCTGACCGCGCTACCGCTCAGGAATATCTGAACAGTGGGCGCTTCCTGTGGAATTCGGGCATGTTCTGTTTTACCGCAGGCAGCCTGATCCGCGAGCTACATACCCATGCTCCGGATCTGATAGAGCAGGCGCGTATTTGTATTGAACACAGTCCGCTGCAAAACACGTCGGGGGTAGCGCTGCAAGAACTGCACGGTTCGAGCTTCGCCAGTCTGCCGGACATTTCCATCGACTATGCGGTAATGGAACGCTCCTCACGGGTCGCCATGGTACCGGCCGCCTTCGACTGGAGCGATATCGGCTCTTGGACGGCGCTGCGCCAACTTGTCGAGCCGGACAGCGAGCTAAATCGTGCTCACGGCAACGCCATCTTCATCGATAGCCGAAACACTTATGTGCAGACTCAGGGCCGGTTGGTGGCGACTGTCGGGGTTGATGATCTGATTGTGGTTGAAACCGACGATGCCGTACTGGTGGCCCACGCTGACCGGGCGCAGGACGTGCGCCAGGTCGCCAAGCGGCTGAAACTGGAAAACCACCCCGCCCACCGCCTGCATCGTACAGTTACTCGGCCTTGGGGGTCCTACACCGTGCTTGAGGAAGAAGCGCGATTCAAGATCAAACGCATCGTGGTCAAGCCTGGCGGCGCGCTGTCACTGCAACTCCACCATCATCGCAGTGAGCACTGGATTGTGGTGCAGGGTATGGCCAAGGTTATCAATGGCGGTGAACCGCGCTTCGTTAATAGTAACGAGTCCACCTTCATCCCCGCAGGACACAGACATCGCCTGGAAAACCCCGGTGTGATCGATCTGGTCATGATTGAAGTACAAAGCGGTGAATACCTCGGCGAGGATGACATCGTTCGCTTCGAAGACCAATACGGCAGGGTGCAGTAATGGCGCCGGATATAGCGCGCGCGGTATGGGGCTACCGCGGATTTGTACTGGGTAGCGTGCAGCGCGAGTTTCAAACGCGCTATCGCAATTCCTTGCTGGGTGCCGCCTGGACGATCCTCAATCCGCTGTCGATGATCATCGTGTACACGGTGATCTTCTCGCAATTGATGAAAGCTCGACTGCCGGGAGTGGACAACAGCCTGGCCTACGGCATCTACCTGTGCGCGGGCATTCTTGCCTGGGGGTTTTTCGCCGAGGTGATCGGTCGAAGCCAGTCGGTATTCCTGGAACACGCCAACCTCATCAAGAAGTTGAGCTTTCCGCGGATCTGCCTGCCGTTAATTGTGGTTCTGAATGCCGGGTTGAACTTCGCCATTATCTTTGCGTTGTTTCTCGGCTTTCTGCTCGTCACACAGAACTTTCCGGGCTGGGCCGTGCTGGCGGTGATTCCGGTGCTGGCCATACAGATCGCCTTCTCCATCGGCCTGGGCATCATCCTGGGTGTGCTCAATGTGTTCTTTCGCGACGTCGGCCAATTTGTCGGCATCGTTCTGCAATTCTGGTTCTGGCTGACCCCCATCGTATATCCGGCATCGATTCTGCCCGACGGCATACGTCCGGTGATCGAAGCTAATCCGATGTTCGCGCTGATCGCCGCCTACCAGGGAATTTTCGTCTATGGCCGCTGGCCCGAGTGGTCGACGCTCTGGCCGTCCGCAGTAATCGCAACAGTGCTTTGCCTGCTGGCAATGCGCTTGTTCCGTAAACGCTCCGGTGAAATGGTGGATGAACTCTGATGGGCAGCATTCAGGTTATTCAGCTGGGCAAGGCCTATAAGCAGTACCCCACCCGCTGGTCACGCCTGGCCGAATGGATGATTCCCTTCACCAAGCCACGCCACCAACTGAAATGGGTGCTGCAGGACGTCTCTTTCACCGTCAATCCCGGCGAGGCGCTGGGGATTATTGGCATCAATGGCGCTGGCAAAAGCACGCTGCTGAAAATGATCACCGGCACAACCCAGCCCAGCGCCGGTCAGATTCACATTCAGGGCCGGGTTGCCGCGCTTCTGGAGCTCGGGATGGGCTTTCATCCCGACTTCAGCGGGCGCCAGAACGTCTTCATGGCCGGACAGCTGCTGGGCCTTGACATGGAAGAACTGCACGCCCTGATGCCCGAAATCGAGGCGTTTGCTGAAATCGGCCCGTACATGGACCATCCGGTGCGCACTTACTCGAGCGGCATGCAGATGCGCCTGGCGTTCAGCGTGGCGACTGCACGGCGCCCCGACGTGCTGATCGTCGACGAAGCGTTGTCAGTCGGCGATGCCTATTTCCAGCACAAGAGCTTCAACCGCATCCGCGAGTTCCGAAAGGCCGGCACAACGCTGTTGATCGTTTCCCATGATCGCCAGGCGATTCAAAATCTCTGTGATCGGGCCATCCTGCTCGCCAATGGGAAGCTGGCCCTGGAAGGCGCACCCGAAGAAGTCATGGATTTCTACAGTGCCATGATTGCTGAAAAGGAGCAGCACACGGTGCGTCAGGAACGGCTCGATAATGGCAAGGTACGCACCATTTCCGGGACTGGCGAGGCCGGCTTTGCTGATATTGCCCTGCTCAATGCGCAGGGGCAGCGGGTCGAGGTGCTTGAGGTGGGCAGCCGCGCAACGCTTGAGATCACGGTCGAGGTTCGCGCACCGATCAGCCGCCTGGTGCTGGGCTTCATGATCAAGGATCGCATGGGTCAGTCTATTTACGGCATCAACACTCACCGCCTGCACCGTGAATTGGAAAACCTCTGCGCAGGCGAGCGCATCGTGTATCGCTTTGCGTTTCCAGCGAACCTGGGCAAAGGCAATTATTCGATTGCCTTGTCTCTGTCGCGTTTCGACTCGCATCTGGACACCAATTACGAATGGCGCGACTTCGCCCTGGTGTTTCACATGATCAATATCAACAAGCCCGACTTCGTCGGCTGCGCTTCGCTGGATGCCGAAATCAGCATACAGCGCGAGACACAGCCTGCATGAAGCGACTTATGGCGAGAACTGCATGCGCTTTCTGATTGAATGCACCTATGTCTATGAGCATCCGGAAGTCAATTCCGGCATCCAACGAGTGGTGCGCAATATCATCGGTCAACTGGGCAACCAGCAGACCGAGGTGGAATGCATACCGGTGATGATGAATGGCGGCCAGATCTATCAGGTCCTGAGCCTGGCCCCCCTAACAGTTGAGCATGGTCTCACCCAGCGTCAGGCCTGGATCGTGAAACTGGATCACCTGCGCAACCGTTACTGGTGGTGGCACTCGCGGCTGGAGCGGCTCTGGCCCTTTCGCAGCTCAGAAACCGCGCGTCGCTTGCTGTACTGGCCCTGCAAAGTTGCCAGCCTGCTGATCACCCTGCCCTTGCGTGGCCTCCTTCTAA
The DNA here is from genome assembly GCF_014836765.1 of Serpens gallinarum. Taxonomy (GTDB): domain Bacteria; phylum Pseudomonadota; class Gammaproteobacteria; order Pseudomonadales; family Pseudomonadaceae; genus Serpens; species Serpens gallinarum. The sequence continues at coordinate 27,157 of NZ_JACSQG010000004.1, forward strand.
TCAACCGCAATTCGCCACCAGCGCCTCAGCGTGCGGTCCCATTGCAGGCTCAGGCGGGTGACCAGTTGATCTTGCTTGACTCGTCCTGGCATGCCGATTTCTTTCCCATGGCTGAGCGACTCAAAAGCCAAGGCGTCGGCATCATTTCAGTGGTGTATGACCTGATTCCGCTGACCCATCCGCAGTTCTGCGATGCGGGTCTGGTCAAGGTTTTTGACCGTTGGTTCGACTGGATCGCCGAAACCGCTGATGGCTTCATGGCCATTTCCAAAACCATCAGCCAGCAGGTCGAGGCGGAAATTCAACGTCGCCTGGGAAATGAAGAGGCCGCCAAACGCTGGCATGGCCATTTCCATCTCGGTTCCGAACTGGACCTGCTGCGCAAGGGACAACGTGTCGATGCCGACCTGCTAAGCATGTTTCGCGATCCGGCACCGGTCTACCTGATGGTCAGCACCATTGAGCCGCGCAAGAACCATGCTTATTTGCTGGACGCTTTCGAACTGCTGTGGGCCCAGGGCAGCCACGCGCGCCTGTGCATCATCGGCAAGGTCGGCTGGAAGTGCGATGCGTTGATTGCGCGAATCAAGCAACACCCCTTGCTGAATAAGCAGCTGTTCATGTTCAACCAGATTAATGACAAGGGCCTTGAATATGCCTATGCAAATGCCCGCGCGCTGGTTTTTCCGTCCCATGTCGAAGGATTCGGCCTGCCTCTGGTAGAGGCCATGCAGCGCGGTTTGCCGGTTATAGCCAGCGATATTCCGGTATTTCGCGAAGTGGGTAGTGATTTCATTGCTTATTTCGATTTGGCTGACCCACAGAGTCTGGCTATACGGGTAATACAATACGAATCCAACGGCGTCTTCCCCTCGAACAGACAGGTGTCCGACTGGCAGTGGATCGGTTGGCGCGAAGCCAGTCAGCAATTGATAGACGGCACGCTCATGGGGCTGCGCAACAATTCACGACAATCAAGCCAGCCCAATGCGAATTGCTCTTAACGCCAACATCTTGCGGGCGCCACGTACGGGCATCGGTCACTATCTCGCCGAACTGGTGCAGGCATTGTCCGCAGAGGAGCCCGAACTCGAGTTGCAGCTTTTCAACGGCTGGAGCTGGCAGTCTGAATTGCCCGCCGCGGCTCTGCCGGGTTATTCACGCTTGAGCAGCCTGATCAAGCGTTGCGTACCCCATGCCTATAAACTGCGGCGTAACATCGAGCAACAGCGATTTGCACGGTGCGCTGGCGACGCCTCGCTCTATCACGACCCCAGCCTGTGGCCCTTTGAGTTTGACGGCCCCATGGTCATGACCCTGCATGACCTGACCCATGTGCATTTTCCCGAGACCCAACCCAAGGATCGTCTGGCGGAAATCGAACGCCATGCCGCGAACAGTGTGAAGCGTGCGCGCCACATCCTTGTGGACTCCCGCTTTATCGGCAATGAGGTCTGTCGTCATTACGGCGTACCCATCGAACGCGTGACAGTGGCTCCTTTGGGCTGCTCGGCACGTTTTCACCCTCGCACAACATCGCAATTAATAGCGAGCCTACAACACCTGAACCTGCAACCCGGCCGCTACCTGTTGTGCGTGGGTACGCTCGAACCGCGAAAAAACCTGCAGGTAGCGCTGCGTGCCTATGAACACTTGCCTCCGGTAACGCGCGAGCAATACCCGCTGGTCATCGTCGGCATGTCTGGCTGGCGTCCCGAACAACTGGCAGCACCTCTGCAGAAAGCCTTGGCAACAGGTCAAGTACGCTTGCTGGGATATCAGGACGACAACCAAGTCGCCGAGCTTGTGGCGGGAGCAAGACTGATGCTGTTCCCATCGCTCTATGAAGGGTTTGGCTTACCCGTGCTCGAGGCCATGACCAGCGGCACGCCGGTAATTGTGACTCGCAATTCGTCGTTACCCGAAGTGGCAGGCGAGGCTGGCACCTATATCGACGCACATGATGATCGAGCCTGTGCCGAGTCTATCCAGCGGCTCATGGAAGATCAGCCGTACTGGCAACACCAACGCGACGCAGGTTTGCTGCGCGCCCAAGCGTTTTCCTGGCAGCGCTGCGCGCAAATCACGGCGAGCGTTTACCGACAAGTTGTGGAGTCCTGATGCGCGTTCTGCATTTTTTCAAAACCTACCTCCCAGATACCATGGGCGGAATCGAGCAAGTCATCTTTCAGCTGTGCGAGAGCATGCACCCGCACGGTGTTGACAGTGAGGTGTTGACGCTCAGTGCCAATCCCGGATCGTCCGAGCTAAAGGTCGGCGGTCATCGCGTTCATCAGGCCAAGCTTGATCTGCATCTGGCGTCCACAGGATTCTCGTTCAGCGCGTTGAGCCGTTTGAAAGCGTTGGCCGCACAGGCGGATATCGTGCATTACCATTTTCCATGGCCCTTCATGGATATGTTGCACTTCGCTGCGTCTATCGACAAACCTTATGTCGTGTCTTACCACTCGGACATCGTCCGCCAAAAATGGCTGCTGCACCTGTATCGCCCCTTGATGCTGCGTTTTCTCGCCAAGGCCAACCGTATAGTCGCCGCATCGCCTAATTACCTCGAAAGCAGCGAGGTGTTGACCCGCTTTCGGGACAAGGTCGACGTCATCACTTACGGCCTGGAGCGGGCGTCATACCCGGAGCCGGACGCCCTGCGCCTGCAGCACTGGGCGGAGCGTTTCGGCCCTCGATTCTTCCTCTTTGTAGGCGTCATGCGTTATTACAAGGGCTTGCATGTACTGCTCGACGCAGCGCATGGCACCGATTATCCCATCGTGATTGTCGGTTCCGGTCCTTTGGAACAGGAGCTGCATGCACAGGCCAAGAGGCTAGGGCTCACTCACTTGCACTTCATAGGCCGGCTTGACGAAGCAGACAAAGTGACACTACTGACACTGTGCACTGCCATGGTTTTCCCATCCCACCTGCGCTCCGAAGCCTTCGGGATATCCCTGCTTGAAGCAGCCATGTTCGGCAAACCGATGATTTCCTGCGAAATTGGCAGCGGTACTTCTTATATCAACCTGCACGGAGAGACCGGATTAGTGGTGCCTCCGGCCGATCCGATTGCCTTGCGCGAGGCCATGCGTAGCTTGTGGGACGATCCTCAGCGGACCGCTGAAATGGGAGTTAGAGCTGCACAACGCTACCGCGATTTTTTCACCGCTGACCGAATGGGCGAACAGATGGCCAATCTTTATGGAAAACTGCTAGACCGCTGACAGACTGACAAAGCGCCCGTATCTGCGAGACAACCCAGACTATGCTGCACGGTAATCTCCATTCGAGGCGACGCCTGCAGAGGCTCGGGCATGAAAATTCACTCTTTACTGACGGCAGGATTCCTCTCGACAGGGCTGGGCCTCATCGCACCGTCATGCTTGGCACAGGACGTGACGGCCGAGCAAATGGTGAACGCCTTCGAGAACACCTTCGGTGTCACCCCAGGAGAGCGTCGCAATCACATCAAGGGCACCTGCGCGACCGGTGAATTTGTCGGCTTGCCCACTGCGGCCGCCTATTCACGCTCGGCGCTGTTTTCCGGTGAAACCGTCCCAGTGGTCGCCCGCTTCTCACTGCCCGGCGGCAATCCCAAAGTGGCCGATACGGCAAAAATCCCCCGCGGCATGGCGCTGGAATTCAAGCTGGGCGACGGCAGCCTGCAGCACATGACCATGATCAACACGCCGTTGTTTGGCGCTGCCCAGCCGAAAACCCTTCTCGATCAGTTGATTGCCATGCAGCCTGACCCGGCAACCGGCAAGCCCGACCCGGAAAAGATCAAAGCCTTCCGCGCCAGCCACCCGGACAGCCTGGCGCAGGCGGATTTTCTCGCCAAACACAACCCACCGACCAGTTTCGCCACCAGCAGTTATTTCGGCATCCATACTTTCAAGTTCATTGATCAGAAGGATCAGACCACCTTGGTGCGTTGGCGCTTCGTGCCCCAGGACGGTGAGCAGCGCCTTTCCGACGCGGAACTCACCTCCTTGCCGGCGAACTTCCTTGAACAACGCTTAATGGAACGGACCCAGCAGGGGCCCGTTCGCTGGGACATGATCGTCACCCTCGGCGTTCCCGGTGATCCCGAGACCGACCCGACCGTGGCCTGGCCGGAGAACCGCGAACAGCTCAAGGTCGGCACTCTGACGATTACTACGGCCATGCCACAGAAAGGCGCCGCCTGCGAAAAGATCAACTTCGATCCGCTGGTGATGAGCAGTGGTATTGCGCCCACCGATGATCCGATCCTGCTGTTTCGCTCACCAGCGTACGCAGCGTCGTTCGCCAAGCGGCTGAGCGGGCACTAGCGCGCCCACCGGGCGATCACCTATTAAAGGAGTCGCGCCATGGCTCATGCCGATACCACACCCCGAGGCCCTGACCTCACCAACGGCGTGCCGGTGGCGCACGTGCCGACAACCGGCGTGCTGGTTGGCCATGTGGAGGGTGACGCCGTTCTGGTGGCCCGACTGGACGACGGTTTCCATGCGCTCAGCGCGACCTGTACCCATTATGGCGGGCCGCTGGCCGAGGGTTTGGTGGCCGGCGAGGAAATCCGCTGTCCCTGGCACCACGCCTGCTTCAGTTTGCGCACGGGAGCTGCGTTGCGGGCGCCGGCTTTCACCGCACTGACGAAATGGAACGTGGATATCATCGACAACACCCTGTTCGTGCGCAGCAAGGCTACGGCCGAGCAGCCGGCAGCGCCCAGCGCGCCTCGCAACCGGCCAGGGCGCGTCCTGATCATCGGTGGCGGCGCCGCCGGATTTGCCGCCGCCGAACGGCTTCGCGAGCTGGGCTACGCCGGCGCCCTGTCGATGCTCAGCGCCGATACATCGGCGCCCTACGACCGCCCCAACCTGTCCAAGGATTACCTGGCCGGCACCGCTTCGGAAGACTGGATTCCCCTGCGTGGACCGAAGTTCTACGCCAAGCGCGGGATTGATTTGCGCCTCGATTGCCATGTGACCGCCATCGATACTGACGCCCGCGAGGTAGCGACCCACTCTGGCGGGCGGCTGGCCTATGACTCCTTGCTCATCGCTACGGGCGCGGAGCCGCGACGTCTGTCTTTACCTGGATTCGAGCGGCCCAATGTGTTCCTGCTACGCTCGCTGGCCGATGCCCGGGCCATTATCGAAGCCAGCCAAGGCGCATCTTCGGTGGCCCTGATCGGCGGCGGTTTCATCGGCTTGGAGGCGGCCGCCGCCCTGCGCCAACGTGGACTCAGGGTGCATGTGATCGCCCGGGATGAAGTGCCGATGGCGCGTGCGCTCGGCCGTGAACTGGGCAATTTTCTCACCGACCTGCATCGGGAACAGGGTGTGGTTTTCCACCTGAGCGCCGCACCCTCCCACTTCGACGGCAAGGTGCTGACGCTGGAGGACGGCAGCCGGGTGGCGGCGGACCTGCTGATCGTGGGCGTAGGGGTTACGCCGCGCACAGAGCTCGCCGCTGCCGCCGGACTGACGATCCAGGACGGTATCCAGGTCGGCCTCGACCTGCAGACCTCGGTCCCCGGCCACTTCGCCGCCGGGGATGCCGTCCGCTATCGATACGGTACGCAGCTGATCCGGGTCGAACATTGGGTGCATGCACAACGACAAGGCCAGACAGCCGCGGCCAATATGCTCGGTGCCGGACTGGCCTTTACCGATGTGCCATTCTTCTGGACTCACCATTACGACCTGGACCTGCGCTACACCGGCTACGCGGCCGATTGGGACGACGTCCAGATCCATGGCAGCCTGACGGAGCAGGATTTCACGGCACGCTTCTTTCGCGCGGGAACCCTGGTCGCTGCGGCATCGGTCGGCCGCGACCTGGAAAACCTCTGCATCGAGGCGGCGCTGCAGCAGGTGAACAATGACGCTGTTGCCGGCGGCATCAAATAATCCGCTCTGCGCTTACCTAAGGCGAAGAAACATGTTGCCGCATGGAGTGAAGGCGACTTAATGCTCGCTTTCGAGACGTGCCGCATGGTGATGGCACACTGTGGACTGCATCAAAGACAGAACGGCATAAGTCGTCGAGCATGGAAACAGCTTTAGCAAAGCGGGATACGAACTGCTCATCATCCTCGCTTTCTTATCGCTGGCTTATGCCCTCGATTGGAAGGAACGCAACAAGACAGCTGGAATTGGCCAGGCGCAAACTTGACTGCGACCCGCCGTGACATTGGCAGCCAAGAACACCAGATACAAAACCCTGAGAACGGCCAAGACATGATCGGACTGTTGGAGCATGCATTGAAATGGTGAGCCGGACGGGCCGCAGAAACGAAAACGGGGCAGCACCTGCAAAGGGCTGCCCCGTTTCTTTTCCCTGCCTGTAGTCCCATATCGGTCCCATGGCAGTCCCAAAAGGCACTTTATCGTCACTCTTGGGGAGGAAAACCCTTATGAATCAAGGGCTTAGATGGTGCGGACAGAGAGACTCGAACTCTCACACCTTGCGGCGCCAGAACCTAAATCTGGTGTGTCTACCAATTCCACCACGTCCGCATGTCAAGCTTGAAACGAAAACGCCAGGCTCGTGGCCTGGCGCTTTCTCGAATATGGGGTGGACGATGGGGATCGAACCCACGACACCAGGAGCCACAATCCTGTGCTCTACCAACTGAGCTACGCCCACCATATTGCGTTTACTTGTGCCTAAGCTGCCTTTAATGGCGCACCCGGCAGGACTCGAACCTGCGACCATCCGCTTAGAAGGCGGATGCTCTATCCAGCTGAGCTACGGGCGCTTAATCATCTGCATTCTCAGACTGAGCGCGGACTTTTAAAGCTTCGACTGCAGTAGAAATCCTAACCTCTATCCCTACTGCCATCTTACCCAGCGACTAGCTGTGCTCGACAAGTGGGGCGCATCTTAGCGATGCTCCTTCACCTCGTCAACACTCAAATGAAAAAAAATTCCTGTGAGATAAACGAGTTACGTCAAAGCACCGGGCGCACATCTTTGCCCACCGGCTTGCGCGTGAGAGAATGCCCGCCCCTTTCTTCCCCTTACGATGGTTAACCAAGCGTAATGACCGCACAACTGATCGATGGCAAAACGATCGCTGCCACTCTCCGCCAACAGATCGCCCAACGCGTGACTGATCGCTTGCAGCAAGGCCTGCGCGCGCCTGGCTTGGCCGTGATTCTGGTCGGACATGATCCGGCATCCCAGGTATACGTCGCCCACAAGCGCAAGGACTGCCAGGAGGTGGGTTTTCTGTCCCGCGCCTACGACCTGCCGGAAAACACTCGCCAGGATGAGTTGCTTGGTCTGATCGACCAGCTCAACGACGACCCGGCCATTGACGGCATTCTGGTCCAACTGCCGCTGCCCAAGCATCTCGACGCCTCGCAACTGCTCGAGCGCATTCGCCCGGATAAGGACGTGGATGGCTTCCATCCCTATAACGTCGGCCGCCTGGCCCAGCGCATGCCGCTGCTGCGCCCATGCACCCCAAAAGGCGTGATGACCCTGCTGGAAAGCACCGGCGTGGATCTGCATGGTTTGAATGCCCTCGTGGTCGGTGCTTCCAATATTGTTGGTCGACCGATGGCGCTGGAGCTGTTACTGGCAGGCTGCACGATCACCGTGGCCCACCGTTTCACCCACGATCTGGAAGCCCACGTCAGGCGTTCCGATCTGCTGGTGGTCGCCACCGGCATCACCGACTTGGTCAAGGGTGAGTGGATCAAGCCGGGCGCCATCGTCATCGATGTTGGTATTAACCGTCAGGCAGACGGCAAGCTGCGCGGTGACGTTGAGTTTGCCCCGGCTGCCGAGCGCGCCAGCTGGATCACTCCGGTACCGGGTGGCGTCGGCCCCATGACCCGCGCCTGCCTGCTGGAAAATACGCTGTACGCCGCTGAAGAACTGCATCCTTAAGCGCTGGCAGACAATAAAACGGCACCTTCGGGTGCCGTTTTTGATTGGACAGTCTGCTGCTTACCGCGCCTGCTCCCAGGACTTGATCAGCTCCTCGTAACTCACCGTTTGTCCCTGTGGCTTCTCGTTGGCCAGCTTCGGTTTCGGCGCACCCGGCTGGTTCAGCCAGTATTCGGGATCGCGCGGCTCGTTGAGTTTCGGCCCGCAGTTGGGCTGCACACCGGAGCGCTCGATACGCGCCATCATGGTGTCCTGGGCTTCGGCCAAACCATCCAGAGCCTGTTGGGGGGTCTTGTCACCGCTGGCCGCTTCGGCGATGTATTGCCACCAGAGCTGCGCCAGGCGTGGATAATCCGGAACGTTGGTGCCGGTCGGCGTCCACTGTACCCGCGCTGGGCTGCGGTAGAACTCCACCAGGCCACCAAGCTTGGGCGCGGCTTCGGTCATGGCCGCCGACTCGATATCGGATTTGCGAATCGGCGTCAGGCCCACCAGGGTCTTCTTCAGCGATACCGTTTTCGCGGTGACGAATTGCGCATACAGCCAGGCGGCCAGCCGGCGCTTCTCCGGCGTGGATTTTAGGAAGGTCCAGGAACCGGCGTCCTGATAGCCGAGCTTCATGCCCTCTTCCCAGTACGCGCCCTTGGGCGACGGAGCCATGCGCCACTTGGGTGTGCCGTCCGGGTTGACCACCGGCAAGCCGGGCTTGGTCATATCCGCCGTGAACGCGGTGTACCAGAATATCTGCTGGGCAATGTTGCCTTGTGCCGGGACGGGTCCTGACTCCGAAAAGGTCATGCCCTGCGCCTCGCGTGGCGCGTATTCACGCATCCAGTCGACGTATTTCTGTGTCGCATAGACCGCGGCCGGACCATTGGTATCGCCGCCACGGCTGACACTGGAGCCGACCGGATGGCAGTTCTCGACGCGAATCCCCCACTCGTCCACCGGCAAGCCATTGGGCAAGCCCTTATCGCCGGCACCAGCCATGGAAAACCAGGCATCCGTGAAGCGCCAGCCCAGCGACGGGTCTTTCTTGCCGTAATCCATGTGCCCATAGACGCGCTTGCCGTCAATTTCCTTGACGTGCTTACTAAAGAACTCGGCGATGTCTTCATAAGCCGACCAGTTCACCGGCACGCCCAACTCGTAGCCGTAGCGCTCCTTAAACTGCTGTTTCAGTTCAGGACGCTCGAACCAGTCGGCGCGGAACCAGTAGAGGTTGGCGAACTGCTGGTCGGGCAGCTGATAAATCTTGCCGTCCGGCGCGGTGGTGAAGGAAATACCGATGAAGTCGTCGAGATCGAGGGTTGGCGAGGTCACGTCCTTGCCTTCGTTCTTGATCATGTCGCTGATCGCAACCGCCTTGCCGTAGCGAAAATGCGTGCCGATCAGGTCCGAATCATTGACCCAGCCGTCATAAATGTTCTTGTCGGACTGCATCTGCGTCTGCAGCTTCTCAACCACGTCGCCTTCCTGGATCAGGTCGTGGCGCAGGCGAATGCCGGTGATTTCGGTAAAAGCGCGCGCCAGGGTCTTGGCTTCGTACTCGTGGGTGGTGATGGTTTCCGAGACGACGTTGATCTCCATGCCGCGAAACGGCTCAGCGGCCTTGATGAACCACTTCATCTCCTCCATCTGCTGCTCCTTGCTTAGGCTCGAGGGCTGGAACTCTTCCTCGATCCACTTCTTCGCCGCGTCCTCATAAGCGTCGGCCCAAGTCAGGCCACTGATACCGGACAACGTCAGCAGGGCCGCCAGTGCCGTGCTATGTCGGGTCTTGTTATTGTCGAACATAGACACCTCCAGTATTCAACGTCTGCTGCGCGTCAGCCCTGCTGCGCTAAACGTTGGCTTTTAAGAAGGAACCGACCCACTCAGTCAGCCCCAGCGCATCACCGCACATAACCAGACGACGGATAGCGCCGAGGCTATCCACAGATTCCAATCAGTCACGCCGATTACCAGCAGATGCAGGTAGGCGCTACCCAACAAACCGATGAACAGCCGATCACCTCGCGTGGTGCTGATCGGCAGGAAACCCTTGCGCTCGAGGCTCGGCGAACGCAGTTGCCAAAGGCTCATGCCGAGCAGCAGCACGCCGATGCCGGCAAAGAACAACGCGGTGGGCGACGTCCAGGCCATCCACGCCATTTCACACCCGCCCCAGGGCAAAGCCCTTGGCCACGTGGTTGCGCACGAACCAGATGACCAGCATGCCGGGCAGGATGGTCAGCACCCCGGCGGCTGCCAGTACGCCCCAGTCGATGCCGGCGGCGGACACCGTACGGGTCATCACCGCGGCAATCGGCTTGGCGTTCACCGAGGTCAGGGTGCGCGCCAGCAGCAGTTCGACCCAGGAGAACATGAAGCAGAAAAACGCCGTAACGCCGATGCCCGAGCGGATCAGGGGCACGAAAATCTTCAGGAAGAACGTGGGAAAGCTGTAGCCGTCCAGATAGGCCGTTTCGTCGATTTCCTTGGGCACCCCGGACATGAAACCTTCAAGAATCCACACCGCCAGCGGCACGTTGAACAGGCAGTGGGCTAGTGCAACGGCGATATGCGTGTCGAACAACCCGATCGATGAATACAGCTGGAAAAACGGCAATAAAAACACCGCTGGCGGCGCCATGCGGTTGGTCAGCAGCCAGAAGAACAGGTGCTTGTCGCCCAGAAAGCGGTAGCGCGAAAAGGCATAGGCCGCTGGCAGTGCCACGCCCAGGGAAATCAGCGTGTTGAGAGACACGTAATACAGCGAGTTGATATAGCCGCTGTACCAGCTGCGGTCGGTGAAAATTACCCTGTAGTTGTCCAGGGTGAACTCCCGCGGCCAAAACGTCAGGCTGCCAAGAATCTCGCTGTTGCTCTTGAACGACATGTTCAGCAGCCAATAGATGGGCACCAGCAGAAATAGCAGATAGATCACCAGGACAAGGACTTTGCGGATGTTCATCGGCCGGCCCTCAGCGCGTCTGGTCGCCATGGGTCATGGCCGTGTAGAACAGCCAGGACAGCAGCAGGATGATCAGGAAATAGATCAGCGAGAACGCCGCCGCCGGCCCCAGGTCGAACTGCCCCACGGCCATCTTGGTCAGCGTCTGGCTGAGGAAGGTGGTGGCATTGCCCGGCCCGCCGCCCGTGAGCACGAACGGCTCGGTGTAGATCATGAAGCTGTCCATGAAACGCAGCATCACCGCGATCAACAGCACGCTTTTCAGTTTGGGCAGTTGGATATGGCGAAACACCGCCCAGGCCGAGGCTCGGTCGATACGCGCCGCCTGGTAATAGGCATCCGGAATCGCCCGCAGGCCGGAGAAGCACAGCAGCGCCACCAGCGAGGTCCAATGCCAGACATCCATGACCAGCACCGTGACCCAGGCATCCAGCGTGTTGGAGGCATAGTTGTAGCTGATGCCCAACCGCGTCAGCACCCAGCCCAGCAGTCCGATATCGGCGCGGCCGAAGATCTGCCAGATGGTGCCCACCACGTTCCAGGGAATCAGCAGCGGAATGGCCATGAGGATCAGGCACAGCGAGGCCCAGCGTCCACGGGCCGGCATGTTCAAGGCAATGGCGATACCCAGGGGAATCTGGATCAGCAGCACGCAGGCGGAAAACACGAACTGGCGCAGCAGCGAATCGTGCAGGCGCGGGTCCTGCAGAACCTGACGGTACCAGTCGGCGCCGACGAAATAGCGCGTCGAGGGATCGAAGATGTCCTGCACCGAGTAGTTCACCACTGTCATCATCGGCAACACGGCGCTAAAGGCCACCAGCAGGAATACCGGCAGCACCAGCCACCAGGCACGGTTGTTGGGAACCCGATTCATTCCTCGCCCTCCACCAGCAGGTCATCGGCATACAGCATCAGCCACTGGCCGGGGAAACTGACCCACACCCGTCCGGTCGGTGCTGGATCTTCTTCAGCCAGGCGTGCCTTGAGGCGCTGGCCCGCTAGGAGAAAGGTAAGGATCTTGTAGGTGCCCAGATCTGCGAGGTGCTCCACCTCGGCACCCAGCATTCCCTCGCGAGGCTCTGCGCAGACCTGCACGAATTCTGGACGAATGCCCACGTGCAGACGCTTGCCACTGAGTGTCGGCAAGCGCCGCAGCACGCCGGGCAACAAGGGGAGATTCACGTCTGCGAAGCCCACCCCACCGGCCTCGGCACGCACCTCGATCAGGTTCATCCCCGGGCTACCGATGAAAAAGCCCACGAAGGTGTGCCGAGGCCGCTCGAACAACTCGCGCGGCGTACCGAATTGAACGATCTGCCCGGCGTGCATCACCGCGATCTTGTCGGCGAAGGTCGAGGCCTCCAACTGATCGTGGGTGACGTAGATCATGGTCAGGTTGAACTGCTCGTGGATCTGCTTGAGCTTGCGGCGCAGCTTCCACTTCAGGTGCGGGTCGATGACCGTGAGCGGCTCGTCGAAGAGGATCGCCGACACGTCGTCGCGTACCAGACCACGGCCCATGGACACCTTCTGCTTCTCATCGGCGGTCAGGTTGCGCGCCTTACGCTGCAGCAGCGCCTGCAGGTCAAGCACCTCGGCGATTTCCCGCACCCGGCTATCGACCTTGCTGGCCGGCTGCCCCTGGTTACGCAGCGGAAAGGCCAGGTTGTCGTACACCGTCATGGTGTCGTAGACCACGGGGAACTGGAACACCTGGGCAATGTTGCGCCGCTCCGGCGGCAAGTCGTTGACCACTTTGGTGTCAAACAGCACCTCACCCTGGGAGGGCGTGAGCAACCCGGAAATGATGTTGAGCAATGTGGTCTTGCCGCATCCTGAAGGGCCAAGCAGCGCATAGGCACCGCCCTGCTCCCAGACATGGTTCATCTCCAGGATGGCGTAGTCTTCTGCGCCACTGGGACGACGGTTGTAGCTGTGGGCCAGGTTGTGCAGGCGGATCTCGGCCATCTCGCTTCCTCAGGCGTGCAGGCCCGGCGCCCGAACCAACTGGTCTCGGGCATCGAACACGAACAGCTTGTGGGTGGGGATGTACACGTGGATCGGTGCGTCCACGTCGTAGTCATGTACGCCCTGCAAGTGCAGCACCAGGCCGAACTGTTCGTTGCGCAGATGCAGGAAGGTTTCCGAGCCGCTGATTTCGGCCAGTTCCACCACGCCGGACACCTCGAGATCGTCATCGTTGGACGGTACAAGGCCGATATGACTGGGTCGTACACCAAAGCGATAACTTCCCTCCGCCAGGCTGCGCAGATCGGCGTTCAGCGGAAAGTGCAGGGAGTTCTGAACGCTCACCTCGTTGGCGGCGATCCGTCCAGAGAGCAGATTGATCGGCGGTTCGGAGAACAACTCGGCGGCCAGTACCTGGCTGGGCCGATGGTAGACCTCTGCCGTCGGGCCGCTCTGGATCACCTGGCCCTGATGGAGGATGGTCACCGTGCCGCCGAGAGCCAGCGCCTCATTGGGCTCGGTGGTGGCATACACGGCGATGCTACGGCGCGCCTTGAACAGCTCGCGCATTTCCTGGCGCAGTTCCTCGCGCAGCTTGTAGTCGAGATTGACCAGCGGCTCGTCGAACAACACCAGTTCAGCGTCCTTGATCAGTGCCCGGGCCATCGCCGTACGCTGCTGCTGGCCGCCCGACAGCTCCAACGGATAACGCTCGAGCAGCCCCTCGATGCGCAGCATCTGCGCGGTCTCGCGTACCCGACGCTCGATCTCTTTCCGCCCCGTGCCGTTCTGGCGCAGCGGCGAAGCGATGTTCTCGAACACGCTCAGGGTGGGGTAATTGATGAACTGCTGGTAGACCATCGAAACGTTGCGCTTGCGCACCGGAATACCCGTGACCTCACGGCCATGCATCAGGATGCGCCCACTGCTGGGCTGGTCGAGGCCGGCCATCAAGCGCATCAAGGACGTCTTGCCGGACAGCGTGCGGCCGACCAGCACGTTGAAGGAGCCCGGTTCAAAGCTCAGGTTCACCGCGTCGATATGCGTCTGTCCATCGACGACTTTCGAGACTCGATCCAGCGTCAGCGACATGGCGGACCCTGCAACGTTATTGTTTGCCTCTGCTTAGCGACAAGCGTGCCAACCCGCTTATCAGGCTCTAAAACGGCATCTCACGCGATTCCGGCGCCTGCCGGCGAGCGCGCCTTGAACAAACTTGAACATTGACACTGCACAGGTACGTACAAGACTGTTCACACACACTTGGGTTTGGCGGCGCTGAAAAAGCCACGCAGTCTTTTCGGGAATCGGGCCGCAGCCCCATCTCGCTGAGGCGCCGCCATGACCGCTTCTACCCATGAAGCATTGATCCGCGACTCCTGGACACGCTGCGAGGGCTACGGTCTTACCCACCGCAGCCCGCCCCGTTTCAGCGCCGAGGACGGGCTGGATATCACCACGCTGCTGCACACTCAACACACCCTGCTGCATACCACCCAGCGCGAAGTGTTGCCTTATTACGAAAACATCCTGGCCAATTCCCGCTGCCTGGTATTGCTCACCGATGCCCAAGGGCTATTGCTGCACTCCTGGGGTGACCGGCGCAATATCGAGCCTGCCCTGCAGCCGGGTTTCAGCCTCGGCGCCAGTTGGCTGGAGCGCCATTGCGGCACCAATGCCATCGGCACCGCCCTGGCCTGTGAGCAGGCACTGCATATTCAGCGCGACGAGCACTTTCTCGAAGCCACCCGCTGTCTGAGTAGCGCTGCCGCGCCGATCTGCGATGCACAGCGCAGGGTAATCGGCGTCCTCGATGTGTCCAGCGACAGCTACCTGCCGCCCTCTCACACCCTGGGGCTGGTGAAAATGCTCTGCCAGTCGGTGGAGAACCGCCTGCTCCTCGATCAGTTTCACCGCGAGCATCATCAGCTGGTCTTCAATACCGGCCAGGACAATTTGGACAGTCCCTGGGCTGGCCTGCTGCTCTTCGATGACAGCGGCTGGGTCGTCGCCGCCAACCGGCGCGCCGACAGCCTGCTGGGCACGACGGCGGCCCAAACCCATCTGGAGCGCTTGTTCGATACGCCCCTGCGGCTGTTGCTTGATCTGCCCGAAAAGCAACCCTTGCTGCTGCACAGCACTGGCCAAGTGCATTTTCATGGCCAGGTACGCAAATTTCAGCGTCCAGGGCCCGTGGTCACAGCTGCGCAACGAGTTTGGCAACCGCTCACACTCAGCGATATCGACCTGGGTGATGCTCAGGTTCATAAACTCGTCGATCAGGCGCTGCGCCTACTGGAAAAGGATATTCCCCTACTGATCCACGGCGAAACCGGCGTCGGCAAGGACGTCCTGGTCAAGGCGCTGCACCAGGCCAGTTCACGGGCCGGCCGGCCGTTGGTGGCCGTCAACTGCGCAGCGCTGCCTACCGAACTGGTGGAGTCGGAACTGTTCGGCTACGAAAAAGGCGCGTTCACCGGCGCCCACCAAAAAGGCAGCCTTGGGCTGATCCGCAAGGCTGACAAGGGCCTGCTGTTTCTGGATGAAATCGGTGATATGCCTCTCAACGTCCAAGCCCGTCTATTGCGGGTCTTGCAGGAACGCTGCGTGCAGCCGCTGGGCGGCGGCGACGCGGTTGCCGTGGACTTCCGCTTGATCTGCGCAACCAATCGTCCCCTGCGCGAGGAAGTCGCCGCTGGACGATTCCGGGCTGATCTTTATTACCGCATCTGCGGCCTGGGCCTGAAAATCCCCCCGTTGCGCCAGCGCAGCGACAAGCTTGCCCTGATCCAGCGTGTCTGGGAGCAGCACCGCGCGCCGAGGCAAACCGCCGGCCTCAGTCCCGAGGTGATGGCACTGTTCCTGCGTCACTCCTGGCCGGGCAACCTGCGCCAACTGAGCAATGTGCTGAAGATTGCCTTGGCCCTGGCCGACGACCAGTCCATCCGCGTGGAGCACCTGCCTGAGGAGTTTTTCGGCGACCTGCAACCCGCGTCTGGCCCGCAACCGCAGGCTCATTTAGTGCCGACGGATATCGCCAACGACACCCTGATCAACCAACTGCAGGCCTGCGGCGGCAATGTCTCACGCCTGGCACGCAGCTTGGGAATCAGCCGCACGACGCTGTACAAACGGCTACGCGAGTCAATGGGAACCTAACGCACGGCTGCCTTTCTTGGGGCGGGTCAACGTGAGCGGGAGCCGATATGCCCTACCGAGCGAGGCACGCATCTTTGACGGGGTTGCACCCGCGTTACGGAAAAAAACTGCCGGTCACGCCGGTAGGGTTCATGGCGAGGAGTCCACCTCGTCACCTTCCGACTCAACCAGGCCATAACACCACACCGCGGCTACCCCATCGGGCCTAAACACTCTCGCACCTCGGCATAAAAGCGTTCGCTATCGAACCAGTGCAGGGCTTGCGCGACCGACGGATGCAGAATCCAGCTCTGCGCATTTCGCTGAGCCAACCTCAACTGACCCGTTCATGGGGTATGGCCGCAGCACGTTGTGCCGCACTCGCATCAGTCGCCACCACGTGCCGAAAGTCTTGGGCCAGATGGGTTGCCGCCTGGCCATTGCCCGCTCCGCAATCCCACGAGAGATCATGCTGCCCGCATTGTCGGCTCAGCCACTTGAACAACTCGCCGGGATGGGCCGATGGTCAAGGTAGTCTTGGGTCACATTCTTGAAATGATCAACAAACACCTTGGGCATCATGCTGTCTCCCTATTGTCCCAGGCCGGTTAGCGTGGCGATGTTACTGAGTTTTCCAAGGTGTGAGATGAACGGACCTGATATCGATAGTTCAACGTGTCGGCCCTCGACGGGTGATTTCTGTAACTGCGGCCCGGATACAGACTGTGTCCAGCAGGAGGCTCGTCCATGGCCCACTTTTCGCTGACGTCGCGCCTGAGCCTACTGTTCACACTGGCGGTGTGCGGCGTTCTGGTGGCGTCTGGGTTCGTGTTCGATCAATTCAGCCAACGCCATTTCGACAGGTTCGACCAGTACGTGCTGGAGGAGAAACTCGATGGCGCCGAAACTCTGTTACTGGGGCTTGGCGATCTGTATCAATTGCAGGTGGTGCAACCCGAGCTGCGGTCTCTTATGGACGGACACCGCGACTTGTCCGCGCTGATTTTCGATGCCGATGGCCGCGTTCTGTTCAGCGAACCCGAACAGGTCGCAATTCCGCTGAATTACCCGCAATGGCAGCGGCGAGGGACCACCGAATGGTCGCACAACGCGAAAACCTGGCGTGGTCTGCAGCGCCAGATCACACGCGACGGGCAACAGCTCAACGTGTTGCTGATGCTGGATGTCACTGAGCATCGCGCGTTTCTTCGTTCTCTGAGCGGCTGGTTATGGGCTGCCTTGCTCCTGGTCATACCCGGCAGTGTGCTGCTGGGATGGACCATAGCGAGCAGAGGGCTGCGCCCGGTTCACGAGCTGAGCCAGACGGCAATTTCGGCCTCGGCACAATCACCCGTGGTGTGCCTCTCCACCCAGCAAGTACCTGCCGAGCTGTTGCCGCTGGCCTTGGCGTTCAATGCCGTCCTGGCCCGTCAGGCACGCATAATCGACGACATCCCAGCCAAGGCCAACCCTGACTCAATCCTCTCGCATCGCGAGCCTGTCGAGCTGCGTGAGTTATGCGCCAGTGTGCTGGATTTTTATGAAGTACCCGCCAAAGGGCGTGGCATCCACTTTGAACTAGATGGCACAGGCATGCTGCAAGGCGATGCTCTGATGCTGCGTCAGGCCTTGTCGAACCTGCTGGCGAACACACTGCGCGACACGCCGGACGGCGCAACGATATCGCTGGAAATTGCACAGGACGAACACTGCCTATCCCTGACACTGGCCAACCCAGGTATTTCCTTGCAACCAGAGCCACGGCAGCCGGTGAGCGAACCTGGTGGCTGCGTATGCCACGTTCGGGGCGTTGACCGAGGAGGGGCCTTCACCCATTCCATCATCGAAGCGCACCAGGGAAGCATCAGCTACAGCACCGTTAATGGCGAGAAGTCACTTGCATTGGTGTTTCGCATCTAGGCCGCCCTTATCCTCTACGCATCTGCATAGGATGCTGTCAGCGCGCTCGTAGGGTGGCGTGGAGCGCAGCGATACCTATCATCGAGCCTTGCTCGAATCGAGTGTCCATGCCCCTTTAGCTGAAAGCGTTGAGGCCTAACAAGCGATAGGCGGTAAAGAAAGATTGCAACCTGTGATGGCATAATGGCACCACTAAGCAACCCTCCTTTACTGCTACGAGTTCCTTATGGGCACAGAAATACGCTACTCGGTCATTCTGGAACACAGCCAGGGAGTGCTGCTCGAAAACGCGACGACCGAGCAGCTGGAGGCGTTTTGGGATGCCAACGACACGCGCTACTTCGGACTACGCCTGGAAAACGAGAACAGCACACATGCTCAGGTGATCGTTACGGATGTAATGCCCGAGGAAGAAGAAGACCTCTAACCTCCATATGTAAAGTGCCTGCGCAGGGTAACGTTTCGTCCGCCCCCAACAGCTTCTCCAATGAAAAAAGGCCGCATAGCGGCCTTTTTCAGTACGACAGGCTTACTCAGCCAGACGCCAGGTCGTGCCACCCTTGCCATCTTCCAAGACCACCCCCATCGCCGTGAGCTGGTCGCGAATACGGTCGGATTCGGCCCAATTCTTCTCCGCGCGCGCTTGCAGGCGCGCAGCGATCAGGGCATCCACTTCGGCCGCATCGACCTTGCCAGCGGCACCGGCCTGCAGGAAGGCCTCAGGCTCAAGTTGCAGCACGCCGAGTACGGCAGCCAACTCTCTCAGGCGTGCAGCCAGCGCGGCAGCGGATTGCACATCCGTGTCACGCAAGCGGTTGACCTCGCGGATCATCTCGAACAGTACTGAACAGGCTTCCGGTGAGTTGAAGTCATCGTCCATGGCGGCGGCAAAGCGCTCCATAAATGCTTCGCCACCGGCGGGTGCCGCTTCAGGCAAGCCTTTGAGACCGTTATAGAAACGCTCCAGGGCGCCCTTGGCTTCCTTGAGGCTGTCTTCGGAGTAGTTGATCGGGCTGCGGTAGTGGCTGGCCACCAGCAGGTAGCGCACCACTTCCGGGTGGTACTTCTCCAGCACTTCACGGATGGTGAAGAAGTTGCCCAGGGATTTGGACATCTTCTCGCCGTCCACGCGCACCGCGCCGGCGTGCATCCAGACATTGGCGTACAACTTGCCGGTGGCCGCCTCGCTCTGCGCGATTTCGTTTTCATGGTGCGGGAACACCAGGTCCGGGCCGCCGCCATGAATGTCGAAGGTTTCACCCAGGCAGCAGGTGGACATCACCGAGCACTCGATATGCCAGCCGGGACGACCGGCACCCCAGGGCGACTGCCAGCTCGGCTCGCCGGGCTTGACGCCCTTCCACAACACGAAGTCCAGCGGGTCTTCCTTGGCCTCGTCGACCTCGATGCGCGCACCGATCTTCAGGTCTTCGATCTTCTTGCGCGACAGCTTGCCGTAGCCGGCGAATTTGCCGACCCGGTAATACACGTCGCCATTGCCCGGCGCGTAAGCGTAGCCCTTGTCGATCAAGGTCTGGATCATCGCGAACATGCCGTCGATGTGCTGCGTGGCACGCGGCTCGATGTCCGGGCGCAGCACGCTGAGGCGCGCCTCGTCCTCATGCATGGCGGCAATCATGCGTTCGACCAGCGCCTCGAACGGCTCGCCGTTCTCCTGGGCGCGGCGGATGATCTTGTCATCGATGTCGGTGATATTGCGCACATAGGTGACGTCGTAACCCCGGTGACGCAGCCAGCGCGTCACCACGTCGAACGCCACCATCACCCGCGCATGGCCGATGTGGCAGAAGTCATACACCGTCATGCCGCACACGTACATGCGCACCTGGTTATCGACCAGGGGCGTGAAGACGTCCTTGGTCTTGCTCAGGGTGTTGTAGATCGACAACGCCATGGATCAGGCTCCCCAGGAGTCGCGCAGCGTGACGGTGCGGTTGAACACCAGCGCACCCGGCGCGGAATCCTGACTGTCGACGCAGAAGTAGCCCTCGCGCTCGAACTGGAAGCGCTCTTCGGCCACGGCCTTGGCCAACGAGGGTTCGGCGCGGCAGCCTGTGAGTACGACCAGGGAATTAGGATTGATGTTGTCCAGGAAGTTGCCGCCGCCCTCTTCGTTTTTTTCCGGGTTCGGCGAGCGGAACAGGCGATCGTACAAGCGCACTTCGCACTCAACGCTTTCGGCGGCCGGCACCCAATGGATCACACCCTTGACCTTGCGGCCTTCCGGGTTCTTGCCCAGGGTGTTCTCGTCGTAGGAGCAGCGCAGCTCGACGATATTGCCCTCGGCGTCCTTGATCGCTTCGTCGGCGCGGATCACGTAGCTGCCGCGCAGGCGCACTTCGCCGCCTGGGATCAGGCGCTTGAAGCCGGCCGGCGGGACTTCTTCGAAGTCGCTGGCATCAATGTAGATTTCGCGGGAGAACGGCAGCACGCGCACGCCCATGTCCTGCTTGGGATGGCGCGGCAACTCAAGGTTTTCCACCTGCCCTTCTGGGTAGTTGGTGATCACAACCTTGAGCGGCTTGAGCACGCACATGGCGCGCCCTGCGTTGGCGTCCAGGTCTTCGCGCAGGGCGAATTCCAGCATGCCGATGTCCACCAGGCCGCCCGCGCGGTTGACACCGATCATGTCGCAGAAATTGCGGATCGAGGCCGGGGTATAGCCACGGCGGCGGAAGCCGGACAACGTAGACATGCGCGGATCATTCCAGCCGGCGACATGCTGCTCGTCCACCAACTGCTTGAGCTTGCGCTTGCTGGTAATGGTGTAGTTCAGGTTGAGGCGAGCAAATTCATACTGGCGCGGCGTGGCCGGCACCGGCAGGTTGTCCAGGAACCACTCGTACAGCGGACGATGGTCCTCGAACTCCAGGGTGCAGATCGAGTGGGTGATGCCTTCGATGGCATCCGACTGACCGTGTGTAAAGTCGTAGCTCGGGTAGATGCACCATTTGTCACCGGTCTGGTGATGGTGGGCGTGACGAATGCGATAGAGGATCGGGTCGCGCAGGTTCATGTTCGGCGAGGCCATGTCGATCTTTGCCCGCAGCGCGCGCGCGCCATCGGGGAACTCGCCGGCTTTCATGCGCGCAAACAGGTCCAGGTTCTCCTCAACGCTGCGCTCGCGGAACGGGCTGTTCTTGCCGGGCTCGGTCAGGCTTCCGCGATACTCGCGCGCCTCATCCGGTGACAGGTCGCAAACATAGGCCTTGCCGGTGTTGATCAGGTGCACGGCCCAGTCATACAACTGGTCGAAATAGTCGGACGCGTAGTGCTCTTCGCCGGCCCACTGGAAACCCAGCCACTGCACATCGGCCTTAATGGCATCGATGTATTCCTGGTCTTCCTTGGCCGGGTTGGTGTCATCGAATCGCAGGTTGCACTGCCCGCCGAACTCTTCGGCCAGGCCGAAGTTCAGACAGATCGACTTGGCATGGCCGATGTGCAGGTAGCCGTTGGGCTCCGGCGGGAAGCGGGTAATGATTTTCGCGTGCTTGCCACTGTCCAGGTCGGCCTGAACGATGGGGCGGAGGAAATTCGCGGCGGCGGCGGGAGTCTCGGGCTTGCTCATGGGATCCTTGGACAGACAGTGCGCGGCTCAGGGTAGGCCGGGCAAAACAAAGGCCGTATCATAGCCCAAGCTGTCAAGCACCTGACAGACCTACTAATCCGCTACAGAGAGCCTTGTCATGATCAAGCTGCACACCAACCACGGCACCATCACCCTGCAACTGTTCGCCGACAAGGCCCCGGAAACCGTGGCCAACTTCATTCAGTATGTAAAAGACCGCCATTACGACAACACCGTCTTTCATCGGGTCATCAGCAATTTCATGATCCAGGGCGGCGGCTTCGAGCCGGGCATGAAGCAGAAATCCACCCGCGCCACCATCAAGAACGAGGCCAATAACGGCCTGTCCAACAAGAAATACACCGTCGCCATGGCCCGCACCATGGAGCCGCACTCGGCCTCCGCGCAGTTCTTCATCAACGTCAAAGACAACGATTTCCTCGACCACACCGCGCCGACCATGCAGGGCTGGGGCTATGCGGTCTTTGCGGAAGTGACCGAAGGCCAGGACGTTGTGGATGCGATCAAGGGCGTGGCCACCACCTCCAAGGCCGGCCACCAGGACGTGCCGGTAGAAGACGTCGTGATCGAGAAGGCAGAAGTCATCGAGTAAGCCGATGATTCTGCTGATCTCAGATCTGCACCTCGAAGAGCAACGCCCGGACATCACCCGGGCGTTTCTGCGTTTTCTGCGCGAACGCGCCGTGCAGGCCGAGTCCTTGTATATCCTGGGCGACTTTTTCGAGGTCTGGATTGGCGATGACGGCATGTCGCCCTTTCAGCACGAAATCGCCGTAGCCCTGCGCCAGCTGAGCGAGACGGGCACACGCATCTTCCTGATGCATGGCAATCGCGACTTCCTCATCGGCCAGGCGTTTTGCCGCGAGGCTGGCTGCACCTTGCTGAACGACCCCTGCGTGGTGGAGCTGGCAGGTGAACGGGTCCTGCTGATGCACGGCGACAGCCTGTGCACCGCCGATCAGGCCTACATGCGCATGCGTCGCTTGCTGCGCAACCCGCTGTCGCTGTTCATCCTGCGTCATTTGCCTCTGGCAAAGCGGCAGCAATTGGCGCGCAAGCTGCGCAACGAAAGCCGCACACAGACGCGCATGAAGGCAGAGGCAATCACTGACGTTACACCGGCCGAAGTGGAGCGGGTGATGGCCGAACATCGCGTGCACACCCTGATCCACGGCCACACCCACCGTCCGGCCGTGCATGAACTGACCGTCAACGGCCAGCCGGTGCAACGCATCGTACTAGGCGACTGGGACACCCAGGGCTGGGCCTTGCAGATAGACGAACAGGGATTGGAGCAGGCGCCGTTTGCGTTGGAAGCAGAAGCGTAAGTCCTCGGCGCGTGCAGCACCGAGAAGTGCCACTTGATGGAAATCGCTTCGCTCAACCCGTCCTAATAAGCGTATGAGGGCACGCCGCTGTGGAAGCGGAATTCTGTGTCTGGGCTTTCGATCAACTCGCGCTCCAGCTCGCGAAAGCGCAGGACCGACGCATCCACATCCGCTTGCTCACCGAAGGCGTAGGCGAACTTCAGGTAGTTCTGGAAATGCCGCGCTTCGGATTGCAGCAGCCCCGCATAGAACTTGCCCAATTCCTCATCCAAGTGCGGCACCAGCGCCTCGAAACGTTCGCAGCTGCGCGCCTCGATATACGCGCCGACGACCAGGGTATCGACCATCTTGTGCGGTTCGGACGTGCGCACGCCTTTGCGCAACGCCGAGGCATAGCGGCTCGCCGACACGGGGCGCAGATTAATCTTGCGCTTCTTGATCAGGCGCAGAACCTGCTCGTGGTGTACCAGCTCCTCGCGGGCCAGGCGCGACATGTAATTGACCAGGTCCAGCCGGTCGTTGTAGCGGGCGATCAGGCTCAACGCCGTCGAAGCGGCCTTGAATTCGCAGTTCTTGTGATCAAGCAGGAGGACCTCCTGCTCCGTCAACGCGACGCTCACCCAGGCTTCGGGCGTGCGGCAGCCCAGAAAGTCGTGAATTTCCGGCAAACTCATGCCAGCCTCCCGGAATCCGCAAGGAAACGAGCCCGCAAAGGGGATACAGCGACAGATAACAGCATGAGTCTCGGCTCGGTTGCAGAAAACGGGGCATTATACGAGTGCCGGCCCGTGATAACAGGCCTGCGCACTTGATATGAGTCAACGCGATTTATCGCACCCCGACTAAAGTGGAAGCTAATCAATTCCCGGTTTGAAGGAGCACACCTATGCAAGCGATCCGCCGCATTCTGGTCATCGTCCAGCCCGAGCTGCCTGAGGCGCTTGCCCTCAAACGTGCCAAGTTGATCGCCGGCGTCACACAATCGCAGCTTCACCTGCTCATTTGTGCGGAGAGCAAACAGGACCATTCCGCCCTGTTGGCAGAGCTGGGCGAGCAGCTAAAGGCTGAAGGCTACAGCGTCAGCACCCAGCAATACTGGAAGGAAAATCCGCACCAGACCGTCATCGCCGTGCAGCAAGCCGAGGGTTGCGCACTGGTGATCAAGGAACATCAGCGCGACAGCCTGCTGAAAAAAGCCTTTCTGACGCCCGAGGACTGGAAGCTTCTCCGCTATTGCCCCTGCCCGGTGCTGATGGTGAAAACCGAAAAACCCTGGAGCGGACGTCCCGTATTGGCCGCCGTCGATGTGGGCAACTCCGACAACGAACATCGCACGTTGCACAGCGGCATTGTCAGCCACGGCTTCGACATCGCCAGCCTGACCCAGGGCGAACTGTATGTCCTGAGCGCCCACCCCTCGCCAATGCTCTCCGCCGCCGATCCGACCTTCCAACTCAAGGAAACCATCGAGGCACGCTACCGGGAAGCCTGTAAGCAATTCCAGAAAGATTTCGAAATCGCTGACGATCACTTGTATGTCAAGGAAGGCCCGGCTGACGTACTGATTCCGAAAACCGCCCACAAGCTCGATGCCGCTGTGACCGTGATCGGCACCGTGGCGCGCACCGGACTGTCTGGCGCGCTGATGGGCAACACCGCCGAAGTGGTGCTGGATTCACTGGAAAGCGACGTACTGGTGCTCAAGCCGAATGACATCATCGCGCACCTCGAAGAACTGCTCAGCAACCGCTAAAACGCCAACCAAAAAGGCCGCTCTTATGGAGCGGCTTTTTGTAACGCCAGGCGTACCCGTCGCAGGACGGTTCACTTACGTCACAGAACCTCACGCCCTTTAGCGACCATGATTTGCTGGTAATGCGCTTCAGACAGGGCAAAAAACTCATTGTCGATGGCATCGCGCACATCGACCAGGCTCCAGTCGCGGAACTCCGGCAACAACGCCAGGCCATAGGCATCCAGGCGATTGATCAGGCGTGCGCCACGTGCGATTAATTGATACGCCCAGCAATAGGGCGATTGCTCGGCCACGAAGCGAATCTGGCGTTGTTCCAGTTGCTGGCGCAGACGCGCCGCATCCAGGACTTGCAGCTTGCTGCGCATCACATGAACCAGCAACGTCTCCAGGCGCAGCATGATTTCGTGCTTGCGCTCATCGTCATAGCCATTCCACTCCACCACTTCGTGGAGAAAGCGCTTGCACCCACGGCACACCAGATCCCCATAGACGGTGGAGCAACGACCGATGCACGGAGTCTTGATGGGCGTTTTGGACATGACGAAACGAGCTGGAAAGTCGAACAGGGCGGCATCTTAGCCCTTTGTCTAACCCCGGTCACCCCGCCTGCCCCATGCGTGCGGGCTTAACTTCGGACGCAATCTCCATTAGAATCCACCCGCCTTTTTAGGCGCCAACGTCCGAGCGAAGCTGTTTTCAAAGCGTCACGAGCACAGTTGAGAATCCGAACGGGACGAAGTGGCGCAGACACTGCCCAGTGCCGGTAGCCCTACCCCTCGTCCCAATCGGCGTAAAACTTTGAAAACAGCTTCTTGAGGGGGAATTTTCGCAGTCATGGCGAAGCCGCCCATAACGCGGCAGAGCGCATGGCGCGACGATTCTCAGGAAAAGTGTCCCGCCCTCGATGGGACCACTGATGAGGTAATAACTGTGCTTGAAGCTTACCGCAAACACGTAGCAGAGCGTGCCGCCCAGGGTATCGTGCCCCAGCCGCTAAACGCCGAACAAACCGCAGGCCTGATCGAGCTGCTGAAGAACCCACCGGCCGGCGAAGAAGCCTTCCTGGTCGACCTGATCACCAACCGTGTTCCCGCGGGCGTTGACGAAGCCGCCTACGTCAAGGCCGGTTTCCTTTCCGCTATTGCCAAGGGCGAAGCCTCCTCTCCGCTGATCAACAAGCAACGCGCCGTTGAACTGCTGGGCACCATGCAGGGCGGCTACAACATCGCCACTTTGGTCGAGCTGCTGGACGATGCCGAGCTGTCCGCCGTGACCGCTGAGCAACTCAAGCACACCCTGCTGATGTTCGACGCCTTCCACGACGTCGCCGAAAAAGCCAAGGCCGGCAATGCCAACGCCAAGGCCGTGCTGCAGTCCTGGGCTGACGGCGAGTGGTTCCAGAAGCGCCCGGCGCTGGCTGAAAAGATCACCCTGTCCGTCTTCAAGGTCACCGGCGAAACCAACACCGACGACCTGTCCCCGGCTCCGGATGCCTGGTCGCGCCCGGACATCCCGCTGCACGCCCTGGCCATGCTGAAGATGGCCCGCGACGGCATCAACCCGGACGTTCCCGGCTCGGTCGGTCCGATCAAGCAGATGGAGGCACTGAAGGCCAAGGGCTTCCCGGTTGCCTACGTCGGTGACGTGGTCGGTACCGGTTCGTCCCGCAAGTCTGCCACCAACTCCGTGCTGTGGTTCTTCGGCGACGACATCCCGAACGTGCCGAACAAGCGCGCAGGTGGCTTCTGCTTCGGCACCAAGATCGCCCCGATCTTCTACAACACCATGGAAGACGCCGGCGCTCTGCCGATCGAGTTCGATTGCTCCAACCTGGCCATGGGCGACGTCATCGACGTGTACCCCTACAAGGGCGAAGTGCGCCGCCACGGCAGCGACGAGCTGGTCACCACCTTCGAACTGAAGACCGACGTGCTGCTGGACGAAGTTCGCGCTGGCGGTCGTATCCCGCTGATCATCGGTCGCGGCCTGACCGACAAGGCTCGCGCCGAACTGGGCCTCGGCCCGGCCAACCTGTTCAAACTGCCGGTCGCTCCGGCTGACAGCGGCAAGGGTTTCACCCTGGCCCAGAAGATGGTTGGTCGCGCCTGCGGTTTGCCGGAAGGCAAGGGCGTACGTCCGGGCACTTATTGCGAACCGAAGATGACCACTGTCGGTTCCCAGGACACCACCGGCCCGATGACCCGCGACGAGCTGAAAGACCTGGCGTGCCTGGGCTTCTCCGCTGACCTGGTGATGCAGTCCTTCTGCCACACCGCCGCCTATCCGAAGCCGATCGACGTCACCACCCACCACACCCTGCCGGACTTCATCAAGAACCGTGGCGGCGTGTCCCTGCGTCCCGGCGACGGCATCATCCACAGCTGGCTGAACCGCATGCTGCTGCCCGACACCGTCGGCACCGGTGGCGACTCGCACACCCGCTTCCCGATGGGCATCTCCTTCCCGGCCGGTTCCGGCCTGGTGGCCTTCGCCGCCGCCACCGGCGTCATGCCGCTGGACATGCCGGAATCCGTACTGGTGCGTTTCAAAGGCGAAATGCAACCGGGCATCACCCTGCGTGACCTGGTCCATGCCATCCCCTACTACGCCATTCAGGAAGGCATGCTGACGGTCGAGAAGAAGGGCAAGAAGAACATCTTCTCCGGCCGCATCCTGGAAATCGAAGGCCTGAACAACCTGACCGTTGAACAAGCCTTCGAACTGTCCGACGCCTCCGCCGAGCGTTCGGCTGCCGGTTGCACCATCAAGCTGCCGGAAGAGGCCATCGCCGAGTACCTGAAGTCCAACATCACCCTGCTGCGCTGGATGATCAGCGAAGGCTACGGCGATGCCCGCACCCTGGAGCGTCGCGCCCAGGCGATGGAAGCCTGGCTGGCCAAGCCGCAGCTGCTGGAAGCCGACAAGGACGCCGAATACGCTGCCGTGATCGAAATCGATCTGGCCGACGTGAAGGAGCCGGTTCTCTGCGCCCCGAACGATCCGGACGACGCCCGTCTGCTCTCCAGCGTTGCTGGCGAGAAGATCGACGAAGTGTTCATCGGTTCGTGCATGACCAACATCGGTCACTTCCGCGCCGCCGGCAAGCTGCTGGAAAAGGTCAAGGGCGGCATTCCGACCCGTCTGTGGCTGGCTCCGCCAACCAAGATGGATGCTCACCAGTTGACCGAAGAAGGCTACTACGGCATCTACGGCAAGGCTGGCGCGCGCATGGAAATGCCGGGCTGCTCGCTGTGCATGGGTAACCAGGCACGTGTCCAGACCGGTTCGACCGTGGTGTCCACCTCGACCCGTAACTTCCCGAACCGCCTGGGTGATGCGACTAACGTGTACCTGGCGTCTGCCGAGCTGGCTGCGGTCTCCTCGATCATCGGCAAGCTGCCGACTGTCGAAGAGTACATGGCCTACGCCAAGGACATCGACAGCATGGCTGCCGATGTCTACCGCTACCTGAGCTTCGACCAGATCGCCGAGTTCCGCGAAGCCGCTGCGAACGCCCAGATCCCGGTCGTTCAAGCCTAAGCGTCATCGGTAAACGAAAAGCCCCGCCTTGTGCGGGGCTTTTTCGTTTCCGGCACGTCTGGTCATTTTGTCGGGAGCATCTGGCGCCTTCGCTTGTCATTACCTTGTACGCCGATTTGGCGGATCAACGACAAGAGAGGTAGATCATGAAGCACTGGATCATAGCCGCATGCTGCGTGCTGGGCCTTGCCGGCTGCGCCAGCGACTACATCATTGCCACCAACGATGGACAGATGCTCGACAGCCGCGACAAGCCCAGGCTGGACGATGACACCGGCCTGCTCGAATACAAGGATGAGGAAGGGCGCACCAAGCAGATTCCGCAGTCGCATGTCCGGCAGATCATCCAGCGCTGACGCTATCTGTCCGCCTTACATTCATGAGACCTGCCTGCCGCTGTTGTTCGGCCTGCAACGGGCCACTGGCGGGCAGAGCTTTCAATCCCTTGGCATAGCCCTTGCCTGACTTCATTCACGACTTGTTACGCTCAACGAACTTTCCTGCTGGCAACCGCTTCATCGAAGGCGGACGCCCGAGTGAGTCGGTCTGAGCGCATCGACACGCACCAGGATGAAGCCATGATGAACAATTCCCGTTACCCGCTGCCCCCAAAAGAGGCGGCAGCCCACCCACTGCGCATCCTGCTGATCAATGACACCGCAAAAAAAATCGGTCGCCTGAAAAGCGCCCTGCTGAAGGCGGGCTTCGCGGTTATCGACGAGCCGGGGTCGAGTCTCAATCTGCCTGAGCGTGTGGCGGCAGTACGCCCCGATGTGGTGTTGATCGACAGCGAATCCCCGGGGCGCGACGTGCTGGAGCACATCGTCCAGGTCACCCGCGAGCAGCCCCGGCCGATTGTCATGTTCACCGACGAGCACGATCCGGACGTAATGCGCCGCGCCATCCGCTCCGGGGTCAGTGCCTATATCGTCGAAGGTATCCAGGCCGAGCGCCTGCAACCCATTCTTGATGTGGCCATGGTCCGGTTTGAGAGCGAACAGGCATTGCGGGCCGAATTACAGGCTCGCGAGGCGCAACTGGCAGAACGCAAGCGTATCGAGTTGGCCAAAGGCCTGCTGATGAAGATGAAGCAGTGCAATGAAGAAGAGGCCTATACCCTGATGCGTCGCCAGGCCATGGGGCGGCAGCAGAAGCTGATCCAGGTGGCCGAACAGGTCATCGCCATGAGCGAACTGCTGGGTTCCGAGGGCTAACCCTGGAGTTTCGATCCCCTCACCCTGCCTCGGGCATCCAGAACCAAACAGCCTGCTCTGGAGTCTGCCACTGAAGGGAAAACCACTTTTCCCGGAGGCGCGCATGTCCTCTTATCGCCTGTTTCTGTCCAGTCTGCTTGTTCTGAGCCTCAGTGCCTGCAGCGAACACGCTCTGCTACCTGTCGAAGCAGGCTACGGACCCGATCCTGCACTGCCCCAACCCAACAAGACACTGATTCCAACCGTCAACGTGGCCACCGCCGTGGGCTGGCCGGAGAATGGCCGGCCTTCACCCGCTGCAGGCCTTGTCGTACACGCTTTCGCGAGGGGTTTGGATCATCCCCGCTGGCTGTATGTACTGCCCAATGGCGATGTCCTGGTGGCGGAGACCAACGCGCCGCCCAAGCCCGGGAAAAAGAAAAGCATCAAGTCCTGGTTCACCGACAAGGCAATGGAACGAGCCGGCGCCGGCGTCCCCAGTGCCAACCGGATCAGTCTGCTGCGCGACAGCGATCGGGATGGCGTAGCCGATGTGCAGACGCCTTTTCTGGAGAATCTCAACTCGCCCTTCGGCATCGCGCTGGTCGGCGATCAGCTGTACGTGGCCAACACGGACGCGGTGGTACGGTTTCCCTATCGTGCAGGCCAGACCCGCATAAATGTGCAGGGCGAGAAAGTGATGGACCTGCCAGGCGGACCGATCAACCATCACTGGACCAAGAATCTGATCGCCAGCCCGGACGGTCGCAAGCTCTATGTCACCAGCGGCTCCAACAGCAATGTGGGCGAAAACGGCATGGAAAACGAAGAAGGTCGGGCGGCGATCTGGGAGTACGATCTTGCTTCGGGACAGTCGCGTATTTTTGCGTCAGGTCTGCGCAACCCCAACGGTCTGGATTGGGAACCGCACACCGGCGCCCTGTGGACCGCCGTAAACGAGCGCGATGAAATCGGCAGCGATCTGGTGCCGGACTACGTCACCTCGGTGCAGGAAGGCGGCTTCTACGGGTGGCCTTACAGCTACTACGGCCAGCACGTCGACGCGCGCGTCACACCACCGCGTCCGGACCTGGTCGCCAAGGCGCTGGTGCCGGATTACGCACTCGGCGCCCACACCGCCTCGCTGGGCATCAGCTTTGCCGAGCGCAGCGCCCTGCCCCGGTTCAACGAAGGGCTGTTCGTGGCCCAGCACGGCTCCTGGAACCGCAAACCGCACAGCGGCTATAAAGTGATATTCATTCCCTTCGCCAATGGCAAACCCAACGGCCAGCCCATCGATGTACTGACCGGTTTCCTCAACGAGAAACAAGAAGCCATGGGGCGGCCCGTGGATGTAGCCCTGGATAGCCAAGGTGCGCTGCTGGTCACCGATGACGTCGGCAATACCGTGTGGCGGGTCAGCCCGCAAACCGGCGGCGCAGCAGCCAGTCCATAGTTCGACCCCCACCAGCAGCGCATACGTTCATGGAGGGCGAGGCCGCCAGCAGCGCCACAATCGGAGGCGGTAAGCTCGGCTCTCATAATCGCCAACCTGCAGAGGCGGAGCTTGCGGCCTGTCGCTTATTCGGCGTATGTTCTGCGCCTGGCCAGCGTACTGGCCAACGTCGCTCGGACGGTTCCGGGCGCTTACGTACTTCGAGGAAAGCATGTCTGACAAGGCACCGCGCCGCTTTGCGCGCATCGATCGTCTCCCCCCCTACGTGTTCAACATCACCGCCGAATTGAAGATGGCAGCCCGCCGCCGTGGCGAGGACATCATCGACTTCAGCATGGGTAACCCGGACGGCGCCACGCCACCGCACATCGTGGAAAAAATGGTCCAGGTCGCCCAGCGCGAGGACACCCACGGTTACTCCACCTCCCGCGGTATTCCACGCCTGCGCCGCGCCATCTCGCACTGGTACAGGGATCGCTACGCCGTGGAGATCGACCCGGAAAGCGAAGCCATTGTCACCATCGGCTCCAAGGAAGGCCTGGCGCACCTGATGCTGGCAACTCTGGACCAGGGCGACACCGTGCTGGTGCCCAACCCCAGTTATCCGATCCATATCTACGGCGCGGTGATTGCTGGCGCCCAGGTGCGCTCGGTGCCGCTGATCCCGGGCGTGGATTTCTTCGCCGAATTGGAGCGGGCGATCCGCGAGTCGATTCCCAAGCCGAAGATGATCATCATCGGCTTTCCCTCCAACCCCACGGCCCAGTGCGTGGAATTGGATTTCTTCGAACGCGTGGTGGCGCTGGCCAAGCAGTACGACATTCTTGTGGTGCACGACCTGGCCTACGCCGACATCGTCTACGACGGCTGG
This sequence comes from Serpens gallinarum, assembly GCF_014836765.1. Taxonomy (GTDB): domain Bacteria; phylum Pseudomonadota; class Gammaproteobacteria; order Pseudomonadales; family Pseudomonadaceae; genus Serpens; species Serpens gallinarum. The sequence goes on from NZ_JACSQG010000004.1 coordinate 58,798, forward strand.
AAGGCGCCCTCGATCATGCAGGTTCCCGGTGCGAAGGACGTGGCGGTGGAATTTTTCACCCTGTCCAAGAGCTACAACATGGCGGGCTGGCGCATCGGCTTCATGGTCGGCAACCCCGAGCTGGTCAGCGCGCTGGCGCGCATCAAGAGCTACCATGACTATGGCACCTTTACCCCGCTGCAAGTCGCCGCCATCGCCGCGCTGGAAGGCGACCAGCAATGCGTGCGCGACATCGCCGAGCAGTACAAGCAGCGCCGCGATGTGATCGTCAAAGGCCTGCACGAAGCCGGCTGGATGGTCGAGAACCCCAAGGCCTCGATGTATATCTGGGCGAAGATTCCTGAACCTTATGCTCACCTGGGCTCGCTGGAGTTCGCCAAGAAGCTGCTGGCTGAAGCCAAGGTGTCGGTCTCGCCGGGGATCGGCTTTGGCGACTATGGTGACGACCATGTGCGCTTCGCCTTGATCGAGAATCAGGATCGCATCCGCCAGGCAGTGCGTGGCATCAAGGCGATGTTCCGCGCTGATGGCCTAGTTACTCCTCCCGCCAAGGCCCGCAAAGCCGAGGCCTGATTCGCATCTGCCTGAACTGTGGGGCCGTCCCCATAAGTTAGCTAAGCCACCGCAGCCGAGAGCGGCCTCGAACTTGTGAGTCGCTCGCCGGCATGCGCTGCTCTGGCGCAGGGCGCCTTCTGCGCCGCACAACCACAAGGCATTTACCTGCCCCCACTCACAAAGAAAATCTCAACCCTTTGTTTTAAAAGCTTTTTATAAGAAAAGAAAAATTGGCAAGCCCTTTGCTTTATGGAACATAACTTCGCATAGCACGCCAACGGCGGCGGGCTGCGCTTCACGAACAACGGCGTTCGTCAGACCGACCTCTTTGGAGGAACCGTCTGGCACGCCGTTTTTTATTGCCAGGAGTAAAGGAGCCACACCCATGAGCGAGCGAAATTCGGATATTCCGCTGGACAGCAACCGTCGCCACTTTCTCAAACAGTCCATTGCGATTGCCGGCGTCACCGGCCTTAGCCTCGCCGCCCCCGGTTTTTTGCGCAGCAGTGCCTGGGCCGCCGGCTCGGATGCGCCAGAGAAGACCGACCTGAAGATCGGCTTTATCCCGCTCACTGACTGCGCTTCGGTGGTGGTGGCCGCCACCCAGGGTTTCGGCAGTAAATACGGGCTGAATATCATCCCGAGCAAGGAAGCGTCTTGGGCCGGGGTGCGCGACAAGCTCAACACCGGCGAACTGGATGCCGCCCACGTGCTGTACGGGATGATGTACGGCGCCCAGTTGGGCGTGGCTGGCCCGCAAAGAGACATGGCCGTGCTCATGGGTCTGAATCAGAACGGCCAGGCCATCACCCTTTCCAAGCAGCTGCGCGACGCCGGCGTGACCACTGGCGAGCAATTGGCCGCCCATGTCAGCCAGTCGCCCACGCCGCTGACCTTCGCCCAGACCTTTCCCACCGGCACGCATGCCATGTGGCTGTATTACTGGCTCGCCGCCCACGGCATCAACCCGCTGAGCGATGTGAAAACCATCACCGTGCCGCCGCCGCAGATGGTGGCCAACATGCGCGTCGGCAACATGGACGGCTTCTGTGTTGGCGAGCCCTGGGGCGCGCGAGCCATCTTCGACAAGGTCGGTTTTACCGCAGCCACCAGCCAGCAGATCTGGCCGGATCACCCGGAAAAAGTGCTCGGCACCACGCGCTCTTTTATCGAGCGATACCCCAATACCGCCCGCGCACTGGTCATGTCCTTGCTGGAAGCCAGCCAGTTCATTGATGCCAGCGTGGAGAACCGCAAAAGCACGGCCAGGCTGATCGCCGGCAAGGCCTATGTGAACGCGCCGGTGGACGTGATCGAGCAGCGCTTCCTCGGCAACTACGAGGACGGCCTGGGCAAGAGCTGGCAGGACCCGCACGCCATGGTTTTCTGCCGTGAAGGCAGCGTCAACTTCCCCTATCACTCCGACGGCATGTGGTTTCTTACCCAGTTCCGCCGCTGGGGTCTGATCAAGGAGGAGCCGAACTACGCCGCCGTGGCCGCAGGCATTAACCAGACCGCGCTGTACCGCGAGGCAGCCAGCGCGCTCAACCTGCCTGTACCGGATAGCGTGATGCGCAGCAGCACGCTGATCGACGGCAAGCTCTGGGATGGCAGCAACCCGGCGGCCTACGTCCAGTCGTTTGCCGTCAAAGCCTGACATTTAGGAGAGTCACCATGAATGCTTCCGTGACGCCCCCCCTGCAAACGCCCAGCGCGCAGTTGCCGACCAGAACGCTGGCCACTCTACTGCGCCCGCTGTTCAAGGCCTGCGTGCCGCCGCTCCTGGGGATTGCGCTGTTTCTATTCGTCTGGTCGCTGATTGCAGCGAAAAGCACAGGACTACCAGGACCGCTGAGCACCGGGCAGGCGGCGCTGCTGTTGTTTGCCGACCCCTTCTACGACAACGGCCCCAACGACATGGGTATCGGCTGGAACATTCTCAACTCGCTGGGTCGGGTCGGGGTCGGTTTCGGCTTGGCGGCGCTGGTCGGCATTCCGCTGGGCTTCGCCATCGGCCGCTTCGCCTTCCTGGCCAGCATGCTGTCACCCATCATCAGCCTGCTGCGCCCGGTCTCGCCGCTGGTCTGGCTGCCCATTGGCCTGCTGGTCTTCGAGGCGGCCGGGCCGGCGTCCATCTGGGTGATCTTCATCAGCGCGATCTGGCCGATCATCCTCAACACCGCCGCCGGCGTGGCCAGCGTGCCGCAGGATTACCTGAACGTGGCGCGAGTGCTCAAGCTCTCCGAGTTCAAGGTGCTTACCCGCATCCTGTTCCCCGCGGTGCTGCCGCACCTGATGACCGGCATTCGCCTGGCCATCGGCGTCGCCTGGCTGGTGATCGTTGCGGCGGAAATGCTCACCGGCGGCATCGGTCTGGGCTTCTGGGTGTGGGACGAATGGAACAACCTCAACGTCGAGCACATTCTGATCGCCATCATCATCGTCGGCCTGGTTGGCCTGGTACTGGAACAGAGTCTTGTGTGGCTGGCCAAGCGTTTCGATTACGCGAGCTGATTGTTAGGCCAGCACGCTGGCTGTCACCTCCCAAAACGACATTTACCTACGGCCTGAACCCCGGGTGGACAACCGTTGTGTGTTGTCCGCCAAACGTACACAGCACGCAGGAGCTTTGTGATGGACAAATTCGTTGAGCTGACCCGAGTCAGCAAGCACTTCGATACCCGCAAAGGCCGCTTTCAGGCCCTCAGCGACGTCAACTTGAGCATCGCCCAGGGCGAATTCGTTTCGCTGATTGGCCACTCCGGCTGCGGCAAGTCCACCGTCCTCAACCTCATCGCCGGCCTGCTGGATGCCAGCGAGGGCGGACTGATTTGCAATGGCCGGGAAATCGACGGTCCAGGGCCGGAGCGTGGCGTGGTATTCCAGAACCACAGCCTGCTGCCCTGGATGACCTGCTTCGCCAATGTCTACCTGGCGGTGGAGAAGGTGTTCGCTCAGGAAAGCAAAGCTCAGCGCACCGCGCGCACCGAGGCGGCGTTGCACATGGTTGGCCTGGATCACGCCCTGCACAAATACCCCAGCGAGATCTCCGGCGGCATGAAACAGCGCGTCGGCATCGCACGCGCACTGGCCATGGAACCCAAGGTGCTGCTTATGGATGAGCCGTTCGGCGCGTTGGACGCCCTGACCCGCGCCCACCTGCAGGATGAGCTGCTGCGCATCGTTACCGCCACCCGCAGCACGGTGGTGATGGTGACCCATGACGTTGACGAGGCAGTGCTGCTCTCCGACCGTATCGTGATGATGAGCAACGGCCCGGCCGCTACAATCGGTGACATCGTCAGGGTCGAACTGGCGCGACCGCGTAACCGTCTGGCACTGGCCAACGATACCCAGTACCACCGCTACCGCAGCGCGGTGCTGGAATTCCTCTATCAGCGCCAGCAGCGACCGGCAGCGTGATCTCCATGTGTTCAGGGCCTGTGCAAAACAGGCCTGTTTGTTATTAAAGAAACGTTCTCTCCCGCCGATTATCCCTCCACGCAGGCAAGAAACGATGCACCTGTGTCAAGCAATCCGTGCGAGTTTCTGCCCTGCCACCTCAGCGCAATCAGCATTCGGTCACAGAGCGTCGCTCCTGACCGCCATTGAATGCCCGAAAGCGCTCTTGCCAACTTGCGGGGAGCATGGCTCCCGAGACACAGGAATTTCCATGCATCGCCCAATTCCCTATCGCCTGCGTGCCGATACCCTGTTCTGGATGCTGAGCTGGTTAGCGCTGGCAGTGCACCTGACTACTTTTTTTGAAGCTTCGACCACGCCTGGCTTGATGTTTTATCAGTTCGTGCTGATTGGCACCTACGCATTGATGTTCCTCTTCCCCTCGTGGTTGCTGAGTCGCCTGAGCCGCTGGTTGCCCCGCGGTGGGCAATTCACAGTGCAGATCGTGATGACTACGTTGGTGCAGCTGTTGGTTTATACCGATGGCCTGCTATGGACCCTGTACGGCTTCCATTTAAATGGCTTCGTCTGGAACATCATTACCACGCCAGGCGGTATTGCCGCGCTGGGCTCTTCGGAGTCCAGCTATTTCGGCTTCGCCATGATTGGCTTCGGCTTTCTCCTCAGCCAGACAGTATTGCGCCTGCTGGCCAGCGCCGTGCTCCGTTTCGCTCCCCGCCTGCGCCTGCCGCGCATGGCCTGGGTGTTGTCGCTGTTCTTCATCATGACCTTGGGTGATCGATTCAGTTATGCCGTGAGCCAGTTTTATGGCTACACCCCGTTGCTGGAAACGGCGCAACGCGTACCTTTCTATCAGCCGCTGACCATGAGCCGATTCCTGGATGAAACGCTGGGGCTGGACCGTCCGCAAAGCCTGAAAATCGAAAACGCCACCCTCAAGGGCCAACTGGCCTACCCGCAGGCACCTCTATACATCCAGCCGCCGGAAAAACCGCTGAACCTGGTCTGGCTGGTGTCCGAGTCCTGGCGTGCCGACACCCTCAATGCCTATGTCATGCCCCAAACGACGGCCTTCTCCGAACACGCGCTGCGCTATCAGAACCACTTTTCCGGCGGCAACGGCACACGCATGGGGCTGTTCAGTCAGTTCTACGGTCTACCGGCCAACCTCTGGTTCCCGGTGCTCAACGCGCGAATCGGTAGCCCAGTGATCGACGTGCTGCAGCAGCAGGACTATCAGATCCGTCTGTTCACCAGCGCCAAGTTCACCTATCCGGAGTTCGACAAGACCTTGTTCGTCCGCGTCCCACCGGAGCAGATGCAAGCGTTCGACAGCGCCCCCACCTGGCAGCGCGATCGCAAGAACGTTGGCGACCTGCTGGACTTCATCGACCAGCGCGACCCGAACAAACCGTTCATGACGTTCATGTTCTTCGAGTCGCCCCACGCCAATTACAATTTCCCGCCCGAGTCGGTGATCGAACCGGATTACCTGCCAGATTTCAGCTACGCCAGTATGGATCTTGAGCGTGATATCGAAGGCATTCGCAAGCGCTACCTGAACGCCGTGCATCACTTGGACGGCCAGATCGCCCGGGTACTCGACCACCTGAAGGCCAAGGACCTGATGAACGACACGCTGATCGTGATCACCGGCGATCATGGCGAGGAGTTTATGGAGCACGGCCGCTGGGGCCACAATTCCACCTTCTCCGATGAGCAGATCCGCGTACCGATGGTGCTCTGGGTGCCCGGTCGGGAAGCCCAGCAAGAAAGCCTGCGCACCAGCCATGTCGACCTGTTGCCAACTCTGTTGCCGTTGCTCGGCGTGCAGAATCCGGGACGCGATTACAGCATCGGCCACAGCCTGTTCGAACCCAAGGCCAACCGTACGCTGATCGCCGGCGACTGGGATCGTTTGGCCTTTATTGATGAACACCACAAGGTCGTAGTGCCCTTCGCCAATGGCAACTTCACCGCGATGCAGGCCAGCCAGGCCAATGACAATGCTCTGCCTAATCCGATGCAGGTCGTGCAACAGCTCTTGCCCGTGATTCGCACGGAGCTGCAAGGCTTCCGCCGTTTCATGGCGCACTAAGCCTGAGGCCGGTACACCTTCGTGTACCGGCCTGCTTTCCCTGACCCGAACACCGCCTCGCGTACACCGCCCAGCGAACGCGCACCCATGCGGGCAACCCGCACTATTGCGGTGCAGCTCCAGCGGACCCAGCGCTCCTGAAAAGCTCCTGGATCGGCCGTTTGACCAGTTGGCACAACCCCTGCTTTATCCCCACTGAACAGACATCGCGCTCGGCCCTCAACGACGACAGCCAGCGCTTCCCGAATGAATCGGGGAACAGGACAAAGGCGTCCTTGCCGGATAACCGGCGGGACGCCTTTTTTGTTTTTCGGCTTCGGCCTCCGTGACGGAGAAGCAGGATGAAAAAACTCAAGCTGGTGTTGGTGGGCAACGGCATGGCCGGAGTGCGCACACTGGAGGAGTTGCTCAAGCTCACTCCAGATCTTTACGACATCACCGTGTTCGGCGCCGAGCCGCACCCCAATTACAACCGCATCCTCCTGTCGCCGGTCTTGGCAGGCGAACAGACCTTCGAGGAAATTGTCCTCAACGACCTCGACTGGTATGCACAGCACAGCATCCGCCTGCTGCTTGGCCGCACGGCGGTGAAGATCGACCGTCACCGGCGCGCAGTGATTGCCGACGACGGCAGCGAGGTTGAATACGATCGCCTGCTGCTCGCCACCGGCTCCACCCCGTTTATCCTGCCGGTGCCGGGACACCGACTGAACGGCGTGATCGGCTACCGCGACATTGCCGACACCCGCACAATGCTGGACACCGCCAAGACCCACCGTCACGCCGTGATCATCGGCGGCGGCCTGCTCGGCCTGGAAGCCGCCAACGGTCTCAAGCAACGGGGCATGGACGTCACCGTGGTGCACCTGGGCGACTGGCTGCTGGAGCGTCAGCTCGACCGTACCGCCGGCAAGTTGCTGCAGAGCGCCCTGGAATCACGCGGCATCCGCTTTCGTCTAAGCGCCGTCACCGACGAGTTGCTCAACAACGGTGACGGCCGCGTCTGCGCTGTCCGCTTCAAGGACGGCGAGGTGGTGTCTGCCGACCTGGTGGTCATGGCCGCCGGCATTCGCCCGAATGCCGCTCTGGCAGAAAGCGCTGGCCTGCCCTGCAACCGCGGCATCCTGGTCAACGACACGATGCAGACTTACGACCCGCGCATCTACGCAGTCGGCGAGTGCGCCAACCATCGCGGCACCACCTATGGCCTGGTGGCGCCGCTGTTCGAGCAGGCCAAGGTCTGCGCCAACCATCTGGCTCAGTTCGGCATTGGCCTATACAAGGGCTCAGTCACCTCCACCAAGCTCAAGGTCACCGGCATCGACCTGTTCTCGGCTGGAGACTTCATGGGTGCTGAAGGCACCGAAACCATCATCCTCTCCGACCCTCTCGGCGGCGTATACAAAAAACTGGTGATCAAGGACAACATACTGGTTGGCGCCTGCCTGTATGGCGACACCGCTGACGGCGGCTGGTATTTCCGCCAGGTGCGCGAACGGAGCGATATCAGCCAGATACGCGATTACATGATGTTCGGCCAAAGCTGCTTCGGCGACGGGGCCCATCGGGACCCGCACAGTCCCGCTAGCCCGCCTCAGGTCATGCACCCAAACACCGCGGCCGACTGCGCATGAACCCGCCGCCAATCCTGGAATCGGGTGTCGTGCCTACTAAGCCCACTATCACCGCTTCGACCTGTTGCTACTGTGGTGTCGGCTGCGGCGTGCTTATCGAACACGACGGCGAGCGCATCCTCGGCGTACAAGGCGACCCTGACCATCCGGCCAATTTCGGCCGGCTTTGCAGCAAGGGCGCGTCCCTGCACCTGACCGGCGATGTCGACGCCCGCGCCCGGTACCCTGAGCTGCGCCTGGGTAAAACCCCGGCCCGCAGCCGCACCGACTGGGACACCGCACTGGACCACGCCGCCACGGTGTTCGCGGACACTATCACCGCGCACGGCCCGGACAGCGTGGCCTTCTACATTTCCGGCCAGTTGCTGACCGAGGACTACTACGCCTTCAACAAACTGGCCCGCGCCATGGTGCACACCAACAACATCGACAGCAATTCGCGGCTGTGCATGTCCAGCGCAGTGGTGGGCTACAAGCGCAGCCTGGGCGCCGATGCCCCGCCCTGCTCCTACGAGGACATCGAACAAAGCGACTGCCTGCTGATTGTCGGCAGCAACATGGCCTACGCCCACCCGGTGTTGTTCCGCCGTCTGGAAGCCGCCAAAGCGGCACGCCCACAGATGCGCATCATCGTGGTCGACCCGCGGCGCACCGACACCTGCGAACTGGCCGACCTGCACCTGGCCATCCTGCCCGGTACCGATGTCGCATTGTTCCACGGCCTGCTGCACCTGTTGCTGTGGGAAGGCTGGATCGACCGAGCCTATATCGATGCGCACACCCAGGGCTTCGATGAGCTCAAGCTACTGGTGCGTGACTATTCGCCGGCCAGCGTCGCCCGGCTATGCGGCATCAGCCTCGAGGAACTGCAACACTGCGCCCGCCTGATTAGCAGTGCACCCACCTTCCTGAGCCTGTGGTGCATGGGCCTGAACCAATCCACCGCCGGCAGCGCCAAAAACAGCGCGCTGATCAACCTGCACCTGGCCACCGGGCAAATTGGCAAACCTGGCGCCGGCCCCTTTTCCCTGACCGGCCAGCCGAACGCCATGGGCGGCCGTGAAACCGGCAGCCTGAGCAACCTGCTGCCCGGCCATCGCGAAGCAGGCAACCCTGAACACCGTGCCGAAGTCGCGGCCTATTGGGGCGTGGAGCAATTGCCGGTAACCAACGGCCTTTCCGCCGTGGAGCTGTTCGACGCGGTACATGACGGACGCATCAAGGCGCTGTGGATCGCCTGCACCAACCCGGCGCAGTCGCTGCCGGACCAGCAAAAAATTCATGAGGCGCTGAGTCGTTGTCCGTGCGTGGTGGTGCAGGACGCCTTCGCCACGACAGAAACCTGCAGCTTCGCCGATTTGTTACTCCCCGCCGCCAGTTGGGGTGAAAAAGACGGCACCGTGACCAACTCGGAACGGCGCATCAGCCGGGTACGCCGCGCCGTCACGCCACCCGGCGAGGCGCGCACGGACTGGTCCATCATCTGCGATTTCGCCCGCCGTCTGGAGCAGCGCCTACGGCCTGGCCGGCCGAGCCTGTTCGACTTTACTAGCCCCGAAGCGCTGTTCGAGGAGTACAAGGGCCTCACTGCTGGCCGCGACCTGGATTATTCCGGCCTCAGCCACGCTGTGCTGGAACAACTGGGCCCGCAGCAATGGCCGTTTCCGCCTGGCGCCCGCCAGGGCACGCCGCGCCTGTACCTCGACGGGCGCTTTTCTACCGCAGATGGCCGCGCGCGCTTTATCGCCGAGCCTTACCGGGCCGCGAAAGAACTACGCGACGCCCGTTATCCGCTGCTCCTCAATACCGGTCGCCTGCGGGATCAGTGGCACGGCATGAGCCGTACCGGCACCGCCGCGCAGCTGTTTGGCCACGCGCCAGACGCGGTGCTCGGCCTGCATCCTGATGATTTGCGCCAACGCCAGCTGCGGCACGGCGATCTGGTGCGGCTGCGCAGCCGGCGCGGCAGCCTGATCCTGCCGGTTCACGCCGACGAAGCGCTGCTCCCCGGCCAGGCCTGGCTGCCCATGCATTGGGGCAACCGCTTTCTCAAAGGCCTGGGTATTAACGTGCTGACCCAGCCCGCTTTCGACCCGCTGTCCAAGCAGCCGGAGCTTAAAATCAGTGCCGTTGACGTAGAAAAAGTGGAGCTGCCTTGGCAGTTGTTTGTCCTGATCGAAGGCGATGTGCAGCGCCATTTCAACGAGTTACGCCCGTTATTTGAAAACTTCGCCTACGCCAACCTGAGCCTGGCGGGGCGCGATCGCCCGGCATTGCGGATCAAGGCCGCCCACTCACGGGCGCCTGATGCCGAGTGGCTGGCACGTATCGATAGGTTGCTCGGCCTGCACGAAGGAGCGGTCCTGGCCTACGACGACCCGCACCGCACAGTGGGCAAGCGCCTGCGCATTGAGGACGATCGCATCGTCGCCCTGCGCCTGGCCGGCGAAACCCTGGCCCGTGACTGGCTGCAAAGCCTATGGGAAGAAGGCCGGTTTGACACCGAACTGCGCCGCTGGCTGCTGGCCCCGCTTTCTGCGCAACCCGGCGGCGACACCAAACCCAGCAAGACCCTGTGCAATTGCCTGAACGTCAGCGAAAACAGTGTCTGCGCCGGCATAGCCAGGGGGCTCGATCTCAGCGGCCTGAAACACGAACTCAAATGCGGTACCAGTTGTGGCTCTTGCGTGCCTGAGATCCGGCGATTGCTGGCAAGTCGGCCGATGGCTGTTTGAACATATTCGTTATGGAAGGAAAAACCATGAATGCAAAAGTCTGGCTGGTCGGTGCGGGTCCCGGTGATCCGGAGTTACTCACACTCAAGGCGGTGAAGGCGTTGCAGCACGCCGACATCGTGATGATTGATGATCTGGTCAACCCGGCGGTACTGGAGCACTGCCCCAATGCCCGTGTGATCCCGGTGGGCAAGCGCGGCGGCTGTCGCTCTACACCCCAGGCGTTCATTCACCGGCTCATGCTGCGCTACGCCCGGCAGGACAAGTGTGTGGTGCGCCTGAAGGGCGGCGATCCGTGCATTTTTGGTCGCGGCAGTGAAGAAGCCGACTGGTTGAGCGCTCGCGGCATCCCAGTCGAAATCGTCAACGGCATTACCGCCGGGCTGTCCGGCCCCACTGCTTGTGGCATACCCTTGACCCGGCGCGGCATTGCCCGTGGCGTAACCCTGGTGACCGCTCACACCCAGGATGACAGTACGCAGGACTGGGCCGCGCTGGCCAAGGGCGGCACTACCTTGGTGGTGTACATGGGCGTGGCCAAACTGACAGAAGTGCGTGACAGCCTGCTGGCCGGTGGTATGCGCAGCAACATGCCGGTGGCCCTGATCGAAAATGCTTCCCTGCCGCAGCAACGCCATTGCCGCAGCACATTAGCCGCCATGCAACAGGCGGCTACGGACTTTCAATTGAAAAGTCCGGCGATCCTGGTAATTGGCGAAGTAGCGGCGCTTCCCGCCACGTTGCAACTGTCGCAATCCGCCTAAACGAAAAAACCGGCCGAAGCCGGTTTTTCCTAACTGGGGAGGAAGCTTATTGAGCCTCAGCTTCCACATGCGCTTCCACACGACGGTTGATCGCGCGTCCTTCCTCGGTTGCGTTGTCCGCGACCGGTCGGGTTTCACCGTAGCCGATCGAGTCGACACGGTTGCCGCCAACACCGTAATCATCAACCAATACCTTGCGCACAGAGTTGGCGCGCCGCTCGGACAGGTCGAGGTTATAGGCATCGGTGCCCACGGAGTCAGTATGGCCTTCGACCGTGGTCCGGGTATCCGGGTACTGGCTCATGAAGTCCGCGAGGTTCTGAATATCGGCGTAACTGTCAGGCCGCACGACGTCCTTATCGAAGTCGAACTTGACGTCCAGCTCGACACTTACCACGTCAGGTACTGGCTCTTCCTGAGGCATCGGCTCCGGCATCGGCTCCGGTGCTGCCGCTACCTCACGCTGGGTTCCGCCAAAGTTCAAACCCACGCCGACACCGGCCATCCACTCGCTGTCGCCACGGTCGATGTTATGCATGCCATCGACACCAGCGCGGGCGAAGAACATCTCAGTGAAATAATATTTCACCCCTGCGCCGACATTGGCAAACGTGCTGCTGTCGCGGCCACTGCGGTCAGCCTGGCCAATGCTCTGGTGCGCCACTCCGGCGGACAGGTACGGGCGCAGCCCTACACCTGGCTCACCGAAGTGATAGACGGCATCGAGAGCCGCCAAGCTACCTTTGATGTTTTTGTGCCCGCCATCGGCGGCGACGGGATCGTCTGAGGAGAGATCGTGATATTCGCCATAGGACAAGCCCAGAGAAACATCATCGGTGAGAAAGGTGCTGATACCTGCGCCGTAGAGCTCACCTGAGCTTTCAATATCACGTCGGCTATCCGGGTAATATTGTTTACCGAAGGCTTCCACCTCAACAGCACCTTGACCTTGGGCCAGCGTCTGCAAAGAAGTCGCGGCAAGCAGGGAGCCAATGGCAACACCTAAGGTGTTCTTGAGCTTCATCCTTATATCCCCATCTGATGTGGTATGTGCGCTCCTGATAATGAACTTGTGATTTAAAAGTTCGAGGAGCCTGAACCATAGAGGGGGATTGCCGCTACAAAGTTTCCAGCGCGCCGGAAAATTTTTCCCGCATTCGGTCCAAGGCGCGCTTGTAGCGCATCTTGGTGGCACTCAAGCCCATGTGCATGATGTCGGCAATTTCCTGAAACTCCAGCTCTGCGACAAACCGCAACACGAGTATTTCACGATCGATCGGATTGACGTGCACCAGCCAGCGATCCAATCCCCCGGTATCTTGAAGCGTGGCGGTTTTTTCTTCCGCGGCTTCTTCCTGAGGATCCAGACTCAGAGCATCGAGCAGCCTGCGCTTGCGACGTTCCTTGCGATACTGGGTAATGCATTCGTTGTAGGTGATGCTGTATAGCCAAGTTTTGAACTTCGACTTGCCTTCGAAGTTCTTCAAGCCATACAAAACCTTGAGCATGACTTCCTGACAAACATCATCGGCATCCCGGTCATTACCCAGATAACGGGCACAGACATTGAACAGGGTGCGCTGATAACGACGCATCAACTCCTCGTAGGCCCGAGTAACGTGAAACAACTCCGAATGGGCGCGCGCGACCAACTCCTCATCGGATAGATCGCGGGGATTGTAGCGCTGGCTGGGGGGATGGGCTTTATTCAAAACTAGTCTATCGGAGGTCGGGTCGAATCCGCATCAGCCCTTAGGGTCGGGCAAATCGGTGCATACAGTAGCAGGATTGCAGCCTTAGCGGCTGCTGACCCGATGTTCTAGCATCATTCGATTGGCAATCGACACCAATTCGCCCTCATCGGTGAGCAAAACGGTTTTCACCGTACCAATTTCTTCGATTTGGCCTTTGATTTCCGCGACCACGACATCCTGCCCGACCTCATACAGTTCCCGTACGTAGATCCCGGCAATGATCTGCCCGGCGATGTCCCGACTGCCCAGCCCCAACGCCAGCGCCACCGCCAGTCCAACCGTGATCAGCACGATGGCAATGATGTTGTTGAGCAGATCGGTCTTGACCTCAAGTTGGCCAATAGCCACTGAGATGCTGATGATGATCACCATGGCCTGGGCCACACGGCCAAGGGTATTGGCATATTCCAAGCCGACACCTTCGGCGGCGCCACGCACCAGACTGCTCGCCAGTTGGGCGAGCAGCACACCGGCGAGCAAAACCAGAGCCGCGCCGAACACCTTGGGCAAATACAGAGCGAACACGTCGAGGGTCGCGGATACCCGCTGCAGCCCCAGCGACTCGGCCGCCGAGACCAGGAACACCAATAACACGAACCAGTAAACGATCTTGCCAATCAGGGTGGACACCGGAACCCGGATGCCCACGCGAGACATCATCTTGTTCATGCCGGTACCGGCCATCAACCGGTCGAGGCCGATCTTGGCCAGCAGCTTCGACAACAGCGTATCAAGCAGCTTGGCTACCACGAAACCAAGCAGCACCACGACCAGCGCGCCGAACATCCGAGGAATGAACGCCGCTACCGAGCCCCACATGGTACTCATGGCGTTGACGAGGCTTTGGGTCCAGGGATCGAATTCCATTATTCAGTCAGCCTTTTTTTCAGCAAAACGAGCGGATGCAGAGAGTTTTCGTGAGGTCGGCTTGAGGTGCCCCGAACCGTTGTTCAGGGCAATCATCAGCGCCTCGAACCAGTTACCCACCAGCGAGAAAAGATCACCGGCTCCAACCTGGCGATTGGCGGTCTTCAGAACACGTCCCAGCGCAGCCCCGTCATCATGGGAGGCCGGCACCGATTTGAGCATGTCGCGCAGGGATTCTTCAAAGGGATCTTGCATGGGAACCTCGGGTTGCCTGTCGGCTAGACGTGGCGAGAAATGGGCAAGTCACATCACAACCAGCGCAAACGGCGGAACCACCACCACTCAATGGCCAGCACTAGCGCCATTAACAGGCACACCAGCAGAAACCCATAAGGGCTTTCGATCCCCGGCATGCCACCGACATTGACGCCCAGCAATCCAGCCAAAAAACTCAGCGGCAGAAACAAACCGGTAATGATGGCCAGGCGGTAGAGGGTTCGTCCCACATGCTCGCTGCGCCGTTGCTGTTCAGCTTCCAGCAGCAAGGCCACTCGCTCGCGGATCGATTCAAGCTCTTCCAGATACCGGATCAAGCGGTTGTTAAGCTCATTCCAGTAAACGGTATCGTCCGCCACGAACCAGGACAGACGACTGCGTGACAGCGTGGCGAACAGATCACGCTGCGGGGTAAGAAAACGGCGCAACGCAGCCGCCCGGCGACGAATCTGCAGGAGTGAACCATGTTCAGGCAAATGACGCTCATCGGCTTCGGCACGCTCTTCCAGTTCATCGAGCTGCTCAGCCAGCTGAGTCAGTGGCGCCTCAAGCTTCTCGGTCATGCTCTCAGCCAGGTACAACAAGGCTTCGGAAGGCGTTTTCGGTCCTTCGCTGCGTGCCCAGGCGGCAATCATCTCATCGGTTGCATGTAGGGGGCGCAGACGCAGTGAAACAAGCCGTCGGCTATCGGCGAAGAAGCGCGCCGACACCATGTCCTCCGGCTCGGCGCCGGGATTGAAATTGACGCCGCGCAGAAACAGCAGCAGTTGCTCGTCGTCCAGCGTCAGCACACGCGGGCGGGTTGCGTCTTCGAGCAGCAGATCGCAACTGAAGACAGAGAGCCCGCTGGCCGTGCGCAACCACCGTTGCGCCTGGACATGACCGCGATCCCAATGCAACCAGAGGCTCTCCCCCTCTTCCAGGCAAAGCCCTTCAAGGTCCTCGGGTGCCAGTCCTCGCGCACCGCCTCGGCCATCCATCACGAAGGCATGCAGCAGGCCACTCTCAACCACGTTGGTCATCTGCATCAGCGCAACAGATGTATCAACCCGGCATGCTCAACGGCTGTGGGGAAACAATGATGCCGTTGTTGTCGGCATACACGTAATGTCCGGGGTGGAAAGTCACACCGGCAAACGCCACCACCACATTGAGGTCACCGATGCCGCGCTTATCGGTTTTCATTGGATGGCTGGCCAGCGCCTGCACGCCCAAGTCCGTTTGCGCCAACATGTCCACATCACGCACGCAACCGTACACCACGATGCCTTCCCAGCCGTTTTTGGCGGCCTTCTCGGCCAGCATGTCGCCGAGCAGCGCACGGCGCAGCGAACCACCGCCATCGACCACCAGCACTTTACCTTCGCCCGGCTGATCGACCTGCTCCTTGACCAGCGAATTGTCCTCGTGGCACTTGATGGTGACGATCTGGCCACCAAAGGAATCACGCCCGCCGAAGTTGGCAAACATCGGTTCGACGGCCTGCACCAGGTCCGGATAGGCATCGCACAGATCAGGGGTGACGTATTGCATGAGGTAGCTCCTTGGATTGTTCTCGGTGAACGAAACAGCCGTCAGGCGAGACATCTTATCTGCAGTAACGCCTTTAGCACAGGGCTTTGCCCGTAACCGGAGGTGTCGCCTGCGGCGCCGCCAGTCGCTGCTCCTGCAGCCAGTCGAGCATCAAGGGCCAGACTTCACGCTGCGCCGATTTGCTGACCAGCATCTCAATATGTCCGAAGGGATTACTGAATCCGCTCTTGGGTCCCAGACACAGGAACTCCCGCTGCGACGAGCCAAACTGCTTGAGCAGCTTTTGGCAGGCTTTGGGTGAATCCTGCCGATCCCCTTCTGCCGCCACCGCCAGAACCGGAATCTGCACGTCAGCCAACCCAGCCCACCAGTTGCTTTGCGCGTTCCCAAAACGCCCGAACAATCCGTGCCAGCGCAGGGTTTCCCTGACTACAGCAACGGGCTCATCTTCCGGCCCGCGCTTCAGACGATGCCCCGACAGGTACTTGAAGCAACTGAGCAACCCATGCGCAGCCAGTTCCAGCGGCGGAAATTTCAGCGGCCAATAGATCTGACTTACCTGACTGCCAAACAGCGCAATCGATGCAGCTTCACGGTCGGTCAGGTAGTGACCGCCAAACGCAGCCGCCAGCACTACGCCCCCCAGCGAATGCCCCATCCAGTGAGGCGCCTGGCCAGATTGTTCCTGGATGAAGGCCGCGATGGCCGGCAGGTCGTAACGGGCATAGTCCGCTACCCGGTTACGTCGATAGTCACGATTGCGCGGCGACAGGCCATGCCCGCGCATTTCAGGTATCCACACATCGAACCCGGCACGCGCCAGAAAGGCGCCAAAACCGATTCCTCGCGGCGAAAACCAGAATCGTCGATTGGAGAAGCTGCCGTGCAACAGGACGACCGGAATGCCCCGCTTGCCCGGCTCTTGTGCCCGGCCCAGTCGGGTGACGGCCAGTTCGACCGTCTCGTCGGGGCTGTTGCGGGGTTTCAGCAGGTAAACATCTTCGCTCAGATCGCCGCAAAGGTCGGCGCTGAGCAGTACAACAGGAAAAAGCCGACTGCTACTTTGCATTTTTTGATTTTCTTGAACATAAAAAAAGGCGGGTAGAAACACCCGCCTTGCCAGTATGGTCGATAGACTCAGACTTGACCTTCCGCCAGGAAGAACCAGGTATCGAGAACCGAGTCAGGATTCAGCGACACGCTTTCGATGCCTTGTTCCATCAGCCATTTGGCCAGATCCGGATGATCCGAGGGGCCCTGGCCGCAAATGCCGATGTACTTGCCGGCCTTGTTGCAAGCCTGGATGGCGCTGGACAGCAGCTTCTTGACCGCCGGATTACGCTCGTCAAACAGGTGGGCAATGATGCCCGAATCACGGTCCAGGCCAAGGGCCAGCTGGGTCATGTCATTGGAGCCGATGGAGAAGCCGTCGAAGAATTCCAGGAACTCGTCAGCCAACAGGGCGTTGGAAGGCAACTCGCACATCATGATCACGCGCAGGCCGTTCTCGCCGCGCTTGAGGCCATACTGGGCAAGCAGATCCACCACCTGGGAGGCTTCGCCCAGGGTGCGCACGAACGGCACCATCAGCTCGACGTTGGTCAGGCCCATGACGTCGCGCACCTTTTTCATGGCGCGGCATTCCAGCTCGAAGCAGTCGCGGAAGGACTCGCTGATGTAGCGCGAGGCACCACGGAATCCGAGCATCGGGTTTTCTTCTTCCGGCTCGTAAAGCTTGCCGCCGATCAGGTTGGCGTATTCGTTGGACTTGAAGTCTGACAGGCGCACGATGACTTTCTTCGGCCAGAACGCAGCAGCCAAGGTGCTGACGCCCTCGACCAGCTTCTCGACGTAGAAATTCACCGGATCGTCATAACCCGCGATGCGCTTCTGCACGCTGTCTTTGATTTCCGGCGGCAGGCTGGCGTAGTTCAGCAGCGCCTTTGGGTGCACGCCGATCATGCGGTTGATGATGAATTCCAGACGCGCCAAGCCGACGCCGGCATTAGGCAGTTGGGCGAAGTCGAAGGCGCGGTCCGGGTTGCCGACGTTCATCATGATCTTGAACGGCAGTTCGGGCATCGCGTCGACGGAGTTCTTGCGAATATCGAAACCCAGCTCACCTTCAAAAATGAACCCGGTATCGCCTTCAGCGCAGGATACGGTCACACCCTGGCCATCTTTCAGCACCTGGGTGGCATTGCCGCAGCCGACCACAGCCGGAATACCCAGCTCACGCGCGATGATTGCCGCGTGGCAGGTGCGCCCGCCACGGTTGGTAACGATCGCGCTGGCGCGCTTCATGACCGGCTCCCAGTCCGGATCGGTCATGTCGGAGACCAGCACGTCGCCAGGCTGAACCTTGTCCATCTCGGACACGTCGTTGATGATCCGGACCGGACCGGCGCCGATGCGCTGGCCGATGGCACGACCTTCAACCAGTACGGTGCCCTTTTCTTTCAGCAGGTAACGTTCCATGACGTTACCGCTGGTGCGACTCTTCACGGTTTCCGGACGCGCCTGCACGATGTACAGCTGGCCGTCGTCACCGTCCTTGGCCCACTCGATGTCCATCGGACGGCCATAGTGTTTCTCGATGATCAGCGCCTGTTTGGCGAGGCTGGTCACTTCTTCGTCGGTCAGGGCAAAACGGGCACGGTCGGCACGATCGACCTCGACGGTTTTCACCGATTTGCCGGCCTTGGCTTCGTCGCCATAGACCATCTTGATCGCCTTGCTGCCCAGGTTGCGACGCAGGATGGCCGGACGGCCCGCCTCCAGGGTCTGCTTGTGAACATAGAATTCATCGGGGTTGACCGCGCCCTGCACGACGGTTTCGCCCAGGCCGTAGGCACCGGTAATGAACACGACATCGCGGAAACCGGATTCGGTGTCCAGGGTAAACATGACGCCCGCGGTAGCGGTTTCCGAACGGACCATGCGCTGTACGCCAGCAGACAGGGCGACCAGCTTGTGATCGAAGCCCTGATGCACACGGTAGGCAATGGCACGGTCGTTGAACAAGGACGCGAAGACTTCCTTGGCGGCGCGAATCACGTTCTCCACACCACGAATGTTGAGGAAGGTTTCCTGCTGGCCGGCGAACGAGGCATCCGGCAGGTCTTCAGCGGTGGCTGAGGAGCGCACGGCAACGGCCATGTTCGGGTTGCCCTGGGACATTTCGGCGAAGGCGGTGCGGATATCGGCATTCAGTTGCTCGGGAAACTCAGCTTCCATCACCCACTGGCGAATCTGCGCACCGGCCTTGGCCAGGGCATTCACGTCATCGACGTCAAGCGAATCGAGCAGCGCGTGGATTTGGTCGTTCAGACCGCTCTGCTCCAGAAAGTCGCGATACGCCTGGGCGGTGGTCGCAAAACCACCGGGTACGGAAACGCCGGCACCTGCGAGGTTGCTGATCATCTCGCCCAGGGAGGCGTTCTTGCCCCCTACGCGCTCGACGTCGTGATTGCCGAGCTTATCGAGGGAAACTACGTACTCAACCAAGGTATTCTCTCCACGCTGTATGGGATAGGCTCATGCGGATCTGCTCCGCTCGATTGGCCTGCCCCGGGGAAATAAGTGACAATGCCCACCGACCCGGCGTGGACATAGCCCGGGTATGATAGCCAAGAATCGTTCCTACCTTAAGGCCTTCGGCGCAAATGAAACGAACTGCTTTCTTCATCTCGGATGGAACCGGCATCACCGCCGAAACGCTTGGGCAAAGCCTGCTTGCACAATTTGAAAACATCACGTTTCAGAAGCTGACCCGGCCTTATATCGACAGTGCCGAAAAAGCGCGGGCCATGGTACAGCAAATCAATACCGCGGCTGAAAAAGACGGCATGCGCCCGATCATCTTCGACACCATCGTGAACCAGAGCATCCGCGACATCCTGGCGCAGTCAGACGGTTTCATGATCGACATCTTTTCCTGCTTCCTGTCGCCGCTGGAGCAGGAACTCAACGCCAGCTCCTCTTACTCGGTGGGCAAGTCGCACTCCATCTCGCACAGCGCCAACTATATGGAGCGCATCGAGGCGGTGAACTTTGCCCTCGACAATGACGACGGTGCGCGCACGCATTACTACGACAAGGCCGATCTGATTCTGGTTGGCGTATCGCGTTGCGGCAAGACGCCGACCTGCCTTTATATGGCTATGCAATACGGCATCCGCGCCGCCAACTACCCGCTGACCGAAGAAGACATGGAGCGCCTGCAATTGCCGGCGGCCCTCAAGCAATACAAGAGCAAGCTGTTCGGCCTGACCATCGATCCGGACCGGCTCACCGCCATCCGCAACGAGCGCAAGCCCAACAGCCGGTACGCCAGCTTCGCCCAGTGCGAATTCGAGGTGCGCGAGGTGGAGAATCTGTTCCGCCGCGAGAACATCCCCCACATCAATTCCACGCATTTCTCGGTGGAAGAGATCTCCGCCAAGATTCTGGTCGAGATCGGTGTAGAGCGGCGACTCAAGTAACGCCGCGCCTCTTGGACAGGGCGTGACGTCGCGCCCTGCCGTCTTGCTCAGATCACAAACAACTCCATGAAGCGGTTAACCGGCATCGCCTCCAGCCGAGCCTGATCCGAGCACAACTCGACGATCTGCGCACATCGCTGAGGGGCGAAACGCGTAGCCAGGCTCGCCTTGAACTTCTCCGCCAGTAAGGGGATGCCCTCGGTACGGCGCCGCCGGTGGCCCAGCGGATACTCCACCTCCACATTCTCGGTACACGAGCCATCCTGGAAGAACACCTGCACGGCATTGGCAATGGAGCGCTTGTCAGGGTCCAGATAGTCACGGCTGTAACGCGGCTGCTCGACCACGCCCATCTTTTCGCGCAGCTCATCGATGATCGGGTGAGCAGCATGGAATCCATCCTCGTAATGCTCGGCAGTCAGGTGGCCGAAGATCAGCGGCACGGCAGTCATGTACTGCAGGCAATGGTCACGGTCGGCGGGGTTGGCCAGCGGGCCGACCTTGGAAATGATGCGAATTGCTGATTCCTGGGTGGTGATAACGATCCGGTCGATCGCGTGTAGCCGCCCCCGCACCTGCGGATGCAGTATCACCGCCGCCTCGCATGCAGTCTGTGCATGGAACTCGGCGGGAAAGCTGATCTTGAACAGCACGTTTTCCATGACGTAACTTCCGTAGCCACGTGAAAAACGGAACTCGCGCTCGTTCTGTGTTTTGGTCTGCAAATCAACATTTGTATGACTGAACGACACGTCATAAAAGCCCCACTGCCGCGTGCTCAGCACACCGGGTATGCCCATTTCGCCGCGCCGGGCGATATCGGCCAAACGCACGCCACGGCTGGACGCATCGCCCGCCGCCCAGGATTTTCGCGAACCGGCGTTGGGTGCGTGGCGATAGGTACGCAACGCCTGTCCGTCCACAAAGGCATGGGACAGTGCAGACAATACCTGCTCACGGCTCGCTCCCATCAGCTTGGCACACACCGCGGTGGAGGCCACCTTGACCAGCAGCACGTGATCGAGGCCGACACGATTGAATGCGTTATCCAGGGCCAGCACGCCCTGGATCTCATGGGCCATGATCATCGACTCGAGCACGACACGCAGCGGCAACGGTGCATCGCCTCGGGAAACCGCGAGCTGCGAGAGATGATCGGCTACGGCGAGGATCGCGCCCAGGTTGTCCGAGGGATGCCCCCACTCCGCCGCCAGCCAGGTGTCGTTGTAATCCAGCCAGCGGACCAGGCAACCGATATCCCAAGCCGCCTTGACCGGGTCCAGGCAAAAACGTGTGCCTGGTACGCGGGCGCCCCGGGGCACAAAGGTGCCTTCGACGAGGGGGCCCAGATGCTTGGTGCATTCGGGAAAGCGCAGCGCCAGCAACGCACAACCCAGGCTGTCCATCAGACAATGACGCGCAGTACTCAGCGCCTCTTGCGACTCGACCCGGTAGCCCAGGACATAGTCGGCGATATCCTGCAGAACCTGGTCGTACTCGGGGCGATCGTTCAGATCAACGTTGGCGCTCATGACACTGACCCTCGGTAATGAGGATCAGTGTAGGAGACCCGCTCTGGCAGGCCGGCTAAAAGGCGTCGCCGGGCACGCGCACCCAGCCATCCATCAGCACCCGGGCGCTGCGACTCATGATGGCCTTGGTAACCGTCCACTGACCCTTCACGTGACGGGCTTCGGCACCCACCCGAAGGGTGCCTGATGGGTGACCGAAGCGCACCGCGCTGCGCTCGCCACCGCCCGCAGCGAGGTTGACCAGGGTGCCGGGAATAGCTGCAGCAGTACCGATTGCCACCGCAGCCGTGCCCATCATCGCATGGTGCAGCTTGCCCATCGACATTGCGCGTACCAGCAGATCCACGTCGCCAGCGTTCACGGCCTTGCCACTGGAAGAAACGTAATCGGCCGGCGGCGCCACGAAGGCCACCTTCGGCGTGTGCTGACGCTGGGCCGCCTCGGACAGGTCCTTGATCAACCCCATGCGCACTGCACCTTGGGCACGAATGCTTTCGAACAGCTCCAGCGCCTTGGCATCGCCATTGATCGCTTCCTGCAATTCGGTGCCGGTGTAGCCGAGCTCCTGTGCATTGACGAAGATCGTAGGAATACCGGCATTGATCATTGTCGCCTTGAGCGTACCGATACCCGGCACCTCCAATTCATCCACCAGATTGCCGGTGGGGAACATCGCACCGCCCTCACCTTCGCCCTCATCGGCTGGATCGAGAAACTCCAGCTGCACTTCGGCCGCGGGGAATGTCACCCCATCCAGCTCGAAGCCGCCGGTTTCCTGTACATCCCATTGAGTGATAGGTACATGGGCGATGATGGTCTTGCCGATATTCGCCTGCCAGATCCGCACGGTTGCCACACCGTGCTCAGGAATCCTGCTGGCCTCTACCAGACCGCCACTGATGGCAAACGAGCCGACCGCTGCCGACAGGTTGCCACAATTGCCGCTCCAGTCCACGAAGGGTTTGTCGATCGATACCTGGCCGAACAGATAGTCGACGTCGTGATCGGGTCGGGTGCTCTTGGACAGGATGACTGTCTTGCTGGTGCTGGAAGTCGCTCCGCCCATGCCATCAATCTGTTTGCCGTACGGGTCGGGACTGCCGATCACGCGCAGCAACAGCGCATCGCGCGCAGCCCCTGGCACCTGAGCGGCTTCGGGCAAATCCTGCAGGCGAAAGAACACGCCCTTGCTGGTACCGCCGCGCATGTAGGTGGCGGGAATCTTGATTTGGGGTAGGTGTGCCATGAATGCTGTCCTGAATAATGGCCAGAGGCTGCACGACCGCAGCCGCTGGCCCAGAGCGATTTAACGGGCCTCGTCCGACTCCAGGAAGTCCTGGGCGAAACGCTGCAATACGCCGCCGGCGTCGTAGATCGACACCTCTTCATCACTGTCCAGGCGGCAAGTCACCGGCACGTCCAGGCGTTCGCCGTTGCGCCGGGTGATGATCAGCGTCAGGGTTGCTCGTGGAGTGCGTTCGCCGATCACATCGAAGGTTTCGCTACCATCGATGCCCAGCGTCTTGCGGTCGGTGCCCGGCTTGAACTCCAGCGGCAACACACCCATGCCCACTAGGTTGGTGCGGTGAATGCGCTCGAAGCCTTCGGCCACGATGGCCTCTACACCGGCCAGGCGCACGCCCTTGGCCGCCCAGTCGCGAGACGATCCTTGTCCGTAATCGGCGCCGGCGATAATGATCAACGGCTGCTTGCGATTCATGTAGGTTTCGATGGCTTCCCACATGCGCATCACCTGCCCTTCGGGCTCGACACGGGTCAGTGAACCCTTTTTCACCTGCCCATCAACCACGGCCATTTCGTTGACCAGCTGTGGGTTGGCGAAGGTGGCGCGCTGCGCCGTCAAGTGGTCGCCGCGGTGCGTTGCGTAGGAGTTGAAGTCCTCTTCCGGCAGGCCCATCTTCGCCAGGTATTCACCCGCAGCGCTGTCGGGCAGGATGGCGTTGGAGGGCGACAGGTGGTCGGTGGTGATGTTGTCCGGCAGCACTGCCAGCGGGCGCATGCCCTTGAGTGTGCGCTCCCCAGCCAGGGCGCCTTCCCAGTAGGGCGGACGGCGAATATAGGTGGACATCGGGCGCCAGTCGTACAGCGGGCTCTTGGCCTCTTCCACGGTACCCAGATCGAACATCGGAATGTAGACCTGCTTGAACTGCTCCGGTTTGACGCTGGCAGCAACGATGGCGTCGATTTCCTCGTCGCTCGGCCACAGATCCTTCAAGGTCACGGGGTTGCCTTGGGCGTCGTGGCCCAGCACATCCTGCTCGATGTCGAAGCGCACGGTGCCGGCAAGGGCATAGGCCACCACCAGCGGTGGCGAGGCGAGAAACGCCTGCTTGGCATAGGGATGGATACGGCCATCGAAGTTGCGGTTGCCGGACAGCACGGCCGTGGCATACAGGTCGCGGTCGATGATTTCCTGCTGAATCACCGGGTCCAGCGCACCGGACATGCCGTTGCAGGTGGTGCAGGCGTAGCCGACGATGCCGAAACCGAGCTTTTCCAGTTCGGGCAGCAGGCCGGCCTCTTCCAGATACAGCTTGGCGACCTTGGAACCCGGAGCGAAGGACGTCTTGACCCAGGGCTTGCGCAGCAGACCCAGTTCGTTGGCCTTCTTCGCCACCAGGCCGGCAGCGACCACGTTGCGCGGGTTGGAGGTGTTGGTGCAACTGGTGATGGCGGCAATGATCACTGCGCCATCGGGCATCAGGCCTTGGGCTTCCTCGGCGCGGGCCGCAGCCAGCTGGGCGTCGCTGGCGATACCGCGCTCCTGCAGCGCACTGGTCGGCAGGCGACGGTGCGGGTTGCTCGGGCCGGCCATGTTGCGCACGACGCTGGACAGGTCGAACGACAGCACGCGCTCATACTGGGCGGTTTTCAGGGCATCGGCCCAAAGGCCAGTGGTGCGGGCGTAATTCTCGACCAACGCCACCTGCTCCGGCTCGCGACCGGTTAGCTTGAGGTACTCGAGGGTCTGCTGGTCGATGTAGAACATCGCCGCCGTCGCGCCGTACTCGGGGCACATGTTGGAGATGGTGGCGCGGTCGCCGATGGACAGGCTGTCGGCACCTTCGCCAAAGAACTCGACCCAGGCACCGACTACGCGCTCCTGACGCAGGAATTCAGTCAGGGCCAGGACAATATCGGTGGCAGTGATGCCCGGCTGACGCTTGCCGGTCAGCTTGACGCCGACGATATCGGGCAGGCGCATCATGGAAGCGCGGCCCAGCATCACGGTTTCGGCCTCCAGGCCGCCGACACCGATGGCGATGACGCCCAGGGCATCCACATGGGGCGTATGCGAGTCGGTACCGACGCAGGTGTCCGGGAAGGCCACACCGTCGCGCGCCTGGATCACCGGGCTCATCTTCTCCAGGTTGATCTGGTGCATGATCCCGTTACCGGCTGGGATCACGTCGACATTCTTGAATGCAGTCTTGGTCCACTCGATAAAGTGGAAACGGTCTTCGTTGCGACGCTCTTCCACGGCGCGATTCTTCTCGAACGCGTCCGGGTCGAAGCCGGCATGTTCCACCGCCAGTGAGTGGTCGACAATCAGTTGGGTCGGCACCACCGGGTTGACCTTGGACGGGTCGCCCCCTTGCTCGGCAATCGCATCGCGCAGGCCTGCCAGATCCACCAGCGCGGTCTGGCCAAGGATGTCATGGCACACCACGCGAGCCGGGTACCAAGGAAAGTCCAGGTCCTGCCGGCGCTCGATGATCTGCCTCAGTGAGTCGCTCAGCATGGCCGGATCGCAGCGGCGTACGAGCTGCTCAGCCAGAACTCGCGAGGTATAGGGAAGCGTGTCGTAGGCGCCCGGCTGGATGGCTTCGACCGCGGCCCGGGTATCGAAATAGTCCAGCTGGGTGCCTGGCAGGGATTTACGGAATTCGGTGTTCATGCCTTGGACTCATGGTGATGTTTCATAAAGCGGATGAGCGGACCGGTGCCGGCCCGCTCCTGGCAAATCAGCGCTGGTCGATCGGCACGACCTTGCGCAACTCCACGCCGACGTACTCGGCACTGGGTCGGATGATGCGGTTGTTGGCACGCTGCTCGAAGACGTGACTGCACCAACCGGCCATGCGCGAGCAGACAAAGATCGGCGTGAACAGCGGCGTCGGAATGCCCATGAAGTGATAAGCCGAGGCGTGGTAGAAATCCGCGTTGGGGAAGAGCTTCTTCTGTTCCCACATGGTTTCATCGATGGCCACCGAGACCGGGTAAAGCACGGTGTCGCCCACGGTGTCGGCAAGTTTTTTCGCCCATTGCTTGATCACTTCGTTACGCGGGTCGCTGTCCTTGTAGATCGCATGGCCGAAACCCATGATCTTTTCCTTGCGCTCAATCAGCGCCAAGGTGCCGGCACGGGCGTCTTCCGGCGTCTTGTAGCTGGCGATCATCTCCATCGCCGCTTCGTTTGCACCGCCGTGCAGCGGGCCACGCAGCGTGCCGATGGCGCCGGTGACGCAGGAATAGATGTCGGACAGGGTCGAAGCACACACCCGCGCCGCAAACGTGGAAGCGTTGAACTCATGCTCGGCGTACAGAATCAAGGAGACGTTCATCACCTTGACCTCCAGCTCGCTCGGCTTTCGCCCATGTAGCAGGGCCAGGAAATGCCCCCCGAGACTTTCTTCATCACTGGTGCAGTTGATGCGCACGCCGCCGTGGCTGAAGCGGTACCAGTAGGCCATGACCGAAGGGCCCATGGCCAACAGCCGGTCTGCCTTGTCCTGCTGCTGGGAAAAATCGGTTTCCGGTTCCAGCATGCCCAGCACCGAGCAGGCGGTACGGATCACGTCCATGGGGTGCGCATTGGCCGGAGCGCGCTCCAGGACTTCCTTCAGCACATCGGGCAGGTCGCGCCACTGGTGCAGCCGCTCGCGATAGGCGGCCAGCTGGGCAGCATTCGGCAACTCGCCATGGAATAACAGGTAGGCCACTTCCTCAAAACAGGCATGCTCGGCCAGATCACGCACGTCATAACCGCGATAGGTCAGACCGGCGCCCTCCTTGCCAACCGTGGACAGGGCGGTTTGCCCGGCGATTTGCCCGCGCAGTCCTGCGCCGGTGAGTACTTTTGCGTCAGCCATTGCTTTCTCCTTCTTGGATTTGTTCTGGATAGTGCACAATTGCCTTGCCGGCTCCTTGTCAGGCGCCTTGTTCGTTTCAGCCTTTCTTCTGCGCAAACAACGCATCGAGACTTTGCTCGAAGGCGTGATAATTAATGCGTTCGTACAGCTCCATGCGCGTCTGCATGGTATCGATCACGTTCTTCTGCGATCCATCGCGACGGATCGCGGTGTAAACGTTCTCGGCCGCCTTGTTCATGGCCCGGAACGCAGAGAGTGGATACAACACCAGAGATACAGCGGCACTGGCCAGCTCTTCGGTGGTGTACAACGGTGTGGCACCAAATTCTGTAATATTGGCCAGAATCGGCGCCTTTACACGCTCGGCGAACGTGCGGTACATGGCCAATTCGGTAATGGCCTCGGGAAACACCATGTCGGCACCGGCTTCCACGCAGGCGGCTGCGCGGTCCAGTGCGGCGTTCAGGCCTTCCACCGCCAGCGCATCGGTACGCGCCATGATCACGAAGCTGTCGTCCGTGCGGGCATCGACCGCCGCCTTGATGCGATCGACCATTTCCTGTTGGGAAACGATTTCCTTGTTGGGACGATGACCGCACCGCTTGGCGCCTACTTGGTCCTCAATATGAATCGCGGCAGCGCCGAACTTGATCATCGACTTGACCGTGCGCGCCACGTTGAAGGCCGAGGCGCCAAAGCCGGTGTCGACATCCACTAGCAGCGGCAAGTCGCAGACATCAGTAATACGGCGTACATCGGTCAGGACATCATCCAGACCGGTGATGCCCAGATCCGGCACCCCTAGAGAACCGGCGGCCACCCCGCCCCCCGACAGATAGATCGCTTTGAAACCCGCGCGCTTGGCCAGCAGTGCATGGTTGGCATTGATGGCACCGACCACCTGCAGGGGATGCTCGGCAGCCACCGCGTCACGAAAACGCTGGCCCGGAGTACTTTGGCTCATGACTCACCTCTTTGCTGATTGTCCTGAAAGTATTGCTCGGCATTGCGCCGCGACGCTGCTATGTGCCGACGCATCAATAATTCGGCCAGTTCGCCGTCTCGCTCGGCGATAGCATCGAGAATACGATGATGCTCGCTGAAGGCCTGATGCGGCCGGTTTGGCGTTTTGGAAAACTGAATGCGGTACATGCGTACCAACTGGTACAGCTCGTCGCAGAGCAACTTCACAAGCGTCTGATTGCCACTGCCCTGGATAATCCGGTAGTGGAAATCAAAATCGCCCTCCTGCTGGTAATAACCACGCCCAGCCCGGAACGCTTCGTCGCGCTCATGGGTTTCCAGAACGCGCCGCAATTCGTCGACGTCCCCTTGGGTCATGCGCTCAGCCGCCAAACGGCAGGCCATGCCTTCCAGTGACTCACGTATTTCGTACAGCTCGATAAGCTCGCTCTGGCCCAATGACACAACTCGCGCACCCACATGGGGAACTCTTACTAAAAGTCGCTGTCCCTCAAGGCGGTGAATGGCTTCCCGAAGCGGCCCGCGACTGATGCCATACACTCGCGCAAGCTCCGGCTCGGAAATCTTGCTCCCCGGAGCAATCTCTCCCCTGACAATTGCCGCCTGAATGCTGCGAAACACTTGTTCGGACAGGGTTTCCCCGTCCTCGCCCTTGACCTGAGCAGCGAACTCAATTTCAAACATTGTCGACACCTTGAATTCTCCTGCGGGCAAGGATAGCCGAAAACCGGGCAAATCAACTAGCCGATTACCCAGTATTGTCGACACTCATCGAGAAACGCCATGCTACCTTCGTCATCCTTTCCGGCCCCCGATCGCGTAACAGCGATGCAATCGCAGTCACAAAACCTGCGTGTTAGAATCTGCGCCCCAAGCGCTAACCTGAGCACCGCGAATCAGTCCATTTCCCTGAACTCGCTGGCACCCATAGGCTTCCGCCACGCCGCCAGTCATCTTTGACCCCGCCGCCGACAGCAATTACTGGACCCTATGAGACGCACGTTTTCGATCGCCTTCAGCTTTCTGTTTTGCTTTGCCAGCCAAAGCTTTGCCCTTGAAAAAACCATCTATGGTTTGAACGAGTACGCCCTGCTTGCCGACCTCGATAAACAATTGGCAGCCAAACTCGACACGGGGGCGAAAACCTCATCCCTCAGCGCCCATGACATTCAACGCTTCAGTCGTGAGGGAGAAACCTGGGTTCGTTTCCGTCTGGGCCTTGAGGGGGCCGACGATTCGGTGATCGAGCGGCCGTTATCGCGCATCAGCAAGATCAAGCGTCGTGCTGGTGATATTGATCCTGAGGAAAACAAGACCTACACCGCTCGCCCAGTCATTGAGCTGCAGCTCTGCCTGGGTCAGGCACAACGTACGATTGAGGTAAACCTCACAGATCGCAGCGCCTTTCAATATCCATTATTGATAGGCTCCGAAGCGCTCAAACAATTTGAAGCCTTGGTCGATCCCAGCCTTAAATACGCAGCCGGCAAACCCGACTGCGCACCTGACGCACCCTCTGGCGAGTAAACAGCCCCATGCGCTCTCTTACCCTGCATCTGAAAATCCTGATCACCATCCTGGTGGCCTTGGGCGTTCTGATTACGGCCTATCAGATCTTCATACTGGGCATTCCGGTCACTGAGGACGAAACCGATGATCTGTGGAATATCGACGCCAAAGTCGAGTTTCAAGCCAACCCCAGGGAACCGGTCAAGGTTCAAATGTTCGTCCCGCCGCTGAACCAAGACCATGTCAGCCTCAATGAAAGCTTTATCTCGAACAATTACGGGGTGAGCATCAACCGCATCGATGGCAACCGCAAAGTTACCTGGTCGGCCCGCCGGGCCAACGGCAGCCAGACGCTGTATTACCGCCTGGTGCTTACCAAGCGCTACGGTGTGGAAAAGCCCGAAGAAAAAGGGCCTATCTTCCGCGATAGCATCCCCATTGAAGGGCCGGAAAAAATTGCCGCCGAAGCGCTGCTGGCGCCCATTCGCCAACATTCGGCGGATGTTGAAACGTTCATCAGCGAAACGATCAAGCGGGTCAACAATACCGCTGACGACAATGTCGGGCTGTTATTGGGGGGAGACCGATCAATCCCCAACAAGGCCAAGGTCATCGACCTGTTGCTGTCCGTTGCCCATGTCCCGATGGAACGGGTCAATGCCATTCGGTTGACCGCCGATATCTCCCAGACGCCGGAGCTGTGGCTGCGCAGTTACAACGGCAGCCAATGGTTGTACTTCAATCCGGTTACCGGGGAGCAAGGGCTACCGAGCGACCGGCTGATCTGGTGGGTCGGCGACGACCCGCTGGTCAGCGTCGAAGGCGGCAAACAACCCCATGTCACCTTCACCCTCAATAACAGCGAGATCAATGCGATCCGTCTGGCCAAGCTCACCGATGAGCAAACCGACGCCGGCTTCCTCGAATACTCGCTTTACGGTCTGCCGCTGCAAACCCAGCAGACTTATCAGATCATGATCATGATTCCCATCGGCGTGCTGGTGATCCTGATCCTGCGCAACCTGGGCGGCCTGCAGACCCTTGGAACGTTTACCCCGGTACTGATCGCCCTGGCCTTCCGCGAAACCCAACTGGGTTTCGGTATTGTC
This sequence comes from Serpens gallinarum, assembly GCF_014836765.1. GTDB lineage: Bacteria > Pseudomonadota > Gammaproteobacteria > Pseudomonadales > Pseudomonadaceae > Serpens > Serpens gallinarum. The sequence continues at coordinate 89,169 of NZ_JACSQG010000004.1, forward strand.
CTGTTTACCTTGATTACCGCACTGGGCCTGTCACTGCGATCTTATCTTGAGCACCTCAAGCTACAGATGCTGCCACGCCTTTCCGTGGTGCTGACTTTCGTTGTGGTGCTGATTGCAATCATCAGTTTGCTCAGCCACAAGCTGGGCCTTGAGCGCGGCCTGTCCATCGCCCTGTTCCCCATGGTCATCCTGACCATGACCATCGAACGCTTGTCGATCACCTGGGAAGAACGCGGCGGCACCCATGCCTTCAAGGTGGCGATCGGCACGCTGGTTGCGGCCACCCTGGCTTTCATGCTGATGAGCATTCCAGAGCTGACCTATTTCATCTTCACCTTCCCGGCGGTATTGCTGATCATGGTGGGCTTCATGCTGGCAATGGGCCGCTACCGTGGTTACCGCCTGACCGAACTGTTCCGCTTCAAAGCCTTTTTGAAGGACTGAGCCATGTTAGGTCTATGGAGAACCTGGAAGGGCCTCAGCGACAAAGGCATCATGGGTATCAATCGGCGCAATGCGGACTACGTGCTGAAGTACAACAAGCGCAGTCTGTACCCGATTGTCGATGACAAGATCATCACCAAGGAACGGGCCATCGAGGCCGGTATTCACGTCCCGGAAATGTACGGGATCATCGAGACGGAAAAGCAGATCGAGAAGCTCGAGACGATCATTGGCGGTCGCCAGGATTTCGTCATCAAACCTGCACAAGGCGCCGGGGGTGACGGCATTTTGGTGATCGCCGACCGCTTCGAAGGCCGTTACCGAACGGTGTCCGGCCGAATCATCAGCCTCGAGGAAATAGAGCAGCAGATCTCCAACATTCTCTCGGGCCTGTATTCCCTGGGCGGCCACCGTGACCGGGCGCTGATCGAGTATCGCGTCACGCCCGATCCGATCTTCAAGAGCATCAGCTACGAAGGCGTACCGGACATCCGCATCATCGTGCTGATGGGCTACCCAGTGATGGCCATGCTGCGCCTGCCCACCCGCCAGTCCAACGGCAAGGCCAACCTGCATCAGGGGGCCATCGGCGTGGGCGTGGATCTGGCCACGGGGGTTACCCTGCAAGGCACCTGGCTGAACAACAAGATCAGTAAGCACCCAGACACCACCAATGCCGTGGATGGCGTGCAATTGCCCAACTGGGACGGTTTCATGAAGCTCGCCGCAGGCTGCTACGAGCTCTGCGGACTGGGTTACATCGGCGTTGACATGGTCCTCGACCAGGACAAGGGGCCGTTGATTCTCGAACTCAATGCCCGCCCCGGTCTTAACATCCAGATTGCCAACGATTGCGGCCTGACACACCGGGCCCATGCCGTCGAGGCGCACCTGGCAAACTTGAAGAAGAAGGGCGACAAGGACACGCCTGAACAGCGCGTGAAATTTGCCCAGGAGTTGTTCGGGCACGTCCCAGCAAAGATTTGAACCAATCACTGCTAGAAGAAAGCCCGACCTACGCGTCGGGCTTTTTTACATCGACTCAGCGAATGATAGCCAGTTCGAACTCGCCATGATCTACATGGCGGTGCGTCTGCAGGCCAGTCGAATCAATCGCTGCTCGCTGCAGGGGACGGTTGAAGGGCTTGTTATCCAGAGTGCGCAAGACGCGGTCTTCATCCGTGGTCAGCAACAGCACATAGCGTTCCCCCTGTCCCGCATGCACGGGAACAGTGCCTTCCAGAAAGGCATAGCGATACCAGGTTTCCGGATGCAGCTGGTACACGGCATCGCTCACCAGGCGAGTGGGACGCTTGGCTTCGTCCAGAAACAATAGAGAGGGATAAACAACTTGCTTGTTGGCGAAACTGCGCACCCGCAAACCGTAGGTGTGCTGCGAGCGCGGCAGACTGAGGGCTGCGTAATAACTACGCCCCATGGGGAACTGCAAACTTGGCGAGAAGCGGCTCAGCTCCTGGTAGCGAGGCTCCTCTACGGAAAGCTCGGTAAATGCACTGTCCGACAATTGTGTGCAACAACGTTCAAGCAATGCCTGGTATGGACCGCCATCGCGCGCCTGGCTTCCCTTGAGTAACGCCTGCAGGGCTGGGCTGGGCTGGCCATCCAAGGCAGGCAGCCCAGGTGTGGCACGAGCGAACTCGATTTGCCGCCCCTCGGTGAATGCGATGGACGTGGGCTCGGCGATTCGTTCTGCGCCTTGCGGCAACGGCGAGTTATGCATACGCCCCTGATCGTCGACCCAGGTGTAGTAAGCCGTGCCGTGTTCGCTGCGCACAAAGCTGCGGCCTTCCAGAACGTCGGCATCAATGTACTCCGCGGCCGCGCCTCCATTGCGCAGTCGTTTGGTGTCGTGCCCCGCCTCTTCTACACCGGAGTAAGCACTGTTGTGCAACGTGCCATTGGCATCGACCCAAGTGAAGTAGCGACGCTTGCTTTCAGCCACCGCACCTGATGTCCATCCCCCGCTCCGCTTTTGATCGCCAGCCTCGATACGCCGCTCGGCCTGCCGCTGCTGCGCGGCATAACGATCATCGACGAAGGTGTTATGCACGTGACCCTGATCATCGATCCAGGTCAGATACCGACCATTATCTGCCTGGGCGCAGGTTCCGACGATCAGCAACATAAGCAGCACAAAAGGCATAGCGCGTACTCAAAAGCGGGTTCGATAAGTCAGGGCAAACACATAGGCTTTTACGGTGGTTTTGATGTCCAGGTCGGCATACGGGTTATAAACCATATCCAGCAGCCCCGAACAGTTCACGTTGCAACTGCTTCCTCCCGGAATGCTTTGTTTGCTGACCATGTAATTGAAGCCGATATCGATCTCGGTTTCCGGATCCCACCGATAACCAGCGCCCAAGCCATAAAGATCGGCATCTCCCAAGGGGGCAAGAGCATCCGCCTTATTGCCAGGTATCGCCGATTTTCGCGGCTCATATCCCATGCGCAAACTCAAGCGATCATTGACATCGAATTGCAGCCCGAAGGCCATGCTCCAGACGGACTCATAATCACGCGAAAGAATGATTGAATTGCGCGTGGCGTTGTTGGGTGAAAACACACTGGCCACTTTCAGGAAGTCCAGAGGTCGATCAAACTTCAGCTCGAAATTTTCCCACGCCGAATAGTCGGTCCATTTGACATCCATATTGAACTGCCACTGGCGATGCGGCTTCAATTTGATCCCCGTGGAAAAATGGGCCGGGTATGTAAGGTCCATCGACACGTTGCCTTGCTCATAGGCATAAAGCCCATCAGCGGACATCACACTCAGCGGTGGCAAGATACCGAAGACAGAACTTTTCAACCCCTGCCACAGACCTTGCCAGTTTTGCGTGTAATCAATGCGGTAGGTACCCTGCATGTGCATTTTTGCTTCGCTTTGATACACAGCGCCCAAGGCAAACCAGTCTCTGGGCTCCCATAGAATTCCAAGGTTCCAGGTCGGCGAGAGGGTTTGTTCTAAATCCACTTCCAATTCGGCGAGATCAGTGAACGGGCCAAGCTCTCCTCCGCACAGGTTGAGAATGATATCCAGCGGGTTGCTGCCCACGACACACATTGCATCCTGCACAGCCGCGATCAGGCCAGTGAACATGCCTGGGGCCCGAAGGTCTTGTTTTAGCGCCAGCGCCTGGTGAGAAAAGCCAATCGACAAGCCAACTGACAGCTCATCGTTTACCTGATAACCCACCGACGGTGAGAAATACGTGATGCGCTGCATGACGACTTCCTTGCCCTGATAACGGCCGGGGTCATCGTTTTCCCGCGTATAACCTACGGCTTGGGGCGTATAAATATTGGTGGCAAACGTAAACTTGGAACCGGGCGGGTTAATGGAGAGGCCGGCAAGTGGAGCCACCAGGACGGGGATTTCGGTTGTCCCGCCCAGTCCAGGCAAATACATGGCCGACGTGGTGGTTCTGCTTCGACTTCCAGCAATGGGATCCTGGTTATACCCGAAGAAATTGCTTCCATAATCGGCTGGCGCATCGAACTCAGCGCGAATGTCCATACCACCGGCAATGATCTTTACAGCCGTTTGCCGACCTTTGAGCTTGGTAAGAGCGGCAGGATTATAATGCACGGCATCAATACCGCTGGAATCCGCAGTGATGGCATTGCCCAAGGCCATGGCCTTAGGGTTGCCAATGGTCAGGTTTTGAGAAAATTGAGCCTGACTTTGCATCGCCCAGAGCAACGTCACCCCGGCAATCGCCCGCGCGAGCGGCGAAATTCGCTTACTCATGAATAGTCCGCCTGCGGGTTATTGGGCCTTCAGGCCCTTGATATCCAAGGGCATGGAGATTCCCAGCAGGACATCGGGCGAATCCTCGGTCATGCCAAACCCGGCATTGACATTAACGATGCGGTCTGGAGAAGTTCGCAGACCCAGCGAGAAATTCATAACCGCACTGGTTTGTTCAGTTCCCTTGCTGGTGCTATCAATAAACTCGTATTCAGGCTTCAGGTTGTGAGCCATCTGATAGGAAGCAGCCAGCGATACATCGTAGGACAAGGCATAAGCAAATCCCATGCTCAATGAGAAGGTTGACCCGGGTCTGACTTCTTGCAGTAACCTGCTGCCGAATACTTGGTCTATATCTTTGACCGGCAGGTTGTAGGTATAACCCAACGAGCCGAACAGAACGACTGGATCAATGACATAGGACATGTTTGCCCCGAGGCCCAGGCTGTAATAACCGTTACCTGTCGATAAGTCTTCACTGAGATTGATGTCGTATGGGCTTTCGCCGGTGGGAAGGCCAAGGTTGGCATACAAGGTAGTGACCGGCCGGCCGCGATGCGAATTCCAGGGTTGCCAGCGCAGGCTGGTAGATATATCGCCCAGGCTATATACATCCAGATCCCGTTCGGTGTCGTATTTGGCAATCATGGGCAAACGCACGCTAAAGGTCAGGTTATCCCAAACGCCATAGTCGAACGTAAACGAGTTGGTAAAGGTGTGCTGAGCCTCGCTTTGGCCTATTACGCTATATACGGGGTTGCTTATATCGTTATTGGCCCGGATGGTCTGAATCACCGTATCGCGAGTAAGGGAGTAATCGAAACCGTAGGTCAGTGTACGCTCCCCTTTCTTCAGCAAGGTATAGCTTTTTTCCGCCGCTTGGAAAACCTCTTCCAGCGCTTTTGCGCTATCTGCGTCTTCCTCTTTTTTGCTTAATGCTTCGCGAGCCTCATTAACGTCCTGTTCGGCCGCCCACACTGGACCAGCACTGGCTATTACCAAAAAAGCCAGCCACGCAACTCCCCTAACTCCCATGGCGCTACCCCTATTATTTTTAGATGCCGACACATCCTGTGCAGCGGGTGCTTATTGCGGCGGATAATTACTTACGGCGGATATATTGAATGCCACCGCCTGAGCCAAGCTCGGCAGCTTGGTTCTGGCTAAATTTCGCCAACTGTGGAAATTCGCGGAAAGCCAGAAGGCTGGTCGTTCGATCATCCACAAGCCGCATATCTCGCTCATCCAATGCCAGCGCATTTATAGAGGGGTTATCCCCCGGGTAGACGATGAATAATACGTTCTGATCCCACACAGCTTCGAAACGTGCCCGGGTAAAGCTGATATTGCCCAAGGCGGGGTCGGCCACAAACACATGGTCGTCACGTACATCCCGCACTACGACGAAATGCTTGAAGCCAGCATATTCAATAGGCACGATTGCAGGATGTTCCAGGCCTTCCAGATCGTCGAATTCAGCTCGAAAACCACCGCTTTCATAGCCCAGCGCTGCTACGAAACGCTTCATATCCAGCAAAGAAAAACCGCGTCGCTCGGCGATTTTTTCTGCCTCCCCGTAGTGCAGCAAGCCTTCCATGACCTGGCGCTCTTCCAGATTGCGCCCCAGGTAGTAATCCAGCAGCGTCGTCAGAGCGGCTGAACCGCAGCTGTAGTCATAGGCCTGACGAATCACATTACGAAACTGCAATTGATTCATCGGCTCCAGCACTACGCTTTCGCGCAATTGCCCTGCAGGAGTAAGTCCGTAGGTCAGATTGACCGTACCCTCGCGGACCGGCTTGGTATCCACTGTCTCGGTAAAACCGACAACGGCCAGCAAGCTGCCCAATAAAATCTCGATCATCTTTGCTGTGCACTCCCTTACCTGAGGAAGCGATCTACCAGCCAGAGCCGGTAGACCACCTTAAGCCTCAAGCCAACTGGTGCTTAGTGACCCCAGATCTTGATGGTAGTACCGGCCAGGTTCTGATCGATAATTGCCAGGGAGCCAATGCTGGCGGCAGAGGCGTCACCGACCTTGATGGCGGCGATTTCGATCTGACCGGTCATTTCCGGCAGGGAGATTTGCAGCTGCTGAGTATCGGTACCGGCGATATCAGTGGTAACCACGTCGATCATCAGCGGGTTGGCATCGGAAATGCTGAAGCCGGTGAAGGTGATACCTTCCAGGCGCAGGCTGCCGCCGTTGGTATCGTTATCGGTGTACACAATGGCGCCGATGCTGCCGTTGAAGTCACCGGACAGGCTAATGCCGTCCTGACCGGTCACGCTTGCCAGGGCGTTGTCATCCATGGCCTTGAGGTCGGCCTGAGCCATGAACGGAGCGGCCAGAAACGCTGCAGCCAGAGCCAGTTGGTTCAATTTCATTATTGTTATCTCCACAGTTCACAGATGGGGTTATCCATAGACACTGCCGCGACACCTGCCTCGACAGTAGGACCCCTCACCGCCCCGTACGGCATCTTCCTTGTGGGGCGGAAAGCGCTGAGCTCGTCCTGCGAACAAAACTAGTGGCGGTTGGGCTGGCTGCCAGCCCATCCAAGGGATGGCGGCCCCATTGATGAGGCTCAGGCTTCGCTGAGCAAGCCGAGACTCTTGCCCTTGAGCACGGCCTGGGTGCGGCTGCGCACGCCGAACTTGGCGAACAAGTTGTGCAGATGCCACTTGATGGTGGCTTCGGAGAGGTGGATGGCCTGGGCGATGTCGCGGTTCGACAATCCCGCCGCCACCAGCCTCAATATTTCCCGCTCGCGATGGCTGACATCTTGATTCTCATCGATTTTCAGCGGATCAACAGCCAGCCGGCGACATTGTTCGCGCAGCATTTCCCCCAACATTTGCCAGGCCTCGGTGCGCGGTTCACGGGCTTGCCAGGCATTCCAGAGCGGCAGCAGCCACAACGCATCATCCAGAAATGCTCGTCGGTAACCCCGCGCCCAGGCATCTTGCACGGTTTGACGCAGCAATAAGAACGCCTTGTCGCTGTTACCTTTGCGCCAATACGCTACACAGAGTAACAACGACAGTCGCAAGCGACGGTCACACAGGTGTGCGGCCGTTTGCCTGGCCAGCATGTTTTCCAATGCCAGCTGAGCCTTGTCTGGCCGCTGTTCGGTCAGTGCCAGACGAGCTTGCGCCATCGCCAAGGCAGCAAAGGCATCCGGATAGCGGATGGGATCAAGCTTGTCCAAATGCTGCTCCAGTTGAAGGCAGGCTCGCGATGCCTCGTTGGGGCGGCGCATCCATAACAAAAACTGCACTTTGCAGCCCATCGCCAGGGCGAAGACTCGCTGGTAGCCGGGGTCCTGCAAGCCTTCCAGCCATTCATCGAGATCGGCCAGCCCCTGTTCGGCTTCCCCCGCATAAAAACGCGCCTTGGCCATGACCAGGCGTGCGCGATTGACCAGCTCAACAGGGGTGGCCACATCACGCCAGGTGGTCGCCCGAGGCAGCTCGGCAAGAATGGCCGCGTGCCGGTCCTGCTCATAAAGCAAGTCGGAGTACGCCAGCGCCAACGGACCGCCCACCCGGCTGTGTCGTCCAAACACCTGATCCACGCGTTTTCTCGCGGCCTCCGCGAGAGCACGGCCACGCTCCAGCTCGCCGTACTCCTTGCAAATCAGGGACTCGATAAGGCTGATCATGACGCTTAGGTATTCGCTGTCCACGTCGTTGAGATGCGTACGTGCACTGGCAATGGATTTGGCCGCTTCGGCAAAATCACCCAGCAAGGCGTAGGCCGCTGCCTGCACGCAAAATAGACTGGCGCGGAAGAAAGGCTGCCCTTCGCGTACCACCCCCAACCAGTGGCGCGCCACTTTCAGGGAAGTCTCCAGCTTATCCTGATACAGCAGAATCAAGGCTTTGAGTACCTGAGCCGCACCGAGCAATTCGGCGAGCCCGGTATGCATCGTTCTGCCCTGCCCTTGCAGCAATCGATTGCTTACGTCTTCTATCAGGGCTTCGGCTTCGGCAAATTTCTGTTCGAATGCCAACTGCCAGGCATAGAACAGTTGAAACACGGTGTGCTCGCGGATCTGTTCGGCAGGCACGCGCTTGAGCATGGCCAACACACTATAAACCCGATTCCCCGTTACCAGACGAATGCCCTGGCGCTCCAGCAAGTCGGCTGCAAAGGCGAAGTCCCGGGCGCGCAGCGCGTAACCAATGGCACGGTCGGCATATCCCTGAGTCTCACTCCAGCGAGCTGCCGCGAGCAGCAAGGCCGCCGGCTCGCCTTGCCTGACCAGGCGCCCCTGAAGAAACTCGGTGAACAAATGGTGATAACGAAACCACTCCCCCTGGGTATCGAGCGGGATTATGAACAGCTGCTCGGCCTGCAATCGCTTGAGCATCGCGCGACCCGTGTCATGCCCGGTCAAGGTGTTACAGAGATCGGCACAAAACTCATCGAGAATCGAGGTTTGCTCTAGAAACCAGCGCACGTCCGCTGGCAAACCTTCCAACACATCTTCCGTCAGGTAATCGGCAATATCACGCTCGGTGCCCGACAACTCGACAAGAAACTGGCGGCGGTCCGGATGACGAGCCAGCGCCAGGCTGGCCAGATGAAGCGCGGTGATCCAGCCTTCCGTGCGTTTGTGCAACAGCGCAAGCTCTTCATCGCTCACCTCTTGCTGCCGGATGCAGCGGAAATAATCCGCAGTTTCCTGGCGGCTCAAACCCAGGTCTTCAGCCTTGAGCCAATAGACCCGCTCTGACAGACCTGGAGCCGTGAGATATTGGGGGTTGAAACGGGTGCTGCTGATCAGATGTATCTGCTCTGGAAGATTGCGAAGCAGATACGCCACACCCTGGCCGAAGCCTGGATGACGGATGCGATGTACGTCGTCCAGAATCAGATAGATATGTTCTTCCACCCGGCGCAGATCGGTTATGAACGCTTCCAGCAAGGCTTCCAGCGGCCAGCTCAGGCCATCGCGCAGTAGCCCGGCGGTATTGGCTCCGAAGCCAGGCAATACCGACTCCACCGCAGCCAGCAGGTACTCCAGCAGTCGTTGCGGCTCACTGTCCCCGTCATCGCAGGACAGCCAGGCAACGTTGTGCCCTGTCGCCTGCAAGCGCTGGCGGAGTTGACTGAGCACGGTGCTTTTTCCATACCCGGCCGGTGCACTGAGCACCAGCAAGGGAAACCGTCGGGCCTGGAACAGGCGATCGATGAGTACCTCACGGGACAGCAGCGAGTGCCCCTCCAGTTCGGCAGGAAACAGCTTGGTGCGTAACAACGGCAGCCGCTGAGATTGTGCGGAGATCTGGTTGGTCATGATCAGAGCATCTCCAGCTCGCGGGCACGGCGAATGGCTTGGGTGCGATTGCGTACCTTGAGCTTTGCGTAGATGTTATGCAGGTGCCATTTGACCGTGCCAAGGGCCAGCGACAATTGCTGACCTATTTCTTCATTGGACATGCCTTGGGCTGCAAGGCGCATCACATCGAGCTCCCGTGCGGTCAAACCGTCACTCGGTGCCTCCTGCGCGGCCGGTACCTGGCTGCCCGGCCAAAAGCCCAGCAAATCACGTAGAAAGCCTTGCAGCGCAGGGTGTCTCTCTGCGGCTTCCAACTGCAGCAGCATGACCCGAACAGCCTGCCCTTCTTCGATAAATACACTGCGCAAACCTTCGCGCTCAGCCCTCATCAAGGCTTGAACCAGCAAACTTTGCGCTCGTTCCTGATAGCCCAGACGCTGGTAGCTGAGCGCGGCCAGCACATCCAGACGCAGATGCTGCAAGCCATGCCAGCCTTTTTGCAGCTGCCCTCGAAGCTGGGTGATTTCATGCAATGCCTCGCTGTATTGACCTCGTTTCTGGTACAGACGAATGCGGCTCAGCCCCAGAAAAAGGGTGACAGGATTGAAAGTGCGCTGCGCATAGCTAGCTGCCAGTCGGCTCCATTCGATGCTTTTCAAGCGCTGCTCGGCGCGCTTGAACGAGTCATCGCCCGGTTCTTGCACAATCAGTGCAATCTCTTCCGCAACCGCCTGCGCATAGAATCGCCAGGACTGATTGCGCGAGGCCAGATTCTGCATCGCGGCCAGGCTGGCCATGGCCTCTTTGATATGCCCCTGGGTGCGCTGCAGCCGTGCCAGGCACAGGAGCCCCTGGGCGTACAAATCAATCGGATTGATCACGTCAACATGCTTGAGCGCCCAGTGCAGCCTTTCTTCTAGCCCGCCGAAACGTCCCTGGTGATAGGCAATCAAACACGCGCTGATGACGGGCAGCGCCAGGGCTGGGCTGGTTTCGCCAAACCCCGGCACCATGCGGGCGCGCAACTGCTCGGACAAATGCTGCGCCTGACGCAGTTGGCCCTGTTCCAACGCCAGCATCACCTCGACGTTGCTGAGCTGCATATCCAGGTAACGGCCTTCCAGGAAATGATTGCGCTGCTGGGCCAGCGCCAGTAAACGACGCGCCTGGTCGGGCTGAGCCAGCATCACCAGGGCCAGCGCACCGATCACCAGCATGGCTACCTCAAGGAAAGCGGCATGCTGGCCCAGCTGGGCTTCGATCTTGCGGGCCAGACTGACGCAAACGTCCAGATCATCTTTTTGCAGGGCCAGCATGGACTTGACCGCCAACGCAGCCAGGTAGCCCTCGCGCAGGGGTACGTCCACCTCACCGGACCAGCGTGACAGCAATTCATCGAGCAAACGATTGGCTTCAGGCAAGGCCTGTTTAGCCGCCTTGTCCCAGACATCGGCCAGCATCAGCACCGGATAGCGCTCAACAATCGAATCGGGAACCTGCAAGCGCCAGCGATACAATCGGTTGAGTTGCCCCCGGTTGATCAGCTCCAACCCGTAGCCGTCCACCAGCGCGGCCAGCATTTCGGGATCGTCAGCCAGGCTGGCATGCTCGATGGCCAGGTTCTGCATGCGATGATTGGTGAACCAGAGGGACGCCTTGAAATGCAGCTGCTTGAAACGTTCAAAGCTCTGCTGCCGCAACCGGTTACGCAGGAAATCGGCGAAGAGATGGTGGAAGCGATACCACTGCCGCTCGCGGTCCAGCGGCACGAGAAACAACTGCCTGACTTCCAAGCTTTCCAACAATGCCTGGCCATCCTCGCGACCGGTCAAGGCGTTGGCCAGCTCCCCGCTTAATTGGCTGGCCACACTCAACGCCAGCAGCACATCTTGCAGTTCGGTCGAGAGTTGCTCGAAGACTGAGCACAGCAGGTAATCGCCCACCGCGGTTTGATCGCCTGCGGGTATGGACTGCAGGCTACTGCCCTGTGGTTGATGGCTCAGCCACAAGCTGACCAGTTGCACGCCGATCATCCAGCCTTCGGTCTGCGCATACAGCGTTTGCAGGCCCGCTTCATCCAGTCGCAGGCCCCGGTAGTGCAAATAATCACGGGCCTCGGTCGGATCGAGGCGCAGCTCCTCCGGGCCGATATCCAGCAACAGGCCCTTGGCCCGCAGCGTGGCCAGATTCAAGGCCGGCTGGGTCCGCGCGCCGATCGCCAGGGTAAATCCGGGCGATGCCAGCAGGATCAGGCGCCCCAGGGCAGCGAGCAGCTCCTTATCGGTGACCTGGAAATCGTCCAGCACCACCAGCAGGGGGTGTGTCAGCCGGGTCAGCTCGACCAGCACGCTCTCCATCACGACCGTTACCGGCGTGCTCATCGTGTTGCACAGATACGCCAGCGCGTCCTCGCCGAACCCTGGCAACACCGTACGCAACGCATTGATCAGTCGCATCAGGAATCGCGCAGGATCATCATCACCGTCGCCCAACGCCAGCCAGGCACAGGTGCTGCCGGGTTGCTGAGCCATGACCAGTTCGCCCAGCGCGGTGCTTTTGCCGAATCCCGCCGGCGCGCACAGCAGAATCAGCCGCGCCTGGGGATTGGCGGCAAACAGAGCCTGAATACGCGGGCGCGGCAAGTAGCCGGCCGATGTGGGTGGAGGGAGTCGCGTTGGGCGCGCAAGGCTTCCTGACCCAGATACAACATCCATGATTTAACCCCTTTATATTTATCGTTATGCCCGGATTTTGAAATCCGCAGGGTGTTCCATACTTACCAGCCCCGCTGGGCAGTGCGCAAATATGGCAGAACTCTAGGCCGAAGCAGTCCTACGGAATACAATCGCCTTCACAAAAAACGACGGTTTCCGATGTCCATCTGCATTTGTCATCCCCTGCCCTACCTCGCTGATCCAGCTGACTACTTCGCGCTTGTCCGCCACGCTCCGGGAGCCGTGCTGCTTGACAGCGGCCGGCCCACAGCGGAGCGAGGACGCTATGATCTGCTCTCCGCATGGCCTATGGCACAGCTGACGGCTGCCGATGGCGAAGCCGCCAACGTCTTTTTCCAACGCTTGCGCGATGCCTTGAGCCTGCTGGGTCCGAGCGAAGCACCCGCGGATCAGCCTCTGCCCTTTGTGGGCGGCCTGATCGGTTACCTCTCCTACGACTTCGGCCGGCGCCTGGAACTCATGCCGAATTCCGCAGTGGATGACCTGGCCCTGCCGGATGCCCATTTCGGCCTGTACGCCTGGGCGTTGATCAGCGATCACCAGCTCCAGCGTAGCCAGTTGGTGTTCCATCCGCGACTGGATGAGGCCGAGCGCCAGCGCCTGATCCGCCTGTTCAGCCAGCCGGCAGTGGCACGCGAAGGCGCGCCCTTCCGGCTGGCCGCTCCGTTTCAAGCGGATATCAGTGCCGCTACCTACGAAGCCGCCATTCACCGTATCCAGGCTTATATCCAGGCCGGCGATTGCTATCAGGTCAACTTCGCCCAGCGGTTTCGTGCCGCCTGTAGCGGAGATGCCTGGCACGCCTATCGAGCGTTGCGCGCCGCCTGCCCGACGCCCTTTGCCGGTTTCCTGCAGCTCTCCGACGCCAGCATCCTCAGCCTGTCGCCCGAACGTTTTCTGCGCGTTCACGACAACCAGGTGGAAACCCGGCCGATCAAAGGGACGCGCCCACGCGATGCTTCGCCGGAAGAAGACCGCCGTCAGGCCGACGCCCTGCTGGCCAGCCCCAAGGACCGCGCGGAAAACCTGATGATCGTTGACCTGCTGCGCAACGATCTGGGCCGCAGTTGCCGTATCGGCTCGGTACGCGTGCCCGAACTGTTCGCGCTGGAGAGTTACCCGAACGTGCATCATCTGGTCAGCAGCGTGACTGGCGAGCTGGACGCCAATAAGGATGCATTGGATCTGCTGGCCGGCAGCTTCCCCGGCGGTTCGATCACCGGCGCGCCCAAGGTGCGCGCCATGCAGATCATTGACGAACTGGAACCCACCCGCCGCGGCCTGTATTGCGGCTCGCTGCTGTACCTGGATGTGCGTGGAGAAATGGACAGCTCAATCGCCATCCGCAGCCTGCTCGTCAAGGACGGCCAGGTGGCCTGCTGGGGGGGTGGCGGCATTGTGATGGATTCCGAGTGGCAAGCCGAATACCAGGAATCCCTCACCAAGGTGCGCGTACTGATGGAAACCCTGGAAGCGCTGTAAACGTTCATGGCACGGGTGAGCCGCACAGGGCGGCTGCACGGCGGCACAACATCCCAAATATGAGGGTTCCCGTCGAAAGCGGCTCGGCAGCGGCCGTCTGCTTGCTTAAACTGCGCCCTGCTTCATTTCTTCAAAAGGATTGCCATGCCCAGCCTGAATCGCCTCATTCTGATCAACACCCACCTCAAGGGTGTCGTCGAGCTGGTCGTGGACGACCACACCAACATCTGTGGGACCAACGCCTCGGGCAAAACCACCCTGCAACGCCTGGTGCCGGTGTTTTACGGCGAGTACCCCAGTCGTGTGGTCCCGGCGACCCGCGACAGCTTCGAGCGCTGGTACCTGCCCACCGAGCATAGCTTCCTCGTTTATGAATACCAACGCATGGATGGCGAGCCCTGTCAGGCCATTCTGGCCACCAGCAGCGACGGTCGAGGGGTGGATTACCGGCTGGTGCAAAAAGGCTTCGATCTGGAGGACTACACCCGCAGTCGCCAGGGTGACAGCATCGTCTGCCGCACCATGAGAGAGCTTGGCTATCATTTCCGTTCGCTGGGCGTCCCCGTCAGCAACCAGCTCAACACCCGCCAGTACCGGGCGATCATTCAGAACGACCGCACCCTGCTGTCCGCCGACAGCCAGCGCACCGAACTGCGCCAGCTGGCCCGCCAGTTCTCCCTGTGCAGCGGTGAGCACAGCCTGCGTCACATCGAAAAGCTGGTGCGCGCCGTGCATTCGCGCGAAGGCAAGATGGAAACCATCAAGTCGATGGTCGCCGCCATCCTTGAAGAGGACGGCGTGGCGCCGCCCATCACCCACCTCAGCGCGCAGAAAGTGGAAGACTGGATTCGCGACAGCCAATTGATTCAAGGCTTTGCCGACCTGCGTCCCGAATTTGCACGTCTGGAGCGCGATTTTCAGGAACTGCACACCTGCGAGGCGCGCCTGAGCGGGCTGCTACTGGCCTTCCGCACCGACGAGCCCCTGCTGTTCGCCCACCAGGAAACCCTCAAACACGAACTCGAGCAGATCGGCTTCCAGCTCAAGCTGCTGGAAGACTCCTGGAAGGACCGGCGCGACGAACTGAGCCTGGCGCTTTCCCAGGTGCAGGCCCGCATCGAAAGCGATGAAACCCAGCTCAACCACATTGAGGAGCAGTACCAGCAGTACCTGGATTCCGACATCGACCAGGCCAAGGCCGACCTGGAAAAGCTCGACGGCTGGAAGCTGGAACTGGACAACCTCAGGGAGCGCCTGCGCCTGCTCACCGAGCAGCATGCCGACGTGCAAAACGCCTATCTCGAGCGCAAGCAGATCATCCAGGAACGCCAGCAGGACGCGCTGGACCGCCTGCACGAACAGGAGGGCACGGTGCGCGACGAACTGGCAGCGCGCACCCAGCAGAAAAACGATGCACTCAGCCAGTTGGACACATCGTTCGCCAACCGTCGCCAGGAGGCCGAAAACGTCTTTCGCAATCGGAAACACGCCCGCGAACTGGAGCGCAAGGACCACGAGCAGCGCATCAACCAGTTCAGCTACAGCGAAGAAGAACGCCGCAGCCTGGACATCTTCGACCGACGCCTGGAAGAAGCCGACGAAAAGCGTGATGCCAGCAGCCAGCAGGTCGAGACGCTGACCCAGCAGGAGCGCCAATTGCTGCGCCAGCGCGAGGACGTTGCTCAGCAGCACCAGTTGGCGGCTCGCAAGGTGGCCGAGCGCGAGCAGGAAAAAGATGCCGCAACACGTCTTCTCCACGCCGGCCAACACACCCTGCTGGAGTTTCTGCGCCGAGAGCAGCCGGGCTGGGAACAGCACCTGGGCAAGTTGATCGAGCCGAGCCTGCTTCAGCGCACCGACCTCAAGCCGGGGCTGAGCGACACCCCGGCCGACAGCTTCCATGGCCTGCGCCTGGACCTGGCCGCGCTGCCGACTCCCGAGCATGCCGCCGACGAAGCCGCGCTGCGCATCCGCCTGCAACAGGCCGAAGACAATCTGCAGGCCGCCCGCAACCATCAGGACGGCCTGGAAACCCAGCTGTCTGAACAGACCGCAGCGCTGGATGACCTCAACACCCGCCTGGTGCAGACCCGTACCCAATTGCAGGGTCTAAAAGAAGACCGGCAGCGCCTGCGCGACGAACGTGCCGCCTTGAAAGAACGCCTGGACACCGCCCTGGCCGAGCGCCGTCTCGAAGCCCGTAAACAGCTGAGCGCGCTGGACGACAGCCTGGCCCGCCTGACGGCGGAACAGCAACAGCTGCTGGCCGAACTGGGTAAACAGCGTCAGGAAGCTCGCCTGGAAGCCTCGGCCCACTGGCAACAGGTCATTCAGGATCTGGAACAGCGTTTGGCGTTACTACGCGGCCAAATGGATGAGCAGCGTGCCCAGGGCAAGGCCGAGCTGGCCGCCTGTGAAAGCTGGTACCAAAACGAGCTGAAATCCCGCGGCGTAGACGAAACCCAGCTGATCGAGCTGAAGAGCGGAATTCGCCAGCGCGAGCTGCGCATCCGCGAAACCGAAGCCCTCCGTTCGGAGGTGCACCGCTACGAAGAGTGGTACGCCGTCACCTGGCTCAAGCGCAAGCCGCATCTGCAAGACGACCTGGTGGCGCGCAAGGCCGAAGCCAGCGACCTCAAGCAGCAGTTGGATACAGCCACGCAGGCCTACAAGGCCCAGCGCGACCAGTTGGAACAGCAGCGCAAGCAGGGTTTGCAGCGCCAGGGCCAGATCAGCGAACAAGTGGACCTGCTCAAGGGGCTGCTGCGCCGCCTGAACGATTGCAAGCTGCCCCGCGAAGGGCAGGCGCCGGAAGGCGAACTGGACGAGCGTCTGCGCCTCGGCCAGGAACTGCTGCACAGCCGCGAGTCGCTGATGACCACCATCAAGCAACACGTCGACCGCTTCGACAGCCTGCTGGCCGGCAAGAGCGGCTCCAGCCTCACCGAGACCTGGGAGCGCGGCCGCGAGGAATGCACCGTGGTCAGCGAGCGCGGCGTGCCGACCCTCGATTACCGCCGCCTGGTGCCAGTGCTGGCGCAGCTGCTCAACGAGCTGGTACCGCAGAGCATCAAGGGCTTGATGGATCTCGGGCAGAACTACGGAAGACAGCTCTATAACTTCTTCGACGTACTAGCCGATATCGACAAACGCATCGCCAGCCAAAGCGCGCGCATTACCCGCGAGGTCAGCGACGAGCTGTTCCTCGACGGCGTGTCCAACTCGGCGGTCACCATCCGCTCGCGCATCACCGAGCTGGAATTCTGGCCGGAGCTGCGCAGCTTCGTGAACGCTTACCGCGAATGGCAGAACAGCGGCTTCACCGAGTTACCGGGAGAGGAGTACACCGGCAGCATGCGGCGCGCCCTGGAAGTGCTCGGTCGCTCGGCACTGACCAGCGGCATTTCCGCCCTGCTGGAAATCGAGCTGCGCCTGCGTGAGGGCAACAGCGACCTGGTCATCCGCACCGACCGCCAGCTCAACGAATCCTCCAGCCACGGCATGGCCTACCTGATTCTCTGCAAGTTCCTGCTGGCCTTCACCCGCCTGCTGCGCGGCAACGCCCCGGCGGTGATTCACTGGCCGATCGATGAACTGGGCACCCTGCACCACAACAACGTGAAGAAGATCTTCGATGCCTGCACCAGCAACCGCATCCGCATTCTGGGCGCCTTCCCCAACCCGGATTCCGAGGTGTTGTCGTTGTTCAAGAACCGCTACATCGTCAACAAGCAGACCCGCCAACTGCAGGTGGTCAAGCCGCGTCTGGACGTGATCGGCGAACGCCTGAAAGCCCGCCAGACCGAGGAGATCGCCTGATGCTTTCCAACAAGGGACAGGTCATCGAACGCCTGCTGCAGGGCGCCTTCATTTGCCGCACCACTGACGAGGAAGGGTGGCGCTTCCTGAAAAATCCGGCGAACCGTGAGCAGACCGACGACTACCTGAGCACCCTTAACCGGGTGGTGGCCAGCGTAGGCAGCGGCGCGGACGCGGAGGTCTTTTATTGCGCCTACCGTCAATTGGGCGAAAACGAACGTCGCGTAGTGGGCCAGCAGTTTCGCGATGTCTGCCACGCCCTCACCCCGCTCGTGGAGTGGCTGCTGCTGGTGCAGGACGCCAGCGCCCAGGACGCGCCGCTGACCGAAGGCAGCCCCATCCGCCTCAACGAACTGCAGGGCATCGTCGAGGACACGCCCGCCTTCCGCGAACAACTGGCGCGCATCAGCCACTACCGGCTGTTCGGCTCACAGAGCGCCAGCATCGACATGCAGATCAAGCAAGTGTTCAAGAGGCTGTGTGAGCTGGGCTACCTGGTGCGCCCCAACCCGGAAAAGCAGATCTACATCGGCACCGGCAAACTGGATTACCTCTATGAGGTGATCCGCTTCATCGACGAGGCGGAAGGGCTGTCGCTGGAAGAGCGCGCCGAGGCCGCCAGCCAGGGCAACCTGCTATGAGCGGCAACCTGCATCAAGCCGGGGTGCGCTTCCTGCGCCAGCTGGGCCGCCATGCCGAACCCATCATGGATGCGTACCTGGCCGGCTCCGTCAGTGATGAAGCGCTGGAGCCCGGCGTGCAGGAACGGCTGGTCAAGGATGGTGTGCTCTACCGCCCGGAACCCGGCGCCGACCTGCACCTGCGACGCAGCGTGCGCGCCCTGCTGGAAGAGGCCCTGAAGGACGACCGCAACCGGCAGATCGACGCCAACACCGGCGCCACCCTGGCCACCTTCAAAACCCTGGCCGCCCACTACACCGAGGCGCGTCACCAAGGCGACTTCGCCGCTGCCGATGCCTACCTGGCCGACCTGCGCGAGCACGTGTACAGCTTCTGCGAAGGCTTGACCCATAGCATTCGCATGCTCTGGAGCCGCATCAACAATGAATTTGGCTACGTCGGCAGCCTGAACGCGAAGATCCGCGAAAACGAACTGGCCCAGGCCCAGGTCAGTGAACTGCTGGTGGGCCTGGAGCTGATCGACTTCCAGAACCTTGCCGACACCGCCGGCGACTTGCGAGAGCTGCGCCGCCTGCTGGTCAGCAGCCTGCAGCGCAATGTCAGCGACAGCTACCTGGAATTGGGTGTGGTTCAGGGTCGCCTGCTCGATCTGCTCGGCCGCTTCCGCAAGATCCGAGGCCGTACACGCCTGCTGCGCGGCTGGAGCCTGCATGTGGAACAGCAACCGGACTATCAGCCCGGCCAGCACACCGCCCTGCCGCAAATGCCCCAGCTGCTCAATCTGGCCGAGTCTCTGCTCGCGCCCGCCGCCGTAGACATTCATGACAGCGTGCTGGAAGCCGACCTGTTGGCATTGGCGGCACAGGTGCGCGCCCAGCGAGAGGAGCGTCCCCTTGTGGCGCTGCCCGAAGCCGGCGAGTTGACGCTAAATGCCCTGGAAAGCTTCGAAGTAGAGACCAGCCCGATCCAGGACGCGGTGCAGGACTATTTCTGCCAGGTCATCGAGACCGGCCAACCGATTTCCGCGCTCAGTTGGCGCGCCGAACAACGCCTGTCCTGGGATGAGGAAACCTGGCTGTATCAGGTGATTGGCGGCTACGAAGCCTTGCCCGATGAACAGAAGGACTACTTCGAACTGCTGGCCGAAGGCGATGACCACCCGGTGTTCAGCGGTAACTACATCGTGCGGGATCTGTCGTTATGTCTGTCGGCTTAGGGAAAAAACACGCTGGAGCGCTCCATCGCCTGCTGCGCAACCACCTGCTGGAGGCGACCTATAACGCCACCTGGCAAGACATCCACCGGGCGTTCGAGCTGGGCCGGGTCGAGCGTCGTCGCCTGGTGTTTACCCCTCGTGAGCGTGATCTTTTACGCAAAGAAGCCGAGCGGCGATTTGGCTGGGATCTGATCGAACCGCTGCCCGATCAGGATCGCATCCAGGCGGCGACCCAGGCCATCGACGAAAAGCTTGCCCCGCAACGACCCGATGACGGCTTCGTGCTGGCCAAGGGGACGCTGCCTGCACCGCTGCCCGATGTGCCTGACAGCTGCGCCCTGCGCATCGCGCTGGATCAGCTGGATATTGAAGCGATCACCTGTGTACTAGTGGTGGAAAACCTCGACTGCTTCGATCAGATTCACCGCTTCGCCCTCCCCGACAACCTGCACGATGCGCTGGTGCTGTACCGGGGGCATGGCGCCGCCACGCGCGGCACGCGGCAGCTACTGCAACGCCTGCCCTCAGCGGTTCCGGTTGTCGTGTTTCCGGACTATGACCCGGCAGGCCTGGTGATCGCCGCGACGCTGCCGCACGCCAACCACCTGCTGGTGCCGCAGCTCACGCCCGAGCTGCTGGCCAAGGGCAGCCGCGAGCATTTTCACCGGCAGCACCTGCAGGCCAGGCATCTGGACGGCAGCGCACTGGGCGGTTGGCAGGCGGTGTGGGCAGAGATGAAACAGGCCGGAGTCAGCATCAAGCAGCAGCACATGCTGGCGCTGGATGCGCCCCTGCACTGCATAGCCCGGGCGTAGGGCGGTCAGCGTTTTGCTAGCCGCCGGGGCGGGGCTCCGGAGATTCACGGCCCGCCGATACGCCGCAACGGTGGACAAGAACAGCGTTGTCCACCCTACGCCCGAGCTATGCCGTGTAGGGCGGTCAGCGCTTTTCTGGTCGCCGAGTGGGCTCAGGACGTTCGCGGCCCGGCGACACATCGCAACGGTGGACAAAAAAGGCGACCTCCGGGGCCGCCTTTTTTGGGTCTTACAGACTCAGCGTCCGGTTCGATGCCTTGAGGAATTCCTGCTTCAGGTCTTCAAAGGTATGTACTGCCGGGAACTGGGGGAATTCGCGAATCACATTGTCCGGGGCATGGAACAGGATGCCGGCGTGCGCTTCGGAGAGCATGGTGGTGTCGTTGTACGAATCACCGGCCGCGATTACACGGTAATAAAGGCTCTTGAGGGCCACCACGGACTGGCGCTTCGGATCCTTCTGGCGCAGCTCATAACCCACCACGCGGTCGGTCTCGTCAACCAGCAGCTTGTGGCACAACAGCGTCGGAAAACCCAGCTGGCGCATCAGGGGTTGCGAAAACTCATAAAAGGTATCGGAGAGAATGACCACCTGAAAGCGCTCACGCAGCCAGTTGATGAACTCCACCGCGCCGTCCAGCGGCTTGAGCGTGGCGATGACTTCCTGGATATCACCGAGCTTCAGGCCATGCTCGTCGAGAATGCGCAAACGCTGCTTCATCAGCACGTCGTAATCGGGAATATCCCGGGTCGTGGCCTTGAGCGCATCGATACCAGTTTTTTCCGCGAAGGCAATCCAGATTTCTGGCACCAACACGCCTTCCAGGTCGAGACAGGCAATCTCCACGAGCTACTCCTAAGCGAGGTTTGAAATGAAGGCGGCACTCTAGCTGCTCGCCATACCCCGTGCAATGCCGCCTCTTATAACCAGATAAGACAAATGCACGCTTCTTGGTTATTTCTGGGCACCGCCAAGGGTTTGTTAGGATGCCGCCGCAGAGCGCGTCCAGCGCCATGATCATGAGGAAGCCTGATGAGTCACCCTTTCAATGTCGCCGAATGGGCGGCGCTGTATGCCGAACGTTCTCCCCAGGACATTCTCAAACTCGCCTTCGAGCACTTTGGCGACGACCTCTGGCTCTCCTTCAGCGGTGCGGAGGATGTCGTGCTGGTGGACATGGCCTGGAAGCTCAACAAGAACGTCAAGGTCTTCAGCCTGGATACCGGTCGCCTGCATCCGGAAACCTACCGATTTATCGAGCAGGTACGCGAGCACTACGGCATCCCCATCGAACTCCTTTCCCCCGACGCGCGCCTGCTGGAACCGCTGGTCAAGGAAAAAGGCCTGTTCAGCTTCTACAAGGACGGCCACGGTGAATGCTGTGGCATCCGCAAGATCGAACCGCTGCGCCGCAAACTGGCTACGGTGAGCGCCTGGGCGACAGGCCAGCGTCGTGACCAGAGCCCGGGCACGCGCAGCCAGGTGGCGGTGTTGGAAGTGGACAGCGCCTTTTCCACGCCGGAACAGAGCCTCTACAAGTTCAACCCGCTGGCTCAGATGACCAGCGCGGAGGTCTGGAGCTATATCCGCATGCTGGAGGTTCCCTACAACCCCTTGCATGAGCGCGGTTTTATCAGCATTGGCTGCGAACCCTGCACCCGCCCCGTACTGCCCAACCAGCATGAACGCGAAGGCCGCTGGTGGTGGGAAGAAGCCACCCACAAAGAATGCGGGCTGCATGCGGGAAATTTGATCGCTAAAGAATGATGGGGATGGCTGGGGTATTCATTTAGGCTGCCGGTGGAAAACCCAAGAAGGGTTTTCCACCTCACTCAACAGCCTATCGGTGTGTCAGTGGGTCGGCAGCTCGACCTTCTCGAACAGCTCATCCATTTCTGCCTTGTTGCGGCATTGCACCGCCTTGGCCACCACATCGCGGTTGAGGTGCGGCGCGAATTTCTCGACAAAGTCGTACATGAAGCCGCGCATGAAAGTGCCGCGGCGAAAGCCGATCTTGGTGACGCTGGACTCGAACAGCTCACTGGCGTCGAGCACGACCAGATCCGGATCCAGTTGCTCGTCCACGGCCATTTTCGCCACGATGCCGACACCCAGCCCCAGGCGTACATAGGTCTTGATCACGTCGGCATCGGCTGCTGTGAACACCACCTTGGGGCTCAGGCCGCGGCGGCTGAACGCCTCATCCAGCTTCGAGCGGCCGGTGAAACCGAAGACATAGGTCACGATCGGATACTCGGCCAGCGCTTCGAGGGTCAGCTTCGGCACTTTGCACAAGGGATGTCCCTTGGGCACCACCACGCAGCGGTTCCAGCGATAGCAGGGCATCATGATCAGATCGCCGAACAATTCCAGGCCTTCAGTGGCGATGGCGAAATCCACGGTGCCGTCGGCTGCCATTTCGGCAATTTGGGTTGGCGATCCCTGGTGCATGTGCAGGGCAACGTCCGGGTATTGCTTGATAAAGGAACTGATGACTGGCGGCAGCGCGTAGCGGGCCTGGGTATGCGTGGTGGCCAGCGAGAGCACCCCTTTTTTCTCGTTGGAGAATTCCTGGGCAATCTGCTTGATGTTCTCGACCTTGCGCAAAATCTCCCCGGCGGTATGAATGATGCTTTCGCCCGCCGGAGTTACACGCGTCAGGTGCTTGCCGCTACGGGCGAACACTTCCAGCCCCAATTCATCTTCCAGCAGGCGAATCTGCTTGCTGATTCCTGGCTGCGACGTGTAGAGGCTCTTGGCAGTAGCCGACACGTTCAGATCATGGTGTGCCACCTCCCAGATGTAACGCAGTTGCTGAAGCTTCATGGCAGATCCTCAAATGTTGCGGCGGCGATGTGGCTAGCGGTTTCTTATAACCATATTAATCCAATCAGACAAAAAACAACTGAGACAAGTATTAAAAACCGTATCGGTGTCGCGAAAACGTTGCGGCGCCCACCTCGAGCGCAAAGCAACCGGATGGGAATGACCGAGCGAATACACACAGGCAAACAGGGCTTTCGCCAGCCCGCCCCATTGTCGAGCCCGCAGATAAAGCGTTAAGGTTGCTCTCTTCCTCACCATGCCCTTCCTGCTGTGCACGCCGCAAGGGGATGCCTGGCCCCCGACTGACGAGTAACACCGATGGCAGATTTACCGATCAATGACCTGAACGTTGCCTCCAACGAAGCCCTGATCACGCCGGAGCAACTGAAGCACGAAATGCCCCTCACCGAAGCCGCCCGCCGCACCGTGACACACGGTCGCCAGGTGATTCGGGACATTCTTGATGGCAAGGATCATCGCCTGTTCATCGTGATTGGCCCTTGCTCGATCCATGATCTCAAAGCGGCCCATGAATACGCTGAACGCCTTAAAGTGCTGGCTGAGCAAGTATCCGACACGCTGTTCCTGGTCATGCGCGTCTATTTTGAGAAGCCGAGAACCACGGTAGGCTGGAAAGGCCTGATTAACGACCCTTACTTGGATGACTCCTTCAAGATCCAGGACGGACTGAGCATTGGTCGCAAGTTGCTGCTCGACCTGGCCGACATGGGTCTGCCAGCTGCCACCGAAGCCCTGGACCCCATCTCCCCGCAATATTTGCAGGATTTGATTAGTTGGGCCGCCATCGGCGCGCGAACCACCGAATCCCAGACCCACCGGGAAATGGCGTCTGGCCTTTCTTCAGCAGTGGGCTTCAAGAACGGTACGGATGGCGGCTTGGCCGTCGCTATCAATGCCTTGCAATCCGTTTCTCGCCCGCATCGCTTCCTGGGTATCAATCAGCAAGGCGCGGTCTCCATCGTCACCACCAAGGGCAACACCTACGGTCACGTCGTGCTGCGTGGCGGCAACGGCAAACCCAACTATGACTCGGTAAGCGTCGCGGTCTGCGAACAAGAACTGGCCAAAGCCGGTATCACGCCCAACATCATGGTCGACTGCAGTCACGCCAACTCCAACAAGGACCCCGGCCTGCAACCACTGGTCATGGATAACGTTGCCAATCAAATTCTGGAAGGCAACACCTCCATCATCGGGTTGATGGTCGAGAGCCACCTTGGCTGGGGCAGCCAATCCATTCCCAAGGACCTTGACCAACTCCAGTACGGCGTCTCGATTACCGATGCCTGTATCGATTGGCAAACGACTGAGAAAGCCGTGCTTAGCATGCATGAGAAATTGAAGGATAAGCTGCCCGAGCGCCGCAAGCGCTAAGGCTGCGGAACGTAAAAAGCCGGGCATTCGCACTGCCCGGCTTTTTTATGTGTCACTGTTTACCTGCCCTTCGTTCTCGCCGCTCCATATAGCGTTCTACATAGGAGCATGAAGGGATTACCGAATAGCCCATACTCTCGGCATACTGCAAGGCATGCTCGGTCAGGGCCGCCGCAATGCCCTTGCCGCGCAAGGCATTGGGTACATAGGTGCGATAAATATCCAGCGTTTGCTGACCCAGGTCCATATAAGCCAGATAGGCGTGATGGCCTTCCACGGTCGCCTCAAATTGATGACCGGCCACGTCATGATGGATAGCTAGCTCGTTCATGTGATTCCTCGTCAGGCCGAACCGATTACTGTGCAAAGCAAGCCTGCCTGGCCATTGCAATACCTCGTGCCGGGCATCCAGCCGCCACACTGTACACCCCCTTGATGCGCTGACCAAAGCAAACAACGCAAGGCAAACTTCCTGAGCGCCGGTCGAGACAATAAACACTCTTAGAAGTTCATCCCAGTTAAACTTATTTATAGCGCTCTACTTCTCTCGGCAACGGAACCTCTTACCGAAACAAAACTCTATAATAGCTTGCCCCAATAAAACCTAAACTAAAGAAAGCGCCATCACAGTTAAAACCTCTGCAGAACAATAAAAAAACCACCTAACTTGCACCATATCCGTTTACTTACTAAAAGTTACAGGTACTATGTACGCCGCTGATTTCCCCAACGGGAAATTGCACTTTAGAAAGCCCAAAGAAGGGGAACACGATGAACAACGTTCTGAAATTCTCTGCTCTGGCCCTGGCCGCAGTTCTGGCTACCGGTTGCAGCAGCATGTCACAGGAATCCGAAGCACGCCTGACCGCCAGCGAGGATGCTGCCGCTCGCGCTCAAGCTCGTGCCGACGAAGCCTACCGCCTGGCTGATGAAGCAATGGCCGCTGCGCAGAAAGCACAGCAGACCGCAGACGAGGCCAACGAACGCGCCTTGCGCATGCTGGAGCGCGCCAGCCGCAAGTAAGAGTCTGGCCTCAGGCTATCAAGCCGACCCTAACAGGGTCGGCTTTTTTTATGAGCGGCGTAGCTTAACGATTGGCAAACAAGCGAACCCGAATCAGCGGGGTGTTATCTCAGCAGCGAGCGCCGTATTTCTTGTGGCAATCTCGATTGGCAGTCCATCTTCTGCCGCAATCACTTCGCGCAACATTTCCCAGTCCAACTGCAGGTTCTGCAATTCGTCCCAGCGCAGTAAGGTATTGATCACCTTCGCATGTTTGTCCACCACCGAGAGTTTGCCCTCTTTACCTTCCAGTGGCGCATGCACTTCAAGGTAGTATTTATTAGCACTGACCCCCACCTTATAGGGCTGATCAATAATACGCACCGCAGTGCCAACCGAAGCCATCGCTGCCAATTCCAACACGTTGTGATTGAGCATGCGAAAGCATCCATGACTGACACGCATGCCAATACCGAACTTCTTGTTCGAACCATGAATGAGATAACCCGGTAAAGCCAAGGTCATCTTGTAGGGTCCCAAGGGATTATCGGGACCGGGTGGCACCACGCTCGGCAAGGGATCACCCTCGGCAGCATGCTCTTCGCGAATCGACTTGGGTGGATACCAAGCGGGATTGGCAAACTTGGCCGCGATGCGAGTTTCAGCGACGGGCGATGACCAGCCCTCACGACCAATTCCGAGGGGATAGGTATGCACCACCGCCTGCCCTTTCGGATAGTAATAAAGACGGTATTCCGCAAGGTTGATCACGATCCCTTCACGTGGACCCGGCGGCAGAATGAAGCGTGTCGGAAGAATGATCTCGGTACCCTCGCCAGGGAGCCAGGGGTCCACCCCCGGATTGGCGGCAACCATTTCCAGGTAGCCAAGGTCATGGCTCTCGGCAATTGCGGCAAAGGTATCTTCGTAACGCGCCTTGATAACCTGAACCTGCCCTACCACGTCCTCGTGGGGCGGAGGCAGAGGAAACTCCATGGCATGGACTGCGCCAGTGCTCACCAAAGCCATCAATGAGAGACTGCGAAAGACCGTGGAAGCACACGCGAACATCCGGATTGTATCCTTGAAGTGACAAATCGAAGGCCGGTTTGAAAGGCCGGCTATGTCAGACTTCAAAACCGGATAATCGTTCACCCCGACGATGTGCTTCAAGCGTAGCCTGGCAAACTGGGCACAGCCGCGAGTCACGCAGCAATTCCCGACTCAACGAACGCCAGCGCGGCTGAGCCGGCAGCAGACCGCCGCACAAGGTGCGATCCACATGTCCCGCCAATTCCAGCTGCCGCTCGATCAGATGCAGGCGCACCTCGCGGCAGGCGAACAGATCCAACTGCTCGTCTGGCTCGATCAATTTATAGGCATACAGGGACCAGGCGCGGCGTGGCATGTTGGGCTCCATGAAGGGGGCGCAACATTAGCCGAAAGCCTGGGCGCGGAAAAGCCTCGAGAGCCCCTTAAAGCATCTGTTTGAGCAATGGCCAGAGATTGTCGAGCATCCGTTGCTGGGCTGCTGGCGCCGGATGAATGCCATCAGCCTGCATCATGCCCTCGACACCGCCGACGCCTTCCAGAAAAAACGGCACCCAAGGTACTTGTGTCTGCGCCGCAAGGTCCGAATACACCTGCTCGAATGCTCGGGTGTAGCGCAGTCCATAGTTGGGCGGTAACCGCATGCCAAGCAACAGCACCTGGGCCCCGCTGTCACGGCTGCGTTCAATCATGGCGAGCAGATTTTGCTGCATTTGCGCTGGGGGCAAGCCTCGTAGGCCGTCATTGCCACCCAACTCAAGAATCACCCACTCCGGCTGATGCTCGGCGAGCAGCCTGGGCAATCGAACCAGACCGCCAGCGGTTGTGTCACCACTGATCGACGCGTTGACCACCCGATGATCCAGGCCCTCTTCCTCCAAGCGCTGTTCCAGCAAGGCGACCCAACCCTGGCGGGTATCCATGCCCAGAGCGGCGCTGATACTATCGCCGACGACCAGCAGGGTGCCGGCCAAGGAATTTTGCGACCACAGCAGCACAGCCATGGCCCCCGCAATACACCAAGCCCGCATCGGAATCTCCATGAACACCTGCATTCTCAATGCCCGCAACCTTAGCAAAGTGGTCCCCAGCGCGGAAGGCGACCTGACCATTCTGCACAGCCTGTCTCTGGATCTGAGCGCCGGCGACAGCCTGGCCATCGTTGGCAGCTCCGGTTCGGGTAAATCGACGCTGCTGGGCCTTCTCGCCGGACTGGATCGCCCCAGCAGCGGCGAAGTCATGCTCGCCGGCCACGCGCTGGAGCAACTGGACGAAGATCAGCGTGCGCGTGTGCGCGCCGAACACGTCGGCTTTGTGTTTCAGTCCTTTCAGTTATTGGACAGCCTCAATGCACTGGAAAACGTCATGCTGCCTCTGGAACTGGATGGGCGTCTCGATGCGCGCCGGCGTGCCGACGAACTGCTGCAGCGGGTAGGTCTGGAACATCGTCTGCAGCATTACCCCCGCCAGCTTTCCGGCGGAGAACAGCAACGCGTGGCGATTGCCCGCGCCTTCGCTGCCGAACCGGACGTGCTGTTTGCCGACGAACCCACCGGCAATCTCGACACCCAGACCGGCGAGCGTATCAGCGACCTGCTTTTCGCCCTCAATCAGGAGCGCGGCGCCACCCTGGTACTGGTGACCCACGACCAACGCCTGGCCCATCGCTGTCGACGGCAGATCCGCCTTGAAGCGGGACACCTTGTCACCCGGGACGAACCCTGATGGCCGGCCTGCCGTTACGCCGCCTGCTGACCCTCGCGACGCGGCAACTGCGGCGTGATGCCCGCTCTGGAGAATTGCGCGTGCTGTTCGCCGCCGTGTTGGTCGCCGTCGCCGCCAGCACGGCCATCGGATATTTCAGCACGCGACTGAACGATGCCATGTTGCTGCGCGCCAGCGAATTTCTCGGTGCCGATCTGGTGCTCAATGGCTCGGCGCCGGCCGCCCCGGAACAGCTGCGAAGCGGCCGGCAGCTAGGTCTACAGCATGCCCGTGTAGTGGAGTTCTCCAGCGTGATTGCCACTGACCAAGGCATTCAGCTGGCCAGCGTCAAAGCGGCAGACAGTGAATACCCGCTACGTGGCGAACTGCGCAGCGCACCCGCGCCTTATGAAGCAGAAACCCCTGGCAGCGGGCCGTCCCGCGGCGAAGCCTGGGCCGAGGCTCGTCTGTTCGCTGCGCTGGATCTCAAGGTCGGCGACAGTATCGAAGTCGGTGAAAAACAACTGCGCCTGAGCCGTGTCCTCACCTACGAGCCGGACCGCGCTGGCGATTTCTACAGCCTGACACCCCGCGTGCTGATGCACCTCGACGACCTGGATGCCACCGGCATCGTGCAGCCGGGCAGCCGGGTCCGCTACCGAGAGCTATGGACCGGCGACACCCAGCAATTGGCGGACTATCGCGCCGCTCTCGCTGGCCAGCTGAGCCCCCAGCAGCGCCTGGAAGACACCCGTGACGGCAATCGGCAAATCGGCACTGCGCTGGGCCGCGCCGAACGCTACCTGAATCTCGCCAGCCTGGCAGCCGTCTTGCTTGCTGGGGTGGCCGTGGCGCTGTCGGCCAGCCGGTTCGCCATCCGCCGCTACGACGCCAGCGCGTTGTTGCGTTGCCTGGGTCTATCACGGCACGAGGCCTTGGGACTCTATGCCGTGCAATTGCTGCTGCTCGGAGTGCTGGCCAGCAGCCTGGGCGCCGCGCTCGGCTGGCTGGCGCAGCATGGGCTGTTCCACCTGCTGCGGGATTTACTGCCCACCGACATTCCACCTGGCGGCCTGCTGCCGGCACTGGCTGGAATGGCCATCGGCTTGCTGGCCCTGGCGGGTTTCGCCCTGCCAC
The DNA here is from genome assembly GCF_014836765.1 of Serpens gallinarum. GTDB lineage: Bacteria > Pseudomonadota > Gammaproteobacteria > Pseudomonadales > Pseudomonadaceae > Serpens > Serpens gallinarum. Next base: position 118,497 of record NZ_JACSQG010000004.1, read on the forward strand.
CCCTGGCAGCGTTGGGCCGAGTCCCACCGTTGCGCGTATTACGCAGCGATGTCTTGCCTTTGCCACCCAGCGCATGGCTGGTGTACGGCTCCGCGCTCGTGGCGCTGGGCATCATCATGTGGCGCCTGAGCCTGGACCTGACGCTCACCCTGGCCATGATCGGCGGGGGGCTGTTGGCCGTCTTGCTGCTGGGTGGACTGTTGCTGTTCGGCCTACAGGGCCTGCGCCGCCTGCTGAGCAATGCGAGCCTGCCTTGGCGCCTCGGACTGGGCCAATTGTTGCGCCATCCACTGGCCGCTGCCGGACAGGCGTTGGCGTTCGGCCTGATCCTGCTGGCCATGGCGCTCATCGCCTTGCTACGCGGCGAACTGCTGGATACCTGGCAGGCGCAATTGCCGGCCGATGCACCCAACCATTTCGCCCTGAATATTCTGCCTGGCGACAAGGACGCCTTTAACACACGCCTAGCGGCCTTGCAGGTGCAAGCCGCCCCGTTGTATCCCGTGGTGCCGGGCCGCCTGATCGCCATTAATGACCAGCCAGTACGCCAACGGGTAAGCAAGGAATCACAAGGCGAGCGGGCGATCCGCCGCGACCTCAGCCTGACCTGGGCCGCCGACCTGCCCGCTGACAACCTGCTCAAGGCCGGCCACTGGTGGCAACCGGAAAACGCAGCGGATTCGCTGCCGGGCGTTTCGGTGGAGAGCGAACTGGCCGAAAGCCTGGGACTGCAACTGGGTGACAGGCTGCGCTTCAACGTGGGCAGCAGTGAGCGCGAAACACGCGTCACCAGCCTACGGGAGGTGGACTGGAACAATTTCCAGCCCAACTTCTACATGATCTTCGAACCAGGCACGCTGCAAGATCTGCCGACCACCTACCTGACCAGCTTCTATTTACCCGCCGGCCAGGAACGCCAGCTAGTCGAGCTGGCACGCGCCTTTCCCACCGTCACCCTGCTGCAAGTGGACGCCCTGCTGGCGCAACTGCGCAGTATCCTCTCCCAAGTGACTCTAGCCATCGAATATGTGTTGTTGTTTGTACTGGCCGCCGGCCTGGCCGTTCTGTTTGCCGGCTTACAGGCGACCCTGGACGAACGCATTCGCCAAGGTGCGCTGTTGCGGGCGCTGGGCGCCCGGCGGCGCTTGCTGATCAAGGCCCGCCGCAGCGAATTCGCTTTACTCGGTGCTACCAGCGGCGTACTCGCGGCACTGGGTTGCGAGTTGATCAGCGCGCTGCTTTATCGTTTCGCCTTCGACCTCGCGTGGCATCCGCATCCCTGGCTGCTGCTATTGCCGGTGCTGGGCGCCTTGCTGATCGGCGGGGCCGGCATGCTCGGCACCCGCCGAGCCCTCAATGCCAGCCCCCTGCAGGTGCTGCGCGAAGGTTGACCTTGTACCCTTATCCTTTTGCCAGACGTGGAATGCCATGAGCCGTTATCGTCCGCCCCGCAGCGCCGGTACGCCGCTGATCACCCCGGAAGGGGAAGCGCGCCTGCGCGCCGAATTGCATGAACTGTGGAATGTACGTCGCCCCCAGGTGACCCAATCGGTGAGCGAGGCCGCCGCGCAGGGTGATCGCTCGGAGAACGCCGAATACACCTACGGCAAGAAAATGCTGCGCGAGATTGACAGCCGCGTACGCTTTTTGCGCAAGCGTCTGGAAAGCCTCAAAGTGGTCAGCGAACGGCCCAGCGATCCCGACAAGGTCTACTTTGGCGCCTGGGTCACGCTGGAGGACGACGAGGGCGAGACCGCGCGCTACCGCATCGTCGGTCCAGACGAACTGGATCTGAAGAACCACCTGATCAGCATCGACGCCCCGCTGGCACGGGCCCTGGTCGGCAAGGCGCTGGACGCCGAAGTGCGCGTCGCCACGCCGACCGGTGAGAAAACCTGGTACGTGATGGCGATCGATTACCCTTGAGTCGGGCCCGTGCGGCGGGTGATCAATCCCTTGCGAGCAATGCGAGTCAGGTCATGAATATAGTCAGCCGCCTGTTCACCGCGCGGTGCTTCGATAACGGCCAAATCGAAACTGTCCGTTGCGTAAGCGGACAACGAATCACCTTCGGCACTGAATTGGATCAGCAGGGTTTTGGGCTTACCCCAGCGCTTCGGCACGCCATCCAGGTAGCGTAAAAGCGTGGGTTGATGACAACCGCCCAGGAGAATCTTGGGATCGCGGCAGATCAGCCCGGACGTGATCGGGGCCAGACGTAGCTTGCTGTGCTGTACATTCATTTGGAGAACTTCCGCCTCAAAGGGAACCGCTGGACAGCGGTGGGAGGCGACACCGGAACCAGCGCTTTAGCGGTATTTCGAAGTCATGGACTCCAGGCGCCCCGCAAGTAGCTGACTAAATCGGCGCAAGGCATGAATCCTATGGAAATCAGCCCGTTACTGTCAACCAGCGAGTGCTCATGAACTCACCTCATTTGCGTCTGTTTTTTGCCTTGCCCTGCCCACCGCAGCTTGCCGCGCAAATAGCCACGTGGCGAGACAGTCTGGGAATAGAAGGGCAACCGGTGATGCCCGCCGACCTGCACGTGACCCTGGCATTTCTCGGTCAACAGCCGCTGGACAAGCTGCCCTTGCTTGAGCGGATGGCCGCTGGGCTCCAGATCGCACGCTTTCACCTGCAACTCGATCAGTTGCAGCAGTGGCACTCCGGCCTTTTAGTGCTCACCCCCAGCCAGCCACCTGAAGCGCTCCTGCACCTGCAGCGCGAACTTCAACGCCACTTGCTCGCCGCCGGCCTACCTGTAGACGCACGTCCATTCCGCCCACACCTGACGCTGTTGCGCCGAGGACACACCAGAATTGTCCCTGCGGAGCCATGTTTCGCCTGGACCGCTGAAGAGTGGGGTTTATTGGCTTCCGAGCCCCGTTCCGTCAGCTCCCGTTACCGGTTGTTGCAAGCTTGGCCGTTGCTGCGGCACAGCGACTCCTGATGGGTCATGGCGTAACAACCCCTCCGCTCGAGCGTCTCTGCAATTGCTAGGAAACGCCTGACCCAGAGCCGTTACATATAAATCTGAAAAATCGGCATGTTTCCTGCTTAGCACTGTTTCCATGCGTGCGTCCATGGTTGCGCCGCAGCCCGTACCGAGTCCTGGCCATGAATAAGCCTCTGCTTGCCCTTTTACTGGTTCTCATCATTGGTTTATCCGGCCTCGGACTTCTGTTGCCGCCCTCCCAAGCCCTGTTTGCCGGAACGCCCGTGGCCGATGGCCGCAGTGAACAGGATCGGCCCCGGCCGGCGGACTGGGAGCAGCGTTTACGCGCGTATCACAAGGCCAGCGCACGCTTGCAGCTCAATGAGAGCCTGTCTCCCGAGGACAGGCGCACAGCGCTGGAGCGTTTGCGCGACGAGCACTTCAGTGACGAGGAGCTCCGCTGGCTGGAGCGCTACCCGGCCTCCGACACCGCTTTGCAACCGCCCTCTGCCTCGCCAATTGAGTAAACTGGCCGCTTCGTAACATCGCAGCGAACGCCATGCACCTTATCGATATCGGCCTCAACCTCACCCATCCCAGTCTTGCTCGTGATCTTGACGGTGTGCTGGAACGCGCCGAAGACGCCGGCGTCAAGCAAATGATCATTACCGGCACAAGCCTGCCGGAAAGCGAGCAGGCACTGCAGCTCTGCGAGGAGCATGACCCTGAGCAACGGCGCCTGTTCAGCACCGCAGGGGTACATCCCCACGCCGCCAGCCAATGGAATGCAGCCGTCGCTGTTGAACTGCGCGCGTTGCTGCAACACAGCCGAGTACGCGCAGTGGGTGAATGCGGCCTCGACTTCAATCGTGATTTCTCACCGCGCCCGAAGCAGGAAAAAGCACTGGAAGAACAGCTTGAGCTGGCGGTCGAACTGCAAATGCCGGTCTTTCTTCATGAACGCGATGCGGACCACCGCCTTCTGGCCATCCTGCGTGACTATCGCGACCGCTTGCCGGCCGCCGTGGTGCACTGTTTTACCGGCGAGCGTCAGGCGCTGTTCGGCTATCTGGACCTGGATCTGCACATCGGCATCACAGGCTGGATCTGCGATGAGCGCCGCGGCACCCACCTGCATCCCCTGGTTCGGGAGATCCCAGTTGGCCGGTTGATGCTAGAAAGCGATGCACCCTATCTACTGCCGCGCACACTGCGTCCAAAACCGAAAAGTGGTCACAACGAACCGGCTTATCTGGGCGAAGTGTTGCGCTGCGTCGCCCTGCATCGCAACGAAAGCATCGAAGCCGTAGCCGCGCACACCAGTGCATGCGCCCGACAGTTTTTCGCATTACCGGATTAACGGACTCAAGTCGGGGCAACCTCAGGCCGTTACAGGGTAGAGCAAAGAGTTGATTACCAGCACAGGGCCGGGCATTCTGGCCAATCAATGATGGCAACACGCCACCCAATTTCTCCAACAATAGAGCAGTCTAATGGCCCTCTGGATTCGCGATCTTTCCCTGAAATACAAATTTTGGGCCCTTAACGCTGTCTCCTTCGCCACCACCCTATTGTTGGTGATCTTTGCCATGCTGCAAGAGCAGGATGGCCGGGCCAGCGAAGCCCGCCATCAGGCGCAGCTCAAGGCACAACTGCTGGCCAGTTGGCCTAGCCAACAAGCGCTGCCGCACAATCCGTTACTGGTGTCCTTCGCCAAGGGCGACAGCCCCCAGCTGCAAGGCCAGCGCGCCACTCGCCTGGCCAATGCAACCGGCTGGGTAGCACTGGAACATGACGCGCTGTTTGGCCAACAGCCCTTGATCGGCGCCCAAGTGATCGAGCGTGACAACGGCCAGCGGCTGGCCGTATTGGCCCGCGCGCCCAGCCTGAGCCAGATCTTCTTTGATCGCATGGGCCAATACGCCCTCGCCGTGCTGATTTTGATGCTGGCTCTGCTGGCCAGCTCGCAGCTGCTGATCCGTTTTCTGCTCGGCCACCTCGACACACTCAAAGCCGTCATGCTGCATGTCGAGAAAACCGGCGACCTGGCAGCCCGCGTGCCACTTGAAGGCGGCGACGAGGTTGGCCAGATGGCCAGCGCCTTCAATGCCATGCAAAATGGCTATCAGCGCATCGTTAACGTCGTGGCGCAGACGGCCAGCCGCCTCGATCAGGGCGCTTCACGCCTAGCGGCAGACATGAACGACGTGCAGCAAGGCATGCTCGGCCAGCAAAGTGAAACCGACCAGACCGCCACGGCGATCAACGAAATGTCGACCACCGTCGCCCACATCGCCCAGCATGCGGCCGATACGCGCGATCAGTCCCAGTCAGCCGATGAATTGGCCGGTGCCGGCCAATCGGTAGTGCACCGCGTCGAGGGTTCCATCGCCACGCTGTCCAAGGGAGTGCAGGAAACCGCCCAGATGATCGAGCGACTGGCCAAGGACAGTCAAAAGATCAGCAGTGTAGTGGGCGTTATTCACGGCATCGCCGACCAGACCAACCTGCTGGCCCTGAACGCCGCCATCGAAGCCGCTCGCGCCGGCGAACAAGGCCGGGGGTTTGCCGTGGTCGCCGATGAAGTGCGTCACCTGGCCAAACGTGTTCAGGTCTCAACCGACGAAATCACCCAGATGGTCACCGCGCTGCAAGGCGGCACCCGGGACGCCGTGGAATTCATGCAGGAAAGCTCTCTGCGGGCCGACGACTGCGTACAGCTGGCCCAAGAGGCTGGCACCGCACTCACCGCCATCACCAATGCGGTGGCGCAAATGCGCGAGAGCAATACGCAGATTGCGGTTGCCGCCGAACAGCAAAGCCAAGTGGCGGAAGAAATGACCCGGTCGGTGGTGGGCATCCGTGATCTATCCGAACTGACCGTGCGCAAAACCAGCGCCTCCACCTCCACCAGTAACGAACTCGCCCACCTGGCCGCCGAGCTGAGCAAGGCGATTCGCCAACTCAAGCTCTGAAGCTCTGACAGGTGCCGCCTCAGTCGAAGACCACCACGGTTTGCCGACTCAGCGCCAGCAACTCGCCGGCGGGCGACCACAAGCTCGCCGCGATGTGCCCATAGCCATCGCGGGCATGCTCGATGCGCGCCTGGTACTGGCACCAGTCGCGGCTGCTGATCAGCGGTTGCGGCTGGATAAGCTCAATGGTCCAGGTCAATGAACTGCCTGGAGCTGGGCTGCTCAGGTAGCTGAGCAGTGCGGGCGGCCAGGCGTCTACCAGCGCGAGCAACAGGCGCTCATCCACCGCGACATCTGGCACCTCACCTCGCAGGCGCACCCAGCCGCCCATCTCGCGCGCCGCAGTGTTGCTGAACGGTAAACCGCCCTGCCCCCAACGCATCGCCAGATGGCGTGTGAACTCTGGCGTCACGCCGCGCAGATAAGGCAGCTCCTGACAGTTCTCGACCGCCTTGATCGGCGGAGCAGGCTCGGCCTCCACAGTCACGGTAGAAGTGCGCCCCGAGCCGAAACTGCCCTGCACCAGCGTCACCACTTGACCATCCTGCACAGCGCGTCCCAACACCTGACTGACGGCACGCCCTTCGCGCAATACCTCGACCTCGAAACGCACCTCCTTGGCGCACACCATAGGGGCAACGAAGGTGACCGCCAGGGAACGCAACGGGCGCGCGGCGGGTACTTGGGCGCGCATGGCCTGATAAACCAGTGCCACGGCCACACCACCGAAAACGGCACGCCCTTGGCCCCATTGTTCCGGCACACTCATGGCAGCTTCGCCACAGCCGGCTCGCATCACGTCGAAAAAATCCATTGGCAACCTTCGGCACAGACTGAGTTAAGGGAGATGCATAGGCCGCGCGCGGCGTCCTGTTCCGGCAACGCTAGCGGACTCAGTCGCCTCGACCAACAGGCACCTATGCCAAACAGGATGGGGAATCAGCAATCACGCTTAACGCGGCAAGACCCGCTGCAGGCGTACCAAAGCGCGCTCAGCCTGCTGCTCGGCAGTGGCAAGTTGCACCTGCCAGGCGGCGCAACAGATGCGCAGATCAGGTTCGACCTTGGCACGTTCCAGCCATTGCCAGCGATCATGCCATTCGCCCAGTAACGCTTGCGCGCGCTGCAGGGCCTTGGCCGCCTTGTACGGGATTCCCGCATGCCTGGGGTAGGCTTGCGCGCCGTAGCGCACCCGCTTGATCAACAGGCGCAAACGGTGAGGGTCATGGTCAGCGTCATGCAGCGCTTCGGCCAGACGATGGCGCTCCCGAGCCAAGCGCTTGTCGACGCGAGGACCGAGCGGTGGCAAGAGCCGGTTGCGCTCAGCGGTACGCCACAGCGCCGGCCAGGCCGCCAGAATGGCCTGCAATTGTTGTAACGGCTCACCACGCAAGAGCCGGCGATAGCCTTTTTCCAGCTCGGCTCGGCGCCAGTGGACCGCCTCGTGATGCGCCCACTTGTCCAGCTCGACCAGCAAGACTTCCCGCTCACGCAGCGGGCCACTCACCTCACCCAGCACCTTGGCAGCTTGTTCCAGCACCTCGACACCGGGCAAGCCACGCAGCGGGCGCAACAGACTGCGCAACTTGCGCAAGGCAATACGCATATCATGCAGTGCCTCGTCATCCGTACCCGCCGCCAAACGTGCTTGGCACGCCTGCAGTCGAATCTGGGTTCGGATCACTTCGGCGATCAGCTCATCGCTAAAGGACGCCATGATTCTTTCTCCGCCATTCATGTCGGGGCAAACCCGCCCCGACATGCCAGGGCAGGCTACGCCGTACGCGGCGCAGGGCCATGCGCATTTGGCCGACCGCTACCTGCTCGCCGGCATACCGCTGAGCCTCGAACACCTCCATGAAGGCCAGAATCGCTTCCGCCTGCTCCGGCAGCGCCGCAGCTGCACGCTGAGCATAGGTGCGCACGCCTTCCCCCGGTTGCCTGGCCACACCCCGCCGGGCGAGCAGCCGTTCGAAACGGGTCAACAGGCGCAACGATACATCCGCTTTGCGCTGCCACGGCTTGAACAAGCCGAGCGCCAGCAGCCCCAGCAATAACGCGCCGCCGCCCAGCAACGGCCAACCGATCTGACGTAATTCGAAACCGCCGAACCAGCGCTGCAACAAGCGCAACTGCAGCTCAGCCTGGTAGCCCAGCACCCAGCGTTGCCAGCCATAGTTGGCCCGGTCCCAATTTAGCCGCAGTCCATTGAGCCAGCCGACATCGCGGTAGCGCAGCAGGCTTAGCGGGGCGTCCTCCAGAAAACTCTGCTCCTCGACCAGCGCCTCTTCCAGCCCGTACTCGATACGTTCCGGCGCTACCTGAAATGTTGGGTCGATACTCAGCCAACCCTGCCCCGGCCGCCAATATTCAACCCAGGCATGGGCATCGAACTGGCGAACGGCCAGGTAGTTGCCCGCCGCGTTGTACTCACCACCGTGATAACCGGCGACCATACGCGCGGGAATGCCAGCGGCGCGCAGAACGAACGTCATGGCCCCGGCGAAATGCAGACAAAAACCCTGGCGGCTGGCGAACAGGAAGTCATCGATGATGTGCACACCCACCGGCGGCGGACGCAGCGTGTAGCCGTAAGGCTCTCGGTTGAAGTGCACCAGCAAGGCCTCAACCAGCGCCGTGGGGTCGGGATGATCCCGGCGCAATTGCTCGGCCCAGGCTCGTGTCTGCGGATTGCCTGACAGCGGCAATTGCAAGGTGCGTTGCTGCATGGCAGGCGATAGCGTCGGCTCTCGCAAGGCCGCAGGCCAGGACGTCACGTCGTACAACAGTGCCTGTTCCACGGGTCGATAGTGCTCAAGACGAAAATCCTCATACATGCGCACGCGCGGCAGCGGTGACTGCGGCACATCCAGGGCGAACAGCCAGGGCTTGCCGCTGGGCTGCATCACAATGCTGTATTGCAGAGCCTCGCCACGCTTGCTCCAGCCCGGTTCAGGGGCCGAAAACCCCGAAGGCGTCTTGCTCCACTCACGCCCATCGAACTGGTCCAGGGTTAGCGCCCGCCAGTACAACTGGTCACGCGCCGGCACCGCACCCTCGAAACGGGCCCGAAATACCAGGGCATCGGAACGGCCAAGCTCAACGATATCCCCCGGCGCCATACGGTCCGACAATCCGGTCACGCCTTGCTGGCTCGCCTGTGGCAGTGACCAGATCGGACCAAGGCGGGGAAAGAATACAAACAGCAAAAGCATCAAGGGCAAGGCCTGCAGCAACAGGCTCCCCGCCAGGCGCAGCGTGGCCCAGGGCCGTTCGCCGTCGCCTTCGTGCAAGCCGATCAAGGCCGCCAACAGGGCGGTGACCGGCAACAGACTATACAGCGCGGCAAACATGCTGCTCTGGAACAGATAACCGGTGACTACGGCGAAAAATCCGAGGTAAATGACAATCAGCGCATCACGCCGGCTGTGCATCTCCACAAGTTTGAGAATAAAGGCGGCAATCAGCAGCGCGCTGGCCACTTCCATGCCAATACGGCCTCCGCTGAACAGATAGACCCCAACAGCCGAGCCCAGCAGCAATACGAGCTTGGTTCGGGCCGTGGGAAAGGTGGCGCGCATACGAAAGATTTGCACGCGCCACGCCGCGCAGCCCAGCCATAGCGCCGCCAGCCAGACCGGCAACTGAGTCAGAAAAGGGGCAAGGACCAGCAGTTGCGCAACCAACAGCCACACCAGGCTGATGCGCGGGATGCCGCCCGCCCCGCTCATGGCCTGTCCTCTCTGCTGCCATACAGCGCCAACGCGCGCAAACACACCTCACGATGCCCGTCACCACGGTCCGGGCCTAGCGTCACGCCCGGCAACCGCAAACAGAAGCGCAATCCTTGTTCAGACAGTTCCAGCACGCCCTGGCACAAACGCGACAAGCACTCCTCCAGCGGCCCGCTGAGGGTTTGTAAATCCAACAGCCATTCTTCGCCCGTTTCCTCGGCGAAGGCTTTTACCAGCAGGCCCTGACCGCGGGAAAACGCTTTCCAGTGCAAGCGCCGCTGGCCATCGCCGGGCTGATAAGTACGCAATCCCTGGAAGTCGTCACAGCCTTCGGCCTGCAACTGACTGCCCTGGCTTCCCTCGCCAGCGCCCCGCCTGCCGGGTAAGACGCCAACCACGGGCTGCGGATACACCAGCACCCGCTGTTGTAGATCAACCCAGCTCCAGGCCACCAGCAAGCCCAGCGGAAAACGGCTCTCCACCCGTATTCGCGGTGCGACCAGCCAGCCCCGGCGTGACGCGGGCAAGCGCAGATCGCAGTCCGTCTGCCCGAGGGCAGGGACATGCCAGGTTCCTTGCCTGGCGTGGCTCCAGCCCAGACTCACCGCTCGATGGCTGCGTGCCCCAGCCTGCAGTACGACTCGTATACGTGCCTGTGTCCCGGCAAACACGGCCGGGGCCGATCCGGCGCTCAACTGCAGGCCAGACAGGTTGCGGTAGGTGTGCAGGATGGCCACGACAAACACCGAGGCGAGCAGAAAGGTGAGCGCATAAGCCAGACTGTGCTGGTAGTTGATCGCCAGCAGCAGCATCAACAACAGCACTCCGGCAAAGGCCACGCCGGCGCGACTGGGCAGGATGAAAATGCGCCGCTGGTTCAGGCGCACCTGTCGGGCTGCTGGAATACGTCGCGCCAACCAGCGATCGCCGCGTATGCGCACCTGTTTTGCAAAGGTGGATTCGCCGGCCATCAGACGGCCGGGACGTAATCAAGCAGCCAGCGCACCAGCCCGCCACCATCCTGTTCGCCCTGCTGCGCACGCTCCCGCAGACGATGCCCCGCCACAGCCGGCAGAACCGCCTGGACATCCTCGGGAATCACATAGTCACGCCCGGCCAGGTAGGCCCATGCGCGCGCGGCGCCGAGCAAGGCCAGGCTACCGCGCGGCGACAGTCCGCAGGCGAACTGCGACTCGCGGCGGGTCGCCTCGGCCAGACGCAGCACATAGTCCACCAGGGCATCGCTGACCCGCACCAGGGCCACGCTTTCCTGGACGCGGGCCAGCTCGGCATGGTCCAGCAACGCTTGCAGGCGTGGCAGCAAATCGCGTCGTGCGGTGCCGAGCAGCAAGGCCCGCTCTGCAGAGCGGGCCGGATAGCCTAGCGACAAGCGCATCAGAAAGCGATCGAGCTGCGATTCAGGCAAGGCGAACGTGCCGCCCTGGTTCGCGGGGTTTTGCGTGGCGATGACAAAGAACGGCTGCGGCAATGCGCGAGTCGCCCCTTCAATGGTCACCTGGCCTTCTTCCATCGCCTCGAGCAAGGCGCTCTGGCTCTTTGGCGTGGCGCGGTTGATTTCATCGGCCAGAACCAGCTCAGCGAAAATCGGTCCCGGATGGAAGATGAATCCCCCACTGGCCTTGTCGAATACCGAGGTGCCGAGAATATCGCCGGGCAGCAAATCGGAGGTGAACTGGATACGCTGGAATTCCAGGCCCAGAACCCGCGCGAGCGCGTGGCTAAGCGTGGTTTTGCCCATGCCGGGCAGGTCCTCGATCAGCAGATGCCCACGAGCCAGTATGCAGGCCAGAGCCAGACGCACCTGTGGCTCCTTGCCCAATATCACCTCATTGATCGCCGCCAGGCAGCTTTCCAATTGTGCGCGCATGCAGCCTCCTCAGTGAACGGCCGATGCTACTGGCCGCTGCAGGCCGCGCAAAGCGCCCCGGGCTGCTACCGGCCATTCCTGTGAACCAGGTTGCGCTTCGCTTACTAGCGCCCCTCGCGGGATTCGCGAATATAGAACCGGGCTTTTTCAGCTTTCTCGGCACACCCCTGGAAGGCTTCGAACTGCTGCTGGGTTTTCGCCGCCGTCAGCAAGGACACCGCCTTGGAATAGCTGACGCTGCCCGCGAAGCCTTCTACCTTAGCGATATCCAGCTCCTTCCAGGCGGCATCCAGATGATTGGCGCAACTGTCACGATACGAGGTTTTCGCCGCGCAGCCACCCAAGGCAACGGCGAACAGTGCCACACTGATCCAGACGTTCACTGGTCATGTCTCCGCGCTCAGGTACCACGCTGAGTCTAGGTCTGTTCCCCATTTCGGCGCGAATGTCCTTGCGCAGCCGTAAGTAAAACGGGAACGACCCTAGCCCTTGCCCATAACTCTCAGCGCCCTGCTTGGCGCGATACGTTCGGACGCGTATCGTCTTTTTGAAATAAGGAGGTAAGCATGTCGAAACGAGTTGCCCTGGTACTGGGCTCAGGTGGGGCAAGGGGTTATGCGCATATCGGCGTGATCGAAGAACTGGAGTCGCGGGGCTATGAAATTGGCTGCATTGCCGGGTGCTCGATGGGCGCCGTGGTCGGCGGCATCTATGCTGCTGGAAAATTGCCCGAATACCGGGCCTGGACCGAAAGCCTGGATTACCTCGATGTGCTGCGCCTGATGGACGTGAGCTTTTCACTGGGCGCCCTGCGTGGCGACAAGGTCTTCGGCAAGATCCACAGCATGCTCGGCGAAATCAATATTGAAGATCTGCCGATCCCCTATACCGCGGTGGCCACCGACCTCACCAACCAGCAGGAGCTGTGGTTTCAAGAAGGCAGCCTACACCAGGCGATGCGCGCCTCGGCAGCCATTCCCAGCCTGTTCACGCCGGTGATGCAGGGCAATCGCATGCTGGTGGACGGTGGCCTGCTCAATCCGTTGCCTATCGTGCCGGTGGTCTCAAGCCATTGCGACCTCATCGTGGCCGTCAACCTCAACGCCTCGGGGCAAGCCCGCTATAACTTGCCAGTCATCGAACGTCCTCCCGCCATGACCAAACGGATGGATGCTGTGCTTAGGCGCTTGCCCTTCCTACGCGGCAATGGACTCAACGGCAATGGCCACCAGGGAGCAGCAGAGCTGTCCTCTGCGACGCCCCCCGAGGACGCGCACCCCGAAGCCCAGCAGCCTGCCGCCGCGCCCGAGCGCGCCGGCGCACCCAAGTCGGCCAGCGGCTCGCGCATTGTCGATCAGGTGGGGCCGGCTTCATTATTGGACTTGATCAACCAGAGCTTCGAGGTCATGCAGACCTCCCTCGCCCAGTACAAGATCGCGGGCTACCCCCCGGATGTGCTGATCAACATTCCCAAGCGGGTGTGTCGCTTCTTCGAGTTCTACAAAGCCCAGGAGTTGATTGTCCTGGGCCGGCAGATCGCCAGCGATACGCTGGATCGTTATGAGACGAAGCACTGACTTACGGCCGCGGGTTCTGCGACTCCGGCTCTGCCTTGCTCACCCAGTCGTGCAACAGGCTGTAAGCGACCGCCAACAGGGTCGGCCCCAGGAACAATCCCATGAAGCCGAAGGCCAGGAGACCGCCGAAGACCCCGAGCAACACCACCACCAATGGCAGGTTGCCGCCTCGGCTGATCAGATAAGGCTTGAGCACGTTGTCCACGCCGCTGATCACGAAGGTGCCCCAGATGGCCAGGAAGAGTGCCATGCCATACGCCTCCTGACTGACCAGCCAGGCTGCCGCCGGAATCCACACCAGCGGCGGCCCCATGGGAATCAGGCTGAACACAAAAGTGAGCACGCCGAGAATCAGGACACCCGGCACTCCGGCAATCCAGAAGCCGATCGCCGCCAGCGTACCCTGCGCCGCAGCCGTGCCGATCACACCATTGACCACCCGCTGCACGGTGCCGGCGACAAGATCCAAGTAGTGGTCAGCCCGTGCGCCAATCAACCGTTCCAGCATGCTATGGATGAATGCCGCCAGGCGCGGGCCATCGCGATAGAAGAAGAACACCAGAACCAGGCTCAATGCCAATTCCAGCACGCCGCCGGCGATTTGCGCGCTGCGCGCCAACAGCCAGTTGCCGACTCGACCGACATATGGACGCACAGTGTCAAACAACGCCGCCCCTTGGGCATCCAGGTCGAGCCAGGTTTCCGCCAGCCAGTCGCCAATGAGCGGCACATCTACCAGCCAGGTCGGCATGGTGGGCAATCCGGCACCCTTCAGGTCATTGATCAGGCCCGTGACATCACGAATGTGATCGGCCAGGTTGAACCCCAGCATGACCAGGGGGACCGCTACCAGCAGCATCCAGCCGGCAGTAAGTAACCCGGCGGCAGCGGTTTCCCGGCCCGGCAGCAAGCGAGTGAGCAGGCGCATCAACGGCCAGCTGGCAAATGCCAGGACCGCAGCCCAGAACAAAGCCGACCAGAACGGCGTCAGGACCCAGATACAGGCGCCCAGCAAACCCAGGAGAAGAATTTGTACCAACAAGCGGTCATTGTTCAGCATCGCATAGGGGACCTGCGCACGTGGGCGTCAACGGCAATAAGGGAAGAATCGCGGACGGCCAGGAAGGCCGCCCATGACAAGATACGGAGTCTACACAGTGTGCTCGGCTATTTTCCGGACCTCTTGCCAGGCCGTTGAAAAATATGCCAAAGCGGCTGCTCGGCGCTTGACAAGTCTGTTGGGTTGCCGAGGATTTCAGCCCATCAACGCAACAACTCGACGTGCAGGCCATCGCCGGAGGTTTTGCCCACTTCCAAGCGGGTAGTCAGAACGCCCCGAGCCACCAGAGCATCGCGCCAGGCCGCTGAATTACTGCCGGACAGTCGGACGCGGGCGGTGGAATCCAGGTTGAGCATCCGCACCAGCACCTCTACCCAGGTCTGGTTCGGCTCCCCTTCCAGCAACCCCAGATCCAGCTCACCCACTTCGCGCAGCTGCAATTGCAACGTGGCCGGTGTCGGCAACAACACACCCAGCTCGGCTTGTGCGTCCAGTCGTTCGGCATGCAGGTAGGCGCGGCGGTTGCCACGGGTAATCGCATAGAGCGCTATAAGGCTGTCCTCCTTGGGCTCGGCCAGCCGCAACAGCGCATAGGCTTGCTGCCCATCAGGGCCATACAAGGTGGCATTACCGAAGACCGAATTGGCCCACAGGCTGCTGGAGCCGCAGTCGCGCGCCTCGCACCAGTAGAGCAAATGCGCGCCCTGCTCCATCAAAGCCAGACGGGCAGCTGTGAAGGCCTCTTTCGAAGCGCCCTCGGTGGGCAAGCGATAGGTGACTCTGGTCAAGTCGCCCTGGGCTGTCACGGCGCGCTCGTAACGCAAGCGGCCACTGATACGGCTGATCGAGCTTTGCGGGTATAGCCGCTCTTCGCTGGCCTGGTGAGTGAAATCGACGATTTCCGCGCGAGGATACCGCGGCAGCTCATCCAGATCGTGACTGCCCGGTACGTCGGCCAGCAGGGAAACGCTATACAAGGCCGAAGCCATCACTAGGAAAAGACGCATTCGGCCCTCAGCGCATTAACATGGTTTGGGCAGATTTCACCTGCGCTTCTTCGTTGCCGCGATCACTGCGCGGGGGTATTTCCAGGCCGCGCTGCACCGCCGGGCGAGTTGCCAGAGCGCTCATCCAGCGTCGCAGATGCTCGAGACCGTCGACCGACACACCGGCCCATTCATGCATGCTGACCCAGGGATAGGTGGCGATATCGGCAATGGTGTAGTCACCGGCCAGGTATTCGACCTGGGCCAGACGCCCATCCAGTACCTGGTACAAACGCCGCGTCTCGTGCTGGTAACGCTCGATGGCGCTCGGCAGTTTTTCCGGAAAGTAGCGGTAAAACACGTTGGCCTGGCCCTGCATGGGTCCGACGCCGCCCATCTGGAACATCAGCCACTGGATGACCGTCGAACGACCTTTCACATCGGCGGGCAATAGACGTCCGGTTTTTTCCGCCAGGTAGAGCAGAATCGCGCCAGACTCAAAGACCGCAAAGTGGTCGTTGTCACGATCGACAATGGCCGGAATACGGCCATTGGGGTTGATCTTCAGGAATTCCGGCGCCTTTTGTTCCTGCTTGTCGAAACTCAATATATGGGTTTCATAGGCAAGCCCCAGTTCTTCCAGGGCAATGGAAACCTTGTGGCCATTGGGCGTGGCGGCGGTGTACAGATCGATCATTGGAGCTCTCCCGTGGCAATGTGCCCAGCCTCGCCACTTGCCACGGGCAAGTCAAGGCGCCTGGAAAGCGCGATTGAAACAGTCTGCTACCGATTGCGCGCCAGCCTCATCATCCAGATGCAGATGATGCCCCCCGGCCAGGCGGTGCACGCTAAGGGGCAGATGCTCCAGCCAGGCAAGTAACAGCGGCTCGCCGCTCAGCATGCCCTGCTCGGCGAGGACGAGATCGACCGGACATTGCAGCGCTTCGACAAACGCCCGCGCGTGGGCACGGGTCAGCCGCAGCGGGCTGGGTAAAGTCAGTCGCGCATCGGTGCGCCAGGTATAACCGCCGGCGGTCGGCATCAATCCGCGACCCGCCAACAGCTCGGCGGCTTCGCGGCTTACGGCGCCGACACCCTGCATGCGAGCATCCACGGCACGTTCGATCTGGGCATATACCGGTTTGCGCTTGGCGCGCAGGTCGAGCTGCGCTTGCAAGGCTTCGCCGAGCTTTTCAGGGGCGCGGTCCGCTTCGCCGACATAGGGCACCAGGCCATCGATCAACGCCAGGCGCTCGATGCGCTGGGGCATGGCGGCGGCCAGCAGAACGGACACGATGGCACCCATGGAATGTCCAAGCAGGGAAAAGCGCTGCCAGCCCAATTGTTCGGCGACCATCAGCACATCGAGTGCGTAATCCCAGAGCAGGTAGCTCGCGCCCGGCGCGCGGTGCCCGGAATGACCGTGGCCGGCAAAATCCAGCGCCACGATGCGCAGCCCCTCCAACTTCGGCGCCAAGCGATGGAAGGTGGCGGCATTATCCAGCCAGCCATGCAGAGCCAATACGGGTTTACCGTCTTCCGGGCCATACAGATGAGCCGCCAGTTCGATATGCGGCAGGTTTAAACGAATTTCCTCGACCTTGGCACTCATGGTGTTGCTCTCTCGTCAGTCCAGCGTTGGAACAGGCCACGAATCAGCTCGGCGGTTGCCTGCGGTTGCTCCAGGGGAAACATGTGTCCGCCCGGCAGTGACAGCGATTCGCCTTTGGGCATACGCCGCACCTGGCGTATCTGGTGCGGCATCACGGTACGGCTTTGGCGCCCGCGGACCATGGCCAGCGGCACAGCCAAGTGCGGTGCGCGGCCAGGATTGCTATGGGGCACGCTGCGATAGATACCGATTTCAGTGGCAGGATCAAATTTCAAGCGCAGTCCCTGCTCGCAGGGAGTCAGGCCATGGCGAACGTAGTCTTCCAAGCAGTCGGGATCGAAACGCCTGAACAAACGCTTGCCGGCAAAATAAGCCTGCGCCTCGGCGTGATCAGCAAAGGCTTCGCGCCGGCCCAGGGTACGCCCTGCCGGCGTCAGTCGATCAATGAAGCCAAAACGCTTGGCCGCGCGCACCAGCCAACGGTCAGGCAGGGTCAGCAATGGTGAATCAAGCAGCACCAGGCCCCGATAGAGCTCCGGGCGGCGTAACGCTGCGTGATAGTGCAGCACGCCCCCCAGCGAATGACCCACGCCCCACACAGGCTCATCCAAGGGTTCCAGGTGATAGAGCAGCTCGGCAACCAGATTTTCCCAATTGTCATTCACCGGGAAGCGTGGATCGTGAGCGTGCTGCGCCAGATGATGGACGCGATAGTCCGGTTCCAGGGCGGCAAACAGCTTGCCGTAGGTGGCTGAGGGAAAACCGTTGGCATGGGCAAAGAACAGGGTGTCAGACATGAGGAATGGCCACTGGCAGTCGAAGGCGAATTGTCAGCAGTGACGTTCGACGCAACAACGACCATAAGCGCCCATCAGCAGGGCTCTATGGCCAAAATGCGCCGGCAAGGCCATCACTGGCTGCCAATCCAGCGTCAACCACCGGGTTACATGTGCACCTTCGGCCAAATCCCCCTTCCACATCATGTCTTTGGCGGCGCTTCTCCATGGGGGACAACAGCAACAGTCAGCCGTGAAATACAGCTGGCTTTGCGGTCCTCGCCGCTCAGACGGATATCCCACACATGGGTCGTACGGCCCAGATGCACCGCCCGCGCCACGGCCGTCACCCGACCGCTGCGCAGGCCGCGCAGGTGATTGGCATTCACCTCCAGGCCGACGCAGTAAAAGCGCTCGGGATCGATACACAGGTAACTGGCCATCGAGCCTACCGTTTCCGCCAGCACGACCGAGGCGCCGCCATGCAGCAGGCCATAAGGTTGATGGGTGCGCTTATCCACCGCCATGCTGGCGGTGAGGGTCTCGTCATCGAACGCCTCGAAACGGATATCCAGCACTTCACCTATGGTGTTTTCCAACGCCGCAGTGAGTTGCTCAGGATTGGGGGTTTGACGCCAAATCGCCATGGGAACGCTCCTGTGTGTGCGACTTATCAGATTTCATCATGCCAATGAACCAGCGTGCCGTACTCCATCCATTCGTGGAAACGTGGCCCGTAGACGCCTTCAATTACGGCCCGCTTGATTTTCAGGGTGGGAGTAAGAAAGCCGTTCTCCACCGCCCATACGTCATCGATCACAATAAGCGCACGCAATCTCTCGTGCTTATCGAGGCTGTCATTGATCCTTTCCAGCAACTCCACCAAGCTGCCCTGCAACGACTCTCGCAGCTCTTTGCGCCCGGCCTCGGACAATACGCACAACGCGATCGGCTGCGGCAGGCCATCACCCACCACGCACACCTGTTCGATCTCCGAATGTGCCGCCAGGCGATTCTCGATGGGCGCCGGCGCAACGTACTTGCCCTTGCTGGTCTTGAAAATTTCCTTGATTCGTCCGGTCAGGCGCAGGTAACCGTCGCCGTCCTGTTCGCCCTTGTCGCCGGTGCATAGGAAGCCATCCTCGGTGATGGTTTCTGCGGTCAGTTGCGGTTGCTTGTAATAACCTTGGGTGACGGAGCCGCTGCGCACCTGAACTTCACCCTGTTCACTGATGCGTACGTCCACACCGGGATTGCTCTGGCCGATCCAGCCGGATTTACGGCTCCCCGGCCGACCCACGTGGGAATAACCGCAGTTTTCGGTCATGCCATAGACTTCGAGTATTTCCAGGCCCAATCGCTGATACCAGTCCACCAGCGCATCCGGCACCGGCGCCCCGCCGGACATGGCATAGCGCACCGCATCAAGGCCCAAGCCGGCCAGCACCTTGCGCGCCATCACCCGTCCCAGGAACGGGATCTTCAGCAGGCGATCAAGTTTCTTGGGCGGCATCTTGCTGAACACACCCATCTGGAATTTGCCCCAGATACGGGGAACACCGAAGAATACCGTGGGCCGAGCGCGGCGAATATCGTGAACGAAGGTGTCCAGGCTTTCGGCAAAGAAAATCGATTGCCCCGCGTAGATCGATACCATTTGTACGAACATGCGTTCGGCCACATGGCACAGCGGCAGATAGGACAACACCCGGTCATCGGCGCCTACATCGAATAGTTCCACGGCCTGGCTGCCGGTGTAGCCGAAGTTGGCGAAGGTGTGCATCACCCCTTTGGGCATGCCGGTGGTGCCGGAGGTATAGATGATCGTGGCTAACTGGTCGGCCGCTGGCTGCGGGTTGTCGCTGATAGGCTCAAATGCTTGCAGATCGCTCCACAGGCTGTCGAAACGACCCGCTGGGCGCAACGGCAGACCTACCGTGGGCACACCTTCCGGAACGCCGCCGGACATGGCTGGCCAATCATCCAGCTTGCCGATAAAAGCCAGCACGCTTTCCGAATGCTCAAGTATCTGACGGACCGATTCGGCCGTGAGGTTGGGGTACAACGGCACCGACACATGCCCCGCCATCCAGATCGCCAGGTCGGCAATAATCCAGTGTGCGCAGTTTTTCGAGATGATTGCGATGCGACTGCCCGGTTCCAGCTCCTGGGCGCGCAACCAGGCTGCGGCACGTCGAGCCTGATTCCCGACCTGGGCCCAGCTCAATTCTTCGATCTGCCCTCCGACTTGCGGCTGGACCATGTAGCGTTTATGGGGATGAGTGGTTTCACGCTGAAAAAACGCGTCGAGCGGCAATCGTTGCACCATAGCCACGAGGATTCCTCCTTTTTTATTTTTATAAAGCAACCAAGCACTTGCTTGGTCGAATATTCCACGCAGGAGGCGTTTGTGCAAGCGGCACGCAACAAGGTTGCTGCCGTCAATCAGCAGTGAGGGTGATGCAGATGGCTCAGAATCAGCCCTCCGGCCAGTATCATTTCTCCTTCCAACCCAGCCAGACTTCCCGTTTGCATGGGCAGTGGCGCTTGGCGATGCCCATGCATCAGAAGGCCGGCCAACCCGCCCACCAACGGCTGATGGCTGACCAGCAGAAGTTCGTCTTCTTGGCGTTCGGCCAACCTATCCAGCGCATGCCTGACGTCGCTGTCGGGCGTCAGCCAGTCATGGATTTCAATGATGCCGCGATAATCCAGCGCCTGGCAGACCCTATCCGCTGTTTGTCGGGCGCGCACAAAAGGGCTGACCAATATGGCCTGCAAGGGTCGACCCAACAGCTGACCGGCACTGTCGAGAGCCTCCTTGCATCCATGCTGCGTCAGTACACGCAACGCATCGCGCGGCGCCTGTTGTACCGCCTGGCCATGGCGCATCAACCACAGCTTCATGGCTTGGGCTGCGCCTCGGCAGCCTGTGCAGGAGCAGGAGTCACGGCTGGCTCGGTTTCGCACTGCGGTTCACGGGGAGCAGGCCAGTCGGCAAAGGGCCACGGCTTGATCTCGCTGTGGAAGGTCCCGAAGCGGCCAATTTGCGCCAGGTACTGGCTCAGGCTGTCGCCAAAATCCATGACGCTGCGCTTGGGCGCGCCCTTTACCAGCCTGAAACCCAACTGGACCAGCACCACGCCGAGTAGCAGCAGTTCAGCCAGCTGCCAGACAATCATGAAAAACACCATCCAGAGGATGCGCAGCAGCAGCGCTTCGCGCTGCAGTTCGGCTTTGGGGTCTTGCATGGAAAAAACTCCTAATAGATGACTGTCAGCACATTGCACGCTCCGGCAGGCACTTTGTGTGAACTACCCGCCGAGCTTCTACGGCCGGCTAAAAACCGCTGGCTGAAATGAAATCCACATCCGTTTTGGGTTCACCACTCATCAGAGCCTCGATGACCTGTTCCAGTGTACGTCCCTCGAACAAAATGGCATGCAGGCCGGTCACCAGCGGCATATAGACCTGCAACTCATCGGCCTTGGCCTTGAGGACCTTTATGGTATTTACCCCCTCGGCCACTTCGCCGATACGCCCAACCGCGTTTTCCAGGCTCAAGCCTTCGCCTAGCGCATGGCCCACTTGATAATTGCGGCTCTTGGGCGAGGAGCAGGTGACAATCAGGTCACCCACGCCGGCCAGGCCCAGGAAGGTCATCGGGTTAGCGCCCAGGTTCACGGCGAAGCGGGTCATCTCCGCCAAGGCGCGGGTGATCAGCATGCTTTTGGTGTTTTCACCCATACCCAGGGCCGCAGCCATGCCGGACATGATCGCGTAGACGTTTTTCAATGCGCCACCCAGCTCGACACCGAAGCGGTCTCGGCTGGCGTAGACGCGAAACGTCCGCCCGTGCAGGGTTTCCTGCACCTTACGGCACAGTGCCTCGTCTTCGCTGGCAATCACCGAAGCAGTCAGCGCATGCTCGGCCACTTCGCGCGCCAGATTCGGGCCCGATAGCACGCCGATGCGCGCATCCGGGGCGATTTCCTCAAGGATCTGGCTCATCAGCTTGAAGCTCTGCGCCTCGATGCCCTTGGTGGTACTCACCAGCATTTTCCCGGTCAACGCTTCGCAAACCGGCTGCAGGGCCTGGCGCAAGGCACTGGACGGCAGCGCCACAAATACCAGCTCGCAGGCGGCGAGCGTGGCTGGCAGATCACTGGTCGGTTGAACGCCGTCGAGGATCCTTACCCCTTTCAGATAACGCGGGTTCTCGCGGTTGCTACGAATCGCCTCGGCCTGCTCAGGATCGCGCATCCACAGATGCACAGCCTGGCCGTTTTCCGCCAGCAGATTGGCTATGGCCGTTCCAAAGCTGCCGCCGCCGATCACTGCTATGGGTTGTTGTACTGTCATTCGTTTCCATCTCCAGCCACCGGGTGGCAATACCGGGCATTATACGGTGACAACCTGCCACGACCAGCCACTGGCCTACCGGAAAAAACCATCGGACTCGGTTAACATGCCCGCCTGTTTTTTTGGCCTGAGCTCTCCCCTTGCCCAACCACGCATTGCGCCTCGCTTCCCTTGTGTTCGGCCTGTCAGCAAGCAGTCTGGCTGGCGCCTATGAATTGTTTCTCGATAACCCGCCGCTTCCCGAGGTTCTCACCGCCACGCGCCTGCATCAGGCCCCCGCGGCGGTGCCGGGCAGTATCAGCGTAATCGATCGACAGTTGATCCAGGCCAGCGGCGCGCGGGAGCTGACCGAACTGCTGCGTCTGGTGCCGGGGATGCTTGTTATTCCGGAAGGCAGTGCCACTAATGTTAACTACCACGGAGGCCTGGGCGCGGGCGCGCGGCGCCTGCAAGTTCTGGTGGATGGTCGCTCGGTGTATCGCCCGGCGCTGGCGCAGGTCGACTGGGTGGACATTCCCGTGGCGCTGGAAGATATCGAGCGCATCGAGGTGTTTCGTGGCCCCAACACGGTCAGCTATGGAGCCAACGCTCTGCTGGGCGTGATTAATATCATTACTCAGAAACCGAGCGACAGTCAGGGTAGCCGGCTGTCCTACACCACCGGTAAGCGGGGCATCGAAGACTGGTACGCCCGGCAGGGTTTCGGCTGGGAAAACGGCGCCATGCGCGTCTCACTCTCGGGATTCGATCATGATCGCTTCGACTTGGATCGTCGTGGCAATGACTTTCCCGATAGTCAGCGCCTGTCGCGCTTTAATCTACGTGCCAATCATGAGCTGAATAGCCAACATTCCTTTGACTGGCAACTGGCGTTGAAGGACGGTATTAATCAAGAGCCCAACTATGAACTCATCACGGGCGATGCTCTTTTCAAAAATCACGCAACCCATGAGGACGCAGCCATAGTTGCCGCGCAGGCACCACGAACTGAAATCCAAGCCCGCGACTACGCCGCCAGCCTACGCTGGAATCTCGACTTGTCTCCCCATCACAGCCTGTCTGTACTTGGCGCGGCGCAACATTGGGAACGCCTTCAGGAATGGCGTGCCTGCTTCGAAACGGGCCTGTCTGCCCCTGCATATTCCTGCGGCTTAATTAACAAGAACAGCCGGGAAACCCGCTACGACCTGGAAATCCAAGACATTCTCAGCCTATCGGACAACCTGCGTATTATCAGCGGTGCAGGCTATCGTCACGACGCAGTTGACTCGGAAACATTTTTCAACGGCTCACGCAGCAAGGACATTGTCAGATTATTCGGCCAGTTCGAGTGGTACATGAATCGTCACTGGCTACTGCAGGGCGGCGCCATGTACGAAGATGACAGCATGATCGGCGACTCGCTATCGCCGCGCCTGGCTCTCAACTACTTGTTCTATCCAGGCCATGGCCTTCGTGTGGTTTACTCCGAGGCGGTACGCTCGCCGGACATGTTTGAGGAAGCGGCCGATTGGCAGTTCTACATACGCGACCTCACTCCAGCCATCATGGGCCAGACAGCGATGTATTACCCGGCGCGCAGCAAAGTTTCTGGCGGCTTGGCGCAAGAACGGATCATTTCTCGGGAACTGGGTTACAACGGCCACTTTTCCAGCTTGGGCCTGCACCTTGATTTGCGCCTGTTTAACGAAGACATCACTGACCTGATCACCCACTGGCCTGAAATTGGCAATTTCAGCCCTGGCAATGACGACCGTCTGAGCTTCAAGGGCTGGGAAGCTGAAGGCGACTGGCGACTCGGTTTACGTGACCGCCTCCGGCTGAGCTACGCCTATATCGAATTCGAGGCTACCCATCACTACGATAGCGAGCTGACCCCGCGACACAGCGGTTCTTTGAGCTGGCTGCGTGACTGGAGCCGGGGCTGGAACAGCGGCCTGACTTACCTGGGAGCCAACAGCCTCAATACCCTGCGTTTCGAGCGAGTCGATTTACATGTTGCCAAGCGCCTGCAGGTCGGTTCGACCCAGACGACGCTAAGCGGTACCTGGCAGCAACGCCTCGACGACAACCACCTCGGAGGAAGAAACACCAATTACAGGCAGCGACATGTCTTCTGGCTGTCAGCGGGATTGGAAATCTAGCCGACATGCCAACATTTTCAGGGAAGAAACAAGTCAATCTATGCCTGCTTCTGGGGCTGATGCTCTGGCTAGCAACGGCCAGAGCGCTCGATATAACGGTTGCGGCCTATAGCAACGGCCCGGCCATGCAGGCGTTCATCGACAGCCTGACCGTAGCCAGGCCCCAGGACCGGGTGCGCTTTATCGCCACCCACGAACTGCCTTCCAGCGCGCAAATGAATCACGATAGCCGTCTGATTCTTATCGGTCCGCAATTACTCGACTGGAGGCAACGCTCCGTTCAAGGCCCTCCCACCATCGTGCTGCAAGTCAGCCGAGTACAGGCACGCAAGATTCTCGACAAGCGCGAACCGCCTGGCATCATTCTGCTCTGGAGCGATCCACCGCTTGCTCGCCAATTGAACCTGATTCGTGAAGCGCTGCCCCACGGCCAGCGAATCGGCGTGCTCTATGGCAATGACAGTGGCTTTTTGGTCAATGAGCTTCGCCAGGCCGCATCGGATCATGGACTCCAGATCAATGCCCAGTTCTGGCCCAACAGCAACGACACACGTCCGTTGCACCGGGTGCTCGATCACAGCGATGTGCTGTTCGGCCTGGATGACGCCCAACTGTACAATTCCTCTACCATCAAGACCCTGCTCCTGAGCAGTTATGGCCGGCGCATTCCCCTGATTGGCCCAACCGCCGCTTTTATCCGCGCAGGAAGCCTGGCCAGCACTTACAGCAATCAGGAAGACTGGCTGAAAAGCATCAATCAGTTGCTTGATCGCGATCCGCTAAGCTGGCCCGCCAGCATTTATCCCGAATCCTTCCAGATTATGCGCAACCTGCAAGTTGGCCGGTCGCTCGGCATTTCGCTCGGCGATAAACACGCTCTGGTCAACCGCCTGCAACACTTGGAGATCACCCCATGAGAAGCTGGGGAAAGGGTTGGTATCACAGCAATATTCACACCCATACTTTATTGGTCAGCTTGGTCCCGGCCCTGTTATTGGGCGTGGTGCTGACGTTGTATTTCACCTTTACCCGGCTGCATGAGCTGCGCATTGAGCTTAATGACACTGGCCAACTGATCGCTAACCAGTTGGCCCCGGCAGTAGAATATGGCGTCATCACCGGCAACGTGGCGGTACTCGACGGCCTTCTCAGGGCCACTCTGAGTACGCCTCATGTGCGCTATGTGGAAGTGTTCAATCGCCAGGATAGACTGCTGGCTCATGCGGGCACGCCCCCCACCGAGGCGGTGGATCGTCAGCTGTTTTTTCGGGCGCCAATCCGCCGACAAAAAATCCTCTTGCACGACCCCTTTCTGTTCCAGCCTGCTGCCAAGGCATCCACCAGCGACGATCAAGTGGGCTGGGTGAACGTCTACATGACCACCGATGCCGTTTCCCAACGCCAGCAACACTTGCTCCTGCGCGCCGGCCTCTTGGCCATATTCGCGCTGGCCTGCACGCTATGGCTGGCACGGCGCTTGGCAAGCAGCCTGTCCAAACCGATCAGTGCAATGGGCCGTGCGCTACAAGCCATCGAGAAAGGCGACTATGCGACGCCCTTGGCTGAGCCTCGCCAGCGGGAACTCGGCGACCTGAGTCGGCACATAAACCAGTTGGCTTCAGCCCTTGATCAGGCCAGCCAAGATCAGCGGCAGATCATTGGTGAGCTGGTCGAGGCGCGAGAGGAGGCTGAAGCAGCCAACCGCACCAAGTCAGAATTTCTGGCCATGATGAGCCACGAACTGCGAACCCCGATGAATGGCGTGCTGGGCATGTTGCAGCTGCTGGAAACCACTGACATGAACTGTGAACAGGCTGAATACACAGCGCTGGCCAACCAGTCCACCGAACATCTGCTCAGAGTGATCAACGATATCCTCGACTTTTCACGCCTCGAGCGCGGCGCTCTGCACTTTGAATCCATTCCTTTCAAGCTGGAAGAGTTGCTTCAAGACACGCTACAAGCCTTCCGGCACTCCGCCTACAAACAACAGCTGAGCTTGGCGCTCACCGCGCAACCGAGCTTGCAAGGCCTGGAAGTCTACGGAGACCCAACGCGCATTCGGCAAATTCTGGTCAATCTGCTGGGTAATGCGTTGAAGTTCACCGAGAGTGGCGGCGTACAAGTGGACGTTCGCTGGCATGCGCTAAACGAGCAACAGTTGTACCTTCGTTGCGCGGTGCATGACACAGGTATCGGCATTTCCAGTGAACGCCTGGAAAACATGTTCGATCCATTCCAACAAGCGGACAATTCGATCTCCCGTCGGTATGGCGGGACCGGGTTGGGACTGTCCATTGCACGCACGTTGGCAGAGGGAATGGCAGGCCGGCTATATGCTCAGAGTCAGCCGGAACAGGGCTCTACCTTCATCCTTGAACTGGAGTTGGCATTTGCGCAATCAGCGCAGCCGACACCCCCGCCCAGCACCCTGGAGCCACTGGGGCATGGCCAATCCGTACTGCTGGTGGAAGACAACCCGGTCAATCAGACCGTCATCGAGGCCATGCTGCGTAGCCTCGGTTATCAGGTGACAATGGCAGGCGATGGCTTGCAGGCCCTGCACTTGGCCGAGCATGGCCGCTTTGCGGTCATCCTGATGGACTGCCAGCTACCCGACCTGGACGGCTATACAACAACCCGACGCATACGTCAGTTGAGAGAACATTTCGCCACACCAATTATCGCCCTGACTGCCAGCGCCCAGCATGAAGACCGGGAGCGCTGCCTGGCTGCGGGGATGAACGATTATCTGGCCAAACCCTTCAAACGGACCGATTTGCATAAAATACTGCTGCACTGGCTTCCTTGCCCAACCAAAGCCGTTAGCGAGGAATGCTAAAGTAAGCCAAATACAAACAAGCTTGTGCACAGTTAAAGTGAACAACTGTACTCTGTTCGCTGTGACTTTCATCCCAAGCTGGATGTCTCTAAGGCTAAGCCGCCCAAGGGACTGCGCCGGCAGAACGCTTGACCCAGCACAGACTAAGTGCCAGGGGATTTTTTTGAGGAGCACGCATGACACAACAGAACGCATTCACTCGGGAAGAGTTGCTGCTTTGCAGCCGCGGTGAGCTGTTTGGCCCGGGTAATGCTCAACTGCCCGCTCCGAACATGCTGATGATCGACCGGATCACTCACATTACCGAGAACGGCGGCAAGTACGGCAAGGGTGAAATCGTTGCCGAGCTCGATATTCATCCAGACCTGTGGTTCTTCGGTTGCCATTTTGAAGGCGACCCGGTCATGCCAGGCTGCCTGGGCCTGGATGCCATGTGGCAACTGGTCGGATTTTTCCTCGGCTGGCAGGGCAACCCTGGGCGAGGCCGTGCGCTGGGCTCGGGCGAAGTGAAATTCTTCGGCCAAGTACTGCCTACCGCCAAGAAAGTTACCTACAACCTGCACATCAAGCGCACCATCAATCGCTCGCTGATCCTCGCCATCGCCGATGGTACTGTCAGCGTGGATGGCCGCGAAATCTACAGTGCCGAAGGCCTGCGCGTCGGTCTGTTCACCTCCACTGACAATTTTTGAAGGGTATCCGCATGCGTCGCGTCGTGATTACCGGTCTGGGCATCGTTTCCTGCCTGGGCACTGACAAAGCCTCTGTTTCCGCCAGCCTGCGCGAAAGCCGTCCGGGCATCCGTTTCAACCCGTCCTATGCCGAAATGGGCTTGCGCAGCCAGGTTTCCGGCTCGGTGGACCTGAACCTGGAAGAGCTGATCGACCGCAAGGTCTACCGGTTCATGGGCGACGCGGCGGCCTATGCCTATCTGTCCATGCAACAGGCCATTGCAGATGCCGGTCTGAGCGAAGAGCTGGTATCGAATACGCGTACCGGCCTGATCGCCGGCTCCGGCGGCGCATCCACCTTCAACCAGATGGAAGCCATGGACATCCTGCGCGAGAAAGGCGTCAAGCGCGTCGGCCCATACCGTGTACCGCGCACCATGGGCAGCACCGTTTCCGCCTGCCTGGCCACGCCCTTCAAGATCAAAGGCGTGAACTACTCGATCTCCTCTGCCTGCGCCACCAGTGCCCACTGCATCGGTAACGCCGTGGAACAAATCCAGCTGGGCAAGCAGGACATCGTCTTTGCCGGCGGCGGTGAAGAAGAGCACTGGAGCCAGAGCTTCCTGTTCGACGCCATGGGTGCACTGTCCACCCAGTACAACGAGACGCCGGAAAAGGCCTCCCGCGCCTATGACGCCAAGCGTGACGGTTTCGTCATCGCCGGCGGCGGCGGCATGGTGGTGGTCGAGGAGCTCGAGCACGCTCTGGCACGCGGCGCCAAGATCTACGCCGAGATCGTCGGCTACGGCGCCACCTCCGATGGCTACGACATGGTTGCCCCGAGCGGCGAAGGCGCGGTGCGCTGCATGCAGCAGGCACTCGCCACTGTCGACACACCAATCGACTACCTGAACACCCATGGCACTTCGACCCCGGTTGGCGACAGCGCCGAAGGCCGCGCGGTGCGTGAAGTGTTTGGCGACAAGGCACCGGCCATCAGCTCCACCAAGAGCCTGTCGGGTCACTCGCTGGGGGCAGCCGGTGTGCAGGAAGCCATCTACTGCATGTTGATGATGGAAGGTAACTTCATCGCCGGCTCGGCCAACATCGACGAACTGGACCCGGAAGTCGCCGACCTGCCGATCCAGCGCAAGACCGTCGAAAATGCCAAGATCGACACCATCATGAGCAACAGCTTCGGCTTTGGCGGTACCAATGCCACGCTGGTACTCAAGCGCTGGCAGGGCAAGTAAGCCCACCACGCCATGAACGTAAAAAGGCGCCTTGCAGGGCGCCTTTTTACGTTCAGAATGTGCAACCTACAGGAGTGGTTACCGCAGTTGCTCGAGCTGGGCCGCATAGTCGTCGCTATTTATTTCATGCGTATCCAGCACGGCTTGCAACTCCTGACGAATCTGCGGATGGGTAATCTCCACCAGCAACGCCTCCACTTTGCGAATAACCCATTTCTGCCCGCGATCTACCAGGGCCAGGCGTTCGCTCAGATCGGCAATCGCCATGCATTTCTCATAGAAAGCACCCCGTTCACGGCTCGGCTCGGCGCCCAGCAGCAGCACACAACCGCGCAACCGCCTGCAGCTGTCGGCCTCACCGCGATGCACCTGCTGCAGCACGCTGCGCTGTCGGTCTTTAGTGGCTTCCTTGAGGCTGGCGGCGGCGACCTGCGCACCGGCCCGCTCCGCGCTCAGCAATTCATTGAGTGCCTCGATCAACGTGTCACGCTCAATTCCCAGCGTTTGCGTCTGCATAACCTGCTCCTTGTGTCAGAACTGGTCAAAACGCCCCAGTACACATTCAGCCTGATGAACCAGTTGCTCCAGTCGCTCGGCGGCGCTGCAGATCTGGTGAATCTGCCCACAGGATTGGCCAGCATAAATCGGCATATCAGCCAATTTTCCTTGGGCACCCTTCAAGGGTGAATCGGTGGAGAACAGGTGGACCGGCCGGCCGTCCTGCTCACCGATCACAGGCGTTTCCCGCTTGGCGTACAAGACATCGTATTCGCCACGGGTTACCGCGTTGGGCAGTACCCGCACCGGGGCGGTCATTGGCCAATTGCGAAAGAAACGCTCGCTGAGCACGGTATCCCCAGCGCCCGCCTTCACCAGCTGCTGCTTGTGGTAGTCGTGGGCATTGGCCTCATGGGTAGCCAGGAACGCCGAACCGCAGCACACTCCCTGGGCACCCAGCGCCAAGGCGGCCACCAGCGCCTCGCCACTGGCGATCCCGCCACAGGCCACAACGGGAACCGAGCTGAAGCTAACGATTTCAGCCAGCAACGCCAAGCTGCCCGTCGTGCCCCAAACATGCCCGCCGGCCTCACTGCCCTGCGCGATCAGCGCATCCACGCCAGCCTCCAAGGCCTGTTCGGCATGGGCCCGAGCGGCAATCTGCTGCATGACCAGAACACCCTCGGCCTTGAGGAGGCGAATCAAGGCACTGTCCACATCCCAGAACAGCACGACGGCCGGCACCTTCAGCTCCAGGCAGGCGTGCACCTGGGCGCGCAGCAGCTCGGCCGGTGTCGCGGCGGGAATCAAGTTGACTGCAAAAGGCCGTTCGCTGAGCTGGCGATAGGCAGCCACTTCTGCGCGGATTCGGGCGACTGGCTCGCGCACCATACCCAGACAACCGAAGCCGCCGGCGTTACTGACGGCGGCCGCCAGTTGATGACGAGCCACGCCGCCCATTCCAGCGCACAAGACAGGCACGTCACAGCCCAATAGATCAATCAGGGCAGTGTGCAAGGCAGGATGGCTCATATCGCTCAGGCTTCATGAGTGGGCAGGCAGTCATCCTAACCGTCAGCCAGGCACAGGTAACAATGAAATTTACTGCTGCTTCAGTTCAGATTTATTGCATCGACCCTGCCAGGCCTTCCCGCGATAGAAGGCACGAACAGGACATTAAAGCGTTTGTATCAAAAATAATGAACCAATCGCTCATTATTATTAGTTTGTTGCGGCACTCCGGGAAGCTCAGACTTACCACCCCGCCAAACAGACACTCTCGACGAGTGCATTGACGCTTACGATCCACCGAGGTCCCCCGTAGAGGAGATCCACGGACCGGGAGCGAGCGGCGAACCTTGCATCCCCCCCTTGCGTGCATCTGGTATTTTCCCATGTTCAAAGAGACTCCACTTGATTCAGCGGACACCTACAACTATACGGTGGTCCGCCAGTTCACTCTGATGACTCTGATCTGGGGCATCGTCGGCATGGGCATGGGCGTATTCATCGCCGCCCAGCTGGTATGGCCGCAACTCAACTTCGACCTGTCGTGGACCAGTTTCGGTCGCCTGCGCCCCATTCATACCAATCTGGTGATCTTCGCCTTTGGCGGCAGTGCGCTGTTCGCCACCTCGTTCTATGTGGTGCAGCGCACCAGCAACGTACGATTGGTATCGGACAGTCTGGCCCGGTTGGTATTCTGGGGCTGGCAAGCAGCCATTCTGGCCATGCTGGTTACTTATCCATTGGGTTACACCACCTCCAAGGAATACGCGGAAATGGAGTGGCCTATCGCCTTGTTGGTCACGGTGGTCTGGCTCGCCTACGCCTATTTATTCTTTGCCACCATTGCCCGACGCCGGGTCAAGCACATCTATGTCGGCAATTGGTTTTATGGCGCCTTCATCGTGGTGACCGCGATGGTGCACATCGTCAACCATGTGCTTATTCCGGTGACTGCGCTTAAGTCCTATCCGCTGTACTCTGGCGCCACCGATGCGATGATCCAGTGGTGGTATGGCCACAGCGTGGTTGGCTTCATTCTCTCGGTCGGCTTTCTGGGCATGATGTACTACTTCGTGCCCAAGCAGGCCGAGCGCCCGATCTATTCCTACCGCCTGTCCATCGTGCACTTCTGGGCGATCATCTCGCTGTACATCTGGGCCGGCCCGCACCATCTGCACTACACCGCGCTCCCGGACTGGGCGCAGTCCCTGGGCATGGTGATGTCGATCATCCTGCTGGCGCCCAGCTGGGGCGGCATGATCAACGGTATGATGACCCTGTCGGGCGCCTGGCATAAGCTGCGCACCGACCCGATCCTGCGTTTCCTGGTCGTGTCCCTGGCGTTCTACGGCATGTCGACCTTCGAAGGTCCGATGATGGCCATCAAGACCGTCAACGCCCTGTCCCACTACACCGACTGGACCATCGGCCACGTACACGCCGGCGCCCTCGGCTGGGTGGCGATGATTAGCATCGGCACGCTGTATCACATGATCCCCCGCCTCTGGGGCCGTGAACACATGCACAGCGTGGCATCGATCAATACCCACTTCTGGCTGGCCACCATCGGCACCGTGTTGTACATCGCCTCCATGTGGGTCAACGGCATCACGCAGGGCCTGATGTGGCGCGCAGTCAACCAAGACGGTACCCTCACCTATTCGTTCGTTGAAGCGTTGGAAGCCAGCCATTTCGGCTACCTGGTCCGCCTCGGCGGCGGCGGGATCTTCGCCTCAGGTATGCTGCTGATGGCCTGGAATACCTGGAAAACCGTCCGCACCAGCGAACGCGCCCCGTCGTCGCTCGTCGCTCGTCGCCGCAGTGAGCTAAGCCCATGTGGTCGCTGATTTTTCTGACTGGCATGCTGATGTACTGCGCAGCTCTTAGCCTGTTGCGCCTGTCGGGTCACGATGAAGAGCAAGCCGCGTTGCTGCCCTTCGCCGACGATCCCGAGGCGGCCCGACTGATGACTGCCGAGACCGGGAGAATCTGCGAGCGGGTGGAATCCCACCCGCAGGCCGACGGGCATTTCGACGCCTAAAAGAGGCCTCGCAACGCCTCTCCTTTGGAATTTCCGGCACGCTCCACGCACCGCCTTTTTAGGGCACCTCGATGCCCTCTGTGTTTTGTTTCTTACTTAGTGACCATGACTCGACCCACTTCCTCGCTACGCACCTGGCTCGGCGGTTTTCTTCCGGCCCCCACCACAACCCGCCCACGTGAATGGCTGCGCGCCTCCTTCGGCGCAGCACTGGCCATCCTGTGCAGCGCTGAAATCTGTCGCCAGTTGTTCGGCGAGGCGATCACCCTGCAACTGATCGGGCCGCTGGGCGCCTCGGCGATTTTGCTGTTTGCGGTGTCATCCGGTGCCCTGGCGCAGCCCTGGTCCATCGTGGGCAGTTATCTGACAGCCTCGCTGGTCGCCAGCGTGACCGTGCATGTGGCCGGCCAAACCCTGTATGCCGCAAGCCTTGCGATTGGCGCATCGTTGCTGCTGATGTACCTGCTGCGCTGCCTGCATCCGCCAGGTGGCGCGGTGGCACTGTGCGTAACGCTGGGCAGCCCCGCTAGCGAGCAGACCTTTTTTGCGCTGCTGCCCGTGCTGGTGAACGCCGCGTGCCTGCTCTCCTGCGCATTGCTGTACAACAACCTGACCCGGGTGCGTTATCCCAAGGCGCCCACGGTGGCTGCCGACCTGCACCACACCTTGGACCCCGACCCACAAACCCGCGCGGGCATTTCCAGTGAAGACCTGCAGCAGGCACTGGAAGACTTTGGCGAATTCGTCGACGTCACCCGCGAGGATCTCGAAGAGATCATGCGCAGCACACAGCGTCACGCGCTGCGGCGCAGCATGGGTGAAATCCGCGTGAGCCAGATCATGTCTCGCGATTTGCGCTGCGGCACGGTGAACACCACCGTCGACCAGGCACTGGCCACGCTCAAGCAGCACCGCTTGCGCAACCTGCCGGTGCTGGACGAGGCCGGACATCTGGCTGGCATCATCAGCATCGTCGACCTGATCGGAAAATCCTCAGGCAGCGGCCGTTTCAGTTTGCTGGGCCGGCTGAGACGCCGACGGGAAACGCTGCTGGGCGAAGTGATGAGCAGCCCGGTGACCACCATCGACAGCAATGCACACGTTGTCGAGCTGATTCCATTGCTGTCCGGCCAGGGCCTGCATTGCCTGCCGGTACTAGAACAGGGACGCCTGGTGGGCATGCTTACCCAGACCGACCTGATTGCCGGCTTGCAGCAGCACCTGTTGCGTAACCTGGACTTTCGCTTTCCGTTGGAAAGCGACCACAGGCAGAAACTAGCAAGCGCCTGAACTAAATGACCGGGTCCCAGCGCTGGGACCAGTCCTGGTCGCGCTGCACCACCTCTCGGAGGACTCGCAGGGCCTGCTGCAACACGTCCGAGTCGCGCTCGCGCGAATACACCAGCCAAGTGGGATAACTGAACTCTGGCGCGGCGGGAACCCGCGCCAGTACGCCACTCTCCAGATAGCTCTCCACCACCCGGCGGCGAAAATAGCCTGAGCCGCCACTGTCGAGGATGTACTGCAAGGCCAACGGGCCAAGATTGAAACTGATCGCCGCCCTGGCCTTGTCCGGCAAGGCCGCATTGTGCTGGTGTCGAAAGCCTTCGCCCCAGTCGACATACACATAAGGCTCCGGCATCGCCGGCTGGCACACCTGGATCAGTTTTTCCTCCAGGATCTGCTCGACCTGCAACTCTGGCCAATAGGCCGGCTGGTAAACCAGCGCAGCGTCCAGCATGCCCTGCTCGATCTGTCGCAACAGGGTCGGGCCATCGGCTATTTCAGCGCGAGTCGCATGGGAAGGAATCGCCGTGCGCAACGCGCGCACCCAGTCGAGCATCAACGGATTACACAGACTGATTTCGCCCCCCACCCGCAGGATGGTGTGAAACCCCTGGGGCAACGGCAAGTCTCGCTGGGCGGCTTCCCAGGTTTGCACCAGTTGCCTGGCATAGACAATGAACTTGTCGCCATTGGCGGTCAGGCGGGCACCTGCCCGATTGCGTACGAACAGCGTGCAGCCTAGATGGCTCTCAAGTTTCTGCACCCGCGCAGTGATAGCCGTCTGGGTGACGTGCAAACGCTCGGCGGCAGCGATGAAGCTGCCACAGCGGGCAATTTCAATGAAGGTACGGGCAAGCTCAATATCCATTCATACCCCAGGCGCAGAAAGAACGCGCCATTGTAGGCGAGCCTCCTTCTGCGGGGTGAGTCGAATGGCGATGTGGCCCAGGTCTGGAACGGCCAACGGGTTGGCCGGTTCCGGCACGCCTTATTCAACCAAAGGCGCACCGGTCAGTTTACAACCGGAAACGTGTCACCAGACCATTGAGGTCCACGGCCAGGCGCGAAAGCTCTTGGCTGGCAGCGCTGGTCTGATTGGCGCCCGCGGCGCTTTGCAGTGACAGATCGCGGATATTCACCAGGTTGCGGTCCACCTCCCGCGCCACATGGGCCTGCTCTTCGGCGGCGCTGGCGATCACCAGGTTGCGCTCGTTAATGCCCATGATGGCCGAGGCAATGCGCTCCAGCGCTGCGCCGGCAGCCTGGGCCACTTCCAGACTGCCACACGCACGCTGGGTGCTGTTCTGCATGGAACTGACCGCCTGGTCGGTTTCGGCATGGATACCCCCGATCATCTGTTCGATTTCCTGGGTGGACTGTTGGGTACGGTGTGCCAAAGCACGCACCTCGTCGGCCACCACCGCAAAACCCCGCCCGTGTTCGCCGGCCCGTGCAGCCTCGATGGCCGCATTGAGCGCCAGCAGGTTGGTCTGGTCGGCAATGGAACGAATTACTTCGAGCACCTGAGCGATGTCTCGCACATTGGCAGCCAGCTTCTCCACCTGGCTGGCGGTGCCGTTCACATCGGCGGCCAGTTGACCGATCGAATCCACCGTCTGCAGCACCTGCTCGCGACCCTGCAGCGCCGTGGTATTGGTTTCGCTGGAGGCTTCAGAGGTGCTAACCGCATTGCGCGCTACCTCCTCTACCGCGCTGGTCATTTCGTTGACAGCGGTAGCCGCCTGCTCGATCTGCTCGTTCTGCTGGTGCAGGCCACGTGAAGAGTCTTCGGTAACAGCGTTGAGCTCTTCTGCGGCAGAAGCCAGCTGATTGGACGAATCGGAAATCTGTTGCACAGTCGCGCGCAGCTTTTCCTGCATAGTCTGCAGCGCCTGCAGCAGGCGGGCGGGCTCGTCACGCCCCTCTACTTGAATCCTTTGGCTGAGATCGCCATCAGCAACGCTGCCAGCCACACGCACGGCCTGGTTAAGGGGCTGGACGATGCTGCGAGTAAACAACACGGCAAGCAACACGGTGAGCAAAGCGGCCACTATGATCGCCACAATCACACCCAGCACCGCGCTTTCGTAGACTTCGGTGGAATAGTTAGCCGCGGCTCTGGCGCCTTGAACATTCATTGTTCTCAGGCTGTCTAGCGCCGAAGTAATAGCATCGGCGTGATTGTTGATCACGCCAGCACCCACTACAGCGGCGCCCTGGACGTCGCCTACCTGCAAACGGGCGATGATTTTCTGCTGCTCGCCGAAATATCTTTGCTGGGCATCCTGAAATCGCGCGAAAGCAGCCTGCTCATTTGGCGAAGAAATGAGGTCATCGAACGTTGCCTGCAGAACATCCAATCCACTGCGAATCTCCTGTAACTGGGCCAGCGTCGTGCGTGTGGTAGCGTCATCACGCTGAACCGACAGACGCAACGTCAACGTCCGGATGCGCTGCATGGACTGCTCCAGTTCACCCAGGGTCACAACGCTCGGCAACCAGAGCTCGTCCACTTCTTTGGCCTGAGTGCGCATGCCCGCCATCTGATTGAGGGCATACAGCCCCATCAACAATACGATGAAGGCAATCAGCCCGAACCCTAGTGCGGCACGAGGGGCGATATTGAGATTTCGAAGCGACATGACAACGTCCTAAAATGATTCACGCCTAGATATCGACCGTGCCCAGCCAACCTGAAAGATAATGACCTACCGTTCGTCAGATGAATTATCGGTCACAGACCCTGTTTACCCGGGAGAATCGCCAGGAAATTATCCCGCGCCACCCGCTGCGCCACCTTGGCGGGCAATGCATCAAGGAACGGCTCGAAGGCTCGCAGGTGTTCCCCCAGATTGCCGAAGCTGCCCACCAAGTCGGAACCGAGCATGAAACGCTCGGGATAGCGCTCTACCAGCGCCAGCCAATGCGGATCGGGCGCGCCCTCTTTGTCGAGCAAATACGGCCGCAACAGGGTCCAGGACAGATCGATATACAGGTTGGGATAGTCCGCCAGCAGGCGCTCGAGTGTTGGCCTTAGAAAGGCCAGCTTTTCCTGGTGGCGGTGCAATTCCATGCTGGTGCCGGCGTGGGCCCAGATGAAACGCACATGGGGGTGGTTGCGCAAGGGCGCTTCAATTTCCGCCAGGTACAGCGGATTGCGCTCACGCTTGGAGGTGATATTGGAATGCACCATAACCGGTAAATCGTACTCGGCAGCCAGGTGATAGATACGTGTCATCGCCTCGTTGTTGGCCCGGGGAATGTCTCCATAGGTCAAGGCGGTCAGATCGTCGTGGCGGGTGAAGACTTCGCCCAGACCCTGCCAGAGGCCCGGGTCCAATTCCAGCATGCGCCGCACATGGGCATCGGCATTCTTGTCTGCCGGGTTGAACCCGGAGAGAAAAGGATGCACGCGGCGACGGCGCTCAGGCGGCAACTGCTTCACCGCGGCGGCAACCAGCACATCGGTGGCGCTGTACCAATAAACCCCCGCGTCATCCCCGGCGTAGTAACGCGGCCGTTTCGGCTCGTCTTCGTGCCATTTCTTCGCCACCGGAATACCGGCCAGCATCACATGCTCGGCCCCCGCCGCGTTCATCGCCTTGAACAGGCGGTCCATGCCCTCGCTTTCTTGGAAGAAATCCACATAGTGCAGATGGGC
Organism: Serpens gallinarum; assembly: GCF_014836765.1. Classification (GTDB taxonomy): domain Bacteria; phylum Pseudomonadota; class Gammaproteobacteria; order Pseudomonadales; family Pseudomonadaceae; genus Serpens; species Serpens gallinarum. The sequence continues at coordinate 155,810 of NZ_JACSQG010000004.1, forward strand.
GTCGCTGTAGCGGTAGTCACGCGCCGACACGGCAGCACCGCAGGCGAGCAACCAGGCGATCAAGAGCAAACGGAGCACAGGGGTAATCTCCCTCGGGGTTCGGGGGATAGACACAAGGCCCATGCTCCGGTTCGATCCGGTTGTGATGTCGTCTGGCAGTATGGCAATTGGCCTTAGTGACGCACTCGGGTAGCCTGCAGTCTTCACTGTCAGGTCAATACCCGCCCCTATGTCCTCGGTCATCAATGTCATCCTGCCGATTTTTGCGCTGATTCTGATCGGCTATGTGTGCCGCAAAACCAACCGCCTCGGCCCGCACGCCGCCTCGGAAATCAACCGTTTCGTGGTTTGGCTGGCGCTGCCGGCACTGCTGTTCAGCGTCACGGCCAATTCCAGCTGGGAGAGTCTGTGGCAACCAGGCTTTCTGCTCGCCTTTGGCGGAGGCAGCCTCGCGGTATTCATTTTGACTTTGCTCTATCGTCTCAAACGCTCCGCACCGTTGGCCGACGCCAATATCGATGGGCTCAGCGCGGCCTACGCCAATACCGGTTACGTCGGCATTCCGCTGTGCATTCTGGTGTTTGGCGAAGGCGGACTGGAGCCGGCGTTGATCGCCACCCTGGTTGTGGTCTGTGGACTTTTTGCGATCGCCGTGGTGGGCATTGAAGTGGCGCTGCAAGGCGAAAAATCCCTGGGCGCGGCGGTGCGCAAGGTTAGCCTGGCGCTGCTGAAGAATCCGCTGGTGATCTCGCCGGTACTCGGCGCGCTCTGGGCCGCAGGCGGCCAGCCGCTGCCCCAGGCTTTGGCCGAACTGCTGCGCCTGCTCGGCGCGGCCACCACGCCCTGCGCACTGGTCTCACTGGGCCTGTTTCTAGCTCACGAGCAACGCGGGGACAGTGAAGGCAGCCTGGCTCTGACGGGCATGAAACTCATTATTCAGCCGCTGATTACCTGGTACGTTGCCTTTCAGCTGCTTGAACTGCCGTCCCTGTGGGCGCACGCCGCCCTGCTGCTCAGCGCCCTGCCCACCGGCACCGGCCCCTATATGCTGGCCGAGTACTACCAGCGCACCGCGACGCGGGTGTCCCGCGCCGTGCTGTATTCGACGCTGGGCTCGCTGGTCACCTTGTCGCTGTGCCTGTACTGGCTGGGTTATTGAAGGGTCCGTAACACCGTTAGCAGCAAATTCCCATAAAAAAACCCCGCAAATGCGGGGTTTTTCGTTCAGCCGAGGATCAATCCTCGCGATAGCGACGCAGCTTGAGAGCCTTGCCAGCAACGCGGGTGTCCTTGAGCTTACCGAGCAGACGGTCCAAACCGTCTTCCGGCAGTTCGATCAGGCTGAAGGTTTCGCGAATCTGGATGCGGCCGATGGCTTCGCGAGCCAGGCCACCTTCGTTGAGAATCGCGCCAAGCAGGTTCTTCGCGGCGATGCCGTCGCGGGTCCCCAGCGAGGTGCGGCAACGTGCGCGACCCTCGGTCAGCTGTACAGGAGCGCGACGCTCACGGTATTCGCTGCGCTCACTGCTGCGATCGCCATCACGTTCGCGACGTTCACGCGTTGCGGACGGCACCAGGGGCTGCTCGCTCTGCACTTCAGCCAGGCTCAGCGCCTGACCATTAGTGGCCTTGCGCAGCATGGCCGCGGCAAGCGCACGCGGACTGCAGTCGAGGTCAGCAACCAGGCGGTCAAACAGCTCGCCGTGGCTGACTTCAGCATCAGCAATCAGCGGACGCAGGCTGTTGGTCAGTTTCTTGATACGTGCATCCAGCACCTGCTGCGCGTTGGGCAGCTGGGCTTCGACAACCTTCTGGCCGGTGACACGCTCAATGACCTGCAACATGCGACGCTCACGCGGGGTAACCAGCAGCAGCGCGCGACCTTCGCGACCGGCACGACCGGTACGACCGATACGGTGTACGTAGGACTCCGGGTCGTAGGGCATGTCAACGTTGAGCACGTGAGTGATGCGCGGCACGTCAAGGCCACGGGCCGCCACGTCGGTGGCAACGACGATGTCCAGACGGCCATCCTTGAGCGAGTCGATGACGCGCTCACGCTGGTTCTGGGCGATATCGCCATTCAGCGCGGCAGCCTTGTAACCCTTGGCTTCCAGCGCGGCGGCTAGATCCAGAGTGGCTTGCTTGGTACGCACGAAGGCGATCAGCGCATCGAAGTCCTCGACTTCCAGCAGACGGCACACAGCCGAGATCTTCTGGTCGGCGTGAATCATCAGGTGCGCCTGATCAATGCGCGCCACGGTCTGGGTCTTGGCGGCGATCTTGATGTGCTTCGGCTCGCGCAAGTGCTTTTCGGCGATGGCACGGATCGAGTGCGGCAGAGTGGCGGAGAACAGCACGCTCTGACGGCTTTCCGGCATGGCCTCGAAGATCACCTCCAGGTCATCCATAAAGCCCAGCTTGAGCATTTCGTCGGCTTCGTCGAGCACCAGATACTGGATGGTCGAGAGCAGTTTGTCGTTACGGCTCAGGTGATCGACCAGACGGCCCGGCGTCGCCACCAGCACCTGAGCGCCTTGACGAATGGCCTTGAGCTGCGGGCCCATGGGCGCGCCGCCGTAGACGGCAACCACGCCGAGGCCGGGCATCTGGGTGGAATAGGTTTCAAACGCGGTGGCCACCTGCAGGGCCAGCTCGCGGGTCGGCGCGAGGATCAGCGCCTGGGGTTCACGCTTGGCCGGGTCGATCTTGGACAGGATCGGCAGGGCAAACGCGGCGGTCTTGCCGGTCCCGGTCTGCGCCTGGCCGATCATGTCGTGGCCTTCAAGGATCATCGGGATCGCTTGAGCCTGGATCGGAGACGGCTCTTCGTAGCCTGCGGCGATGACTGCAGCGAGAACGGAAGGATTAATACCGAGCGCGGCGAAGCCGACGGTTTCTTGGGTCATGGAGTTTGCCTCAAATGCATCCGCAAACACCCATGAGCCAAAGCTGCGCATGCCATGTACTGACCTTTTGGGTCACCCTGGCAGCCTTGTCGGCGAGGATTTGCGAGAACGCGTGATGATTATGAATGTAACGTCAAGGACGTCCGAAGGGCGGACATACAGCGGAAGCGGCGCTTCGTGGAATTGCCTACCTGAACGGGGCCGAATGATCGACCGGCGAGCACTATACCGGAAACGTTTACGCTTTGCGCCAGCTTTTTGGCTTTTGCACACAACATTTTACGTTTCTAACGCACCAGGTAGCCCGTGGGCAGCCAGTGATCGACTCTTGTTCAAGCACAGCCATTGCATTGCCGGTGCGAGCGCGGGATCTGATTTTAGTCATATCCATACGCTCTAACCCGTGACACACAAGCATATCGCAGCACTGTAAAGCAGATGACGCCGCACGGGCGGCTGGGCATACTGGCGAGCGTCTTTTACCTCAAGGAAGCCTTCCCATGTTCAAAGTCAACGAGTATTTCGACGGCACCGTCAAGTCCATCGCTTTCGGCCTGAATCAAGGCACCGCCACCATCGGCGTCATGGCCCCCGGCGAATACGAATTCGGCACCGGCAAGAGCGAGATCATGCACGTGGTCGCCGGCGCCCTGACCGTCAAGCTGCCGGGCAGCGACAGCTGGGAAACCTACCAGGCTGGTAGCCAGTTCAACGTACCAGCCGATAGCAAGTTCCAGCTGCGCGTCGCCGTGGACACTGCTTACCTGTGCGAATACCACTGAAATAGTTCCTCCGGGGTCGGCCATGCCCGCCCCGGCCGTTGCTGTAACTGTGACTTGCTGTCATGACAGCTTCATCTAAAGTTCCTAGTCTGTATCTGACGTCGATCGATGTGGACCACTGATAAGGAGCCGCCATGAATCCACACACCAGCACCTCCCAGCGCCCGGATCTCGCTCTGGATCTGCAATCCGTCGCCTTTGGCGCCATCATCGACGAATTGGGGCGTGAAGTTCCGATCACCGAGTCGATGATCCAGCAAGCCTGTCGCGAACTCGACGAAAGCCAGCAACGACAACAGCCCCCAAAAGACTGAACTACCCAGCGTGACCCCTCCAGGTCACCCGCGAAATGATCAAGGCCGGCAGCCTCATAGGTGCCGGCCTTTTCGTATATTCCTATGAATCGCGCCGCCGCGCCCAACCGCAGCCAATGTGGGCCTCGCCCGTTCAGGTATCAGAGCAGTTCTGCCCCCAAGGCCCTCACCAGTCCAGCCAGTTCTGGCGCATCGCCTTGCAGCCGAACCTGCAGCCCGTCGATTTCACGGCGAGGTGGATAATGTTTGCGCAACGCATCGAATCCCAGCCGCCGAGCCTGTGCGTTCCCCACCAACGAGCGACGGAAACTCGCATCGTCGCGCCGTGGGTCATAAACCACACGACACAGCGCAGCCAGTGCCCACTCCAGATCCGCACCCGCCTGCAAGCTCAGCTGCGGCAACCAGGCAGGCGGCAGCAAGGTTTCCAGACTCACCGTGGGCGCCACGCCCAGATGCTCACAGAACGCGCGGTAAATCTGCGCGGTGCCGCGCGCCTTGCCTTCCAGGCTGTAACCGGCGATATGCGGCGTAGCGATACGGCAACGCTGAGCCAGAACGACATCCACCTGCGGCTCACCCTCCCAGACATCCAGCACCGCCTCCAGATCGGGGCGTTGCTGCAGCACGTCAAGCAGCGCCGCGTTATCGACCACCTCGCCACGGCTGGCGTTGATCAGCCAGGCGCCGGGCTTGAGACGCGCGAGCTGTTCAACACCAAACAGATGACGGGTTGGCCACTGCCCCTCGCCGGTAAGCGGCGTATGCATGCTGATCACATCGCACTCCGCCAAAATGGTTGGCAAGTCGACAAAGTCACCCCCCTCTTCACGCGCCGCCCGGGGCGGATCGCAGACCAGCACGCGCCAGCCCAGACCACGCAGCACCTCGACCAGCCGCCCGCCAACCTGCCCGGCGCCGACCACGCCGTAGCAGCGCTCGCTTAACGGCACGCCCTGCGCCTCGGCCAGCGCCAGCAGGCTGCCGAGAACATAATCCACCACACCGCGCGCATTGCAGCCTGGCGCGCTGGCCCAGGCAATGTCGGCGTCCGCCAGGTAATCCAGATCCAGGTGATCGGTGCCAATGGTGCAGGTGCCGACAAAACGCACTGGACTGCCCGCCAGCAACCGAGCATTGACCTGGGTTACCGAACGCACCAGCAGCACATCGGCACGAGCCAACGCCTCGGCCGTGAAGGCGCGTCCCGGCTGGCGCTGGATGCTGCCAAACGACGCGAAGAACGCCTCAACCAGAGGAATATTTTCATCGGCAAGAATATGCATGGCATGGGTCTCCGAAAACGAGGCCGACATTCTAGGCGCAAAACGCGACAGGCATTGTCAGAGGTCATCGCCTCCCACGCTGCGGCGAAACCGCGCGCAGCTTCCTGCGGCACTCTCCAACGCGTAGAATCGGCGTTTTTCCGCAGTTTGCTCCCACATGCCCGCCCAGTCTCGCAGTACCCGAGTGCGTCGCGAAGTTCGTGCCCTGCTCACCCTCGCCACGCCGATTATCATTGCTCAGCTGTCCACTACCGCCATGGGCTTCGTCGACACGGTGATGGCCGGTCGCGTCAGCCCCCATGACCTGGCTGCCGTGGCGCTGGGCAATTCGATCTGGATGCCGGTCTTTCTGCTGATGACCGGTATTCTGCTGGCCACCACGCCCAAAGTGGCGCGGCGCTTCGGCGCCGGCCAGGAGGCCGAGATCGGCCCGCTGGTGCGCCAGGCACTGTGGCTGGGGCTGTCGATCGGCTGCGCAGCCGCCGTATTGTTGTGGAACGCCGAGCCGGTTTTGCACTGGATGAACGTGGAGGCCGAACTGGTCGAATTGTCCATGGGCTACCTGCGCGGGGTGGCCTGCGGCTTCCCCTTTGTGGCCCTGTATCACGTGCTGCGCTGTTTCAGTGATGCCCTGGGGCATACCCGCCCGAGCATGGTGATAGGCCTGCTGGGCCTGCTGCTGAACATTCCCCTCAACTACATCTTCATCTACGGCAAGCTCGGCGTGCCGGCCATGGGCGGAGTGGGCTGCGGCTGGGCCACGGCCATCGTCATGGTCGCCATGCTGGTGGGCATGCTCGTCTGGGTGAAGTGGGCACCGTATTACAAATCCTGCGGGCTGTTCCTGCGCTTCGACCGCCCCCATTGGCCGAGCATTCGCCGCTTGCTGACCATTGGTGTACCCATTGGCATCGCGGTATTCGCCGAAGCGAGCATCTTCTCGGTAATCGCCCTGCTGATTGGCAGCCTGGGTGCCAGCGTGGTGGCCGGGCATCAGATCGCCCTGAACATTTCGTCGATGATTTTCATGGTGCCCTACTCCCTGGGCATGGCGGTAACCGTTCGGGTCGGCCAGGCCCTGGGGCGTCAGGAGCCTCGCGAAGCACGCTTCTCAGCAGGCGTAGGGATTGCCGTGGCGCTGTGCTATGCCTGTTTCTCCTGCAGCCTGGTGTTGCTGTTTACCGAGGAAATCGCGCGCATCTATACCCCTGACCCGGCCGTACTCGCCGTGGCCACCTCGTTGCTGATTTATGCTGCGCTGTTCCAGTTCTCCGACAGCATCCAGGTCACTTCTGCTGGCGCGCTGCGCGGCTATCAGGATACCCGCGCGACCATGCTGATTACCCTGTTCTGCTACTGGGGCATTGGCTTGAGCATGGGCTACAGCCTGGGGCTCACCGATATCTGGGGCGAGCCCAGCGGTCCGCGCGGGCTTTGGCAGGGGCTGATCATCGGCCTGAGCTGCGCCGCGCTACTGCTTGGTTGGCGCTTGGCACGCAGCGCGCGACGAGTGATTCGCGAGGCTCGGAGCAAGGGAGAGGCAAAAGCCGCCATGCTGAGCGCTCAATAAGCGCCCAGGTCGGTGGCTGGGCGCACCGCGCCCTTTCAGTCCACCTTCTTGCGAATCCAATACAGGTATTGGCCGTCCTGTTCTGCCTGTTCCAGCAGCTCATGACCGAGGAACACGCAGAACTTGGGAATGTCGCGGCGAGTGGACGGGTCGGTGGCGATCACCTTGAGCAGGTCACCGCCGTGCAGATCGCGCACCTTGTTGTGCAGCATCATCACCGGCTCCGGGCAATTGAGCCCGCTGGCGTCGAGAATGGCGTCGGGTTGCAAAGAAGTCATGGGCTACTCCAGAAACAGGCCGCTATTGTGGCGCAAAGCCCGTTGCGAGCCCAGACAGGAAAGCAACGCCATGGACAAATCCTGGTGCGTCAAACGCCTGGACGACAACGGCAACGAATTCGTCCTGCAAGCCAACCTGAGCCGCGAACAGGCTGAGCGCCTTGCTCGCGACTACCAGTCACGCGGCCACAAACAGAGCTACTGGGCGTGCCGACAGGTTACAAACGGCGCAGGTGGCAGGTAACCTCCTCGCGGTCGTGATACAGCTGCTTGCACGCGATGGAGACTTTCACACCACGCGCCTTGAGCCCCTCCGCAATGCGCGCCAGTAGGCGCTGCACTTCCACGTAACGCTGCTTCATGGGCAACTTTAAATTCACCACCGCCTCGCGGCACCGCCCTTCGCCGATCCAGGTTTCCAGCAAGGCGGCATTACGCGCCGGCTTCTCGACGATATCGCAGACCATCCAATCCACCGGATGGCGCGGCTTGAACTGAAAGCCATCGGCCTGCAAATGTTCGACCAGGCCGCTGTCCATCAGGCTCTCGTCCATCGGACCATTGTCCACGGCGATGACACTCATCTGCCGCTTGACCAGTTGCCAGGTCCAACCGCCCGGCGCGGCGCCCAGGTCCACGGCCGTCATCTCGGAAGACAAGCGCTCCGGCCATTGCTCGCGCGGAATGAACTGGTGCCAGGCCTCTTCCAACTTGAGGGTCGAACGGCTCGGTGCTTCGCGAGGAAATTTCAGACGCGGAATGCCCATGGGCCAGAGGGCTGCATTTCCCGCCTCGGCCAGCCCCACGAAGACTTCCCGCCCGCTCTTGAACGTCAGCTGCAGGCGCGGCTTGCGCGCATCCTCGACCAGCCGACCAGACTTGTTCAAGGCCTTGCGCAATGGCCCTTCGAACCGCTTGCAGAAGGTCGACAATTCCTTGCCGTCGTTGGTGTCCAGCACCTCCAGCCACAGGCTGCCGCACACCGGGCAGGCAATCAGATAATCCAATAACACACTGATGCGGTCGCTTTCCGGCAATTGCAGCCAGCTACCGCGCGCCCACTGGCGGGCAAAGATCAGGTCAGAAAAACGCAGTTTGCGCATCAGGCGCTCGCTGTCACCGTTGTCCTGGCAGATAAACTCGGTAAAGCCGCCGCCCGCCTTGCCCTTGGCATAACCAGGGACTTCCAGACGGGCGGCGTGGTCGGAGATTTCAGCGCAGACCTCGCCCTCGAAACCGGGGCGGCAATGGAAAAGCAGGGTATTCATGGAATGTCTCCTTGGAGGGGAGCGCATGATAAAACGGCAGGGGAACCCTTGACGCGCACTTCCGGTCAAGTGCAGAGCAAGCCTGTCGACAGTGTCGCCACCCAGCCAGGAGCCCTCCTCATGCCGTCAAAGGACAGCCTGAACTGCCGCCGCAGCCTTGAAATCAGCGGCCAGACCTATCACTACTTCAGCCTGCCGGAAGCGTCAAAAAGCCTGGGCGATATCAGCCGCCTGCCCCTTTCGCTCAAGGTCTTGCTGGAAAACCTGCTGCGCTGGGAAGACGGAACGACCGTACAGGCCGAGGATTGCCAGGCCATCGCCGACTGGTTGCAACGTCGCTGCTCGGACCATGAGATTGGCTACCGCCCAGCCCGCGTGCTGATGCAGGATTTCACCGGTGTACCCGCCATCGTCGATCTGGCCGCCATGCGCGATGCCATGGCCAAGGCCGGCGCCGACCCGCAGCGCATCAATCCGCTAACCCCAGTGGACCTGGTCATCGACCACTCGGTGATGGTCGATCGCTTCGCCGATCCCAGCGCCTTCGCCGACAACGTCGCCATCGAAATGCAACGCAATGCCGAGCGCTATGCCTTCCTGCGTTGGGGCCAGCAGGCCTTCGCCAATTTCCGCGTGGTACCGCCCGGCACTGGCATCTGCCACCAGGTCAATCTTGAATACCTGGCCCAGGTAGTGTGGACCCGTGAAGAAGAGGGCCTGACGTACGCCTACCCCGACACCCTGGTCGGCACCGACTCGCATACCACCATGGTCAACGGCCTCGGCGTGCTTGGCTGGGGCGTGGGCGGTATCGAGGCCGAAGCCGCCATGCTCGGCCAACCGGTGTCGATGCTGATTCCTGAAGTGGTCGGTTTCCGCCTCACCGGCCAACTGCGCGAAGGCGTAACGGCAACCGACCTGGTACTGACCGTCACCCAGCAGTTGCGCAAGCACGGCGTAGTGGGCAAGTTCGTCGAATTCTACGGCCCTGGCCTGGATAGCCTGCCCCTGGCCGATCGCGCCACCATTGCCAACATGGCCCCGGAATACGGTGCCACCTGCGGCTTTTTCCCGGTGGACCAGATCACCCTCGACTACCTGCGCCTCTCTGGTCGCGACGAACAGCGCATCGCCCTGGTCGAGGCCTATTGCAAAGCCCAGGGTCTGTGGCGCGATGCAACGGCTCCGGAACCGCTGTTCAGCGAAGCACTGAGACTCGAACTGGACAGCGTGCAACCCTCGCTGGCCGGACCCAAACGACCGCAAGATCGTGTGTCGCTTCCCGACATTGGCGGCAACTTCGATTTGCTATTGGAAACCAGCGGGCGTATCCGGCAAGCCGAAAGTGCCTTCCCCGTCGCGGGTGAAGACTTCGCCCTCAAACACGGCTCAGTGGTGATCGCGGCGATCACGTCCTGCACCAACACCTCCAACCCCAGCGTGTTGATGGCTGCCGGCCTGGTGGCGAAAAAAGCCGTCGAACGCGGCCTGCAACGCAAACCCTGGGTCAAATCCTCGCTGGCACCCGGCTCCAAGGTGGTCACCGACTACCTGGACAAGGCGGGCCTGACGCCCTACCTGAACAGCCTGGGTTTCAACCTGGTAGGCTACGGCTGCACCACCTGCATCGGCAACTCCGGACCGCTGGACGAGCCGATTGGCCAAGCGATCATCGACAACGACCTGATCGTTTCCTCGGTACTGTCCGGCAACCGCAATTTCGAAGGCCGCGTGCACCCGATGGTCAAGGCCAACTGGCTGGCCTCGCCCCCGCTGGTGGTGGCCTTTGCGCTGGCCGGGACCACGCGCATCGACATGACCCAGGAACCGCTAGGCTTCGATCCACAGGGCCAGCCGGTGTTCCTGCGCGACCTCTGGCCCAGCAATGCCGAAGTCGCCTCCGCAGTCAGCGCCGTGGACGGCGCCATGTTCCGCAAGCAATACGCCGACGTGTTCAGCGGCGATGCCCACTGGCAGTCCATGCCAGTGAGCGGCGGCGCCACCTACCAATGGGCTGCCGATTCCACCTACGTGCAGAATCCGCCGTATTTCACCGAAATTGGCCAGCCCGCCCGCGAACCGACGGATATCCTCGGCGCGCGCATCCTGGCCCTGTTCGGCGATTCGATCACCACCGACCATATTTCGCCAGCTGGCAATATCAAGGCCAGCTCTCCTGCCGGGCTTTACCTGCAATCCTTGGGCGTTCCGCCACAGGACTTCAACTCCTATGGCTCCCGGCGCGGCAACCATGAGGTCATGATGCGCGGCACCTTCGCCAACATCCGCATCAAGAACGAAATGCTCGGCGGGGAGGAAGGCGGCAATACCCTGCTGCAACCTGGTGGGGAAAAACTGTCGATCTACGACGCCGCCATGCGCTACCAGACTCAGGGCACACCGCTGGTGGTGATTGCCGGCCAGGAATACGGCACCGGCTCATCGCGCGACTGGGCGGCCAAAGGGACTACGCTGCTCGGCATCAAGGCCGTGATCGCCGAAAGCTACGAACGCATTCACCGCTCCAACCTGATCGGCATGGGCGTGCTGGCCCTTCAGTTTGTCGAGGGGCAAAATCGCCACAGCCTGGGCCTGAGCGGCCGGGAAACCCTCAATATCCGCGGGCTCTCGGCGCACTTGGAGCCGCACCAGCAACTGACGGTTGAAGTCCTGCGCGAGGACGGCACGCAGAGCAACTTCCCGGTGCTATGCCGCATCGACACCGCCAACGAAGCCCGCTTCTTCATGGCGGGCGGCATTCTTCATTTTGTCTTGCGTGAATTACTGGCACATTGACGAATTACCGCCGCTAGCACATAGCCATTATCAAGAAAAATGATTTTGGACAAATGGCTCATTTTTTTTTGCGTCTGGCCGATTTAATAATGACGTCAACTTCTTGCTCCAGCCCATCCGGGAGGAGCCGCCACACGGATACCTACCCATGCGCAACAATCAGCCCATCACTCAGCATGAGCGGAGTTTTCCTGCGCATCAGCGACTGATCTCCACCACCGACCTCAAAGGTCAGATCACCTACTGTAATGATCACTTCATGCACATCAGCGGGTTCACCCGCGAAGAGCTGCTGCGGGCACCGCACAACCTGGTACGCCACCCGGATGTTCCGGCCGCGGTATTCGAGCACATGTGGGCAACCCTGAAAAAAGGCGAGCCGTGGATGGGCATCGTCAAGAACCGTTGCAAGAATGGCGATTTTTACTGGGTCAATGCCTACGTTGTTCCCGTCCTGGTTGATGGCCAGACGATTGGTTACGAGTCGGTACGCGTCAAGCCCACAAGCGAACAGATCCAGCGTGCCGAAGCCCTCTATCAGCGCATCAACGCCGGCAAGCCGCCGGTGCCGCGCCGTGATCGCTGGCTGCCGGTTTTGCTCAACTGGCTGCCGTTCATTCTGGTCAGCCAGATCGGCTTTGCCGTGGGCGCGCAGCTAAACAGCTTCTGGGGGTTTGCGGTCGCCGCCGTGCTCAGCGTTCCCCTGGGCTTGATCGGTTTGCGCTGGCAGACCCGTGGCCTGCGTAGACTGCTGCATCTAGGCCAGCAGCAAAGCATGGCCGACCCCTTGATCGCCCAGATGTATACCGACAGCCGAGGAGTGCAAGGGCGCATCGAACTGGCCATGCTCAGCCAGGAAGCCCACTTGAAAACCTGCCTGACCCGCTTGCAGGACAACGCCGAGCGGCTCACCCGCCAAGCGCTGCAAGCCGACGGGCTGGCCAACAGCAGCTCAGCGGGGTTGAAGCGCCAACGTCAGGAAACCGAAGCCGTCGCGGCCTCGATCCACCTGCTGAGCAGCGCCACTCAGGAAGTTGCACGCAGCATTGGCCACACGGCGACCGCCACTCAGCAAGCCAACGCCTTGGCCAACGAAGGCCGCGCGATTGCTGCGCATGCCAGCCAGACCATTGAGCAGCTGTCCAAAGCTGTGGGGGAATCCAGCGCCACCGTCGCCCGACTGGCCGATGACAGCACCGAAATCGGCGGCATGGTGGATGTCATCAAGGGCATCGCCGACCAGACCAACCTGTTGGCGCTAAATGCCGCCATCGAGGCCGCCCGTGCTGGCGAGATGGGGCGCGGCTTCGCCGTGGTGGCCGATGAGGTTCGCTCGCTGGCCAAGCGCACCAGTGACTCCACCGAGCATATTCACCAATTGATTGTGAAATTGCAGAGCAATGCGGCGGCCGCGGTTTCTGCCATGGAAAACGGTCGACACCAGGCGGATGCCAGCGTCAGTGAGGTGCTCAAGGCCGATCAGGCGCTGGTGGGCATTGGCGATGCCGTGCACAGCATTTCCACCATGGCCAGCCAGATCGCAACCGCGGCCGAGCAGCAAAGCTCCGTGGCGGAAGAAATCAACCGCACCATCGACACCATCGCCCAGCTTGCCGAGCAAACCACCACCGAGGCCAACAACACGGCGCTGCTCAGCGAAGCGCTGACCAAGACCGCTCAGGGGCAGCATGCGCTGGTGGAGCGCTTCAATCGTTAAAAAAACCAGCAGTGGCAGGGACGAGAAACTCGGCAATCGCCTCGGCACTGCGCTGCAGATGCTGTGTATGGGTGAAACCTGAGCGTTTCAACGGCTTGAGATCATGGTCGGCAGCGGCGAGCCATTCGATGCGGATGGTGGCCGCCAATCGATAATTCTCCACTTCGTCACGCGAACCCAGCGCGTCGCGCTCGCCCTGTAAAATCAGCGTCGGCGTACGCAGTTCGGCCAGGTGTTCCACGCGGGTTTTCTCCGGCTTGCCGGCGGCGTGGAAGGGATAACCCAGGCAGATCAGCGCGTCGGCCCGCAGCTCATCGGCGAGCATGCTGGCCATGCGTCCGCCCATGGATTTGCCGCCAATGGCCAGCGGCCCCGTGACCTGTTGCCGCACCCGGGCATACACCTGCCGCCAGTGATCGAGCAACTGCCGTTGCGAATTGGGCGGTCGGCGCGTGCCGTCCACCCTGCGCGCCGCCATATAGGGAAACTCGAAGCGCACCACGGCTACCCCGCGGGCCACAAGGCGTTCAGCCATTTCGTTCATGAACGGGCTGTCCATCGGCGCGCCCGCGCCATGGGCCAGAATAAGCGTGCACAGCGTCTCGGCAGCAGGCCGCGACCAGCACAGACTTTCCTCTCCCGCTTGCCCCTGCCCCTTCTGTGGACATTGACCCGGATCAATATCGGCCATTGTGCCTTTCACCATCCTTACCGCGCTGCAAAAGCTGACGAATCCGGGCTTCTCCGGTCAAGACAGCGCGCAGCTATCTGCCCAAAACCGTGGATGGAAGCCCATACATGAACACAGCAACCAGTACCGCCTATAACTATAAGGTGGTCCGCCAATTCGCCATCATGACGGTGGTGTGGGGCATCGTCGGGATGCTCGTCGGCGTTCTCATCGCCGCCCAATTGGCTTGGCCACTTCTCAACTTCGACCTCCCCTGGACCAGCTTCGGACGCCTGCGTCCGCTGCACACCAATGCGGTGATCTTCGCCTTTGGCGGTTGCGCCCTGTTCGCCACCTCCTATTACTCGGTGCAGCGTACCTGCCAGACCACCCTGTTCGCCCCCAAACTGGCGGCGTTCACCTTCTGGGGCTGGCAACTGGTGATTGTGCTGGCGGCGATTACCCTGCCGCTGGGCCTGACCACCTCGAAAGAATACGCCGAGCTGGAATGGCCGATCGATATCCTGATCGCCGTCGTCTGGGTCAGCTACGCCATCGTGTTCTTCGGAACGCTGCTCAAGCGTAACGTCAAACACCTGTATGTCGGCAACTGGTTCTTCGGCGCCTTCATTCTTGTGGTGGCGATGCTGCACATCATCAACAACCTGGAAATCCCGGTTACCTGGAGCAAATCCTACTCCCTGTACTCCGGCGCCACCGACGCCATGGTGCAGTGGTGGTACGGGCACAACGCCGTGGGCTTCTTTCTGACCACCGCGTTCCTGGGCATGATGTACTACTTCGTGCCCAAGCAGGCCCAACGTCCGGTCTACTCCTACCGCCTGTCCATCGTGCACTTCTGGGCGCTGATCACCCTGTACATCTGGGCCGGTCCGCACCACTTGCACTACACCGCGCTGCCGGACTGGGCTCAATCCCTGGGCATGGTGATGTCGATCATCCTGCTGGCGCCGAGCTGGGGCGGCATGATCAACGGCATGATGACCCTTTCGGGCGCCTGGCATAAGCTGCGCACCGACCCGATCCTGCGCTTTTTGGTGGTGTCCCTGGCGTTCTACGGCATGTCGACCTTCGAAGGTCCGATGATGTCGATCAAGACCGTCAACGCCCTGTCCCACTACACCGACTGGACCATTGGCCACGTGCACGCCGGCGCCCTCGGCTGGGTGGCGATGATTTCCATCGGCTCCCTGTACCACCTGATCCCGAAAGTGTTCGGCCGCGACGAGATGCACAGCATCCCACTGATCAACGCCCACTTCTGGCTCTCCACCATCGGCACCGTGCTGTACATCGCCTCCATGTGGGTCAACGGCATCGCCCAGGGCCTGATGTGGCGCGCAGTGAACGAAGACGGCACCCTCACCTACTCCTTCGCCGAAACCCTGGTGGCCAGCCACCCAGGCTTTGTGGTGCGGGTAATCGGTGGTGCCCTGTTCTTCTCCGGCATGCTGCTGATGGCCTGGAACACCTGGAAAACCGTCCGTGCAGCCAAGCCTGAAGACGTTGCCGCTGCCGCGAAGTACACGGTCGAAGGAGCCCATTAATGAAATCGCACGAGAAACTCGAGAAGAACATCGGTCTGCTGACCCTGTTCATGATCCTCGCCGTGAGCATCGGCGGCCTGACCCAGATCGTCCCGCTGTTTTTCCAGGACGTGGTCAACGAGCCGGTGGAAGGCATGAAGCCTTACACCGCGCTGCAACTGGAAGGTCGCGACCTGTACATCCGTGAAGGCTGCGTCGGCTGCCACTCGCAGATGATCCGTCCGTTCCGTGCTGAAACCGAGCGCTACGGCCATTACTCCGTGGCCGGCGAAAGCGTCTGGGATCACCCGTTCCTGTGGGGCTCCAAGCGTACCGGTCCGGACCTGGCCCGTGTCGGCGGTCGTTACTCCGATGATTGGCACCGTGCGCACCTGTACAACCCACGCAACGTGGTGCCCGAGTCGATCATGCCCGCCTACCCCTGGCTAGTAGAGAACAAACTCGACGGCAAGGACACCGCGGCCAAGATGAAAGCCTTGCGCACCCTCGGCGTGCCCTATAGCGATGACGACATCGCCGGAGCCCGCAACGCGGTGAAAGACAAGACCGAAATGGACGCCATGGTCGCCTACCTGCAAGTGCTCGGCACTGCGCTCACGAACAAACGGTAACGGCGAATGGATATCGGGATACTGCGTGGCCTGGGAACCATTCTGGTGTTTGCCGCCTTCATTGGCGTGGTGGCCTGGGCTTACAACAGCAAGCGGCAGAGCGCCTTCAACGAAGCCGCCAACCTGCCTTTTGCCGACGACCCCGAACCCGTCTCGCACAACCAGCAAGTCTCTAGGAGTAACCAAGAATGACTTCTTTCTGGAGCTGGTATATCACCCTGCTCACCCTCGGCTCCCTGGTGGCGCTGCTCTGGTTGGTTTTTGCCACCCGCAAGGGCGAATCCAAAGGCACCACCGAAAAGACCATGGGCCACTCGTTCGATGGCATCGAGGAGTATGACAACCCACTACCTAGATGGTGGTTCCTGCTATTCATCGGCACCATTGGCTTTGCCGTGCTCTACCTGATCCTGTATCCCGGCCTGGGCAACTGGAAAGGCGTACTGCCGGGCTATGAAAACGGCTGGAGCCAAGTGGCGCAATGGGAACGCGAAGTCGCGCGCGCCGATGGCCAATACGGGCCGATCTTCGCCAAATACGCGGCGATGCCGCTGGAAGAAGTAGCCCGGGATGAACACGCGCAGAAAATGGGCGGACGCATGTTCGCCACCTACTGCTCGATCTGCCACGGCTCGGATGCCAAAGGCTCGATGGGCTTCCCCAACCTGGCCGATGACAATTGGCGCTGGGGCGGTTCGCCCAACGACATCAAGAGCAGCATTCTGCACGGCCGTACAGGCGTGATGCCGGCCTGGGGCGCAGTCATTGGTGAAGACGGTGTGAAAAACGTCGCAGCTTATGTGCGTCAGGATCTGGCCGGCCTGAAACTTCAGGAAGGCACCGAGGTCGATCTGCAAGCCGGCCAGCAGACCTACGCCAGCACCTGCGCGGTCTGTCACGGCGCCAACGGCGAAGGCATGGCCATGCTCGGCGCGCCCGCACTCAACAGCCCGGCCGGCTGGATTTACGGCTCGAGCCTGGCCCAGCTGCAGCAGACCATCCGCCATGGCCGCAACGGCCAGATGCCGGCTCAGGAGCAGTACCTTGGCGAAGACAAGGTGCATGTATTGGCCGCCTATGTACTGAGCTTGTCGCAGCAATAAGCGGTCAGTTGAAAGGGCACAGGGAAGTGCCCTATAACGCTCTCCGGGATTGATGCCTCCTGCACAAACCCCCTACGACTCGATGTGACGGATTGTCGCACTTGGTCGCTCATTTGCCCCTATTCGGGCTAGTCGCCGTACCATATCCGCCGCAACTTGACCGCGACAATGTCCCAATGATCTGGTTTTCCGACCAGAGGTTTTCATTGAGCCTCAAATTGGACGCAAAGCCTTGATTTATATGGGCCCGGAAACCGTTCAGAAATGCCAACTCGTTTGCATTGACTACCCGGTTTCTCCATACTTGCCGCCGTTTTTCGCCTCGTGCGTGCCTCTAACCGTGGAACCCCAAAAATGAGTACAGCAATCAATCAGACTGCTTATAACTATAAGGTGGTCCGCCAGTTCGCCATTATGACGGTGGTCTGGGGGGTCATTGGTATGGGTATAGGTGTGTTAATCGCCGCCCAGCTTGTATGGCCGCAGCTCAACTTCGACACGGCCTGGCTCAGCTTCGGTCGTCTGCGTCCGCTGCACACCAACGCGGTGATTTTCGCGTTTGGCGGCTGCGCTCTGATGGCCACTTCCTTTTACGTGGTTCAGCGCACCTGCCAGGCGCGTCTGATCTCCGATGGCCTTGCCGCATTCACCTTCTGGGGCTGGCAGGCTGTTATCGTCCTGGCGGTGATCACCCTGCCGCAGGGTTTCACCAGCTCCAAGGAATACGCTGAACTGGAATGGCCGATCGACATCCTCCTCGGGATTGTCTGGATCACCTACGCCGTCGTGTTCTTCGGCACCATCATGAAGCGCACCACCAAGCACATTTATGTGGGCAACTGGTTCTACGGCGCGTTCATCCTGGTGACGGCGATGCTGCACATCGTCAACAACCTGGAAATCCCGGTTACCTGGTTCAAGTCCTACTCCCTCTACTCCGGCGCCACTGACGCCATGGTGCAGTGGTGGTACGGGCACAACGCCGTGGGCTTCTTCCTGACCACCGGCTTCCTGGGCATGATGTACTACTTCGTACCCAAGCAAGCCGGCCGTCCGGTCTACTCCTATCGCCTGTCCATCGTGCACTTCTGGGCGCTGATCACCCTGTACATCTGGGCCGGTCCGCACCACCTGCACTACACCGCACTGCCGGACTGGGCGCAGTCCCTGGGCATGGTGATGTCGATCATCCTGTTGGCGCCCAGCTGGGGCGGCATGATCAACGGCATGATGACCCTGTCGGGCGCCTGGCATAAGCTGCGCACCGACCCGATCCTGCGTTTCCTGGTCGTGTCCCTGGCGTTCTACGGCATGTCGACCTTCGAAGGTCCGATGATGGCCATCAAGACCGTCAACGCCCTGTCCCACTACACCGACTGGACCATCGGCCACGTACACGCCGGCGCCCTCGGCTGGGTGGCAATGATTTCCATCGGCGCCCTGTACCACATGACCCCGAAGGTGTTCGGCCGCGAAGAGATGTACAGCATCCCGCTGATCAACGCCCATTTCTGGCTGGCCACCATCGGCACCGTGCTGTACATCGCCTCCATGTGGGTCAACGGTATCACCCAGGGCCTGATGTGGCGCGCAGTCAACCAAGACGGCACCCTCACCTATTCGTTCGTTGAAGCGCTGGAAGCCAGCCACCCCGGTTTCTTCGTACGTGCCCTGGGCGGCGCGTTCTTCCTGACCGGCATGCTGCTGATGGCCTACAACACCTGGCGCACCGTGCGCGCGGCCAAGCCTGAAGAAATTGAAGCCGCTGCGAAGTTCACGGTTCAAGGAGCCCATTAATGAAATCGCACGAGATACTCGAGAAGAACATCGGTCTGCTGACCTTCTTCATGATCATCGCCGTGAGCATCGGCGGTCTGACCCAGATCGTCCCGCTGTTCTTCCAGGACGTGGTCAACGAGCCGGTGGAAGGCATGAAGCCCTACACCGCGCTGCAACTGGAAGGCCGCGACCTGTACATCCGTGAAGGCTGCGTCGGCTGCCACTCGCAGATGATCCGTCCGTTCCGTGCTGAAACCGAGCGCTACGGCCATTACTCCGTGGCCGGCGAAAGCGTCTGGGATCACCCGTTCCTGTGGGGCTCCAAGCGTACCGGTCCGGACCTGGCCCGTGTCGGCGGTCGTTACTCCGATGACTGGCACCGTGCGCACCTGTACAACCCGCGCAACGTAGTGCCC
The DNA here is from genome assembly GCF_014836765.1 of Serpens gallinarum. Taxonomy (GTDB): domain Bacteria; phylum Pseudomonadota; class Gammaproteobacteria; order Pseudomonadales; family Pseudomonadaceae; genus Serpens; species Serpens gallinarum. The sequence goes on from NZ_JACSQG010000004.1 coordinate 174,877, forward strand.
GAGTCGAAGATGCCGTCCTACCCCTGGCTGGTGGAAAACCGCCTCGACGGCAAGGACACCGCCAAGAAAATGCAGGCCTTGCGCACCCTGGGCGTGCCTTACAGCGACGAAGACATCGCCGCTGCCAAGGATGCCGTGAAGGGCAAGACCGAAATGGACGCCATGGTTGCCTACCTGCAGGTCCTTGGCACCTCGCTCACGAACAAACGGTAACGCAGCTATGGAAATTGGGCTCATACGCGGTCTCGGAACCCTGGTGGTATTCATCGCCTTCATCGGCGTGGTGCTCTGGGCTTACAACAGCAAACGCAAGAAGGGTTTTGACGAAGCCGCCAACCTGCCCTTCGCCGATGAGCCCAAGTCCGACCAGCGCGAAGAAAAAGATTCCCGGAGTAATAACGAATGACCAGTTTCTGGAATTGGTACGTCACCATTCTCAGCCTCGGCACCATTGCGGCGCTGACCTGGCTGCTGTTCGCGACCCGCAAGGGCCAGCGTCCGGACAGTTCGGAGCAAACCACCGGACACACCTACGACGGCATCGAGGAATATGACAATCCTCTGCCCAAGTGGTGGTTCATGATGTTCATCGGCACCATCGTCTTCTCCCTCGGTTACCTGGCCCTGTACCCTGGCCTGGGTAACTGGAAAGGCATCCTGCCCGGCTACGAAAATGGCTGGACGGGCGTTGCCCAGTGGGAAAAGGAAGTGGCCAAGGCCGACGAGCAGTACGGCCCGTTGTTCGCCAAATACGCCGCCATGCCGGTGGCCGAAGTGGCCCAGGACGAGCAAGCCCTGAAAATGGGCGGTCGTCTGTTCGCCTCCAACTGCTCGGTATGCCACGGCTCCGACGCCAAGGGCGCCTATGGCTTCCCCAACCTGACCGACGACGACTGGCTTTACGGCGGCGAGCCGGACACCATCAAGACCACCATCCTGCACGGCCGCACCGCCGCCATGCCGGGCTGGAAGGACGTGATTGGCGAAGACGGCATCCGCCACACTGCGGGTTATGTACGCAGCCTGTCTGGCCTGGAAAATCCGGAAGGACTTAAGGTTGATCTTGCCGCAGGTCAAAAGATCTTCGAGACCAATTGCGTAGTCTGCCATGGTCCGGATGCCAAGGGCCTGCAGATGCTAGGCGCACCGAACCTGACCGACCGCGTATGGTTGTACGGTTCCAGCTTCGCGCAGATCTCGCAGACCCTGCGCCACGGCCGTAACGGTCACATGCCGGCCCAGGAAGCCTTCCTCGGCAACGACAAGGTGCACCTGCTTGCTGCCTATGTGTACAGCCTGTCTCAGAGCGCTGGAGAGAAAAACTAACGCTCCAATGCGACCTAAGGTCGCACTGTAAAAGGAACCTTCAGGCGTACCATAGGTAGCTGGCTAATTGACCCTGGGTGGCATGCATCACCCAGGGCATCCACTTAAAGCTGTGGTACGTACTGATGAGCGAACAGATTCCCGTTAGAAATGTGACTCCTACGGTCAAATCGGCCGAAAGCGTCGACCTTTACGCCACGCGTGAAAAGATCTTTACCCGCGCCTTTACCGGCGTGTTCCGCAACTTCCGCCGTTTCGGCGGCGCCCTGCTCTTCCTGCTTTATTTCGGCACGGTGTGGCTGAACTGGAACGGCCGCCAGGCGGTGTTCTGGGACCTGCCCGAGCGTAAATTCCATATTTTCAGCGCCACCTTCTGGCCCCAGGATTTCATCCTGCTGTCCGCGCTGCTGATCATCTGTGCCTTTGGCCTGTTCTTCATCACCGTGTTTGCCGGTCGCGTCTGGTGTGGCTACACCTGCCCACAAAGCGTGTTCACCTGGGTCTACATGTGGGCCGAAAAGGTCACTGAAGGTGACCGCAACCAGCGCATCAAGCTGGACAAGGCGCCGATGAGCGCCAACAAATTCTTCCGCCGTCTCGCCAAGCACGCCATCTGGCTGGGCGTCGCGCTGGCCACGGCGATCACCTTCGTCGGCTACTTCACACCGATCCGCGAACTGGTCCCCAACCTGCTGACCCTCGACGTCAGCGGCTGGGCGCTGTTCTGGATCGGTTTCTTCACCCTGGCCACCTACGGCAACGCCGGCTTCCTGCGCGAGCAAGTGTGCATCTACATGTGCCCCTACGCTCGCTTCCAGAGCGTGATGTTCGACAAGGACACGCTGATCGTCTCCTACGATCCGCGCCGCGGCGAGGCCCGTGGCCCGCGCAAGAAAGGCGCCGATTACAAAGCCGAAGGCCTGGGCGATTGCATCGACTGCACCATGTGCGTGCAGGTCTGCCCGACCGGTATCGACATCCGCAACGGCCTGCAGATCGAATGCATCGGCTGCGCCGCGTGCATCGACGCCTGCGACAGCATCATGGACAAGATGGACTACCCGCGCGGGTTGATCAGCTACACCACCGAGCACAACCTGGCCGGTCAGAAAACCCATCTCATTCGTCCGCGCCTGATCGGCTACGCCGCTGCACTGCTGGCCATGATCGGTCTGTTCATCTATGCCGTAGCCGCCCGCCCGCTGGTGCAAATCGACGTGCTCAAGGACCGCGTGCTGTATCGCGAGAACGAGGAAGGCCGCATCGAGAACGTCTACACCGTGAAAATCATGAACAAGGCACAACAGGACATGATCTTCACGCTCAATGCCGATGGCCTCGACGGCCTGGTTTTCGAGGGCAAGCGTGAAGTGCGCGTCGCTGCCGGCGAAGTGCTCTCGGTTCCGGTGGAGCTGTCCATCGAGCCGGAAAAACTGCCGTCGAGCACCAACACCATCTTCTTCCGCGTCCAATCCGCGGATGACGCACGCATCAACAATGACGCCGACAGCCGATTCATCGGCCCCGTCGTCCGTTAAAGCAAAAGGGCTAGTATGCAGTCGCAATCCGAAAGTCGCTGGTACAAGCAGTTCTGGGCCTGGTTCGTCATCGGCATCCTTGCCATGGCCGTGATCCTAGGCACCAGCTTGCTGGTAATCGCCATCAAGAACCCGGTGAGCATGGTGGTGGACAATTACTATGACGTCGGCAAGGGCATCAATACCTCGCTGCAGCGAGAACAACTGGCGCGCAAGCTGAACCTCAAAGCCATGCTCACGCTCGATAACGAGACCGGTCTGGCGACGCTGCAGCTCGACGGCTACAGCAACCCGCCGCAATTGGAGCTGAACGTGATTTCGCCGACCCAGGAAGAAAAGGACCGGCGCATCATCCTGCAACCGCAAGGCGAGGGTCGCTACCAGGGCATGATGCAGGACGACACCATCCAGGGCCGTCGTTTCATCGAGCTGCTCGGCCAGGAAGGCGGCCAGGCCTGGCGCCTGTATGAAGAGAAGGATCTGCAGTCCGGCGAACCGGTCAGCCTCGGCGACTGAACCGCGCCACGATGAGCCATCCGACCCCCTGCTACCACTGCGGCTTGCCGGTTCCCTCCGGCAGCCGCTTTGTCGCGCCGGTACTGGGCGAGCGCCGTGAGTTCTGCTGCCCCGGTTGCCAGGCAGTGGCTGAAGCCATCGTCCAGGGCGGCCTGGAAAGCTATTATCGACACCGCAGCGAACCGTCGGCCAATCCCGAGGCATTTCCCCAGGAACTCAGCGACGAACTGGCGCTGTACGACCGTCCCGACGTTCAGCAGCCCTTCGTCCAGCACCAGGGCGACCTCGCCGAGACCTGCCTGCTGGTGGAAGGCATCAGTTGCGCCGCCTGTGGCTGGCTGATCGAAAAGCACTTGCGCAGCCTACCGGGCGTCGCCGAAGCGCGGCTCAACTTGTCCAATCACCGCCTGCAGGTGCGCTGGGCTGACAGTCAGATTCCCCTCAGCGAGCTGTTGAAAAGCTTGCGCCGGGTCGGCTACGCGGCCCACCCCTACCAGGCCGACAAGGCTGCCGAACAACTGGCCAGCGAGAACCGCCGCGCCCTGCGGCAAATCGGCATGGCCGGCCTGCTGTGGTTCCAGGTCATGATGGCGACCATGGCCACCTGGCCGGAATTCAACCTCGACCTGTCCCACAGCTTCCACGTGATCCTGCGCTGGACGGCGCTGATTCTCACCACGCCGATCGTCTTCTATTGTTGCGGACAATTCTTCCGCGGTGCCTGGCGCGACCTGCGCACCCGTCACCTGACCATGGACGTGTCAGTGTCCTTGGCCATTGGCGGCGCCTACCTGGCCGGCATCTGGTCGACGCTGACCGGCCAGGGCGAGCTGTATTTCGATGCCGTGGGCATGTTCGCGCTGTTCCTACTCGCCGGCCGCTACCTTGAACGCCGCGCCCGCGAACGCACCGCTGCGGCCACCGCGCAGCTGGTGAACCTGCTGCCGGGCTCTTGCCTGCGCCTGGACGCTGACGGCCAGAGCCAGCGCATTCTGCTCAGCGAATTGCAACTGGGCGACCAGGTATTGGTCCAGCCCGGCGCCCTGCTGCCCGCCGATGGACGCATCCTCAGTGGCCAGTCGAGCGTCGATGAATCGCTGCTCACCGGCGAATACCTGCCCCTGCCGCGTGGTGTCGGCGATCAGGTCACCGCCGGCACCCTGAACGTGGAAGGTCCGCTGACCGTGGAAGTACAGGCGCTGGGTGATAACACGCGGCTGTCAGCCATCGTGCGCCTGCTGGAACGCGCCCAGAGCGAAAAGCCGCGCCTGGCCGAACTGGCCGACCGAGTTGCGCACTGGTTCTTGCTGATCGTGCTGCTGGTGGCCACTGTGATTGGCCTCGTCTGGTGGCAGATCGACTCGGACCGCGCCTTCTGGGTGGTGCTCAGCCTACTGGTCGCCACCTGCCCCTGTGCGTTGTCCCTGGCCACCCCCACTGCGCTGACGGCCGCCACCGGGAGTCTGCACAAGCTCGGCCTGCTGCTCACCCGCGGACATGTGCTGGAAGGCCTCAACCAGATCGATACGGTGATCTTCGACAAGACCGGCACGCTCACCGAAGGCCGTCTGACCCTGCGCGCCATCCACCCATTGCGTGACCTTGACCAGGATGCCTGCCTGGCCTTGGCCGCCGCGCTGGAAAACCGCTCCGAACACCCCATCGCTCGCGCGTTCGGCCGCGCCGCACAGGCCGCCGACCAAGTGGAAAGCCACCCCGGCTTGGGTCTTGAAGGCTGGGTCCGGGAACGTCGCCTGCGTATCGGCCAGCCGGACTTTGTTGCCGCGCTGCACGGCCAACCGGCGCCGGCGATTCCCGGTGACCAAGGCCAGTGGCTGTTGCTCGGCGATGAACAAGGCCCGCTGGCCTGGCTGGTACTCGATGACCGTCTGCGCGCCGATGCGCCGGCGCTGATCGAGGCCTGCCGCGAACAGGGTTGGCGCATCCTGTTGCTGTCGGGCGACAGCTCGCCGATGGTCGGTGAAATTGCCCGCCAACTGGGTATTGAAGAGGCTCGTGGCGGGCTTACACCGGATGCCAAGCTTGAGGTCCTGCAGCAACTGCGCAGCAAAGGCCGCAAAGTGCTGATGCTTGGCGATGGCGTCAACGACGTGCCGGTACTGGCCGCCGCCGATATCAGCGTGGCCATGGGCTCGGCCACCGACCTGGCCAAGACCAGTGCGGACGCGGTGCTGCTCTCCAACCGACTCGACAGCCTGGTCCAGGCGCTGCCGATTGCCCGGCGTACACGGCGCATCATCATTGAAAACCTGGGCTGGGCAACGGCGTACAATGGGTTGATCCTGCCCTTCGCCGCCATTGGCTGGGTAACCCCGGCCTGGGCGGCAATCGGCATGTCGGTGAGTTCCCTGCTGGTGGTGTTGAATGCCTTGCGCCTGTCTGGCCAGCCCACACCTGGACACCAGGCCAGCGCCGGCACGGCACTTTCGCCAGCAACGGCGGATTGACGCCGCTCGCAGCCTACCGGAGGTTCCCATGGCCGCTCTGTATTTCATGATTCCCGTGGCCGTCATCGTCGTCGGCCTGGCCATCTGGCTATTCTTCTGGGCCGTGGACAATGGTCAGTACGATGACCTGGACAGCCCCGCCCACAGCATCCTGTTCGACGACGACGATCCCAAGCACCTGGCCGGTGTCGACAAGGCCAACGACAAACAACCGGAGCAGGACGACCCGCGTGCTTGAACTCGCCCCGCAGCTGGTTTCGGCGCTGATCCTCGGCCTGCTGGGGGGCGGCCATTGCCTGGGCATGTGTGGCGGCCTGATGGGCGCGCTGACCTTGGCTATCCCGGCTGAACAGCGCGGGCGCCGGGTGCGGCTGCTGCTGGGCTACAACCTTGGGCGAATTTTCAGTTATGCCGCCGCTGGCTTGCTGATTGGCCTGGCCGGCTGGGCCGTGGCCAGCAGTCCGGCCGCCATGACGCTGCGTGTGGTCGCAGCCCTGCTGTTGATTTGCATGGGGCTATACCTGGCCGGCTGGTGGAGTGGTCTGACGCGCATCGAGGCCCTGGGCCGTGGCTTGTGGCGGTTTATCCAGCCGCTGACCAGGCGTTTCATGCCGGTGAGCAGCGTGCCCCGCGCATTGATTCTCGGCGCGCTGTGGGGCTGGCTGCCCTGCGGCCTGGTGTACAGCACCCTGTTATGGGCTGCCAGCCAGGGCAATGCCCTGGACAGCGCGCTGTTGATGTTCGCCTTCGGCCTCGGCACCTGGCCGGTGCTTCTGGCGACCGGGCTTGCCGCCGAGCGCCTTACCGCCCTGCTGCGCAAACGCGGCGTGCGTATCGCCGGTGGCCTGCTGGTGATTCTCTTCGGCTTGTGGACGCTGCCCGGGCCACACCAGGCGTGGCTGATGGGTCATGGCGGCCACGCTCAGCCGGCCAGTGAACTGCATCAGCATTAACGGAAAACGAACCGCTGCGCTCACGCCATCTGCACGCCACTACGGGGCCGTTGCCTGTACCTGAACGACGTTTCTATTGTTCACCTAGCCGGGTGGATGTCGTTAACCCTATGGGCTGGCAATCGGCAAATGGCTAGCGCAAAAACTCCACTACCTGTTCACCATCGAACGGCCAATTCAATTCCGCGCCAGTGTCGCAGCGGCGCAGGACGGGAATGGTCAGTGCGTATTTTTCCATCCACTCCTCATGCTCGGCGATATCCACCAGCTCGACCAACAGGCCGTGCTCGACAAAAGGCATCAGCAGAGCCTCAGCCACTTCGCACAAATGACAGCCCAGGGTGCCGAAGAGTTGGCATTCAGGGGGCATCGCAATACTCCTCACGTTGATCCATGCAGTTTAGCGTGCCGCGCTCTGAATCGGGCCTTTCTGCCCCAAATGACCCTGCAAGGCGTTACCAGACGCACCAGTACGGAGCACATCCCGCCACAGGACAACCGCAACCCACGGGCATGCGGAGCATGGCGCGGTCTGGTATGGCTCTTGCTCGGCTCGTCATGCCACTAGCACAACACATAAGAGGGGAGATTCTTTGTGGAACTCACCAGGGAAATTCTCGCGTGCATGCAACACATACGGCGCCAGCTACGCCAAGAATTGGCGCTGGACATCCATATCAGTGAGAGTGATGCGGTGCCCCGCATGGTTGAATGCTGCGCGCAGTCGGCGAACGCCGAAACGCGCGACATGGGCGAGCACCTCAGCGAGCTCAGCGGCATTCGCCGAGCCCCGCCCGTGCTCACCGAGGCGCAATTGGTCGCCCGCTATATGGAGCGCTACACCGGCACCCTACGCGGATAACGCTTGACCGCTCTCCATACGCTACGTCGGACAATTCGTTCGCAACACGGAGTCTCACTTTCTCTCAAGGAACCTTGCTCCGCTTCGATGCTCAGAAACAAAGACACCCATCGGCATCAGGAGACAACCATGGCCCTGAACGACCCGTTTGACCCGTCCCAACAGCCCGACACCTCGAGCTCGTTCGATACCCAATCCCGGTCCCCCATCGACAAGGAAGCCCACCGGCGCAACCTGCATGACGCGCAGCGGGCCTTGCGAGCGGAGTTTCAGACACTGATTGGCGATGCCGAGCGTTTGTTGAACCAGACCAAGGACAGTGCTGGCGGGCAAACCGAAGAATTGCGCGGCAAGATCACCGAGAACATCGAACGGGCCAAGTCAATGCTCAAGGACAGCGAAGCGAGCATGCGCGAGCAAGGCCAGGCGGCCCGGCAGGCCACCGAGGATTACCTTTACACCCACCCTTGGCAATCGTTGGGCATCGCTGCCGGAGTGGGCTTCCTGCTAGGCCTGTTAACTGCTCCGCGGCGCTGAGAGGTCCTGTGATGGACGCAACCACCCCCACTGGCGAGCCAGGCACCGAGCCCTCCCTGAAGCGGCTCGGTGGCGCGGCGCTCGGTCTGCTGCAGGGTCACCTGGAACTGTTCGGCCTGGAGTTCAAGGAAGAAAAGTCGCGTACCTTCCGTCTGTTTATCTACGCCGCGCTGAGCCTGATCTTTGGCTTGCTGGTGGTGATAGGCCTGTCGGCAGCCATCGTGATCGCCGCCTGGGAAACCCACCGCATGCTCGCCATCATTGCCCTGTGCGTGCTGTATGCCATCGGCCTGGCGATCTGCCTGGTCAAGGTCGTGCATCTGGCTCGCCAGGGAGAAAAACTCTTTCATGCCACCGTGGAAGAATTGGCCCGCAACCGGGAGCGCCTGCTGCCATGAGCCCCCTCACTACCCCACCGCTGCACGAACAACGCAAGGAGCTGGTGCGCTTGCGCATGGAAATGCACCGCCAGCAATTGCGCTACCACTCTGAGCCCATCCGCCACCCGTTGAACGGCCTTCGCCAATTGTTCAGCGCCAGCTCTTCGCAGTCGCGAGCGAGCAACACCACGCCGATGATGCTCGCCGGCACCGCGTTTCTGGCCTTGTTCGGCAAACGTCTGGGAGTCATCGGCAAGCTTGCCCGGGTCGGCCTGTTGGTCTATCCGGTGGTGCGCGCCATGCAAAAAAAAGCAGAGAACGGCAATCCCCACCCCACATTGCAACGCCGGCCAATCCAGCATCGACTTTAGCAATGTGAGTCAGCCGCGCCATCGGTTCCATCAGGTCGGAGCCAGTTTGCTGACGATGACGGACTTGATTGCAACGAGTAGCCAGCAAGCTGGCTCTTACAACTTCCGAGGAGGCCCGTAGGCCACTTTCCACCTCCAACGATAGGGCTCGGTGAGCAATCGAAACTGTTGTCCACCCTGCCAACCGTCACCCCTGCGCCACTCGCCGGCTCGCTTGCAGGGTGGTTCATTAACGTCGAAGCTAACGGCCTTTCCCTGGATGAGGATAGGCCTGTGGACTGGCAGACCCTGCTTAACCAAGAACGTCTCGGCAAGCCGCTCAGCAGCGAAGAACCTGGACGTAGTCCGTTCCACAAGGACCACGACCGGGTGATTTTTTCCGGCGCCTTCCGCCGTTTAGGTCGCAAGACCCAGGTGCACCCGGTCACCAGCAACGACCATATCCATACCCGCTTGACCCACTCGCTGGAAGTCAGCTGCGTCGGCCGCTCCCTGGGTATGCGCGTCGGCGAAGTGTTACGGGATGAATTACCCGCCTGGTGCGACCCCGCCGACCTCGGCATGATCGTGCAGTCCGCATGCCTGGCCCATGACATCGGTAATCCGCCCTTCGGCCATTCCGGCGAAGATGCCATCCGCCATTGGTTTCAGCAGGCTGCCGGACGCGGCTGGCTGGACGAGATGAGCGAAATCGAGCGCAGCGACTTCCTCAATTTCGAGGGCAACGCCCAAGGGTTCCGTGTGCTCACCCAACTGGAATATCACCAGTTCGACGGCGGCATGCGCCTTACCTACGCCACCCTGGGCACCTACCTCAAATACCCCTGGAGCGCGCAGCACGCCGAAGCCCAGGGCTACAAGAAACACAAGTTCAGCTGTTACCAGAGCGAATTGCCGATTCTGCAGAATGTCGCTCAGAAGCTAGGCCTGCCACAAATTGCCGAGCACCGCTGGGCCCGACATCCTCTGGTGTACCTGATGGAGGCGGCGGACGATATCTGCTACGCGCTGATCGATCTGGAAGACGGCCTGGAGATGAACCTGCTCGATTATCCGGAAGTCGAGTCACTGCTGCTCGGTCTGGTGGGTGACGACCTGCCGGAAACCTACCGCATGCTCGGCCCCAACGACTCGCGGCGGCGCAAGCTAGCGATCCTGCGCGGCAAGGCCATCGAGCATTTGACCAACGCTGCAGCTCGTGCCTTCGTCGAACAGCGCGACAGCCTGCTGGCCGGTACACTACGCGGCGATTTGGTCGAACACATGCATGGCCCGGCGCGCTATTGCGTACAGCAAGCCAAGGCCACCGCGAGGGAGAAGATCTTTCAGGACAAACGCAAGACCTTGCATGAGATCGGCGCCTACACCACTTTGGAAATCCTTCTCAACGCTTTTTGCGGCGCCGCGCTGGAACAGCACGGCGGGCGCACGCCCTCGTTCAAGCATCGGCGGGTTCTGGATTTGCTCGGCAACAATGCCCCTGATCCCCGCCGGCCGTTGCACCATGCCTTTTTGCGTATGATCGACTTCATCGCGGGAATGACCGACAGCTACGCCAGTGAAATGGCCCTGGAACTGACGGGGCGCGCCAGGCCGCTGTGATTGAACATTCGTCATAACGGCCAGTCTATCCTCCAGGCGCAAGCCAAGCGCAGCAGCCGTATGGCGGTGATACGAGGCTGCCCATGGGTCGTCCGTATAAGGGTTTAGCCGTCGCAATATTCTTCTGCAACAGCCAGGTGCGTCTTGCGCAGATGCCCGAATGGCCTGACAGGAAGCTCAATGTAATGTCCCGGGGAATTCTCTGTAGGCCGTTAAAACCCGTGGTGTGGGTAGCGCCGCGTGTTGTTCCGTACCCTACGCAAGCTGATAACGTCTCGCCTCGTTACTTCCTTGCCTGCCTTCGCTGCTGATATGGCCCAGGTTAGACCTCACGCCCGTCGCTGGCGAATCCGTGCCTCGGCCTGGAGCATCGCCAGCATGGCGACTGTCGGCTGTGCATTGCCGTTGGCACTGGGTCTGGTCAGTGGCCACAACGGGTTTCTGTGGGCTGCGCTGGGCGCTTTCCAGGCATCGCTGGCCAACCCCCTGCATCGCTTTGGCATGCTGCGCATGCTGCTGATTACGCTCGTGGGCGCCTGCAGCGCCGGTGTGGGGTACTGGTCGGGCACGCAACCCCTGGCCAGCCTGATGTTGTTCGCCGCCATGGGGCTGCTATTGGCCCTCTTGCAGCGCTATGGCAACGAGGCCGGCAAGCTCGGCCTGGCCTTGGCGGTTTGCCTGTGCCTGGGCCAGGGCAGCTACGGCGAAGGGGACCTGCATTCGCCGGCGGCGGTGTCCGCCCTGTTCATTCTCGGCGGCCTGTGGACCACCCTGCTCGCCTTCATCCTGCGCGGCTTGCATGCCTTGCCCACCTGGCCTCCCATGCCGCGCCTGCTCGCCGTGCTCAAGGTGCTGCGCAACCATGCTCGGCAAGCCCCCCAACAGCAATGGGCCCTGCACGCACTGGCGTGCATGGTGGCCCTTGGCGTAGCCGGCTGGCTGAATGACGTGCTGCAACTGGGTCATGGCTACTGGCTGAGCCTGACCGTGGTGATTACCCTGCAGCTGAATGTGGTGCCCAGCTTCAAGCGCGTGCTGCAAACAGTTGTGGTGGTGCTGATCGCCAGCGCGCTGCTCACCGCCGTTGGGCATAGCCTACTCACCCCGCTGATGCTGAGCGCCTGCCTGCTGCCCGTACTGTTCTTCAACCGTGCGCTGCAGGCCAACCATTACCTGCTGTTTTCCCTGCAGACCACGCTGTGCTGCCTGCTGTTGCGCGAAAGCCTGGCGCTGGATTGGAACGATCCACAAAGCCGTCTGCTCAACGTTCTGCTCGGCAGCCTGCTGGTGCTGCTGGTGGCGCTGTTGACGCATCTCATCAAGCGGCTGCTGACCCGACGCAACAAGGCCATTGCCTGACGGGCAGCATGTCCGTAATCAGCGCCGATCGTAAACACCCGCCGACGAAGTCACCTCTTGCGGCAGGCTGCCCGGTCACTGCGCACTTCCATCCCACCCCTGCGTAACGAGTGCCCCAGCAAACACAACCAATAAATTCGCGCCAATAAAAACGCCACGTCTCCCAAGCAGGAAGACGTGGCGTTTAGCACAGCAGGCAGGCTCACAGCCCGTCGACCGAGCGCGATGGACTGCCCTCGTTACTCTGCGGTAAAGGTGCGTGGCCGCAGCACGTCGGGCTTGAGGAAGTCCTTTTCGCCGACGTTGTCATGATCACCCAACAGTCGACCGTTCACCTTCAGGCCGTAGCTGGTGTTCGCGTGAAAGGTCTTCAGATACTTCTCGCGGGTTTCTCGTACATCGCCGGTGTAACGGGGCTCCTGCGGACGTTCCTGGCTGTTGATGTAATAGGCCACATCCCAGGCGTCCTGATCGCTCAAGCTGTTCGGCCGGCCCAGCGGCATGTTGTGTTTGACGAACGAGGCCAGGGTGAAATGCCGGACCAGGCCAGCCCCCCAGTTATTCGAGCCGTCGCCCCAGGTAGCCGGGAACACCACCTTGCCATTTTGCACCAGGCCGCTGCCGTCGGCGCCATGGCACATGACGCAATTGGTTTCGAAGACCTTTTTGCCGCGGGCATAGTCCATGCCCTTGGCCGGCTCTGGCAGGCGTGGGTAGCCACGCCCATAGATCTGGCCCTCGGGATACATGGGCACGCCCTTGGCCAGCCACTGGTGATAGGCCGCCAGGGCAATCATGTCATCGCTGCCATAGGCGGGCGGCTTGCCGTTCATGGAGTAGCTGAAGCAGCCGGCAATGCGCTCCTCCAGGTTATTCACATGACCGTTCTTGCCGCGAAAGTCCGGCAGAGTGACCGCCGCCGGCCACACCGGACCGGCAAACGGCTGACGCCCTTCGCCCATGTGGCAACTGCTGCAGTTCATGTTGTTGAACACGTTCTTGCCGCGCAGTTGCTGGGTGTTCACGAACAGGTCATGCCCCCGACGAATCACCCGTTTGAGTTCCGGGTGCATGTTGTTTTTTTCCAGGTCTTCCATGGTGGGCGGTACATGCACGAACTGCCCTTCCTTGGGCTGCGGGACATTGGCCGGATAACGCGCCTCGGCCTGCACATTCAGACTGACCAGGCTGACCAGAGCGGCGAACGCCCAGGCCTGTGGAAAATAACGTGTGGAGATGTTCATCGATTCGCTCCTGATCACCGGGCCGATTGACGCGAGAGCCACTGCGACACCGCACGGATGTCACGCTCGTCCAGACGCTCGGCAATGGCCAGCATCAAATGTTGCGGATCATTGTCACGCGTGCCGTTCTTCCAGGCGCGCAATTGGCCGGCAAGGTAATCGGCGTGCTGTCCGGCAATTCCCGGGAAGTGCGCGCCCACACCCTGGTTGTCCGGCCCGTGGCAGCTTTGGCACGGCACGATGTAGCGATCCCAGTCGCCTACGGTCGCGAGTTTTTCGCCGTGGGCCAGCTCGTCGGCGCTGGCCTTTTCTCCGCCCTTGGCGGAGCGAGTGGGCAACTGACTGAAATACACCGCGACATCGCGCATCTGCTGCTCGCTGAGCATGTTCGCGAACGGCGTCATGGTCGCACTGGTGCGCTTGCCGCTCTTCATATCCTGCAGTTGCTTGAGCAGATAATCGGCATCCAGCCCGGCCAAACGCGGCCAGGATTCCCCGCCTGGGATGTTCATGCCGTTGCCGTCAACCTGGTGGCAGGCGGCACAGATGGCAGCCGCCTGCTGGCCGGACTTGGCGTCGCCGTCCACGGCATGGGCGCTGGCAATCCCTAACCCAAGGGCCGCAATGGCCACCGTGAATGTACGTTTCATTTTCATTGTTCTTCCCCCTGCGAACATCGAGAAAACCACGCATCAATTGGGTGCGACAAAAAAACTCACACGCCACATAGGGGTATGTTGCTGGGGCAGAATTAACGGAGCATTAAGGGAAACTCTGAAAGCACTCTCCCGTAAAGCGAGAGCGTTAGGCGCTACGGGCGCCGCCACTCCCTTTCTGAATGCCTCGACACCGCCTACGGCAGCCAAGTGATGACCAGCTGGGCATAATGCCAACCTCTCTTTTCTTGCCGTGAGAATGCGCATGCATGTCTTACTCACCGAAGACGACACCCTGATCGCCCACGGCATCGTCGCCGGGCTGAACGCCCAAGGGCTGACCGTCGACCATGCCACCACCGCTGCGCAGGCCGAGGCTATGCTGCACGCCGCCTGTTTCGATGTGCTGATCCTTGACCTCGGCCTGCCTGATGAAGACGGCCTTGCCCTGCTGCAGCGTTTGCGCCGCCAGGGCTTGAACCTGCCGGTACTGATTCTTAGCGCCCGTGACGCAGTGGCCGAGCGGGTTGCCGGCTTGCAAGCCGGCGCCGACGATTACCTGCTCAAACCCTTCGACCTACGCGAACTGGCCGCGCGCCTGCACAGCCTGCTGCGGCGTGCCGCCGGACGCTGCGTGAACCTGATCGAGCATGGTCGCCTGCGCTACGACCCGAGCGGTTGCCAAGCCTTCCTCGATGGCGTGCCGGTGGACCTGTCACGCCGCGAACAAGCCTTGTTGCAAACCCTGCTGAACAACCGTGATCGCGTGCTGAGCAGCGCGCAATTGAAGGATGCGGTCTACGGCTTCAGCGACGATGTGGAAAGTAACGCCCTCAACGTGCACATCCACCACCTTCGTCGCAAGCTGGGCCCCAGCATCGTCGAAACCGTGCGTGGCCTGGGTTACCGCCTCGGCCCCGTCGGCGACTCCATGCCCGTGCGCGCGACTGCCGAGCCATGAGCCTGCGCCTGCGTCTGTCGCTGATCCTTGGCACGGCCTTTCTACTGCTCTGGTCACTGGCGGCAGCCTGGATGCTCTATGACCTGCGCGATGAGATGATGCGGTCGCTCGACCAGCGCCTGGCCTCTTCCGCACGCATGGTCGCCGGGCTGATCGCCCAGGTGCCGCAACCGGTGCGCAACGAGATGCACGAACGCCGCCTGAGCGCCGAACAGCTGGGTATTCCCAACGGGCTGACCTGCCAGGTCAGCTCACTGCGCGGCGAAATTCTCTCGCGCAGCCATTCCACCCCGGATCGCCAACTGGATGCCGGCGGCAAAGGCTTCCGCACCCAGGTCATCGAAGGTATTCCCTGGCGCAGCTTCACGCTGATCCAGGACGACCTGCGCATCACCACCGCCGACCGCATCGATGAGCGCACTGTCATCGAACACTCGATCTGGCTGAGCGCCGCCGTGCCGGTCGGGTTGGCCTTGCTGGGCAGCCTGATGATTCTCTGGCTCGGCATTGCCCATGGCCTGGCGCCGCTGCAACGCATCCGCGATGCGCTGACTCAGCGCGGTGCCGACGACCTGCAACCCCTGCAGGTGCCGGCGCTACCGAGCGAACTGCGACCGCTGGTGGCCTCGCAAAATCAGCTCTTACGACGCATTGCCGAGGCCGTTGAACGCGAACGCAGCCTGACCGACAACGCCGCCCACGAACTGCGCAGCCCGTTGACCGCGATCAAGACTCACCTGCAGGTGGCGCGCATGACCGAAGGCGCCACCGCCGCCCAGGCGCTGGCCCACGCCGAAGAAGGTGCCAACCGCCTGCAATGCACCCTGGAACAACTGCTGCTGCTCGCGCGCCTGGACGGCGACGTACCGTTCGACGATGGTCTGCGGTGCAACGCTGCGGACATTGCCCGGTTGGCCATCGAGGATGTCAGCACGTCCCATGACACGCCCATCATCCTGCACCTGGGCGAAGACCTGTCGCCCGCCCCGCTGGACATGCCGCCTTCTCTGGCCATCACCGCACTGCGCAACCTGCTGGAGAACGCGGTGCGCCATACCGCGCCAGGCACATCCGTCGAACTGCAGGTAGAACACATCGACGACACTGTCGATTTTACCGTGCGTGACCATGGCCCCGGCATCGCCGATGAGCACATGCAACATCTCACCCAGCGTTTCTGGCGACACGGCCAGGGCGGCAGTAGCGGACTGGGGCTGGCCATCGTACAGGCCATCGCGCAACGCTGCGGCTGCTCCCTGAGCATTGCCAATGGCCTAGGCGGTCTTTCAGCCAGCCTGACCACCCGCCTGCG
This sequence comes from Serpens gallinarum, assembly GCF_014836765.1. Taxonomy (GTDB): domain Bacteria; phylum Pseudomonadota; class Gammaproteobacteria; order Pseudomonadales; family Pseudomonadaceae; genus Serpens; species Serpens gallinarum. Next base: position 190,962 of record NZ_JACSQG010000004.1, read on the forward strand.
CAGGCAGACCTGAGGCCCTATCGCTAAGCTGAGAAGCAAGCCCTCTGGGCCTCATTGGAAGATGGCTGCCACAGGAGTTCTGCATGTTCCACTCGGCTCGTAGCTACGCCCGACGCCTGCCCCTGCATGTTCACATCGCCCTGCTGATTGGCGCCCTGCTACTGATCAGCGCACTGATTCTCGGTTTTTTTCATTACCGGCAAACCAGCCAGATTATTTATGACAGCAGCGCCAAGCTGTCCCAGCAGATCCAGCTTGCCGTAGAGCAGGACCTTCAACAGACGTTCACGCCGATTCGCCACTTGCTCAACCTGCTCGCCCTCGCACCCGCCGCACAAAGTGACAGCCTGCCACAGCGTATGGCGCTGTTCGAACCCTTCATCCAGGCCTTGCGCGACAACCCGCAGCTGGACTCGCTTTACCTGGGCTACCCGGACGGCGATTTTTTCATGGTCCGCCCCCTGCGACACGCGCACTTGAAGGCTCTCCTCAATGCGCCAGCGCAAGCCACCTATCAGGTGTGGTCCATCGAGCGTCGCAATGGCGAGCAACATTCCCTTCATCAGTTTTTCGATAGCCACATGCAGCTGATCAGTCAGGTGCCACAAGCCGTGGAGCCCTACGATCCCCGGCTACGCGAATGGTACGCCAGCGCGGGAGAAAGCGATGACCAGATCACCACCGAACCCTATGTGTTTTATTCCAGCCGCCAAGTCGGCACCACCCTCGCCCGGCGCATCGGCATGGGCCCGGTGCTGGCCGCCGACCTTACATTGGCCAATCTGTCCGCCACGCTGGCCCGTCACAACGTCACCCCGGATACCCAACTGGTGCTGTTCGACAGCCAGGGCCGCGCCGTGGCCTATCCGCTGAGCGAGCGTCTCGTGGTGGGTAACGACGCCAACGAACTGATCCAGGCACGCGAACTCAGCCCTGGCCTGGCGGCCTTGCTGGACATGCCCGACCTGCTCCAGGGCCGCCTGCATCTAGCGGGGCGCAACTGGCTCGTCTCCCGCAGTCATTTGTACGAAGGTGGTCCCAAGGGGCTGAATCTGGCGATTCTGGTACCTGAAGATGAACTGCTCGCCGATGCTTTGCGCATCCGCTGGCAGGGCGCGCTGATCACCCTCGGCGTGCTGCTGCTTTGCCTGCCGCTGGGTTGGCTGGCTTCGCGGCTGGTGGTCAAGCCGCTGCGCGATCTGGCACGCAATGCCGAAGCCATCGGCCGCTTCGATTTCAGCCATCCCGGTACGGGGCGCTCACTGGTACTCGAGGTCGATCAGCTGGCGCTGGTCATGCAGCGCATGAAAACCAGCCTGGCCAGCTTCCTGGAAATCAATGCCTCGCTGGCCGCCGAAACCCGCTACGACGAACTGCTTGAACGCGTGCTGCGCGAGACCGTAGGCATCGCCCAGGCCGACGCCGGCCTGCTGTACCTGCGCGATGCCGACAGCGGACGGCTGGAACCCCACGGCTGGATCTGCGAAGGCATCGATGCCGACTCCTGCCTGGAAACCCACCGCCTGACCCGCTATGCCGACAGCGCCAGCGCGCCGGTGTGGCTGCGCCAGCCAGCTGAGGGCGGCGAAAGCATGGTACTGGCCCTGGGCTACGAACAGGCCGAAGACTTGCGCGTACTGCTGGATACGCTCCAGTGCCGGCAAGCCCACCTGCTTACCTGCGGGCTGCATAACCGCCAGGGCGATACCATCGGCGTGCTGCTGTTGGCCAACCGGCACAGTAGCGCCCAAGACGAGGATCCGAGCCTGTTGCAACCGGAACGCATCGCCTTCGTCGAAGCCGTCTCCGGCGCCGCCGCCCTGAGCATCGAAAGCCAGCGTCTGCTGAATAAACAAAAGCAACTGCTGGACGCCTTCATTCAGGTCATTGCCGGCGCCATCGATGCGAAAAGTCCCTACACCGGCGGGCACTGCCAGCGCGTGCCGGAACTGGCCATGATGCTCGCCAAAACCGCCGCCGCCAGCAACGCACCGGCATTCGCCAACTACCGTCCCAATGCCGACGACTGGGAAACCCTGCACATTGCCGCCTGGATGCACGACTGCGGCAAGGTCACCACGCCCGAATATGTGGTCGACAAAGCCACCAAGCTGGAAACGATCTACGACCGCATCCATGAAATCCGCACGCGCTTTGAAGTGCTCAAACGCGACGTCTGGATCTACTACTGGCAGGCCCGCGCCGCCGGCGCGGACGACGCCGCACTGGCCACCAAACGCGACCGCCTGCTCAACGAACTGGACGATGATTTCGCCTTCGTCGCCCAGTGCAACTTGGGCGGTGAAAATATGGCCGATGTCGACCTGCAACGCCTGCAGCGCATTGCTGAACGCCGCTGGTTGCGCACCCTCGACGACCGCCTGGGGCTGTCCTGGGAAGAAGCCCAGCGCAAAGCGCAACATCCCGCCCTTCCCCTTCCGGTGGAAGAAAAACTCCTCGCCGATCGCCCCGAGCACTGTATCGACTGGCCCGCCCAGGAACGTCTGGAGCCCGACAACCCCTGGGGCTTTCACATGCAGGTGCCACAGTACAAATTCAACCGCGGCGAACTGCACAACCTCTCCGTGCGCCACGGCACCCTGACCGATGAGGACCGCTACATCATCAATCACCACATCGTGCAAACCATCATCATGCTCGAACAGCTGCCCTTCCCCGCCCACCTGCGCGACGTACCGAACATGGCCGGCAGCCACCACGAACGCATGGATGGCAGCGGCTACCCCCGTCGCCTGACTGCCGCACAGATGAGCCTACCGGCGCGCATGATGGCCATCGCCGACATCTTCGAAGCCCTCACCGCCGTCGACCGCCCTTATAAGCGCGGCAAGACCCTCAGCGAAGCCCTCGGCCTGATGGCCACCATGTGCCACAACCAGCACATCGATCCGGAGTTGTTCGAACTGTTCGTACGCAGCGACGTGCCCTGGCGCTATGCCAAGCGGTATTTGCAGGAAGAGCAGATTGATGAGGTGGATGTGGAGGGGGTGTTGCGGAGGGCAGCGTGTGGGGCGGATGGCTGACAGCCTGTATTGATTAATCAGGCAATTCCCCCTGCGCGGGAATGACGAGTAACTCCCGTCGTCCTCGCGCAGACGTGGACCCAAAGGCTTTGAGGCGTCTACGAGATAGAGGCGATTCAGCGCTACGTTTTGACTCACGACTTGCCGAGGACCTCCTTATGCGAAGCAATATCAAGCAGCGCCATCGCGGTTTTATTGTTTGCTTATTTGTTTTTTCAGGCATGAGTTTCTTTTCGCCACAGGGGTCTGCTCAAACCCAAAGCATGTTTCCGTCAGCGCAAGAAAGCGATCCGATCAAAATGGGTTGGATGCAGGGTTTCCCGCCCCCCCCAGGACAAGCGCTTAAGCTTTGCCGAGGGTACGTTTTTCGAGTTTCCGGCCCTACGCTGGAGTGTGGTTCACATGCGTGAATTCATGCCCACCGTCAATGTGTCACGCGGGCTGGGCGCGCCGGTCCAGTTGCCTCAGCGTCTCGACCCTCGCATCGACGCGATCACCTTCCGCCCACTGAATGCCGCTAAAGACATGACGTGGGAAGAATCGCTGTGGCAGAACTACACCGATGGCATTCTGATCCTGCACCGCGGCCACATCGTTTACGAACGTTACTTTGGCGCGCTAACGCCCGACAAAGCACACGCCGCGATGTCAGTGACAAAGTCACTCACCGGCACACTGGGTGCCGTCCTGGTCGCCGAAGGCACGCTGGATGAAAACCGCCTGGTCACCGAGTACATTCCCGAACTCAAAGGCTCCGCGTTTGCCGACGCCACCGTGCGGCAGGTGCTGGACATGACCACCGCGCTGCAATTCAGCGAAGACTATGCGAACCCCAACGCAGAAATCTGGGCGTTCTCAGCGGCGGGCAACCCACTGCCCAAGCCCAAGGCTTATAGCGGGCCGATCGGCTATTACGCCGCGCTGCAAACGATAAAAAAGGCAGATACCCACGGCGAAGCCTTCGGCTACAAAACCCCAAATGCTGACGCCTTGGGCTGGCTCATCGCCCGCGCCAGCGGCCAATCGGTGGACGAACTGCTGGCCGAGCGCGTGTGGAGCAAAATCGGCATGGAACAAGACAGTTACTATTCAGTGGACGAACTCGGTACGCCCTTCGCCGGCGGCGGCTTCAACGCCGGATTGCGCGACATGGCCCGCTTTGGCGAGTTGATTCGCAACAAAGGGGGCTGGCAAGGCGAACATGTTTTGCCTGTCCGCGCTCTCGAAGGTATTGCCGCCGGCGGCAGCAAAGCTGCGTTTGCAAAGTCGGGACATTCAGCACTGTCCAATTGGTCTTATCGGGATATGTGGTGGCATACCGGCAACGCGCATGGCGCTTTTACCGCGCGAGGTGTGCATGGACAAGCCATCTACATTGATCCCAAGGCCGAAATGGTCATTGTGCGTTTCGCCTCGCACCCCGTCGCCACCAACAGTGCCAACGATCCAACATCGTTGCCCGCCTATGAAGCGGTTGCACAGTATTTAATCAAAAGGAATGAAACCCCATGAATCCCACAGCCCTTTTCGACTTGAACGGCAAAGTCGCCATCGTCACCGGTGGTGGCAATGGCATCGGCGCCGCTTGCTGCCGGATGCTGGCTGATTACGGGGCCACCGTGGTCATCGCCGACTTGAGGGCCGCGGACGCGCAAAACGTTGCCGAAGAGATTACAGCCCGCGGCGGTGAAGCCTTGGCGATGGCAACGTGCTGCATGACGAAGATTTAGTCGCGCTGGTGCAACGCACGGTCGTCGAATACGGCGGGCTTCACATTCTCGTCAACAACGCCGGCGGCGGCGGCGCAGGCAAAGAAAGTCCGTTCGACATCTCTCTGGAACAATTCGAACGGCCATTTCAACTCAACGTGTTCAGTGCCTGGCGCCTGGCGCAACTGTGCGCACCGCACATGAAAAAGGCCGGCTATGGCTCAATCATCACTATGTCGTCGATGAGCTCGATCAACAAAAGTCCCGCCATCAGTGCCTACGCCGCCTCCAAAGCCGCCATCAATCACATGACAGCGAATCTGGCTCATGACTACGGCCCGGAAATTCGCATCAACGCGGTTGGCCCCGGCGCAGTCAGAACGGGGGCACTAGCTACCGTGCTCACCCCGGAAATCGAAACCCGCATGCTCGCACATACTCCGATCAAGCGCCTGGGTGAACCCGAAGACATTGCGGGGGCTGTTCTCTACTTTGCTGCCCCTGTATCGCAATGGGTCAGCGGACAGGTGTTGTTCGTCAACGGCGGAGGCGTGCAAACGCTGGATTAAACTCGACAGGCAGCCACCTCAGTCCAAAAGGTAAAAAGCCCGTGAACGCCAAAGCGCTCACGGGCTTTTTCACACGTTGGAAAGGCTTACTGAGCAGCACCCTCTTCCACCACAGCCTCATCGGCAACCGCATCATCAGCAAAGAGGCTGTTGATCACCGCGCCGCCGACCATGCCGCCGACCACGCCACCCATTACACCGCCCATCATGCTGCCACCGGCTGCCGGAGCAGCAGCGGGTGCAGCAGGCGCAGCGGCCTGGGCAGGTGCGGCAGGACGTGCAGCAGCCGGCGCGGCGTTTTGTGCGTTGGGGGAAGAACCGTAGCGGCCGGCGGGTGCCTTGGCCGGGGCTTTGGCGGGTGCTTTCATCATTTTGCTGGAGCTGGAACGCTTGGCACGCGCTTCAGCGTCTTCAACCGGCACCAGGCCGCCCACCAGCAAACCAGCCAGAACCAGGCTCGGGAATTTCAGGTTTTTCAACGTACTCTCCTCGGATGGATAACCTTCCATGCTGATGCACGGAAACAGGCCGGCCTCGCTGGCCGCCTTATTGCCGTCAAGCATATAGCAATCTTTTTAGAATCAAATAGTTACATGGGCCGACTTTGTATCCGAATGCATGCCAGGCAAGCCCTGCCTTCTAAGGCTGAAAACGCTGCTGCACCGCCCCCAGCCAGCGCGAGATCACGGCCATTTCTTCCTCGCTGAACCCCTCGCTCAGGGCCTTGTTCAGCGGTGCCAGTTCCGCCAGAGCGCGGGTGGCGGCTGCGCGGCCGTTGTCGGTCAGCCACAGGCGGTTAATACGGCGGTCGAGGGTGTCGGTACGCCGTTCAATCAATCCCGCGCGCACCATGCGGTCGGCCAGGCCAGTCATCGCCGAGGGGGCGATGTCCAGCGCGGCGGCCAGTTCGCCACTCAGTGCACCGTCCTGTTTCTGCAGGATGAACAGCGCGCCGGCTTGCACGGCGCTGATGCCGGCACGGTTTTCGGTCTGCTGTTCGATATGCCGCTGCAAGCGTTTCTGGGCCAGGTTGAGCAGAAATATGTAACGACGATCGTGGCTCATACGGCAGCGCTCTGTGCATGGTGGTGCAGCCAGGCGGTGACTTCCGGCCACAGGGTGTCGGCATGCCGGTCGCGAAAAAAGCCCATATGACCGATGGCCTGATTACGGCTATGTTCGGGGCCGTATTGCCGGCGCTCCACTGCACAGCCGGTCAAATGACCGCTGACCAGATCGACCGCTTCGCTGGGGGCCCAGGGATCGTCATTAAAGCCAATCGACAACACCGGCATGCGCGGACGGCTGAAACGTTCGACGGCGTTCATGCGCGGGTCATCGAAGAAATAGCGCGGCAACGACGTCCAGCGACTCCATTCCAGCATCACCTGACCCGGCAGGTCCTCGCCGATACCAAGTTTTTTGCCGGGCACATAACCCAGGGTGCGCGCGCACAGCGGGCCGATGGCCTTGAGCATCGCGGTGACCCGGAGTCGTTCGCCGAGCGGTGATACAAAGCGCAGGCAGCCCGCGTGGGCGGTGATCATCACCGCCCCTTTCAACAGTTTGCTGCTCTCGCAAAGGCCGATGGCGTGCCCGCCAAAGCTATGACCCACCGCCAACAGCGGCAGGGTTGGATGTTGCTCAGCGGCCCAGCGGGTCACCGCCTCGACATCCTGATCCGCCCAGGTGCTGAAACCGGCCTGCACGTTTTTGGCCGCAGCGTCTTGCTGCATGCCTCGGTAGTTGTAGGTGACAGCATGGAAACCCTGGGCGGCGAGATGGCGAGCAAACGGGGCGTACAGGCGTTCGGTGACGGCAGTGGCGGGGTTGAGCAAGACCAGTCCCTTGGCGGCTGACTGACTGGCGTGCAGGGTGGCTTGCAAGGTAAAGCCGTCGGCACAGCGGATCGGATGAATTGTTGTTGTCATGGGCGCGCTCGCAAGTTGATTCACATGTGAACCTTTTATTTAACATGCGAACTAATTTCCAACAAGCGCTGCTTGATGCCGTGTCAGAAAGGGGAATCAGTGGAGGAAAGAAACCTGGAGTGATACAGGGCGGGCATTGCACCCGCCCCGAGCGCGATTACGCCGGGTTGTTCACCGGGTTTTCCGGATACCAGACGTCCATCAGCGGGCTGACGGTGAACTCAGCCAGTTCGTCGCGGCCCTTGAGCCAGGCTTCGACCTGTGCGCGCTGTTCGGCGCTGACCGAGCCACGCTTGCCGAGGCAGACGAAACCGTAGTCTTCACCACCGACATAACCCAGACCATTGGAATCGACGGCTTCGACCAAGAAGGCGTCGAGGAAGTCGTTCAGTTGGTCGTCAGCGAGGTTTTCCTTGTAGGTCAGGGTGATTTCAAAACCCAGTTCCTGGAATTCGTCGACACAGAGCTTTTTGCGCAGGCGGCGGGAACGATTAGTAGCCATGGGTATTCCTCAGATAAATGTTGCGCGGCACTTTACCAGCTTCGCTCTCGCACCGCCCGCCTCTCTTGTCCGCCAACCAACCGTCGAGCGGCACCTCGCACCTCAAACTTTGTAGCCATACTGCTGACCAACCCATAACGGGCCAAGGAGAGGCCGCCCTCTTCTTTTCCCTGCCCAAGGGACACACAACGATGAATAACCTGCTGCGTCCACTGACGCTCAGCGGTGTGCTGTTGTTTCTAGGACTGCCGCTGTGCGCTCCCTCGACAGCCGCAGGCGATGCCCTGCCGCGTACCGTACAAAAGGCGCTCAAGCACCATAAGTTGGAATCCCATGCACTGTCGCTGGCGGCCATTCCTCTGAACGGCCCCGGTCAGGCGACAACTTATAATGCCGATGTCTCGGTCAATCCGGCCTCCACCATGAAACTGGTGACCACCTATGCGGCGCTGGAGCTGCTTGGCCCGGCCCACCAATGGCAAACGGAGTTTTATGCAGACGGGCCGATCCGTGAGGGCGTGCTCAACGGAAACCTGTACCTCAAGGGCGGCGGCGACCCCAAGCTGAACATGGAAAAGCTCTGGCTGCTGCTGCGCGACTTGCGCGCCCATGGCGTGCAGACGGTGTCTGGCGACCTGGTGCTAGATCGCAGCCATTTCGTCCAGCCGCAACTGCCGGAATTCGACGATGATGGCGGCGATGAAACCCGGCCGTTTCTCGTGGCCCCGGATTCCCTGCTGATCAACCTCAACGCCCAGCGCTTCACCACACGCAACGAGCTTGGCCGGGTGTACATCAGCACTGAGCCGCCAATTGAAAGCGTGCGCATCGACAACCGGGTACGTTCCCTGCCCGCCAGCAAAACCTGTTCGGCCTGGCCGGAGGTGCACTACAAACCGATCCGCCAATCAGACGGTGTCACGGTGGTGGTCAGCGGCGAGCTGGCCCAGGGCTGCGATCACCAGCACTACCTGTCCGTACTCGACCATGCCAGCTATGCCGGCGGCGCGGTGCGCTCGATCTGGCAGGAACTGGGTGGGCAGATTCTCGGCAATGACCGGATCGACGCCGTACCGGAAGACGCGCGCATGCTGGTGCGCGCTCAGTCCCCGGCCTTGACCGAGATCATTCGCGACATCAACAAATACAGCAACAACACCATGGCCAAACAGCTGTTCCTCAGCCTCGGCGCGGAATTCCGCACCTCGGCCGACCCCGACGATGCCATGGCCGCGCAGCGGGTGATCCGCCAATGGCTGGCGCGCAAGGGCATCAAGTCGTCGCACCTGGTGATGGAGAACGGCTCCGGCCTGTCGCGCGCCGAACGCGTCAGTGCTCGGGGCATGGCCCAGCTGCTGCAAGACGCCTGGCGCAGTCCCTATGCGGCGGAATTCATTTCCTCGATGCCACTGGCCGCCATGGACGGCACCATGCGCAAACGCCTGCGCAGCACCAGCGTGGCCGGCAAGGCCCACATCAAGACCGGCACCCTGAACAACGTGCGCGCCATCGCCGGCTATAGCCGTGACGTCAACGGCAACACGTGGGCAGTGGTCGCCATCCTCAACCATCCGCGTCCCTACGGAGCCTCGGCGGTACTTGATCAAGTGCTGCTCGATCTCTATCAACAGCCGAAAAGCCAGCGGAATACGGCGCGTCGCTAAGGCGCCACTCAAAGGTTCGTATGAAGCACACCAGCCCTGACACCGGGCGGTAGCGATGTAGTTCGGCATCGACGTAGGGCGGCCTCGCCCGCTGCACGTGCCGATTCGTTGGCTCGATGATTTTCGGGCAGCCCGCCGCTTGCTTGATACATCACCGGCGGGCTGCCCGTGCTAATCCCTACATTCAGCCCAACGCCCTGCCACGGGCGAGGCCGCCCTACGCTTGGTTTCAGACTCATGCGTTGCGCAGGAGCGATCAAAACCACGGGCGCTCTGCGCTAACCTCTACTCCTCCTCATCCTCCGGCGCTTCGAACAGCTCCGCCGCACGCAGTAAAGCAGCGAGCAAGGCGTGGCGCTCCCATTCGGGCAGGGCCGCGAAGCGTTGTCGGACGTGTCCCGGTAACAGCGAGGGGGCTTCTTCCAACGCGGCGTAGCCCGAATCTTCGAGCAAGAGCCATTGGCGGCGGCGATCCTGCTCGTCGCGGCGGCGGGTGATCAACCCCCGGCTTTCCAGGCGATCCAGCACCCCCGACAAGCTGGCCGGCGACAAGCTGACGAAACGCGCCAGCTGGCTGGCAGTCAATTCCTTCTCCACTGCCAATACCTGGAGGATTAGCAGTTGCAAGGGCGTCAGTCCGCCATAACGAGAAAGTCGTTTGGCATGCACTTCACCGGCCTGCTGCAAGCGCCGCAACGCGCGAAAGACCGACACGGCATAACTGTTTTCAAGGACCTTATTTGTTTCAGTCATAAGTATTTAATCATCGTTAAACCAGATAAATGGCACTTGAAAACCAAAAACAACTTTGACATGAAAGCATCTATTTGTTTAGGTAACCAGGCGCTCACGCAGGTTCTTGAAAAGGCCGTTTGCAATACCGCGCCGTCTTTTTCAACAACTTGCTCGCCACAAACCCCCAACGGAGAACCGGTAAGGCTATGTGCGGAATTGCAGGAGAGCTACGTCTCGATCAACACCCGAGTGACCTATCAGCAGTCGCCCGGATCACCCACCACCTTGCCCCACGCGGACCCGATGCGTGCGGCTTCCACAGTCAGGGCCCCCTGGCCCTCGGCCATCGCCGGCTGAAGATCATGGACCTCGACGAGGCCTCCGGCCAGCCGATGATCGACCCGGCCCTGGGCCTGGCGATGGTTTTCAACGGCGCCATCTACAACTACCCCGAACTGCGTGCCGAGCTGGAACAGCTGGGGTATGCGTTCTTTTCGGGCGGCGACACTGAAGTTCTGCTCAAGGGCTATCACGCCTGGGGCGAAGCGCTGCTACCCAAGCTCAACGGCATGTTCGCCTTCGCCATCTGGGAGCGCGACCGTCAGCGCCTGTTTCTGGCCCGCGACCGCCTAGGCGTCAAGCCGCTGTATCTGTCGCGCACCGGCGAACGACTGCGATTCGCCTCCAGCCTGCCGGCGCTGCTACAGGGCGGCGATATCGACACGACCCTCAACCCCATCGCCCTCAACCATTATCTGAGCTTCCATGCGGTGGTGCCGGCGCCGCATACGTTGCTGCACGGCATCGAGAAACTGCCGCCGGCCACCTGGATGCGTATCGATGCCGATGGGCGCACCGAGCAGCAGACCTGGTGGCAACTCGATTACGGCCCGCGTGCGGAGGAGCGTGATTTTGTCCTCGGCGATTGGCGCGACCGCGTGCTCGACAGCCTGCGCGATGCCGTGTCGATTCGTCAACGTGCGGCGGTGGATGTCGGCGTGCTGCTCTCCGGCGGGGTGGATTCCAGTTTGTTGGTTGCCTTGCTGCGCGAGGCCGGTGTGGAACAGCTGTCGACCTTTTCCATCGGCTTTGCCGATGCCGGCGGCGAGCGCGGCGACGAGTTTATGTACTCGGATCTGATCGCCAAGCAGTACCACACCCGCCATCACCAGTTGCGCATCCACGAAGCGGAAATCCTCGAGCAACTGCCGGCGGCTTTCCGCGCCATGAGCGAGCCGATGGTCAGTCACGACTGCATTGCTTTCTACCTGCTGTCGCGCGAAGTCGCCAAGCACTGCAAGGTGGTGCAGAGCGGCCAGGGTGCCGACGAACTGTTCGCCGGTTATCACTGGTACCCGCAGGTGGATGGGGCGGCCGACCCGCTGGACGCTTACCTGCGCGCCTTTCGTGACCGCGACTTTGCCGAATACGCCGAAACCGTGCGTCCGGCCTGGGTCAGTCGGGATTTTTCCACCGAGCTGGTCAAGGCTCACTTTGCCCAACCCGGCGCCGAGGCGGCGGTGGACAAGGCATTGCGCCTAGACAGCACGGTGATGCTGGTGGACGATCCGGTCAAGCGCGTCGACAACATGACCATGGCCTGGGGCCTGGAGGCGCGTACGCCCTTCCTCGACTACCGCGTGGCGGAACTCTCGGCCCGCATTCCGGCACGTTTCAAACTGCCCGATGGCGGCAAGTACGTGCTCAAGGAAGCCGCCCGCCAAGTCTTGCCCGCGCAGGTCATCGATCGCCCCAAAGGCTACTTCCCGGTGCCCGGCCTCAAGCATTTGCAAGGCGCGACTCTGGACTGGGTGCGCGAACTGCTGCTCGACCCCAGCCAGGATCGCGGCCTGTTCGAACCGCAGATGCTCGATCGCCTGCTCAGCGACCCGCATGGACAACTGACACCCCTGCGCGGCTCGAAACTCTGGCAGCTGGCGGCACTCAACCTATGGTTGAGTGAGCACAACCTGTAGGTGGGATCTCTGTGGCGGCAACCGTTCGGTTTATTACGTTACCTGCAGGGTCACTGTACGTGACCCCGCACGACGGTTGCCTGCAGCGTCTTACATTAATCACGGTGCGCCACTGCGCACCGTGCTGGTCGGTCCAATAAAAAAAAGCCGGCCTGATGAGGAATCTGTCATGCAAAAATCTCAAGCCTATGGTCAGCGACTCCTCCGCGGCCAGGCACCGTCCTACGAGCGCCTGCAGGCGCGCCTGGCCGTGGACGGCCAGCATGAAACCACCGAGCCGCTGGTGCTGCAATGTGGCTGGGGGCGCCTGCTGATCGGCCATACCTTTCCGGATGCCAGCAGCCTCGCCGAGGAACTGCTCGCCGAGCAGCCGGGCGAACGCGATATTGCCCTGTACGTCGCCGCACCCCAGCAGGTGCTGGCCTATGCCCCGCAACAGTTGTTTCTCGACCCTTCCGACACCCTGCGCCTGTGGTTCTCCGATTACCGACCGGCGCGACGCACCTTCCGCGGTTTCAATATTCGTCGTGTGCAAAGCCCGGCCGACTGGCAGTCGGTGAACCGGCTGTACCTGTCGCGCAGCATGTTGCAGGTCGACCCGGAAAAGCTCACCCCGCGCGCTGAAGGTGGGCCGGTCTACTGGCTGGCCGAGGACAGCGACAGCGGCCAGGCACTGGGCACTGTGATGGGCCTCAATCACCAGGAAGCGTTCCACGATCCCGAACATGGCAGCAGCCTGTGGTGTCTGGCGGTAGACCCCCAGTGCCAACGCCCTGGTGTTGGCGAAGCGTTGGTGCGCCATCTGATCGAGCATTACCAATCGCGCGGCCTGACCTACCTGGACCTGTCCGTGTTGCACGACAACAAACAGGCCAAGGCGTTGTACGCCAAGCTCGGTTTTCGCAATCTGCCCACCTTCGCGGTGAAATGCCGCAACAGCATCAACCAGCCGCTTTTCCTCGGCCCGGGGCCGCAAGCGGGGCTCAATCCCTACGCCAAGATCATCGTCGACGAAGCCCTGCGCCGCGGCATTGACGTGCAGGTAGACGACCCGGTGACCGGCCTGTGCACCCTCAGCCACGGCGGGCGGCGCATCCGCTGCCGCGAGTCGCTGTCCGACCTGACCAGCGCGGTGAGCATGACACTCTGCCAGGACAAACAGCTGACCCATCAATGCCTGCAACGCATCGGCCTGAGCCTGCCCGCTCAGCAACTGGCCGGCAGCGCCGAAGACAATGCCGCATTCCTCGCCGAGCACGGTCGCATAGTGGTCAAACCGGTGGATGGCGAGCAGGGCCAGGGCGTGGCGGTGGATTTGCGCAGCCCCGAACAGGTCGAACAGGCGATCGCCGCTGCCCGCCAGTTCGACAGCCGGGTCCTGTTGGAAAGCTTTCACGAAGGTCAGGACCTGCGCATCCTGGTGATTGGTTTTGAGGTGGTCGCCGCAGCCATCCGCCACCCCGCCGAGGTGATCGGCGACGGTCGGCACCGCATCGGTGAACTGATCGAAACCCAGAGTCGCCGCCGCCAGGCCGCAACCCATGGCGAAAGCCGCATTCCCGTGGACGAGGAAACCCGACGCACCCTGGCCGATGCCGGGTACGACTACGAGAGCGTCCTGCCCGCCGGCGAGCGGCTGACCGTGCGCCGTACCGCCAACCTGCATACCGGTGGCAGCCTCGAAGACGTCACGACTCGGCTGCATCCCGAACTGGCAGCCGCCGCCGTGCGCGCGGCACGCGCGCTGGATATTCCAGTGGTGGGCCTGGACTTGCTGGTGCAAGCCGCCGACCGTCCGGACTACGTGTTCATCGAAGCCAACGAGCGCGCCGGCCTGGCCAACCATGAACCGCAGCCCACCGCCGAACGCTTTATCGACCTGCTGTTTCCGCTCAGCCAGCCGCAGCACTCGTAGTGACTTCTGAATTCGGAGTTTCCATGCCCCATCGAGTACCCGAACCCGACCTCAATTACATGCGCCAGATCCTGCTGGAAATGCTCGCCATTCCCAGCCCGACGGGCTTTACCGACACCATCGTGCGCTACGTGGCCGAACGCCTGGAAGAGCTGGACATCCCCTTCGAGCTGACCCGGCGCGGCACCATTCGCGCCACCCTCAAGGGCCAGCGCAACAGCCCGGACCGCGCCGTTTCCGCTCATCTGGATACCATTGGCGCCACCGTGCGCGAGATCCACGACAACGGCCGCCTGGGCCTGTCCCCGGTGGGCTGTTGGTCAAGCCGCTTCGCCGAGGGCAGCCGGGTCAGCGTGTTTACTGACAACGGCGTGCTGCGTGGCAGCGTGCTGCCCCTGCTGGCATCCGGGCACGCCTTCAATACCGAGGTGGATCAATTGCCGATCAGTTGGGATCACATTGAGCTGCGCCTCGATGCGCTGATTCACAGTCGCGCCGATGCACAGGCGCTAGGGGTGAATGTCGGCGATGTGGTGGCCTTCGACCCCTTGCCGGAATTCAGCGAAAGCGGTCATCTCAGCGCCCGTCATCTGGACGACAAGGCCGGCGTCGCCGCCCTGCTCACCGCACTCAAGGCCATTGTCGACAGCGGCCTGGCGCTGCCCATTGACTGCCATCCCCTGTTCACCATCACCGAGGAAACCGGCTCCGGTGCTGCCGCTGCGCTGCCTTGGGATGTCAGTGAGTTCGTCGGCATCGATATTGCGCCCGTTGCAGACGGCCAGGCGTCGAGCGAACAGGCCGTCACGGTGGCCATGCAGGATTCCGGCGGGCCCTATGACTATCACCTGACCCGTCACCTGCTGCGGCTGGCCGAGCAGCAGGATATTCCGGTGCGCCGTGACCTGTTCCGCTACTACCACAGCGATGCGCAATCGGCGATCACCGCCGGCCACGACACGCGCACCGCTCTGCTCGCCTTCGGCTGCGATGCCACCCACGGCTATGAGCGCACCCACCGGGACAGCCTGATCGCCTTGACCCGCCTGATTACCGCCTACCTTCTCAGCCCGCCCGTGTTTGCCAGCGATGCCAAGCCGTCGCAAGACTCGCTGGAGCCCTTCAGTCATCAGCTGGAACACGACGCGCAAATGGAACCTGAAACCCGTGTACCGGCGGTGGACAGCGTGATCACCACTTGCAAGCCGGAGAAGACTCAGTAACCCAACCGTCACCTCCGTGCCCGTACCGCCTCTCCCATGGGGCGGCATTCTGGGTTCTGTCGGCCATGCGCTCTGCTAGCATGGCGCGGCATTCTGGAGAGCCCCATGCTGATACCCCACGACCTGCTCGAAGCCGAAACCCTGACCCGCCTGCTGGAAGATTTCGTGACCCGCGAAGGCACCGACAATGGCGATGAAACCCCGCTGGAGACCCGCGTGGCCCGCGCGCGCCATGCCCTGGAAAAAGGCCGCGCCCTGATCGTCTTCGACCCCGAAAGCCAACAGTGCATACTGATGCTCAAGGAGCAGGTGCCCAAGGAGTTACGGGGGTGAGCAGCGTTTCTCAGGACTGACCAGAAGTCACCCAGCGCCGGACCCAGGCAAACGCGCGGGATCTTCGCTGCAGGGACCTCGATTTCGGGTTTGCTCGCACTTCATCAGTTCATCACTCTCGCGCAACGCTTCAACTGCCCCTAACCTCACTGAGGCATTCTGCAAACCGGCCCTGGCCGGAGCCTGTCGGCGGGAGCGACGCATGGTGACACGCTGGAAATGGATCCTGAGCCGAGTAATCAAACGCCCCTGGTTCCGAGCGAGCCTTTTTTCCGCACTGGGCGTGGGAACCGCCCTGCTGGCCCTGGCCGTCGATCAGTACATCCCCGACGACCTGCCCGCCAGGATCGGCTCCGATGCGGTCGACAACATCCTCGGCATCATCGCGTCCAGCATGTTGGCGGTCACCACCTTCTCCCTGACCACCATGGTCTCGGCCTACGCCTCGGCGACCAGCAACGTCACGCCGCGCGCCATTCCTCTACTCGTGGAGGACAACACTGCGCAGAATGCGCTGTCCATCTTCATCGGCTCCTTCATCTTCAGCCTGGTCAGCATCATCGCCCTGAGCACGGGCGCCTATGGTGGCAAAGGGCGGGTCGTGCTGTTCGTGATGACCATTCTGGTGATCCTGCTGATTCTCTATGCGCTGCTGCGCTGGATCGACCACTTGACCGAACTTGGGCGGGTCGGCCAAACCTCCGAGCGAGTGGAGAAGGCAGCGGCCAAGGCTCTGCGGCATCATCTGAAGCAGCCTTATCTCGGTTGCAGCCCGCTGAATGCCAACCAGGAAATCCCCGGCGGCGCCCGCCCGGTGCATTCGGATGCCATCGGCTATGTCCAGCATATCGATATGCAGGCTCTGACCGAGCTGAGCGAGTCGCGGGGCAGCGCCCTTTACCTTCACGCCGTGCCGGGAAGCTTCGTCGAGCCGACCCGACCGCTGCTTTCCGTCGTCGGTCTCGAGGAGGACTGCGACCCGCAGATCCGGCAGGCCTTCAGCATCGGCGGGCAGCGCACGTTCGAGCACGATCCACGTTTCGGGATATCCGTGCTGGCAGAGATCGCCTCGCGCGCCCTGTCGCCCGCGCTCAACGATCAGGGGACCGCCATCGACGTGATCGGGCGCGGAGTCAGGGTTCTTTCCCTGCTGGCCGATCATCCCTGCGATCCCTCACCGACCGATGCGCTTCATGGACGCATCTACGTGCCGGGCCTGGAGATAAACGACCTGTTAGACGACTTCTTCACGCCAATTGCCCGCGACGGGGCGGGAATGATCGAAATTGGCATGCGTCTGCAGAAGGCGCTCGCCAGCCTGAGCCGGCTTGGCGATGCGCGCCTCAAGGCTGCAGCCAGCAGACATGCACGACTGGCGCTGGCGCGGGCCGATACCGCGCTGACCCTCGATGAGGACAGGCTGTCCCTGGAACAGCTGGCAGCCCAATTGAAAAGGTCTGATGAGGCCTATTAGAGGTCTGTCATGTTTAGTCGGCAGGCCGCGGCCCGCGCCTAACGCCCCTAGAGCCGCACGCTACTCTCATGCTCCCAGGCGCAGCGCATGCGCAATTCGCCTTCATGGGGGCTGTGCAGGCCATTGTCGGTTTCCCAGCGGAAGGTGTGACTGCCGTTGAGCTCGGTTTCCAGGTGCACGACCGCGCTGGACCAGTACAGGCGCTTGAGCAACGCCTCGAACTGTTTGACCCACAGGTTCCATTCGTACTGAACGCCGGGATAACTGGCGCCGAAATGGATCACCGGCGTGAGATAACGCCCAGCACCGGGCAGCTCACAGCAGGAAAACATCTCACGACCTAGAAAGCTCCACAGTCCTTCCGGCAAGTCGTCCAGCACCTGCAGGTTATGCGCGTGCTGCTCCCCGCCCTCACGCGGATCACTGGCCGCCCAGCTGCGTATGCAGCCATAGACGATAGATTCGGATTCCACGCGCGCGCTCCCTGAAAGACTGGCCATCTTCTATCACAGCCTGAGAGGGAAAAAAACGCTGGCCGCTGCTTAGCGCCGTGGTCGCATCAGCAATGCCAAGAAGATCATCGACAGCGCAAACAGACTCAGCAACGCGAACGGCCATTGCCAGGTGCCGCCGTAATCGCGCACCAGGCCGGTCAGGCTTGGCGTCACGCACGCCATGCAGTAACCCGCGCACAGCATCATGGCTGTCCAGCGGCTGACCTCAAGCGGTGACTGCACCTCATACATGGGCAGGATTAAGGCCAGGGCGAAGGAGCCGGTCAGCCCCATGCCCAGGGTGATGGCCCACACTTCCGGCCACAGTTGGGGCGCCACAGTAATCATGATCAGACTGGTGCTGGCCAGCATTGCCGACACGCACAGCAGCAGTTGCCGGCTGATACGCTGGGCCAGCCAGGGCACCAGGAAAGAGCAGGGTAACCCGATCAGCATGAACAGGCTGAACAGTGCGTTGCTGCGCAGCTCACCCAGTCCGGCCTCCTGATAGCGGGCCACCAGCCAGGTAGCCAGGGAATAGAACAGCCCCGCCTGCAGGGCAAAAAACACAGTAATCAGCCACGCACGCGGCTCGCGCCACGGCAGGCCCCCAGCGACACCCACCGGTTCCGAACGGTTGGGCAGGCGCAGCCAGAACACCAAGGCGAGCAAAGCCGGCAAGGCCCAGGCAGCCAGCCCCAATGTCCAGTTGCCATTAAAAGTCTGCACCACCGGCAAGGTCAGCACCGCACCACCGGCACCTCCCAGCGCCATGCTCAAGGAGTACCAGCCGATTGCACCACCCATGCCCGTGGTGAAATGCCGCTTGATGAAACCCGACATCAGCGGACCCGCCACAGCAATGCCGGCACCGAGCAGCACGGCGCTGCCGATCAACAGTGCCGCAACCTGCCCCGCCAGGCGCAGCAGCAGCGCAACGCCAATCAATGCCAGACATACGGCGATGGTGCGTTCCAGCCCGAAGCGCTGTGCCAAGCGCGGCGCCACAGGCGCCAGCAAGCCCATACACAACACCGGCAAGGCGGTGGTGAGACTGATCAACCCGCGACTCAGCGCCAGTTCATCGGCGATGCGTTCGATCAGAGGAGCGAGTGACGTGATGCCTGGGCGCAGGTTGATGGCCGCAAGTACCAGCGCCACCAGCAAGGTAAGGCGGGAGGCTGGATTCACCGGAAAAGTCCACGAGATGTACAGCTCGCCACCCTACCCCAGCCTCCCCTGAGCGAACAAGCGGGCTGGCTAGCCCGGACTGACTTCCTCGCGTTCGCCATCCTCGTTGCGCGTACGCGGAATCTCGCCCTCGTCAGCGCCGGGCAGATCCTCGACGTTCACGTTGGCCCGATCGACCCCGCTGGGAATGTCCGTTTCAGTGATGGCGATGTCCGGGTCGTCAGGCAGGACTTCCGGCTCGTCGGCATCCTCCAGTGGCTGTCCGGTTTCCGGGCCGCGCTCAACGTCCTCGTTGTCGCGATCGCCTCCCTGACCCCGAATATCGAATTGCGGCAAAACGCTCATAAGCACCTCCCAGATTCCCAAGGGTTGGATCTCACCTGCTTTGAGGGTTTGCCCGGCCAGTCGTTCGCTACGTTATGAAGCATCAGTCAACGCTGGAAATCAGCCGCGCGCCTTGGCGCGCATTTTCTCGGTCATGGTGATCATTTCGTCATAGATTGCCTGCGGATTCTGTTGCTTGACCTTCCAGGCGAAGCGGCCCAGTTCATGGGGCAGGATCATGAACGTGCCTTGGGCAACGTGCCGGTAGATGTATTCGGCAATCTCCGCCGCGCTGATGGGCGAGCTTTCCAGCAGCCTGCCGACCTGGGCCTTCATCTTCGGATCAGGACCGCGAAAGGAATCCAGCAGGTTGGTCTGGAAAAACGACGGGCAGACCACGTGCACGTCGATGCTCAGCGGCTTGAGTTCCACCAATAGACTCTCCGACAACGCCACCACGCCAGCTTTGGCGACGTTGTAATTGCTCATTGCCGGCGCCTGCATCAAGGCGGCCATGGACGCGATATTGATAATTCGTCCCTGGCTGCGCTCCAGCAACGGCAGGAACGCCTTGCAGCCCTTGACCACACCCATCAGGTTGATCGACAGCTGCCAGTCCCAATCCTCCAGGCTCAGCTCGGCGAAGAAGCCGCCGGAGGCCACGCCGGCATTGTTGACCAACACATCAATGCCGCCGAGCCGCGCCTCGCACACCTCGGCGAAGGCCGTCAGCTGACTGTAGTCGCGCACATCGCAGCGCTGCACAAAGCCGTCGCCGCCCGCTTCGCGTACCAAGGCCAAGGTCTCTTCAAGACCGGCCTGATTGACATCACCCAGCGCCAATTGCCAGCCCTCACGGGCCCAGCGCAGTGCAATTTCACGGCCCAGACCGGAGCCCGCGCCGGTGATCATCATGCGGTTGTTCATTGCGCTCGCCTTTAGTTGTTGTGGGTCGATGCCCAAGTGTAACCAGACGCCTGCGTGGCGCCTGCACCATCAGAGCGCTGAATGGCCCCGACAAACCCGCGGCAGAGAGCGGCCATATTGATCGGCCAGGACTTTTATCCATTGCCATGGTCGGAATAAACGAGGCGAGTGAGGATTTCCTGCCCGCCCTCATCGTTTCCCGCAGCCGTCTGAGCGGGCCTCGCACCAAGACCTTACTGAGGGAGCTCGACCATGAGCGTCAGCACCATTCTGATCATCATCCTGATCCTGCTGTTGATCGGCGGCTTGCCCGTCTTCCCCCACTCGCGCAGCTGGGGTTACGGCCCCTCGGGCATCATCGGCGCGGTACTGGTTGTCCTGCTGGTGCTCGTGCTACTGGGCATGATCTAGCGACGGCAAGTTAAGTCGAGCCCCCGCGTGCGCTCAAGCATTGCTTGGAGCGCTCGCGGTTAGCGCACTGAGGAGTGTTTTAGCGATGGGTGAAACCTACCTGTTCGTAACACCGCTTTGGGAGATCGTCGCCCGCGGGACCACGGTCTATTTCACCATTGCACTGGTGTTCCGGCTGATACCCAAGCGGCAGGCAGGAACCATTGCACCCAACGACATGATTGCCCTGGTCATCATCGGCAGCCTGGCCGCCGACGCCATAACAGGGGAAGCCCACACGCTGCTGGACCTTCTCCTGATGATTGCGGTCATCGTCCTGTGGGACTACCTGTTCAACCTGGCGGAGTACTACTTCCCCCGGTTTCGCGGCATCGCGCAGGACTCCCCAACTCTGCTGATTCACCACGGCGTGCTCCTGCGGGAAAACCTGCGCAAGGAAAAACTGACCGAGCAGGAGCTGACCGCCAACCTTCGCAAGCAAGGCATTGCCGACATCGCCCATGTGAAACAGGCCATCCTGGAAGTTGATGGGCAAATCAGTGTCGTGCAGAACGACTGAGGTCGCAGTGATTGCCGTGCACACGCGGCGTCGATTAACTGTCGATAGGGAGTCGTCAGGTTGTGAAACCGCTTCTCACTCCCGATCAGCGTTACATCGTCGTCCGCGGACGGCTCTGGCGCACCGCTAATCCGAATCTCTCGCCGGAGCGACACCTGCAGCTTGTTCGCGCACTCATGGATGCGCGTCGTGCGGTAAAGGCTGCCAAACGAAGCGGGGATCCCCACGCTCTCGCCAGGGCAAGAGCAGCCGTCGACCACCTCAAGATTGCCCTGGGTGAGCGTGGCCCGGTCTGGTGGACCGACGGCGCTAAGGACTTCAATCGCCATCTGGCCAAGAACACCCCGTATGCGGACTGGTATGCGTCGGTCGTGAAGAGCTAGCCACAGTGTGGGGTACCTACCCAGCGTTTGAGCCGCTAGCTTATCTATCGCAAGACTTCGTAGATTGCGAAGCGCTACTGCCCTGCGCGTTTAGAGTTACCGTACCTAGAAAATAACCCATTAAGAAATCGTTTGCTTTTAGCCAGCTGCATAACCAAACGATTTTTTTCAAGGAAGATCGTGTGAGCTCTCACCACATTGCCCAACTCAACATTGCCAAACTGCTGGCACCAATTGATTCACCGCCACTGTCAGAATTCGTAGACAACCTGGACAGGATCAACGCACTGGCGGATGAAGCACCGGGGTTTGTCTGGCGCTTGCAAACCGAGGAAGGAGACGCCACCGGCATCGACTTCTTCGGTGCTGATTACATCGTCAACCTGTCAGTGTGGCGCTCCATAGAAGCCCTGAACACTTACGTTTACCACTCTGCACACGTGGAGATCTTGCGCCGCAAGAAGGAGTGGTTTCAAAAAATGCATGAAGCGCACATGGTGCTGTGGTGGGTGCCGGCCGGCCACATTCCATCCATTGAGGAAGCCGCGCAAAAGTTGAGTCTTTTACGGGCCAACGGACCTGCGCTAGAAGCATTTACCTACAAGAAATCATTTTCTGCGCCTGGACAGATACTGGAGGTCGCGCTGAATTCGTAGGCGGCCTCGCCCGTTGCGATGAGACAGGCATGCGCAGTTTCAGCACCCCCCGCGCTTCAAGCCAGTGATAAGGTTCGCGGTTCGATTCAAAAAGAACCCTGTCGATGTCCAAAAAGGGAGCAAGCGTGTCCGCAACCAACCACTCCGTCCCAGGGCGGGAAATCTCATGGTTTGTCTTTGGCCTGATGGCCAGTGTCACCTTCGTCGGCCTTTTATCTGAGCTGGTGCCGTCTGGACTTTTGCCGCAAATGAGCGAAGGCCTGGGCGTCTCCGAACCCCAGGTCGGCTTCCTGGTCGGTGTCTACGCGCTGGCTTCTGCCCTGTGCGCCATTCCGCTGGTCAGCGCAACCCTGGCGGTCAACCGCAAGCAACTGCTACTGGTGCTGCTGATCGGCTTCGCCGCCTCTAATATCATCGTCGCGCTGGCGTCTTCCTACTCGGTCATCATTGCCAGCCGCATCGTCGGCGGTATTTGTGCGGGTGTGATGTGGCCAATGATCGCCGCCTACGGCACGCGCCTGGTACCCGAGAACATGCACGGCAAGGCCATCACGGTGATCATGTCGGGCAATACCCTGGGCATCAGCATCGGCCTGCCTGTCATGACGATGATCGGCATCGCGTTCGGCTGGCGGAGCGCATTCATGGTCCTGGGGCTGAGCGTCGCCGCCATCGCCGTGCTGGCGTATTTTCACCTGCCCGCAGTGGAAGGCGAAAAGCTCAGCAAGGCCAACTCGCCCCTGGCAGTGCTGAAACAGCCCTCGATTCTGATCGTGCTGCTGCTGACCTTCCTCGGGGTCACCGCCCACTACGGCATCTACACCTATATCACGTTACTGGTGGAAATGTTCGACTTCGCAGGCGGCATCGAGCTGGCCCTGTTGATCTTTGGCATCGGCTCGGTCATTTCCGTCATCGTGTCCGCGAAAATCATCGATGCGTATCTGCGCCCGCTGATCGTGTCCATGCTCGCCGGCGGCGGCATCTCCATGGCCCTGTTCCTCATCTTCCAAGGGTCAGCCGGCATCTCGCATGTGGCGTTTTTCCTCTGGGGTCTGGCGTTTGGCCCACTGGTGACGATGTATCAGACCGCTGTCAGCAAGCAGATCGAGAAAGCCAAGGACGTGGCCACCTCGGTGCAGTCGAGCGTGTTCAACTTCTCGATCATGATCGCCACCTGGGTTGGCGGCATTCTCTTGACTCGCTTTCCGGAGGCCGGCATCAACGGCATCGTCTACCTGTCCCTGATTTGTTTTGTCCTGGCCGCCCTGCTTGCGCTGGTGGCCAAGCGCACCTTGCGCTCTTCCTGAGGGTTGCTGTCACCTTCAAGCACAGGACGCCATTCGGTTGAGCTCGACTGTGCAGGAAGTCATCAATCGAGACTCACGCCTGGCCTAAACGCAAAACAGCACCCACAGGTGCTGTTTTGCGTAGAGCAGAAGCTTCAGCCTGCCATGCGCTTGAGCGTGTCGTCCTTCTTGACGAAGTGGTGGAACAGCGCAGCCGTAATGTGACCCAGTACTAGGGCGACGAACAACCAGGCCAGCGGCGAATGGAGGCTACCCAGGCTGATCATCCAGCCGGTTTCCACGCCGGTCTTGGCGGCCAGTTGCATGCCAAACACCTTAAGCCCATAGCCGTTGCCGAGCATTAGCAGAATGCCGGTGATCGGCATCAGCAGCATGCTCGCGTACAGCAGACCATGACCGGCCTTGACAAGCAGCGCGGTCGGCCCGACATGCTGCGGGCGTTGTTGCCGTTGACCCAGCGCCCAGAGCAGGCGCAGCACAATCAACACCAGCAGCACGGCCCCGATGGAAATATGCCAGGGTACGAGGGTCTGGCCGATCCAGTGTTCGCCGTCGCTGATGCGGTCGCCCAGTTTGAGAAACTGCCACACGATCAGCAGGGCCATCGCCCAATGCAGAAGGCGGGTCATACCGCCATAACGATGTGCTGAGTCATTCATGAGTGATTTTCCTGATAGTGATGCGGAATCAAGACGCCTGCCGATTCCAGGTAAATTCGGGCAGCGGTACGGCAGCCATGCGTTGCAAGTGATCGCCGACCACTGTTTGCAGGCGCAGGATCTGCTCATCCTCAGCAGCTTGCAAACGCACCTGCAGTCCACCCTCCTGCGCCTTGAGCAGGCAATGCCCCAGGCTGAGTTCAATCTCCCCCTGTTGCTCGTCGAAGCTGACCGGAAACTTGTGACTCCAGTGCTTGCACAGCCGCCTGATCAATCGTTGCGGATTGTCCGTGACGATCTGAGCAGTAGAAACCAACATGATGAACCTCCTGTGAATCAGCCCCACCGGCTAGTGCGCGGCAAGGATAATGATGGGTCAGGCAATGCTTTCGACGATACCGCCTTCGACCCGCAAGGCAGCACCGGTGGTGGCACTGGCCTGAGGGGACGCTGCGTAGACGCACAGGTTGGCCACTTCCTCGGGCGTGGCGAAGCGGCGAATCAGGCTCGACGGGCGATTTTCGGCGAGGAACAACGCCTCCATCTCCGTTGCGCTCACTCCGCGTTCCTGGGCCATTTTGCCGATAAAGGCGACAGCCCCCTCCGTCCGGGTCGGCCCCGGCAGGACGGTATTGACGGTCACGCCGCTGCCGGCCAGCACCTTGGCCAGGCCACGGGAGAGGCCTTGCAGGGCCGCCTTGCTAACGCCGTAGTGGACCATTTCACCGGGAATATTCAGGGCGGACTCGCTGGAGATGAACTGAATCCGTCCCCAGCCGCGCGCTTGCATGCCCGGCGCATAGTGACGGGCCAGACGCACGCCGCTCATTACGTTGACCTGGAAGATTTCTTCCCAATCCGCATCGCTGATGTCCAAGAACGGCTTCACCGCATAAATGCCCAGGTTGTTGATCAGGATATCGGCCTGAGGTTCAGCCTCGATCAGTGCCTGGCAACCGGCAGCCGTGCCCAGATCGGCCACCACGCCACGGGCCAGCGCACCGGCTTGCGTGCCCCGCAGCGCGGCTAATGTGGCATCGACGCGTTCTTGGTGGCGACCGCTGATGACCACGGTAGCGCCGGCATCCGCCAGCCCCTTGGCGACGGCCAGGCCAATGCCGCCGGTAGAGCCGGTGACGATGGCGGTTTTGCCGGAAAGGTTAATGATCATGGGAAAGTCCTCTAGAGAGTGAGCAGGCCGTTTTTTAGGCGGCCTGCTAGCCGAAACGGAAAGCCGACAGCGTGGTTTCCATCACTCGGTCGGTAAAGATGCGCTGGCCAGCGTCCTCACCCGCCGCGCCGGCCGCCAGCATCAGCGGCAACAGGTGCTCCTCGGCGCGCGGCGGATGGCACAGACGGGCCGAAGGTGCCTGGGCCCAGTTGGCCAGGGCGTGTTCGCGTTGTTGCGGTGCAGATTGGACAGCCTCTACCAGCCAGGCGTCGAACTCATCGGAAATCGGCCCGAAACGCGGGTCGCCGTAACCACGCATGTTGTGGAAGCTCATGCCGCTGCCAACGATCAACACGCCTTCGTCGCGCAGCGAGGCCAGTGCGCGACCGGCATCCAGGTGCGCCTGTGGGTCCAGGTCATGGCGCAAAGACAGTTGCACCACCGGAATTTCGGCGTCGGGGAACATCAGTTTCAGCGGAATAAACATGCCGTGGTCATACCCACGCGTGGGATTCTGTTCGGCCGGCAGGTGCGCCTCACCGAGCAGTTCAGTAATGCGCGCCGCCAGTTGCGGTTCGCCGGGAGACGGATAGCGCAGCTCGTAGGTGTGCTCTGGAAAGCCGTAGTAGTCGTAGATCAGCTCCGGTTGCGGGCCGCTGGTCACGCTGAATGCCGGCTCCAGCCAATGGCCCGAAACCAACACGATGGCCGTGGGGCGAGCCGGCAGACTCGACGCCACGTTTTTCAAAAAGTCGCCCATCTTGTTCCAGGCGGTGGGCGGGTTCCAGTCCATGAAGAAGCAGGGGCCCGCGCCATGGGGCACGAACAGGGTGGGCATACGGGTATTGCTGATAGCACTCATGCTGAACTCTCCGCACGGTTTAATTGAATGCAGTAAGTATCGCTTGAATCATTTACATTGATAATCCGCCCAATACAGCTTTCACTTCCTACTACTAGTGAGAAATCAAATGCTTGATCGCGTCACGGGCATGCGCGTTTTCGTGCGCGCCGTCAGCGCTGGCAGCCTCTCCGCGGCGGGCCGGCAAATGGGCATGTCGCCGGCCATGGCTACCAAGCATATGGACGCTCTGGAGACGCATCTGGGTGTCAAGCTACTGCACCGCACCACGCGCCGCCTGAGCCTGACCGAAGCGGGCAGTGATTATCTGGAAGCTTGCCTGCGCATCCTGCCGGAAATCGATGAAGCCGAAGCCAGCGCCGCGTCGCAACGGGTCGATGCCCGCGGGTTGCTGCGCATGAACATCCCGCTGTCATTCGGCAGCCGCTTCATCGCCCCACTGCTACCGGCGTTCAGCCACAAACATCCGGCACTGAAGATCGAGCTGGGGCTGACCGACAGCGTCGTCGACCTGCTTGATGGCGGCTGGGACCTGGCGATCCGCATCGGCCGGCTGGCCGACAGTCCGCTGCAGGCGCGCAAGCTCGGCGATTGTGCGGAGATGGTCTGTGCGGCCCCAAGCTATCTCGATCAGCGCGGCATCCCCCGGCGGGTGGCGGAGCTGGCCCAGCACAATTGCCTGGGCTACACCCTGTCGTCCTGGGGCGGGGGCAAGGAATGGGCATTCGGCCGCGACGGCAGTGTGCGCGTGGCGATCCATGGCGATCTTGCTGCCAACAATGGCGATGCCCTGCTGGCCGCTGCCGTGGGTGGTCAAGGCCTGATCTACCAACCGGACTTCATCGTCTCGGAGGCGCTCAAACGCGGTGAGCTGGTTGCCCTTGAACTCGATCATCCCACCTATTCACTGGGTGGGATTTATGCGGTCTACCCGCAGGAGCGTCGCCCGCCGGCCAAGGTGCGGGTGATGATCGACTACCTGGCCGAGGCGTTTGCGAATAATCCGTTGTGGCAAAGCGTTTAGTTTTCAGCCGGCTGGATACATAACCCGAACCAACCTTGCCAAACGAAAAAGGCAGCCTGAAGGCTGCCTTTTCGTGTTACACGATCAATTAGTGATCAACTGCACCGCTGCGACCGATACCGGTCTGGCTGCGAACCGTGAGGGCATCGAACGCATCACGCTCTTTGTCAGCACGGGCGGACTTATCGGTAACCGAGAAGAACCAGATCGCGAAGAAGGCCAGCGGGATGGAGAAGATACCCGGGTTCGGGAACGGCACGATGGCTTCGGCGTTACCAAACACGTCGACCCATACGGTCTTGCTCAGCAACACCCACAGGGTGGCGATGAACAGGCCGAAGAAGCCGCCGATGGTCGCACCACGGGTGGTGCAGCCGCGCCAGGAGATGGACAACACCAGCACCGGGAAGTTGGCGCTCGCCGCGATGGCGAACGCCAGACCCACCATGAACGCCACGTTCTGGTTCTCGAAGACGATACCCAGCAGGATGGCCAGGACGCCCAGCACCAAGGTGGAGATCTTGGAGATACGCATTTCCTGCTGCTCGGTCGCACGACCGCGAGCAATCACGTTGGCATACAGGTCGTGGGCGATGGCGGCGGCGCCAGCCAGGGCCAGACCGGCGACCACGGCCACGATGGTGGCGAAGGTCACAGCAGCCAGGAAGCCCAGCAGCAGGCTGCCACCCACGGCGTTGGACAGGTGTACCGCCGCCATGTTGGTGCCACCGATCAAGTCTTTCAGCATATCGAAGCTGCCGTCGGCACCGACGTTGAAGAACTCCGGATGACGAACCAGCAGGGCAATCGCGCCGAAGCCGATGATGAAGGTCAGGACGTAGAAGTAGCCGATGAAGCTGCTCGCCCAGATCACGGATTTACGGGCTTCCTTGGCGCTGGACACGGTGAAGAAGCGCATCAGGATGTGCGGCAGACCGGCAGTACCGAAGGCCAGGGCCAGACCCAGGGACAGCGCGTTGAGCGGGTTGCTGCTCACGGCGTCGCCCGGCGCCATCAGTTTTTCAGCGTAGGGGTGCACATTGACCGCTTCGGCCAGTAGGGCATCCGGGCTGAAGCCGAACTGATACAGTACCAATATGGACAGCAAGGTACCGCCGGCCAGCATCAGGATCGCCTTGATGATCTGTACCCAAGTGGTGGCCGTCATGCCGCCAAAAAACACGTAAATCATCATCAGCGCGCCGATGATCACCACGGAAACTTTGTATTCGAGACCGAACAGCAGCACGATCAGCTTACCGGCACCCACCATCTGGGCAATCAGGTACAGCGCGATGATGGTCAGCGAGGCACTGGCCGCCAGTACACGCATGGGCGTTTGCTCGAGGCGAAACGCTGTCACGTCGGCGAAGTTGAAGCGACCCAGGTTACGCAGGCGCTCAGCCACCAGGAACATTACGACCGGCCAACCAAACAGGAAGCCGATGGCGTAAATCACACCGTAGTAACCGGAGACATACACCATGCCCGCAATGCCCAGGAACGAGGCTGCGGAAATATAGTCACCCGCAATGGCCAGACCGTTCTGGAAACCGGTAATGCCACCGCCTGCGGTGTAGAAGTCGGAAGTGGTTTGCGTTTTACGCGCAGCCCACCAGGTAATTACCATGGTTCCTGCAATGAACACGAGGAACATGACGATGGCACTGGTATTGGCGCCCTGGCCTTCTGCAGCAAATGCTGCCGGTGAGGCCAACGCCAGGAGCACAGCACTCAGTAGAAACTTCTTCATTCTACGTCCCTAACAATCGCTTCGAGCAAAGGATCAAACACCTTATTCGAGAAATACGTATACAAGGCGATCAGGAACACCGCACTGCATACCACCATCAAGCCAACGAACAAGCCCACACTCATCGTCCAATTCGCGCCCAGAGGCTCAGCGAATACCTCGGGCAGATAAGCCATGGTCAGGATAAAGCCTGAATAAATAATCAGGGTCACAGCGAAAAACGCCATGCTCACCTTGGTGCGCCGCCGCACCAGTTCCTGATATTTAGGGTGCTTGAGCACCTCCGCTACTACGTCTTTCACTTATTACTCTCCTTTACTACACGTTGCGCTCAACCACACCTTGACTCAGCAAAAAGTGTGGCTGGCAGCTTTTTTTTACTTGTAAGGCGCGATTCAACGTTGATTGACTCTTTCCCTGCCCAGTAGTCGGCTCCTGAAGAACCAACCCCGACATACCAGCTCCCTGATATGAAGCCTCTGGTATCGCGTTATTTCCGCGGATCAGGCATTAAAAGGTCTTGTTTGGGCTGCGTCTCTGCAGTGGCTTCCGGATGCGAACGCAGTTCGGCGTTCATGCTTTCAAAATCCTGACTGGCACGCTTGAAATAGAGACCAGCCAGGACAAAAGAGGTGATAAGCAGCATCAGACCCAGCCCCCAAATGAGGGGACTGAGGGGGTTCGAAGCGCTGAGCAGCTCCGATTCGGAAGCAATCAAAAGCAGAAAGATCAGATAAAGACTACTCAGAAGCAGAGTAAGCCCCCAGGCGAAGCGGCTGCGTTTGGCCATCCGGCTCGCGCGGCCTGCGCTGTATTCGGTTCGCATGGAGCTTGGGTCGTGCAGATACATCTTATTTTTTTATTCCTGGCCAGTGTGATCTGGTGCGCGAACTGTAAAGCCATGCTCAACTGAGAGAAGACGACCTTAGTCTTAGTCAGTCGAATCGTAAGCGATTGATTTAGGAATGCTTTTCCTTTTTTCCTGAATCACACAGGACAACCGGAACCTTCGCGCGCCAAACTTGGGTGCCTGGCTCAGCTACGCTGAAGCAACTCATTTTCTAGCAGTTTCTCTCATGACCGCTACCCGCCACATCCTCGTCTGCCTGCTCTTTGCGCTTGCGCTGCTCGGCCTCTGGGCCGGGCTGGGCCGCTCCGTGAAGCTGCCCGACGTAGCCAGCGCCAGCCATAAGCTGCAATGTGTGTCCTATAGCCCCTTCGGCAAGGATCAATCGCCCTTCGACGAACCTTTCATCCTGCGCCCGGCGCAAATGGATGCCGACCTGGCCCTGCTCGCCAGCCGCTTCGAGTGCGTGCGCACCTATTCAATGACCGGTCTGGAGGCCATTCCCGACCTGGCCCGCAAGCATGGCCTGAAGCTACTGCTCGGCGCCTGGGTAAATGCCGACCCGGTGGATACCGCGGCGGAAATCGACCTGTTGATCAGGGCCGCCACGGCCCATGCGGACATCGTACAGGCGGTTATCGTCGGCAACGAAACCCTGTTGCGCCGGGAAGTTACCGCCCAGCGGCTGGCCGGGCTGATTGGCCAAGTCAAAGAAGCCGTTCCACAACCCGTCACCTATGCCGACGTCTGGGAGTTCTGGCTCGCCCATCCGGAAATCGCCCCGGCGGTGGATTTCCTCACCATTCACCTGCTCCCCTACTGGGAGGACGATCCCGCCGGCATTGACCAGGCCCTCGAACATGTCGGTGCGATTCGCCAGCAATTCGGTACACGTTTCGCCCCCAAAGACATCCTGATCGGTGAGACCGGCTGGCCCAGCGCCGGTCGCCAGCGTGAAACCGCCGTGCCCAGCCTGATCAATCAGGCGCGCTTCATGCGCGGTTTCGTGCAGCTGTCGGAAAGCCATGGCTGGCAGTACAACCTGATTGAAGCCTTCGACCAGCCCTGGAAACGCGCCAGCGAAGGCGCAGTCGGTGGCTATTGGGGCTTGTTCGATGCCGACCGCCGCGACAAGGGGGTGTTCACCGGAGCAGCGTCCAACCTGCCGACCTGGCCTGCTTGGTTCGGCCTGTCGCTGGTGCTGTTCGGTGCCGTCCTGGGGCTGGCCGGGCGCCCCGCCACGCCGCGTGATGCCTGGTCGCTGCCGGCGCTTGCCGCCCTGGGCAGTGCCTGCTGCCTGCTGCATGTGGAACAGGCTGTGGCCATCAGCCGCTTCGCCGGCGAGTGGCTTTGGGCGGCTGTGTTGCTCGGGCTGAACCTGATCGTGCTGGCCCATGGCGCCCTGGCTATCACCCAGCCGCAGGACTGGCGTGGCCGGCTGTTTACCTGGCTGGAACAACACGCCGGCATGTGGCTGCTCGCCAGCGGATTTGCCGCTGCGGTGCTGATGCTCGGCCTGGTCTTTGATGCCCGCTACCGCAGCTTTCCCAACGCGTCCCTGCTGCTGCCGGCCGTGGTGTACCTGTGCCGCCCGGTGCCGGCCAGACGCCGTGAAACCGCCCTACTGTGTTTTCTGGTTGGCGCCGGCATTGTGCCGCAGCTGTACCAGGAAGGCCTGACTAACACCCAGGCGCTGGGCTGGGCGCTGGTCAGCCTGCTGCTGTGTGGCGCCTTGTGGCGCAGCCTGCGATGCCGGGTCCCGGCGGATCAATCGAATGAGTCGATGGTAATGGCGCAAACATCGCAACCATGAGGCGATGGTTCTCGCTTACCCTGAACTCAATTGCAGCGAGGTAGTTTTCCATGCGTACGATTGTTTCCCTCGACACCGGTCGACCCACCTCCGACGGCGCCGGCGTTCAACTGATCCGCATTATTGGCGGCCCGGGCCTGGAGCGTTTCGACCCTTTCCTCATGCTCGACGAATTCGGCTCGGCCAACCCTGACGATTACGTAGCGGGTTTCCCCGCCCATCCCCATCGCGGCTTCGAGACCATCACCTACATGCTCGAAGGCCGCATGAAGCACGAAGACCACATGGGTAACGTCGGCTTGCTGGAAAGCGGCGGCGTGCAATGGATGACCGCCGCGCGCGGGGTGATCCACAGCGAAATGCCGCAACAGGAACAGGGCGTGATGCGCGGCTTCCAGCTGTGGCTCAACCTGGCGGCCCAAGACAAACTGGGCGAGCCCGGTTATCGCGATTTCACGCCGGCCGAGATTCCTCACCTGATGCTGGCCGATGGCACCCAAGTCAAGGTCATTGCCGGTCGGTTCGCGACTGACGCGGTTCATCAGGATGGCGCCGTACAGCGTCCGCACACCGAACCACAGATCTTCGATCTGCATCTGTCCGCCGGTGGGCAGGTCGCACCGCAAGTGCCCGATGGCCACCGCGTGATGCTGTATGTCTACGAGGGCAATGTGCAGTTGGCCGAGCGCGACATCGCTACAGGTCAATTGGCGCGTCTGAGCGAACAGGGCGATGTGCACCTGTCGAGTCGCGACGGCGCGCGGGTGCTGTTGATTGCCGGCAAGCCGCTCAATGAACCCATCGTGCAATATGGCCCGTTCGTGATGAACAGCCGCGAAGAAATCGAACAGGCACTGCGCGACTTCCGCGACGGCACCCTGGCCTAGGCGTTAACCCCCGCCCAGCCCCCGCACGCAAACTCCGTGTGGGAGCTGCGTTGCGCTACATCACTACCATCACCGCAGGCCATGCTCCGGCATTCCGCCCATGGCTCAGGCTTGCCCGCTACACCAATCCCGGCTATCACCTTGTTTCCCCCATGGCCGAGGAGCTCCCATGTCCGCAACGATCAATCGCCAGTTCCGCCTGGCCCAGCGTCCTGTCGGCCTGCCGACCGATGACACCTTCCGTTACCTTGAAGCCCCGCTGGGCGAGCCCGATGAAGGCCAGGTACTGGTGCGCGTGCGTTACCTGTCCATCGACCCGGCCATGCGCGGCTGGATGAACGACAGCAAATCCTATATTCCGCCGGTGGCCATAGACGAGGTGATGCGCGCCCTGGGCGTGGGCGAAGTGATCGCCTCGCGGCATCCGCAGTTCGCGGTGGGCGATTTCGTCAACGGCGCGCTGGGCGTCCAGGATTATTTCCTCGGCGAGCCCAAGGGTTTTTACAAGGTCGACCCCCAACGCGCGCCGCTGCCGCTGTACCTGTCGGCCCTGGGCATGACCGGCATGACCGCCTACTTCGCCCTGCTGGAGGTCGGCACCCCCGAGGCTGGCGAAACCGTAGTAATTTCAGGCGCCGCCGGCGCGGTGGGCAGCATTGCCGGGCAAATCGCTAAGCTGAAAGGCTGCCGCGTGGTGGGCATCGCCGGCGGTGAGGAAAAATGCCGCTACCTGGTCGATGAACTGGGTTTCGACGCGACCATCGACTACAAGCACGAAGACATGGCGGCAGGCCTCAAGCGCACCTGTCCCAAGGGCGTGGATGTGTATTTTGACAACGTCGGCGGCGACATCCTCGACGCCGTGCTGACCCGCCTCAACTTCAAGGCGCGAGTGGTGATCTGCGGCGCGATCAGCCAGTACAACAACAAGGAGGCCGTCAAAGGCCCGAGCAACTACCTGTCGCTGCTGGTCAACCGCGCGCGCATGGAAGGCTTCGTGGTCATGGACCACGCGGCGCAGTTCCCCAAGGCCCTGCAGGAAATGGGTGGCTGGCTGGCCAGCGGCGAGCTGAAAAGCCGCGAGGATATCGTCGAGGGCTTGGAGAACTTCCCCGACACCCTGCTGAAGCTGTTCAGAGGTGAGAACTTCGGCAAACTGGTGCTCAAGGTCCATTAACGAAGGGCCGTGGGCGTAACACTAGTGTTGGGCGGCCTCGCCCGCCGCAGGACCTTTGCTGAAAGCACACCCTCCCAAGCAGCCCGCCAGCGGCGTGTCAGGCAAACGGCGGGCTGCCCGGCAACACGAAGGCGGGTAGGAGCATCCACGCGGGTGCTCAAGGCCGGCTGATGCGTGCGGGCCCGGGGCTGTAGGGGCGAATTCATTCGCCTGACGTATCACGTTCAAACCATGCCGCAGCGGCGACATACGCAAGGGCCTTGGCTTCATAGCGAATCGCATCAACGCAGGTGCCGGCAGCCTCAGTGCCGACGAATGAATTAGCCCCGACAACATCGTGCGGAGCGTCGTCCAAACGGGCATTTCGCCCTTCATTTCGCCACTCGCTTGCGCCCCATCTGCGCGTATGCTGTGCCCTCTTCGCAAAAAATCGCTGATGGGAGCGTGAGATGGCTGGTAGCAACAGGCAGGCGGCAGAAGTGCTGCACAATGCGGTAATCCAGGCGCATGGCGCCTTGCAGGCGCGCACGCCACTGGTGCAATGCATTACCAATGTGGTGTCGAGCAACTACATGGCCAATATTCTCCTAGCCGCAGGCGCCTCGCCGGCCATGGTCGACAACACCCAGGAAGCCGGGCTGTTTGCCGGCGTTGCCGATGCCTTGCTGATCAACTTGGGCACGCCCACCGACAGCCAGGTCGAATCGATGCGCCTAGCCGCGGCCGCGGCGCAGCAGGCAGGCAAACCCTGGGTGCTTGACCCGATCGGTGCCGGCGGCCTGCCCTGGCGTGGCGCGATTGCGCTGGAACTGCTGCAACATCGCCCCACCACCATTCGCGGCAATCCTTCGGAAATCAAAGGCCTCTCTGGACTTGGCAGCGGCGCCCGCGGCATGGACAGCTCCGATGAACCGGAATCCGCGGTGCCGGCGGCACTGGAACTGCTCCGCCATTGCCGCACCGTCGGCGCTTCGGGGGCGGTGGATCATCTGGTCGGTCACTACGAAGAGCGGCCGACGTTGATCCGCGTCTACGGCGGCAGTTGCCTGCAGCCACGGGTCACCGCCACCGGCTGCGCCCTCGGCGCGCTGGTCGCGGCGTACCAGGCGGTCGCCGAGCCGCTGGTGGCCACCGTTGCCGCCCACGCCAGCTTCGCCATCGCCGGCAAACTCGCCGCCGAACGTCACGCGGCGCCGGGCTCGTTCGCGGTGGCCTTTATCGATGAGTTGTATGCACTGGACGAAGCACGTATCCAGCAACACCTGCGCATCGACGTTACCAGCCTGGTTTCCCCGCCGTAAATACAGCGGCAAGGTGGACGACGCTTTGCTCGTCCACCGCGTTTCCCGCCCGCTTAAAGCACCAGCGCCAGCAGCACACCGACGACCATCACCAGCGGCCAGCTGAGCAGCAATCCCCGCCAGCGCAAAGGTGCGTGACGCAGCTCCATGAAGCCGTCGGTGATCAGCCAAGCCTTGCCGAAGGCCACCGCCAGCACCGCGCCGGCCAGCGTCAGCGACATGCCCGCGTTGCCGAGCACCACGGTGCCCACCGAGAGTACAGCCAGCCCTATCCAACACAGGATCAGGGTGATCGATGCGGACATCACAGCCTCCTCAGCCCAGCACGTAAACCAGCGGGAACAGCAGCACCCAGACCAGATCGACCATGTGCCAATACAGCACGCCCGATTCCAGCCCGCTGCACGCGCCCGGCCCATAGGCGCGCAGCCGGCAGCGGTTGGCCATGTAGCCGAGTATCAGCATGCCCAGCAGCACGTGCAGGAAATGAAACCCGGTCAGAATCCAGTACAGGGTGAAGAAGGTGTTGTACTCCAGGTCCAGGCCAAGGCCGGCCAAATGGCCGTACTCGCCCAGCTTGAGCACCACGTAGACGCAGGCCGAGACCAGAGCCGCCAGCAGCAACCAGCCTCCCCGCCCCTGCTCACCGCCCCGTACCTGCTCCACCGCCAGTGCGGCGAGCAGGCCGGAGGTGAGCAGGCTCAGGGTCAGCGCCAAGCCGGTGGAGTTGTCCAGCGCCTGACGGCTCTGCGCGAAAAGCTCGGGATTCAGCGCCTGGGTGGTCGCGAAGGCGAGAATCAAAATGCCGAACACCGCCAGTTCGGCAAAGATGAAGATCCACATCGCCAGATCGCCCGGCACGCGCCGTTCGACCCTGGCAAACGTCTCACTCGAAGTGGACATCAACCACATCCATCAGCGCCGCCACGGTCTGCACATCGTCCGACAGCGGCTCGGCCAGGCAGGCCAGGCACGCTTCGCGGGGACTCATGCCGGCGCGGATCATCCGTGCGGTAAAAATCAGCAAGCGGGTCGAGGCCACCTCTTCCAGGTCGTGCTGTTCCAGCCGACGCAGCGCCTGGCCGAGCTTGACCACCTGGGCCGCCAACGCGTGATCCACGCCAGCCTCATTGGCGACAATGCGCGTTTCTTCGTCAGCGGGCGGGTAATCGAAGCGTAAGGCGACGAAACGCTGGCGCGTACTGGGTTTCATGCCCTTGAGCAGATTCTGGTAGCCGGGGTTGTAGGACACCACCAGCATGAAGCCGGGCGGAGCCTGCAACTGCTCGCCGGTGCGCTCGATGAACAGCTCGCGGCGATCATCTGCCAGCGGGTGCAGCACCACGGCGGTGTCCTGGCGCGCTTCGACCACCTCGTCCAGGTAACAGATGCCGCCCTCGCGCACAGCGCGGGTCAGCGGGCCGTCCTGCCACCAGGTGCCGTCGGCGCCGATCAGGTGGCGACCCACCAGGTCGGTGGCGGACAAATCGTCATGGCAGGCCACCGTGTACAGCGGCAGACCGAGGCGGTGCGCCATGTACTGCACGAAACGGGTCTTGCCGCAGCCGGTCGGGCCCTTGATCAGCACCGGCATGCCATGCCGCCAGGCCTGTTCGAACATTACCTCTTCATTGCCCAGGGATTGGTAGAAAGGTACGTCCGGCACGCCCGTCCCCCTCAGTTTCTCAAGTGCACTCACCGGCAATACCTCACGAAAGCAGTTGGTTAAAGCCACGCTACCCGCGACATGGCGTCACGTTCAAGGGGTATGGGGACCTCTCTTGATCGCAATCAAGCGCATCGGCAATTCGTCTCTCTAGCATCGGCGCCGTACACAAAAAGAAGTACCCGGGTATTGCCACACCGAAGTACCAACACGGAGTCACCGATGACTTCATCTAGGGGAGATACACAATGAAGTACGCCAAACCGCTACTGGCAGGACTGCTGGCCAGCGTTTCTCTACTCGGCTTCTCGATCGCCCAGGCCAACGCGCCGGCGATGACCGCTGCGGAAAAGGAAACGGCCAAGCAGATCTATTTCGAACGCTGCGCCGGCTGCCACGGTGTGCTGCGCAAGGGCGCCACCGGCAAGAACCTGGAGCCGCACTGGGAACAGGTGCAGGCCAACGGCAGCAAGCTGGAGGGCGGCACCCTCAAACTGGGCACCAAGCGCCTGGAGAACATCATTGCCTTCGGTACTGAAGGCGGCATGGTCAACTACGACGACATCCTCACCAAGGATGAAATCAATCTCATGGCGCGCTACATCCAGCACACCCCGGACGTGCCGCCGGAGTTCTCGCTGCAGGACATGAAGGACAGCTGGAAACTGATCGTGCCGGTGTCCGAACGCCCCACCAAGCAGATGAACACTATCAACCTGAAAAACGTCTTCGCCATCACCCTGCGTGACGCCGGCAAGCTGGCCCTGGTGGATGGCGATACGCACAAGATCTGGAAGATCCTCGAAACCGGGTATGCCGTGCATATCTCCCGGCTCTCCGCCTCGGGCCGTTATGTCTACACCGTGGGCCGCGACGGCCTGACCACTATCATCGACATGTGGTTCGAAGAGCCGACCACCGTCGCCACGGTACGCCTGGGTTCGGATGCCCGCTCGGTGGACGTGTCGAAGTTCAAGGGCTTCGAAGACAAATACCTGATTGGTGGCACCTACTGGCCGCCGCAGTACTCGATCATGGACGGCGAGACCCTGGAGCCAATCAAGGTCGTTTCCACCCGTGGCCAGACCGTCGATGGCGAGTACCACCCGGAGCCACGCGTGGCGTCCATCGTCGCCTCGCACATCAAGCCCGAATGGGTGGTGAACGTGAAGGAGACCGGGCAGATCCTGCTGGTCGACTACACCGACATCAAGAACCTCAAGACCACCACCATCGAATCCGCCAAGTTCCTGCATGACGGCGGCTGGGATGCCTCGCATCGCTACTTCCTGGTCGCCGCCAACGCGTCCAACAAGGTCGCGGCCGTGGATACCAAGACCGGCAAGCTCGCGGCTCTGGTGGAGACCGCCAAGATCCCGCACCCGGGCCGTGGCGCCAACTTCGTGCACAAGGAGTTCGGTCCCGTCTGGGCCACCGGTCACCTGGGCGACGATGTGGTCTCGCTGATCTCCACACCCTCCGAGGAGCGAAAGCACGCCAAGCACAAGGCGCACAACTGGAAAGTGGTGCAGGAACTGAAGATGCCCGGCGCCGGCAACCTGTTCGTCAAGACGCACCCGAAGTCCAAGCACTTCTGGGCCGACGCGCCGATGAACCCCGAGCGTGACGTGGCCGAGTCGGTGTACGTGTTCGATATGAACGACCTCAACCAGCCGCCCAAGCAGCTGAACGTGGCCAAGGACTCCGGCCTGCCGATGAGCCAGGCGATCCGCCGCGCGGTACAGCCCGAGTACAACGTGACGGGCGACGAAGTCTGGATCTCCCTGTGGGGTGGCAAGACCGACCAGTCCGCCATCGTCGTGTACGACGACAAGACCCTGAAGGTGAAGCGTGTAATCACCGATCCGCAGATGGTCACGCCGACCGGCAAGTTCAACGTTTACAACACCATGTTCGACGTCTACTGATCGTTCCCGATCGCTTGCTGAATGCCCCCGTGCTCCGGCACGGGGGTAGTCAAGGACACCTCCATGACAGATCACAAGCAACAACCTGGCGGATGGTTCCGCCGAATCCTCGCCACGCTGCGGCGCCCGAGTCTGCAGTACTCGCTCGGCACGCTCCTGCTGGCCGGCATTGTGCTGGGCATCCTGTTCTGGGGCGGCTTCAACACCGCGCTGGAAGTCACCAACACCGAAAGCTTCTGCATTTCCTGCCATGAGATGCGCGACAACGTGTACCCCGAATACAAGGAGACCATTCATTACAGCAACCGCACCGGCGTGCGCGCCACCTGCCCGGATTGCCACGTTCCCAGGGAATGGACCTACAAGATGGTGCGCAAGGCCCAAGCCTCACGGGAACTGTGGGGCAAGCTGGTCGGCACCATCGACACACCGGAGAAATTCGAAGCCAAGCGCCTGACCCTGGCGCGCAGCGAATGGAAGCGCATGAAAGCTTCCGATTCTCGTGAGTGCCGCAACTGCCACAGCCTCGAAAGCATGAACACCGAGACGCAGAAGCAGCGGGCCCGCAAGCAGCATGAAATGGCGATTCGCGACAACATGACCTGCATTGATTGCCACAAAGGGATTGCCCACCACAAACCCGCGGGCATGACTGAAGAAGACGAAGAATAGGGACTGGCCAGAGCCATGAAGAGGAATCGACCATGAACAAAACCTTAATCGCCAGCGCCATCACTGCGGCCCTGGCCCTCGCCGCCACCCAGGCTCAGGCCGCGCCTCCCGCCGACTGGAGCAAGGTGCCGGCCACGGATATCACTCTGTTCTATCCGGGCGTCTCGCCGCTGGAATGGATCACCAAGGGCACCGAACACGGCGGCGCCCGGGCGCTGAAAAAAGGCGAAACTTGCGCCGGCTGCCACTCGGAAGAAACCGCCGACATGGGCAAGAAAATTGTCAGCGGCGCCACGCTCGAACCCGCACCCATTGCCGGCAAGGCGCCCTTCATCAATACCCAGGTGCAGGCCGCACACGACGGCGAGCACCTTTACCTGCGCTTCTCCTGGACCCAGCCCGCGGCTTCCGGTGCGGCGAAGATGGACGACAAGAACCCGGTCAAAATCGCCTACATGCTCGAAGCCGGCTCCAAGGTGGAACTGGCCGATCGCGGCGGCTGCTGGGCCAGCTGTCACGGCGATGCCCGCAGCATGCCCAGTGCGGACGAGAACAAGACCAAGTACGTCAGCGGCGGTTCGCTGGCCGGTGGGCTGTTCTACGACCTCAACCAATGGCGTAGCGGCGAAAACAAAGCCTTTGACGGCCATATCGCCGATACGCGCGTCATGGACGGCGGTCAGGCACTGATCAGCGCGGTCGGCACACGCAACGGCGATACCTGGACAGTGGATTTCACCCGTAAATTCACCGGCGGCGCAGGCGACGTCGCCCTCGAACCGGGGCACACCTACAACTTCGGCTTCGCCATCCACGACGACAGCGCCAGCGGCCGCTATCACCACGTCTCGCTCGGTTATCAGTTGGGCATCGACGCGGCTGCGGACATCACCGCGGCCAAACAATAACAACAACCCATCCACGCCCTTTGAGCCCACCCCCCGTATCGCGGGAGGTGGGCCCGTTTTGTCTGCGCCGCCTGCGCAGGGACGAGACCATCCCTTCGTTTCAGATTTTTTCCTCAGCGTTTCCCTTGCCGCCGATTCGATTGATTACCGTCAAGGACGCAACGGCGCGTCCCGGCGATCCTCTGCCTCAATCACAACCGGTGCGGGGCATCGGCTGAACAGCGTTTTCCACTGGCAAGGCAGTCAACAAGAACCTGAAAAACCACGTAGTGAACACCCAGATAAACAACGTACCCCCGAGGTACAACGCCCGCACCATGTTGTCGGTCCGGCCTCCAACCCGCCGGCCCTAAGGAGTTACACAATGAGTTATGTTGGCAAACCGCTACTGACAGGGTTTATTGCCGGCTTGTCGCTGCTCGGTTTAGCGATAGCCCAGGCCAACACCAATCCGGAAAGCGCCAGCGCCGCCTATGCCGGACAAGCCTCCGTGATCGATCCGGCCAGCGCTCAGGTGGTTCATACCCCCGGCGCGCCGGACCTCTCCGCCGCCGAGTTCGAACAGGCCAAAGAAATCTACTTCCAGCGCTGCGCCGGCTGTCACGGCGTGCTGCGCAAGGGCGCCACCGGCAAACCATTGACTCCGGACATCACCCAGCAACGTGGTCAGGCCTTCCTTGAAGCGCTGATCACCTACGGCTCACCGGGCGGCATGCCGAACTGGGGCACCTCGGGCGGCCTCACCTCGGCCGAAATCACATTGATGGCCAAGTACATCCAGCACACCCCGCCGACGCCGCCGGAGTGGGGTCTGGCCGAGATGAAGAATTCCTGGAAAGTCCTGGTCAAGCCTGAAGACCGTCCCAAGAAGCAGCTGAACAAGCTGGACCTGCCCAACCTGTTCTCCGTCACCCTGCGTGACGACGGCAAGATTGCGTTGATCGACGGCAACACCAAGAAGATCGTCAAGACCATCGACACCGGTTACGCCGTGCACATTTCGCGCATGTCCGCCTCCGGCCGTTACCTGCTGGTGATCGGCCGCGACGCCAAGATCGACATGATCGACCTGTGGGCCAAGGAGCCGATCAAGGTCGCGGAAATCAAGGTGGGCATCGAAGCCCGCTCGGTGGAAACCTCCAAGTTCGAAGGTTACGAAGACAAGTACGTGATCGCCGGCGACTACTGGCCGCCGCAGTTCACCATCATGAATGGCGAGACCCTGGAGCCGCTGCGCATCGTCTCCACCCGGGGCATGACCGTCGGCACCCAGGAATATCACCCGGAGCCCCGCGTGGCAGCAATCATTGCCTCCCACGAACATCCGGAGTTCATCGTCAACGTCAAGGAAACCGGCAAGGTCCTGCTGGTTAACTACGAGGACATCGACAACCTGACCACTACCAGCATCGACGCCGCGCCCTTCCTGCACGACGGCGGCTGGGACGTCAGCCATCGCTACTTCATGACCGCTGCCAATAACTCCAACCAGGTCGCCGTGATCGACTCCAAGGAGCGCAAGATGGCAGCCCTGGTGGATGTAGGTAAAATCCCGCACCCCGGTCGCGGTGCCAACTTCGTGCACCCGCAGTTCGGTCCGGTCTGGGCCACCAGCCACCTGGGCGACGAAACCATCTCCCTGATCGGGACCGATCCCGACAAATACCCGCAATATGCCTGGAAAGTTGTAGAAACACTCAAGGGACAGGGCGGCGGGTCGCTATTTATCAAGACCCATCCGAAATCGAAGCACCTGTACCTGGATACCACCTTCCATCCAGAAGCAAAAATCAGCCAGTCGGTGGCCGTTTTCGACATCACCAACATGAACGCCGGTTACACCGTTTTGCCTATCGGCGACTGGTCCGGTATCAAGGAAGGCGCCAAGCGCGTTGTGCAGCCTGAGTACAATAAGGCCGGCGACGAAGTCTGGTTCTCGGTATGGAGCGGACAGGACGAGGAATCGGCCATCGTGGTGGTCGACGACAAGACCCTAAAGCTGAAAAAAGTGATCCGGGACAAGAGGTTGATTACTCCCACCGGTAAATTTAACGTGCATAACACTCAGTACGACGTTTACTGAGTTTCTCCAGGACGGGCTGCAAGGCCCGTCCCCTTAGCCTTGAAGGAAGTACCCATGAAAAAACTGCTGATCCCACTGCTCGCTCTGGGCGGTGCACTGAGCTTGCAGCCGGCGATAGCCGCTGACGGCGAGGCCCTGTTCAAGAGCAAGCCTTGCGCTGCTTGCCACAACGTGTCCATGAAAATGGTCGGCCCGGCACTGAACGAAGTCGCCGCCAAGAATGCCGGTGTTGAAGGCGCAGCCGCTACCCTGGCCGCCAGCATCAAGAACGGCAGCAGTGGCAAGTGGGGCCCGATCCCGATGCCGCCAAACGCGGTAAGCGAAGAAGAAGCCAAGATCCTCGCCGAGTGGGTCCTGTCTCTGAAGTAAGCACGTCCAGGAGGGACGCCATGATGGTCACACGAGCCGCGCACTTTCGTTTGGGACTGGCTGTGGCGTCCCTCCTCTCTTTTCCCCAGGTACTGCACGCGACACCCAGTGTCGAACGGCAGGCCCAAT
Organism: Serpens gallinarum; assembly: GCF_014836765.1. Taxonomy (GTDB): domain Bacteria; phylum Pseudomonadota; class Gammaproteobacteria; order Pseudomonadales; family Pseudomonadaceae; genus Serpens; species Serpens gallinarum. The sequence goes on from NZ_JACSQG010000004.1 coordinate 233,541, forward strand.
TGGAGCACCTGCTCCTGCAGGATTGTGGCTCGTGCCACGGCCTGCGCATGACCGGCGGCCTCGGCCCCGCGTTGACTCTTGACGCTCTCGCTGGCAAACCCCGCGAATTTCTGATCGCCACCGTGACCCACGGTCGCCCCGGCACTGCCATGCCCGGCTGGAAAGCCCTGCTCGATGAGCAGGATGTGGCCTGGCTGGTCGACGTCTTGCTTGAAGGATACCCCTCGCCATGATCCGCCCGTCCCTGCTACTGGCCGCCGGCCTGTTGCTCAGCGCCTGTGCCCAACAACCGTTGCGCGGCACCGGAGACCTGGGCGTGGTGATCGAACGCGCCACCGGCAGCCTGCAATTGATCGAAAGCAGCAGCCAGACCCGCCTGGCGCGCATCGAAGGGCTGGGCGACCTGTCCCATGCCTCGGTGGTGTTTTCCCGCGACCAGCGCTTCGCCTATGTCTTTGGACGCGACGGCGGGCTGACCAAAGTCGACCTGCTCAAGCAGCGCGTCGACAAGCGCATCATCCAGGCCGGCAACAGCATCGGCGGCGCCATCAGCCAGGACGGTCGCCTGATCGCCGTGGGCAACTACGAACCGGGCGGCGTGAAAGTCTTCGACGCCGTGACCCTGGAATTAGTGGCCGACATCCCCGCCACCCCGCTGCCCGACGGCAGCCGCAACTCGCGGGTGGTCGGGGTCACCGACGTGCCCAACCAGGGTTTCATCTACAGCCTGTTCGACACCGGCGAAACCTGGCTGCTGGACTTCAGCCAAGGCAACACGCCGGTCATCAGCCGTTTCGAGAATATCGGCAAGCAACCCTACGATGCCCTGCTTACCCCGGAAGGCCGCTATTACATCGCCGGCCTGTTTGGCGAGGACGGCATGGCCAAGCTCGACCTCTGGCACCCCGAGCGCGGCGTTGAGCGCATCCTCGACGGCTACGGCCGTGGCCAGCAGCCGCTGCCGGTCTACAAGATGCCGCACCTGGAAGGCTGGACCGTGGCCGGCAACCAGACGTTCGTGCCTGCCATCGGCCAGCACCGCGTGCTGGTCATGAACAGCGAGAACTGGCAACAGACCGCCGCCATCGACGTCGCCGGCCAGCCGGTGTTTGTCATGGCCCGCCCGGATGCGCGGCAGATCTGGGTCAACTTCGCCCACCCGGACAACCACAAGGTCCAAGTGATCGACAGCGAAAGCCACGCCATCCTGGCCACTCTGGAACCCGGTCCGGCCGTGCTGCACATGGAGTTCACCGCCCGTGGCGACCAGCTCTGGCTGTCGGTGCGCGACAGCGGCGAAGTACAGGTGTGGGACCCCTATCGCCTGGAGCTGATCAAGCGCCTGCCGGCCGACAGCCCGAGCGGCATCTTCTTCACCAGCCGCGCGCATGAAACGGGGCTCTGACATGCACGACCTCGATCCGCTCAGCCGTCGCCTGATCGAACGTTTCCAGCACGGTATGCCGCTGTGTGCCGAGCCCTACCAGGCCATGGCCGACGTCCTTGAGTGCAGCGAGACCGAGGTGCTCGATTGCCTCGCTCGCCTTGAGCAGAACGGTGGCCTGTCGCGCATCGGCCCGGTGTTCGAGCACAGCCGCGCCGGCGCCAGCACGCTGGTGGCCCTGGCCGTGCCCCATGAGCGCCTGGAGCAGATCGCCGAGCGGATCAACCGTTACCCCGAGGTCAATCACAACTACCTGCGCGAACACGCCTACAACCTGTGGTTTGTGCTTACCGGACCGGACCGTGCCCACCTGGACCAGGTGCTCGATGAGATTGAGGTCGACACCGGCCTCGCCCCACTCGACCTGCCCATGCAGCGCGCCTACCGCATCGATCTCGGCTTTTCCCTGGAGCACAGCCCATGTGCAGCGCCCTGAATAGCGAACAACGCTTGGAGTTGCGCCGCCTGCTGGAAGCAGGCCTGCCGCTGGCCAGCCGGCCCTATCAGACCCTCGCCGAACAGATCGGCGCCGACGAACACGCCGTGCTCGCACAAATGCAGCACTGGAACGAGGATGGCCTGTTCCGCCGCGTCGGCCTGGTTCTGCAGCATCGCGCCCTGGGTTTTCGTGCCAACGCCATGCTGGTGCTGGATATTCCCGACGACCACGTCGATGAGGTTGGCCAGAGGCTTGGCCAGGCGCCGGGCATCAATCTTTGCTACCAACGCCCACGTCGCCTGCCGCACTGGCCCTACAACCTGTTCTGCATGGTGCACGGCCGCGAACGCGAGCAGGTGCGCGCACACATCGCAACGCTGCTGGCCGAGCATGGCTTGAGCGACGTTCCGCATCACGTGCTGTTCAGCACCCGTGCGTTCAAACAGCGCGGTGGCCGCTATGCCCCGCCCGCCCCACGGGAGCTGTGCCATGGATGAACTTGACCGCAAATTGATCAACCGCCTGCAACAGGGCCTGCCCTTGGTGCCGCGCCCGTGGGAGGCCCTGGCGCTGGAACTGGACAGCTCGTCCGCCGAGCTGCGCGCGCGTACCCAGGCGCTGCTGGATGACGGCACCCTGACCCGCTTTGGGCCGATGTTCGACATCGAGCGCCTTGGCGGCGCCTTTACCCTGGCGGCCCTGGCCGTACCGGAAGAACGCTTCGACGCGGTGGCCGAGATCCTCGCCGCCCTGCCTGAAGTCGCCCACAACTACCGCCGCGAACACGCCTGGAACATGTGGTTCGTACTCGGCTGCGCCACACCCGAAGGCATCGCCGAGAGCATCGCGCACATCGAAGCGCAGACCGGCCTGCCGGTCCTCAACCTGCCCAAGGAGCAGACCTACCATGTCGGCTTGCATTTCCCAGTATGAACCGCAGGTGGTCAGGCAACTGATCGAACTCACCGAAGCCGGCCTGCCGCTGGTGGACGACCCTTGGGCCTGGCTGGCCGAACGGCTTCAGTTGAGCGTTACCGCCACCCTGAACCTGTTGCAGCACCTGCAGGACGACGGCGCCATCCGCCGGATCGCCGCCGTGCCCAACCACTACCGACTCGGCTACCAGCACAACGGCATGACGGTGTGGGACGTGGACGATGCCGAAATGGACCGCCTCGGCCCACTGCTCGGTGCTCAGCCCTACATCAGCCACTGCTACCGCCGCCCGCGCCGCGAGGGCTGGCACTACAACCTGTTCGCCATGGTGCATGGCCGCAGCGCCGAGGAAATCGACGCCTACCGCGCCGACATCCGCCACTTGCTCGGCCCCGCCTGCCGCGCCGATGAAATGCTGGTCAGCAGCCGCATCCTGAAGAAAACCGGCCTGCGCATCGGCCGCCCAGGCACGTCGTAATCACGGGCAAGCCGGCACATGACGGGCGGCGTCGCTCACTGCTCGATGCCGGAATGGAAACACGCGGCTAGTCGAACACCCCGTCATCACTCCGGGCCTGAGCCGAGCCAAAAAACGGCGGGCTGCCCGAAGGCTCCGTGTTTTCCATCCTTATCTCCTGCCACGGGCGAGGCCGCCCTACGCAAAACGTCACCCAGGCCGTAGGGCGGCGTCGCTCGCTGCGCGATGCCGGAATGAAAACACGCGGCTCGCCGAGTACCCCGCCATCACTCCGGGCTGTCGGGGCCAAAAACGGCGGGCTGCCCGAAGACTCCGTGTTTTCCATCCTTATCCCTGCAACGGGCGAGGCCGCCCTACGCAAAACGTCACCCGGGCTACCCTACCACCCGCGAGCAACGTCACCCGCGCTACCCACAAACGAAACCACCCGACGCGCAACGTCACCCAGGCCGTAGGGCGGCGTCGCTCGCTGCGCGATGCCGGAATGAAAACACGCGGCTCGCCGAGCACCCCGCCATCACTCCGAGTCGATCGGGGCCACAAATCACCGGGTTGCACGAAGACTCCGCTTCTCCACCCACTTCTCGCAAATGGGCGAGACCGCCCTACACCAACTAAGGATCGCCTTGGATGCTTGCATGTTCCGTTTCCGGGCCACCGGCCCAATCGGCTGGGTACACACCCTGTTCCACCAGACGATGAAACGTCGAATACGGCCAGTCGCATACCCGCTCGACATGCTTCAGCGGGTTGATGTGGACATAATCCAGATGCCGCAGCAGGTCCTGTTCATCGCGTATCAGGTGCTCCCAATAACGACGCTGCCAGATCCCCCGCTCACCGCGCACCAAGCGGGTCATGGAGCTGCGTTCGGTAGCCGCCACGCTACGGGAGAAAATCAGCTTGATCAGCCGCCAACGCAACGCGAAATCGACATCTCCGCTCGGCAGTTCCAGGACGCAATGCAAATGTTCGAGCAACACCACCCAGGCATGGATGTGAAATGGATGACGCCGTTTCACCGTGGCGACAGCCTGGCGCAAGGCATCGACGTTGCTTACCAGCAGATCGTTGTTGCGGCGACGCGCCAGGGTATGGGTAAAGAAATAAGTGCCGCCCGGGCAGCAGACACGCCGATAGTTGGCCATGTATGTCATCCATGACAGAACAAGGACCCCGCAGTGTAGGCCGCATGCTCGTAGACGGCGTCGCTCGCTGCACGATGCCGGGATGGAAACACGCGGCTGGCCGAGCACCCCGCCATCACTCCGAGCCTGATCGAGGCCAAAAACGGCGGGCTGCCCGGAGGCTCCGTGTTTTCCATCCTTATTCCCTGCCACGGGCGAGGCCGCCCTACGCGCAACGGGGCCATCCATGAACGAGACTACCCTGCGCAACGTTACTCCTGGCCGTAGGGCGGCGTCGCTCGTTGCACGGTGCCGAGATGGATATGCGCAACTGGCCGAGCACCCCGCCATCACTCCGAGCTTGATCGAGGCCAAAAACGGCGGGCTGCCCGAAGACTCCGCGCCCCACTCTCCCGCCCTGCCACGGGCGGGGCCGCCCTACGCGCAACGTAACCCGGGCTACCCACGAACGAGACCACCCACGCGCAACGTTACCGCTGCACGGGTGAATGCCTTCTACGCTCCGCTTTGCGCCAAGTCAGCCACTTCGCGGCTGGCCACGGCGTACATGGAATAGTCGCTGCCGGTGGCGGCGCGTAGTTCCGCGAGCATGTTGCGCCAACGTTTGACCATCACCTTGCGCTGTTCCATCCACCCCTGCAGACGTGCTTCCAGATCGTCGCTTCCCGGCGTTTGCAGCAGCGATACGGTGATCGCCTGCTGCTGTCCGTCGAGGTCGTCGCGGAAGGCTTCACGGGCCAGGGCCTGCCAGTTGTTCTTTACTGGCAGCTCGGTGATCTGTTGCAGGAACCAGGTCAGCTCCAGCCGGCTACCCACCGCAAAGTACGCCCGGGCCACTTCGGCGGGTTCCAGGCCCGTCTGATCGGCGGCTTCGAGGATCGGCAGCAGCGTGTACAAATGGCTGACGCCAGCCACCATGCGCGCCAGCAACTCGGGCACACCCGCCTCGACATAATCGCGATAGCGCGCCTGCCAGAGCTCATGTGTCGGTCCTTCGAGCAGCTCGTTTAGCTTCAACCCCAGCGCCGCGACACGCGGACCGAAATGCGCCAGGTCACGGGCGGCATTCAGCTGGTTGCGCCGGCTGCGCAAGAACCAGCGTGTAGCGCGCCGCCCCAGACGCATCAGCTCGTCCATCAACGCCAGCTGAGTTTCCGCCAGCACCTGATGATCGAGCAATTCGATCTGCCTGAACCAGTGCGGCAGATGAAAGATGTCGCGCACGATCACATAGGCTGCCGCCACCTGGGAGGCGCTCATGCCCGTGGACTCCTTGAGCCGCTGCACGAAGGTGATGCCCATATGGTTGACCAGATCATTGGCAATCTGCGTGCTGACGATCTCGCGCTTGAGGCGGTGACGGCGCATGGCCGGCCCGAACTTTTCCGCCAGCAGCTGCGGAAAGGCGCTCTCCATGTCGCGAATCAGGTAGTCGTCGTCCGGTATCTTCGACTTGAGCAGCGCCTGCTTGAGGTCGATCTTGCTGTAGGACAGCAGCACCGCCAGTTCCGGGCGGGTCAGTCCCTGACTGTTATTGCCGCGCTCGACCAACTGCTCGTCGCTGGGCAGAAACTCCAACGCACGGTCGAGCTTGTCGCGGCTTTCCAGGTCGGTGATCAGCCGACGGTATTCGGCGCCGCGATCCCGGGCCCGCCGCTCGGCCAGCGACAGGGCCTGGGTCTGCTTGTAGTTGTTGGCCAGCACCAGCCGACTCACCGCCTCGGTCATGCCGGCCAGCAGCTCGTTGCGCTGCTTGCCGGTCATGTCGCCGCCCGTGACCACCTCGTTGAGCAGGATCTTGATGTTCACCTCATGGTCGGAACAGTCCACCCCGCCGGCGTTATCGATGAAATCCGTGTTGCTCGCCCCGCCATTCAAGCCATATTCGATGCGCCCCCGCTGGCTCATGCCCAGGTTGCCGCCCTCGCCCACCACCCTGGCGCGCAGCTCATTGCCGTTGACACGCAGCGCATCGTTGGCCTTGTCGCCAATGTCGACGTGGCTTTCCGTACTGGCTTTGACGTAGGTGCCGATGCCGCCGTTCCAGATCAGGTCCACCGGTGCCTTGAGCAGCGCATTGATCAGTTCGTTGGGGCTGAGTCGCTTGGCCTGGATGGCGAAGCACGCCTGCATCTGCGGGGTGATCTCGATGCTTTTGGCGCTGCGCGCAAACACACCGCCACCGGCCGAGATCAGCCCGGCATCGTAGTCGGTCCAGGCCGAGCGCGGCAGTTCGAACAAGCGCTGGCGCTCGGCGTAGCTGGCCGCTGGATCGGGGGCTGGATCGATGAAGATATGAATATGGTTGAACGCCGCCAGCAGCCGCACCCGGTCGGACATCAGCAGGCCGTTGCCGAACACGTCACCGGCCATGTCGCCGATGCCGATCACACTGATGCTGTCCTGCTGCACATCGATGCCGCGCTCGCGGAAATGGCGCTGCACCGAAATCCAGGCGCCCTTGGCGGTGATGCCCATGGCCTTGTGGTCGTAGCCGGCCGAGCCGCCGGAGGCGAAGGCATCGCCCAGCCAGAAGCCGTAGTCGGCGGACAGCGCATTGGCGATGTCGGAAAAGCTGGCCGTGCCCTTGTCGGCCGCCACGACCAGATAGGGATCGTCGCCGTCATGGCGCACCACATTGGCCGGCGGCACCACCTGGCCTTCCTTGATGTTGTCGGTGATATCCAGCAAGCCGCTGATAAACAGGCGGTAGCAGGCAATCGCCTCGGCCTGGATCTCGTCGCGATTGCCGCTTTGCGGCAGGCGCCGCGGCACGAAGCCGCCCTTGGCACCCATGGGCACAATCACCGCATTCTTCACCTGCTGAGCCTTGACCAGGCCGAGCACTTCGGTGCGGTAATCCTCCTCGCGGTCCGACCAGCGCAAACCACCCCGAGCCACCGGCCCACCGCGCAGGTGCACACCCTCGAAACGCGGCGAGTAAACGAAAATCTCATAACGCGGTACCGGTTTGGGCACACCCGGAATTGCGCCGGGATCGAACTTGAAACTGAAGTAAGGCTTGTCTGCGCCCTGGGCATCCGGCTGGTAGAAATTGCTGCGCAGCGTGGCCTGGATCAGCGCCAGGTAGCGCCGCAGGATAAGGTCCTCGTTGAGCACCGCCACCCTGTCCAGCGCGGTGAGAATCGCCTGTTCCAGCTTAAGCTGCTTGTCCTGCAGATCCGCCTCGACCAGCTTGCGCGCCAGGTAGAAGCGGGTTTTGAACAGACGCACCAGCTCACGCGCGATGTCCGGATGGTTGTTCAGCGCGTTGGCGATATAGCCCAGGTCGAAGCCCAGGCGGATTTGCTTGAGGTAACGCGCATAGGCGCGCAGCAGCGCAACGTCGCGCCAGGGCAGCGCGGCGCTGAGCACCAGCCGGTTGAAGGCATCGTTTTCGGCGTCGCCGGCGACGACATGCACAAAGGCATCCTGGAAGGTTTCGTTGAGCTCCTGGATGTCGATCTGCAGGCCTTCGGCATAGGTGAAGGTGAAGTCATGGATCCAGAACGCCCGGCCGCTGCGCTGGTGCAGGTAAAAGGAAAACTCGCTGAGTACGCGCAGGCCAAGATTCTCCAGAATCGGCAGCACATCGGACAGCGGCAGGGGCGTGTCGCCGTGGTAGACCTTGCAATGCAATTGCCGGTCATCCGTGCCCAGCGGCAGATAAAAGCTCATCAGCAAAGGACGCTGTTCGGACAGCTCGTGGATGTGCTGCATGTCCACCGCCGCCGAATGGGCTTCGTAGCGCTCGCGGTAGCCGGCCGGAAACCCCTGCGGAAAATTGGCCAGAACTTCCCGGCCACGGGCCTCGCCGAACCCTTCCAGGATCAGGTTGGCATAGTCGTCCTGCCAGGACCGGCAGGCCTGAATGACTTCCTGCTCAAGTTGCCGGGTGTCGAAGTGCGGCGGATGGCGGGGATCGATGCGCAGGATCAACTGCACCCGCGCCAGCTGGGACTCGGAAAAGTACGTCCAGAACTCGCAATCGCTGGCGCCCAATCGTTCCATGAGGATGCGCTGGACCTTCACGCGGATTTCCGTGGAGTACAGATCGCGCGGCACGTACAGCAGGCAGTACATGAAGCGACCGTAGGGGTCGCGACGCAGGAACAGCCGCAGCCGGTTGCGCTCCTGGATCTGCACGATGGCCATGGCGGTCTCGAACAGCTCATCAACCGGCGTCTGGAACAGCTCGTCGCGCGGCAATACCTCCAGTACCTGGCGCAGCTCCTTGCCCAGATGCGCCTTCGCATCGAAGCCCGAGCGCGTGACGATTTCGTCCACTTTGCGCCGGATATAGGGAATGCGCTTGACGCTTTCGGCATACACCATTGAGGTGTACAGGCCCATGAAACGGTATTCGCGAATCACCCGGCCGGCATCGTCCAGTTCGCGCAACGAGACGAAATCCGGATAGGCCGGACGGTGCACCCGGCTGGGCCGCGCGGCCTTGGCGAACGATAACAGCAGCGGCTGACGCAGATAGGCCATGGTCGCAGCTTCGACATGGGTGTCCTCACGGCTCAACCCCTTGCGCAAACGGCGCGACAGGCCCAGCAATGAGGCCTCGTCATAGGCCACGCGACCGCCTTCGGCCTCGTCCTCCAAGGTAAATTCTTCATAGCCCAGAAAGGTGAAGTGATCGTCCAGCAACCACTGGATGAACACCTTCATTTCCGCAACGTCCTCGGCGTCTACATCGACCGGGCACTGCTCCAAGCGAGTGATGGCTTCGCGGGCGCGGGCCTGCATAGCCGGGAAATCGCTGACCGCCAGGCGCACCTCGTCTAGAACATCCAGCAAGGCCTGCTGCAACTCATGCAGCTCGCTGGCCGTCGCGCAGCGGTCAATTTCCAGGAACATCAACGCCTCGGCATGCACCCCTTCGCCCGTGGAGCCCTTGGGCAACAGCTCGAGCAACTCGCCGGCGGCGTTGCGGCGCACGCTGAACACCGTGTTCTGCAGGGTATGGATGCTACGCCCACGGCGCGCCAGCTCCATGCGCGCGGAGTCCACCAGAAAGGGCATGTCCGGGTGCAGGATTTCCACTGCACTGTGGCTGGACTGCCAGCCATGCTTTTCGTAGTCGGGGTTGAACACCCGCACCTGGGCCGTTTCGCTACGGGAGCCTTCCAGTAAACGCCAGGCCGACAAGGTGCAACCAGCCAGGTCGGTGAGGCGCCGCTCGACCAGTTCGTCGAGCGCGATCACGGCAAAGAACTGCTCGGCGAAGCGACAGACCTGCGGCAAGACGCCGGCTTCCACATGGGAGGCCAGAATCGCCTCCAATTGCTGCTGGAAATCGGCCTTGCCGGTCGCAGTGAAAAACACCATGGCGATACTCCATCAAAACAGAGAAATCCGTAGTTGCTTCAGGCGCGCCTGGCACGAACGTGTCTGCAATCACATTCCCGTGCTGCACGCCGCATCTGGCGGTGTACAGGTCGCACCCTGCGACATTCATGCACCGCGACCCTGCCTAGAACGTTAGCCCAGCTTCCCATCTTCGATTAAAGTGGCCGCCACCAGGCTGCGTCATATCGACCCTCGCCCCGTTTCGATCCGAGTCCCGATGATGGAACACCGTGAAGCGTTGCTAACCCTGCGACAATTTCTTGCTGGCCAGATTCTCGGCCAGGAAAAGCTCATCGACCGCCTGTTGATCGCCCTGCTCGCTGATGGCCACCTGCTGGTGGAAGGCGCGCCCGGCCTGGCCAAGACCAAGGCGATCAAGGACCTGGCCGACGGCGTGGAAGCCGAGTTCCATCGCATCCAGTTCACCCCCGATCTGTTGCCGGCCGACATTACCGGCACCGAGATCTACCGCCCGGAAACCGGCAGCTTCGTATTCCAGCAAGGGCCGATCTTCCACAACCTGGTCCTGGCGGACGAAATCAACCGCGCCCCGGCCAAGGTGCAGTCGGCACTGCTCGAAGCCATGGCCGAGCGCCAGGTAAGCATCGGGCGCAGCACCTATGAGCTGTCGCCGCTGTTTTTGGTGATGGCCACGCAGAACCCCATCGAGCAGGAGGGCACCTACCCGCTGCCCGAAGCCCAGCTCGACCGTTTCCTCATGCACGTGAAGATCGGCTACCCGGATGCCTCAGTGGAACGGCGCATTCTCCAGCAGGCCCGCGGCGAAGCGCTGAACGGCGAAACCCACCCGGAAAAACGCCTCAGCCAGCAGGCCATCTTCGCGGCGCGCAAGCAGATTCTCGGCCTGTACATGGCCGATGCGGTGGAGGAATACCTGGTGCAGTTGATCATGGCCACGCGCTTCCCGGCCAAGTTCGATGCGGAACTGGCCGAATGGCTCAGCTACGGCGCCAGCCCGCGCGGCTCGATTGCCCTGGACCGCTGCGCGCGGGCCAATGCCTGGCTGGCCGGACGGGATTTCGTCAGCCCCGAGGACATCCAGGCCGTGCTGTTCGACGTGCTGCGCCATCGCATCATCCTGTCCTTCGAAGCGGAAGCCTCCGGCGTCGATCAGGATCAAGTGATCCAGCGCGTGCTGGACGTGGTCGCGGTGGCCTGATGAAGCCGCTGCCGGCTGACCGCCCCGTTTCTCACGCGGAGCGCTGAACCATGCACACCCTGCCGTCGCAACCCGGCGTGCGCGTGAGCCTGGCCGAACTGATCGACATCCGCCATCGCCTGCGCGAGGTGCAGCTGTTCTCCACGCCCAGCCGACGCAGTCCATTGATCGGCCTGCACCGTTCCAAGCTGCGCGGACGCGGTATCGACTTTGACCAGGTGCGCGTCTACCAGCCGGGCGACGATGTGCGCACCATCGACTGGCGCGTCACCGCGCGCACCCAGGAACCGCACACCAAGCTGTTCCATGAAGAACGTGAGCGCCCGGTGTACCTGCTGGTTGAGCAGAGTCGCCCGCTGTTTTTTGGCAGCGGCGTGCAACTCAAATCCGTGCTCGCCGCCCAAGCTGCGGCGCTGTTCGGCTGGGCCGCATTGACACACAACGACCGCATCGGCGGGCTGGTGTTTGGTGATGGCGAGCACCACGAAGTGCGCCCGCGACGCAGCAAGCAAAGCCTGTTGCAGTTGCTCAACCGGCTGGTGGGCGCCAACCATGCCCTGCACGCCGACATGCAGGCTCCGCAGGGCACGTTCGGCCCCGCATTGCGCCGCGCCCGCGAAGTGCTGCGTCCCGGCAGCCTGCTGGTGGTGATTTGCGACGAACGCGCGCTCACCGATGCGGCCGAGCAACAACTGGCCCTGCTGGGCCGCCACATCGACCTGATCCTGTTGCCCATTTCCGACCCCCTCGACCACGCGCTGCCCGCCGCCGGCCTGCTGCGGTTTGGCGAACAGCAGGCAGTGCTGGAGCTGGACACCTATGACAGCGACCTGCGCCGCGCCTACCGCGAATTGGGCGAAGCACGGCGCCTGCGCTGGCAGCACGCTGCGCAAAGGATGCGCGCGCTGCTGCTACCCCTGAGCAGCCAGACGGACATGTTCGAGCAATTGCGCGAATACCTGGAACAACCTGCTGCGGACTCCCGCCGATGAGCACGCTCGACGCACTGCAACCTCTGTTGCCGCCCCCGCCGGTGCCCTGGTGGCCGCCGGCGCCGGGCTGGTGGCTGCTGGCCGTCGGCGTGCCGTTGCTGCTCTGCGCACTGTGGTACCTGTCGATTCGCCTGCACCGTCGCCCGGCCCACGAGCCGGAGCTGGACCCCCGCCGCCAACGGGCACTGGACGAACTCGCCAGCCTGGCCAAACCCTACTACCAGCAACCGGCAGGTCCCTGGCTGCAACAGCTCAATGGCCTGCTCAAGCGCCTGTGCCTGCAGCATTACCCGGACAGCCACTGCCAGACCCTGAGCGGCCGGGCCTGGCTGGCGTTTCTCGATAACCGTTGCCCGGCCGCCGGGCTGACCCGCTGGATGGTGCTGGTGGACGGTGCCTATCGCCCGCAGTGTCTGCTCGACGACAAGGCCGTGGACGATCTGCACCGCGCCGTCGAAACCTGGATTCGCAAGCATGTTTGAATTCGCCTGGCCCTGGGTCTTTTTGCTCGCCCCGCTGCCCTGGCTGCTGCGCTGGCTGCTGCCTCCGGCGGACAATGGCGAAGCGGCGCTCAAGGTGAATTTTCTCGCCGAACTGGAAAGCCTCGCCGGCCATAAGGCACGCGCCAATCTGCCGGCGTGGCGCCAGCAAGCCCCGTTCGCTCTGCTCTGGCTGTGCCTGTTACTCGCCGCCGCGCGCCCGCACTGGCTGGGCGAACCCCTGCCGATACCGGCCAGCGGCCGCGACCTGCTGCTCGCCGTGGATGTTTCCGGCTCCATGGATTACCCGGACATGCGCTGGGACGAACAGGCCATCAGCCGCCTCACCCTGGTCAAACGACTGCTCGGCGATTTCATCGAGGAGCGCCACGGCGACCGCGTCGGCCTGATCCTGTTCGGCAGCCAGGCCTACCTGCAATCGCCGCTGACCTTCGACCGGCACACCGTGCGCACCTGGCTCGACGAAGCGTTGATCGGCATCGCCGGGCAAAACACCGCCATCGGCGATGCCATTGGCCTGGCGGTCAAGCGTCTGCGCGAACGTCCGGCTGACAGCCGCGTACTGGTGCTGGTTACTGACGGTGCCAACACCAGCGGCACCTTGGACCCGCTCACCGCTGCGCGCATGGCGGCCTTGCACAACGTGACGATTTATCCGATCGGCATCGGCGCCGCGCCGGGTCAGGGCGGCCAGCGCGGCGTCTTCGCCTTCACCCCGGGCATGGACCTGGACGAAGGCCTGTTGCAGGAAATCGCCGCGCTCACCGGCGGGCAGTATTTCCGCGCCCAGTCCCGTGAACAGCTGCAAGACATCGAAGCGCTGCTGGACACGCTCGAGCCGGTAGCGCAGCAACCCACCCAGGCACGGCAGATTCTTGCGCTGTACAGCTGGCCACTGGGCGCTGGCCTGGTACTCAGCGTGCTGCTGGTCGGCCGTGTACTCTGGCCGCAGGGCCTGCGTCCCTACTGGCTGCGGAGGTCACGGTGATGGAACTACTCTTGCCGCATTGGCTGCGCCCCGCCTGGCTGTTGCTCGCTCCCCTGCTCGGCTGGCTGCTCTGGCAGCTGTGGCACCGCGAACGGCGAGCCGGCCGCTGGCAGCAGATCCTGCCCAGCGCCTTTCATAGCCTGCTGCTCACCCGCAGCAACGGGCGCGGCAATCGCCTGCCGTGGATCGCGCTGGGCCTGGCCTGGCTGCTGGCCCTTTTGGCCTTGCTCGGTCCCAGTTGGCAGCAGTTGGAGCAAACCGTCGGCAAACCGGCTGATCCGCTGGTCATCATCATCGACCTGACGCCGCAGATGCTGGCAGGCGACACGCCACCCAATCGTCTGGAACAGGCGCGGCGCAAGATTCTCGACCTGCTCGAGGCTCGCCGAGACGCCCAGACCGCCGTCGTCGTGTATGCCGGCAGCGCCCACGTGCTGGTGCCGTTGTCCGACGACACGGCCACCACGCACAATCTGCTCGACGCGCTCAAGCCCTCGATCATGCCCGAGCCGGGCCAACGCGCCGATCTGGCCGTGGCCAAGGCCCTGGACCTGCTGCACCAAGGTGCGCGCGATCAAGGACGGCTGCTGTTGATTACCGGCGCGCTGAGCGAGACAGAACGCAGTGCCATTGCACGACAACTCGGCCGCCAGGGCGAACGTTTGCTCATGCTGGGCATGGGCACCTCCCAGGGCGCGCCGATCGTTCAGGAAGGGGGCGGTTACCGTCTGGATGATCAGGGCGCGATCATCCTGTCGCGCCTGGACGATGCCGGCTTACGCCGCTTCGCCGACCAGATCGGCGCCCGCTATGCGCCCTGGCGTCTGGACGAGGGCGACTTGCGCACACTCGACCTGCTCGACGCTCCGCAGCACCTGCGCGAAGAAGACGGTGAATTTGTCCGCCTCGCCCACTGGCTCGACCAGGGCCACTGGCTGCTATTGCCCCTGCTGCTGCTCGCCGCCTGCGCGGGACGGCGCGGCTGGTTGTTCTGCCTGCCCTTGCTCATGGTCTTGCCACAGCCTGGGTATGCCTGGAGTTTCGATGACCTGTGGCTGCGCGCCGACCAGCAAGGCCAGCGCCTGCTCGATGCGCAACGCCCCGCCGAAGCCGCGCAGCGCTTCAGCGATCCGCTGCGCCAGGGCCATGCCCTGTACCAGGCTGGTGACTACCCCGCCGCCGCCCAGCGCTTCGCTCAGGGCGACAGCGCCGCCGATCATTACAATCGCGGCAACGCGCTGGCCCAGGCTGGCGATCTGCAGGCTGCGCTGGAGGCCTACGATCAAGCCTTGGTCTTGCAACCGGAACTGCCCCAGGCCCTGCACAACCGCACGCTGATCGAAAATCTGCTGCGTGAGCGAGAAGAAGAACAGCAGCACGATGACAGTCCGTCATCCAGCAGTACACCCGAGCCATCCGCTGCCGGCTCTCCCGGTCAGGAAGGCCAGGAGCGCGACGCGGATAACAGCCCCGAGGGCGAATCCCTGGAGACCGACGACGCATCGACCGCCCCGGCCAGTGGCACCGCCAGCGAGTCGGACAGCGAGCAACCGGCTCATGCCACCGCGCAACCGGCCGATGCGCTGGGTGACGAACGCCGCCAGGCGCTGGAACAATGGCTGCGCCAGATTCCCGATGACCCCGCCGAACTGCTGCGCCGCAAGTTCAGGTACGAACAACACACCAGGAATCCCCAGCGATGATGCGCCTGCTCTGCGTTTTCTTTTTTTGCCTGCTCAGCGGCCTGGCCAGCGCCGAGGCCCGGCTGCACGCCAGTGTCGACCGCCAGCAGTTCAGCATGGGCGAAACCCTGCAACTGACCCTGGAAGTCGCCGGCGTAACCCTGGCTGGCAAACCGGACCTCGCGCCCTTGCACCCGCTGTTCAAGGTACTCGACAGCCAACAGGTCAATCGCCTGGTCACCGTCGACGGCGTGGCCCACACCATCACCCGCTGGATCATTACGCTGGCGCCCCGACAAACCGGCTTCGTGGTCATCCCGCCCCTGAAGCTGGGCGAGGTCTGGTCCACGCCAATCACTCTGCATGTCACCCCGGCCCAGGCGCCCACAGACGCACCCGGCAGGCTCTCCCCGGTGTTCATCGACGCCAGCCTCGACCGGGACAGCGCCTACGTGCAGGCTCAGGTGGTGCTGACCCTGCGCATCTACCACTCGGTGACGCTGTTCGATGACAGTGCCCTGACACCGTTGCAGACACCCGAAGCGCGCGTCGAGCAGCTTGGCAAACCGATCACCTACGAAAAAATGATCAACGGCGTGCGCCATGGCGTGATCGAAATCCGCTATGCGATTTTCCCCTTGCGCAGCGGTGACATCGAACTACCCGCGCAGGTGTTCAGCGCCACCTTGGTCGAACGCAACAACCCCGACCAGTTCAACCCCTTCGGCCCGCGTTCGGGCCGCAGCGTGCGGGTCACCTCGCCGGTCATTCCACTCACGGTAAAGGCCAAGCCCGCCGACTACCCAAGCGATGCCCCCTGGCTGCCCGCCAGCGCCCTGACCCTGAGCGAAACCTGGACCCCCGAGCCAGAACAGGTCAGCGTCGGTGATTCGCTGACCCGCCAACGGGTTCTGCGCGTCGAAGGCCTGTCCAGCACCCAACTGCCACCGCTGCCGGCCACGCAAAGCGCCGACCTGCGCCACTACCCGGACCAGCCCAAACTGAGCAACGAAACCACCGAACAGGGGTTGATCGGCAGCCGCGAGCAAAGCGAAGCGCTGGTGCCCAATCGCGCAGGTCAGGTGCAGGTGCCCGCCGTGGAAGTCGTCTGGTGGAACACCCAAACCGACAGCCTGGAACGCACCCGCTTGCCGGCGCGCAGCTTTGCCGTGGCCAGCAATCCGCAACTGGACCTGGCCCTGCCGCCGTTAGCCCCGTCGGTGCCCAACCAGGCCCTGTGGCCTTGGCAACTGAGCAGCGCCCTGCTGGCCTGCACCACCCTGCTCGGCTTCGGCCTGTGGTGGCATGCCCGGCGTCAGCCCGCCATTCAGCGCGCCACACTCCCTGGTCCCAGCGCACGCAGTCTGCTTGACGACCTCAAGCGCGCCTGTCTGGCCAACGATCCGCAGGCCACCCGGCACGCACTGGACGCCTGGGCCCGTGCGCACCCGGAGACTCTCGCCGATATGGCCGCGCGCCACGTACCGCTGTCCGATGCCCTGGATGGTCTCAATGGCGTGCTGTACAGCGAAACCGAACAAACCTGGAATGGCGAAGCCTTATGGAAAGCCATCCGCGACCTGCCCGAGCCTCAACGGAGCGGCGCCCAGGCCACCGACACCGCCCTGCCGCCGCTCTATCCGCGCTGAGCACGGGACATACTTTTTCTACCTACGGAAATCAATTACATGACCGCTGATCTCGACCCTGTCTGGGTGCAGATGTGCAACGCCGCAGAACTCGACCCGAGCCGTCGCCTGGCCGCCCGACAGACGGTGCTGAACAGCAGCGCAGCCCTGGAGTGCACGCTGTACCGTCCCGACGACAATGATCCGGATGCCGAGGAGGAAGAACTCGGCGATGCGCGCATTCTGTTCACTGGCGCCTTCCAGACTCCCGAGGCGTGGAGCGAGGCCGAACGCGCCGACTTCTTCGGCGAGGAAGACCCCGAGCAGTTTGTGACGGCCGACATCGAATGCATGGAGTCCCCGGCCTCACCGCGCTTCTTCACCGTCGAGCCGGGCGACTACGTGGCCGTGATGGAGAATGGCGTGGTGGTGATGTATTACCTGTACGACTGCCAGGAAGATGAACAAGGACTGCATGGCGTGCTGATTCGCGATGAGCAGGAGTTGTTCTGAGTCAGCCGACTAGGACGACCTCCGCCCAAAGAGTTTGGCTTGGCATATCACCACGGGCAGCCCGCCAGCGGCGTCACAGGCAACGGCGGGGCTGCCCCTAATGTTTGCTATCGACATAGGCCGTCTCTCTGGCTTCCATAGCCTTTCGCCTGTCCCCAAGAGATCGCGGCGCGATAAAATTCATATCAGGTTCTTTCGGACGTTCGCGGTACAGCGCGCGGCGTTCCGGCGTATTTTTTTTAGTTGCCAAGGAGTTGTCATGTCGTATTACCAGCCAGGGATTCTTGCCTCGCCGGTGCCGCTTGTGGCCCGACATCTGTTTTTTACCCTGGAACAGCCTGAAGCCCTTCCGGCGGCACTGGATCACCTTTGCCAGCTTGTCAACGGCGATGCGACCGTGGTCGGCTTTGGCGAATCACTGGTTCAGGTACTGTCCGCCCCTGTCGACGGGCTACGTGCCTTCCCAGCCATCAGTGGCGTGGGCGTGGATGTGCCCTCGACCCAGCATGCCCTGTGGTGCTGGTTGCGCGGTGATGATCGCGGTGAGCTGCTGCTGCGCACCCGTGCCGTGGAAGCGGCTCTGGCCCCGGCGCTGCGCCTGGTGCAGGCCACCGACGCGTTCCGCTACAAGACCGGGCATGACCTGACCGGCTACGAAGACGGCACGGAAAACCCCAAGGGTGATGATGCGCTGGACGCCGCCTTTGTCAGCAATGCACCGGCCGGGATGGAAGGCGGCAGCTTCGCGGCGATCCAGCACTGGGTGCACGACCTCGACCAGTTCGCGAGCTTCTCGCCCCTCGAGCAGGACCATGTCATGGGCCGGCGCAAGAGCGATAACGAAGAGATCGAGGACGCGCCCGAGTCGGCCCATGTCAAGCGCACCGCGCAAGAGAGCTTCAGCCCCGAAGCGTTCATGCTGCGCCGCTCCATGCCCTGGTCGGATGGCCAGCAGGCCGGTCTGCTGTTCCTGGCCTTCGGTCATTCCTTCACGGCCTTCGAGATGCAGATGCGCCGCATGGCCGGTCTGGAGGATGGCATCCTCGACGCGCTGTTCCGCTTCAGCCGTCCCATCACCGGCGGTTACTACTGGTGCCCGCCGGTGAGCAATGGCCATCTCGACCTGAGCGCGCTGCGTCTGCAGCAGTAAGCCTGCCCTCGCCGTTCCCTCGCCCGACCGTGACGGTCGCCCGCGAGGGGTTCGATATTCAATAGCCTTTGAAGCCGATCAAGTAGTCACGCACCCACGCGGCGACCTTGCGATTGCCCGCCTCATTCAGATGAATATCGTCATCGCGCAAGGAGTGCGGCGGTATGCCCTTCTGGTAATCGGCGACATCACGGGGATCTGACGGATCGTAGCTTTGCACCAGCAACTGCCAGACATCGAGGAAGTTGTTGGGGTAGGCGTTGCGCAAGCCATCGCGGATCTCGACGAAGTAGTGGTAGTTCGGCGCACCGATGTACTCGTCGCGGTAATTGCCATTGGGTGGCGAGAGCACCACGAAGCGCTTGTTGAGGGGTTTGAGGAACTCAACCATGGCGCGCACATCGGATAAGACCTGCGCCGGTTCGTCATAGTTGTTGCGCCCCGCCCAGATCACCGCGATCTCGAAGTCGGTCTCGCCCACGTCAGGCATGAACGGTAATGCCACCGGTACCTCGACGGCGGCCCCCGGTGTCGTGCGGGTGAATTCGTAGGTTTCCTGGGAGAGTCGCCGCAGCACTCCTGCCACGCCACCAATACTGCCTTCAATCACCTGCTTGCCGTAGATGCCCATGGGCGTGACGGTGAACGACTCCACTCGTACCGCACCGCTGGCGGGGATCCGTCCGCCCACGAGCGTCATGTAGGTGGGCCGGCCGCCTTGGCGGGCGGCAATTTGCGCACTGGTGTTGCCGCCCACCCCACGACTGGTCACGGGACGGCCGGTGAGCTTGGCGAGAATACGCGGGTAGGACGCACTGGTCAGCGAGTCTCCCCAGCACACAATCGAAGGAAGCCCGTGCAGCCATTTTTCCATTGCGCCTGGAGCCCTCGGCCCGCTTGGGGCGCTGGTATATCCCGAGTCGGGCGGTACTACCCGGTCGGATGCGGCCTGGGCCATACAGGCCAGAACCAGTACAAGGCCGGCGAGAATTTTCATGAATCGCTCCTGCGAAATAAGCTGTCCAGCTCCCGCACGGCCAGAGAAACCGCCTGGCCGAGTCTTCGGTCTAGCCGTTTTTGACCGGTTGTCAAAAATCCCAGGCGTACGTTCTTAGCCCACCGCCAAGCTGCTTTACTCAATCGTTTGGAGCAAGGATGCCCGTCTGCTCGCCCCTTCGAGAGCACAACCACAGGCTGTGGCTCGTAACCCGACAGAAATGGAGTTCTGCATGCCTTCCGCCGCCCCGCTTATTCCCGACAAACTCGACAGCATCCAATTACTGCGTGCGCTCGCGGCCTCCGCTGTGGTCATTTACCACATTCCGCTGTTTCGCAACGGCGCCTGGGGCGTCGACATTTTCTTCGTCATCAGTGGCTTCATCATGGCTCTGGTTACCGCCCACTCGACCCGGCATTTCCTCACCAAACGGATTATCCGGGTGCTCCCTCTTTACTGGCTGGGTACCTTGGGCGTATTCGCCATCGCCCTGCTGTTGCCGAGTCTGCTGGACAACACCACGGCGGATCTTGAAGGTCTGATCAAGTCACTGCTGTTCATCCCCTACCAAAAAG
This sequence comes from Serpens gallinarum, assembly GCF_014836765.1. GTDB lineage: Bacteria > Pseudomonadota > Gammaproteobacteria > Pseudomonadales > Pseudomonadaceae > Serpens > Serpens gallinarum. Next base: position 253,549 of record NZ_JACSQG010000004.1, read on the forward strand.
GCGAGTACGTGCAGCCGCTGCTGTTTCTGGGCTGGACGCTGAATTTTGAGATGTTCTTTTATGCCCTGTTCGCCTTGTCCATGGCTATCAATCATCGCCACCGACTGCTGATCTGCTCCCTGATGATCGCGGTACTGGTGCTGCTGGGCCACGTGATGAAGTTCGACGCAGTCGTGCCGGCCTTTTATACCGACGCGATTCTTCTCGAGTTCATCTTCGGCATGGGCTGTTATGCCCTGTATGCACGCACCGCAGCCTGGCGCGCCAGCCTGACCACCGGCATGCGCTGGGCGCTGGTGCTGCTGGGTGTGGCCTGCCTGGCCTGCATGCCGTTCAGCGACGTGCTGGACCCTCTGCTCGGGCGAGCCGGCTACTGGGGCATTCCGGCACTGTTCGGGTTTCTGGCGATTGTGCATGGCCTGTCGAGCATCCGGCTGCCCACGGCGGTGGTGTTGATCGGCGATGCCAGTTTTTCCCTGTACCTGTTCCATCCCTACGTGATGAAAGCGTTTGGCAAGGTTGTCCCGGTATTCGATACGCCCAGCGCGCTGGCGTACCTGACCACGCCGCTGGCTATCGGGCTTTGCTACCTGGTGGCGATCATCATGTACCGCAGGGTGGAAGTGCCGATCACCGACTGCCTCCGCGCGGTCTTTCTCGATCGGCGACCCGCTGTACGGACACCGGCGCGGGTGCCAGTGCCGGTGCCCAGCAAGGCGAAGCCGGTGTTATAGCAACCAGTCGATCGGTAGCAACGCCAGCACGCTTACCCCCAGGCGCTGCCAGACCGTAGTTCCGGGTTCGCGGGCGTGGTACACGTCCTGCCCGCCAACCTGCTCTATCCAGTACAGCGTGCCGTCGTCCGTCAGGCGCACTTCATAGGCCGTGCGGGCGATGCCGCTATTGAACATATCGTCGATTTGTCCAGCCAATACCGGATTGTCAATGATCAGGCCCAGCTCGGTATTCAGGCTGACCGAGCGCGGATCGAAGTTGAACGAGCCAACAAACACGCGCTGACGATCCACCGCGAAGGTTTTGGCGTGCAGACTGGAGCCGGAGCTGCCGAACGGGCCGGTGCGCTTGCGCTTGTCCATTTCCGGATTCAGCCGACGCATTTCATACAGCTCGATGCCCGCTTCGAGAAGCGCCCTACGGTGTTTGGCATAACCGGAATGCACCGCTGCCACATCGGTGGCGTCCAGCGAATTGGTCAGGATGCGTACCTTGACGCCCATTTGCGCCAACGCCACGAACGCTTCGACACCCGCCTGGGTCGGAACGAAATACGGCGAAACCAACTCTACGTCGCTACGCGGCACGCCGATGATTTCGTGCAGCTGAAAAGGCAACAGCGCTTCCGGTTCGGCCCGCCCCAGCCCTTTGGCCGGGTCATCGCTGACCAGGCGGGTGGGCGACCACTGAAATGTCAGCGAACCCTCCAGCATCTGGCCGATGAAGTTCGATTCACGAATGGCCTGCACATAACTGGCGGCGGCTGGGCTGCGCTCCACCAGCGAGGCGGATGTCGCCAGACGCGTAAGCTGCTCGGGATCGGCCACTGGTAACAACAGCCCAACGGGATAGCTGGATTCGCTGGCCCAGTAACGGTCAAAATCGCTCGACACTTCCGTCACCACCGGCCCCACTGCGATCACGTCCAGATCCGCGAACAGCACGCCGTCTCCGGCGCCGAAATATTCATCGCCAATATTGCGCCCACCAACGATGGTCGCCTGGCTGTCTGCCGTGAAGGATTTGTTGTGCATGCGCCGGTTGAGACGGGAAAAGTCGCTGAGGAAGCCGAACACACGCGGGCTGCGTACAAGGAAGGGATTGAACAACCGAACCTCGATCAGCGGGTGTGCATCCAGGGCACGCAGGGTGGGGTCCAGGCCCGAGGTATTGTTGTCGTCAAGCAACAGACGCACCCGCACCCCGCGGTCGGCGGCCTCGTGCAGCGCCTCGAACAACAAGGTGCCGGTCATGTCGCCGCGCCAAATGTAGTACTGCACGTCCAGGGTGCGCTCGGCGGCGCGGGCCAGCAGCACGCGGGCGGCGAAGGCATCCTGGGCATCGGCCAGCGGGAAGATTCCGGAAAGTCCCGGATGCGCCTCGATTTCCGGCGCCAGGGCACGGCCCAGCGGGGTTGCGGCAGACTCGGCAGGTTCAAGGGCTTTCGATTCCAGTCGAATATCTGTGGGCGGCAGCGCCCTGCAGCCCATCAGCAAGGCGACGCACACTCCGCCGCACAGCGTCCAGCGCGCCACATCGGCCAGCACCTGCACCCAGTCCGCCATCATTCAGTTTCCCCTCGATGAAGCCGCAACACCGCGCGGAGTATAAGGAAAACGTGGCGTGGAGGGCGCACCAGACGGCACCACCCCACAGGCTCAGAGGCCGCTCAAGCCCCAGCCACCCAACCCGCACCCCAGCACCACCAGCCAGGGCGGCAACTTCCAGCGCATCAGTGCCACCAGGGCCAGCAGCGCCAGGGCGAAATCACCGAAGGTAAGAATCGCGCTGGTCCACACCGGCCGATACAGCGCCGCCAGTAGCAGGCCGACCACCGCCGCATTCACGCCGATCAGCGCCGCCTGGGTGCGCAGGCTGGCGCGCAGGCGCTCCCAGAACGGCAGCACGCCGATGACCAGCAGAAAAGAAGGCGCAAACACCACCACCAGACACAGCAGTCCGCCCAGCCAGCCGCTCGGTGCGCTGTTCATGGAAGCGCCGAGAAAGGCCGAGAAGGTGAACAGCGGACCGGGGACCGCCTGGGTCGCACCATAGCCGGCCAGGAACGCCTCATTGCTGACCCAGCCAGTGTGGACCACTTCGCTTTGCAGTAAGGGCAACACCACATGGCCACCGCCGAATACCAGCGAGCCCGCGCGATAGAATGCATCGATGAGCTGGGGTGTCTGGCTGGGCCACAACTGGGCAAGCACGGGCAAGCCGAGCAGCAATGCAAAAAACAGCCCCAGCATCAGCAGTCCGGCGCCGTGCCCGACCGTGATTGGCAAGGGTTCATGCTCACCGTCACGGCTTGGCTTGAACAGCAACAGACCGAGCAGCCCAGCCCCAATGATCACGGCAACCTGGCCCAGCGACGAGGGCCAGGCCACCAGGATGCCGGTGGCCAGGGCCATGATTGCGACCCGCGGCACGTCGGTACAGAAGCTGCGGGCCATCCCCCACACCGCCTGGGCCACCACCGCCACGGCGACCACCTTGAGCCCGTGCAACAGCCCCGACGGCAACAGCTCCCCCCAACGGGTGATCCCCAGGGCGAAAAGAATCAGCAGGATCGCCGACGGCAGGGTGAAGCCCGCCCACGCCGCCAGCGCACCGCGATAACCGGCGCGTGACAAACCCAGCGCGATGCCCACCTGACTGCTGGACGGTCCGGGCAGGAACTGACACAGCGCCACCAGGTCGGCAAAGCTGCGCTCGCTCAGCCACTGGCGGCGGCTGACGAACTCGGTGCGAAAATAACCCAGATGCGCAATCGGCCCGCCAAACGAGGTCAGGCCTAGACGCAGAAAAACCTTGAACACCGACCAGCCGTTATCGGCGTGGCGAACTGCAGGGGTAGCGGACATGCAGGGAATCCGTAAGTGAATAAGCCAGCGATCATAAGACCGGGCGTATGTTACATGCGTCCGAGTGGTGCTTAGACATGCCGCGCTGGCGGGTTGCAGGCGAGGCCGCCCTTACGGGTGCGCTCATGCTTCACCACCCCCTGCGCTATTCGCGGATCTTGATAAAAATCAATCCTTCGCGTCCTGGTGCAGGGCAGACTCACTTCCCGAATCCCCCCTTGACCTTGCCCTCGTGACAAGGTCGAAAATGGCCCCAAGGTCCTGGCCCCTACTGCTCGAGGAACCACCATGAACACGATCGAACTCCGCGTTGAAGGCATGAGCTGCGAATCCTGCGTCAAGCATGTCAACGAAGCCCTGATGCCCCTCAATGGCGTGCAAAGCGTCCAGATTGATGTAGTGACCGGACGCGTCCGCGTCGCCGGCGAAGCGGACAGCGCCGCGCTGATTGCCGCCCTGGACGAGGCCGGTTATCCCGCCACCGTTGATGCCCCCGCGGCCAAAAAAGCCTCTTCGTGCTGCGGCGGCTGCTGCGGCTAGTCAGACGCTGCATACCCTGGCGAACCGGGTGGAATGTGCAAGCATCCGCCCGCTGCCCCCATCTCCAAGCCCAGAACATCGGAGCGACCACCATGCATTTCCCCACTCGTAAAACCTTGCGCATCGCCGCTCTGAGCACCCTGCTGTTCAGTGCCGTCGGCCAGGCCGCAGAACCTGTGGTCATCGACGTGCACCGCGATGCCAACTGCGGCTGCTGCAAGGACTGGATCAAGCACCTGGAAAGCAACGGCTTCACCGTGCGTGATCATGTCGAGCGGGACATGGTCGCCGTCAAGCAGCGGCTCGGCGTTCCGCCGCGTCTGGCTTCGTGCCACACCGGCGTGATTGACGGGCGCTTCGTCGAAGGCCATGTGCCTGCCGCCCAGGTGCTGGAATTGCGCAAGCGCCCCGACCTCGCCGGCCTCGCCGTACCAGGCATGCCGATGGGTTCGCCGGGCATGGAAATGGGTGACCATCGCGATGCTTATCAGGTCATCGGCTTGCGCAAGACCGGCGCCGAGCAGGTCATCGCCGACTACCCGGCGCACTGATCCGACCGCTACCGCCGCGCTCTTCAGCAGGCCGTTGAAAAAGCGTAGGCGAGCAGGCAATACGAGGCGCAACGCAGTAACAACCGAAGGTTGGTCAAAACAGCCGAAGAAGCGCAGTTTAGGTGTTCTAAATGAACATTACTCACTTCGTTCGCCCTTCGGGCCGCGCTGAAGCGCGCTAGCCGCAAGCGGCTTTCGAAGGCTGTTTTTAACGAAGTATTGCCAACGCAGGTAGCTTTCAACGGCCTGTCAGCGCGGCGTTTCGTTGTGCGCAACAAAGCGGGCATGTATCTCGGCAGTCAGCTGCTCGATCCGCTCGCTCAGTTGCTTGGTTGTCTCGGTCAACCGGGTGTTCTGTTCCATCAGTTTCAACAATTGCTGCGTATTCTGCGCGGCCTGCGCTTGGCGATGTTCATTGGCCAGTGCCAGGGCTTCACGATGCCGGGCGTCAGCTTCGGCGTGGGCCTTGTCGCGGGCGGCCTGACGGGTCTGGGCCAGCAGAATCAGCGGCGCGGCATAGGCTGCCTGCAAGCTGAACGCCAGATTGAGCAGGATGAACGGGTAGACATCGAAACGGGCAACGCCCAGGGTATTGGCCGCCATCCACGCCAGCACGATCAGCGTCTGCACGCCGAGAAACAACGGCGTGCCGAAAAACCGCGCAAACGCCTCGGCCTGCAAAGCAAAGCGGTCGTTGCCGAAGGTCGGCGTCAGGTGCGCATGGGGTCGATGGAAACGCAGGTGATCGACCGACGGTTCATCCCCATGATTGGCGGATTGGCCCGAGGTAGTGTTCATGGCAGTCCCTCTTGGTTCGAGACCCACGCCGACATCGGCGTCTGCCAAAAACTATAGCGGCAGTTGACAGGCGCCTTACCGCCCTCCATTTCCCGACAACCCATATTCGCGCAGCTTGTTGGCAATGGTGGTATGCGACACGCCGAGCCGCTTGCCGAGCAGGCGGCTGCTTGGGTATTGGCCATGCAGCCGCTCCAGCACGGCTTTTTCGAAACGACCGAGAATCTCGTCGAGACTCCCCTCCGTGGAAAATTCGCCCAACGGGTGCGGTGCGCCGTAATCCGGCAGGCGAATGTGCTCGGGCTTGACCACCCCGCCCTCGCACAGCGACACCGCCTGGAACAAGGTGTTTTCCAACTGGCGCACGTTGCCCGGCCAGTGGTAGTTCAACAGCCGTTCCACCGCCTTGGGCGCCAGACTGGGCAAGGCACAACCGATCTGCCGGCTGGCCTGATCGAGAAAATGCTCCGCCAGCGCCGGCAGCCCGTCGAGGCACTCGCGCAGGGGCGGAATATGCAGGCTCAGCACGTTCAGACGGTGATACAGGTCTTCGCGAAACTCACCCCGCGCGCACAGCTCGGACAAATCCACCTGAGTGGCACAGATTACCCGCACGTCCAGGTACACCTCTTCGTCGCTGCCGACCCGGCGAAAACCGCCGTCCTGCAAAAAACGCAACAGCTTGGCCTGCAGTCGCGGGCTCATCTCGCCCACCCCATCGAGAAACAGCGTGCCGCTGGAGGTGAGCTCCAGCAGGCCGAGCTTGCCTTCCGGCCGTGCCCCGGCGAAGGCGCCGGGGCCATAGCCGAACAGTTCGGTCTCGGCCATGGATTCCGGCAGCCCGGCGCAATTCAGCGCCATGAACGGCGCCTGGCCACGCGGGCTGGCCAGATGGCAAGCGCGCGCCAGCAGCTCCTTGCCGGTGCCGGTCTCGCCCTCGATCAGCAGCGGCGCATCCAACGGCGCCATGCGCCGCGCTTCACGCACCACGGCCGCCATCCGCTTCGAACTCTGAAAGATACTGTCGAAACCGCGCAGCTCATGCTTGCGCACCTGATAGATGCGCTCGCCGACCCGATCTGCGCGATGCAGGCTGAGGACCGCGCCGGCCAATGCATCACTGCCATCGTGCTCGACTTGCAGCGGCGCGATATCGGCCAGAAACACATCACCCTTTACCTTGATCCGCAAACCATTGATCCGCGATCTATTGGCGCGCACCAAGGCGGGCAGATCGAAATCCTCGACATATCGCGCCAGGGCAATGCCCGGCACTTCGTCCACGCGCACGCCGAGCAGATGGGCGGCAGCGCGATTGGCAGCAACGATTGCGCCAGCCATGTCCACCGACAGCACCGGAAACTCCAGCGCGCCAAGCAGGGCATTGAGTTCCAGATGACGTCGCTCGCTGGGCATCAGACCGACACGTTTAACGCCGAACACACCCTCAATTCCTTCCAGCTTCGGCTGCAAGGCATGGAATTGCAGATTGATCAGGTTCGGGCAGTGCAAATAGATGGCGTTGCCCTGCTCGCCGCCCACCTCGCCACGCGCCACATTGACGCCGTAATCCACCAGTCGATCGAGAATGTCCCGCAGGATACCCAGGCGGTTCAGGCAATGAATCTTGATGCGCATGTTTTTCAGCCCATTAGGGAGAGTCAAATGAGAGCGTGCCGTTTTTTGCGTCAGCTTTTCGTGACGCTCTTTCCAGCTCAGCGTAGCCGAGCAGGCCAATTGCCGAATGGCGTAAGCCTGGCGTTACAGACGGAGCGAATCTGCTCGCCCTTGGCAGCCGTTTTCTCAGGCACATTCCTGCACGTCTGGGCTAGGTTCGAAGCATTACTGCCCATGGGCGGAGGCCATTCATGAGCACTCAGTACCAAGCCCGCAAACCGGACCAAAAAGGTTTCATCGCCTATCCCGAGGCCGAACATCAGGTCTGGCAGATACTGATCGAGCGCCAGTTGCGATTGATCGAAGGGCGCGCTTGCCAGGACTATCTTGACGGCATCGACCAGCTGGCCTTGCCGCGTGATCGAATTCCTCAGCTGGACGAGATCAACCAGGTGCTGGGTAACACCACCGGCTGGCAAGTAGTCCGGGTACCGGCGCTGATCCCCTTCCAGACGTTCTTTGAACTGCTGGCCAGCAAACGCTTCCCGGTTGCCACCTTTATCCGTACCTTCGAGGAGTTGGATTACTTGCAGGAACCGGACATTTTCCACGAGCTGTTCGGACACTGTCCGCTGCTGACCAACCCTTGGTTCGCCGCTTTTACCCAAACCTACGGCCGCCTCGGCTTGCAGGCCAGCAAGGAAGAGCGGGTATTTCTCGCCCGCCTGTACTGGATGACGGTGGAGTTCGGCCTGGTCGACACCGAGGCCGGGCGACGCATCTACGGCGGCGGCATCCTCTCGTCGGCCAAGGAAACGGTCTATTGTCTGTCCGAGACGCCTGAACACCTGCCTTTCGACCCACTTGAAGCCATGCGCACGCCCTACCGCATCGATATCCTGCAGCCGCTGTACTTCGTGCTGCCGACCCTCAAGCGTTTGTTCGAGCTGAGCAACGAGGACATCATGGGCTGGGTACACCAGGCCATGAAGCTGGGATTGCACGCGCCGAAGTTTCCGCCAAAGGCCGCCTAGTCGTCATACCAACAAGAACACGCACGTTAGGAGAATCTCCATGTCCGATCTGACCCAAGCCCATTGTGAAGCCTGCCGCGCCGACGCGCCCCACGTCTCCGAGGATGAACTGGCCAGCCTGCTCAAACAGATTCCCGACTGGAGCGTGGAAACCCGCGAGGGCGTCCTGCAGCTGGAAAAAACCTTCACATTCAAGAACTTCCGCCAGGCTCTGGCCTTCACCCAGGCGGTCGGCGCAATCGCCGAAGCCGAAGGTCATCACCCTTCGCTGCTCACCGAATGGGGCAAGGTCACCGTCACTTGGTGGACGCACAAAATCCGTGGACTGCACCGCAACGACTTCATCATGGCGGCGCGCACCGATCAGGTAGCTGAACGCCCTGGTGTCTGAACGGAACCGGCCGCGCGCTTGCTAGAAATCCACCTTACCGCGCCCGGCCTTGATCGTGGCGCGCTTGCTCTTGCCCTCCAGGCGACGCGTCTTCGAGCCGAGGGTGGGCTTGGTTGGCCGACGCGTCTTCTCCACCTTGGTCGCGCTGCGGATCAGCTCGGCCAAACGCGCCAAGGCATCGGCGCGGTTCTGTTCCTGGGTACGGAACTGCTGCGCCTTGATGACGATCACCCCGTCGGCGGTGATGCGGCTGTCGCGCAAGGCCAACAGCCGCTCCTTGTAGAACGCCGGCAATGACGAGGCGCGGATATCGAACCGCAGGTGCAGCGCACTTGAGACCTTGTTGACGTTCTGTCCACCCGCGCCCTGGGCACGAATGGCGGTCAGTTCGATTTCGCTGTCAGGCAATTCGACGCTGTTGGAAATGTGCAACATGGAAGTTCCGAGAAGCCAGGGCGGCGTGAGGATAACGCAGAACACCGTTGGTTTGACCACCAACGCCAGCCAGCTGCTTTCCGACCAGTGTCATCACCGATCCATTCAACTCGCTCTAGTTTATTTATGCAGGCTCCTATTTATATAAGGAGGATTTCGCCATGAATGACACTGACAAATCCATGCAGGTCGATCAGCAGCGCGAGCGCTCTTCCAACATGCAGGAATCCGGGCGGCATCCCATCAGCCGCCTGCGCCGGCAGATCGACAACCTCTTCTCGGATTTCGGCCTGGGTTCGCCTATGTCGCCGTTCGGAAGCAGTGCTTTCGAGTCGCCTTTGTGGGGGGCGGAGACTGCGGCCAATCGCCTGATGCCCGCAGTGGATATCTCTGAGAAACAGGACGCCTTCGAAATCACCGCCGAATTACCGGGTCTGGAAGAAAAAGACCTCCAGATAACACTGGCCAACGGCAACCTGACGATTCAAGGTGAGAAGAAGGCGCAATCGGAAGAAGACAACAAAAATTCCTATTACTCGGAACGCTACTACGGAAGCTTTCAGCGCAGCTTTTCACTGCCACAGGATGTGGACGCCGAGAAAATCGAGGCACGCTTCAACAATGGCGTGCTGACCCTTCACCTGCCGAGAAAGCCGGAAGCCATGCCGACGCAACGGCAGATTCCCATCTCCTCCGGCGGATAGCCGGTTTCGATGGCGCGTTCGGTTTTACCGAATGCGCCATCCCTTGCCATCGCCACCCTGAAGGATTTGCTCAAGATTAATCACTGTTTCTTTTTCGCCTCTCGGGTAAGTTAACCACCCGTCCGTTACCCGGTACCCCCATGGATTCCATCACCCAGGCTGTGCTCGGTGCCAGCATTCAAGGCGCGATGCTCGGTCGTTGGCAGGGACGCAAGGCTCTGCTGTGTGGCGCCATGCTCGGCACGCTGCCGGATCTGGATGTGGTCATCGACTACGGCGATGCCGTGGCGCAAATGACCTATCACCGCGGCTTCAGTCATTCGTTGTTCGTACTCAGCGGCGCAGCGCTTCTGTTGACCTGGCTGGTGCGACGCTGGCGACCGAATCCGGGCTATACCGGCGCGCGCATGCTGCTGACAATCTGGCTGATACTGGTCACGCATACCTTGCTGGACTCCTTCACCAGTTACGGCACCCAGCTGCTCTGGCCACTGACCTCGCCGCCGATTGCCTGGGCCAGCATCTTCATCATCGACCCGCTGTACACCCTGCCGCTGCTGGGCGCGGTGCTGGTCGGGGCGGTCATTGGGTTAGGCAACAAAGGCCTGCGTTGGCAATACGGTGCGCTGGGACTGTCGAGCCTGTACCTCGCCTTCACCCTAGCCGGTCAGCAAATGGCGGAACATCGGGTTCAGCAGGCGTTGACCCGCGACGGTATCCAGGCCGAGGCTATGTTCAGCACCCCGACACCGTTCAACAGCCTGCTCTGGCGGGTCATCGTGCTGGATGGCGAGCGGTACCACGAAGTCCTGGTCAGTTGGCTCGACCCCCAGCCGCCCGCGTTGCAGTCATTGCCGCGCGGGCTCCACTGGCGTGAGTCGCTGCGTGACTCGCCTCAGCATGCCCGGCTGGAGTGGTTTTCCCGCGGCATCCTGCGCTATGACCGCATTGGCGATCAGCTGGTGGTAACCGATTTGCGCATGGGCATGGCCGGCTACCACCCTTTTCGCTTCCCCATGGCCGAATGGCGCGACGATCAATGGCAGCCGATTGCCTGGGTGGAGCGACGCCCCATGCAGCGCAGCGATACCGCCCGCCTGCTGACCCTCTGGCAGCGGATCTGGAACCCGCAAGAAAACGTGCCGGTGATGGCCTGGGCAGAGGAGTTGCGCCGGTAGTATCAAAGCGGAGCCGCAGCTGGCATAGGGCGGCGGCGCTCGTTGCAGGCGGAAGGGCTGGAAACCGGATGCTCGGCGAGCACCCCGCCGGCGGAGTATTCCGTGCGGCAGGCTTACCTAACACCAAAATGGAAATAACCGACCCGAATATGTAGGGGCGAATTTATTCGCCTGGCACCGATCCCTTCGATGACTGCGGGGCGACGACGAGCGATGTGGCTGAGATCCTATGTTGGTCGCGGCATCAGCGTGGACTGAAGGCCCTGCTCCAGGCGAATAAATTCGCCCCTACCGGTTACGCACCAGCCCGTAGGGTGAATGTCGCTTTTTACCCCTCCAATACCGCTCGGTGGAGCGCCACCCGGTGGATCGCCACCCGGTGGATCGGTGAAGCGCGATCCACCCTACATTTCGCTGCCGCATCGCACCGTCACGGAGGACGGTTGAGCGCAGCGCTAGCCATCCGTTGTCGTCTCACCCTTCCACACGCTACGGCTGCCCTTCTGAATCCTCAGCCCCGCCCACCGCCACCGGCAACCAATCCTGCGCCACGCGCAGGTTGGCGCGACGGACAGCCTGTACGAAGCTGGCGAAGGGCCGGTCGGTGATACCGACCAGGCCTAAATGGCCATTTTCGCCATCCAGCAAGCGACCGGTCACGGGCTGGTCCAGATACTGGAACCAGTGAACGCCCACCAGGCTCGGTTCTTTCGTCGCCCGCTCGAGAAAATGTGCATAGGCCGAGCCCCGTGCTTCTTCGGTGGGGACTTCGAGCAACCCCGGCCAGAACGGGCCGCGATCTCGAGAGCCGAAACTGAACTCGCTGATCAGCACCGGCTTGTCCAGTGCCTGCAACGCGGCAAAATCATAGCCCTGCTGCGGCGCACGGGTGTAGACATTGAAACTCAGCACATCGCAGTACTGTGCGCAGGCCGCCAACGCCTCCGGCGTGCTGACCGCGAAACGCCCACCGAGCAACAGATGATTGGGCGCATGCCAGTCCAGCGCATCGGCGACGGTCTTGAAATAGGTGTCGGCGTACAGGCGCAGAAAGCGTTGAAAATCCTCTTCGATGGCGGGAAATTCCGCGCTCGGCAACGGCGCCTCGAAGCCGGGATCTTCCATCAATTCCCAGGCTGGCAGTTCGATCCCCCACGCCTGGGCCAACCCTTGCTGGTTGCGGTACTTGTCGCGCAACAGCTTGAGGAAGGCTCGTTTAGCCGGCACATCCGTCGTCGCCCGCAACGTGCCATAGGCCAGCGCATAACGCGCATGGGGATGTTCGCCGGGCGCGGCCCAGGCCAGTTCGTTGTCAGCGAAGAAGCCCAGCAGCCAGGAATCGTCCCGCCGGCCGCGCGCGGCAATGGCGATGTTGCGCTCGGCGGCCATGGCGAAACGTGGATCGAATGGATCGGGCATGGCGCCCCACCAGTCATGGCCAGTGGAGATGGTCGCGTAGTCGCCACCGATCAGCAAAGGCAGCGTATACGGCATGCGCTGCGGATCACGCAGCTCCGCGTCGCTCCAGTTGCCGATGCTGTTGAAACCCCAGGCCTTGAGGCGCTGCAGAGACTGCTCGGCCCATTGGCCGACGACCGCCTGGTTGCGCATCAGGATGCAGGCTTGTGCCTGTTCCGCGGTGATCTCGTTGAGTCTGACCGCCTCGTTAGCCGGGTCGCAGGGAGCACAGTCCGCCGTTTGCCGACAGGCCTGTTCGGCCCGTACCCGGTAGCGATTGGCGTTGTAGAAGTCGTACCAGTGGCCATGGTCGAACTGCCGATTGCGGTTGGCGCCGATGTCGCTGCGGTTGTCCGACTCGCCATAAAAGGCCGCCAGGGCCTGGTCAGGCTCCGGCAGGTCGCGAAACATCGCCTCGCGCCCCTGCACATAGGTTTGGCTGTGCTGACGCGTCACCGCGTTGACGCCCAGGGAAAAGAACGGGTTGCCTTCGGGACTTTGCAGGTACCAGCGCCCGTCGACCTTCACTGTGGTGAAAAACCCCGTGGCCGGAAAGCTGATGCCACCCCGCAAGCCGCCAAAGCGATCCTGCTCGGGTAACTGCTCAAGCAAGGGGACCAGGGCTTGGTCATCCTGGGCCACACTGTCGCGCAGTTGTTCATCGCTGCCGATCTTTTCCGGCCACTCGCCCCGAGTGAACTGCCCGTAGCCGTCGACGATCCCCTCATACGCCGCTTGCAGCTGATCTTCCGTCGTCACGCCAAAATGGCCGAGCAGCACATGCTGCGGCACATCGGGATTATTCAATGAGAGGGTTACCGATTTGACTTGATCGACTTCGATCTCGCCGTCCACCGAGGTGGCCAGCAGCAGGCGATTGCCATCGCGCATCCATGGCATCGGCGGCGGGGCGCGCATACCTTGCTGCAGAGACGAGGCGACACGCAGCGGCACCACCAAAGTTTGCGCTGGCCCGGCCGGCAGTGCCACCTGGGTGACCAGTGTCTTGGCATCCCCACTGTTGATACGCACATTCAGGGTCAGATCCCAGTCCATGGCATTCTGGATACGCAGCGTGATCGCCTGCGCCTGACTCCAGTCCCAGCTGCCGGACTGCGGTTCCATGCGCATGCGCGGCCGCTGCGCCGCATTGAAGCTGAGCCTGCGCAGCACCTGCCCCTCGGGCGTCGTTTCCGCAGTCAGCTCGGGAAACCAAGCATCCCGCGTACTGACCTGCACCACATCGATCGGCCGCACGAAGCTGAACAACGTCTGCTCGTCAGCCTTCAGTGGCATGGCCAGGCAACAGCTCACAATCCATATAAAAAAGGCAGGCTTCATCGCAACGGCTCCCTGACACACCGGCAATAGACCACGCCGCGTTCCAAAAGATGCTAGCCGGCTTAGAATGCAAGCCAGTTCCTTCTTCGGAGTATTCCCCATGCCTGTTGCCCGTCTCGGTCTGCTTCCCGCTGTCATTCTAGGTGCCGCCCTCGCGTTCGCCGGCTGGTCGGTGGGTCAAGGGGTGGAACGCTTCCGCATGGCCGACCGCACGGTAACGGTCAAGGGCCTGGCGGAAATGGATGTGAAAAGCGATTTCGCCATCTGGACCCTGGCGTTCCGTCGCGGCGGCAATGCCTTCGATGAGGTGCAGCGCCAGCTCAGCGCAGACCGTGAGCAGGTGGTGGCCTTCCTGGCCGCGCAAGGCTTCAACCCCGATGAAATCGAAACCCGGCCCTTACAGGTCCAGGACCTGCTGGCTCGCGAATGGGGCAACAGCAATGTCGCCCTGCGCTTTACCGGGCTGGGCCAAGTGGTGGTCAAGACCCCGCGCGTCGACCTGGTGGCCAAGGCCGCCAATGCCAGCGATCCGCTGATCCAGGCCGGCGTGCAGCTCGACAACCAGGACGGCTACGGCGGACCGCGCTATCAGTTGCGCGGCTTCAATGATGTAAAGCCGCAGCTGCTTGAAGACGCCACGCGCAATGCTCGCGAACAGGCGGCCAAGTTCGCCGCCGATGCCGGCGCCACCCTCGGCGGGTTGAAAAATGCCAATCAGGGTGTGATCAGCGTAAACAGTGACGACGGCGGCGACATGGACAGCTCACGCACCATCGGTAAGCGCCTGCGGGTGGTCAGCACCTTTCAGTTCGGCCTGGAGTGATCGCACCTGCGATCCAACCGCCCCTTTTACCTAACGAGGCTACCTGATGACCCTGGCCATTTTTGACCTGGATGAAACCCTGATCGATGGTGACTGTGCCAGCCTGTGGAGCCGGGAGATGGCCCGTCTGCAGTGGGTGGATGGCGAATCCTTCCTGCACCAGGAAAGTGCGCTGATGGCCGAATACGCGTTCGGCCGTCTGGACATGGAAGACTACATGGCGTTCAGCCTGGCGCCGCTGGTGGGCCGCACCCGGGAAGAAGTGGAGTATGTGGTCGAGCCCTTCGTGGAGAACATCATCGAGCCGCTGATCTACAGCGACGCCATGCGCTGCGTGGCCGAACACCGCGCTCGCGGCGAGCGCATCCTGGTGATCTCCGCCTCGCCACAATTTCTGGTCAGCGCCATTGCCGAACGGCTGGGCATCGACGATGTGCTGGCCATTGACGTTGAAGAACAGCACGGCTTTTTCAGTGGCCGTACCCAGGGCGTGCTCACGTACCGCGAGGGCAAGGTGCAACGCCTGGAAGACTGGCTGGTCGAACAGGGCGAAACGCTGCAAGGCGCCTCGTTCTATTCCGACTCAGCCAACGACCTGCCGCTGCTGACCCGCGTCGCCCATCCGCGCGTGATCAATCCTGACCCACGCCTGCGTGAATTCGCCGAACAGGCGGGCTGGCCGATTTTGCATTGGCAGTGACGCCGTTCTGTCGACCGAACGCCTCCCTTCCCTGCCTGATAACGCCACCTGCGTGGAGGTGCCAGAGCGGCCTCTGAATGCCAGACTGAGAGTAGATCCACTGCGCAGGTGATTCATCATGCTCTCGACCGCTCCTGTCACCCTCATGTTGCCGGTGATCGATTTGCACCGCGCCAGGGATTTCTATGAACACACGCTGGGCCTCAGGCCCGAGGGTCAGCGCCCGGACGGGAAATTCGTCTACGCCGCCGGCAGCGGTACACGGATTGCCTTGTTCCCCAAGGAAGGCGGCACCAAGGCCGACCACACGGCACTCAGCTTCGAGGTCGCCAATCTCGAAAGCGCGCTGCAAAACCTGCAACAGGCCGGTGTGCTATTTGAGGACTACGACCTTCCCGGGCTGAAAACCGTCAATCACATCTGCGTGCTCGGTTCGGAAAAAGCCGCCTGGTTCAAGGATACGGAAGGCAATTACCTGTGCATCCATGAAGATGTTTCGACGCCCTAGGTGCGCTGTACGCCGGATCTAGGCTTCAGGGAGCGGATTAGCGGCGCGGCCGTGTGGACACGGTGCGCCGCTATTCCATGCACTCACTCGCGAACTCAGCTCAAGCTTTCGTCGATCACCAGCACGATCTTGCCGTTCACCTGGTTGCTTTCCAGCTCGGCGAACGCCGCGTCGACATCCTGAGCGGCAAAGGTACGCTCCAGCTGCGGTTTCAGGCGGCCCTCGCCAAACAGCGGCCACACCTGCTGGCGCAGCTCACGGATCAGATCGGACTTGAAGGCATCGTCGCGGTTACGCAGCGTCGAGCCGGTCAGTTGCACGCGCTTGGCCAGCAGCTTGGCCAGGTCGAGCTCAGCGCGTCGGCCGCCCATCATGGCGATGATCACCCAGCGGCCGTCACGGGCCATGACATCCAGATTGAGCGGCGCATAGCTGGCACCCACCGGATCGAGAATGACATCGAAGGGCGCGTGGTCGCGCAGCGCTTCCAGATTCTCGCCGCGCAGCACGCCACCGCGGGCACCCAGGGATTCGCAATAGGCCAGGCGCTCGGCGGAACCGACACTGACCCAGCACGAATTGCCGAATGCCTTGCACAACTGGATCGCCGCCGAGCCAACCCCGCCGGCACCGGCATGCACCAGCACTTTTTCGCCCGGCTGCAGGCGCGCAAGCTGAAACAGGTTGAGCCAGGCGGTGGCGTATACCTCCGGCAGCGCCGCCGCTTCAACGAGGCTCAGGCCATCCGGCACCGGCAGCACGTGACCGGCATCGACCACCACCTCCTCGGCCATGCCACCGCCCGCCAGCAACGCGCACACTCGGTCGCCGACTTGCCAGGTACTGCCTGGGCCGACTTCACTGACCACGCCGGCGCACTCCAGCCCCAGCACATCGGTAACGCCCGGCGGTGGCGGATAATGCCCGGCGCGTTGCAGCAGATCGGCGCGGTTGAGACCGGCCGCCGCCACCTGGATGCGAATCTGGCCAGCGTCACAGAGTTCACGGCTCCGTTCTGCCCACTCCACACGTCCTTCGATACCTTGCAATGCCTTCACGCTGCCTCCATAGTGAGTTTCTGAATCGAGCCCGGATTGACCGGGCTTTTGCGTTATGCCGCCGACCCCCTCGCGGAGCCCGGCGCCCAGACAGACGGCCTACTATGCGTTATCACCTGACCCTGCGTCGACTCAACATCAAGCGCCTGCTGTGCGGCACTGCCCTGGCCCTGGCCCTCGGCGGGAGCGTCCTGCCAGTGGCTGCCAAGCCCACCAATGCGGGCGATTGGTCCGCTCTGCAGCCCGACCGCGACCAGGTGATCGCCAGCCTCAACGTGGTCGAATTGCTCAAGCGGCACCACTACAGCAAACCCCCGTTGGACGATGCCCGCTCGCAGAAAATCTACGAGGGTTACCTCAAGCTCCTCGATCCGTCACGCAGCTATTTCACCGCTGCCGACATCGCTGAATTCGATAAATGGCGCACCCAGTTCGACGATTTCCTCAAAGCTGGCAATCTGGAACCGGGTTTCGCCATTTACAAGCGCCACCTGGTACGCCTGACGGAGCGCCTGGATTACACCCTGGGGTTGCTGGATAAGGGGGTGGAAAGCATCGACTTCACCCTCGACGAAGACCTGCTGGTCGATCGCGAGGAGGCGCCGTGGGCCAAGGACCGCGCCGAGCTCGACGAGCTGTGGCGCAAGCGCGTTAAAGATGAAGTGCTGCGCCTGAAGATCGCCGGAAAAGAGCCCAAGGCCATCCAGGAACTGCTCACCAAGCGTTACAAGAACCAGCTCGCACGCCTCAAGCAGACCCGCACTGAAGACGTCTTCCAGGCGTACATCAACGCCTTTTCGCAGACGTACGACCCGCACACCAACTACCTGTCGCCGGACAATGCGGAAAACTTCGACATCAACATGAGCCTGTCGCTGGAAGGCATCGGCGCGGTGCTGCAAAGCGATAACGAAAACGTCAAGGTGGTGCGTCTGGTGCCGGCCGGTCCCGCCGAGAAGAGCAAGCAGATCGCCCCGGCCGACAAGATTGTTGGCGTTGCCCAGGGCAATGACGAAATGGTCGATGTGATCGGCTGGCGCCTGGATGAAGTGGTCAAGCTGATCCGCGGCCCGAAAGGCTCCAAGGTACGCCTGGAAATAATCCCGGCCAGCAACGCGCCGAACGACCAGACCAGCAAAGTGGTGACCATCACCCGCGAGGCAGTCAAGCTGGAAGAACAGGCCGCGAAAAAATCGGTACTGAAGCTGGCCCACGATGGTCGTGACTACAAGCTTGGCATCATCGAGATCCCCGCCTTCTACCTGGATTTCAAGGCCTACCGGGCCGGCGATCCCGAGTACAAGAGCACCACCCGCGACGTCAAGAAACTGCTCGGCGAATTGCAGAAGGAGAAGGTCGACGGCATCGTCATCGATCTGCGCAACAACGGTGGCGGTTCCCTGCAGGAAGCCACTGAGCTGACCGGTCTGTTCATCGAACAAGGCCCCACGGTGCTGGTGCGCAACAGCGACGGTCGCGTCGATGTACTCGCCGATGAAAACCCTGGCGCTTATTACTCCGGCCCCATGGCCGTGCTGGTCAATCGCCTCTCGGCGTCCGCCTCGGAAATCTTCGCCGGGGCCATGCAGGACTATCACCGTGCCCTGATCCTCGGCGGGCAGACCTTTGGCAAAGGCACGGTGCAGAGTATCCAGCCGCTCAATCATGGCGAACTCAAGCTGACCCTGGCCAAGTTCTACCGGGTTTCCGGACAGAGCACCCAGCACCAGGGCGTGCTGCCGGACATCGCCTACCCCTCGGTGGTCGACACCCAGCAGATCGGCGAAAGCGCCCTGCCGGAAGCCATGCCGTGGGATAGCATCAATCCGGCGATCCGTACCGATTCGGACCCGTTCAAGCCGTTCCTCGTCGAACTGCAGAAGCGCCATGAAAAGCGCACCGCCACCCACCCGGACTTTGTCTTCACCCGTGACCGGCTGAGCCTGTCCCAGACACTGATGAACGAAACCACCGTCAGCCTCAACGAAACCAAGCGCCGCGCCCAGCAGGCCGCCATCGAGGCCAAGCAGCTCGCCTTGGAAAATGCTCGCCGCGAGGCCAAGGGTGAAGAACTGCTGAGCAAGCTCAAGGACGATGACGAGGAAGACGCCCTGCTCACCGCAGCGGACAAGCCTACGCCTGAAGAAGATGCCTATCTGGCGGAAAGCGGACACATCCTGCTCGACTATCTGGTTCTGCAGCCGCAGGTTGCCAAGCACTAAACCCCAGCCGGGGAACCCCGGTTATCGGGATGTAGGGTGGATCACGCTTCACCGATCCACCCGTTGAAAGAGCCATGGTGGGAACAACGACATCCACCTACGGACTAAAATCCAGCCTCCCGGCACCCGCCGGGAGATCCCCTACTCTTTTGCCGACCCCGCAAAGCGGGCCGGAATCAGACGGCGCATAGGCCGGCCAATCACGTCGCGAAATCGTGGGTTGTGCAGGCAAATTCCGCCCACCAGCCCCACTAAACAGCCCAGCACCGTGTCATAGAACCGAGCCTCGATCAGCGTATTTGGCGAGCCCTGCCCGAGGGTCGCGGCTTCGGCGAGCAAAATCGTCAAGGGCGTGATGAAAATGGTAGCGAAGGCATAGTGCCGAACCACTGAATATTCGATCACGAACGACAGCAGCATCATGGTCAGCGCGATGCTCCAGTTGTTCAACGGCAGCAACAGCATTCCCCAGGCCACCAGCAAACCGATGACAGTGCCCAGCACACGTTGCAGTTGTTTGTTCCAGACGGCCTGCAGCGACGCACCCTGGATGACTGCCAGACAGGTCACCGGAACCCAATAGGGTTTGTCCAGCTGCAGCACCTGCGCCAACAGCAGCGAAATACCTACGAACACGCCAATAATCACCGAGTCGAACACGACGAAATTGAAGGTTGGCGGCAGCCGCTGCAAGACCGGCTGGGGAGGCAGCAAACGCAGGGTATAAAGGCTGTAGAAAAAACCGATCAGGCACGCCAGCAGCGCGCCCATGCTGATCAACCCGACCATCAGGGGCACCTGGAGCACCTCCAGCGGCGTATAGGCGCCGATGGCCGCAGCCATGATGAAGAACAGACTGCCCGGCATGCCCACCCCGTAAAAGCGGCAGACCATGGTGACCAGAATGCTGGCGAACACCAGCACCGGCACCTTCAACACCGGGAAGAAATGGCTGATCACCCCCAGCGCATAACAGGCGATCATCGCGAAGGCACAGGCCATCAGCATCACCATGCGGTGGGACATGGGTGTGTTGGGCAGGTACAGAAAGACCAGCCCACCCAATGACGACACCAGCCCGTATTGCAATTCTCCGAAGTAGGCGCCGACGAACAACGGCAGCCCCGAAGCCAGTGCTGCGGCGATGGGCATCTGCCACAACCGGTCGCTGGGAGTGATGGTCAGTAACAGACGCATCTGCTGCCGCAGCATCCCTTTGATATCCATCAGTATCCGTCCGCTCGCCATCTCACTCTCCTTGGTTGAAACGAAGGCATTTGCCGGCCTCAGGTCGTCGTTCCGTTCTCCTGGCGCAGCAACAAGCCGATCGACAGGATCACCAGCACGCTGCCGGGCAGCCACTGCCAACCAATGCGCTGCGGCTGTTCGCCAAACAACACCAGCATCGACACGAATGGCACCAGATAGCTGTAGGCCGTGATCGCCCCTGGGGTAAGCAACGCCGTGGCACGCTGCAGCAGCCAGAAGGTGGCCGCCGTCGAGAAGATGCCCAGATAAGCCAGGATCAGAAGATCCGATGGGCTCATGCGGGACAGCGCCTGTGGCGCCTCCCAGAACAGCCCCAGCACAGCAATCAGCAAGCCGCCGACGACCAGGCTCCAGAACGTACGTGGGACGGCCTGGCGTGCCAGCCAGCCGTTTTTCAAGCCCCACTTGCTCAACACCGGGAACAGTGCGGAAGCCACACACCCCAGAAAAAACAACAGTTCGCCGCGGCGCAACTGCAGTTCGCCCTGCTGGCCACCGCTTTCCGCCCACGCCAGGCCAAGCGCGCCGAGTGCGCCCAGTAGCAACAGGGCCAGCATGCGACCGGCCGGCTGCTCCACGCCGAGCCGGCGTCCCAGACCGTAGGCCATCAGCGGCACACTGACGTACAAGGTGGCCATGCTTAGCGCGCTGGCCCGATGCGCCGCCCAGAACATTGCGCCGAAAAAGCCGGCCAGGCACAGGCCCATGACGGCGTACAGCAGCAACCCCGGCAGGCTGGGCCAGCGTTCCGGTTGCCCCAACAGCAACGGCCAGACCGCCAATGCCGCGATGGCAAAACGCACCGCCGTCAGCAACAGGGGTGGCAGCCCCTCGCTCATCAGCCCCACCGCCGGGAAAGACAACCCCACCAGAACGGCCCAGAGCAGCATGCCCAGATGGGCACGGGTCACACCTTGCGTGTTGTTGGGCATCCTCGCCAGCCTCCGATAAACAGCTCCCGGTTGGACTCACGACTAGCGACAGAGTGCGCTGGACGCGAGTGGACTGTCCGGCTGGCACGTCAAATCCAATGAAAAGACCGAATGAGCAGGATGGCCTCGCGCCCCATTGCAGGACTGGCAATGCCGCTTCGTTCGGGCAGCCCACCGTGGGAATCCACGACTGCGCGGCGGGCTGCTCGTTCAGCTATTGATCGATCTCAGTTCCTTGCAACGAGCAACGTCGCCCTGCCCAGACGGCGCCGTTGCGGGAGCTGGTTTTTTTTAAGAACGCGTACGAAACCGGCTGACCTGGGTACGCAACGTCTGCGACAGACCCAGCAACTCCCGGGCGTAGCTGCTGGAGCTGGCAGCGGCCTGATTGGTATTGGCGATGCCCTGAGCGATCATTTCGACCCGTTGCGCGATATCCGTACCCGCCATGCTCTGTTCGTGCAGGCCCAGCTGGATCGAGTTGATGGCACTGCGCAGTTCAGCTGCCGACTCGTCCAGGCCGGACACCGCGCTCTGCACCTGCTGGGTGGACGCGGCGCTGTCCTGCACCAACGCCTGGGTCTGGCTCAGGGTGTTCAAGGCCATCTGCGAGCTGTTCTGAATATCACTGAGCATCTCGCTGATCTCGACCGTTGAGCTAGCAGTGCGGGCGGCCAGGTTGCGTACCTCATCGGCTACCACCGCAAAGCCTCGTCCCTGTTCGCCGGCTCGGGCGGCCTCGATGGCCGCGTTGAGCGCCAGCAGGTTGGTCTGATCGGCGATTTCGTGAATGGTGCGGGCGATTCCGTTGATGTTGATAACCTTTTTCGACAGCTCCTCCATGGTCACCGTCGACTCGGCCATGCTGTGGGCCACCTTGTTGATGGTCGACGTCGTCAAGCTGATGCCTTCAAGCCCCTGACGCACCTGGCTTTCGGTGTTTTGCGACAGATTCAGGGCTTCCCCGGCATGATCTGACATCGCCCCGATGCTCACCGTCAGCTCCTCGGTCGCCGCAGCGATGGCGGACGTCGCGTCGCTTTGTTCCTGCGCTGCCGCCGACACGATGCCGGCGTTGTGCTGGAGTTTTTCGCTGGCACTCAGTACCGCCTGCGCATCCTGGTGAATGGCGCCAATCAGGTCGCCCAACTGAGCCTGCATCTCCACCGCCGCCGCGAGAATACTGTCGCGATCACCGTGCGCCAGGCTCAGCGTCTGGGTCAGATCGCCTCCGGCGATACGCCGCAATGCAAGGGCTGCGTCGGTAGGCTCACCGCCCACTTGGCGCAATACGCCGCGCCCGATGAAGAACGTGGCCAGAGCGACCAGTAATAACGCCAACAGACTGATGATCATCGACATCCGCTCGGACGCTTCCAGCGATGCGATCAAATCGGTATTCCGGGCCGCGGCCCGCTCTTCACTGTTCGCTACCACGGCCATCAGAATGGCGCGCACTTCACGCCAAGCGGGCGTTTCTTCGGCATTCAGGTACACCATCGCCTCGCTGACGCGCTGCGCCTTGACCAACTCGATGACCCTGTCCTGCTTGGGACGCCAGGCACGGATTTTAACCTCCAGCTCATCGGCCCTGGGCGTCGATACCGGATGCCGGCGCATTCGCTCAATCAATGCCGCCGCCTGCTCACCAAAGGCCTTCACCGCATTGGCGTAGTTGTCATGGCCTCGCTGATTACCCGGGTCGAGCAGGATATTGCGCAACGCCTGGCCTGTTTGCAGGCCGTTGGCATAAGACTTTGTGGCGAGGCTATTGACGGTGATGAAGCGTTCGACGAACTCCTGCAATTGGTCCTTGCTGCGCTGCGCGTACCACAATGTTGTCGCGGCCAGCAGCGCCACCCCCAACACACTGGCTATCCCCAACAGCCACAGCCGCGCCCTTAACGTCTTTGTATTCACAGTTCTCGAACCTCTCGCACACAAGTCTCTGCCTCTTTCGGGCAGCTGATAAACAGGCAGCATTCTGGCGTCAAACGCCAAGCAGACCCACATCCGACTTTTATCGGGCAAAAATTGAATTACTTGACTAAAACGCTGAGATTAATTTTTAAGCCGTTCCAGCTGCATAACCTGGTCTACGAGTCGGGCCAAAGAACAGGCAAAGCGGCATCAACCGCGCCCCAGCCAGAGCGCCATCACGCTCACCACACCGGGTATACCGAGCCCCAGCCAGGCGAGAGCGTCCCACACCCCGTCGCCGAGCAGCGCGGCGAACAGTCCGACCGCACCCAGCCCCGCAATCACACTCGGAATACCCCAGGTCGAATCACGCCAGCGCGTCATACACGTACCTCGCGGCTGACCGGCGCCACGCTGCGCCGTCGCACCCACCACAGATACAAGCCGCTGCCGAGCACCACGATGGTCAGCCCATCCAGCAGCGCCCAGAGAATCTGCATGGGCCGGCCGCCGTAGTCGCCAAAATGCAGCGGCTGCGACAGCGACAGTGCGCTCATGTACCAGGGCGGCGTGCTGACGGCGGTAATCTCCAGAGTGCGCGCGTCGATCAGCACGGGCTTCCACAGGTGCGCGGTCAGGTGCGTGCTGCCTTTCATAAACACCGAATAATGATGCTCGCTGGAAAAACGCGTACCGGGGAACGCAATGAAATCCGGCTGCATGCCCGGCGCAGCGGAGGCGGCAATCGTCAGCACATCGCTGACCGGGGCCCGCTCAGTCAGCGGCGGCACATCGCGGTACGGCGCCACCATGGCCGCCAGACTTTCGGTGCGCCAGGCGCTGATCAGCAGGTCGGCGCAGGCGCTGATCACACCGGTCACGCCCACCACCAGCGCCCAGGTCAGGATGACGATGCCGATCAGGTTGTGCAGGTCCAGCCAGCGTGTGCGTGGCGAACGCTGGCGACGGACTTCGCCGAATTGCAAACGACGCATGAACGGCGCATAGAGCACCGCTCCGGAGATGATCGCCACCACGAACAACAGCCCCATGAAGGCCAGCAACAGCTTGCCCGCCAACCCGGCGAACATGTCCACATGCATGCGCAGGAAAAACATCATCAGCCCGCCGTTGGCCGCCGGCATGGCCACGGCCTCGCCGGTGCGCGCATCGAGCATGAAGGTATGCGAGCTGTTGGGTTCGGTGCCGGCGGTGGCGGCCATGATCGTCACCACGCCATTGGCGTCCTCTTCATCCCAGCCTAGGTATTGCACCACCTCGCCAGGCCGATGGGCCTCGGCGGCCAACACCAGCTGTTGCAGATCGAGCTGCGGTGTTTCGGCCGGCATCTGGCGCAACTCGGGCGCCTCGCCGAGCAAATGCTCCAGCTCATGGTGAAAGATCAGTGGCAGCCCGGTGATCGCCAGCATCAGCAGGAACAACGTGCAGATCAGGCTGGTCCAGGTATGCACGGCGGACCAGCGACGGATAGTGGAAGCGTTCATTGCACATCTCGATGTAAAACTGGGAATCGAACGGTTGCAGCCAGCCTTCCTTGGCGATGGAAACGAATCAAAACTCCAGTTGGGCAGAGAACGTCAGCGTGCGCGGATCGCCCAGGTAATAGCTGTTCAGCCAGTACTCCTTGTCGGCCAGGTTGCTCAGGTTGGCACGCAGGGTCATGTGGGTTTCGGCCACCCGCACGCGGTAGCGGGCGCCCAGGTCGAACGTGGTAAATGACGGCAGACTGTGAGCATTGCCGGCATCGGTGTATTGCTTGCCGGTGTGATAGGCGCCGCCGGTCACGGCAAAACCGGGTACGGCGTTGACGTCATACTCGGCATACAGCTTGGCCAGCCGGCTGGCAACGTCGGTCGGGAGGTTGCCGTCATTGGCGGCGACGCCGGAATCGTCCACCTCCGGGTCGAGCACGGTGAGTCCGCCCACCAGGGTCAACTCAGGCGTGACCTTGCCGGTCACACCGAATTCGACACCCCGGCTCCGTTGGCGACCCTCCTGAACATAGAGGTTGGCCCCATTGACGTAGCTGTTGGGCTTGTCGATATCGAACAGCGCCAGGGTCAGCAGGGTCTCGCCCACGGTGGCTTTCAGACCCAGCTCGTACTGCTCGCTGACTTCCGGTGCCAGGGCCTCACCGGCGTTGAGCGCGGTGGAAGGGGCGATGCCGCCCGCCTGCAGACCCTCGATGTAGGTGGCATAGGTGGTCAGCCAGGGTTGTGGCTTGTAGATCAGCGAAACGCTGGGCGAGGTTTCGCGTTCATCGTAATGGGTACGGGTCTCCGGCGTGCCGAACGCCTCCATCCAGTAGAAGTCGCTGCTGAACGTCTTGATCCGGGTGTGGGTCAGGCCAAGGATGCTCGACCACTGCTCGTTGAAGGTGATGACATCCCCCACCAAGACACTGTCTGACTGGTTGCGCGTGGCCACCCGCTGATCACCATTGCCGACCGAATAGGCAGGCTTGGCCACCTGCGGCTGTTGGTCAAAAGGCACCTCTGGGGTCACAGAGACATATTGCGGGCCGGGAAACGGAACGTAGTCGGTGTAATGCTTCACCCGCGCGACATTGCCCTGGTAGCCGAACGTCATCGCATGGCCGATGCCGGCGGTGTCGAAAGCCGCATCGAGGAACAGGTTGCCGGACGTTTCTTCGGTATCCACCGGCGCAAAGGCATACAGCGGCTGGGTGTAGAGCCCCGCGTTGGCGACGGTGGGGCCGGTATAGGCATATTCATCGGTGTACTGGGTGTAGCCCAGGGCGCCGCGCAGGCTGAAGAGATCGTTTAGGCGCCAATTGAAGCGTCCGCCAACGCGGTCATGTTCACTGTCGGCGAACGCCCAGCGCTGGCTGTACAATCTGTCGTTCTCGAGGTCTTTGGCAGAGGGGCGCAAACCCTGGTCGAAGAAGTACCAATAGCTGTTGAGCCCACGGGTTTCGCTTTTCTTGTGGGACGCATCGAACTGGACCAGCAGGTCATCACTGACGTTCCAGTCCACCGCCAGGCTGACCATTTCCCGCCGGCGTTTCTGCAGGTCGATCTCGGTCTCGCCGTCCTGCGCCAGCACATTGAGTCGATACCCGAAGGTCCCTGCACTGTCGATCGGCCCGCCAAAATCCCCGTGCAGGTAATAGTTGTCACCCCCGGCATTGCCGAGTGTCAAGCTGCTGTAGCGCGCGGCCGTTGGGCGTTTGAGCACATAGTTGACCAGACCGCCCGGGCTGGCCGGACCATAGAGAAAGCCGCTGAGGCCGGTGAGGATTTCCAGCTGCTCCATTTCTTCGATGAAGTTGCCGCCGTCATAGCCGTTGCTGAAGCGCAGGCCGTCGTTGGCAAGACTCAGATTGCCCGCTGCGGTGAAGCCACGAATCGCCACGGCACTGGCGTAGCCGGCATTTTTGGGTGAATACAATTGGGTAAACGGGTTGCGCTTGAACACATCGTCGCTGGAGGTGGTTTGGGTGTTTTCCAGCAACTCCCGAGACACCACACTCATGGAAAACGGCGTGTCCTGCAGCGCCATGCCACCCAGGGCACCCACATTGCGCACCGATTCGCTGCGGTAGCCGCTCTCGGCGCTGCCTTCAGCCAGCCCTTGGGCGCTGATGCTGCTCTCGGGCAAGACCATGACGTCCTGTTTGATCGGCTCCAGGCTGTAGGTGCCCGCCCTGCTCTGCACCAGTTGCAACCCGCTGCCGCGCAGCGCGGCGCTGAGTGCGGCCAAGGGCGCGTAGTCGCCTTCTACCGGCTGCGAGCTGCGCCCGGCGGTGAGACGGGGGTCGATGCTCAACACGATGCCGGCTTCGCTGGCAATACGGTTGAGTGTGCCGGCGAGCGGGCCGGCCGGGAGCTGGTAGCGCTCGGCCAGGGCCAGCTGCGGCAAACAGGCCAGTGCCACAGCGGCAACCAGCAAACGAGGTTGGAACAGCGTCGACGTGCGGTGCATTGCGAACAGCTCCTAGATGGAAATCAGTCTCAATGCCTATGCCGTGACAAAGAACAAAAGTGACAGGGCCTGACGAAAATATTTTTCTGCCCTGCACCGAGCAAGCGCTCCTTACTGCGGCACCACTTTCACCCACCAGTCGGTGTAGCGCTGAATACGCACCGGCACGCTGGGCACCAAGGCGGCCAATGCCAGGTCCGTGTCGTGTAACGGAAAGCTGCCGCTGATACGCAACTGCGCCAAGCGCGGATCAAGCCCCAGGTACCCACGCCGCTGTTCGCCAAGGCGCGCGATGAACTCGCCTAAAGGTACGTCATCCACCACCAGCATGCCGCGGCTCCAGGCATCGGCGGCATAGGACGCCGCTTGGGACGTACCCAACCCGTTCAGGCCGATCATGACCTGTTCGCCGGCCTCGATGATGCGTTCCTCGCCCGCCGTTTGCGCATAGGCCGCGACGGACGACTGCAGCACAGTCAGGCGCGTGGCGCCCTCCTCCAGGCGCACCAGAAAACGCGTGCCAAGCGGCCGCAGCCGCCCATGCTCGGTCATCACCCACAACGGGCGGCTGTCACCCTTGGCGGTCTCCACCAGAATCTCGCCGCTGCGCAGAGTCAGGTGGCGATGCTGCGCGGTGAAGTCGATATCCAAAGCACTGGCGCTGTTCAGGTGCACGCGGGTCTGGTCCGGCAATAACAGGCTGCGTTGCTCACCGCGTGCGGTTATCTCGTCGGCAAGAAAGTCGCTCAGCGGGCGTTGAGCGCTCAGCCCCAGCAGCCCACCCAGCAGCACCAACACCAACAGGCTGGAGCCCAGCCGGCGGCGTGTGGGGCGGCGCAACAATGCGCGCCGTGCCGGCGCCGGCTCGGCCACGGCAAGCTGCTGATCAAGGCCGCCCAGTTGCTGCCAGGCCCGAGCATGCTCCGGATGGGCAGCCAACCAAGCGGTGAAGGCCTGGCGCTCCTGGTCCGTGGCGTCGCCGGAGTCGAGGCAAAGCTGCCAGTCGATGGCTTCGTCCAATACCCGATGGGTTACCGCATTCATTGCGGCTCTCCGTAAATCGCCACGTAACACTGGCGCAGCGCTTGGGCCAGGTACTGGCGCACCCGCGACACCGACACGCCGAGGCGCTCGGCGATTTCGGCATGGCCCAGTCCATCCAGCCGGTTGTATAAAAAGGCCGCGCGGGCCTTGCCGGGCAAGTGGCCGAGCATCTGCTCCACCTGGCGCAATGCTTCCAGCGCCAGCGCCTGTTCTTCCGGACTCGGCTGAACTCTCTCTGGCAGCCGCGCCAGCTCGTCCAGATAAATACGCTCCAGATCGCTGCGGCGAAAGTGGTCGATCAGCAAGCCGCGAGCGACGGTGGTCAGCAAAGCGCGGGGCTCTCGCAGTTCCGGCAAGCCGTTGCGCCCCAGCAGGCGCACGAAAGTGTCCTGGCTCAAATCCTCGGCCCGCTGCGGGCAGCTCAGGTTTCTGCGCAGCCAGCCGAGCAGCCAGTCGCGATGCTCACGGTAGAGCACGCCAACACGTTGTTGATGCGTAATGTTCTCAGCTGACACAGCGACCTCGCCGACGAGATGCGAATGAAAAACAAATCGGAATCGTTCTCAGATGGCGAGCAATACTAGCCGGAGCCGATCAGGCTGTCGTGCTTTTTTGGTAAGTCAGATGACGAGCCGGACACGCAGCCCGGCTCGGAAACCCTTAATGAGGCTGGCTGATCTTGCCGGGCGGGTCGACCTGTACGGTTACGTGATCAATGGCGTAGCGCTCGCGTAACCGAGACGCCACCCGCGCGGGCAATTCCAGGGGATCGGCGCCGGACGCCGGAGTGACATGCACCGTCGCCACGCAGCTTTCGTCGGTCAGTGTCCAGGCATGAAAATGCCCCACCTCGTCGATACCCGGCAAGGTGGCCAGGTCGGCCTCGGCCGCCCGTACATCCAGTCCCAGCGGCACCGACTGCAAGAGGACGCGGATGGCCTCCGACACCAACCCCCACGCCGAGCGCACCACCAGCACCGCGACCAGCACCGACAGCAAGGGATCGAGGACAGTCCAGCCGGTCAGCAAAATGCCGATGGCCGCCGCAATGGCGCCGACGGAACCGAGCAGATCGCCCATCACATGCAGCAACGCGCCGCGCAGGTTGCTGTCGCCGCGATTGCCCGACCAGAGCACCAGCGCTCCGACGATGTTTACCGCCAGGCCAATCACCGCGACGACCAGCATGGGTCCGGCCA
This sequence comes from Serpens gallinarum, assembly GCF_014836765.1. Classification (GTDB taxonomy): domain Bacteria; phylum Pseudomonadota; class Gammaproteobacteria; order Pseudomonadales; family Pseudomonadaceae; genus Serpens; species Serpens gallinarum. The sequence continues at coordinate 282,839 of NZ_JACSQG010000004.1, forward strand.
ACACCTCGGTCGGCTCACGCAACCGGCCGACGGCTTCCCAGACGATCCAGGCAACTAACAACAGTAGCGATGCGCCATTGGCCAAAGCAGCCAGCACGCGCACCCTATGGAACCCATAAGTGCGCGTTTCATCCGCTGCGCGAGCGGCAATGCGGTAGGCGACTAGCGCCAGCAGCAGCGCCGCCGAGTCGGACACCATATGCCCGGCGTCAGCAATCAGCGCCAACGAGCCGGACAACCAGCCGCCGACGGCCTGGATGGCGGCATAGCCGGCGGTGAGCAGAAACACCCAGCGAATCCGCCGGACATTCCCCGCAGTCACCGCAGGTGTGTGACTGTGGGCATGTGAGTGGCTGGCGTGACCATGTTCGCCATGATGGTGATGGTCATGATCGTGCGGGTCAGCGAGGTGATTCGACATCAGTAGCGCTCTCCATGAGACCGAATGTGAAGACCAGCGGATGCCTCGAAGACTGCCTATGGGACAGTCGTGCAGCTAGTGTCCTGCTTCACGTTAAGGGTTGCCACAATGGTGAGATCAACCCCTAGCCGCCGGACGAGCCAACCAGAAGAAGCCACGAGCACTATGCTCTATCGGTCGGCGTAACTAGCATGCAACGGCGCGGCCTATACATGGCGCGCAGACCACCCCCGAACACCTCACATCCACAGCGCTACAGCCTCGATGAAGCTATCTACACTGCCGGTCAGGCGCAGTGAAGATGGCCGCCTGCCCGTCACTCTCTACATGAGGACATGAACGTGAAAGCATATGGTGCTGAATTTCTGGGAACCTTCTGGCTGGTCATTGGCGGTTGCGGCAGCGCCGTATTGGCGGCGGCCTTTCCTGAACTGGGCATAGGCCTGTTGGGTGTTTCTCTGGCCTTCGGACTGACGGTCCTGACCATGGCCTATGCCGTCGGCCACATCTCCGGCGGGCACTTCAACCCGGCGGTATCTATCGGCCTCTGGGCGGGCGGGCGTTTTTCCGCCACGCAATTGCTGCCCTATATCGGCGCTCAAGTTTTGGGCGGGATCGTGGCCGGCGGCGTCCTCTACCTCATCGCCAGCGGCCAGGCCGGCTTCGATGTCTCTGCTGGTTTTGCCAGCAACGGTTATGGCGAACGCTCGCCGGGCGGCTACAGCCTGACCGCCGCGGCCATCAGCGAAGTGGTCATGACCGCCTTCTTCCTGATCATCATCCTCGGCGCTACCGCCAAGCGAGCCCCGGCTGGCTTCGCGCCCATTCCGATCGGCTTGGCGCTGACGCTGATTCACCTGATCAGCATCCCGGTCACCAATACCTCCGTAAACCCGGCGCGCAGTACGGGTGTTGCCATCTATGTCGGCGACGGCGCAATGACGCAGCTATGGCTGTTCTGGCTGGCTCCCATCGTCGGCGCACTACTGGGAGCGTTGGCCTACCGCTTGATCGGCAGCGCAAAAGATTGAGGATGCGTTGTAAAGCTTTTTGCTCATGAATAGAGGGAGGTTCCCCTCCCTTCTATCCCTTGGCAGCCGTTGCGTAGCATGCCTCAGCCGCTCAGGCGCTGCGCCAGACGCGCTTGCAACTTCTCCAATTCCACCGGATCAGCCTTCTGGCTGGCATGGATGCCCAGGCTCTCGCCTTCATGGCGCGAAATGAAGCTTGCCATGGGGGGCAGGTCAAGCCGTCAGCGAATTCAGCCGCCGCACCAGCCGTGCCTGCAGTCTTTCAAGCTCGACCGGGTCGGCCTTCTGGCTGGCATGAATGCCCAGGCTCTCGCCTTCATGGCGCGGAATGATGTGCATGTGGATGTGGAACACCGTCTGCCCGGCCGGTGCGCCGTTGAACTGTGCCACCTGCACACCTGCCGGTTGCAGCTCCTCGACCAATGCACGCGTGACCTTTTGCACCGCCAGGGTCATTTGACACAGGCTGTCCGCGTCAATTTCCAGCAGGTTGCGCGCCGCCGCCTTCTTGGGAATCACCAGCGTATGGCCGTAGGACTGCGGGAACAGGTCGAGAAACGCCAGCACATCGTCGTCCTCGTAGACCTTGTAGCACGGGGCCTCGCCGCGAATGATCTTGGCAAAGATGTTCTGTGAATCGTAATCGCCCTGCAGACTCATAAAGGTTCTCCAACCTGTTAACGATGGGAGAAAGATACCGCCTTCTGCCCGTTCCGCCACCGGGGCGTTATCCTCTTGGCTTCACTCTTCACACCGGAGCCTTGCCATGGCCAACCTTTCTGCTTTCCCAATCACCCGCAAATGGCCCGCCTCCCACCCCGAACGGCTGCAGCTTTATTCGCTGACCACGCCCAACGGCGTCAAGGTTTCCATCATGCTCGAGGAAATCGGCCTGCCGTATGAAGCGCATCGGGTCAGCTTCGACAGCAATGACCAGCTCTCTCCGGAGTTTCTCTCGCTCAACCCGAACAACAAGATACCCGCAATTCTCGACCCCCATGGCCCGAACGGTCAGCCGCTGGCGCTCTTCGAATCCGGCGCCATTCTGATCTACCTCGCTGAGAAGACCGGCCAGTTGCTGCCCCAGGATGCTGCTGGTCGCTACGAATGTATCCAGTGGCTGATGTTCCAGATGGGGGGCGTTGGCCCGATGTTCGGCCAACTCGGTTTCTTCCATAAATTCGCCGGCAAGGACATCGAAGATCCGCGCCCGCGCGAGCGCTACATTGCCGAGGCCAAACGCCTGCTCGGCGTGTTGGAACAGCGCCTGGACGGCCGCGCCTGGATCATGGGCGATGAGTACAGCATTGCCGATATCGCCCTCTTCCCCTGGGTCCGTACGCTGGTGGACTTCTACGCCGCCGGCGATCTGGTGGAATTCCAGCGCTTCCCCAACGTCGAGCGTGTGCTGCAGGCCTTTCTGGCGCGTCCCGCCGTGGTGCGTGGATTGGAGATTCCCAGCCAACCGTAACGCCCACTGACAACCTGATGCTTTGTCTGTGTTGAACGCAGACGAAGCAGGCTGCACGTAAAAAATTCAATAAAATTGATTAAATGCAATTAATTCCCGTTTGAGAATGGTTATTTTCGAACCACCAACCTTCCCAACAGGAATTGCCATGAACAATACCGCTCGTTTTGCCGCCTTCGCCCTGGGTACGTGCCTGGCCGCTTCCACACTGGCCAGCGAACGCCTCGCCCACTTCAAGGGCGTGCCTTCCACTAGCCTGGAAGAAGCGGTCACCCACCTCGCCGATTACAACCGGCGACTGGCCGATACGCTCGCTCAGGAGCTGACCTCCGAGCGTATGGCCGAGGTGCATATGCTTAGCTACACGCTGGAAAACGCGCTGAAAAAAATCGATGAAGAACTGCAGCAGATCGCGGCGACCCTGGAAGAGGTGCACATCGCCTCGGAAACCGCCGACCCACAGACAGTAAAGGCGCAAGGCGCGCGCTACCTGGAAGCGGCGCGCACGCTGGTCAAATAAGCGGTCCCTGTGACGGCTGGGCTCGAACTTCAAGCCCAGCCGCTGGCATCGATTCAACCCTACCCTGATCTGCCTTTTCCTTCACCACCAACACATCCTCCATGATCAGATACTGCAGATCCGACCCGTAGAAGATGTTCAACGCATCGGTGGGCGAGCAGACCATAGGTTCACCACGACGGTTGAGCGACGTGTTGAGCGCCACACCATTACCGGTCAGCTTTTCCAGCTCGACCATCAGGTCGTACCAGCGCGGGTGATGTCGGCGCTCCACTACCTGGGCGCGGGCGGTGCCGTCTTCGTGGACGACTTCCGGTACGCGCCCGGCCCAGCCTTCGTTGACCTCGAAGGTGAAGGTCATAAACGGGCTGGGATGCTCCATGCTGAGCATTTGCGGGGCGACGGTGTCGAGCATTGACGGGCAGAACGGACGCCAGCGTTCGCGAAACTTGATCTGTGCATTGATGCGATCGGCAACGCCGGGCACGCTCGGACAGCCGATGATCGAACGCCCGCCCAGGGCGCGCGGGCCGAACTCCATACGCCCCTGAAACCAGGCCACCGGATGGCCGTCGACCATAAGCTGGGCAACGTGTTCGGGTACGTTGTCGATCTTCTGCCACTGCGGCTGATTCGGGTGGCCTGCGCAGGCGGCAATGACGTCCTCGTTGGTGTAACTGGGCCCGAGGTAGACGTGTTCCATCTTCTCCACCGGCACGCCGCGCTGGTGTGATACGTAGGCGGCAGCACCCACGGCGGTGCCGGCATCGCTGGCGGCGGGCTGGACGAACAGCTCCTTGACGTCGTCACGGGCAATGATTTTCTGGTTCAGTTTCACGTTCAGCGCGCAACCGCCGGCAAAGGCGATCTTGCCGGTTTCCTTGATGATGTCACCCAGATAGTAATCCATCATTTCCAGCGCCAGCTTCTCGAACAGCGCCTGCATGCTGGCGGCATAGTGGACGTACGGATCGTCGGCAACATCGCCTTCGCGCTTGGGGCCAAGCCACTCGATCAGCTTGGGCGAGAAGTAAAAGCCCTTGCCCTTATCCTTGTAGCGTCGGAAACCGATCACGTTGGCGTACTCGGTGTTGATGGTCAGCTCACCCTTCTCGAATTTGGCCAGCCGGGAAAAGTCATACTTGGCGGCATCCCCGTAAGGCGCCATGCCCATGACCTTGAACTCGCCATCAAGCATGTCGAAACCCAGATATTCGGTCAGGGCACCGTACAACCCGCCGAGGGAATCCGGATCATAGAACTCCTTGATCTTGTGAATCTTGCCGTTCTCGCCGTAACCGAAGAAAGTGGTGGCGTATTCGCCCTTGCCATCGATACCGAGGATGGCGGTCTTCTCCTGAAAGCCTGAACAGTGATAGGCGCTCGAGGCGTGAGCTAGGTGGTGTTCGACCGGCTCCAGTTTGACTTTCTTCAGGTCGAAGCCCAGCTGCTGCAGGCACCATTGGATGCGCTTCTTGTAGCGTTTGAAACGGCGGTTGCCCATGAAGATGGCGTCCAGCGACCGGTCGGGGGCATACCAGTAGCCCTTGGCATAGTGCCAACGTGCCTTCTTGAAAATACTGATGGGGGCGAAAGGAATAGCGACGATATCCACCTCTGCTGGGCCGATGCCGGCCTGCGCCAAACAGTACTTTGCGGACTCGTAAGGCATGCGATTCTTCGCATGCTTGTCACGCACGAAACGTTCCTCTTCCGCAGCGGCAATCAGCTTGCCATCGATATACAGCGCAGCTGACGGGTCATGACTCAAAGCACCGGAAAGTCCGAGAATGGTAAGTCCCATGGGTGCACCTCTTTTTTTTGAAGCGTGTAAGGAAAGGTTTTTGATTGCCATGCCTATTCAGTGAAAAACGCGTAGGGCTCGATCCGAATGGAATCAGCGTAGTGAACAACCCGCACGCCAACCTTTCGCGTACGCAGGCCAACGGCCGTTTAGAAGGCCTGGTTATAGAAAAGCGCGAAGGACTCGATGCCCGCATTGGGACTTTTGAGGCCGGCATTGGAGTAGTGAATCGCCCGCACGCCCACCTTTTGCGTGGCAGATAATTTGAGCCCAACCCCAAGACGGTCTTCAAAGTTGAACGACGAGCCCAGTTGACGTTCACCCACATCGGTTTTGGAGAAGAACGACACACCCACACCCAACTCCGATGTAAGGCTGCACGCCTTCACCGGCAAATTCGTAGACGAATACCGGGCTGAACGACAATGAATGGGCACCGCTGTATTCGGCGCCTTTCCAGTAGGTGTAACCGGCATCCCAGTAACCGGTGAAGCGCCCGTTTCACTGGCCAGCCAGGTCTTGGACCAGACCATCACGGTAAGACACGGCGGCTTTTCAGCTGCTTCCCGTGCAACCGGGATCGAGAAATCGCGGCTGATGAGTACCCACCCCAAGGTGGCAGTGGTAATCGATGCTTCGGACCGCGTAGTCAATGTGGTGGAAGAGCGTTTCGATATCGCTTTACAAGCCACTACACGGATTGATGAGTCGCTTGGGCTGGTGTCCAGATTACTGGGCCAGGCATATCCGATTCTCGTGGCCAGCCCGAATTATCTGCAGTGACACGGACGTCCCGACTCCATTAATGATTTGAATGATTTCGCGACCATCTGCACCCTTGCCGATTTTGCCCATGAGCAGGGTCGATGGGGTCTGATGCGCAACCAGGCAGAGCCGCTGCTGATCCATCACACTCCCGCGCTGATTACCGATGACCTGCGCGTACAGTTGGAAGCCACGGTTCATGGCACCGGCATTGCCCTACTGCCAGAACCTTCGGTGAGCGCCAGCATCCATGAAGGGCTGCTGGAACGCATCTTGCCATCCTGGGTGGGGCCCCCCACTGGGCTTAGCCTTACCTAAACAAGCCCTCGCGGCATATTGCCGGCAGTCAGGAGCCTGATCGATTACCTATCGCTGCATATTCCGACCGCTATTCAGCAACGCGTTATCTATGCAGAGGCAGGACGGGGATTGACGGAGTGCGGTTCGGCTTAGCGTTGTTCGGTCATTCACCCAGAGAGTGGATGCTCGAGAAGAAACGAAGGCCGCGTCGGGCAACCAAACAGGACATTAGGTCGTTTTTTGGGCGGCCTGTTAACATGCCCGGCTTTCTAGTCACGCCGCAGCACCGGACGCTCGTTCGGCGCCTCACCTTCGCGCTTTCAGGTATTTCATGAAACTCGCTCAACTGCGCACCGATGTCCTGGCCGGACTCACCACTTCGTTCGCCCTGGTGCCCGAATGTATCGCCTTCGCCCTGGTCGCCCAGCTCAACCCGCTGATGGGCTTGTACGGCGCCTTTATCATTTGCACTCTCACCGCGCTGTTCGGCGGCCGGCCGGGGATGATTTCCGGCGCGGCGGGCTCCATGGCGGTGGTGATCATCGCGCTGGTGATTCAGCACGGCGCGCAGTACCTGCTGGCCACCGTGCTGCTCGGGGGGCTGCTGATGATCCTGTTCGGCGCCCTGCGCCTGGGCAAGCTGGTGCGCATGGTGCCGCACCCGGTCATGCAAGGATTCGTCAACGGTCTGGCCATCGTCATCGCCCTCGCCCAGCTGGAGCATTTCAAGGAGGGCGATGCCTGGCTGTCGGGCAACTCGCTGTATCTGATGCTCGGTCTGGTGGCACTGACCATGGCCATCGTCTACCTGCTGCCGCGCCTGACCCGCAGCGTGCCGCCGGCGCTGGTGGCGATACTCGGCGTGGGCCTGCTCACCTACTTCCTGCAATTGCCCACCCATACCCTGGGCGACATGGCCAACATCGCCGGCGGCCTGCCGAGCCTGGCCCTGCCAGACATTCCCTGGAACCTGGAAACCCTGCGCATCATCGCGCCCTACGCCGTGCTGATGGGGCTGGTCGGCCTGCTGGAAACCCTGTTGACCCTCAACCTCACCGACGAAATCACCCAGAGCCGTGGCCACACCAACCGCGAATGCGTGGCCCTCGGCGCGGCCAACGTGGCGTCTGGCCTGTGCGGCGGCATGGGCGGCTGCGCGATGATCGGCCAGACCATGATCAACCTCGGCTCCGGCGGACGCGGGCGCCTGTCCGGCGTGGTGGCTGGGGTGATGATCCTGCTGTTCGTGCTGTTTCTCTCGCCGCTGATTGAGCGCATCCCGCTGGCCGCGTTGGTGGGCGTGATGTTCGTGGTCGCTCAGCAGACCTTCGCCTGGGCCTCGCTGCGCGTGGTGAACAAGGTGCCGTTGCACGATGTGTTGGTGATTGTTGCCGTCACCGTTATCACGGTGTTCACTGACCTGGCCACCGCCGTGCTGTGCGGTATTGTCATTGCCGCATTGAATTTTGCCTGGCAGCACGGCCGCGAGCTGTATGTGGACAGTCACATGGACGCCAATGGCAGCAAAGTCTACCGCCCCCACGGCACGCTATTTTTCGCCTCCACCACGCGTTTTCTGGAACTCTTCGACGCCGCGGGCGATCCGCAACAGGTGACCCTGGATTGCCAGCACTTGAACTTTGTCGACTACTCCGCCATCGCTGCGCTGATCACCCTGCGCGAGCGCTACACCCGGACCGGCAAGCACTTGCGCGTGGTGCACCTGTCGGAACGCTGTAAACAATTGCTGCGCCGCGCGGGGCTGCAACAAGCGGAACGCGAGGCAGCGGCGGACGCGATGGGGCATTTAGGTTCATAAGCAATGCGCAGCAGTGAGGTGGCATGCTCGGCAGGTGCTTGCGGCATACTCTGAGCATCACGCTTCACAGGAGCGCCAACCGTGGATCTGCTCTTTCTCGGCACCTCCTCCGGCACGCCCACCAAGGCCCGCAACGTCACCGCACTGGCAGTGCTGGAAGACACCGGAAAAGGCTGGTATCTGGTGGACTGCGGCGAAGCTACCCAGCACCAGTTGCTGTATACGCCGCTCTCGCTGCATGGCTTGCGGGCCATTTTCATCACCCACGTGCATGGCGATCATTGTTATGGACTGCCTGGCGTGCTGGCCAGCGCGGGGATGGCGGGCCGCACCGAACCGCTGGAAATCGTCGCCCCGCTCGGCATCGAGGAATGGGTGCGCACCACGCTGCGCATCAGCCAGACCGTGCTGCCCTATGAACTGATGTTTCACGCCGTGGAAACCCTCCGCGAGTGGCGCAACCGTCAGCTGCGCGTGGATGCGACCGCCCTCTCCCACCGCGTGCCCAGCTATGGCTACCGCTTTACTGAAGCCCGTCCCGACCCGCGTCTGGATGTTGAAAAACTCGACCGCGAGGGTATTCCGCGTGGCCCGCTGTGGGGCCAGCTTGCCCATGGCTTCGACGTGCAGCACCAGGGCCGCACGTTGCACAGCGATGATTATTTGCTAGCCACCCGAGCGCCACGTTGCATCGTGGTCGGTGGCGACAACGACCGCCCCGAACTGCTGGCCGACGCCTGCCGCGACGCCCAGGTTCTCGTTCACGAAGCCACCTTCACCCACGCGGTGACCAACGACGAACGCAGCCTATTCGGCCACAGCACGGCCGCCAGTGTCGCCGCCTTCGCTCAGGCAAGCGACCTTCCCAATCTGGTACTGACACACTTCAGCGCCCGTTACTCGGCACGGCCTGCCCGTGGGTTGTCCATCGAGAATATCCGCGCGGAGGCTGCGGCTGTTTATCGCGGGCGGCTGTTCCTGGCGGAGGATTTTGCGCGGTTCAGGTTGGGGAAGGATGGCGTGTTATTGCGGGTTGAAACGCATCCGACGAAACCACGCTGAGCTAGCCGCACATCAAAAATCGCGGACTTCCCTGCCCGCGATGGTGTGCAACGTCACCCGCTCAAAGGCAACGGGTGCTTACTTCATATGCCCTGTGTCATGCCCTGTACCGTCCATACTCGCGACGGTGTCCTTTTGGAAAAGATCAGGCCAGACGGCCCATTTCTTGAAGTCCGGGAACACCATGGCGATGGACTTGATGAGGGGTGTGTCAGCCGACGACCCGCCCACCAGCACCCGATAATACCCATCCTCAGTTTCCCACTCGCCTTCGGCCCAGGCCGGAAGGTAATCGGGAATAGTGGGAACGAAGTGGGAGAACGGATGGTTGGAGGCGTTGGCCTCTATTTCGACCGAGACCTGTGCACTCTCACCAGGATTGAGGAAGACCTTCTGGAAGCCCACCAGACGCTTGGCAGGCTGCTGGGCCTTGTGGGGCAATTGCAGGTAAACCTGCGCAGCCTCGCCGCCTGCGACCGTCCCCGTGTTGGTGACATGGAACTCGGCGGTAAGCACCGGCACGATGTCCTTGAGCTTCCGAATGACGCGCGGCTTTTGGCTATTCGGCAGCTTCACCTCAACCATTTCGTATTCGGGCCGGAATGATCTCTTCAGCTTCAAGTGGCTGTACTGGAAGGTGGTGTAGGACAGCCCATACCCAAAGGGGAACCGGGGCGTAACAGCATTCGCCTCATACCAGCGGTAGCCCATCTCCAAACCCTCGAGGTAGCGACTGACCAACTGCGGTAGGTTCGGGTCACCCGCCCTGCCTGGGCCACCGGGTATGCCGGTAAACTCGTGCAGGCCCGGATACTGCGCTTCGGTGGCGAAAGCCGCCTCACGTTCGGTATTGGGGAAGGTCACCGGCAACTTGCCCGACGGGTTGAGGGCACCGAATACGATGTCGGCGATGATGTCGCCATCTTCCTGGCCGGGGAACCAAGCGGCTATGAGTGCTGGCACTTGGTCTACCCAATCCATGACCACACCGGCCCCGCTGTAGAGCACCACGATGGTCTTGGGATTGACTGCCGAAACCTGGCGGATCAGCTCCTCCTGATCCAGACAGACTTCTGTCGTCGGCAAGTCCTGATCGGGCTGCTCACCCAGCTCGTGGGAATCCTCTCCGTCCGGGTTCTGCTCGCTCTCCGAGCAGAACGTGGGCAGCCTGATGGTCGTCGGATCCCGTGTTTCACGGGGTGTGGTACCCACTCCAAGTACGACGACATCGGAATTTTGCGCCAGCTCTACGGCTGCTGCGATGTCATGACCGTCGAGATAGGTCACCGCAGGGACGTACTGCTCCAGGCCTTGCTCCGGGGTCACGGTAAATGGCGGGATTACCGTGGTCAGCTCTGCCGGATCCCCATTACGCGGCGGAATAGTGGCCGAACCTGCAAACCAGGGGTGACCGATCAGCGCTATCGACTGCACCTCCGCCGCGTCCAACGGCAACAGACTCTCCTCGTTCTTGAGCAGCACGATACCGGCTTCCGCCAACGCGCGCGCCTTGGCTCCATTTGTCTCGAAATCAACCGGAAGCATGCGGTTGTAGCTGTTATCGAAGAACCCGAACTCGTACATCTTGGTGTAACGGGGCAAGAGCACCGCGTCGACGTCCTCCTCCGTTATCTCACCCGCAGCGATGGCGGCCTTGATGTTTTCCTCGGAGTAGTACACCGGCTGCTCATCGAGCTCGTAACCGACACCCGCCAGCAAGGAGTCCACCGTGCTGTGCATGGCACGCCGGTCGCTCTCGATCCAGCCATCGAAGCCCCAGCGGTCACGCAGGGTCTGCTGCAGCAGCTCTTCACTGTCGCACGCCCAGGAACCGTTCAGGTGCGGGTAGGCGCACATGATGCCGGCGGGTTTCGCATCCCTGACCGCCATTTCAAAGGGCAGCAGGTACAGCTCATGCAATGCCCGGCTGGGAATGCGCGACGCCGCGGTCCAGCGTTCGAAATTGAATTCGTGCTCGTTGCCCGCGAAGTGCTTGATCATCGAATGCACGCCTTGCGACTGGATGCCGCGAACCTGGGCGGAGCCGATGATGCCGGCGAGGTACGGATCCTCACCGGGGTATTCCTGAGCACGGCCGGCATAGGGCGAACGGATCAGGTTCAGTGCTGGGCCAAGCATGATCTGGTGGGCAAAGGTACGCGCCTCGTTACCCACCACCTCGCCCCAGGCATACATCAACTGAGGATCGAAACTGGCCGCCGCGAGGGTCATCGAGGGTCCGGCGGTCCTCACCGGCTCCGGTACGCAGTCGCCCCCGCGCACGCCGTTGCCGCCGTTGATCTCACGAATAGTCGGGATGCCCAGCTCGGGAATGCCGGTGATGCGTCTGCCGATGGCAGTGAACCCACAGGTCGCTTGCCTGCCGCCCGAGGCGAGATAGGTCCCTTCGGGAAAGTCGACCTCTTCGGGCTTGTTGGCCAATTGCTGGATTTTCTGCTCCAGCGTCATCTGGCTGAGCAATAGCTCGGCGCGCTCGAGGAAAATGCCTTCATTACCCGACGGGACCTGTGAATTGTTGCCGCTCTCCTGAGCGACAAGCGCAATAGGCACGGTGAGTATTGCGAATGCCGTGGCTCTCAAGAGGTGATCTGAGAGTGTTTTGCGATGACGACCCATAAGATTCTCCTAACCGTTAGGTAGGTACGCTTCGGGTCACCCATGGTCGATATCGCAAGTCAGTTGAAATGGCGGAACTGGCTTACGGCTGCGTCAATGAAAAGCTCTGTGTCGCAGTCACTTGCATCGTTGAAACTCAATTACCCCTGGAAACTCACCACAAAACTATCAAAGGCCTTTTGGCGCAAACATGACGTTAGGTGAATCCGAAATAGTCGAGCTTCCTCATGCAATGCATATCGGGATGAGGAGCACATGAGGGAGGGTAGACATTTTGAAACAGTCCCAAGACGCTCTCCGACGATTGGCCGAATCACCAGAATTCATCAATATTTAAAGCGGCCATTGCTCAGAAAGAACGAACTTTGACTTGGCGTAATAGTCGGCCGACTTTTGCACCAGCACTCCTCTAAACGAAGCGTTCTGCTATAAGCCCAAGTACCGTTACCCAGGCCCACGCTTGACTGTAAGCGAGGGGGAAACTGAATAATTATCGAAATAAGCACAGGTCACCGCATAGGATCCATCGGCCTTGCGAGGTGCCCAGTCGGCGCTGTGACCGCCGTGAAAGGTATTGAACATCAGCGTATTGATATGGGAGTCCAACGTCTCGGCGGAGCGGAACTTGATGCTGCGGTGTTCGGCAACCAGAGCATCGTCTACATATATTCGCATATAGCCATTACTTTCTGATGCCGGGTTGTTGAGTACCACCTGCAACGACACCGCATAATAATGGCCTCGTTCGAAGCGGAAATTTTTGGCGATAACAACGTCACCGTAACGACCTTTCATGTTCTGACTGTAAATGTAGGTCTGCAATCCGCCGTCACGCCGGAACATCGCCCTGGCACTCCACCGCGACGGGGATATCCGGTTACCACCAGCAACAGGCCTGGCCGGACCAAGCCCGTGCAGCTTGCCTCCTTTGCGAAAGTCAAATTCCGAGCAGAAGTTCACGTCGAAACTCAGCGTGTAATACAAGGAGGGGGGCAGCTTGTAGTTGACAATGACCCTCTCGCTGCCCCTGCTGTTGCCTCGATAGTCCACTCTGATTGCGTTCGAATGATTCACGCCCTTGCCGCTAGCCAGGGAAACGTTTTTCGCAGCCACTACCGCCGTGCCAAAATCCGTCAAGGTTTTACCGTCAAACGACTCGTCCAGCACCCGTCGGGCAAGCGTTTGCGCCGCCGGGCTTTGCGCAGGCAGCAAAAAAGTGGCTGCGCAGGCAAGCAGAACCGCAACCATGCAAGGGGTGAGATCAGGCATTGACGTAACCTTATTTAGGGCGATACGCGTAGGGTCAGACGCACGCTGACGCGACTGTCGGCCTGGCGATCCAGACCGGCCTCATCGACACGCACGCCCTGCTTTTCCAGCTCGGCCAGCCAGTTCAGCAATCGAGCCGCCTCGGTCGGTTGCAGACTGACCTGAAGAGCACCCTCGGCCCCGGCCTCCAAACGCTCCACCGACAGGCCTTGCTGCGTAGCGCTTGCAGTGACCTCGCCTTGCAGGCGCGCAGGATCCAGACGAGCTTTTGGCTGCCCCTGCAGCCCCCGAGCCTCTGGCGCTCGCGCCTGCAGATAGGCGTGCAAATCACGCTGCTCCTGAAAATAGGTCAGTGAAGCGGCCCGGTATTCGACTGCGGGCTTCCAGAATCCCAGGTACAGCACGACAGCCAACAGAAACAGCCCCAGCAAACCCAGCATCATGCGTTCACGACGCGCCAGCTGCCGCCAACGCTGCATCAGGGGCGATGCGTGTAAGTAGCTCGTTATCTGCTTCCGGTTCCAGGCAGCCATATAACCTCCAGGCACTGGGCTGCTAGAAATCCCAGTTGCCGATATCGGCATCCAGGTCAGTGCCGCTTTCCTTGCCATCAGCACCGAACGAATACAGATCGAACGGCCCGCGGGTACCCGGCGCCAGGTACTGATAGGGATTGCCCCACGGATCGACCGGCATGCGCTTGAGGTAACCGTCCGGATTCCAGTTGCGCGCCGGCGGATTGCCGGACGGCTTGCGTACCAAGGCTTCCAATCCCTGCTGGGTGTTCGGGTAGCTGTGGTTGTCGAGCTTGTACATGTCCAGGGCCGCCGAAATCGCCTTGATGTCCCCCTTGGCCACGGTGACCTTGGCCTGATCCGGACGACTCATGATCTGCGGCACCACCAAGGCGGCGAGAATGCCGAGGATGACCACCACCACCATGATTTCGATCAGCGTGAAACCGCGTTGCTTGTTCACAGCGTTAATCTCTTTGGTTGTAAGACAGTTCGGCCTGAAGCATGTCTTAGGTGCTAGTCGCCTAGACCAAGTCCCTCCCGAATGCTTGGCCCAGGCGGCGTATCAGCGCCGGCCTCGCGAGCAGCGGGCTGTTATGCAGACCCTTGGGTCAGAGCCCTCAGGCTTCTAGTCTATTCTCGGAGCCATAAAGTTCAGCTTAGTGACCTGCTTCCAGACTCGGTTCCTTGATGCCTGCACCCAAAAGAAATACAGGGAGCATTGTCTTGCCCATATCCACCTCCGTCTTTACCCACTGGCTGCAGCGTCAGGCACCCCTGGTGCTCAGCGTCCTGCTGCTGATGCTCCTGGGCGCCAGCCTGGCCTGGCAGAGCGTGGAATGGCTACAGCTGTTGCGTAACCCGCCAGCTGCCGTTGAATCTCGCCTAGCGGCACCTCCAGCCACGCCTACCTTGGCCCAGCTGGCCGCCCTGTTTGGCCCCACTCCCGTTGCTCAGGGCGCGCCGCCGGCCACCACACTGCGCCTGACCCTGCATGGCAGCTTCGTCAATGCCAACCCTCTGCGCTCCAGCGCGATCATCCAGCGCAATGGCGCCAAGCCCCAGCGGTTTGAAATAGGCAGCGAACTGGAATCCGGCGTTCGCCTGCATGCGGTCTATGCTGACCGCATCGAGGTTGAACGCAACGGTCGCCTGGAAACACTGTATTTCCCGCAACATGGGAATCCGAGCAACGTTGCGGCGCCAGTCGGCCCATCCGACGACGATCTGTCCGCACCATTTAGCGACTTGCAGGATGAGGACCTGAGTCTCGACCAGCTACGCGAACGCCTCGGCGAATGGCGGCAAGAACTGGAAGAGCCGCTCGAAACACCCCCACCCCCTATCGAACAGCCCACGGAAAGCGACTGACCGATGCCTTCGACTTTTTCGCGTCTGACCCTCGCCCTGCTCACCGCCAGCCTGCTCACCGCCTCACCCACGCTGCAGGCGGCCAACGGCGTGGCGCCCGCTGGCTCAGCCGGCAGCCAGCAGCAGGCCGAGCGCTGGACCATCAACCT
>NZ_JACSQG010000005.1 GCF_014836765.1 Serpens gallinarum
TCAGCAGTGAAACGACTCTTCGCCGATGGTAGTGTGGGGTTTCCCCATGTGAGAGTAGGTCATCGTCAAGCGCCTAAACCCAAAACCCCAATCCGCGCACGCGGGTTGGGGTTTTGTCTGTGTGCGCGGAAAATTTAAGTTCAATTATTAGTCTTTACGGCCGCTAACTTGATGAGTTCTTTTTCTAAGGTAGTTCTACGATGGGTGTGCAACAGGATAATGCTTTGATCAATGCGGTCATGGAGCAGGTGGTTTATTTGGTATCTCACCCGTCGCTGAACGCCGAAGAGATCGAGCAAACTGCCGTGGATCAGGTGTTTACCGAAGTCCGTCAGAGCATCTGGCACGACCTGTCCGACAAGCTGGAGTTAGCCGGACGCGAACTTGATGAGCACACCAGCAAGGCAATAGACGCCATCATTTATCTGGTCAGCGGCCTGGGGCAGGACATGCAGGGCGCTGCGGACGAAGAGGCCCGGCTGACCGTACTCAACGACATGCGCAGCAAGATTTGGTATGTCGTTGAAAACGAGATCTTGAAGGCCTGAGGGCTTAGCTGACGGCCAGAGGGCCCAGCAGTGCGTCGAGGTCCTCTGGCGACATCCTCACGTCAGGCTGATCGCCCGCCAGAATGCTTTCTGCGAGTTGAGCTTTCTGTTGCTGCAACTGCTGGATTTTTTCTTCAACGCTGCCACGGGCAATCAATTTGTAGACGAATACCGGCTTGGTCTGACCGATCCGGTAAGCGCGATCGCTCGCTTGGGCTTCTGCGGCAGGATTCCACCAAGGGTCGAAGTGAATCACCGTATCGGCTGCGGTAAGGTTTAGCCCAACCCCGCCAGCTTTGAGGCTGATCAGGAAGATCGGCAGCTTGCCAGCCTGAAACTCGCGCACCGGCGTGCCACGGTCGCGGGTGCTGCCAGTCAGCAGAGCATAGGGAATGCCTCGTCGCTGCAGTTCGGTTTCGATCAAGGCCAGCATGCCGGTGAACTGGGAAAACAGCAGAACCCGACGCCCTTCGGCAAACAGTTCTTCCAGCATGCTCATCAGGGCGACGAGCTTGCCCGAGTGTTCCGGTTTTCCGCTATTTGCTCCGTCCAGAAGACGCAAGTCACAGCAGACTTGGCGTAGGCGCAGAAGCGCTTCCAGAATCACCAGTTGACTGCGGGCCAAGCCCTGACGCTCGATCTCTTCCCGCACCTTGCGATCCATGGCCAGACGCAAGGTTTCATAGCGATCACGCTGACTCTGGGTCAGATCCACCCAGTGGATGATTTCGGTCTTCGGTGGTAGTTCTCGTGCTACCTGTTCCTTGGTACGCCGCAACATGAACGGTCGTATGCGCGCGCGCAGCAACGCCATGCGTTCGGCGTCGCCGTGCTTTTCGATGGGCACGCGATAGTGGCGATTAAAGGCCTGTTCGTTACCTAGCCAGCCTGGCATGAGCACGTTGAATAACGACCAGAGCTCGCCCAGGTGGTTTTCCATAGGCGTACCCGTAAGGCACAGGCGTTGTCGAGCGGTCAGCTTGCCCAGAGCCTGAGCGGCCTTGCTGCGCGGGTTCTTGATGTTCTGCGCTTCGTCGAGAATAAGCAACTCCAGCGGTTGTTGAGCCAGAGCCGCAAAGTCGCGCGGTATCAGCGCGTAAGTGCTGAGCAGTAGGTCGTATTGGCCCAGGTTGGCGAAGTGCTGTTTTCGCTTCGGCCCATGCAGGGCCAGAACGCGCAGTTGAGGTGTGAAGCGAGCGGCTTCATCCAGCCAATTGGCAATCAAGCTGGTGGGCATGATGATCAAGGCGGGTGCCTGGAGGCGGCACGCGACTTTTTTGGACAGGATCAGCGCTAGCGTCTGCAGTGTTTTGCCCAGCCCCATGTCATCGGCCAGTATGCCGCCCATGCCCAATTCATCCAGGGATTGCATCCAGGCCAGCCCTTGCAATTGATAAGGGCGCAATTGGGCCTGCAAGCCGAGCGGTGGTTGAATGCTGTGCTCGGTCTGTTCATGCAGTCGACGCGCCTGTTCACGAAGGCGTTCTCCACCTTGCCAGCGCAGCTCGACGCTATTTTCCAGGGTGTGCAAGCGAGCGACATCGGGGCTGGCCAGGCGCAAGCGTTGCAAGTCGGCAGGCTGATCGTTGAAGTACAGCTCACCGAGTGTGCTGAGCAGCGGCTTCAGCCGGGAAAACGGCAGGGCCACGCGGCGGCTACCCTCGCCTGGCAGTGCGGCGAGAAAAAAGGCGTCCGCGTCGCTGCGGTTCAGAGCTTGAGCATCGAGCAGCCAGGGCGTGGCGCGGATTGCCTGGAGCAGAATCGGCAGTAGGCTGATGCGCTGGCCTTCCACTTCAATGCCCATTTCCAGGTCGAACCACTGGTGGTCAGTTGTTTCCTCGAGCTGCGCGTACCAGCCGTCTACGTTTGCCAGATTGAAATGAAAATCCGGAAGAATATGAATCTGCCAGTTCTCGCGCTGCAGCTGCGGTACGTCGGTGCGGACAAACTGCATCCAGCTGGCATCGTTGGGCAGTTGCAGCGGCTCGCCAACTTTCTCCGACAGTGCCTCGCTGACCCGCAAGGCGGTGCTGAATCCCAGTTCCGTCAGGCGTTGCCGGTACAGCGCTTCCGCTTCGCTGTGGCGGCGGATGCGCAGCTGTTTATCCGGGGCGATAAAACGCAGCAGGTCACCCGAAGCCTTGCCGTGAATGAGCTGACCGTCATAGTCGAAGGCCAGCGCTGCGCGGTGCTGGGTCTGCTCAGTCATGCGCCCCTTACGGGCATCGAAGTGCACGCGGGTATGGCTGTTGAGATACAGCAGGGGGCGAGGCTGAATATCGTCACGGATGACTTGTTGGGGGGCCGAGCGCCGAAGCGTGGGTGACTGACCCTGTCGGTACTGCTGTTCCAGCAGCAGCAATGCGGCAACCACATGTTTGCAGTTGTACCCAACAGGGCAACTGCACAGACCATGGACTTCCCAACGCGTGGGCCGTGGCTGCAAACGGATGGATTGCCGATACTGCCGGTCATTGGAGCCTTGGCAGCTGGCTTTAAGAACCTGCCCATCGATTTCCACGAGACGTGAGAAGCCAGCGGCGGCATAGGTTCGGCCACGTGATACGTAGGCTGACTCGAAGGCGTCGAGCCAGTCGCGTTGCTGAACCTTGCGGATGTCGACCATCAGCGCAGGCCGTCAATAGGGAGGGGGAAAGAAGCGCGCAACATGGTGATGGGGATGGCACGACTGATTGCGGAACGGCAAATTGTCTCACAGGGAGGCCGTTGGCGTGCAGGTGGGCGTGCTGATTGTGCCTTGGGATGGAACCTGGATGGCTGCACCAGTCTTGCTTGATTATCCGGGCAACCCCAAAGGGAGCGCCCGGATTGATTCAGTTCGCTTACAGCTGCCGATTCAAGCCAAAACGGCGGCGTAACACAAACTCCAGCAGCCCCTTGGGCAACAGCGTAGCCATCAGCGGCAAGGCGCGACTGCCATTGCCCAGGCGGAGCAGGCGGGGACGGCGAGGGGCTTTGATGGCCTTGACGACGCCGCGAGCAAAGTCGCTGGCTGGGGTCGGCTGATCCTGAGATGCTCCGGCACGTGCTCGAATCCCATCGCGCAATGGCCACCAGGGCGAGTGGCTGGCGATCAAGGCTTCGGCCCCTCGGCTGGCCGTAGCGCCAAAGCTTGAAGCGATGGCGCCAGGTTGGACTTCCAGCACGTCGATACCAAAGGGTGACAATTCCAGACGCAGGGCGTCAGACAGCGCATGCACCGCGGCCTTGGAAGCGCAGTAGGCACCGGCGAAAGGCGTGATCAGCACGCCTGAGACGCTACCAATATTCACCACGAGGCCACGACTCTGGCGCAGCAGTGGAAAGCACGCACGGGTCAGCCCGATCACCGCGAAGACATTGGTTTCGAACTGGGCACGCAAGGTGTCGACGCCGCCATCCAACAACGGCCCCATGGCACCGTAACCGGCATTGTTGACCAACACATCGAGGCGTCCTGCTTCCCGTTGGAGGCGGGCGACCAGATTTTCTGTGGCCTGTGCATCGTTGACATCCAAAGCTGCGGCGGTAAAACCGGCCATCTGCAGTTCGGCCAGGTCTTCGGCCTTGCGGGCGCAGGCCCAGACCTCGTAACCGGCGGCACGAAAGGTCTCGGCAAGGGCGCGGCCGATGCCGCCGGAACAACCTGTAATCAGGGCGACGGGAGTGCTCATGCACAGTTCCTTCTATAAGCCAGGCAAAACAGGGCAGATAAAAAAAGGGAGAGCCGTGGCTCCCCCTTTGGGTTTATCTCAGTCGAAGAGTCCGAAGGTCAAGCGACTCCACCATGAGCGCTTGGCCGGCTCGTCGACCTTGAGCTCCTCGGGCAGCGCTTCTTCGGCATCTTGAAACTGGCGCTGCACATCCTGGCTGGCACGGGTTTCACCCGGCGGCAGCGGTGCATCGGTTTCGATCAGGCCGAGGGTCGCCTTGGCCAGCCAGGAGCGTTCATCGTCGCCTTTCTCGCGCGGGACGAACTCGCCGTCCACCAGGCTTGGATGTTGCGGGTAGTTGAGCTTTAGCGCAGCCAGGCTGGTGTCGGCCAGGTCATTCAGGCGCAGGCGTTGATAGGCTTCGACCATCAAGGCCAGACCGTCGCCAACCGCAGGGGTTTCCTGGAAGTTCTCCACCACGTAGCGGCCCCGGTTGGCCGCCGAAACATAGGCGTTACGCTTGAGGTAATAGTTGCCCACATGCACTTCATAGGCGGCCAGCACATTGCGCAGGTAGATCATGCGCTGCTTGGCATCGGGTGCGTAGCGGCTGTTGGGGTAGCGATTGGTCAGGCGCGCGAATTCGTTGTAGGAGTCACGTGCGGCGCCCGGATCGCGCTTGCTCATCTCCAGCGGCAGGAAGCGCGCCATCAGGCCGCGATCCTGATCGAAAGCTGCCAGTCCTTTCAGGTAATACGCATAGTCGACGCTGGGGTGCTGCGGATGCAGGCGGATGAAACGTTCAGCAGCCGACTTGGCCGCTTCCGGCTCTCCATTCTTGTAGTAGGCGTAGATCAACTCCAGCTGCGCTTGCTCGGCGTAGCGGCCAAAGGGATAGCGCGACTCCAGTGCCTTGAGTTTGGTGACGGCGTTGGTATAGCTCTTGCCGTCCAGAGCGGATTGCGCTTGCCGATACAGATCGGCCTCGCTCAGATTCTCATCGCTTGGCTCGTTGGAAGCGCAAGCGGCAAGGGCCAGGGTGGCAATCAGCAACAGGTGTTTCACATGCATGGCAGCTAGCGTCCCTGTGACGGCCGGCTGTCGTGCTCCGAGCCGTCCTGATATAGTGAGCGCCCCGGTGTACCGGGACAAAGAGTCGTATTTAATCACAAGCGCGCCGCCGAAACCAAAGGCCGCGCCTCGCCGTTGCCGAGCATGTCCCCGACTACTAAACAAGCCATCCAACTGCGCGCCGAAGTTCCCAGTGAACTGGGCGGGCAACGTCTCGATCAGGTTGCTGCGCAGCTGTTCGCCGATCATTCACGTTCGCGTCTATCCGGTTGGATCAAGGATGGTCGTCTGACGGTCGACGGCGCCGTACTGCGCCCGCGCGACACCGTGCATGGCGGGTCGGTGCTGGATCTGGATGCCGAACAGGAAGTCCAGGGTGAATGGGTGGCGCAGGATATCGCCCTGAACATCGTCTATGAAGACGACCAGTTGCTGGTGATCGACAAGCCTTCTGGGCTGGTGGTTCACCCGGCGGCGGGGCATGCCGACGGAACCTTGCTTAACGCCCTGCTGCACCATGTGCCGGGTATCGATCAGGTACCGCGTTGCGGCATCGTCCATCGTCTGGACAAGGACACCACTGGTCTGATGGTGGTGGCCAAGACCCTGGAAGCCCACACCGATCTGGTCGATCAGCTGCAAAAGCGCAGCGTCACCCGTATCTACGAGGCCATCGTGATCGGGGTGATCACCTCTGGCGCCACGGTCAATGCACCCATCGGCCGCAGCTCCAGCCAGCGCCAGCGCATGGCGGTGATCGAGGGTGGCAAGCCGGCGGTCAGTCATTACCGGGTGCTGGAGCGGTTCCGCTCGCACACCCACACGCGGGTCAAGCTGGAAACCGGGCGCACGCACCAGATCCGTGTGCATATGTCCCATGTCGGTTTTCCGCTGGTGGGCGATCCGGTGTACAGCGGTCGCTTCCGTATTCCTCCGGCGGCCAGCCCGACGCTGGTCGAGACCCTCAAGCATTTTCCGCGTCAAGCGCTGCATGCGCGTTTTCTGGAGCTGGAGCACCCGGTGACCAAGAAGCGCATGAAATGGGAATCGCCGCTGCCGGACGATCTTGTCTGGTTGCTGACCCTGCTGCGCCAGGACCACGAATCCTTCGTCTGATGAACCGCGACTGGCTGCTGCCCGACTGGCCGGCGCCGGACACCGTCCGCGCCTGTGTCACCACCCGCAGTGGTGGCGTTAGCCAGCCGCCCTACGACAGCTTCAATCTCGGCGATCATGTGGCGGATGATGCGGCTGCGGTCGCCGAGAACCGTCGCCGTTTGTGCTCTGCGCTGCAGTGTCAGCCAGCCTGGCTCAACCAGGTGCATGGCATTGACGTGGTCGAGGCCGAACCGGAACGAGTGCATAAAGCGGATGCCAGTTGGAGCGCGACGCCCAATGTGGCGTGCACGATTCTCACCGCCGATTGCCTGCCGGTGCTGTTCTGTGACCGCGCCGGCACCCGCGTGGCGGCGGCCCATGCCGGTTGGCGCGGGTTGGCCGGCGGCATGCTGGAAGCTACCTTGGAAGCCCTGAACGTGCCGGCCGAGGATGTGCTCGTGTGGCTGGGGCCGGCGATTGGTCCCGACGCCTTCGAGGTCGGGCCGGAGGTGCGCGAGGCGTTTCTGATTGATCACCCGCTGGCCACTGAGGCGTTCCAGCCCAGTGCCAACGCCGGTAAATATCTGGCCGACCTTTATCAACTGGCGCGCCTGCGTCTGGCGGCGCAAGGCGTCACCGCCGTTTATGGTGGCGGACTGTGCACCTACAATGACCCGCGCTTTTATTCCTACCGGCGCTCCGCACAGACCGGGCGTTTCGCGTCGCTGATCTGGCTCGCGCAATAGTCGGTTGCGCCGCCGGCCACGTTAATCCTCTACCTCGCCGTTGACTTGCATCAAGGCTCGCCGCCTTGAATCTTCAACAATCAGCCTCATCTAAGAAGCATCTTGCAGGCCATGCCTACAGGCGCGATTCAGCGCGCCTGCCTGCCTTCATCATGAGGATGACTTTCCATGCGTATCGATCGTTTAACCAGCAAGTTGCAGCTCGCCCTGTCCGACGCGCAATCCATCGCAGTCGGTTTTGATCATCCCTCCATTGAGCCGCTGCACCTGATGCAGGCGCTGCTGGAGCAACAAGGCGGCTCGATCAAACCGTTGCTGATGCAGGTTGGTTTCGATGTCAACAGCCTGCGTCAAGCGTTGACCCAGGCACTGGACCAATTGCCCAAGCTGCAAAACCCGACCGGCGACATGAACATGTCCCAGGACCTGGCGCGCCTGCTCAACCAGGCCGACCGCCTGGCGCAGCAGAAGGGCGACCAGTACATCTCCAGCGAACTGGTGCTGCTTGCTGCACTGGATGAAAACACCAAGCTGGGCAAACTGCTGCTCGGCCAGGGCGTCACCAAGAAGGCGCTGGAAAACGCCATCGCCAACCTGCGTGGCGGCGCGGCGGTCAATGACCCGAATGCCGAAGAAGCTCGCCAGGCCTTGGACAAGTACACCGTGGACATGACCAAGCTGGCCGAAGAGGGCAAGCTGGATCCGGTCATCGGCCGTGACGACGAGATCCGTCGCACCATCCAGGTTTTGCAACGCCGCACCAAAAACAACCCGGTGCTGATTGGCGAACCCGGCGTGGGCAAGACCGCCATTGTCGAGGGACTGGCCCAACGCATCATCAACGGTGAGGTGCCCGATGGTCTCAAGGACAAACGCCTGCTGTCCCTGGACATGGGCGCGCTGATCGCCGGCGCCAAGTTCCGCGGCGAATTCGAGGAACGCCTGAAGGCCGTGCTCAACGAACTGGGCAAGCAGGAAGGGCGGGTGATCCTGTTTATCGACGAGCTGCACACCATGGTCGGTGCCGGCAAGGCCGAAGGCTCCATGGATGCCGGCAATATGCTCAAGCCGGCCCTGGCTCGGGGCGAACTGCATTGCGTAGGCGCCACCACGCTGGATGAATACCGTCAGTACGTCGAGAAGGATGCCGCTCTGGAACGGCGCTTCCAGAAGGTGCTGGTTGACGAGCCGAGCGAGGAAGACACCATTGCCATCCTGCGCGGCCTGAAAGAGCGCTACGAAGTGCACCACGGCGTGACCATCACCGACGGCGCGATCATCGCCGCCGCCAAACTTTCGCACCGCTACATCACCGACCGCCAGTTGCCGGACAAGGCCATCGACCTGATCGACGAGGCGGGCAGCCGCATTCGCATGGAGATCGACTCTAAGCCAGAAGAACTCGACCGCCTGGACCGCCGTCTGATCCAGCTGAAGATCGAGCGCGAGGCGCTGAAGAAAGAAGACGACGAGGCCACCAAGAAGCGCCTGGAAAAACTCGAGGAAGAGATCCAGCTCTTGCAGCGCGAATACGCCGATCTGGAAGAGATCTGGAAATCCGAAAAAGCCGAGGTGCAGGGTACCGCGCAGATCCAGCAGAAGATCGAGCAGGCGCGTCAGGAAATGGAAGCCGCGCGGCGCAAGGGTGATCTGGAAACCATGGCGCGTATCCAGTACCAGGCCATCCCTGACCTGGAGCGCAGCCTGCAGATGGCCGAGCAGCATGGCAAGACGGAGAAGCAACTGCTGCGCAACAAGGTCACCGACGAAGAGATTGCCGAAGTGGTTTCCAAGTGGACGGGTATCCCGGTGTCCAAGATGCTCGAAGGCGAACGCGAGAAGCTGCTGAAGATGGAAGACCTGCTGCACCAGCGGGTGATTGGTCAGCATGAGGCCGTAGTGTCGGTGTCCAACGCGGTGCGCCGCTCGCGGGCCGGGCTGGCCGATCCGAACCGGCCGAGCGGCTCCTTCCTGTTCCTCGGCCCGACCGGTGTAGGCAAGACCGAACTGTGCAAGGCGCTGGCCGAGTTCCTCTTCGACACCGAGGAGGCGATGATTCGTATCGACATGTCCGAGTTTATGGAGAAGCACTCTGTGGCGCGGCTGATCGGTGCGCCGCCCGGCTATGTCGGCTTCGAGGAAGGCGGCTATCTGACCGAGGCCGTGCGGCGCAAACCCTACTCAGTGGTGCTGCTCGACGAGGTCGAAAAAGCTCACCCGGATGTGTTCAACGTGCTGCTGCAGGTTCTCGAAGACGGTCGCCTGACCGACAGTCACGGCCGCACGGTGGACTTCAAGAACACGGTCATTGTGATGACGTCCAACCTGGGCTCCACGCAGATTCAGGAACTGGTCGGCGACCCGGATGCCCAGCGTGCGGCGGTGCTGGATGCGGTCAGTCACCATTTCCGGCCCGAGTTCATCAACCGTATCGACGAGGTGGTGGTCTTTGACCCGCTGGCCCGTGAGCAGATCGCCGGCATTGCCCAGATCCAACTGGGCCGCCTGCGCCAGCGTCTAGCCGAACGCGAGCTGAGCCTGGAGATCAGCGACGAGGCGTTGGACAAGCTGGTGGCAGTGGGTTACGACCCGGTCTATGGCGCGCGGCCGCTCAAGCGCGCCATTCAGCGCTGGATCGAAAACCCCCTGGCCCAGCAGATTCTCTCCGGTCAGTTCGCGCCCGGCGCGGTGGTGCATGCCAAGGTGGAGGGCGACGATATCGTCTTCGCCTGAATGGGTACAGCGGGTCGGGGGCGCTGGCTGTTCCCGGCACTGTGTTCACCGAAACGCCATGTCCGTCGCTGCGGTACATGGCGTTTTTCTTTGCTACAGAGCTTTTCTGAAGGCCCGGCTAATCGACCATCAGTTTTTGCAGCACGGCGCTATGTGCTTCCGATATGTCGAGGATCTGATAACCGGCCCAGCTGCTCTGGCCTTCCGCGCCCGGCCTGCTCCACAGGCAATCGGCAGCCAAATGGATTTCGTCGATTCCATCCAGTGGTTGCGGCAGCAGCAGACGGCATTCAACGACCGTATCGGCGGGCTGAGACTGCTCACAGAACAGCATGAAACCCTCTAGCGATAAGTCGGCCAGGCTGCCCAGGCGGATCCCGGAATGCCGCTCGAACACTTCCAGATGCGGTGTGGCGCTGTAGCGATCATGACGACGACGTTCGTTCATGGAGTGTCGGTTCCTTGAGCGGAATCCGGCAGGCGGCCGGAGAAACGATGCAGTACACGGACGATAGCGGCCAGCGCTCGGTCGACCAGCGGAGCGGTGACCCTGGGGGGTAGGATGCGCGCCTGGCCCTGGTCGATTTCCTCGGCTAGCACGTCGATCGGCTTGACCGCCACTCGCAGTCCGCTGTGGTCGACGAACATGTAGTTGTGACTGGTCGGGCTGAACCAGGAGAGCTTGAGCCGGCGGCGCTCCTCGCCCTGGATGAACTCGAATCGGGTGCCGAACTCCAGGTGTTTCAGCTGCTCGACCAGGGCTTGGATGCGCGGCGACAGCACCTTGGGCGGGGGCGTGCGTAACAGTTCGGCCTCCTCGCCAAGCTCGATGTCCAAGCGATTGATGCCCAGGGTGGGGACGCTGCCTGTTGCCGTTGGGGCCGATACGCTGGGCTGGCCGTGTTGTGCCGCCAGCTGACAGGCGACGATGTCGCGTAGTCGCTGGCGAATGCTGTCGTCATGCAGGCCGCCGAGCCAGAGCATTCCCTGGCGAACGTCCTCCAGCAACGCAAGGCGCAGGCCGCGCAGCTTTTCCTGCTCGGCATCGGTGAGCGCGGTGCAGCTCCAGGCCAGTTGCTCGGTGGTGGTGCAGACACGCTGCCATTGCTCACTGGAGGCTTCGTGACGAAGCAGCACGAACACCAAGACATCGAGCCAAGTCTGTTCGAAGAAACCGCGAATCATGGCGGGCAGTTCACGGTTCTGCTGCGCCCGGGCAATGACGTCCAGTGCCAGGTTACGGGCGGTGGTCAAGCGGTCGCGGCCTTTGGCTGCCTCTACGGCCCGCCGCTCGTGCAGTTCGATCCTGTGCCGAAGGGCGGTGACAAAGGTCGTGAACTCGTCGAGCAGATCTTTCAGCAGTCGCTGCTCTCCGCGGTAGTTGCGCAGCACCTGCTCCACAACCCAATGGATCTTGCTCAGCAGACCGCTGTCATCCTCCTCGTCTCCGTAGAGCACACCCGCCTGGGCGAGGCTGTTAAGCAGTATGCGCGCGGGATGTTGGGGCAGGGTGAAGAGTGCTTTGTCCTGCAAGGCGATTCTCAGATAAGGCGTATGCAGGTGCGATAACGCGATCTTGCAGCTATCTGGCAGGTTTTGATCCTTGAGGATGAAGTCGAACAGCATGCCCACCAGATCGACGACATCGGCTTCCTCGCTCGCGAGTTTTTGCTGGCCGGGTAGCTGGCTGCGAATCTCCAACTGGTTATACAGGTCGACCTTGAACGACTCAACCGGCTGCGGTTGGCCCAGCCGTTGCGCCAGGTTTGCGGCGGACTGCTCTTGCAGGCGATCCAGCGCCGCCTGCAACTCGCCGGCTGAATAGGTACTGGTTGCGGTGCGTAGCGCGAAGCTGACGATGCTTCGGCCGCCTAACAGCGGCGCCTCGGGTGCTTGTTGGCGGTGGGTATCGAGCAGTTCGCTCAGGCCGAGAAACCAGGCCGCTGGATCTTCGGCAGGCGCTGCGGTCGGCTCCGTGGACGAATCCCGGCGGGATTTTCCGGTATGCGGGGTGCTGCCTCCACCGTTGCCGGCGGCTGAATGCGTCGAGGCCTGTTTGGCTGGGTTAAGCGGTTCGTCCGGGTTCTGGACGCTGAATTTCAGATTAGGCAGTACGCCAGCTGCGATCAGGCAAGAGTTGAGGTCATCGTAGAGCGCATCCAGGTCGTCCATGACCTGTTGCTCGAACAGGGTGTACAAAATGGTTTTGATACGCAGGCTGAATGCGCTGGGCGCCAGGGCGTGACGAAAGGCCTGGGCAATGACCTGCGGGGCGAACGGGTTGTCCAGATCAGGTAGTCGCTGCCCTCGATTGAGTAGCGCCAGGCGCTGAGTGAGCGCGAACAGGGCCTGAGGGCAACGTGCCTTGACTCGGCTGGCCATGTTGGTCACCAGCAGGGTTTCCTCGTAATCCTCGTGCTCGATCAAGCTCAGTGATTCAGCCCTGGTAACCGTGGAGGCAAGTGGCGTCGGTCCTTCGAGGAATTGAGTAAAACGGTTGGCAATCTGCTGATGGTAAACGCGTTCAATCGAGGCCCGCTGATGGCGGATGTCGCGCATGCTGTCGAAAAATAGGGACTGGAGTTTGTTGTTCCCAGCCTTCTCCGCGTGCGTTACCAGGGTGCGGTCGACCAGCGTGAAGACTGTGCCCAGTCGCTCGGCCAACCTATTCATGATCCGTTGTCGACAATCCTGCGCCAGTTCGCCGAAGCGGGGCTGGATTCCGCGTTCGGCTAGGGCGGTGTTTGGCTTTTTAGCACCGGGGGGGAGAATGGTACTGCTCATGGTAGGTGGTCCTTCCTGAACCTGTCTGCAAGACGCCCTTCTGTCGTTGGGATACGGTAAAGCAGTCGAATGCCGCTCTGGAAGGCTTTGTGCCATCAGGAGGTCCAAGGCTTGACTTGTGTCTCAGTTGGCTTGTCAATCGGGCTTTCCTGGGGCTTGTTCTTCGTGCCAGCCTTTGGTCTTCTTCGATCGCTGTGCCGAGTCTGGCTTGGTTCTCTTCGACGTTCGGTTCTGGGAGTTTTTTTCATGTTGATGCGCGCTGCCACGTCCACCCTGTTGGTCATCGATATCCAGGAACGCCTGTGCCCGGCCTTGCACGACGCCGAAGCGCTGGTGGAGAACAGTGCCTGGCTGGCGCAAGTGGCCAAACGTCTTGAGGTGCCTGTTCTGGTGACCGAGCAATACCCGAAAGGGTTGGGGTCAACAGTGGCTGCGCTGCGGGCGCATCTTGACGGCGCGGTCACCGTCGAAAAAATGAGATTTTCCGCCACGGATGACGCGCTGCTTGCCCAGCCGGGCGGTGAGCGCCAGCAATTCGTGGTCTGCGGTGCCGAGGCGCATGTGTGTGTGTTGCAAACCGTGCTGGAGCTACTCGCTCGAGGACGTCAGGTGTTCATAGTCTCGGAGGCCGTGGCGTCGCGCCTGCCCGCCAACAAGGCGCTGGCTCTGGAGCGTATGCGCCAGGCCGGTGCAGTGATCGTTTCTCGGGAAATGGTTGCCTTTGAATGGCTAGAGCGTGCCGGAACCGAGCAATTTCGCGACGTCAGCAAAACGTTCATCCGCTAAGCAGGTTTTTAAATGCAGGATCAGCAACGGCCAGTGATGATGTTATGCCATCAGTGGCAGATTTCTTGCTATCCACCGGCTTGATGTCAAAAAACAATCAGGAGCGAGACATGAAGCCGGTCCCGTTGCACAGCCCCTGGCGTGCGCGTCGCCACAGGTTGTACGCAATCATCATGCTGAGCGTTGTGACCTTGCTGGTAACGCAGCCGCAAACCTCCACAGGGGTGATCATTGCCCTGTCGACTATGCCGTTGGCCTGGTTGCTCATGGTGTTCAACCGCTGGTGGACGGGGCGTTTTGCGCGCAGCGTTCTGATGCATGCTGCTTATCTATGCCTGCTGGTTCTGTTCATGGGCGCTGCGTACCACACTGTCTTGTTGCTGCAGCCCTATGTCGGCATGCACTTTTCCTGATTCCCACGGCAAGGCCGTTACCTAGCCCCGCTGCCTGTCATGCACCCGCGTTTTGCCAGCGTTCGCGACGCCAGGCCAGGCGCTGTTCCTCCCCAAGAAAGGTCCAGGCTACGAAACGGCTCTGTTTCTGGCCCTGGGCCATGGCGATGGTATTTACCTCGCACGCGCCGAGTTGTTTGAGTTGGCGCTGTAGCGTTGGCAGGTTGGCAGCTTTGGACACCAGGCTGCTGAACCAGCAGACCTGGCCAGCACACAGGGCGCTTTCACTCGCCAGGCGTGCAATAAATGCCGCTTCGCCACCGTGGCAATACAGTTCGGCCGCCTGGCCTCCGAAATTCAGCACCGGCAGTTTGCGCTTGGGATCAAGCTTGCCCAGGTTGCGCCACTTGCGTTGACTGCCCCGGCTGGCTTCTTCTTCCGAGGCGTGGAAGGGCGGGTTGCACAGCGTCAGGTCGAAGCGCTCGTCAGCTTGTATCAGGCCCTGAAAGATATGCCGGGGATCTGCTTGCTGGCGCAGGGCGATGGCCTGGTCGAGGCGGTTCGCCTTGATGATGGTGGCCGCCGAGCGCAGCGCGGTGGCATCAATGTCGGTACCGGTGAAGTGCCAGCCGTAATCGTGCTGGCCCAGCAGCGGATAGATGCAGTTGGCGCCTGTGCCGATATCCAGCACGCGAATACGGCGGCCACGGGGAATTTGCCCCTCGTTGTCGGCGGCCAGCACGTCGGCCAGGCCGTGCACATAATCGGCGCGCCCCGGAACCGGTGGGCACAGATAACCCGGCGGAATGTCCCAGTGGCGAATGCCGTAGAGGTGGCCCAGCAGGGCGCGGTTGAAGACCCGCACGGCCTCGGGGTTGGCGAAGTCGATGCTCTGCTTGCCGTACGGATTGAGGATGACGAATTGTGCCAGTTCCGGACAATTTTTGATCAGTGCCGGAAAGTCATAACGGCCCTGATGGCGGTTGCGCGGGTGCAGCGCGGCCTTGGGCGGGGTCAAGCGGGAAGTACTGGACATGATGGTCATCGGGGCAAAAACGCGGGAGCGGAATTGTCCCACAAGTCGCCGCCCAAGATGCGCGCTGGGGGGCCACTGGCGACGCGTTATCAGCTGCGCTGGGGTGCTGGCATTTTTTCATCACGCTCCCCGGTTTATGGCTTTTCAAACCTGAATAGCCAGGTATGGTAGGGCGGCATTTTTCCTGGCCGATATCCCTTCTTCTCGTTGTGATCCTATGAATACCGATTTGCTGCTGGTTCTTCTCCTGCTGGGCATCTGCGTCGTGCTGTTCGTGCGCAACAGGCCGCGCATGGACGTGGTCGCCCTGTTGGCCATGGTGGCCTTGCCGCTGACCGGCATCCTCACGGTTCCCGAAGCCTTGGCTGGATTCAGCGACCCCAGTGTGGTGCTGATTGCCGCGCTGTTTGTGATTGGCGATGGCCTGGTGCGCACCGGCATTGCCTACCGCCTGGGCGACTGGCTGGTGAAGACGGCCGGCAGCAGCGAAACACGACTGCTGATTCTGCTGATGCTGGCAGTGGCCACCCTCGGCTCGGTGATGAGCTCCACCGGTGTGGTGGCGATCTTCATTCCGGTGGTGCTGGGCATTGCCGTGCGCCTGCGTGTGCCAGCCAGCCGGCTGATGATGCCGCTGGCCTTCGCCGGCTTGATCAGCGGCATGCTGACCCTGGTGGCTACGCCGCCTAATCTGGTGGTGCACAGCGAATTGCGCCGCGCCGGTCTGGAGGGGTTTGGCTTTTTCGCCTTCACCCCCATCGGCCTGGCGATTCTGCTGCTGGGCATCGGCTACATGCTGGTGGCGCGTCGCTGGCTTAACCCCAGGGACACGCAGCAGACTTCGGGGCGTTCGCGGCATACCCTGGCCGACCTGGCCGGCGACTATCGCCTGTTCGAGCGCGAGCGCCGCTTGCGCGTGCTGCCCCATTCCCCGCTGGCCGACCGTACGCTGGATGAACTGGAATTGCGCACGCAGTACGGCATCAACGTGATTGCGGTGGAGCGCCACGGCAAGTTTCGCAATCTGCTGTTGATGGCCACCGGCAACACCAGTCTGCAAAGCGGCGACATTCTGCTGGTCGATCTGGCCAGCCCGGCCATCGGTCTACTGGGCGCCTATGACGAGCTGGGCCTGACGCCGCTGCAGCTGAAAACATCCTATTACGCCGACCATGCCCACGAACTGGGCCTGGCCGAAGTGGCCCTGCCGCCGGAGTCGCAACTGCCCGGCAAGACCATTCAGGAGTTGGGCTTTCGCAGCCAGCACAAGCTCAACGTGGTGGGCCTGCGGCGCAACCGCGAGGCGCTGGCGGGTCTGCTGGTGGATGAGAAGCTCAAGCCCGGCGACACCCTGCTGGTAGCCGGCGACTGGAAGAACATCGAACGTTTGCAGGGCCTGAGCCATGACTTTCTGGTCCTCAGCCTGCCGGTGGAAGTCGACGAAGTCGCCCCGGCGGCGCGCAAGGCGCCCTATGCACTGCTTAGTGTCGCCGTGATGATCGCGCTGATGGTCAGCGGCCTGGTGCCCAACGCGATTGCCGCCTTGCTGGCCTGCCTGCTGATGGGCGCGTTCCGCTGCATCGACATTGACAGTGCCTACAAGGCCATCCACTGGCCGAGCCTGATGCTGATTGTCGGCATGCTGCCTTTTGCCTTGGCCTTGCAGAAGACCGGCGGGATTGCCCTGGCGGTCGAGGCGCTGGTGGGTGTGCTCGGCGATGCCGGCCCTCGCGCGCTGTTAGCCAGTCTGTTCCTGCTCACGGCGGTGATCGGCCTGTTCATCTCCAATACCGCCACGGCGGTGCTGATGGCGCCAGTGGCGCTGTCGGTGGCCCAGCAACTCGGCGTTTCGCCCTATCCCTTCGCGATGATTGTGGCATTAGCTGCTTCGGCGGCGTTCATGACGCCGATTTCCTCGCCAGTGAACACCCTGGTGCTCGGCCCGGGCCGTTACCGCTTCAGTGACTTCGTGCGCGTGGGTGTGCCCTTTACCGGGCTGGTTATGCTGGTGTCGGTGGTCATGGTGCCCTGGGTGTTTCCGCTGTAAGCGGGGCAGTGGCTGAAAACCTGCATGCTTGAGGGGCAGCCTTGCAATGACGTCAACGTTCTGGCCTTGTGAGGTTATGGCCTTTCGCCATGCGCAGCGCTGTTACGCTGGCGGAAGCAACCTCGGCGTTTAATTTCAAAGAGAGACGCGATGACAATCGAATGGTGGTACTGGGCGGTCGGCGGCATCTTGCTGATCTTGCTGGAGTTGGCGATTCCCGCGTTCTTCGTAATCTGGTTCGGCCTCGGCGCGTTGCTGGTGGCCGGGGTCATGCTGGTGGTCGGCGATGCGTCGCTGACGACACAGCTGGCGCTGTGGGGCGTGGCGTCGCTGGCCATGGTTGCCTTGTGGTTCCAGGTGTTCAATCCGAAGCGGCACAAGACGCTGGTCGGCACCGCCGCAGGCGAAGTGATCGGCGAGGTCGGCCTGCTGGTCGGCAAGGTGGAGCCCTTCCAGCGCGGCAAGGTGCGTTTTCAGCGGCCGATCCTGGGCGCCGAAGAGTGGGCCTGTGTGGCCGAAGAAACCATCGCCGCCGGTGAGCGCGTGCGGCTGGTTTCCGTCGAAGGCAGTTACGTGAAAGTCGCCAAGGCCTAACAAAGGCGCTGGCATTGCCCCAGGCGCGTGGCCCGGGCAGCTCATTTTCCTTTCAAGGGGTAGCTACATGAATGCGGGCTTGATCATTGCGATAGTGGTTCTGGTGTTTATCGTCGTTACCGTCGCCAAGGGCGTGCGCCTGGTGGCACAAGGCGAAGAGTGGGTCGTCGAACGACTGGGCAAATATCACAGCACCTTGCGTCCTGGGTTGAACATCCTGATTCCGTACCTGGACCGGGTGGCTTACAAACTGGTGACCAAGGACATCATCCTCGATGTGCAGGAGCAGGAAGTCATCACCCGCGACAACGCGGTGATCCTGACCAACGCGATTGCCTTCATCAAGGTCACCGACCCGGTCAAGGCGGTGTACGGCATCACCGATTTCTCCGAGGCGATCCGCAACCTGATCATGACCACGCTGCGCTCCATCGTCGGCGAGATGGAGCTGGACGAGGCGCTGTCGTCCCGTGACCGCATCAAGGCGCGTCTGCGCGAAAGCATTGCCGACGAAGCAGTGGACTGGGGGCTGACGGTCAAGTCGGTGGAAATCCAGGACATCAAGCCGTCGGAATCCATGCAGCGCGCCATGGAACTGCAGGCGGCTGCCGAGCGTGAGCGCAAGGCCACCGTGACCCGTGCTGAAGGCGCCAAGCAGGCGGCGATTCTGGAAGCTGAAGCGCGACTGGAATCGGCCAGGCGCGATGCCGATGCGCAGGTGATGCTGGCCGAAGCCTCGGCTGAGGCGATCCGCCGCGTGAGCAGTGCGATTGGCAATGAAAGCGGGCCGATGATGTACCTGCTCGGCGAAAAGTACATCGCCTCGCTGGAGAAACTCAGCCAGAGCAGCAACGCCAAAACCGTGCTATTGCCCGCCGATATTCAGGAAACCCTGCGTGGCGTAGTCGGCAAGTTGGGCGCGCGGGCCTGAGGTCTACCCGCTTAGCAGGCCGTTGAAAAACTTCCTGCGTTGGCAATACTGCGTTAAAAACAGGCTCGGCAAGCCGCTTGCGGCTAACGCGCTTTAGCGCGGCCCGAAGGGCGAACGAAGTGAGTCATGCTCATTTAGAACGCCTAAACTCGAACGCGAGCCCGGTCCGCTTCCTCGCCTGTTTTTGCCTTGTCTTGCCTGCCTCGCCTACGTTTTTCAACGGCCTGTTAGCCGCAACGCGGTGCCGCCGTTGATTCATGGCCGGCGTCCAGGGGTTCCTCGCAGCCTGTGCCGCCATCGCGGCGCGGGCTGACGAACACCATGCCGAGGTAGCGTAGCGCCAAGGCAAAGGCAACGATCCAGGCCAGGCCGCTGGCGCCCAGCAGCGCCTGGTAGGGCCAGCCCGGCAGGCTGGCGCCCAGGCGCAGCAGCGCGCCGAGCACCAGCAGCACGGCGCTGATCGGCACCCAGGGGCGTGGGTCAAGCGCCTCGCCGCTGTGGGTGCGCCCGGCGATGGCGATCACGGCGAAAATCGACAGTCCAAGACCGCCAATGGTCAGCAGATGCCGCCCGGCACTCAGCGGGAACGTCTGCCACAGCAGTGACACACCGAGCGCCGCGTAGCCCAGCGCCATCAGCCAATAGACCAGATACAGTGATAACACCCAGCGATTGAACAGCGCGCGGCCGACGTGCCAGTCGTTGAGCACGTTGAACAGCGCGGCGGTGCAGGCCAGCGCCAGCCAGCCGCCGACCTGTGCGCCCGGCAGAAAAAACTCGGCCAGGGTGTACAGCGCGATGCAGAAAATCGCCAGGTTACGGCGCGGCGGCAGGGCGCGATAGACGATGGCCTCGACGTGCGGTCGTCGCAGTTGCCAGTCCTCCAGGCTGTCGTTGACCATGCGCATGGAGATGCGGCTCAGGGCAATCAGCACCAGGGCCACCAGGGCGCCGATACCGGCATGCAGCCAGCGCATCGGGTCGAGGCCGCGCAGCAGGTCGGCGTAAAAGCCCAGGCAAACAAGGGCCAGGCTCAACAGCCCGGCGGCGAAGGCCCATTGGCGACGGCTCGGATCGCTGAACAGTCGGGACGCCAAGAGGCTCGGCAAGGCCACGGCCAGGCCGATATTGCACAGCGCCGCCGGCCAGGGGCCGATCATGCCGCTTAGCCAGAAGCTGGCGCGGGCCAGCAACCACAGCACCAGTATCCAGAAGTACAGCGGCCGCGCGACTACCGGCGTGCGGGTGAATTCCGGCACGGCAGTGAACACAAAGCCGGCCACGGCGGCGAGGCCGAAGCCGAACAGCAGTTCATGGGCATGCCAGACCAACGGACCGCCTGCCACGGCCGGCAGCGGCCAGAGGCTTTTGAGATAGCCCAGCCAGAGCGTCAGTAATAAGACGGCGCTGACCAGAGTGGCGAGAAAAAACGGGCGAAAGGCGCAGAGCAGCCAGGGGGCGCCTTGCCAGCCGGCGGGGATGGTGAGTTTCAGCATCGGCTCGGGCTCCGTTTAGGCGCATCCGTGTTGTCCTCGGTCAGGGCTGAAAGGCGCGTGCCGGGGCGGGTTTCGGCGTGCGCGCGCGGCGTCGGCAGGCCGAAGCTTTCGCGCACCACCGGTTGTTGCAGCAGCTGGGCAGTGGTCTGGTAGACCCAGGCGTCGTCGCGGTGCGCGCGTGCCTGGTGCAGGGCGAAGCGGCCGACGATGCGACCCGGTTCGGCGGCCATCAGCAGGATGCGGTCGGACAGGAGCACGGCTTCCATCAGGTCGTGGGTGATCATCAGCACGGCGATGCCGCGTTCGGCCTGCAACGCCTGGAGCAGGGCATAGAGTTCGGTTTTCAGGCCGATGTCCAGCGCCGAGAAGGGCTCGTCGAGCAACAGCAGATCAGGCTGCGGCAGCAACGCACGGGCCAGGGCCACGCGGCTCTGCATGCCGCCGGAGAGCTGGCGCGGGAATTTGTCCAGATCTTCGCGCGTCAGGCCCAGGCGCACGGCCAGTTCGACGGCCTGTGCGTGGCGCTGCGCATGGGGCATGCCCCGCGCTTTGAGACTCAGGGCGATGTTGTCCAGGGCAGTTTTCCAGGGCAGCAGGCGCGGCTGCTGAAACAGGGTGGCAGGGTTGGTGAAGTCGCTGGCGAGGTCGCCGTCCTGCAGGTTGAGCAGGCCGTTGCACAGGTGCAGCAGGGTGGACTTGCCGCAGCCGGATGGGCCGACCAGGGCGCAGACCTCGCCGGCCTCGAGGCTGAAGGAAATGTCCGCCAGCACCTGGGTGCGCACGAAACTGTGCTCCAAATGGCTGACCGTAAGCCGGGGTGTGTTCATCGGGGATTCTCCCGCCAGCGCTCGACTTCGCGCTTGAGCGGCTCCAGCAGCAAGTATTCGAGGGCCAGCAACAGACCGACCACGGCGCTGATCCAGGCCAGGGTGCCGGCGCTGTCCAGGTGCGAGCGGGTAATCGCCAGGGCGGCGCCGACGCCGTCCTGGCTGGCCAGCAGTTCGGCCATGATGACGATCTTCCAGGACATGCCCAGCGCCGAGATCCAGGCCGGGAACAGGTAGGAAAATACGTGGGGCAGGTACAGATCGAGCAGCATCATGCGCGGCGGCAGGTGCAGGGTGCGGGCCATTTCGCGCAGCTGGCCATCCAGGGTGCGGGCGCCTTGCAGGGCGCCGATGAACACCACCGGGAAGGCGGCGACAAACACGGTAAAAACCGGCGTGCCGTCGCTGGGGCCGAACCAGAGCATGGCCAGCACCAGCCAGGCGATCGGCGGCATGCCGAGTAGCACAGTGACCAGCGGGCGTGACATCATCGAGGCAGTCATCGAAACGCCTGCTGCCAGCCCCAGGGCGCTGCCGACCAAGAGCGCCAGCAGCAGACCACTCAGGGCGCGGCGGCCGGTGATCGCCAGCTCTTGCACGGCGCTGCCGTCTTGCCAGAAACGACGAAGAGCGGCGAACGCTTCCAGCGGCTGGGCGAGCACCAGCGAGCCGTAATGCTCGGCGGCCAGTTGCCAGGCCGCGAACAGCAGCAACAGGCTGGCGACCGCGCCCCAGCCGCTCCACAGGTAGGCCGGCCAGTCGCGCAGCACAATACGCAGCAGTTTCATGGCAGGGCGTCCGTATCCAGATAGAAACCGTCATCCGGCAGCTTGCCGCCGAGCAGCGCGGGATTTTTCGCCAGCAACTGCTCGAAGAGAAACTCCACCTCCGCACGCGCCTCGGTCGCTGGAACCGCCTGCATCTGGCTGACCGCCATGGCGTCGGCCACCGCCTCAGGCAGCAATGCCGGCAGGTGCTTGACCACCATCCGACCGCAGTTTTCAGCGTGGGCCTGGCACCAGGCCAGCGAATGGGCATAGGCGCTGGCGATGCGGCGGGCCAGTTCGGAATCGTTGCGTGACGCGCCCACCAGCGCGATGCCCGCCTGGGCAATGCGGGGTGCGCGCTGGAAGCTGAGGCCCCAGGCCTGCTGGATATCCAGGCTGCGGTGCAGGTCGGGAGCGACCACGCTGAGCGGGAAGGAGCCGCTCTTGCGCAGGGCCATGGACACGGCCGGTTCGGCCAGCAGGGCGTGGTCGACGCGGCGCATCAGCAACAGTTGCATGGCGTCCATCGGACTGGCGACGTAGCGCAGCTTCAGGTCCTGGCGAACGTTCAACCCGGCGCGTTCGGCGAGCAGGCCGAACAGCACATCGGGCATGTCGCCCCGAAACGGCATTGCGATTTCCTTGCCACGAAAATCCTCGATCCGGAGCAGTTCCGGCTCGCGGGACACCATCCACAGCAGGCCCCAAGTAGAGACATTCAGGAGGCCTACCGGAGCGCCTCGGTTGTACAGGTTGGCGGCGACGTTGACCGGCATGGCCAACACGTCGGCCTGGCCATTGAGTGCCATCAGGCGTAGCTGATCCGGGTCGCGCCAGCTGACGAACTCGACGGTCTCGGCCAGGTCGTTGAGCGCGCCGGATTCGACCATGTGGATCAGCGGGTTGGACACTGCCGACAGCGGTCCGGCCAGCAGCAGCCGGGCCGGTTTGTCTGCCAGCGCTGGGCCGCCGATCAGCAGCAGGGCGGCGCACAGCAGGCTCAGGGTGCGTTTCATCAAAAGCTCCCGCTCAGGGCCAGTACGGCGCCGCGCCCTGGCATCGCCAGTTCCTGGCCGCTGATCCCGTCAGCAAGGTGTTCGTGGTAGCGCTTGTTCAGCAGGTTGTTCAGACGCAGGTCGAGACGGGCCGTGTCGAGCACGCCGAGACTGCCAACGCCGTAGCCCAACCGGGCATCGACCACGACATAACCGGACGTGGTGTCTTCGCTGCCTCCGGAGAACTGACGGGCGATACGGTCCTGCTCGGTCACCGCGCGCAGGCCGGTGTGCCAGGACAGGCCGCGTTCGGCCGGTTGTCCGATGCCCAGACGCAGTTCATGGGCTGGCATCTGGTACAGGGGTTCGTCGTACTGCTTGTTCTCGCCGCGCAGCCAGGTGAAGCCGGCATCCAGCATGAAGGCGCCCAACGGCAGGTCGAGGTTGCCTTCCAGGCCGTAAATCGCCACTTCGTCGACGTTCTCGGTGCGCTTGACCGGCAGGCCCTGTTGCATCTGGCCGGTGACCACCCGGCCGGCGATGTAGTCGTCGATACGGGTATGGAACGCCGCCAATTGGTAGCCGAGGCGGCCGTCGCGGCCCTTGAGGCCAATTTCCAGGCTGGTGGATCGCTCCGGATCCAGTTGCGGGTTGCCGATGTGGTAGTAGCCGTCGCCTCGAGCGGCGTCTTCGAAGCGCTCGCGCATGTCCGGTGAGCGATAGGCCTGGCCGAAGTTGGCGTAGGCGTTGAGGGCGGCGGTCAGCGGCTGTACCACGCCCAGCGACCAGGACAGGTTATTGTCGCTGCTCTTGAGGTCGGTGGTTTGCGCGGCGGGACCGCTGCCTTTCTGCGCGGCGTCGCCTTCGACCCGGTCGTAGCGCAGACCGGCGGTGAACTGGGTTAGGCCGAGGCTGAATTCATCCTGCACAAACAGGCCGGCTGAGGTCATCTCGCCGTCCTCGAACGGGTTGTTGAGCATGCGCACCCCGGTGGGCGACATATAGCGCTCGGGGTCGGCGGTCATTTCCCACCCCTCGACGCCCAGCGTCAGCTGGTGGTTGTCGCCCAGCGGCGCAAGCCAGGTACTGCGCAGGCCGTGGGTGACGAAGCTGACATCGTTCTCCACATAGTTGCGCTGCTGGCGCGAGGAGTAGGCGCGAATCTGACGGAACACCTCCTGGCGGTAGATCTCGCTGGACAAGGTGCCGGCGCCGAGCGGCGCGTCCAGGCTGAGGCTATAAAGCTCGCGGCTCTGTTCCGGCGAGTGCATGGTGATCTCGCCCAACAACGGGGCTTGGGCCGGCGGCGCGGACTTGCGCGAGGCGGGATACCAGACGTCGCGGTCGTCATGGCGTTGGGCATTGAAGCGCAGTACGTAATCGTCTGCGATCTTCTGCTGGTACTTGAATAGCAGGCTGTTGGAGCGGTAGCCGGTGTTGTTCTCGTCGCCGTCGGGGCTTTCGTAGTCGCCGACGTCGCTGCCGGCGGCACCCACCAGCAGGCCATGGCTCGGCCCGGAATCGTTGAGCAGCAGTGCGCCGCTCAAGGCGTTGTCCACCGTGCCGGCACTGAGACCGAACCTGCCGCCCTGCTGGCGCTGTGCGCTGAAACGTGCCTCGGGCGTCAGGACGTTGACCACACCGCCCATGGCGCCGCTGCCGTAAAGCACCGAACTCGGTCCCTTGAGCACTTCGACCCGCTCCACCAGGCCCAGGTCGGTGAACGAGGCCAGGGCACCTTGAGGCTGGGCGGAATTGACCCGCACGCCGTCGACCAGCAGTACCACGCTTTCCTTTTTCAGGCCGCGCAGGACTGGATTCTGTCCCCAGGCGCCATCGCTCTGCACTGCCAAGCCGGGCTCGCCGCGCAGCAGGCTGCCGAGCGGCTCGCTGCTGGCCGGCGGCGGTTGCAGTACTTCAACCGCTTGCGGGGTGTCGAGGCTGTCGCTGGCATAACCGCGAGCGGTGACCACGGTGGTGTCGAGAGTGAGCGACTCGGCGATGGCTGGCAGGCTGATCAGGCCCAGACAGGCCAGCGCCAGGCGCGAAGATTGGAACGTCATGAAAGGCGGCTCCCAGGCAGAGGTCGTTGGCAGACCTGTTTGGAGCCGATGTTAGTTAATCGCTAATCATTCTCGTTTGATTAGAGTCAAGTTCACAGAATTGACTGCATGCCTTTCGTGGCGACGTGGGTATCAGGGGTAGCCGAGGACCGTCTTGAATTGTTGAAGATGGGCGGCGATCCAGCGCGGGTCGATGGGCCCCCAGTCGCGGATGACATAGTGCCCGGCATTGTTGCGCTCGCCCTCCTGTTGGACGAATACGCAGTCGATGTCCAGTTCGGTCAGGGCTTCCAGGGTGTCCTGGGCGGTGCGTCGGGGCATGCCGGTGGCTGTCATCAGCGCTGGCACGTTGCTGGCCGTGCCGCTGTCGATCAGCCAGGCCACGTACAGGCGGCGGTAGAAACTGGTTTTGGTTTTGCTGACTTCCATGGAGTTTCCGTGTCCGGTGATAGGGCGGGTGAGGAGTGGCGTGGCGGGTGGACAAAGATAGCGTTTTTGTCCACCGAGGCCGCATAAACGTGCTGGTCAGCCCAGCAACAAGGCGTCATCGCTGAGTTTTTCGCCGCGCACTTTCTCGAACATCGCCAGCAGGTCGGGCACGTCCATGCCACGACGCTCGTCCCCGGATACATCGAGCACCACCTGGCCCTGGTGCAGCATCACCGTGCGGTCGCCCACATCCAGCGCCTGGCGCATGCTGTGGGTGACCATCATGGTGGTCAGCTGGTTTTCCGCCACGATACGCGCGGTGAGCTGCAGGACGAAGTCCGCGGTGCGCGGGTCGAGGGCGGCGGTGTGTTCGTCGAGCAGCAGGATACGCGACGGCTGCAGGGCGGCCATCAACAGGCTGACTGCCTGGCGCTGGCCGCCGGACAGCAAGCCGATGCGGTCGGACAGGCGATTTTCCAGGCCCAGGCCGAGGGTCGCCAGACGCTCGCGAAAACCGTCGCGCATCGACGCCTTGACCGCCCGGCCAAGCCCGCGACGCTGGCCGCGCAGTTGCGCCAGGGCGAGGTTTTCCTCGATGGTCAGGTCCTCGCAGGTACCCGCCATGGGGTCTTGAAATACCCGCGCGACGCGGTTGGCGCGCTCCCACACCGGCATGCGCGTGACATCCAGTTCATCGATACAGATCTGCCCGCCGTCCACCGGCTGATCACCGGAGATGGCATTGAGGAACGTGGATTTACCGGCGCCGTTGGAGCCGATCACGGTGACGAACTGGCCGGTCGGAATCTCCAGCGACAGGCCGCGCAGGGCGCGGGTCTCGATCGGGGTGCCGGGATTGAAGGTAAGGGTCAGGTTTTTGGCGCTGAGCATTTTCAGGCTCCCTTGCGGCGGGTCAGGCGTTTTTTCAGCAGCGGGATCACCAGGGCGACGGTGACCAGCACGGCGGTGACCAGGTTCAGGTCCTGGGCCTGCAGGCCGATGAAGTCGCTGTTCAAGGCCAGCGCGATGAAGAAGCGGTAGACGATGGCGCCGAGTATCACCGCCAGGGTGGTGAGGATCAGCCGTCGCGACGGCAGGATGCTTTCGCCGACGATCACCGCAGCCAGGCCGATGACGATGGTGCCGATGCCCATGGAAATGTCCGCGCCGCCCTGGGTCTGGGCGAACAGCGAACCGGCCAGCGCCACCAGCGCGTTGGAGATGGCCATGCCGAGAATCACCATGGCGCCGGTGTTGACGCCCTGGGCGCGGGCCATGCGCGGGTTGGAGCCGGTGGCGCGGATCGCCAGGCCCTGGCGGGTGGCGAAATAGCCGTCCAGCGCCAACTTGGCGGCGATCACGATCAACACCAGCAGCGCCGGGCGGGCGATGTAGTCGACCAGCCATTCGGGCTGGAGCAGGGTGAACAGGGTCGGCTCGGTGATCAGCGGGATATTCGGCCGGCCCATGATGCGCAGGTTGATCGAGTAGAGGGCAATCATCATCAGGATGCTGGCCAGCAGGTCCATGATCTTCAGGTGCACGTTGAGCACGGCGGTCATCACCCCGGCCAGGGCGCCGGCGGCGGTGGCGATCAGCGTGGCGCTGAAGGGGTCCATGCCGTTGGCGATGAGCACGGCGCAGACGGCGCCACCCAGCGGAAAGCTGCCGTCGACGGTCAGGTCGGGAAAGCGCAACAGGCGAAAGGAAATGAACACCCCAAGGGCCACGAGGCTGAAGATCAGACCGATCTCCAGGGCGCCGAACAAGGAAAACAGGGACATGGGTGAACCAATCGAATAAGGGAACGCTGCGGACGCCACGGGGCGTCCGCCGGCGGACGGGTTACTGGATGACTTCGGCGGCGGCGTCGAGCAGCGCCTGGGACAGGGTCACGCCTTGCTTCTGCGCAGCGGCCTGATTGACGAACAGCTGCAGGTTCTGGCTGGTCTCGGGGGTGATGTCGCCAGGCTTTTCGCCTTCGAGGATACGCACCACGATGCGGCCGGTTTGCACGCCGAGGTCGCGGTAATTGACGCCGATGGCGGCAATGGCGCCGCGCTTGACGCTGTCGGTGTCCGAGGCGATCAGCGGGATGCGCGCATCATTGCCGACCTTGACCAGCGACTCGTAGGCCGAGACCACGTTGTTGTCGGTGCTGGTGTAGATGGCATCGACCTTGCCCACCAGGCTGCGGGCGGCGGAGCCGACATCCACCGAGCGCGGTGCGGCGGCTTCGACCAGGGTCATGCCGAGGCTGGGCAGCAGTTCCTTTAGTTGCTTAACCACCACGACCGAGTTGGCCTCGCCGGGGTTGTAAACCATGCCGATGCGGGTGGCGTCGGGGACGATCTGCTTGACCAGCTCCATCTGCTTGTCCAGGGCCAGCAGGTCGGAGACGCCGGTCACGTTGGTGCCGGAGGCTTCCCAGCTTTTCACCAGTTGCGCCTCGACCGGGTCGGTGACGGCGGAGAACGCCAAGGGTATCCGCTTGCTGCCGGCCACCACGGCCTGGGCGGAGGGCGTGCCGATGGCGACGATGACGTCCGGTTGATCGCCAATGAACTTGCGAGCGATCTGCGCGGCGGTGCCGGTGTTGCCCTGGGCACTCTGGTACTGCCACTTCAGGTT
Source organism: Serpens gallinarum (assembly GCF_014836765.1). Lineage (GTDB taxonomy): Bacteria > Pseudomonadota > Gammaproteobacteria > Pseudomonadales > Pseudomonadaceae > Serpens > Serpens gallinarum. Next base: position 27,628 of record NZ_JACSQG010000005.1, read on the forward strand.
TTTACCGCTTTCGTAACCGGCCTGGGCCAGGGCATCGCGCACCCCGTCACGCACCGCGTCGAGTGCGGGGTGTTCGACGATGGCGGTAACCGCCACGGATTTCTGCTCGGCGGCGACGCTGGCCAAGGGGGCGGCCATGGTCAGGGTCAGGGCAGCGAGAGGCAGCCATTTCTTCCTGGCGAACTGCAGCATCGATAATCTCCTAAAGGCGACGGGTGTTGTTCTTGTTGTGCCTGCCTGGCATCAAAAGGCCAAGCATCGCATCGTTTGTGTGACAGGTCAGCAGTTTATGTGGCTGGTCTGGGCCCGGCTAGGCGCGCTCACGCCGACGGGCACACAAACTGGCGATGTGCTGACGCGGCTCAGCACATCGGGTTATTTCTGCGGATTGCCAAGGCGATCCTGAGCGGTCAACCAGCGCAGCATGCCCTGCGCCGCCGCGCGGCCGGTGGCGAAGCAGGCGGTGAGCAGGTAGCCGCCGGTGGGAGCTTCCCAGTCGAGCATCTCACCGGCACAAAACACGCCGGGCAGCTGGCGCAGCATCAGGTTGTCATCCAGTGCGGCGAAGGGCACGCCGCCGGCACTGCTGATGGCTTCGTCCAGAGGGCGTGTGCGCACCAGCCGGATCGGCAGCGCCTTGATGGCAGTCGCCAGCGCAGTGGGATCGGCGAATGCATCTGGGTTGGCCAGTTCACGCAGCAACCCCGCCTTGACGCCGTCCAGGCGCAGCTGGCGGTGCAGGTGCTTGGCCATGGACTGGCTGCCGCGCGGCTTGGCCAGTGCGCTGGCAATTTTTTCGGCCGACTGCGCGGGAAGCAGGTCAAGTGTCACGACGGCTTCACCTTGCTGCTCGATCTGGCGGCGGATGTCGGCGGACAGGGCATACACCAGGCTGCCTTCAATACCGGTGGCGGTGAGGACGAATTCCCCCAGGCGGGGTGCTTGGCCGGGCTGTGTCAGGGTCACGTTCTTCAGCGGCGCGCCGGCGAACTTGTCGCGCAGCAGCGCGCTCCAGGCATCCACTTCAAAACCGCAGTTGCTGGGTGTGAGCGGGGCGATGGCAACACCCTGTTGCTGCAACAAAGGCACCCAGGCACCGTCCGAGCCGAGGCGCGCCCAACTGCCGCCGCCCAGGGCCAGCAGCAAGGCACGTGGTTCGATAGGTTGTTCGCCACTTGGCGTGTCGATGCGCAGGCGTCCCGCCTCATCCCAGCCGCGCCAGCGGCTGCGGGTGTGCAGGATCACGCCTGCCGCGCGCAGGCGCTTGAGCCAGGCGCGCAGCAGCGGGGCGGCCTTCATGTCGGTGGGGAACACGCGGCCCGAACTGCCAACAAAGGTGTCGATACCCAGGCCGTGAATCCAGGCGCACAGGGCGTCGGCGTCGAAGGCTTCGAGAGCGGGCTGCAACGCTGGCTGCGCTTCACGATAGCGGGACAGGAATGCCGGTTGCGGCTCCGAGTGGGTGATATTCATGCCGCCGACGCCGGCCAGCAGAAACTTGCGGCCCAGCGAGGGCATGGCGTCGAACAGTTCGACCGGCAGGCCGGCCTGGCTGAGGACTTCGGCGGCCATCAGACCAGCGGGACCGCCGCCAATGACCACAACGGGAGAGAGCACGTGCGACATGTAAGAGCGAGCCGGTGAAAAACCGGCATTTTAGCCATAGGGAGAGCTGTTGTGTGTGTTCACCGGCTCGCGGATGGCCACCCATGGGTTGACCATTCAGCGAGACAGCCCGCCTCACGTCAGCAGCCCCCCGTGGCTCGGGCGCAGCGCACGGGCATAGCAGAACAGGAAGAGGGTACGGATCAGCTCCTTGAGCACGGCGGGTTCGCTGGAATTGAGCACGGTAGGGTCGAGTTCGCCTTGTTCGCGCAATTCCTCTAAGTCGCTGGCATCGAAGCGGGCACAGACAGCCCCGGTGCGGCAATCAACAATGTGCAGATAGGGTTGGGGACGGTCCAGCCAGGCGTCGATCAGATAAGTCATGTCGGGATCCTCCTATGAATGTCACATGAGAATAATTCCTATTAGCGTCTTTGCAAGTATTAATTGGCAAGTTTGCGTTGCATCTGGTTTTGGGCTGTTTGTCACCTTGCCGTCATCAGTACTGGTTAGCGTCGGCGCATCACCTCAAGGAGCTCCGCTATGCATGCCGAACACCCCACTGATCTGGAACATCTGGCCGGGCTGACTCGCCGCCGCTTTATCGGCGCGGGTGCGCTGGCCGGCGCCGCGTTGTTTCTGGGCGGCGTTCCGTTCGTGCGCACGGCGCTGGCCGAAGGGCTGAAACCTGGCAGCACGCTGCTTGGTTTTGGCTCTATCGCCGCGTCCACTGCGGACGACATCAGCCTGCCGCCGGGTTACGTCGCCAAGATATTGATCAGTTGGGGTCAGCCGCTCAGCGACCAAGGTCCGGCGTTCCGCCATGACGGCGGCAACACGGCGGAAGAGCAGGCGTTGCAGTTCGGCGATAACAATGACGGCATGAGCTTTTTTTCATTCGCCGACGATGCAGACCGTGGGCTGATGGCGATTAACAACGAGTACGTCAATTACCGCTACCTGCTGGCCCACGGCGGTGACTTGCCGTTGTCGACTGAGGAGGTGCGCAAGGCGCAGGCGGCCGAAGGCGTGACGGTGATCGAAGTGCGGCATCGTGAAGGCCAGTGGCGGTTTGTGCCGGATTCGCCCTATAACCGGCGCATCCATGCCAACACGCCGATGGCTGTCAGCGGTCCGGCGGCCGGCCATGCTGAGCTGCGCACCGCCGCAGACCCAACCGGTCGCCGGGTGCTCGGTACATTCCAGAATTGCGCCAATGGCCAGACGCCCTGGGGCACTTACCTGACGTGCGAGGAAAACTTCACCGATGTGTTCGGCAGTAGTGATCCGGCGCTGGTGCTGAGCTCCGCACAGAAGCGCTACAGCGTCAGTCATGCCGGTGCCGATAACGACTGGCACAAATTCGATGCCCGCTTCGACCTGGCCACGAACCCCAACGAACTGAACCGGCATGGCTGGATCGTCGAAATCGATCCCTTCGACCCGCAATCAACGCCAATCAAGCGCACCGCGCTGGGGCGCTTCAAGCACGAGAATGCGGCGTTGACCACCAGCCGCGATGGCCGTGTGGTGTTGTACATGGGCGACGACGAGCGTGGCGAGTTCATCTACAAGTTCATCAGCCGCGACCGTCTGGATCGCGACAACCTCAAGGCCAACCGTGCCCTGCTTGATCACGGCACGCTCTATGTGGCGCGCTTCGATGACGGCGATGGCAATCCGGATACCCCCCGAGGGCGCGGCCAATGGCTGGCGCTGGTGCACGGCGAAAACGGCCTGACCGCCGCGAATGGCTTTGCCGATCAGGCCGCGGTGCTGATCCAAGCTCGCGCGGCGGCCAGCCAGTTGGGCGCCACACGGATGGATCGGCCGGAATGGATTACTGTCAGCCCGCAGGATGGTCAGGTGTATTGCACCCTGACCAACAACAGCAGGCGTGGTGACAACGGCCAGCCAGAGGGCGGTCCGAATCCGCGTGCCAATAACCTGTATGGACAGATTCTGCGCTGGCGCGAAGCCGGTGACGATGCCGCCGCCGACACGTTCGGCTGGGATCTTTTCATCATTGCCGGCAACCCCGTGGTGCATGCGGGTACGGCCAATGCCGGCTCGCCCAGCATCAATGCCGAGAATATGTTCAACAGCCCGGATGGGGTGTGTTTCGACGCCGGCGGCCGGCTCTGGGTGCAGACCGATGGCAAGTACAGCAACAGCGGCGACTATGCCGGCATGGGCAACAACCAAATGCTCTGCGCCGATCCGGTTACTGGCGAGATTCGTCGTTTCATGGTCGGCCCGGTGGGTTGCGAGGTCACCGGTGTGGCCTTCGCGCCGGATCAGCGAGCGATGTTCGTCGGTATTCAGCATCCGGGCGAGGCGGGCGGCTCGACCTTTCCTGATCGTCAGGCGGGTGGCCGGCCGCGTTCATCGGTGGTGGTTATCAGCCGTGAGGATGGTGGTGTAATCGGCGCTTGAGTCACCCGACAGTGCAGGTAAGGGCGCTCCCGGATTTTGATCGATCAATGCATCCAGAAGTTGGGGTGCTGCTCGATGGCTTCGTTGTGAGGGGTATTGATGCTGGCTTTTTTGAACAGAGTAAGGAGCTTTTTCACGGGCTGATTCCCTTGGTTGTTGTGGAAAGCACACAGCATCCAGGAAACCCAGCGGGACGGACATTTGATAAGGGCTATCGAAGCGATTGAGCCGCATGCCTTGGCTGGCACGGCGTTGGCGAGGTACTGGGTGCAGGCTGCTAATCGGTCAGCCTGCGGTTAGCCAGTGCTGTGCTTAGAACGTGCGCGCAACCGAGGCGCGACTCAGTTCGATCAGCGCGTCGCGGTATTCGGACTCAGGCAGTGCATCCAGGCAGGCGATGGCGCGTTCAGCATAATCGCGTGCCAGTTGCGCGGTGTACTCCAGTGCTCCAGACGCTTCCACGGCGTCCCGGATGCGCTCAAGATCTTCGATGCCACCTTTCTGAATAGCCTGGCGCACCAAGGCGGCCTGCTCGGCGGTGCCTTCGCGCATGGTGTAGATCAGCGGCAGGGTTGGTTTGCCTTCGGCCAGGTCGTCGCCGACGTTCTTGCCCAGCGTGTCCGCGTCGCCCTTGTAATCCAGCAGGTCATCGACCAGCTGGAAGGCGATACCCAGCGCATCGCCGAACTGGCGTAGCGCTTCACAGTGCTCGGCTGGCGCTTCGGCCAGGGCCGCCGCGCTGTGAGTAGAGGCTTCGAAGAGCATCGCGGTCTTGCCGCGGATCACTTCCATATAGGTTTCTTCGGTGGTGCTGGCGTCGCGAATTTTCGAGAGCTGCAGCACTTCGCCTTCGGCAATCACCCGGGTGGCCTGGGAAATGATGTTCATCACCGGCATCGAGGCCAGTTCGACCATCATTTCGAAGGAGCGGGCATAGAGGAAATCGCCCACCAGTACGCTCGGTGCGTTACCCCAGCGTGCGTTGGCCGTGGAACGGCCGCGGCGCATGTCGGACTTGTCGACGACATCGTCATGCAGCAGGGTCGAGGTGTGCAGGAATTCAATAATGGCGGCCAGCAGGCGCAGCTTGTCGTCGGAATAGCCGACGGCTTTGCCGCCGAGCAGAACCAGCAAGGGACGCAGGCGCTTGCCACCGGCGGAGATGATGTAGTCGCCGATCTTTTCTACCAGGGGGACGTGCGAAGTGAGTCGCTTGCGAATGATCTCGTCAACGGCGGTAAAATCATCCGCCACCACACGGTAAAAAGCTTGGGATTGCACGGTGTCTATCACTCCTCGGGAATGCGCGGCATGCTAGGGGGCGGGTTTGGCACTGTCAAGGCGAGACACCGTGGCGCTTGCGCGGCCTGGGCGGCTTGCGTACAATCGCGCACCCTGAACTTTACTGGGCATTTCCCTGCCTTACGCAATTGCTTGGGCGACCCTTCGACCCCAAGCAGCCATGCCAGCCACTTCTTCCTTTTATAAAGCGCTGGGTGAGCAGGATTAACGGAGATATTTCCATGTACGCTGTAATTGTTACCGGTGGCAAGCAATACAAGGTCGCCCAAGGTGAATTCCTCAAGGTCGAGAAGCTGGAAGTCGCCGCTGGCGAATCCATCACGTTCGATCGCGTTCTGCTGGTTGGCAATGGCGACGACGTAAAAATCGGCGCACCGGTTGTTGACGGCGCCAAGGTCGTTGCCGAGGTGGTTTCCCAAGGTCGTCACGACAAAGTGACCATCATCAAGTTCCGCCGCCGCAAGCACCACATGAAGCGTCAGGGCCACCGTCAGTGGTTCACTGAAATCAAGATCACTGGCATCCAGGCTTAATCCCTTTAGGAGGATTTGACTCATGGCACACAAAAAAGCTGGCGGTTCTACCCGCAACGGTCGCGACTCAGAAAGTAAACGCCTTGGCGTGAAGCTGTACGGCGGCCAGGTCATCAAGGCAGGCAACATCATCGTGCGTCAGCGCGGCACCCAGTTCCACGCCGGTTACGGCGTTGGCATCGGCAAGGATCACACCCTGTTCGCGAAAGTGGACGGCGTGGTCAAGTTCGAAGTCAAGGGCGCCTTCGGTCGTCGCTACGTGAGCGTTGTCGCCGCCTAAGCGCGACACTGCTGAAAAAGCCCTGTCCATGCGACGGGGCTTTTTTGTTTCTGTATCCTAGGCGTATCCAGCCCAGGCTGATTCTCTTGTTTCAACTGCCCGCCCCAGGGCGGGAGGCGTTCATGAAATTCGTCGATGAAGTATCGATTTCTGTAAAAGCCGGTGACGGTGGTAATGGCATGATGAGCTTTCGTCGCGAAAAGTTCATCGAGAAGGGCGGTCCCAACGGCGGTGACGGTGGCGATGGCGGTTCCGTATACATCGAGGCTGTGGATAACTTCAACACCCTGGTGGACTACCGCTACACCCGTCGTTTCAATGCCCAGAATGGCGCCAAGGGTGGCAGCGCCGACTGCACCGGGGCCAAGGGCGAAGACCTGATCCTGCCGGTGCCGATTGGTACCACCGTGATCGACGCTGGGACCCAGGAGGTCATCGGTGATCTGGTCAAGGCTGGGCAGCGCCTACTGGTCGCTCAAGGCGGCTGGCATGGTCTGGGCAACACCCGCTTCAAATCCAGTACCAACCGCGCGCCGCGACAGACAACGCCGGGCAAGCCGGGTGAAGCGCGCGACCTCAAGCTGGAATTGAAGGTGCTGGCCGATGTCGGTCTGCTGGGCTTGCCCAATGCCGGCAAGAGCACATTCATCCGCTCGGTGTCCGCGGCCAAGCCGAAGGTGGCCGATTATCCTTTTACTACCTTGATCCCAAACCTGGGTGTGGTCAGCATCGCTCGCTACAAGAGCTTTGTGGTTGCCGACATCCCCGGGCTCATCGAGGGCGCGGCCGAAGGCGCCGGGCTGGGTATACGCTTCCTCAAGCACCTGGCGCGGACCCGTCTGCTGCTGCATCTGGTGGACATGGCGCCGCTGGATGAAAGCGATCCGGCGGATGCGGCGGAAGTCATCCTCAACGAGTTGGGCAAGTTCAGCCCGGCCCTGCTGGAGCGCGACCGTTGGCTGATCCTGAACAAGGCCGACCAGATGCTTGAGGAGGAGCGCGAGGAGTGCAAGCGCCGCGTGATCGAGCGCCTGGACTGGAAAGGGCCGGTGTATGTCATCTCGGCGATGGAGCGTGAAGGCACCGAGGAGCTCAGCCAGGACATCATGCGTTACCTGGATGAGCGTGCCCTGCGCATTGCCGAAGAGCCGACCTATGGCGAGGCGCTCGTGGAGTTGGATCAGCGCATCGAGGACGAGGCGCGGGCGCGCTTGCAGGAACTGGATGACCAGCGTGCCTTGCGTCGCGCCGGCCTTAGAAGTGTCGATGATGTCAGTGATGACGATTTTGATGATTACGAGGACGATGAAGACGGTCCGGAAATCATTTACGTCAGGGAGTGACGTTTGCCACGGCGCCGCTTTTCAGCGGCGTCGTGCTGAGTGATGGCAACGAATTACAACAAGACGTGCGCCTGCAGGGCGCTTCTCGGCTCAGGGCTGGATGACTATGCGGAACAAGGTGACAGGCGCGCGGCGCTGGGTAGTGAAAATCGGTAGCGCCTTGCTGACCGCGGATGGCAAGGGATTGGACCGCGCTGCCATGGATATCTGGGTGGCGCAAATGGTCGCGCTGCGCGAGGCGGGTGTGGAGCTGGTGCTGGTGTCCTCCGGCGCGGTGGCGGCGGGTATGGATCGCCTTGGCTGGCAGGAGCGTCCCAAAGCCATGCATGAACTGCAGGCGGCTGCCGCCATTGGTCAGATGCGTCTGGTGCGGGCGTGGGAAAGCAGCTTCGCCGAGCATGGCCTGCAAACTGCGCAAGTGCTGGTGACCCACGATGACCTGTCCGACCGCAAGCGTTACCTGAATGCCCGGAGCACCTTGCGCACCCTGGTGAGCCTGAACGTAATCCCGGTGATCAATGAAAACGACACCGTTGTGACCGATGAGATTCGTTTCGGTGACAACGACACCCTGGCGGCGTTGGTAGCCAACCTGGTGGAAGCCGATCTGCTGGTGATTCTCACTGATCGTGACGGCATGTTTGACGCTGATCCGCGTAACAACCCCAATGCCCAGTTGATCTACGAAGCACGTGCCGACGATCCGGCGCTGGACGCCGTGGCGGGTGGCAGTGCGGGTGCGTTGGGGCGCGGCGGTATGCAGACCAAGCTGCGTGCGGCGCGTCTGGCCGCGCGTTCCGGTGCCTATACGGTGATCATTGGTGGGCGCATCGAGCGCGTGCTAGATCGACTCAAGGTGGGCGAGCGCCTGGGCACATTGCTGTCCCCAGAGCAAAGTCGCCGCGCCGCTCGCAAGCAATGGTTGGCTGGGCATCTGCAGATGCGCGGCACGCTGGTGCTGGATGCCGGGGCGGTGAAGGCTCTGCGCGAAGGCCATAGAAGTTTGTTGCCGGTGGGCGTAAAGGCGGTAGCTGGCAGCTTTCGTCGCGGCGAGATGGTGGTGTGCGTCTCTCCTGAAGGTGAAGAGGTCGCGCGCGGGCTGGCCAACTACAGTGCGGTGGAGACGCAAAAGATTTGCGGCCATCCTACCGACGATATTGAGAAACTGCTGGGCTATGTCGACGGCCCGGAATTGATCCATCGTGACAACATGATTGTGCTTTGAGGGCCTGCCGATGCGCGCGCGTGCACTGTTCCTGCTCCTGCTGGCTGCGCCCTTGGCGCTGGCCGAAGAGATTGGCGAGGTCTCCACGGTCTTCAAGTGGTTCGGCCCGAATGACCGGATTGTGGTCGAGGCGTTCGACGACCCCAAGGTGGAGGGCGTGACCTGCTATCTGTCGCGTGCCAAGACCGGTGGCGTCAGTGGTGGGTTGGGGTTGGCGGAGGATCGCGCCGAGGCCTCCATCGCCTGCCGGCAAGTGGGCGAGATCCGCTTGAAGGGTGAGCTCAAGGATGGCGAAGAAGTGTTCAAGGAGCGCACGTCCTTGGTGTTCAAGACCATGCAGGTGGTGCGGTTTTTAGATAAGAAGCGCAACACGCTGGTGTACTTGGTTTACAGCGATCGGATTATCGAGGGCAGTCCCCAGAATGCGGTGACGGCGATCCCGATCAGGGCGTGGTAAGGCAGATGGTGGGGTGATCGATGCGTTCTGATTCGCCCTGGCGCTACTTTATCGCAGACAACAAAAAAACCGGCCATTGGCCGGTTTTTTGTGGAACGTATCACTTAGGCGGCGGGCTGAGCCAGTGCCTTGATGTGACCGTTCAGGCGGCTCTTGTGACGAGCGGCCTTGTTCTTGTGGATGATGCCCTTGTCGGCCATGCGGTCGATGACCGGTACGGCAGCAGTGTAGGCTGCTTGGGCTTTTTCCAGGTCCTTGGCCTCGAGAGCCTTGACCACGTTCTTGATGTAGGTGCGCACCATCGAACGCAGGCTGGCATTGTGGCTGCGACGCTTCTCAGCCTGTTTGGCGCGTTTTTTGGCGGAAGGGCTGTTGGCCACCGTCGAACTCCTCGAAAACTGGGGGATGCAAATAAATAAGGCCGCGAATGATGCCGTCGGGTTGTCTGCTTGTCAAGCACACCCACGGCAGCGGCCGATGGGAGGACGGGTGTCAAAAGCGATGCAGGGAAGTTATCCCAAGGCCCGGGTTTGCCGCTAAACTCGGCGGCTTTCCAACCCTAAGGGCCAAGGCCGGCACGATAACAGGCCGCTGGCCGCTTGTGCAGTCCGGATCGCAATTTTTCATGAATCTACTCAAATCCCTGGCAGCGGTCAGCTCGATCACCATGATCTCCCGCGTGTTGGGTTTTGTGCGCGACACCATCATTGCGCGCATCTTTGGTGCCGGGGTGGCTTCCGATGCCTTTTTTGTGGCCTTCAAGCTGCCCAACCTGCTGCGCCGTATTTTCGCTGAAGGGGCCTTTTCCCAAGCTTTCGTGCCGATTCTCGCCGAGTACAAGCAACAGCAGGGTGAAGAAGCCGCACGTACCTTCGTGGCCTATGTCTCGGGGATGCTCACCCTGGTGCTGGCGGTGGTCAGCTTGCTGGGTGTGCTGGCCGCGCCTTGGATCGTCTGGGTCACCGCGCCGGGTTTTGCCGATGAGGCCGACCGCTTCGAGCTGACCAGCGACCTGTTACGGATCACCTTTCCCTACATCCTGCTGATTTCCCTGTCGTCTCTGGCCGGGGCGATCCTCAATACCTGGAACCGTTTTGCCGTGCCGGCCTTCGTGCCGACCCTGCTCAATTTGTGCATGATCGGTTTCGCCTTGTTCCTGACCCCGTACTTCGATCCGCCGATCATGGTACTGGGCTGGGCGGTATTGGCCGGCGGCCTGGCGCAGCTGCTCTATCAACTGCCGCATTTGAAAAAAATCGGCATGCTGGTGTTGCCGCGGCTGAACCTGCGCGACAGCGGCGTGTGGCGGGTGATGAAGCTGATGGGCCCGGCCATCCTCGGCGTCTCGGTGGCGCAGATATCGCTGATCATCAACACCGTGTTCGCCTCCTTCCTGGTGGCCGGCTCGGTGTCCTGGATGTATTACGCCGACCGCTTGATGGAGCTGCCCTCGGGCGTGCTGGGCGTGGCGTTGGGCACGATCCTGCTGCCCTCTCTGTCGAAAAGCGTCGCCAGCCAGAATTCTGAGGAATATTCGCGCCTGCTGGATTGGGGGCTGCGCCTGTGCTTCCTACTGGTGCTGCCCTGCGCCCTGGCGCTAGCGTTGCTTGCTGAGCCGCTCACCGTGTCGTTGTTCCAGTACGGCCAGTTCAGTGGCCACGATGCGCAGATGACCCAGCGGGCCTTGATGGCGTATTCGGTCGGCTTGTTGGGGCTGATCCTGATCAAGGTGCTGGCTCCCGGTTTCTATGCCCGGCAGAACATCAGAACGCCGGTGCGCATCGCCATGTTTACCCTGGCCATGACCCAGGTGATGAACGTGCTGTTCGTGTTCGTCATCCCGCTGGCCCATGCCGGCCTGGCCCTGGCCATTGGACTGGCGGCCTGCCTGAATGCCGGCTTGTTGTACTGGCGGCTGCGCGCTCACGACTTGTTCCAGCCACAGCCCGGCTGGGGTCGTTTTCTGGCCAAGCTCGTGCTGGCGGTGCTGGCCATGGTTGCGGTGTTGCTTGGTGTGATGCAAGTCATGCCGGCCTGGGACCAGGGCGGCATGCTGTTGCGCTTCGCCCGTTTGGGGGTATTGGTGGGCGCTGGGGTGATGGCCTATTTCGGCATGCTGGCGGTGCTGGGCTTTCGTGTGCGGGACTTCGCGCGCCGGGCGATTTGACGGCGCTGTCTGCATTTACAGGGGCAGGCTGGCCGCCTCGCTGCCAAGTGTCGTTTAACGTGTGTGCCTTGCCGCTATCCCGTGGCCTACCCGCCATCCGCCGCTGTGCGTATAATCGGCCACTTTTCAATCAAGACGTCCGCTATGCAGCTGGTTCGAGGCCTACACAATCTGCGGCCCCAGCATCGGGGCTGTGTCGCCACTATTGGCAATTTCGACGGCGTGCACCGTGGCCATCAGGCAATCCTGAAGCGGCTGCGCGAGCGCGCGGCTGAGCTGTGCCTGCCCACCTGCGTGGTGATCTTCGAGCCCCAGCCGCGCGAGTTCTTCACCCCGGACAAGGCGCCGGCGCGCTTGGCACGCTTGCGCGACAAGCTCGAGCTGCTGGCCGCCGAAGGTGTGGACCGGGTGCTGTGCCTGGCCTTCAACCGGCGCCTGCGTGAGCTCAGTGCCAGCGATTTCGTCCAGCAGGTGCTGGTCGACGGGCTTGGCGTCAAACACCTGGAAGTGGGCGACGATTTTCGCTTCGGCTGCGACCGCGCCGGCGACTTCGCCTTCCTGCAGCGGGCGGGGCAGCGCGATGGCTTCAGCGTCGAATCCGCCGAGACCATCGAGCTGGATGGCGAACGCATCAGCAGTACCCGCGTGCGCGAAGCGCTGGCCAGCGGCGATTTCGCCTTGGCCGAACGGTTGCTGGGTCGGCCGTACAGCATTGCCGGGCGGGTGATGCATGGCCAGAAACTCGGTCGCCAGCTGGGTGCACCAACCGCCAATGTGCAGCTCAAGCGCAGTCGCATACCGCTGCAGGGCGTTTATCTGGTCAGTGCGCTGATCCAGGAACAGCGCGTGCCCGGGGTGGCCAACATTGGCATGCGCCCCACCGTGCAGGGCGACGGCCGCGCCCATCTGGAAGTCCATCTGCTCGATTACGCAGGTGACCTGTATGGTCAGCGCATCAGCGTGGCCTTTCACCATAAGTTGCGCGAGGAGCTGCGCTTTTCCTCGCTGGAAGATTTGAAAACGGCGATCGACGCCGATATCGCCGCCGCCCGAGCCTATTGGCTGGGTCAACCGCATCCCTAACGAGCCTGAATGACGATGACCGACTACAAAGCGACCCTGAACCTGCCGGAAACGGCGTTTCCGATGAAGGCCGGCCTGCCGCAGCGCGAGCCGGAAACCCTGGCGCGCTGGCAGAGCATTGACCTCTACCAGAAGCTGCGCGAGCAGGGTAAAGGGCGTCCGCAGTTCATTCTTCACGATGGCCCGCCGTATGCCAACGGCAGCATTCACATCGGCCATGCGGTGAACAAGGTCATCAAGGACATGATCGTGCGCTCGCGCACCCTGGCCGGCTTCGATGCGCCCTACGTGCCGGGTTGGGACTGCCATGGTCTGCCGATCGAGCACAAGGTCGAGACCACCTTCGGCAAGAATCAGCCGGCCGACCAGACCCGCGAGCGTTGCCGCGTTTACGCAGCCCAGCAGATCGAAGGGCAGAAGGCCGACTTCGTACGCCTCGGCGTGCTGGGCGACTGGGACAACCCGTACAAGACCATGGAATATTCCAACGAGGCCGGCGAAATCCGCGCCTTGGCGAAAATGGTCGAAGGCGGTTTCGTGTTCAAGGGCCTCAAGCCGGTGAACTGGTGTTTTGATTGCGGTTCGGCGCTGGCCGAGGCGGAAGTCGAATACCAGGACAAGAAGTCCGATGCCATCGACGTCGCCTTCGCCGTTGAAGATGCCGACCAGTTGGCCGCTGCTTTTGGTCAGGCGCACCTGGCCAAGCCGGCCAGCATTGTCATCTGGACCACCACGCCCTGGACCATTCCGGCCAACCAGGCGCTCAACGTCCATCCCGACTTCATCTATGCCCTGGTCGACACCGGCGACACGCTGCTGGTGCTGGCCGAAGAGCTGGTCGAGTCCAGCCTGCAACGCTATGGCCTGCAGGGCGAAATCATTGCCCGTTGCGAAGGCCGCGCGCTGGAAAATATCCGTTTCCGCCACCCGTTCTACGAGCGTTTCTCGCCGGTCTACCTGGCCGAGTACGTGGAGACCGGAGCCGGTACCGGCATCGTTCACTCGTCCCCAGCCTATGGCGAGGACGACTTCCGCACCTGCAAGCACTACGGCATGGAGAGCGACGACATCCTCAGCCCGGTGCAGAGCAATGGCGTCTACGTTGCGGACCTGCCGTTCTTCGGCGGCCAGTTCATCTGGAAGGCCAACCCGGCCATCGTCGAGAAGCTGCGTGAAGTCGGTGCGCTGCTCAAACATGAGAGCATCAACCACAGCTACATGCACTGCTGGCGCCACAAGACGCCGCTGATCTATCGCGCTACCGCGCAGTGGTTCGTCGGCATGGATAAGGTTGTGGCCGACGGCAGCAGCTTGCGCGCCCGCGCTCTGGACGCCATCGAAAACACCCAGTTCGTCCCGGCCTGGGGCCAGGCGCGCCTGCACGGCATGATCGCCGGTCGCCCGGACTGGTGCATCTCGCGCCAACGCAACTGGGGCGTGCCGATCCCGTTCTTCCTGCACAAGGAAAGCGGCGAGCTGCACCCGCGCACCGTCGAGCTGATGGAGCAGGTCGCCCAGCGCGTCGAGCAGGAAGGTATCGAAGCCTGGTTCAAGTTGGACGCCGCCGAGCTGCTCGGTGACGAAGCCGCACAGTACGAGAAGATCAACGATACCCTCGACGTCTGGTTCGACTCCGGCACCACCCACTGGCACGTGATGCGCGGCTCGCACCCCATGGGCCACGGAGAAGGCCCGCGCGCCGACCTGTACCTGGAAGGCTCCGACCAGCACCGTGGCTGGTTCCATTCCTCATTGCTGACCGCTTGTGCCATCGACGGCCACGCGCCGTACCGTGGTCTGCTTACCCATGGTTTCGTGGTCGACGAAAACGGCCGCAAGATGTCCAAGTCGATGGGCAACGTGGTGGCCCCGCAGGAAGTCAACGACAGCCTGGGCGCCGACATCCTGCGCCTGTGGGTCTCGTCGACCGACTATTCGGGCGAGATGGCCGTTTCCAAGGTCATCCTGCAGCGCACCGCCGACGCCTACCGGCGCATCCGCAACACCACGCGCTTCCTGCTTTCCAACCTGAACGGTTTCGACCCGGCCAAGGACCTGCTGCCGGCCGAGCAGATGCTCGATCTGGATCGCTGGGCGTTGGATGCAGCAGCGCGGCTGCAGACTGAAATCACCGAAGCCTACGACGAGTACCGCTTCTGGAACGTCTACCACAAGGTGCACAACTTCTGCGTGCAGGAGCTGGGCGGTTTCTACCTGGACATCATCAAGGACCGCCAGTACACCACTCAGGCCGACAGCATCGCCCGTCGCTCCTGCCAGACCGCGCTGTTCCACATCGCCGAGGCGCTGGTGCGCTGGATCGCGCCGATCCTGGCCTTCACCGCCGATGAGATCTGGCAGTTCCTGCCGGGCGAGCGCAACGAGTCGGTGATGCTCAACACGTGGTACGACCAACTGCCATTGCTGCCGGAAGGCGTTGCCCTGGACCGTGCCTACTGGGAGCAGATCCAGGCGGTCAAAGGCGCAGTCAACAAGGAACTGGAAGGCATGCGCGCGGCCAAGGCCATCGGCGGTAGCCTGCAGGCCGAAGTGACCCTGTATGGCGAGGAGTCTCTGCAAGCGGCGCTGGGCAAGCTGGGCAACGAACTGCGTTTCGCCCTGATTACCTCTACCGCCTCGCTGGCGCCGCTGACGGACGCCCCGGCCGATGCCGTGGCGACCGAGGTGCCGGGCCTGAAGCTGAAGATCGTTAAGTCGGCCCACGCCAAGTGCGCACGCTGCTGGCACCACCGCGAGGACGTCGGCAACCATGCCGAGCATCCGGAGCTGTGCGACCGCTGCGTGGAAAATATCGAAGGCGCTGGCGAGACCCGACACTATGCATAATCCGTCGATCCTGCCCCTGCGAGGCTTCGGCCTGCCGGCTGTTGGTGTGCTGGTAGAGGGCGACCGATGACCGCGCGCTTCGGCAAGCTGACCTGGTTGTGGCTCAGTGCACTGGTGTTCGTCCTCGATCAGGCGACCAAGTACTACTTCGAAGGCAGCCTGAACCTGTACCAACAAATCGTGATCATTCCCGATTACTTCAGCTGGACGCTGGCCTACAACACCGGTGCAGCCTTCAGCTTCCTGGCCGGTGAATCCGGCTGGCAGCGCTGGCTGTTCGCGCTGATCGCCATTGTGGTCAGCATCGTGCTGGTGATCTGGCTCAAACGCCTGAAACCCAACGAAACCTGGCTGGCGGTCGCGCTGGCCCTGGTGCTGGGCGGTGCGTTGGGCAACCTGCTGGACCGTATCCTGTTCGGCCACGTGATCGACTTCATCCTCGTTCACTGGCAGAACCGCTGGTATTTCCCAGCCTTCAACCTGGCCGACAGTGCCATTACCGTTGGCGCCATCATGCTGGCGCTGGACATGTTCAATTCCAAGCAGTCCGGAGACTCCCATGACTGACGTACGTATCGGCCCGGACAAGGAAGTCACCCTGCACTTCGCCATCAAGCTGGAAAGCGGCGATGTAGTGGACAGCAACTTCGACAAAAAGCCGGCCACCTTTAAATTCGGCGACGGTAACCTGCTGCCCGGCTTCGAATTGGCCCTGCAGGGCCTCAAGGCCGGTGACAAGCGCAGCTTGCGCATCGAGCCGGAGCACGGCTTTGGCCCGTCCAACCCGCAGAACCTGCAGGTGATGCCGCGCAGCCAGTTTGAGGGCATGGAGCTCGCTGAAGGCCTGATGGTGATCTTCCAGGATGCTGCCAAAGCCGAACTGCCCGGCGTGGTCAGCACCTTCGACGACCATCAGGTGACCATTGATTTCAACCACCCGCTGGCCGGCAAGACGCTGACCTTCGACGTGGAAATCATCGACGTGAAGGCGGCCTGACACAGGTCGCAACCGCCGGATGGGTTGAGCGCAGCGATACCCATCACGCAGGATAGACAGTCCCGCAGTAGACTTCACTTCTGGTTAAACCGCGTGCCGAGAGAGCCCATGCAAATCAAACTCGCCAACCCCCGAGGCTTCTGCGCCGGCGTCGATCGCGCCATCGAGATCGTCAACCGCGCTCTGGAAGTATTCGGTCCGCCCATTTATGTGCGCCATGAAGTCGTGCACAACAAGTTCGTGGTCGAGGACTTGCGCGCCCGCGGTGCGGTGTTTGTCGAAGAGCTGGATCAGGTGCCGGATGACTTCATCGTCATCTTCAGCGCCCACGGCGTGTCCAAGGCGGTCTGCCAGGAAGCCGAGCGGCGCGGTCTGAAGGTGTTTGACGCCACCTGCCCGCTGGTCACCAAGGTGCACATGGAAGTGGTGCGCTACAGCCGTGAAGGCCGTGAGTGCGTGCTGATCGGCCATGCCGGCCACCCGGAAGTCGAAGGCACCATGGGCCAGTACGACGACAGCAAGGGCGGCAGCATTTATCTGGTGGAAAACGAGGACGACGTGGCCAGGTTGCAGGTGCGTAATCCTGACTCATTGGCCTTCGTGACCCAGACCACGTTGTCGATGGACGACACCAGCAAGGTTATCGACGCCCTGCGCCAACGCTTCCCCAACGTCGGCGGGCCGCGTAAGGACGATATCTGCTACGCCACCCAGAACCGCCAAGACGCCGTCAAGCAACTGGCCGTGGAAAGCGACCTGGTGCTGGTGGTCGGCAGCCCGAACAGCTCCAACTCCAACCGCCTGCGCGAACTGGCCGAACGCATCGGTACCCCGGCTTACCTGATCGACGGCGCCGAAGACCTCCAGCGAGAGTGGTTCGACAACGTCACCAAGGTCGGCATCACTGCTGGCGCCTCCGCCCCGGAGGTCTTGGTGCGCGGGGTGATCGAGCAACTGCATGCCTGGGGCGCCACTGGCGCAGAAGAGCTGGCCGGCAGACCGGAGAACATTACGTTTTCGATGCCCAAGGAGTTGCGGGTGAAGAATTTGTAATTAGCGTTTTGTTGTTATGAAAAAAAGAAGCCCGGGTTAACCCGGGCTTCTTTTTTTAAGGGTGGTTCAACGCCAACAATCCTGAATGGCTTTGCCGCTCCCCGAGCGGCCTTTGGTGCCCAAGGCTGTCAGGGTCAGGTTGCCGCAGGCGGTATCTGAGAACTGCTGAGTGGCGGTCAGCGTATAACCGCCGTCGCCGTTGACTGCCCCGACATTGAGTGTGTATTTGCCTGTGCTCGAAGTGACGGTCGTACCGCTCGTTCTCGGCAATTGCAGCTTTCCAATATCCGCTGCCGTGGTGATGTAGCGGTTGTTTTGGGCGAAAAATCGCTCTTGGCGTGCAGCGGCTTCGCTAAGCAAGGCCTGCCCCTCGGTGCGGTTGCCGCGCTTTATATGCTCGTCGTAACTGGGGTAGGCGATGGCAGCCAAGATGCCGATGATGGCTACGACGATCATGACTTCGATCAGGGTAAAGCCGTTGTTCTTATTTTTCATCTCAGTTTCCTACTACACGCCAGGTTTGGCGTCCCAGGCTGGAAGGATCGGGAAAAATGGTTTCGCAATGCAGTCCGGTGCAGGCTTCATAGCGGTTATCCGGGGTCTGGGTGAGGGTGATGCCCCCTTCGCCGTCCTGTTTGATGGCAGTGACAATATTCCCCACGTTGTCGACGATATGCTTGAGATCAAAGGCGTGGAAGAGCGTTTTGCCGCCGGTATAGGGATTGATCGCATAGGTCCAATTGCTGGTGCCATCTGAGCAGGGGTCGTCGTTGGGTACCAAGGTCTGGAAAAAGACTGTCTGGCCGAGGGTTGTCATTTTTTCAACCAGCATCTCACCCTCAAGCTTATTACCAGCCTTAAGGTCAAGGTACCAGCCATAAGTGTTGATGGAGGTGACGCCATCGGTAGTAGTGGTCCAGACGATATTGTTATTACTGACAATCCGAGCAGGGTTGGTGCCGCCATCACTGTAAGTCCCCGTGACTTCCTGCGTGATGGTTTGCTGTGCGAGTTGGCTTCGCGTGATGATATTGGCGGCGGTGGCTTCAGCCTTTGTTTTAGTGTCCCAAATGCCATAGATGCTTTGCGCGTGGCCTTTTTCACCTTCTTTATCGGTGTCCTCGAAGAATTTACCGGTGCCGATCAGCACCAGATAGCCTCTCATGCTGGGATGGCGAATTAACGTCGGCGCGGCTGTGATGGGCTGAATGACCGGGGCGGCCGCCGTGCCCAGTCTGGCTCGGAACATAGGTGAACCACCATAGGAGACGGCGAAGTTTTCAGTGGAGCCATTTTTGGCTCCGTACAAATTGCCTTCGCTGACCGAGCCGAGCAGATCAAAGCGCCACAGGTTTCCTTGTAGGTCCCCGGCATAGGCATAATCGGCCACGCCGTCGGCGTCATAATCCGCCAAGGTTGGGCTGGACAGGCCGTTGGCGCTGCCCTGGGTACCGGAGACTTCTAGACTTTTAGTTAACGTGCCATTAATGGCATCGATCACATAGAGCGCTGCCTTGCCATCGGTTGCGCCATTGTCGTACCCGTTGCCCGTCACCACGGCCCAGCGGCCATTATGCAGGCGAGCAATTGTTGGGCGCGAAAAGCTATAACCAGGCTTTACCGCCTCACCTTCAATGTTGGTAACATCGAACTCCCACAACAATTGTTCACTACCAGGAGTGGTGATATCCAAAGCGAACAAGGCCTTGCCGCCAGCGCGCAATGTGCCGACCAGAATTGTCCGCCAGTCGTTGCCATCATAGACATCTGCCACCACAGGCGAACCGTCGACATAAAACTCATGGTTATAGTTCTTTCCGGTCAATTTATTAAGTTTGGAAAAGACCGCAGTCGGGATAAAGGCAAACTTCTCAACGCCGGTTTGGCTGTCGAACCCATGTAACATGCCGTCATTTCCACCCACATAAACGCGGCCAGGACGTTTGACTGTGTTTTCTGCGGTGCCGTTCAACCTGGCCAAAAAGGCACTATAGGAATTATTCTCCGTGCCGACGTGGCCTTCCAGGCGGTTGGCAAAGCTTGCGAGATAGCGGGCACCGGAAACGCTGACCGGGCTGGATGCATACAAATCGCCTAATACGCTAGTGCGCGGCCGGAACTGAGTTATGCCAGCGCCTTCGTTGCTGCGGTCCCCCCGCAGATAGGCCAGCCGATGAGCACCGCTGTCATCGCCATCGTACCCTGCAGTTTCGGGATTATCACTTAGCCAGTAAGCAAGACTATTCGCTGTGCTTTTATCTCCAGCATTATCCCAGATGAAGTCCACCAGGCCCGTGCTGCTGGCTATCTTGATGGTGCGATCAGCCGGAGCAGGAAGTCGGCTCTTTGCGCTCCAGTCCTCAGTGTTTTGTAATACGGTACGGGTCGTGCCATCTGGGCTGGTGACTTCCACCAACTTCTTCGAGAAGCGCTTGAGATCACCACTCCAATTCTCATCGCTGGCATAAGAGGTCTGGTAAGACACACTGGTAATCGAATCATCAACGACCAGGCCAGAGCTAATGGCGGGCCGTGCAGCGGTGGATTTACGCTCGGCTATGCGTGACAGAATATCCTCAAAGGCCTGCACCATGGCATCAGGGCTGTCAACGCTGAAAAACTCGCCTCGGGAGTTAATTGCGGCGTGCCAGAGGTCATAGACGTTATTACTGGAACCCGATGAGGCTTTTGGCCACGCAGTACCATTATTGAGCGCATCAAAGCCTTTGCCTGAAAAGGTGCTCCCTTCCCAAGGTAACTTAGAGTCATTCATTGAGCTGGTCAGGCCAAGCCCCATGATGAAATTACTCATATGTTGCCATGTGGCTGGATCATTTCGAGGGTTCCAATAGTTTTCCGTGTCGCTCCCGGCAGTAGAGGGCATAAAAGGGGTAAGTTTATTTTCAAGATTGGTGTTCAGATCTGTTGCCCAGTAATGCATCGCTAAGTCTGCCAATGTACTGGGTGTCTCATCTTTATAAGGCTGGGGTTTCGTATAACGTGTATTGTCAGGCAGAGTGAAGTCGGCATTGTCATGCCGGAAGTTGCTCGGGTTATTGGAGGTGGCGTTCCACATGCCATCCGTCATCATAATCTGATAACTGGGGCGACAGGCGTAGGTGTTATCAGCTGAGTTTTCTTTTGCACGGTCCCTGGTGTTCGGATATTTATGCCAGGCCACTCCTTGCTTAAGGAACTCACCAGCTCTGATCATTGCGGCGGGCAAGGGTGTTCCACTGTTGAAGTAGACATCCTTGAGCCAGCTGTAAAATTGCCCTTTGTGCAAGGAGTCGTATTGGCGAAACTTGTTATCTTTGCAATTTGTTTGGTCGCTGCCATCAAGTTTTGTGCATTGCGCTAGGTTTTGCCATCCGAGTCTGACTTCCGGAGAAAGATCGGCAAAGGCTAAGCTGGTGGCTGAAAGTGTTGCCAAGGCTCGGGTTCTATAAAATGAATACCATACTGCAAAATTTTCTTTTTCGTGATCTTCAACGAATCGTAGTGTATAACAGTTTTCATTGCCTTTTTGGCAGTTAGGCAGAGTTTCATCAAACAAGTAGTAGTAGGCGGGTGTTGAGGCAGTATAGGTATCCGAATTTCCATTTTTAGAACATGAGAACCCTTGGGTATCAAGAACAGGGCCACTCTTCAAGATCTCGCAGCTGTATCTACTCCCTGAAGTTCGAGTTACGCGGAACTCTATGTTTGCAGCGCTTTTCGCTGTTATTGTTTCATTTCTTGAAAATTTAACTTCTACCCTGAAATCCTTGAGCGGGCTATTTGCCTGTTGGTGAGACCCTTTGGGCATTCGATATTCTTTTCCCGTGGGCTTATAGTTTTTAGATAAGTCGAGCTTGCCATCATTGGGACGGAAACCATTGATAGGTGCGCTGGTGAAATCTGTTGTTAGAGTGATTTTCTCGCCATATCCGTCAAACGTGGGTGGGGCGATATATTTTATTTTTGGATTGTAGTAGAGAGAGTTGAACTCTGGGGCAGCGTATAGTCGTGTTATGGTGTGCGTTGAAGAGCCGCTTATGACCTGGCTTTCAATTGAGTCTGGCACAAAGCCCCACGACATACTCCCAGAATCATCAAGTGTAAATATGATGTTGGGCGGCACGCCCACCGTTAAGCTTAGAGGGCTTTGTGAGACGGCAGCATGGGTTGTAGCTGCATGCAGCAAAGCAATCCCGAAAGTCATGCCGGCTAGAATCCGTACCGGATGATTAAAGAGTGTCAGACTCATAAAATCAGTTCTCAATTATTCAGCCCGAGGTAGATGTTGGCTGTGGTGGATTGCACCGCCAGTCGATCGGCCGCCTGGCCATTGACTAGGTAGAAATAGGTGCCTCGTCCTTCCATGACGGCACCGTATTCAGCATTCAGCGCTGAATCATCTTTGTTCTCGGCGATTAGGAGGCTGTTCCAGTAGGCAGGGAAATCGCTGCTGGTGTCATTTACGCTATCCTTGCCTCGGTAAGGCATCCAGGCGACGAATTCGGTTTCTCCTGCCTTGTCAGTATCGGCCCCGGACGTATTGGAAGTGGGCTCGGTCCCTTCTTCGTCAGGAATGCTGGCTAGGTTAAGAAACTCAAGGGGGGCGAGCATGAAGGCGCGTTGGTCTTCAGTGGCAATATCCAGGAGGCACGGCTTATTGGCGCCGTTATCTTGAAGCCTATTGTTTTTCTGACAGTTGATGCTGTTGGGTTCCAGCTTATCCCGTAGATGGGCTGGGCCATAAAAACGAAATTCGGGTTCACGCAGGGCGGCTTCGGCAGAGGTTTGCAATCGCAGGTGTTCTGCTCGGTTGCCGGTGATATGAGATTCAAGCACAACTCCTCGCATGCTACCGACCGCCAGTACAGTCAGGATCAAAAGCATGACCAAGGCGACGAGCAGGGCAGCCCCCTGTTGGCGGGCGTAAGGAAAAGGTTTCATGGCATAAGATTCCTTAGGGGCTGAGTGCTATGGGCAACTTGATAAAGACGATTCTGGTCGCCCGCATTCAGCCGAGCCTTGGCGGTATCGCTTGCACTGGCCAGCCAGTTGTCGAGGATGGTTGAATCTCCCTCACGCTGCCTTTGCTGACTGGATAGCAGTAGCGAATAACGCACGGCCCGAATTGGGCCATGGGTGCTTTCTGCCCAGCTGGATACGTTGACAAAACGGTTACTTCCGTTGTTGAGTCCTTTTTCCAGCAAGTCTGGGGTACCAACCCCGAACTCGAGACGAAAATCGGCAATGCCCGACAATAATTCTGCAGAGGTGATCACTGTTCCGTTAAGACTTGTACAGCGCAAGGAACCCTGATGAAGCTGATCTGCGCTACCAGGGATGTATTTCAATGCAAGCACAATCAAACGGTCGGCTGAGGTGAAAGGTGTGCTGTCATCAAACGGTTTGCTGGAGTTGCCTAGGCAGTCTGCTTCGCCGCTAACCAAGGGCTGATAGCGCAGACAGAGTCCATCACTGTCGTGGGTAGCAGTCAGCGCACTACCTTTGGCGAATGCCTTGCAATGATCATCCTGTGCTGTTTCGGGAAATGCTTCTTCATGCAGTTGATGGGCCGCCCGGCGATAGCCCGCTTTACCGAGATACTCATCCAGCAGTAGTGCTGCAAAGCGGCTGTTCTCAATATTGCCGGCCTGGCTTTGCCGGAAAATATGATTGCGCTTGTTATCCAGATAAATCTGGGTAATCCCAAGGAGCAGAAAGCTACTGATGGCGAGAGCGACGAGCAGCTCCACCATGGATAGCCCATTTTGACGGTCAGATTTCTGTTTCATAGTTCTACCCGAAGGCGATAAACGCAGGTGGTAGCGTCAAGTTCACGATCGTCATGGTCATCCAGGCAGGCGTTATCCTGGACTGACCATGCCAGCTGGATTTCCACCATGGTGCCCTTATCGTCACATTCGCCAGGCAAAGAGCTACGGCAGATGTAGCTGTCGCTGTTGAATAAATTAGCCTCGCCCGGCAGGGTCGCTATGGCATCGGCAACCCAGCAGTCACGCATTTCCTGCGCGGTTTTAGGGATGCTTTCACTTGAACGCACGCAGTCAGCAACGGCAGTGGCAAAGGCGCTGCCGGCTTTTTTGTAAAACAGCGAATCGCTCTTGAGGCCGCTGTAGAAAGGCTCAATAGGTGGGATCTTGGTATATAGCTCCCCGGCATTAGCGCGCATGATGCCAACCAGCTCGTCTGCGAGCATGATGGCGGCGTTGCGCTGTACAGAGTCCTGTGTGTACTGAATGCTGCGCCCCTGCATGGCTACCATGCCGAGAATGCCGATGGTGGTCAGTAATAAGGTGACAAGCACCTCGATCAGACTAAATCCCAGATACTGTTTCATGCTTGTCCTCAAGGTGTACAACTGGCCAGGCTATTACCGTCATCCATGCCGCGTGGGTGAAGCCTGACAAGGCCGCTGGCTTGGAGTTCGACTAAAAAGCCAGTTGCAGGATCATCGTCCTGGCAGACGGTAATGCGTGTTGGGGTAGCGGTACCGTTGGAGCGAAAAGCGATGAGGGCTGTATTCGCGAGCATCTGAGCCTGGGTAGGCTGATGGCTGAGCTGTCGAGCGGGTTGTCCGTCTATGTTGACGATCCAGGCGGCAGCATTATCAACTTCAACTTCCACTGCAGTGCGCTGGACAACGGCTTGGCCACGGGCGTATTGCAAAGTGCTGAATAACTCTCCTGCTTGGGCCTGCAAATGGTTGTTGCGAATCAGTGCAGAAAAGCTTGGTACGGCCAAACCGGTAAGAATTGCCAGTAGAGCGAGGATGATCATTAGCTCGATAAGCGTGAATCCGTGCATGTCTTTACGGCGTGACATGTTTGAGCTCCAGGATGTTTATGCAGTGATCATGCGAAATGCAGGGCGAGTATGTCCTGTGCGTTGGGATAGTCGGAGTCAAACGGAGGATGTACGGTCGATGGAATTTAAAAGTTGTGAACGGCTTCCGCTCTGCTGCTCAAAGATAAGCGGCGGGGGTGACGCAACGTCAATGCTAATCAGCGTAAGGCGCACATAGACCATAATTCTGCACTGCAGCTTTGCTGAGCTCTCAACTGCAGTAATGGCTTCTGGTCTGCTGGTCGCTGGTATTGCCGATGCGTGCGCGGCCTTGTCGGCTTATCAAGATTAACCACGTCATTTGTTGTGCGTGGCATTGATAGAAACTGCCGTTATTGCTGGTGCCATTGCCGTGGAATGTGATGCTGCGTGCTATACCGCCCTCCCAGGCCAGAAAATTTCCCTGGCCTGGTTGGCCCTGCCGGAGCAGACGGCCGTCGGCTTCAAGGCGAATAATCCACCCCGTGCTCCAATCGTTTTGGCAGGTAGTTCCATTTGACGAGGCGCAGAAATTAACTCGTGTGTTATTCCGTGCAGCATAGGCGCGCGCGAAATTCAAGGCGTTGAGTACTTCGTGCTGCAACGCCAACTGCCGATTGCGCGCAATAAGCTCTGCGAAAGCCGGAACGGCAACGCTGGCGAGAATGGCTAGCAGGGCCAGCGTGATCATCAACTCCACGAGCGTAAACGCCCGCTGTGGATGCAAGTTCATGTTCAAGTCCTTTTACCAGTCCGCGTATCATCGCGATCCTCCTGATCGCCCATCCTTCTTAGTCCAGACCCTTTGGGTGTCAAGCAATCGCGTGGTAATCCATCCCGTAGAGGAGCGAACTGTGGCACAGCGAACACTAATCATCGGTGGCGGCATCATCGGCTTGTTTTCCGCCTACCAGCTGGCGCTGGCGGGAGGGAATGTGAGATTGCTGGAACGTCAGGCCCTTGGCCGGGAGGCGTCTTGGGCCGGTGGGGGGATCGTTTCGCCGTTATATCCCTGGCGCTACGGTGAAGCGGTGTCAGCTTTGGCGCATTGGTCGCAGGACTTCTATCCCCAACTGGGCGAGCAGTTGCTGGCCAAAACCGGGCTGGATCCTGAAGTGCAGGTCACCGGGCTGTATTGGTTGGACCTGGACGATGAGGCCGAGGCGTTGGTGTGGGCCGAGCATCACAGACGCCCGTTGGTGCGGGTGCCGGTGAAAGACGTGCAAGCGGCAGTGCCGGCGTTGGCGGATGGTTACCAGCGTGCGCTGTACATGGCTGAGGTGGCCAATGTGCGTAACCCGCGCCTGATGAAGTCGCTGCGCGCCGCTCTGCAGCAGATGCCCAACGTAGAAATTCAAGAACATTATCCCGTGCAGGGCTTTGTTCTCGATAACCAGCGCGTTGTTGGCGTACAGACCGCCCAAGGTGAACTGCATGCCGAGCGGGTAATTGTAGCTGCCGGCGCCTGGAGCGGCGAGCTGTTGAGAACGCTCGGCCTGGAACTGCCGGTTGAGCCGGTGCGCGGGCAGATGATTCTCTTCAAATGTGCCGCGGATTTTTTGCCGAGCATGGTGCTGGCCAAGGGGCGCTATGCGATCCCGCGCCGCGACGGACATGTATTGGTGGGCAGCACGCTGGAATACACGGGCTTCGATAAGTCCACCACCGAGGAAGCGCTGGCCAGCCTTAGAGCTTCAGCTGCCGAATTACTGCCGGCGCTGGCTAAGGCCGAAGTGGTAGGCCATTGGGCAGGGCTTAGGCCGGGGTCGCCGGATGGCATTCCCTATATCGGTGAGCTGGAGAGCCATCCAGGGTTGTGGCTGAACTGCGGACATTTTCGCAACGGCCTGGTGCTGGCGCCGGCGTCCTGTCGCTTGCTGGCCGATTTGATGCTGGGCCGTGAGCCGATCGTCGATCCGCGGCCTTATGCGCCAATGGCGCGCGGTATTGGTCTTGGTCGGCCTTAGTCGGCGAACTGGCCGCGTAAGCGTTGCGCCTGAAAATCCAGACTTTCGGGGCGATAACCCGGGCGCAGCGGTGGCACGGGCAGGCAGTCTTCCCAGCTGGCGCCAGGCTGCAAGTGGTCGGCGGCGTGATAGCGCGGTGTTTCGCCACGGTTTTGTGCAAGGTTCAAATCACTGTCCGGACGATAGGCTGCAATTTGCCAGCGCAGGGATTGCAGCGGCCTGTCGCTGCCATTGGTGAGCACCAGATGCAACGGTCGATGGCTTGGGCAATGGCCGGGAGCGTATTCGAGGCGCAGCTCAAGGTGCGCTAGACGTTGTTCCCCGCGGTGTTCCTGCCACAGCACCCAGGCCGCCACCAGGCCGAGACCCAGCAAGGCAACTGCAGAGACCGGCAATGCCCGGGCCGGATAGCGAACCAGCAGGACCAGCCAGGTGATGGCGAGCAGCACGCCAATCACCATGGCTGCGACCTCGCAATGAACATGAATGGGGACATGGCCGGCCGCGCCTGAACGAATCGGACAGCCATCTTAGCGCAGGCGAAGAGGGTGTGCCGTAGCGGGTGGACTCAGGGCCAAGCCCAACTCGGGCGTTCAGTGCACCGCCGAAACGCTCTTTATCTGGCGCAGGCGCATATTCAACCGCAAGTGTTCGCCTGGGTCATCGCACAGCAACAGAGCACGTTGCAGGTCGTAGCGCGCACCCTCGGGACAATCGAGCAGTTGATAGATGTCGGCGCGCGCCAAGTGATCGGCGAGGCTGGGTGGGCCGAGCAGCAGCACGCGCTCGGCATCCTTGAGCGCGGCCAGCGGGGCATTGTTCAGCAAATGCAATTCGCGCAGGTTGCGCGACAAACGTTGCAGCAGCGTGTGGGCATCGCAGGGGCGCAGATGGTCGGCGTGCAAGGAGATGACCTTGCCAAACTGGCGGCGCAACAGCTCTCGGCAATCGCCGGCATACAGGCGTCGACCCGTACAGGGGTCGAGCAGGTGATCGGCGCCGGGTACGCGCAGTAGAACGCGTCCCGGAAAGTTGACGCCGTGCAGTGGAATGTCCAGGCGGCGGGCGATTTCCAGGGCGAGCAAGGCCAGGCTCAGTGGCTGGCCGCGTCGGCGGCGCAGGACCTGATGGATAAGCGCCGCGTGGGGCGAGAGCGGAATGTCTTCATCTTCCTGGAAGTCCAGCGCACACAGCTGGCGCAGCAACGGCTGGGCCAGCTCACGAGGCGGAAGGCTGGGTAGATTGACGGCCACGCGATGACGCAGGTGCTCCAGTTCGGCCAGAACCTGGCGGGGACGCAAGAGCGGATCATGTTCGGCGGCAATCCAAAGCGCGGCCTCGAACATGGCTGTGGGGCCTCGCCGCAGGCAGGCGAGGCAGGCTTCGCGAAGATCCATTCGTCGTGCCTCCTGGTGACCTTTTTCTTGTAGTCGGCAGGCGGAGTTTCGTCCAGTCGCGAGCCTATACTGCGAGAAATGTAGAGACGGAGATCATGTCATGTTCGCCGCAATGGAAGCCGCCCGGCTCGAAGCTTTACACCTGGCCCAGGACCCGCCCACCGGGCTGCAAGCAATCATCGCCATTCACAACACCACACTCGGTGCGGCATTGGGCGGTTGCCGTTTTTTACCGTATGCGGACCCTGAAAGTGCCATTCTCGATGCGATTCGCCTGGCTCAGGGCATGAGCTACAAGGCCGCCCTGGCCGGCTTGCCCCAGGGCGGTGGCAAGGCGGTGATCATCCGGCCGGGACATATCGCCAACCGCGCGGCGCTGTTCGAGGCTTTCGGGCGCATGATCGAGTCGTTGGCTGGCCGTTACATCACCGCGGTGGACAGCGGTACGTCGAGCGCCGACATGGACTGCGTCGCCCAGCACACCCAACATGTGACCAGCACCAGCGCGGGCGGTGATCCCTCGCCACACACCGCGATGGGCGTATTCAATGGTATTCGCGCCACTGCGCTGGCCCGTCTGGGCAGCGACGATCTGGAAAGCCTGCGCGTGGCGGTGCAGGGGCTCGGTCATGTCGGGTACGCATTGGCAGAGCAATTGGCGGCCGCGGGCGCCGAAGTACTGGTCAGCGATCTGGACAGTGGTCGCGTGCAGCTGGCGGTGGAGCAATTCGGTGCCCATCCGGTGGCCAGTGATGCGTTGCTCAGCACTCCCTGCGACATCCTCGCGCCCTGCGGGTTGGGCGGGGTGTTGGACAGCCAGAGCGTCGCGCGCCTGCGCTGCGCTGCAGTGGCCGGCGCGGCTAACAACCAGCTGGCACAAGCGCATGTCGCCGACGAGCTGGAGGCGCGCGGCATTCTCTATGCGCCGGATTATGTGATCAACTCGGGCGGGCTGATCTATGTTGCATTGCAACATCGCGGCGAGACGTTGCCGGCGATCACGGCGCACCTCTCGCGGATCGGCGTACGCCTGACCGAGATCTATGCTCATGCTCAGGCCGACAAGCGCTCGCCGGCACGAGTGGCCGATGCACTGGCCGAACATTTGCTCTACGGTTGATACAAGCTTTTTCCACTGGGCCCGCGGCCACAAGCCGCACCCGCAAACGCACCCACAAGGTGCTCTGGAGATTGGCATGCACGACCCCGCTATTGCGTACACCCGTTATCTTGACCCAGACGGTCATCCTTGTGCGGAGCTTCCGGCCTGTGCCGAAGACGCCGAGTTGCTGGAGCGGCTTTACCGGCAAATGGTGTTGACCCGCCTTTTCGATCAGAAAGCCGTGGCCCTGCAGCGCACCGGGCGCATCGGCACCTACGCGCCGACCCTCGGCCAGGAAGCCATTGGTGTGGCCCTCGGAGCCCTGATGCACGCCGAAGACATCCTGGTGCCCTATTACCGCGACACCGCCGTGCAGCTGATGCGCGGGGTACGCATGGAGGAAATCCTGCTGTATTGGGGCGGCGACGAACGCGGCAGCGACTTCGTCGATCCGGCCGCCAAGGAGGATTTTCCGCTGTGCGTACCCATTGCTACCCAGGCGCTGCATGCCTGTGGCGTGGCCAGCGCGTTCAAGATGCGCGGCCAGGCGCGGGTGGCGGTGACCACCTGCGGCGATGGCGCCACCAGCAAGGGGGATTTCCTCGAAGCACTCAACGTTGCCGGCGCCTGGCAGTTGCCCGTGGTGTTCGTCGTCAATAACAACCAATGGGCGATTTCGGTGCCGCGCAGCATCCAGTGCGGCGCGCCAACCCTGGCGCAAAAAGCCATCGGCGCCGGTTTCACCGGCGAACAGGTCGACGGCAATGACATTCTGGCCGTGCATGCGCGCTTGCAGGCGGCCCTGGATCGTGCCCGTCAAGGCAAGGGACCGACGCTGGTGGAATGCCTCAGCTATCGTCTCGGCGATCACACCACTGCCGATGACGCGACCCGCTACCGGCCAGCCGAAGAGGTCAAGCAGGCCTGGCAGCGCGAGCCGGTCAAGCGCCTGCAGGCCTTTCTCGCCGCGCGCGGCAATTGGGACGAGGCCCGCGAGCAAGACCTGATCGCCACCTGCCAGGCCCAGGTGCAGCAAGCGGTGGAGCGTTTCGAGAAAGCCGGCGAGCAAGCGCCCGAGGCGATTCTCGACTATCTCTACGCGCGTTGGCCGGCTGTGCTGGCCGAGCAGCGCGAGATGCTGCGCGAGCGCGTCGCACGACGCCAGGCAACCGGAGGGCAGGGCCATGAATGAGAAAAAACTCAGCCTGGTCGAGGCGGTCAATCTGGCTCTGCACCGGGCCATGCAGGAAGACGACAACGTCGTGGTGCTCGGCGAGGATGTCGGTGTCAACGGCGGGGTGTTTCGCGCGACCTTGGGGTTGCGCGAACAATTCGGCCTGAAGCGGGTGATCGACACACCGCTGGCGGAAACCGCACTGGGCGGCCTGGCGGTCGGGATGGCGGCCCAGGGTCTCAAGCCGGTGGTGGAAATCCAGTTCATGGGCTTTATCTATGCGGCCATGGATCACTTGGTGTCCCATGCCGCGCGGCTGCGTAACCGCACCCGTGGCCGGCTGAGCTGCCCCATGGTGCTGCGTACGCCCATGGGTGCGGGGATTCGGGCACCGGAGCATCACAGCGAAAGCACCGAGGCGATGTTCGCGCAGATTCCCGGTGTACGTGTGGTCATTCCGTCCTCGCCGGCGCGGGCGTATGGCCTGTTGTTAGCGGCTATCGACGACCCTGATCCGGTGATTTTCCTCGAGCCCACGCGGTTGTATCGAATGAACCCGCAGGCATTGCCCGACGATGGCCGGCGCCTACCGCTGGACAGCTGTTTCACCTTGCGCGAAGGCCATGACTTAACGCTGATCAGCTGGGGCGCCAGCGTGCACGAGACCCTGCAGGCCGCCACGCGGCTGGCCGAACGTGGGGTTGAGGCGGAGGTAATCGATGTGGCCTGCGTCAAGCCGCTGGATCTGGACACCCTGGAAGCATCAGTGCGCAAGACGGGGCGCTGCGTGATCATCCATGAAGCGCCGAAAAGTTGCGCAGTGGGCGCGGAAATCGCCGCTAGCCTGTATGAGCGTGCCTGGTTGGATCTGCAGGCGCCGATCCAGCGCGTCACGGCCCCGGACATCCCGCCACCGTTGTACCGACTGGAGCAGCTGTATATCCCCGGCGTCGAGGACATCCTGGCGGCCTGCGAGACAGTGCTGGAATACGCTTGAACAGATCCTGTGGATGGCCTGGAGCAAGGCCGTTCTTGTGCAACGGAGAACAACAATGAAGCACTTCAAACTGCCTGATCTCGGCGAAGGCTTGCAGGAAGCGGAAATTGTCGAGTGGCATGTCAAAACTGGCGATACGGTCAAGGCCGATCAGTTGCTGGTTTCGGTGGAAACCGCCAAGGCCATCGTCGATATTCCTGCGCCCTATGACGGCGTGGTGGTGAAAACCTTCGGCGCCGCTGGCGATATCCTGCATGTCGGCGAGCCGTTGCTGGCCTACGAAGGCGAGGACGATGCCGGGACTGTGGTCGGGCGCCTGGAAGGCGGTAACGCGGCGCAGGCGGACAGTTTTTTTGTCGGTGCCGCGCCGTCGACCCGTGAGCATTTGGCGCCGCGCGCCACACCGGCGGTACGGCAACTGGCCCGGCAGCTGCGCATCAACCTGGATGAGGTAAAAGGCAGCGGGCCGGACGGATTGATTACCCGCGCCGATGTACAGGCCGCTGCCAGCAGCGCGCCTGCCGGCTTCGGCGGCGAGAAGCTGCGCGGGGTACGGCGCAGCATGGCGCTGAACATGGCCCGTGCTCATGCCGAAGTGGTGCCGGTAACGATCTATGGCGATGCCGACCTGCATCGCTGGCCCGAAGCGCGCGATCCCTTGATTCGCCTGAGCCAGGCGATTGCCAGAGCAATTACCGTAGAGCCGGGACTCAATGCCTGGTTCGACGGGCAAAGCCTGACCTTGAAGCACAACGACACGCTCGACTTGGGGATTGCCGTCGATACGCCGGACGGCTTGTTTGTGCCAGTGCTGCGCAACGTCGGTGCGCGCGAAGCGGAAGATCTGAAAGCGGGCATGGCGCGACTGCGCGCCGATGTGCAGGCACGCTCGATTCCGCCCCAGGAAATGATGGGCGCCACCTTCACATTGTCGAATTTCGGCACCTTGTTCGGCCGCTATGCCAATCCGATAGTGGTACCGCCGCAAGTGGCGATTCTGGGGGCCGGCGGGATTCGCCAGCAACCGGTGGCGGTGGAGGGCAGGGTGGAGATCCACCCGATCCTGCCGTTATCGCTGACCTTCGATCATCGTGTGGTAACCGGAGGCGAGGCGGCGCGGTTTCTGAAAGCGCTGGTAGAGACGCTGGAAGCCTGACGCAGAGAAAACGCCAAGTAGAGTAGGGTGGCGCCTCACCTGTCGCAAGGTCGTGTGCCGGAGTAGTCGGCCCCGCCCGACGGCCCGCAACGAACGATGCCGCCCCACCGAGGCGGCATCGCTCCGTATGCGTAGCGGGGGTGGGCTAGCCCTTGTCGAAGTTCAGCTCACTGAGCACATCCACCGGGCCCCTGAAGGCCTTGGCGAACAGGTCACGATTCTTGGCCATGAAGATGCCAATTTCTTCCAGTTGTTCCTCGCTGATGGAGGGCACGGCCTTATGCAGCGCTTCGGAAAGCGCCTCGGCCAGTTCGAGCATCTTGTCGTAACGATCAGCTTCGGCCTTATCCATGAACAAGCGCTCCAGATCGCGACTGCTGCGGTATACCACTTCGACGGCCATTCATCACCCCGTTGCCTTCATTCTGTTCAAGTTGATTGGATACTGTTTGTTTGTACAGTATAGGGGCGAGTGGCCAGCTTTGGAAGATCAGCCGCTGCGTCAATCGGTAGCAGCGTCTTCTCACCCGGGCAGGCACGCGGCGTGCTTTATTTGAACGCCTGTGACCCAAGCGGCCTGGTTGGGGCTGCAACCCCGTGCCTGGGCTGATGAATCGCTGGGTAAGCAAGCCTACAAAGGCATGCCCGGCAACAAACGTAGCCGAAATTATTAAGGTAGAAGTAAGTAATGAAGTGGGCAGAGTTCAGCCGTAAACGCATGCATGACCTGGCAAATTCACTGGGGAATCTGGTCGTTGAAAGCTTCCATTATCTCGGTTTGTTTGTGATTGGCGCGGCGACCGTTTGGGCGTCAGTCGTTGCATTCATGGGCATGGTTAATAAGGGACATGCCAGCATTGATGATATCTTGCTGCTTTTTATCTACCTTGAATTAGGCGCCATGGTGGGCATCTATTTCAAAACCAACCACTTGCCGATACGCTTTTTGCTTTATATAGCCATTACCGCGTTGACGCGGTATTTGATTGGTGATGTGTCTCATCATCGAGTTCCAGATATTGGCCTGCTGTACTTGTGTGGCGGCATTTTTCTCCTGTCGCTTTCGGTTCTGGCTGTGCGAATTGCCTCGAATAAATTTCCGTCAACCAAGGTTCTCGACGCCAATGGCGAAGAGGTTGGCGATACCTTCAATGAGAAGCCCTAGATTTTAATAGGCGGGCAACCGGGTTGCCGCATCGTTGAAACCGCAGTATTCGTGGGCGATCTTCGTCCCCCTGTCGGATCATCTTGGTCAAAACTGCCTATCCGCACTTTCCTTAGAAGAGCGAAGCACGTTGGGCGTGCAGCTTCTCAAGGAGAGCCTTCATGCTGAGTCAACAGACCAAAGATATCGTCAAATCCACCGCTCCCGTATTGGCCGAGCATGGCTACACCATTGTCCGACGCTTTTATCAGCGCCTGTTCGAGGCTCATCCCGAACTGAAGAACGTCTTCAACATGGCCCATCAGGACAGAGGGCAGCAGCAAGAGGCCCTGGCGCGGGCTGTGTATGCCTATGCAGCGAATATTGAAAATCCCGAAAGCCTGGCGGCGGTACTGGAAAACATCGCCCATAAACATGCCAGCCTGGGTGTAAAGCCCGATCAGTATCCGATAGTCGGTGAGCATCTGCTCGGCGCGCTCAAGGATATTTTGGGCGAAGAAGCCAGCCCCGCGATCATCGATGCCTGGGCGCAAGCCTATAACAGCCTGGCGGAGATTCTTATCGGCATGGAGGACCGCCTGCGCGAGCAATCTGAAGCAAAACCGGGCGGCTGGACAGGCTGGCGCACCTTCGTGGTGCGTGAGAAAAACCCGGAAAGCGACATCATCACCTCGTTCGTGCTTGAGCCGGCCGATGGTGGACCGGTGATGGATTTCGCCCCTGGTCAATACACCAGTCTGGCTCTGCACGTCCCTCAACTTGACCTGCAGCAAATCCGTCAATACAGCCTGTCTGACATGCCCAATGGGCGCAGTTATCGCATTTCCGTGAAGCGCGAAAGCGGCCTCGATACGCAGCGTGCTGGTTATGTGTCCTGCCTGCTGCATGAACATATCAACGTGGGCGACGAGGTTCAGTTGGCGGCGCCCTATGGTAATTTCCATATCGACGTGCAGGCCGCCACGCCTATTGTGCTGATCAGTGGAGGCGTCGGACTGACACCTATGATCAGCATGCTCAAGCAAGCCCTGCAGGGTGGACAGCGGCAGGTGGTGTTCGTGCACGGCGCCCGCAACAGCACAGTGCAGGCCATGCGCAACCGGCTGCGCATGGCGGCCCGGGAGCATCCCAACCTCTCACTGTTTGTGTTCTACAACGAGCCGTTGCCCGAGGACATAGCGGGCGATGATTATGATTATCCTGGGTTGGTCGACGTTAAACTGATCAAGGACAAGCTTCTGCTACCCGACGCCGATTATTATATTTGTGGGCCGATTCCCTTTATGCGCATGCAGCACGATGCGTTGCAGAATCTGGGCATTCCCGAATCGCGAATCCACTATGAAGTATTCGGGCCGGATCTGTTTGCGGAGTAGCGCGTGTGAGCTTGCGGTTACCAGAGGGTGTTGTGCGGTACCGCCCTGAGGCTGCGCTACCCGCCGCTGGCATTCATGAAGCGCAGCACCTGTATGTCGCCGCCGACACTGAAGTCATGGTGCTGCGGTTTGCGCAACAGAGCCTGGTCGAGAGCGGCGAGGATCGGCTGGTCATCAGTGGGATGACGCCGTACCAGGTCACGCAGGTCCAGTGAGTGTTCATGGCCCAGGCACAGCAGTAGGCGTCCCTCAACGGTCAGTCGCACGCGGTTGCAGGTGGCGCAGAAATTGTGGCTGTGGGGGGAGATGAAGCCGATGCGACTGTCGGGATGATCCTCGAGGCGCACGTAGCGGGCGGGACCACCGCTTTGTTCAGTGGAATCGAGCAGGCGGTAGCGAGTGGCGATCTGCGCGCGCACTTCATCGCTGGAGCAGTAGCTTTCGCCACGGTCGCGACCGACGTCGCCCAGTGGCATCTCCTCGATGAAGGTAATGTCCAGCCTGCGTGTCACGGCGAAGTCGACCAAATCGAGCACTTCATCGGCGTTGCGGCCTTTCATCACAACCGTGTTCAGTTTGATGCGCTGAAAGCCTGCCTCGCGCGCTGCTTCGATACCGTTCAACACCTGAGCCAACTGGCCGGTGCGGGTAATCGCGTGGAAGCGTGTTGGATCGAGCGTGTCCAGACTGATATTGATGCGTTTGACCCCGGCTTCGGCCAGCGGTCGTGCCAGCTTGGGCAACTGCGAGCCGTTGCTGGTCATGACCAGTTCGCGCAGCCCTGGCAGGGTGGCAATGTGCTTGCAAAGTTCGACGATGCCCTTGCGCACCAGAGGCTCACCACCGGTGATGCGGATTTTTTTCACACCTTGGCCGACGAAAAGCTGGGCCAGGCGGTACAGCTCTTCGAGACTGAGAACCTGCTGGCGCGGCAAGAAGGTCATGTCCTCGGCCATGCAGTACACACAGCGAAAGTCACAGCGGTCGGTCACCGACAGACGCAGGTAATCGATGGTGCGACCGAAGCCGTCGTGCAGGGCGCTGGTCATGGCAGTCTCACAATTAAAACGTTGACGGAGGTCGTCTTGGCCAAGGAGCGACTTTTCACAGTCGCTCCTGCTGACAAGGTTAGCCGGGAAACAGAAAAGGATTCAGCCCGCTGCGGGCAAAACCCTCGCGCTCCATTTCCGCGTCCAGCGCCAGCGTGGCCAAGTCGTCGGCGAAGACGTCCAGATCACGGTCGCGACTGAAGTGGACGATTTTGAGGTAGCTGTCGCAATCCCCGCAACTTTCCGCTTTAAGGGCCGCATCCTTGCTCTCTAGCGACCAATAGTCGAGCTTGCCCGTTTCCTCGCAATTGCTGCATTTGAGTCGCACCATGTGCCAACGGCTTTCGCACAGGCCGCAGTGCAGATAACGCAGGCCATTGCCGAGGATCACACTGGTGCTCGGCGTGCTGGCGCACACCGGGCAGAGCTGACGCTTCTCACCCAGTTCGGCAGTGGCGCGCAGCGCGAGGTTGGCAGCCAACTGGGTCCAGTACAGCGACAAGGCGCTCCATAGAAACAGTGCGCGTGCGCTGCCGACGCTGGCGAAGTCGCCGGCCAGTAGGGCGTCGGCCCAGGCTTCCAATTGTTCCATGGTGCAGTCGCGCAGTTCGACGAGTACCCCGCGCACCTGGGCCGAAGCCTCTGGCTGCAGGTGCTTGATGAGGTGACCCAGCACCGCGCGCCAGTACGTATCGCGCGGCAGGCTGGCGTAATGCAACGGCGCCTCGCCGGACACCAGATCCAGCTGGGCATTGGCCGTGGCGGGCAGCGGCAGCTGATCCAGGGCCAGCTGCTGCGCGTCGGCGACGCTGGCGGCAAAGCGCAGGTAATCGGCCATCGGATGGCCATCCGCCAGTTGGCGCAGCCGTTCGGCGCGCCGTGAATAGTGCTGCGCCAGGGTGGGCAACAGCAGCGGGTCGACATGCTCGACGCCGCCGCTGGGCTCTAACGCGGTGAGCTTGATGCTGCTCATGGGGCGTCCTGTTGAATCGAGCGATACCAACGCGGATGATGGCTGCGTGCCCAGGCACGCGAGACGCGGCCGGTGCTCATGCTGCTGATCGTACCCTTGACCCAGAAGGCCAGGTAAATGTGACCGATGATCAGCAACATCAGCAGCACGCCGGCCAGCGCATGCAGAAGCAGGCCGATGCGGATGATGGGAATACCGAACAGCGGGGCGAAGTAAGGGCGCCAGATGATCACGCCGCTGAGCAGCAGTACGCTGATCAACCCCATAATGCTCCAGAACAGCACTTTCTGGCCGGCGTTGTACTTGCCGGTGTCGATCGCATCGTTGTGTTCACCCTTCATCACCGAACCGACGTTGGCGAACCACGCCTTGTCGCTGGCTTCCGGCAGGTTGTACCTGGCCAGGCGAATGCACATGAACGCCAGGAACACGAAGATCGCCACGCCCAGGAAGGGATGAAGAATCCGTGCCAGTTGTGGGCCGCCGAGGAGGTTGTTCAGCCAGTTCAACGAGGGGAAGAACCAGGACAGCCCGGACATCGCCACCAGGAAGAAACAGATGACCATCAGCCAGTGACAAATGCGCACCGCATAGGGGGTACGCTGGACAGTGTTGCGCGTGCTCATGCCTGGTTCTCCTCTACGTTGCCGGCATTTCCGTCAGTGTCTGCGTGATTGTCTTCATCCACGGTCTGCGGTCCCACGCCCACGTAGTGGAACAGGGTGCCAGCCAGGGTGGCGAAGAAGGCCGCTGCGGCCACCGGTTTCATCCAGCCCTTCCAGCCACGAATCGCCGTGCTGATGCGCGGATCGGTCGGCAGCTTGCGGTACAGCTGAGGTTTGTCGGCGTGCTGCAACACATACATCACATGGGTGCCGCCCACGCCTTGCGGGTCATAGATCCCTGCGCCTGCGAAGCCGCGGCCCTTGAGTTCCTCAACGCGTTCCGCGCCGTAATGCAGCATGTCGTCCTTGCTGCCGAAGCGGATCGCCCCGGTCGGGCAAGTCTTCACGCAGGCCGGCTCCTGGCCGACCGCGACGCGGTCCGAGCACAGGGTGCACTTGTAGGCCTTGTTGTCCTTCTGGCTGATGCGCGGCACGTCGAACGGGCAGCCGGCGATGCAGTAGCCGCAGCCGATGCAGTGCTCGGACTGGAAGTCGACGATGCCGTTGGCGTACTGCACGATGGCGCCCGGCTGCGGGCAAGCGGTCAGGCAGCCCGGATCGGCGCAATGCATGCAGCCGTCCTTGCGAATCAGCCACTCCAGGCGACCGGTCTCGTCGTTCTGGTACTCGTCGAAGCGCATAACGGTCCAGGAGTCGGCGGTCAGGTCGATCGGGTTGTCGTACATGCCGACGTTGTGGCCGACCTCGTCGCGGATGTCGTTCCACTCCGAGCAGGCCACCTGGCAGGCCTTGCAGCCGATGCAGGTGGTCACGTCGATCAGCTTGGCCACTTCGGCTTTCTTGTCACGCGCGCTGGGCGTGGGCGTCAGCCCGCTGGTGGCGGAGCGTTTGATGATGTCTTGAGATTGCATGGACATGAGCGGGCTCCGTTACACCTTTTCCACGTTGACGAGGAAGGCCTTGTATTCGGGGGTATGAGTGTTGGCATCGCCGATACGCGGACTCAGGGTGTTGGCCAGGAAGCCCTTGCGGGTGCTTCCCTCGAAGCCCCAGTGGCAGGGAATACCGACCTGTTCCACCTCCTGACCGGCCACCTGCAGCGTCATTACCCGCTTGGTGACCACTGCCTTGCCGCGGATGAAGCCGCGTTTGCTCGATACCTTGACCACGTCGCCGCCCTTGATGCCCTTGGCGGCGGCCAGCTTCTCGCTGATCTCGACAAACTGCTCGGGCTGGACCACGGCGTTCAGGTGCGAGTGCTTGGTCCAGTGGCGGAACATTTCGGTGATCGAGTAGGTGGTCGCCACGAAGGGGAACTCTTCGCGGGAACCGAAGCTCGGTTTGTCGTCCTCGAAGATGCGCGCCACCGGGCTCTTGCCGCTGCCGCTGTGCAGCGGGTTGGCCTCGATCGGACTCTCCTGCGGTTCGTAGTGCTCGGGGAACGGACCGTCGGTCATCGCACCAAGGGAGAACAGGTGGCCGACGCCGTCCTGAAGCATGATGAACGGACTGACGCCGCTGTTCGGCGCCGACGTCAGCGGGTAGTCGGGCACATCGGCGCCGACCCACTGGGCGCCGTCCCAGTGCAGGAATTTGCGCTTCGGATCCCAGGGTTTGCCGGACGGATCGGCCGAGGCGCGGTTGTAGAGCAGGCGGCGGTTGGCCGGCCAAGCGAAGCCCCAGCCCGGGGTGTTGCCCAGGCCGGTGTCGGTGTTGTCGCGGCGGGCCATCATGTTGCCGGCTTCCGTCCACTGACCGGTGAAGATCCAGCACAGGCCGCTGGTCGAGCCATCGTCGCGCATGTGGGCGAAGCTGGACAGCAGTTCGCCCTTTCTGGCGATCAGGTTGCCCTTGTCGTCCAGCAGGTCCGCCAGCGCATAGCCGTTGAGCTGCTTGGCGACTTCTTCCGGTTGCGGGTCCTTCGGATCGCGGTAGTTCCAGTCAACGTTCATCAGCGGCTCGGGACAGACCCCGCCTTCCCGGGCATAGAGTTCACGCAACTTCATCAGCAGCGTGCCGAGAGTTTTGCCGTCGTGCCAGGATTCGTGGGGGGGCGTCTGGCCCGCCCAATGCCATTGCAGCCAGCGGCCGGAGTTGGCGATCGAGCCATTCTCCTCGGCGAAGCAGGACGAGGGCAGGCGGAACACGGTGGTCTGAATCTCGGCCGGATTCGTGTCGTTGAATTCGCCATGGTTCTGCCAGAACGACGAGGTTTCGGTCTGCAGCGGATCGATCACCACCAGATATTTCAGCTTGGCCAGGCCTTCACGCACCTTGCCCGAGGAGGCGGCGGCGGCGATCAGGTTGAAGCCCTGGACGATATAGCCGTTGGCCTTGCCCTTGGTCATCTGCTCGACGAAGGCCATCACGTCATAGCTGCGATCCCACTTCGGCAGCCAGTGGTAACCCCATTGGTTCTCGGCGGTGGCGTTCACACCCCACATGCCCTTGAGGAAGCTGACCATGAACTTGGGCGTGTTCTTCCAGAAGTTCACCTGCTTGTCCACCAGGGTCTTCGGGGTGCGCTGTTCCAGGTAATCGCGCAGGCTTTGCTGATTCTCATGGGGCAGCGTCAGGTAGCCGGGCAGCATCGTGGTCAACACGCCGAGGTCGGTGAAGCCCTGGACGTTGGAATGACCGCGCAGGGCGTTGATGCCGCCGCCGGGCATGCCGATGTTGCCCAGCAGCAGTTGCACGATGGCCGAGGCACGGATCATCTGCGAGCCGCCGACGTGCTGGGTCCAGCCCAGCGCGTAGAGGATGGTCGTCGTCTTGTCCGGGACGCTGGTGGCGGCCAGCTTTTCGCAGACGTGGAGGAAATCTTCCTTGGGCGTGCCGCAGATGCTGCTGACCATCTCGGGCGTGTAGCGCTCGACGTGCTTCTTGAGCAGGTTGAAGACACAGCGCGGATGCTGCAGCGTGTCGTCGCGCAGGGCGTAGCCGTCGGCGCCCAGTTCATAGGCCCAGGAAGAGCGATCGTAGCTGCGCGTCTCGGCGTCGTAGCCGCTGAACAGCCCGTCCTCGAAGCCGTAGTCCTCGCGCACAATCAACGGCGCGTTGGTGTAGGCCTTGACGTACGCATGCTGGATCTTGTCATTGCTCAGCAGGTAGTGGGCGACACCGAGCAGGAAGGCCGAGTCGGCGCCGGCGCGGATCGGCGAATAGAAGTCGGCGACCGCGGCGGTGCGGTTGAAGCGCGGGTCCACTACCATCATGTAGGCGTTGTTGCGGGTCTTGGCTTCCACGGCCCACTTGAAACCCACCGGGTGGGCCTCGGCCGGGTTGCCGCCCATGACCAGGATGACGTTGGCGTTCTTGATGTCGACCCAGTTGTTGGTCATCGCGCCACGCCCGAACGACGGCGCCAGACCGGCCACCGACGGACCGTGGCAGAGGCGCGCCTGGTTCTCCAGGTGCACCATGCCCAGGCTGCGGGCGAACTTGACGTCCAGGATGCCGGTCTCGTTGCTGGCCGCCGACGAGCCGAGGAAGCCGGTGGTGGTCCAGCGGTTGACCACCTGGCCCTTGTCGTTCTTCTCGATGAAGTTAGCGTCGCGGTCATCTTTCATAAGGCGGGCGATGCGCTCGAGCGCCTCGTCCCAGGAAATGCGCTTCCATTCATTGCTGCCCGCTTCGCGCACTTCGGGATACTTCAGGCGTTGGTCGCTGTGGATGTAGTCGATCAGACCGGCACCCTTCGGGCACAGCGAGCCACGGCTGACCGGGTGATCCGGATCGCCCTCAATGTGGAAAATGCTCTCCTTGGCGTTCTTGGCGCCGTCGCCCAGGCTGTACATCAGGATCCCGCA
Organism: Serpens gallinarum; assembly: GCF_014836765.1. GTDB lineage: Bacteria > Pseudomonadota > Gammaproteobacteria > Pseudomonadales > Pseudomonadaceae > Serpens > Serpens gallinarum. Next base: position 68,587 of record NZ_JACSQG010000005.1, read on the forward strand.
GCCCACCGAGCAGTAGGTGCAGTTATTGCGGGTTTCCTTGGCACGCAGCAGCTTGTACTGACGCGGCTGGGTAGCCTGGGCGACGCTGGGGGCGAAGCCGAGGGTGGTGGCGGTCGCGGTGGCGACTCCGACAGTACAAAGCTTGAAGAACTGCCTTCTGCCGAGTTCCATGGGTGATCTCCTCGTCAGGCGCCGGGTCTGGCGCTTGGGTGAACGTAACGCCGGCGTTGTGGGCCGGGCTGTTCAGGCCTTGGGTTAATTTTTCTCTTTTTGGGGTGTTACGGCAGGGCGGGCGCCGGGCTATATACCCGGGGTTCGCTCTGATGAGGCAGATGAATCAGATTGAGGCGATGCTCGCGCGCCCAGGACACGGTCAGCGAGGTCGGGGCCGAGAGGCTGACCAGTGTGCCGATGCCGGCGCGCACCGCCTTGTGCAACAACTCCAGGCCGCACCGGCTGGTCACCACGGCAAAACCGCTGTGGCTGTCGATGCGTTCGCGGTTGAGTGCGCCAATCAGTTTGTCCAGGGCGTTGTGGCGGCCGATATCTTCGCGGCATACCCGAATCGCGCCTTGATCATCGACAAACAACGCGGCATGCAGGGCGCCACTTTGGCGCGCCAGCACCTGTGCCTCGGCGATCCGAGGGCGCAGGTTGCGCAGATGAGCAAGGGGGGGCAGTGGGCTGGCCGGCAGGGGTTCGAGGCGGGGCAAGGCCTGCTCGAGGGCGGCGACTCCGCACAAACCACAACCGCTGGTGCCTGTCAGCTGTCGGCGCTGTTGCTTGAGATTCCAGAACGCGCGACTGGAAATCTGCACCTCGGCATACCAGGCATCAGCCGCCTGACTGATGTGCAGGTCGAACATATCATCAACTTTATCGATGACTCCCGTTCCCAAGCTGAAGCCCATGAGGAAATCTTCAAGAGCATGCGGGGTGACCATCATGACGCTGTGGTTGATGCCGTTGTAGCTGATGGCGAGGGCCGTTTCTATGGCAAGGGCGGTCTCGCCGAGCTGATTGGAGCGCTCTATCTCGCAATATTGATAGACGCTGCAAACGGAGGGCACGGCTAGGGGGGGAACCTCGGGCTCGCTGTTGGTAGCGTTATACAGCATTTAAAAAACGCTCTGCGACAGGACGACGCAGTGCATTCTATAGACTTACAAAAACAAAGGACATACGCCTAAATGAGTAGTTAGGTCGATATGTTTTTAGGTGGCTTCACGTTGTCGCAGAGCGGTTGACCGAGCGGCGCAAGCAGGTTTCATCCGCTCGGTTGCCGGGTCGCTCAGAGGACTTTTCTGACAAACTCAGACTTGAGTTTCATCGCGCCAATGCCATCGATCTTGCAATCGATGTCGTGGTCGCCCTCGCACAGGCGAATGCCCTTGACCTTGGTGCCCACCTTGACCACCGATGAGGAGCCTTTGACCTTGAGGTCCTTGATGACGGTGACCGTGTCGCCGTCCTGCAGGACGTTGCCGACCGAATCCTTGATCACCTTGTCCCCTTCGTCAGCCTCGGCGGCTTCCGTGGGGGACCACTCATGGGCGCATTCCGGGCAGATCAGCAGCGGGCCGTCTTCGTAAGTGTATTCGGAACTGCATTTGGGGCAGGGCGGCAACGTGCTCATAAATGAACCCTCATATTCGATAGTGCTAAAAACCGGAGATTATATAAGGTTTTACGCGACCAGCGGGCGGGTGCGCCTCTTCACCCGTTGTGCGTGCGCCTTGGCTGGCTTGCCACGCCGGCTGCCAAGGAGTGTCTGTCACGTTTCTCGCCGCTTGCAGCACAGGCCACCACGGGCGCGCGTGGGTTCATTGATTTGCGTCGGGTCAATGCACAGGTTTGATTCTATAGTCGCGGCCGGAAATTGACTCACTGCCCATCACCTCGCAGTTCAGGAAGATTCACATGCGACTACTGATGTTTACCTTACTCAGCTGCTTTGCCACGTTTGCCTGGTCGAGCGATGCGGCCATGGCCCGCTTCAATCAGCTGATGGCCGATGAACAGCTTCGCCAGCAAGCCTATGTGGAAGCCCAGGAGCGCGTGCGTTTTTGCAGCTATTGCCATGGCGAGAACGGCAACAGCAAGCGCGACCACATTCCCAATCTGGCCGGTCAAAGCCCGGTTTATCTGTTCAAGGCCTTTGAAACCTTTGCCAACGGCGAGCGGACCGATTTCGTCATGAGCAAGTTGGCGCAGACCCTAAGCCGGGAAGAACAGGTGAATATCGCCGTGTATTTCAGCCAGCAACAGGTGCTGCCAGCTACCGCCAGCCCGGAGCCTGCGTTGCGCCAGCACGGCGAGACCTTGTTCCAGAAGACTTGCACCGGCTGTCACGGTGCTCAGGCCGAAGGCCGGGAAACCATGCCCCGTCTGGCGGGGCAGCCGGGGGAGTACATTCGCCGGGCGCTGACCCGTTTCCACGACGGCGACCCGCGCCGGGCCAGTTCGGTGATGCGTCCGATCGCGGCGCAACTGTCCTCGCAGGATATCGACGCGCTGGCCGCGTATCTGGAAACGCTGGCGATCTGAGTTGCGTCTGTTGGCGACACCGCTGGCATTCCCATCACGCGGCGCCGTTCTTGTTGCGGATTAGGCCTAACTGCTTAGCTGCGTCTTTCGACGATAAAGCGTGCCAATTGACGCAGCGGCTCAGCCGCCAGGCCGAAGCCAGTGAGCGCTGTCTGGGCCTGGTCGTGCAGTTGGCGTGCGTAGACTTTGGCACCGTCCAGACCGAGCAGGGCGGGGTAGGTGGGCTTATCATGGGCCTGGTCCTTGCCCTGGGTCTTGCCCAGCGTGGCGGTGTCGCTTTCCACGTCGAGAATGTCGTCCTGCACCTGGAAGGCCAGGCCGATGGCTTCGGCATACTGCTGCAAGGCAGTCAAGGCGGCGGACGTGGCGCGACCGCTGGCCAAGGCGCCTAACAGCACGCTGACGCTGATAAGGGCGCCGGTCTTGTGGCGGTGCATGACTTCCAGCGCGGCCTGGTCGAGCTGACGGCCCACTGAGCCGAGATCGATGGCCTGGCCGCCGACCATGCCGGCGGAACCGGCAGCGCGGGCCAGATGGCGGAGCATGTCCAGGCGCAAGGCGGGGTCTGCAGGGTTGCCACGGGTATCGCTGAGCGCCTCGAACGCCAGGCTTTGCAAGGCATCGCCGGCCAGGATTGCGCAGGCCTCATCGAATGCCTTGTGGGTGGTGGGCTGGCCACGGCGCAGGTCATCGTCGTCCATGGCCGGCAAATCGTCATGCACCAGTGAATAGGCATGAATCAATTCGACAGCACAAGCCGCGCCATCGGCCTGTTCCAGGTCACCGCCCAGGGCTTCGCAGGTGGCGTACACCAACAAGGGCCGCACACGCTTGCCGCCATTCATCACGCTGTAGCGCATCGCTTGATAAAGCCGTTCGAGCTCGGGACGCGGAGGCGTGAAAAGCACTTCCAGGGCAGTGTCGACGCGGTGCTGACAGGTTTTCTGATACGCGATCATGCGTCTTCATCCGCATCGAAGGGCACGCTCTGAGTTTCACCGTCACGCTCAAGGAGCACCTGCACCTTCTGCTCGGCTTGGCCCAGGGCCGACTGGCAATCCCGGGTCAGGCGGATGCCTTGCTCGAACGCACTCAAGGAGTCTTCCAGTGACAGTTCGCCACTTTCCAGGCGCTCGACCAGTTGCTGCAAGTCAGCAAGAGACTGCTCGAAATCTAAGGGGGCTTTTTTGCGGGCCATGGCGATGGACTCTCAGGCGATAAAACGGGCGCGACACTAGCAGAGCGGTGCGGGGGCAGCAAACTCCGAGGCGCTTCAGATTGCCACAAAGCGTGGCGGCACGGGCCGTCTGGCGACAGCCTGTCGCTTCGGCTCAGACGCCACTGATGGCGTGAGGCGCGGGCTTGGCTCAGGCATGGACAGCCAGCCGAACACAGTCGGCGGCCCGTTGAGGACGGGCGAAGTGAAAGCCCTGCAGGCGATGGCAGCCGTTGAGGCGCAGGAAAGCGGCCTGGCGCTCGTTTTCCACACCTTCGGCCACCACTTCCAGGCCCAGTTGCACAGCCATGGTCAGAATACCGCGCACCAGGGCCACGGAGCGCGGATTGTCCGGGAGTTCGGCGACAAACTGGCGATCGATCTTTATGCCGTCAAAGCGGAACTGTTGCAGATAGGTCAGCGAGGCGTAGCCGGTGCCGAAGTCATCGAGGAACAAGGGCAGACCGGCGTCTTTGAGGCGCCTGAGCGTCTCCTGAACCATATCGTCGGCTTCCAGCAGGGCGCTTTCGGTGAGCTCCAGTTCGAGCAGCTCGGCGGGCGTGCCTTCCTCGTCGAGAATGCCGATCAGTGTATCGGCCAGGTCGGGCTGGTGAAAATCCAGCGGCGACAGGTTGATCGCGATGCGCCAGTTGTAACCCTGGCGCCTCCAGCTCAGGGCTTGGCGACAGGCCTGGCGAAATACCCAGCGGGATGCTTCGAGAATCAGCCGGGTGTCTTCCAGTACCGGGATAAAAACCGCCGGCGAGACCAGGCCCCGACTGGGCGAGCGCCAGCGCAGCAGCGCCTCCATGACCTGGGCCTGGTTGTCGGTGTCCACTTGCGGCTGGTAGAACAGTTCGAACTCGCCGCGCTCCAGGGCCAGGCGCAATTCGCCTTCCAGGCGCTGGCGCTCTTCGGCTTCGGCGGCCAGTTGGCTGTCGAAACAGGCCAGCCGGTTGCGCCCGGCGCCTTTGGCGCGCATCAATGCCAGATCCGCCTGCTTGAGCAATTCGCTGGCACTGCCACCGCTGCCGCGGTGGTGGGTAATGCCGATGCTGGGGCTGATGTACAGCTGGTACTGACGCGCCTGGAAGGGTGTCTTGAAGGCGTCCAGGATGCGACCGCCCAAGGTCATGGCCGCGTCGAGATCATCATGATCAAGTAGCAGTAGGAACTCGTCGCTCCCCAGACGGGCAAGTAGATCACCGCTAGCCGCGAATGGGCGCAACCGGTCGGCCACGGTGCGCAGCAGCGTGTCGCCGATGTCGTGGCCGAGGCTGTCGTTGATGCGTTTGAAGTGGTCCAGGTTGATGAACAGTAGGGCCAGCGGCTGGCCCTTGGCGAGGGCCTCGTCAAGCTGGATAAGCAAATGGTTGCGGCTGGCGACATTGGTCAATTGGTCGAAGTTGGCCAGGAAGCGCAGGCGCTGTTCAGCGCGCTTGCGGTCACTGATGTCGCGTAGCAGCAACAAATGGCAACGCTGTCCGGCGCGCTCAAACGGCGTGCAGGTGCCTTCCAGCATAAAGCTGTGATTATTGCTGCGTGCATCGAATTCCAGCGGTGTCTGCAGCTGAGCTTGCATGCGTGGCCAAGGCTCGCTGCTGCCCAGCAGGCGATCCGGCGTGGTATCCAGCATGTCGCGCCGGCGTCGGTTGAACAGGCGTCCTGCGGCGGGGTTGGCGTCTTCAATGCGACCCTGCGCGTTGACGATCAGCATGGCCACCGGTGCTGCGCCGACGACGTTGCGCAGCAGTTGTTCACTGTCGCGCAGGGCGGCCTGATTCTGGGTCAGTTGCTCGATCATGCGGTTGAAATTAAAGGCCAGCTGGCCAATTTCATCCTCACCGCCAACCTCGGCCTTAGCCTGCGGGTCCCCCGCGGCGAAGCGTTGTACGGCCTCGCCGATTCTGGCCAGGCGGCGGGTCACCAGTCGCGCATAAAGAAAATTGAGGAACAGGCCCAGCAACAGCAAGAGAACCAGGATCTGCCCTAGATAAAGCCAGTCATTCGAGGTGTTACGGCGCGTGCTTTGCTGATAGTCGAGGCTGACCAGCAGGCTGTATTGCCGCAACTTGTCTTGGTCCAGCGTCGCGATCAGCGGATAGCTGACCAGATAGCGGTGGTTGCCCAAGTCCAGCCAGCGGGGGCGATCCCCGGCAAGCATTTCTTCGAGCTCATGGCCGTCGGGCAAGGTAAGACGTTCGGGATGCAGCCCCAGGCGCGTCGCGGCGGCTATGTGCTGATGCTGGTCGATCACCATGGCCCAAAGGACGCCTTGCAGGCTGGCCAAGTCAGCGAGGGTGACTTGCAGTTCCTGCGAGCGACGCTGGCGCAAATGGTCGCTCAGGCTGCTTTGCATGAGGATCAGGATTTGCTGGGTATAGCTGTGCAGGCTGTCCTTGGAGGCCTTGGCCTGCCGAGGCAGATGCATGCTGGTCAACAGCAAGATAAACAGCAGCGCGAACATGGCGAGCAGTAACGGCAGCGAGGTGCGCAATGACAGGCGAGTCAGCATGGATGGCCCTCACAGTGGCTCAGCAGGTTTGCGTAATTCACGGCGCGGGGCAACAAGTTGCGATCCAATTGGTAATCATGTGCCCACCTGAGGCTGGTCAGCAGCTGACCACTTTCACGCAACTGCCGGTTGAGTGAAGGGTCACCCATGAGCAGGCCGGTGCGGGTGGTCTCCAGCTCGGCGGGGCTCAGCGCCAGTCGTCTGTACAGGACGCGATCCGCGTATTCCGGTCTCTGTGACCAGAATTGCAGGCTTTCATACCAGAGTGCTTGCAGGCGACGGCGAGCTTCAGGCGACACGCGTTGGCGATCCGCCACAATCACATCGATGATTTCGTTGGGAAAGGCGCGGCTGTCAATCAGCGGGAGAGCGCCCAGCGCGGCCAGCTCCGGGCCTTGGGAAGCAAAGGTAACGACGGCGTCCACCTGTTGGGTGCGCATGGCGTCCAGGTGTTGATGGACCGCCAGGCTGAAGATATCGACATCGCCGAGCTTGAGTCCCGCTTGATCCAGCAAGCGTGCGAGGAAGAAGGCGCCCAGCGCGCTGTCTTCGACACCGATACGCCGGCCTTGCAGATCGTCCAGTCCTTCTACGGGCGGCAGGGCATAGAGTACGTCGGCGCCGGATGAAATATTGGTCACCAGGAGGATTTCCAGGTCGTAGCCGTTGGCTTGCAGGCGCAGGGTTTCGTCGAGGGTCAGAAGGGCCACGTCCAGCAAGCCATTGCGAAAGGCACGCAGCACACCCCCGGTATTTGGATATTCGAGCAGGCGGAATCCCGATGGCGCAAGCCATCTCAGGTCGTCGGCGATATACAGCGGGGCATAACCGAGCCAGCGGTTACTGCCGATGCGCAACGGGTCTGCTTCGTCACTGCAGCCGTGCAGGGACATGCAGAGGAAAATAATGAGCAAGACGCTGCGCATTGTATTGATCCATTTCCGTGGAACTAGAATCAGTCTATGGCCAAACGATATTACGGGTAAGTGTATATCGGCCTGCAAAGACTGATCTGAAGCAACACTTGGTCGGAAAAACGCCATCGCTCATTTTAGTTGTATAGGCATTTGAATTTAAAGAAGTATTCTTCGATTTGGCCGGCTCTGCGAAGCCGATGATGACTGTCTTTAGCTGTCATCCAGAAGAAGACCCGCCTAAGCGGGTCTTGGAAAATGAGCTGAAGCTGCTTGGGTTTAGCGCGGTTGCAGCTTTCCGGCAGGCCGACGAAACGGTCTACGTCGGCTTGCATGCTCGAGTGTCAGGTTTTGCCCAGTTCACCTTCGGCGTTGCTGAGGACGGGCTTGATTGAATCTAGGTTCGCCGCAAGTACGGTAGCGCCCAATGCCGAGCGCCTGGCGTAGTGCCGGTGATGGCGGTGGGTTTGTCGCGCCAGACGTTTTGGTCCATTGGTTTGGAACAATCGCGTTCTTCAGCACAGCCGGCAGCGAGCGTGGGCATGGACACAGCGCGCCTTGCCACGCAAAGCGTGCATGGGGCTGACACCGCAGCGTTTAGGGGCTGACATTCTTCAATGCTGCAAACCAGCTGGGGTCCAGGCGCGTCTGATCGGTGTCCAACTGCTGGGCGCGCATGCGTTCCTGATGCTCTTCGACGTCCTGCAGCATCTGGTTCAGCGAGCTGGAATTACCATCCAGTTGATGCATCTGCATCAGGCCCAGATGATAAAAGCGCAGCAGTTTCATGGCGCTGGGATCACCCGCCGCTACGCCTGCAGTCACTTGGTGCATGACGTTGGTGACGCTCATCAGGCTGCGCTTGAGTTGCCAGCCGTACGCCGCCGAGGCCATCCAGGGCTGGGACCATAACTTCAATCGCACCAGCAGAACAGCCAGAAGCAGGCCGGCAATCACGCCGCCCAGGTTCCAGCGGAAGTTATCGCCACCGGGTTCGCCGAACAGTTTCACGAAAAGGCTCGCCAGCCCCATGGCGAGCACTGCGAAGACCAGCACGACGATGAGCGTGCTGCGTCGGGTTTCGCGCCGATAGGCTTCGGGGTCCACCTGCTTGATCTCGAACATGTCTGCCGTGAGTTCCTTCATTGAGCGGACGCCGAATCGTCGCACGTGAACCGCACGGCGAGGCTTCCAGCTGCTGCCAATGCGGGGACTAAGCCGGTCTGCGGCGCAGTGGTCGGGTACTCAGACCCAGCCATCGTTGCGCTTGCGGCTCCGGGTCAGGCTCGGCAGGATCAGGCCGAGCAGCAGACCGGCACCAGCAATGCTCCCGCCATACACCATGTAACGCATCAGCTCGTCCTTGTTTTCGTCGCCCAGGCGAGCCTGGGTCGAGCGCAGCTCGGATTGCGCCTGGGTGAGTTCGGCATCCAGCGCCTTGCGGCGCGCTTCCAGTTCATCGATCAGCGCCTTGCGAGAATCCAGGGTCTCCTGCATGCCCTGCACGCGAGTTTTCCAGCTGTCTTCAATGGTGTTGAGCTGCGCGCTGAGTTCGGCCACCTGCTGTTCCAGTTCGGGCATGCGCTCAAACTGGCTGGGTGTGTCCTGCAGGTCACGGTTGTGGATCCAGACGGCAGAGCCGGACTCGGCACGTACCTGGCTGTAATCGCCCTGGGAGTTGAGCAGCTCCACTTTTTGCCCGGATTTGAGGGTTCCGACGATGCGGTAGCCGTCGGTTGGGCCGCTGCGCACATAGGTGTTCAGGTTGTCGCTGACCCAGCGATCAGTGGTGGCCGCCTGGGCTTGGCCGCTACCGAAAGCAAGCAAAGCGCCAAGCAGGGCAGCACCTAGCGTGTGGCGCGGCAGGCCACGGCTGGTAAGAGGGGAAATAGAAGAAGATACGGCAGGAGACTTGAACATGACGGCTTCACATGAAAAGAAAAGGTACGCCCGACAGGGGCAGGCTGCATGGCAATTGGCCGTAGTCTAACAAGCTTCGCCCAGCAACTGCAGCGCTGGAAAATGTGTTTCTACTACTACTTAGGTGTGCGGCCATCCACTCGGAAGGGCGAGAAATGGCGGGTCCGCAGCGTGCCTGTGTGGCTATATTCAGTTAGGAGCAGCGTTCTCTGAACGTAATTTGTTCCTCAAGTTCCGTCAGGAGGAGCGTCATGGCCCGATACCTGAAACATCCTGTGTCCGGTGCTATCCAGGCAGAAGAAAAGTGGCTGGAAGAAATGCCCACCTGGCAAGAGCGTACCCTCGACCAAGGGAAGTTCAAATCGCGTGAACAGCAGTTCGCCGACCTGATCGAGGTGGTCGAGGATGAAAATGGCGATTGGATAGCCGTGGGGATAGACGAAGAGTAAGGGAGTCGGCTTAACGCAACGGCCATGCCTGCGCATGGCATGGCCGCGCGCGCAGTTGTTCGCTTGCTAGCCGCCTGGCCAGTATAATCGGCGTCTTTGCGAGCTTTTCCGTGGCCAACAAGAGATACAGCTGCATCGGTCTGAGCAATCCCAAGTCGCCGGAGAATGTCGGCTCGATCATGCGAGCGGCTGGCTGCTACGACGTCAGCTCGGTGTTTTATACCGGCACCCGCTATGACCGGGCGCGCGACTTCATCACCGATACCAAGAAGGTCCATCAGGACATTCCGCTGATCAATATCGACGACTTGCGCAAAATCCTGCCGCTGGGTTGCACGCCCGTCGCGGTGGAGCTGGTCGATGGCGCTCGTTCGTTGCCGGACTACACCCATCCGGACCGCGCCCTGTATATCTTCGGGCCGGAAGACGGCTCGCTGAACCAGCAGATCCGCGACTGGTGCGAGGATGTCATCTATATCCCCACCAACGGCTGCATGAACCTCGCCGCCACCGTCAATGTGGTGCTCTACGATCGACTCGCCAAGGGTAACAACACCCGTTCCGGCCCCCTGTTTCGCTAACCGCAGCCTGGCAGGTCAGCAACCGCGTCGCTCTATGGCAAAAGGCTTACACGGGCTGCTGTGATTGGCTCTGTTGTGGCAGGGCTGGCTTGGGCAATATACACAGCAACTGCAGCGCAGGACGCGCTCAGGGTCAAGGATGACGGGCCATTTCAAGGATGAACGCCGACAGGATGTTGGCTGACAGGATGTCATTGATGGCCAGAAAAGAACCCGCCTCGGCGGGTTTTTTGTTTGTGGCGAAAAAGTCGGCAACATTCCCTGCTCGGTAAGCCAAGGCCGTCTATGTGTCTTGATCAGTCGTATTCGGCCGGCGCGTGCTCGCCGAGCAGGCGTCGCTGGCGTGGCGTAGCGGCGGCCAGCACCGCTGAATTGAACTGCCACGTCAGATAGGGCGAGAATTTCTGCGCCACCATGCGTTGCCCGTAATGCACCTGCAGCAGATAGCGCGTGCGTTCGCTGCGATTTTGGCTGCCGGCGTGCCACAGCTCGCTGCGCAGCATCAGCACGTCGCCCGCCTGGCACAGCACCGGCTCGGCCTGGCTGCCGTGCCAGTGGCTTTCGCCTGGCCGGGGTCTGCGACCGGCGCGGTGGCTGCCGGGAATCACCCAGGTCGGGCACAGGTCTTCGTCGATGTCGTCGAGGTAGATCATTGCTGTGCAGATCTGTATCGGCAATTCAAAAGCCGCATCGATCAACAGGCTTTCAGGCAGTTCCATGACCAGATAATCCACATGCAGCTCGGCGCCCACAAAACCCGGATGGCTGCGCCAGGCAGTCTGGCCGATCACGTGACACTCCTCGTCCAACGCCGCCTCGGCCAGCTCGATTATGCCGGGCAGGTCGAGATAGGGTAGCCAGAACGGATGACGGTTGAACACGCATTTGAAGTGATCATCTACCAGGCCCAGGTAATCCCAATGTATGGGTTTCAGGCAGTCGATGGCGGTACGCACTTCGGTGATTTGCACGCTGTTCAACACGCCGGGAAGCAGGGCAAAACCCTGCTCATGCAGGGCGGCGAGATGAACAGCGGTTGAGGTGGCCATGACGAACCCTAGAGTGAAACAGGGCTCCCAACCCTGTGGAGCCGGTTTTTCACCGGCCAGCGGAGTGGAGCCGTCCCCGCCTCGTCAGCCGGGATAAACCCGACCCCACAGGTAAGGCGCGGCTTAGAAAAAGCCCAGCGGATTGATGTCGTAGCTGATCAACAGATTCTTGGTCTGCTGATAGTGGTCGAGAATCATCTTGTGGGTCTCGCGGCCAACGCCGGATTTCTTGTAACCGCCGAACGCCGCGTGGGCCGGGTACAGGTGGTAGCAATTGGTCCACACCCGCCCGGCCTTGATGCCACGGCCCATGCGGTAGGCGCGGTTGATATCGCGGGTCCACACGCCGGCGCCCAAGCCGAACTCGGTGTCGTTGGCAATCGCCAGCGCTTCGGCTTCGTCCTTGAAGGTGGTTACGCCAATCACCGGGCCGAAGATTTCTTCCTGGAACACGCGCATCCGGTTATGACCCTTGAGCAGGGTTGGCTGGATGTAATAGCCGGTGGCTAGGCTGCCTTCGAGTTTTTCCACCTCACCGCCGGTGAGCACCTCAGCACCTTCCTCGCGGGCGATCTTCAGGTAGGAGACAATCTTGTCGAACTGCTGCTGGCTGGCCTGGGCGCCGACCATGGTGTCGGTGTCCAGCGGGTCGCCGCGCTTGATCTGCGCGACTTTCTTCATCACCGCCTCCATGAAGGGCGCATAGATGGATTCCTGCACCAGTGCCCGTGACGGGCAGGTGCACACCTCGCCCTGGTTGAAGAAGCCCAGCACCAGACCTTCGGCGGCTTTATCGATGAAGGCCGGCTCAGCTTGCATGATGTCTTCGAAGTAGATGTTTGGACTCTTGCCGCCCAGTTCGACGGTGCTGGGAATGATGTTTTCGGCGGCCATTTTCATGATGTGCGAGCCGACCGGGGTCGAGCCGGTGAAGGCGATCTTGGCGATGCGCTTGCTGCTGGCCAGCGCCTCGCCGGCCTCCTTGCCGAAGCCCTGCACGATGTTCAGCACGCCCGGCGGCAGCAGGTCGCCGATCAGCTCCATCAGCACGGTGATGCCCAGCGGTGTTTGTTCGGCGGGCTTGAGCACCACACAGTTGCCGGCCGCCAGCGCCGGGGCGAGCTTCCAGCAGGCCATGAGGATCGGGAAGTTCCAGGGAATGATCTGCCCGACCACCCCCAGGGGTTCGTGGAAGTGGTAGGCCGCCGTGTGCTGGTCGATCTCCGCGGCGCTGCCTTCCTGGGCGCGGATGCAGCCGGCGAAGTAGCGGAAGTGGTCGGCGGCCAGGGGAATGTCAGCGTTGAGGGTTTCTCGCACCGCCTTGCCGTTGTCCCAGGTTTCGGTGACGGCCAGCAGTTCCAAGTTCTGCTCGATGCGATCGGCGATCTTCAGTAGCACCAGGGCGCGGGCCTGGGCGCTGGTTTTGCCCCAAGCGTCGGCAGCGGCATGGGCGGCGTCCAACGCCTTGTCGATGTCGGCGGCGTCGGAACGGGGGAATTCGGCGATCGGCTGGCCGTTGACCGGCGAGGTGTTGGTGAAGTACTGGCCGTTCACCGGGGCGACGAACTCGCCACCAATGTAGTTGCCGTAGCGGGATTTGAAACTGACGATGGCGCCTTCGGTGCCGGGATGTGCATAACGCATGAGCGGGCTCTCCTGTGTGTTCAGCGGTCGGAAAAAGACGGTGCTGAAAGCCTAGTCCAGGCGGCTGGACCTGCCGCCGGAGTAAGACGATTGTCGGGGGCGGCTGTGCTAACCTGCCGCCCATTGTTTTCCCGGATTCGAGACCTCTTCATGCATATTCATATCCTCGGCATCTGCGGCACCTTCATGGGCTCGCTGGCAGTGCTGGCCAAGGAGCTTGGCCACCGCGTCACAGGTTCTGATGCCAACGTTTATCCACCGATGAGTACCCAGCTCGAAGCCCAGGGCATCGAGCTGCAGCAGGGCTATCTGCCCGAGCACCTGCAGCCGGCACCGGACCTGGTGGTGATTGGCAACGCGCTGTCGCGCGGCAATCCGGCGGTGGAATATGTGCTGAACCAGGTGCTGCCCTACGTCAGCGGCCCACAGTGGCTGGCCGACCATGTGCTACAGGGCCGCTGGGTGCTGGCCGCCGCTGGCACCCACGGCAAGACCACCACCAGCAGCATGCTGGCCTGGATTCTGGAGCACGCCGGTATGGCGCCGGGCTTCCTGATTGGTGGCGTGCCGCAGAACTTTGGCATTTCCGCGCGTCTGGGCGACACGCCGTTCTTCGTGGTCGAGGCCGACGAGTACGACAGCGCCTTCTTCGACAAGCGCAGCAAGTTCGTTCACTACCGCCCGCGCACTGCCATCCTGAATAACCTGGAGTTCGACCATGCCGACATCTTCCCGGACTTGGCGGCCATCGAGCGGCAATTCCATCATATGGTGCGCACCATCCCAGGTGACGGGCTGATCATTCACCCCACCACCGAGCAAGCCATCGAGCACGTTCTGGGGATGGGTTGTTGGACGCCCGTGCAGACCACCGGCGAAGGCGGCAACTGGCAGGCGCGTCTGCTCGCCGAGGATGGCTCGCGTTTCGAGGTGCTGTTTGACGGAGCCGTTCAGGGTGCCGTGGAGTGGGAGCTGACCGGCCGCCACAACGTCGCCAACGCCCTGGCCGCCTTGGCAGCGGCGCGGCATGTTGGCGTTGTGGGGCAGCTGGGCGCCGAGGCGCTGAGTGCGTTCAAGAACGTCAAGCGGCGCATGGAGAAGGTCGCTGAGGTCAATGGCGTGACGATTTATGACGATTTCGCCCACCATCCGACTGCCATCGCCACCACCCTCGATGGCCTGCGCAAGCATGTTGGCGACGCCTCCATCGTCGCGGTGATCGAGCCGCGCTCCAACTCCATGAAGCTGGGCGCCCACCGCGACGGCCTGCCCGAGTCCGTGGCCCAGGCCGACCAGGTGATCTGGTATGCGCCGCCGAACCTCGGCTGGGACCTGGCCGCCACCGCTGCAGCCTGTCCGGTGCCGGCGGTGGTCTGCGACTCGCTGGAGGCGATCATCGCCCGGGTGCAATCCCAGGTGGCGCCGGGCACCCAGGTGGTGATCATGAGCAACGGCGGCTTTGGCGGCCTGCACGGCAAGCTGGCGAATGCCCTGGCGTAGGGTGGAAATCGCCGAAGGCATTGCCACCGTGTGGTCGTAATGGTGGAAAACGCTTCGCGGTTTTCCACCCTACGGCTGCTGTAACCCGTTCACTGGCGTAGCCCGCCGCAACCATAACGAGGAAGCGAACATGACCGGCCCGCAACGCATTACCCTGGCCATGACCGGTGCCTCCGGCGCGCAATATGGCCTGCGCCTGCTGGACTGCCTGGTGCAGGAAGAACGCGAAGTGCACTTCCTGATCTCTAAGGCCGCGCAATTGGTGCTGGCCACAGAGACCGACGTGGTGCTGCCGGCCAAGCCGCAGGCCATGCAGGCGTTTCTGACCGAGTACACCGGCGCCGCGCCGGGGCAGATTCGTGTTTATGGCCGGGAAGACTGGATGGCGCCGGTGGCGTCCGGCTCGGGTGCGCCGAGCGCGATGGTGGTGGTGCCCTGTTCCACCGGTACACTGTCGGCGATTGCCAGCGGCGCCTGCAACAACCTGATCGAGCGGGCCGCCGACGTGGCGCTCAAAGAACGCCGCCAACTGATCCTGGTGCCCCGCGAGGCGCCGTATTCCAGCATCCATCTGGAGAACATGCTCAAGCTGTCCAACCTGGGCGTGACCATACTGCCGGCCTCGCCGGGTTTTTATCATCAGCCGCAGACGCTGGATGACCTGGTCGATTTCGTCGTCGCGCGCATTCTCAACTGCCTGAATATTCCCCAGGACATGCTGCCGCGCTGGGGCGAGCACCATCTGGTCAGCGACGACTGAGGACGGGCAATTAGCGGAGGTATCAGTGAAACGACGCAGCGCGCGGCTGGGTTCGATCTTGCTGGCGCTGGTATTGATCTCGGGTTGCGCCAGCGTGCGCACCCTGGATGCCGCCAAACCCGGCGCGCCGATTGTCTATTCCGGCCTGCGCCTGGACTGGTACAGCCTCAACGGTGGCTGCTGTCCGCTCGACCGTTTCGGTGCCAAGGCGCCGAAATACCCGGCTCTGGATCTTCCGGCCAGTGCGCTGCTGGATACCTTATTGTTGCCGTTTACGCTGGCGCACGTGCTGGGCATCAGTCTCGGGGTGAGCGGCGGCTTGTAGCGAACGGGTTGCCGAGCAGCCGATCAGGAGCAGGCTTCAACCGCAACTTCCTGGCAGACGTCCACCCACTCGGCGCCCGTCAGTTCGGCCATGCGTTGCGGGGTGATACGTACCGCACTGTGAACATCGCCCGCGGCCGGCACGACTTCGTCATAGGCGCGCAGGGAGATGTCGCAATACACCGGCAGGTCGGTGGCCAAGCCGAACGGGCACACACCGCCGACCGGGTGGCTGGTCAGCGTCAGTACGGTTTCGGCGTCGAGCATCCGCGCCTTGCCGCCAAAGGCTGCCTTGATCTTCTTGTTGTCGATCCGCGCATCGCCCCGGGCCACGATCAGCAGGTTGCGCTCGCCGGCGCGCAAGGCCAGGGTTTTGGCGATCTGCCCCGGCTCCACCCCATGGGCCTCGGCTGCCAGCGCTACGGTGGCGGTGCTGGTATCCAGTTCGATGATGGCGATATCCGGTGCCTTCTCGGCGAAGAAGGTGCGTACTGACTCCAGGCTCACAAGACTCTCCCGCATTTAAAAAACGGTAATGCTCGGCAAGCATGCGTTGGGGTGTCAAGCGTAGGGCAGGTGAGGAAGGCGGACCGCAAGGATGCAGCCGCCGTATCGAGATTGCCCGTAGAAAGCGGCTTACGCCGTCAACCGCAGCAGGTTGGTGCTGGTTTCTGCCAGCCCATAGCGGCCCTTGGCGTCACGCACCACGCGACCACAGGCGGTCTGCGGATCATGGGTGAATACCAGGCGACCATTGCGGGCCACCAGATCGGCGAGCAGGGCTTCCTTTTCTTCAATCAGGCCTTCCGGGAAACGGTCATAGCCCATGGTGATCGGCAAGTGCACCCAGGGCGCACCGGGGATCAGGTCGCTGGGGAACAGCACCGGACCGTCGGGCATGGCCACTTCCGGCAGCATCAGGCCGGGGGTGTGACCATCGCTCCAGTGAAAGCGCCAGCCGGTGCCGAGGGTCGGTGAACTGCTGGCGCCCGCCGGGACCAGCTCCAGCCGGCCGCTGGTTTCCAGCAGATCGATCAGCTCGGGGATATACGAGGCGCGGTCGCGCGAATGCGGATTGCAGGCGCGTTGCCACTGGCACTCGCCGACGATGAAACGGGCCTTGGGGAACAGCAGCTTGGCGGCCTGGTCGTCTTGCCAAGCCGCGAGCAAGCCGCCGGCATGGTCGAAGTGCAGGTGGGTGAGAACCACCACGTCGATATCGGCGTGGCCCAGACCCACGGATTGCAGGTTGTCGAGCAGCACGTGGCGTTGTTCCTGTACGCCGAACCGGTCCTTCATTTGTGGCGAGAAGAACGCGCCGATGCCGGTTTCCACCAGAATGTTACGGCCGTCTTCCTGGACCAGCAGGGTGCGACAACCGAGGTCGATACGGTTCTCGTCGTCCGGCTGCATCCAACGTTGCCACAGGGCTTTCGGCGCATTGCCGAACATGGCGCCGCCGTCGAGTTTCTGGCTGTTGCCGAGAAGTGTGGTCAAGATTCGCATTGTTGTTTCTCTTGTTATTGGAATGTTTTTTTATCCACAAAGGCCCGCTGCGGTGGACAGACAACGCGCTGTTCACCCTGCATGAGTCTTCCGGTTGCCCAGCCATGCGCTGGAGCTTATAGGGTGGGGTGGTCGTCATTCATCCACCACAAGCCTGCACGGTGAACAATGGGGGAAACGTTGTCCACCCTACCAAAGCCTTCAGCGCTCGATAGCCAGCGCCACGCCCTGACCGCCGCCAATGCACAGCGTGGCCAGCCCCTTGCTGGCGTCGCGACGAATCAGCTCATGCAGCAGGGTAACCAGAATCCGACAGCCGGAGGCGCCGATTGGGTGGCCGAGGGCGATGGCGCCGCCGTTGACGTTGACCTTGGCGGCATCCCAGCGCAGTTCCCGGCCCACCGACAGCGCCTGGGCGGCGAAGGCTTCGTTGGCCTCAATCAGGTCAAGTTGCTCGAGGTCCCAGCCGGCCTTGAACAGCGCGCGGCGGGTGGCGTCCACCGGGCCGATGCCCATGATCGCCGGGTCGACGCCGGCACTGGCGTAGCCGGCAATGCGCGCCAGCACCGGCAGGCGTAGCGCCTTGGCTTTGGCCGCGCTCATCAGCAGCACGGCGGCGGCGCCGTCGTTGAGGCTGGACGCATTGCCGGCGGTGACGCTGCCGCCCTTCTTGAACGCCGGTTTGAGTGTGCCCAGCGACTCGGCGGTGGTGCCGGCGCGCGGCTGCTCGTCGAGGACAAAAGCCAGCGGTTCGCCCTTGCGCTGGGGCACCCGAATCGGCGTGATCTCGTCGGCGAAGCGCCCGGCCTCGATGGCGGCGGCGGCTTTGTGCTGCGAGGCGGCGGCGAAGGCGTCCTGCTCCGCGCGGGACAGGCCGTATTTCTCTACCAGGTTCTCGGCGGTGATGCCCATGTGGTAGTCGTTGAAGGCGTCCCACAACCCGTCCTGGATCATGGTGTCGATCACCTTGCCATGTCCCATGCGCAGGCCGGTGCGGGCACCAGGCATGACATAGGCCGCCTGGCTCATGTTCTCCATGCCGCCGGCGATCACCACCTCGGCATCGCCGCAGCGAATCGCCTGGGCGGCCAGTTGCACGGCTTTCAACCCCGAGCCGCAGACCTTGTTGAGGGTCAGCGCCGGCACGCTGTGGGGCAAACCGGCCTTGATCGCCGCCTGGCGTGCGGTGTTCTGCCCGGCGCCGGCGGTAAGCACATGGCCGAGGATCACGTCATTGACCTGCGCGCCCGGCACGCCGGTCTGCTCCAGCAGGCGCTGGATCACGGCGGCGCCTAAATCAACAGCGGGCACTGAGGCCAGTGCGCCCTGAAAACTGCCAATCGCGGTGCGGGTGGCGGCAACAATGACGACGTCTTGCATGGTTCTTCTCCTGAGGGCAGGCACACCACGATTACAGGCTCCGCATGGTCTGGCCCACGACTACGAATAAAAAAGCGCGGCAGCTGCAGGCAGTGTGCCGCGCAATACGCTCAACTCAAAATGCTTGATTGTTTGGTAAGGCGGATCGGGCCCATAGGGTGAGCAGCGTCACGCTGGAGGTTAAAGCTACCTCAAAGCGGCGGGTCAAAACTGCCCCTCACTCAATCCGTACAGGGACTCGCTGCCGGCGCGGATGCAGGCATCGAGGCCCAGGGTGCGCGGCAGCAGGCGACGGAAGAAGAACTCGGCGGTGGCCAGTTTGGCGCCGTAGAACGCTTCGTCTGTGGCGAGCTGGCGTTGGGCGACCTGGGCCATGCGCGCCCACATCCAGGCGTAGGCGGTGTACCCGAACAGGTGCAGGTATTCCACCGAGGCGGCGCCGATTTCATGGGGCTGGCGGGCGCTCTGTTCGATCAGCCACTGGCTGAGGTTTTCCAGGCGTTGCGCGGCGTCCAGCAGCTCGCGTGCATAGGGCGCATCCGGCTGGCTGGCGAAGGCACGCATGGCGCCGGTGAAGACGCGTAGGCTGGCGCCGCCATTGGCCACCACCTTGCGACCGAGCAGGTCGAGGGCCTGGATACCGTTGGTGCCTTCGTAAATTTGCGCGATGCGCACGTCGCGCACCAGTTGTTCCTGGCCCCATTCGCGGATATAGCCGTGCCCGCCGAACACCTGTTGGCCGTGGATGCAGCTGTCCAGCCCGGTGTCGGTGAAGAATGCCTTGGCCACCGGGGTGAGCAGGGCGACCAGCGCTTCGGCGGTGGCTCGCTCCTCGGCGTCGTCGCTGAATTTGGCCAGGTCCAGTTGCTGGCCGACATAGCCGGCGAAGGCGCGGCCGCCCTCGGTCATGGCTTTCATGCTCAGCAGCATACGCCGCACGTCGGGGTGAACGATGATCGGGTCGGCCAGTTTGTCCTGTGCCTGCGGGCCGCTGGGTGAGCGGCTCTGCGCGCGTTCGCGGGCATAGCTCACCGCATTCTGGTACGAGGCTTCAGCGCAGCCGATGCCCTGAATGCCAATGGACAGGCGTTCGTAATTCATCATGGTGAACATCGCCGTCAGGCCGCGATTGGCCTCGCCGACCAGCCAGCCGTGGGCGCCATCGAAGTTCATTACGCAGGTGGCCGAGGCCTTGATGCCCATCTTGTGTTCGATGGAGCCGCAGTGAACCGGGTTGCGCGCACCCACAGAGCCGTCGGCGTTGACGAGAAACTTGGGGACCAGGAACAGCGAAATGCCCTTGGGACCGGCCGGTGCATCCGGCAACTTGGCCAGCACGAGGTGGATGATGTTCTCGGTAAGGTCCTGCTCGCCGCCGGTGATGAAGATCTTGCTGCCACTGATCGCATAGCTGCCATCGGCCTGCGGCTCGGCGCGGGTGCGGATCAATCCCAGGTCGGTGCCGGCGTGAGCTTCGGTCAGGCACATGGAGCCGGCCCAGCGCCCTTCGTACAGGGGCGGCAGGTAGGTGTTCTTGAGTTCTTCGCTGGCGTGGGCGTCGATGGCCAGGCAGGCGCCGGAGGTCAGCGCTGAATACAGCGCGAAGCTGGAGTTCGCCGCATAGAGCATTTCTTCGACTTGCACGGCGAGCATCTTGGGCATGCCCATGCCGCCCTGGTCCGGGTTGCCAGACAACCCGACCCAGCCGCCCTGAATGTAGGTGGCGTAAGCCTCCTTGAAGCCGGCCGGTGTGCGCACCTCGCCGGCACGCCACTGTGCGCCTTCCTCGTCGCCATTGCGGTTGAGCGGCGCGATCAACTGTCCGGTAACTTTGGCCGCTTCTTCGAGGACGGCGTCGGCGGTGTCGGCATCCACCGTTTCCGCCAAGGCCGGCAAGCGCGCCCACAGGGCGGGGGCCTGAAGGACCTCATGCAGGACAAAGCGCATGTCGCGCAGGGGGGCATTGAAATCAGGCATGGGACACCTCGTGAGGGGCGCCGGAGTGGAGGCCCGGCGCCGTGCTGAATAAAGAACCGCCGCTACGGGTGGTCCTGTGGGTCAGTCGGCTTCCGGCGCGCGGCTGACAGCGTCTTTCGCGGTGGTGAATTTCAGTATGTGAGTGCGCTCTACCAGGATGTACAGCGCGGCGCCGGCGGCCAGGCCCCAGCCTGCACCATAGACCGCAAGCACCACGCCCATGGTGCCGGCGATGCCACGCTCGGTGTTGTTGCCCAACTGCTCGAAACCGACCATCAGGCAGATATAACCGGTGAGGATCAGCGTAAGCGACAGGGCGATTGGCAGCACCGGCTGGAAGAAACTCACCAGCGGCAACATGAACAGGGCGATGAAGCCAGTGATCCAGAAGGTGCCAGCACCGCTGTAGATCGAGTCCATGGCCTTGCGACCGTACTTGTAGCGTTCGGCCATGGTCGCGGCTACTGCGGTCCACAGCGGGCCGGCCAGGCCTGGGTAAGGGGCGAAGAAGGCGTGCAGGGCGTTGCGGATGGCGGTCACCAAGTGAACGCGATCGACGTTGTTGTCGATCTTCTCGTCGGTGCGCAGCTCATCGGCGCGCTGCATCAGCGACTGACCGACAATGATGTCGCCGAACGCAATGATGTAGGCGATGACGGCGGTCGGGACGGCCAGCAGGAACACGTCCAGGCCTGGGAAGCCGACCGTGAAGGGCAGGTAGTTCCACATCTCGCCGAAGGCCGGCGCGGTGATGCCGAATTTCACGTCGGGCATGGCGTATTCGCCCACGCCGATGCCGATGAAGATAGCGATCAGCATACCTGGCACCATGCCGTAGTTGACGATCTTGCGCGCCAGTGGAACCCGCTCGGTAAGGCTTTTGAAGGAGACGGAGAACATCAGGTACAGGCAGATCAGGCTGCCCAGCACCAACGAGATGGGCGTGTTGGCCAAGCGCCCGCCGGCGTCGATCTCGCCGATCAGTGCGGCAATACCGGCACCGATAATGATGCCGCCCTTCATGGAGTTGGGAATCAGGCGCACCAGCACACTGCCCAGTCGGGTAATGCCCAGGATCAGAAAGATCACGAAGACCAGAAACTGCAGGGCAAACAGCGCCTGGATGGCCTGAGGGCCGGGCTCGAAGTCACCCAGGAACAGCAGCACCACGGGAATGCCGGGAGTGATCCAGCCCGGCACGAACGGCACGCCGAGCAGCGCCGGCAGCATGAAGCCGATGCCGCACACCACCACATAGGCCAGCGCCACGTCATAGGGCAGGCCAAGGTATTTCATCAGCAGCGGAATCATGCCCAGGCTCACCACGAACATGATCAGGGCCTGGAGCATTTCCGCGGTTTCCCAGCGGTAATGCACGAACGGTAGACGCACCTTGAACGGACCGGCTTTCCAGAACGGCTGCTCGTCGCCGTCTTTGCGCTTGTAAATTTGCATAGTGACTCCGTCGGCACTCGCGGTGCCTGTGATTGTTGTTGTGGAAACGGATGAAACCGGCCGGGACAACGGGAACCCGGCGTACGGCGGGGTTACAAGGCCTTGGCCATGTCGCGCAGCACGTACTTCTGGATCTTGCCGGTGCTGGTTTTCGGCAACTGGGTGAACACCACGGTCTTGGGCACCTTGAAGGCGGCCAGGTGCTCGCGGCAGAACGCGATGATGTCGGCCTCACAGACGTCCTGATGGTCGGCCTTGAGGGTGATGAAGGCGCAAGGGGTTTCGCCCCATCGCTCATCCGGGCGGGCGACTACCGCAGCCTCCAGCACGCCCTGGTGACGGTAGAGCACGCCTTCCACCTCGATGGTGGAGATGTTCTCGCCGCCGGAAATGATGATGTCCTTGAGGCGATCCTTGATTTCTACATAACCATCCGGGTGGCAGACCGCCAGGTCGCCGGTGTGGAACCAGCCGCCGGCAAAAGCTTCCTCGGTGGCGCTGGGGTTTTTCAGGTAGCCCTTCATCACGGTGTTGCCGCGCATGAAGATTTCACCGATGGTCTCGCCGTCGCGGGGTGTCGGTTCCATGGTTTTCGGATCGCCGACCATCACGCCTTCCAGGGTCGGGTAGCGCACGCCCTGGCGGGCTTTTATGCGCGCCCGTTCATCAAGGCTGAGTTCATCCCACTCGTCGTGCCAGGCACACACGGTGACCGGGCCGTAGACCTCGGTCAGGCCGTAGACGTGGGTGACCTTGATGCCCATTTCCTCCACCGCGCCGATTACCTTGGCCGGCGGCGCGGCGCCGGCGACCATGGCGTGCACTGGATGGTCGATGGCTGCCTTGGCTTCTGGCGGCATGTTGACCAGTGCATTGAGCACGATGGGCGCGCCGCACATGTGGGTCACCTGCTCGTCGCGGATCAGGGTGAGGATCTTCTGCGGGTCGACACGGCGCAGGAACACATGCACGCCGGCCAGCGCGGTCACGGTCCAGGGGTAGCACCAGCCGTTGCAGTGGAACATCGGCAGCGTCCACAGGTACACCGGCTGCTGGCCCATCGACCAGGTCATCTGGTTGCCGAGGGCGTTCAGGTAGGCGCCCCGGTGGTGGTAGACCACGCCCTTGGGGTTGCCGGTGGTGCCCGAGGTGTAGTTGAGGCTGATCGCCTGCCACTCATCCTCCGGCCACGACCAGGCGAACGCCGGATCGCCCTCGGCAAGAAACGCTTCGTAGTCAAGATCGCTGGCCGCCTGACCCTCCCCGTATTCGGGGTCGTCGACGTCGATCACCAGGATCGGATAACCGAGCATGCCCACGGCGGCGTGGATCACGTCGTAGAACTCGCGGTCGGTGATCAACGCTTTGGCTTCGCCATGCTGCAGCATGAAGGCAATGGCTTCGGCGTCCAGGCGCACGTTCAGCGTATTGAGCACCGCGCCAATCATCGGCACGCCGAAGTGGGCCTCGAGCATCGCCGGAATGTTGGGCAGCATCACCGCCACGGTGTCGCCTTTCTTGATGCCACGGCCGGCCAGGGCTGAGGCCAGGCGCCGACAACGGGCGTAAGTTTCGGCCCAGGTGCGGCGTATCGAGCCATGCACCACCGCCGGGTAATTCGGGTAGACCGCGGCGGTCCGCTCGATGAAGCTCAGCGGCGAAAGGGCAATGTGGTTGACGCTGGAGCGGGACAGGCCCTGTTCGAAAATGGACATCGTTCTACCTGTGGCTGATTGTTAGCTCTGATTATTTCGGTATCTTCCGAACGCCATGGCGTTTTGACGGTAAGAGCTTGTGGGTCTAGTTATAGGTTAGCGGCGCAATCATTGGTATATAAACCATAGTTTTATAGTAAAACTACTAGTCGGGGGCGGCCGCATGAAAGGGTTCGACGAGCAGGCGCTGCAGGTCCAGGTACTGACACAGCTGCTGCGTGAGCCACGACCCTTGGCGGAGTGCGCCGATGGCCTGCGCCGCTTCCTGCGGACCTGCCCGCAGGTACAGGAAGCCTGGTACCTGAGTTGGCAGCCGCGCACCCGCACCTATGCCCATGAGGGGCAGGCCGGGCAGTTGCCGCCGGGGCAGGGCGACCCGCTGCAAGCCAGCGATCAAGTGCTGTTTGACCGCTTGCAGGTCGAGCCGCTGTTGTCCCTGGCGGCGTTGCGACAGGTGCCCTGTTGGCTGGCCGGTCGTTTGCGCCGGGCTGGAGTGGAGTATGGCCGCGCCCTGGCTTTGCCGTTGCTGACCGGACAATCGGGCGTGCTGTTGGTGGCGTTGCGTGAGAGTGGGCCGCTGGACGGGCTCGACGGCGTCCTGGCGTTGTTGCCAGCGCTGCTGCCACTGTCAGGCAACCTGCCGCGCAGCACGCCGTTGTTGGGCAGTGATCCGCAGCCCGCCTTGCTGGTCGATGCCGCCGCGCAGCCGGTGGAGTTCAATCCCGCCTTGGCCACGCTGCTCGGCGAGGCGTCGCTGACGGAAATGTCGCGGGTGCTGCCGGTCAATCACCCGCATCTGGTACGGGCCAGCCTGGCCCAGCAGCGCGCGATTGAAAATGTCGAGGTGAAGGTTGCAGCGCGCATTCTGGTCTGGACCTATATCCCCGAACCTGCCGAACAACGGGTGCTGGTGCGTTGCCGGGAAGCCACCGCCGAGGTGCTGGCCAGTCGCGATGCCGCCCAGGCGCGTCGGCTGTACCGGTTGATCACCGAAAACACCACCGACCTGATTTCCCGGCACACCCCGGACGGGCGCTTTCTGGATGCCTCACCGGCCAGTTGGACCTTGCTCGGCTACTGGCCGGAGGAGCTGCGCGGCACCCTGGCCCACGGCTTGTTCCACAGCCAGGATATCGCTCAGTTGGTGCAGCGCGCACGCGATGCGCTGGAGCAAGACGGCTATCTCACCATGACGTTCCGCATCCGCCATCGCGAGGGTCATTACCTGTGGTTCGAAACCGCCTGCCGGGCGATCCGCGAGACCTATACCGGGGCGGTGGTTGAGGTGGTCAGCGTGTCGCGCGATGTCACCGCACGGGTGCAGGCCGAGGAAAACCGCCGACGCCTGGCCGAAGTGGTCGAGGTGAACACCGATCTGGTGCTGTTTATCCAGGCCGATGGCGGCATCGCCTACCTCAATCCGGCGGCGCGCCAGGCGTTGCAGATCGAGGAAGGCACCAGCCTTGAACTGGCGGCCCTGCTGGGTGCTGCGGACCTGGACCGGCTGCGCAATGAAGGACGCGCCACGGCCGAACGCGAGGGCGTGTGGAGCGGTGAGGTGCGTCTGCAGCCGCAGGGAGGCAAGGCCTCCTTGCCGGTCTCGCTGGTGCTGCTGGCGCACAGCCTGGCCGGCGGTGAGCGTTACTATTCGCTGGTTGCCCGCGACATGACCGAACGCGAACTGCGCGAGGCTCAGCAGCGCCGCCACCAAGACGAACTGGCGCACACCGCCCGCCTGGTCACCCTCGGCGAGCTGGCGTCAGGCATCGCCCATGAAATCAACCAGCCGCTGGCGGCGGTGGTCAACTACGCCAGTGCCAGCCAGCGCTACCTGCAGACCCTGAGCAGCAATCCCCAGGCCCCTGAGCGCATCGGTCAGGGGCTGGAGCGCATTACCGAGCATGCCAACCACGCCTCACAAGTGATCAAGCGTTTGCGCGCCTTCTTGCGCAAGGGCCAGCGGCGCATGCAGGCACTCGACGTGGCCCAGGTAGCCCGCGAGGCGGTGCGCTTGTGCGCCTGGGAAGCGAGCCAGGCGCAGGTGACGATTGACGAGCAACTGGCGGACGATCTGCCGTCGGTGTACGCCGATCCGGTGTTGATCGAGCAGGTGCTGCTCAACGTGCTGCGCAACGCCATCGATGCCAACCGCGAAGCGCACCCCGGTTCAACGTCACGGATCCTGCTTAACGCGCAGCGGCATGACGGCGAACTGCGTATCGGCGTCAGTGATCAGGGCCCGGGGGCCAGCGCCGAGGTTCTCGAGCAGATATTCACGCCGTTCTACACCAGCAAGGCCGAGGGGCTGGGCCTGGGCCTGTCGATGAGCCGCAGCATCGTCGAAGGTTTTGGCGGCGCCCTGGAGGCGTACCCCGAAGCGAACGGCGGGCTGCGGCTGGAATGCCGCCTGCCGCTGCGCGAAGCGACGCGGGTAAAAGATGGCAGCTGAGCTTTTTAACGATAATGGGCAGCGAATGATCGATAACAAGGAAAGGGCGCGGGGATGAGTTCTCAGGACCAACTGGTGTATGTGGTAGACGACGATCAGGGCATGCTCGACTCCACCGTCTGGCTGCTGGAATCGGTGGGCCTCAAGGCGTTGCCGTTCACCAACGGCCAGGATTTCCTGGCGGCCTGTGAGCCGGTTCGTGCGGCATGCGTGCTGCTGGATGTGCGTATGCCAGGCATGGGCGGCTTGAATATCCAGGAAGCCATGCGACAGCGCGGCCTCACGCTGCCGGTGATCTTTGTCAGCGGTCATGCCGATGTGCCCATCGTGGTGCGCGCGTTTCGGGCCGGTGCGGTGGACTTCATCGAAAAACCCTACAACGAGCAACTGCTGCTGGACAGTGTGCAGCAGGCGCTCAACCGCCTGAGCAGCGCGGCGCCGCCTGTTGCCTATCCGGGCCTGGACGAGGTGCAGACGCGTCTGGACAGCCTTACCCCTCGCGAGCGCGACGTGCTGTTGCCGCTGGTGCGCGGCTATACCAATCGCGAAGTCGCCGAACAACTGGACATCAGCGTGAAGACAGTCGACCTGTACCGCTCACGGGTGATGAAGCGCATGCAGGCCGAGACCCTGCCGGCGCTGGTGGGCATGGCCATCGCGGCCGGATTGGTGGACCCGTTGAACCTGCGCGAAGCGTAATCCGCTCGGTAGGATGGCGTTGAGCGCAGCGATACCCATCGCGCTGACCCGGATGGGTACCTGCGATTAATCCGCCCAGCCGCAGTACACGTAGGTCATGGGGCGCGGGCCTTTCAGGTAGCTGCTCTGCAGGTCGCGGACGGTGAAACCACCGGCGCCGATCAGCCGGACAATGTTCCGATTCAGATGGCAGCCGCCGGCCAGCGGTTTCCAGGCCGGCGTCAGACGATGCTGCCAGCGTGCCACGCCGGCATCGGGCGCCAAGCCGTGCTCAGCGAACAGCAGGCGGCCGCCGGGCTTGAGCACACGGCGCATCTCCTGCAGCGCAGCGGCCGCGTCGGGGATGCTGCACAGGGTGAATGTGCAGACGATGCTGTCGAAATGCGCCGTGGGTGCCTGGATCTCTCCGAGCTCCAAGGCCACGGTTTCCACGGGAATGGCAATCTTCTCGGCCCGTTGCTGGGCCAGCACTTGCATCTGCGCTGCCGGATCGACGCCGACAATGCGGCTGACCCGCGCCGGGTTGTAAAACTCCAGGTTGAGTCCGGTGCCGATGCCGATTTCCAGCACCTCACCGCTGGCCTGGGGCACCACCTGGGCGCGAATCTTCATCACTTCGCCCAGGCCACAGGCGAAATCGATCAGGCGTGGCAGGAGGTAGCGCTCGTACAGGTTCATGGCGGCCTCGGTGATGAGCGGGTTACCACGAGCATGGCCTTTGGCGCGGGTCGCCGCAATGCTGCCCAGGTCACATCCCGCGCTGCCCTGCTGGTTTCGGCCTGGTCATGGATTGAGGTGATGGCCATCAGCCGTTATAAGACTGTGCGGTACTGGCGGAGGGACGTGCATCGGGCGCGGGTTGGCCGTCAGGATCTGTCAGCACTCAAGGAATGATGATGAAAAAAGCAGCAGCTCTCGGTCTGGTGGGCGCGTTGGCCCTGATGGCCAGCGTGGCGCAGGCCGCAGAGGAAAAGAATTTCTCGGTGGGTGGATCGTTCTACTGGATCGATGTGGACGCCACCAACGTGGCGACCCTGGATTTCACCGGCGGCTCGATCTTCGCCACCGCAGCCTTCAACGAGCACGTGGCGATACGCGGCAGTATTTATGGCGCGAGCTGGGATGTGGATGACGATCTGGAAGTGACGGGGTATGACGTTCAGTTGCTGCTGGGCGGCAACCTGAATCGAGAAGGCTTCAAGTATTACGTTGCCCTGGGCGGGTTCAGCGAAACCCTGGAATATGATGGCGGTGGCGATTCGCTGGATTTCAGCGGGGCACAAGTGGGGCTGGGCTTTGGCTACAACTGGCCGCAGGTGTCGCTGGATTACACCATCAACCTGCGCAGCGCCGATGACTACGCTGATGCCATCGAGGACAGTGGCCTGATGTGGGCGGCGGGCGCTCGCCGTTCCGAGGTCACCGCCACTTCGTCGACCTTGGCGCTTTCGTTGCGCTTCTGACTTTCGGGGCTTATGTGCGGCGCACCGTTGCCGCTGCGGCGCTTCGTAACGAGCGCCGAATCGGTAAATCAAATATCGTCTTCGCCGACAAAAGCTTCCAGACAGCGCAGGCGAATCTCTTCGCCCTGGCTGTGTAGCACCCAGAGATCGGCTTCAGCATCAAAGCGCGCGGCCAGGAGTTCTTCGTGGCTGAATTCCCAGACATGCCGCTGCGAGCCTTCCAGGCAGGTCATCTCCACCTCGATATCGTCATCTTCCTCGACTTCGAAAAGGTCGAAGTCAAACGCGTGCAAGCCGTTGACTTCGAGCATGTCGGCCAGTTCGAGGGCCTCGATAAGGGTGGCGTGGGGTGCGGTCATGGTGATCTCGTGTGGGGGGAGAAGGGAGCGTAGCGGGTCGCCGCAGATTGCGGGCGGCGCGGACAGGGCGGGCCGCGCCGCTCATGCTGTTACAGGCGCAGGCCGCCGTCCAGCTCCAGGATGCGGCCGGTGTAGTAGTCGTTCTCGAGGATGTAGGCCACCGAGTGGGCGATTTCCTTCGGCTGACCGAGGCGCTTGAGCGGGATGCCTGCCGTCATGCGTTCCAGGGCTTCGGGTTTCATGCTGGCGACCATTTCGGTCTCGATGAAGCCCGGCGCCACGCCGGCGACGCGGATGCCGTAGCGCGCCAGCTCTTTGGCCCACACCACGGTATCGGCGGCCACGCCGGCCTTGGCGGCAGAGTAGTTGGCCTGGCCCATGTTACCGGCGCGGGAGATCGAGGAAATGTTGACGATCGCGCCTTGATTCTTCAGCTCGATCATCTTCGCCGCGACTTCACGGGTACACAGGAACACGCCGGTCAGGTTGACGTCGATGACCGATTGCCACTGGGCCAGGCTGAGCTTGGTCAGTTCGCCATCCTTGACCTTGATGGTCAAACCGTCGCGCAGGATGCCGGCATTGTTGACCAGACCGTGGATGGCGCCGAAGTCTGCGGCCACCTGATTAACCAGGTTCACCACCTGCTCTTCGTTGGCGACGTTGCAGATATACGCACGGGCTTCGCTGCCGGCGGCCTGGCAGGCGGCGACGGCTTCGTCGAGACGTTCCTGATTGAGATCGACCAGCGCCAGTTTGGCACCCTTGGCGGCGAGGTATTCGCCCATCGCACGGCCCAAGCCCTGGCCGCCGCCGGTAATGATGATGACTTTGTCTTGTAGTTGCATCGGTGTGTTCCCTTTAGTACTGCGGAAGAACCTCGTCCAAGCCTGCTAATCTAGGCACCTGTCCGCTTCAAGCGGATCTTTGCGAGGAGTCAGAAGGTGAGCGTAAAGGCAGCCCAGCATGCCCGAGAATTGCTGCTCAAGGAA
This sequence comes from Serpens gallinarum, assembly GCF_014836765.1. Classification (GTDB taxonomy): domain Bacteria; phylum Pseudomonadota; class Gammaproteobacteria; order Pseudomonadales; family Pseudomonadaceae; genus Serpens; species Serpens gallinarum. The sequence continues at coordinate 98,001 of NZ_JACSQG010000005.1, forward strand.
TACCGTGGCGTACTCTCCACGCATTCGAAGAAAATCCCCGGGTATCCGTTCGGCTCGGTGGCGCCTTATTGCCTGGATGGCGACGGGCGGCCCTTGCTGCTGATCAGCCGCATCGCCCAACACACCCACAATCTGCAGGCCGACGGCAAATGCTCGCTGCTGGTCGGCGAGCGCGGCGCCGAGGATGTGCAGGCGGTCGGTCGCCTGACGCTGCTGGCCGACGCGCGCAAGCTGCAGGACACCGCCGAGATCGACGCCGCCGCGGCGCGCTATTACCGCTACTTTCCGCAGTCGAGCCAGTATCACCGTGTGCATGATTTCGATTTCTGGGTGCTCGAACCGGTGCGCTGGCGCTTTATCGGCGGCTTTGGCGCCATTCACTGGCTGGAGGACGCCAGCCTGGCCAATCCCTTCGCCGGCGCGGCGGAAGCCGGCATGCTCGAACACATGAATGCCGACCACGGCGAAGCGATAGCCCATTACGTTGCCTTGGCCGGTTTGCCGGCGTCCGAGCCCGCACAGATGGTGGGCATCGACAGCGAGGGATTTCACCTGCGCATCGCTGGCGGACTGTACTGGTTGCCCTTGCCAACATCCTGTAACACTGCCGGGCAGGTGCGCCAGGCCTTGGTACAGCTGGCGCGCGCCGAAAGTTGGCCGACCGGTGGGGAACGCCAGCGTTGAATTCACCCCGTGGCGTCGCCATCTAATCTGCTGTCTGACACGACATTTTTCCCGTCAAGAGACTTACTTTGATGCGTGCTTTTTTCTTTCTGTTTCTGCTTTTTCCGTTGATCGAGTTGGCCGTGATCATCAAGGTCGGCAGCGCGATCGGTGTGCTGCCGGTACTGCTGTTGATCATTGCCACCGGCGTGCTCGGCGTGGTGCTGCTGCGCGTGGCTGGGGTCGCCACCGCCTGGCGTGCCCGCGAACGACTGGCCCGTGGCGAGTTGCCCGAGCAAGAAATGTTGGAAGGCTTGCTGATCGCCGTCGGCGGTGGCCTGCTGTTGTTGCCGGGCTTTATCAGTGACGTATTCGGGCTGCTGTGCCTGCTGCCGTTCACACGCCGCCTGCTGGTGCGCAAACTGCGGCGTAAAGCCGAAGAGCAGGCCCTGCGCCAGCGCGCCTTCGCCGAGGATCTGGCCGCGCGCAATAACCCGCAGCGCCCCAGCGTTATCGAGGGCGAATACAAGCGTCACGATAAGTGACCTGTTTGCAGACTCGGCAAAAAATCTTCACGACCTGCCCTTGAAATGCCCTGGGTCGCCCCTATCTAGCTGTCACCGCAAGGTTTCTGCCGGCTTGGCAGAGCAGTTTTCTGCGGCGCGCATCGCACGCCGCAACCGGCACCGCCGGAATCACTAGTGGCCGATGACGTCATCGGCTGTAAGCAACTACTTGGGAGAGATCGACAATGGCACTTCGTCCCCTGCATGACCGCGTCGTCATCCGTCGCAGCGAAGAAGAAAGCAAAACCGCTGGTGGCATCGTGCTGCCGGGCTCGGCCGCTGAGAAGCCGAACCAAGGTGAAATCGTTGCAGTCGGCGCTGGTCGCGTTCTGGACAATGGTGAAGTCCGCCCGCTGGCCGTCAAGGTCGGCGACAAAGTGGTGTTCGGCCCGTACTCCGGCAGCAATGCCATCAAGGTTGATGGCGAAGAACTGCTGGTAATGAGCGAGAACGAAATCCTCGCCGTTATCGAAGGCTGATATTCCCTTACGAATTCTCGTTCCACTTAAGTGTTTGAGGAAAAATCATGGCTGCTAAAGACGTACAATTTGGCGATTCCGCCCGCAAGAAACTGCTCGTCGGCGTAAACATCCTGGCTGACGCCGTCAAAGCCACCCTCGGCCCGAAGGGTCGCAACGTGGTGCTGGAGCGCAGCTTCGGCGCGCCGCTGATCACCAAGGACGGCGTTTCCGTCGCCAAAGAGATCGAGCTGAAGGACAAGATCGAAAACATCGGCGCCCAGCTGGTGAAAGACGTCGCTTCCCGCGCCAATGATCAAGCCGGTGACGGCACCACCACCGCCACCGTTCTGGCTCAGTCCATCGTTACCGAAGGTCTGAAGTCGGTCGCTGCCGGTCTGAACCCGATGGACCTCAAGCGCGGCATCGACAAGGCCACCATCGCCATCGTCGCCGAGCTGAAGAACCTGGCCAAGCCGTGCACCGACACCAAGGCAATCGCCCAGGTCGGCACCATCTCCGCCAACTCTGACGAATCCATCGGCAACATCATTGCCGAAGCCATGGAAAAAGTCGGTAAAGAAGGCGTGATCACCGTTGAAGAAGGCTCGGGCCTGGACAACGAACTGTCCGTCGTCGAAGGCATGCAGTTCGACCGTGGCTACCTGTCCCCTTACTTCATCAACAAGCCAGACACCATGGTGGCCGAGCTGGAAGGCCCGCTGCTGCTGCTGGTCGACAAGAAGATCTCCAACATTCGCGAACTGCTGCCGGTACTGGAAGCAGTGGCCAAGTCCGGCCGTCCGCTGCTGATCGTGGCTGAAGACGTCGAAGGCGAAGCTCTGGCGACCCTGGTGGTCAACAACATGCGCGGTATCGTCAAGGTCGCTGCCGTCAAGGCGCCGGGCTTCGGTGATCGTCGCAAGGCCATGCTGCAGGACATCGCCATCCTCACCGGCGGTACCGTGATTTCCGAGGAAGTCGGCCTGAGCCTGGAAAGCGCCACCCTGGAGCACCTGGGTAACGCCAAGCGTGTGGTTCTGTCCAAGGACAACACCACCATCATCGACGGTGCCGGCGCTCAAGCCGACATCGAAGCGCGCGTGGCTCAGATCCGCAAGCAAGTCGAAGACACCTCCTCCGACTACGACAAGGAAAAACTGCAAGAGCGTCTGGCCAAGCTGGCCGGCGGTGTTGCCGTGATCAAGGTCGGTGCGGCCACCGAAGTCGAAATGAAAGAGAAGAAGGCGCGCGTTGAAGACGCCCTGCACGCAACTCGTGCAGCCGTTGAAGAAGGCGTGGTGCCTGGCGGTGGTGTGGCCCTGGTTCGCGCCCTGGCTGCTATTACCGATCTGAAGGGGATCAACGAAGAGCAAAACGCCGGTATCAACATCCTGCGTCGCGCCATCGAAGCTCCGCTGCGCCAGATTGTCACCAACGCCGGCGACGAAGCCTCCGTGGTGCTGGACAAGGTCAAGCAGGGTTCCGGTAACTACGGCTACAACGCTGCGACCGGCGAATACGGCGACATGATCGAGATGGGTATCCTCGACCCGGCCAAGGTGACCCGTACTGCACTGCAGGCGGCGTCCTCCATTGCCGGTCTGATGATCACCACCGAGGCGATCGTTGCCGACCTGCCGGAAGACAAGGCCGCTCCGGCCATGCCGGACATGGGCGGCATGGGTGGCATGGGCGGCATGATGTAAGCCGACCCGGCTCCCTGAGCTGTACCAGAAGCCCCGCCTCGTGCGGGGCTTCTGCGTTTTTCATGTGCATGAATCATGCGTTTCGGCTGATCAAAGTCGTACATAAGGCGGCTTACAAAGACGTGCTAAGGTCAAAAGCAGGGTCTCGGTCGTAGCCTGTCTTGCAGGGAATGCCTTATGAACAATCCAAATGTGTTGATCCTTGGCGCCGATGCGTCGGGCCAACCGATCAGCCAGCTCCTGCGGCTGGCTAACCGCCATGGTCTTATCGCTGGCGCCACCGGCACCGGCAAGACGGTGACCTTGCAGCGGCTGGTGGAAAATTTCAGCGATGCCGGCGTGGCGGTGTTCGCCGCCGACATTAAGGGCGACCTGTGCGGCCTGGGCGCGGCCGGCCAGCCCAGCGGCAAGGTGGCCGAGCGCATCGAATCCATGCCCTGGTTGAACCATCAGCCGCAGAGTTATCCGGTCGTGCTCTGGGACATCGACGGCAAAAAAGGCCATCCGCTGCGCACCACTCTGAGCGAAATGGGCCCGCTGTTGCTCGGTAACTTGCTGGAACTGACCGACAGCCAGCAATCGGCGCTATATGCGGCCTTCAAGGTGGCGGATCGCGAGGGTTTGCTGCTGCTCGACCTCAAGGATCTCAAGGCGCTGCTCAACCACCTGAGAAGTACCCCGGCTCTCTTGGGTGAAGACGCCGCGCTGTTCAACTCGGCTTCAGCCCAGGCGCTGCTGCGCCGGATGGCGACATTGGAACAGCAGGGCGCCGAAGCGCTATTCGGCGAACCGACCTTGCAATTGAATGATCTCCTGCGCCCCACGACGCAGGGCAAGGGCATCATCCACTTGCTTGAGGCCAGTCGCCTGATACACGAAGCACCCAAGGTCTATGCGACCTTCCTGCTCTGGCTGCTCGCCGAACTGTTTGAGCAACTGCCCGAGCGCGGCGATGCGGATCGCCCCGTGCTGGCACTGTTTTTCGATGAGGCGCACGTGCTGTTCAGCGGCACGCCAAAGGCGTTACAGGAGCGCTTGGAGCAAGTGGTTCGGCTGATTCGCTCCAAAGGCGTAGGGGTGTATTTCGTCACGCAGTCGCCGGGCGATTTACCCGATGACATCCTCGCCCAGTTGGGTTTGCGCATTCAGCACGGCCTGCGAGCTTTCACCGCCAGGGAGCAAAAAAGCTTGCGTGCGGTGGCTGACGGCTTTCGCCCCAACCCGCAAATCGACACCCTGGCAACGCTGACCCAATTGGGAATTGGTGAGGCGCTGGTCGGCACGCTGGAAGAGAAAGGTACCCCGGCCATGGTGCGGCGCGTGGCGATTGCCCCACCACAGTCACGCATCGGCCCGCTGACCGACGGCGAGCGGGCGGCGTTGATGCGTACGTCGCCATTGGCCGGGCATTATGACCAGACTGTTGACCGTGAGTCAGCTTACGAGATGCTCAATGCCCGAGCAACATCTAGTGCGGTCCCCAAGACCGACGAGAAAGACGCCGGCGCGGGTATAGGTGACAAGGCGGCTGAAGTGCTCGGCGATCTGGTCGGCAAGACCATGAAAAGTGCGATGCGCCAGGCGGCCAATCAGTTGGGTCGACACATTGTGCGCGGATTGATGGGCTCGTTGCTGGGAGGCAAGAAGCGTTAGCGGGCTATGCAAAAGGCCGTCTAGCGGCATGTTTATGACCCACAATGAACCGTGCAATCTAGCGGTAGCTGAGAGTGCAGATTGCCGCTGCAGTTGCCAATAAACGCCAAAGGTTCGCAACCCTGCGATCACGTAACGAGTGCCTGGATTGGTGGCTTAGAGCCCTTTTTCTTCAGCCGCTTTCGTCAGATCTTTTTCGATTTTTTCAAGTTCTTGCTGGAAAGCTTGATCCAGCAGGCTGGCTTTTTTTCGCCATGGCTTGCGCTCCGGCTCTGGTTGCGCAGCATAAGTAATGATTTCACCGCCGTTTTCGTCTTTGTAGCGCTTGGCTTGGCGCTCGAGTTCTGCCCGTAGTTCGTCTTTTGTCACTGTTGATCCAATTTTCTCAGAAGGAGGTGATGAGTCGGCAAAAAGTGCACAAGGACTCGTTGTTTATAAAAGCAGGGTTTACACAAAGAACCATGGTTATGGGCGTAAATTATATACCCGTAGTGGGGGTCGTCCATGTAACGGCGCCCCGGGAGTTATATGTCAGGGACATGTGTCCGGGCTGAAACAGTACTGCCGGTTTACCCGAGCAACCCCACGCTTGAATGGCAGACAGGGGTTTTTGTTGGAGCCCCTAGCGGCCGGCGAGCGCGCCGGCGTGGCCTGGGGATCGGGCTGTGCCGAAAACACAACCGATACGTCTCAGACGTCTATACGGCCGCCATGGATGTTGCCAGGCACAATGCCGAGGGCTGTTTATCAGGCGGGCACCAAGGCCGGTAACAGTGTGCGGGAAATAGCCTTGCGTACGGCCGGATGTACGGTGGCACTGCTGGCGAGCAAGTCCTCCACCAATCGGCGCAACGCCTGGGCGCGTTGATCGTCGAAGCCACGTACCGCCAGTGTACAGGCTTCTTCGGCGTCGGCGCCGGGTGGAATGTCGATACCCAGTGCAATTAGTCGTTCACGAAACTCGGCCTCGCCTACCTGTTCATCACGGAACATGGTCCTTCTCCTTTGCAGGGTTTGATGCAGCCTGAATGGGTTATCCATACCAGAAGATAGTTCTGCTAAGTGAGACTGGCTTGCGGCGCGGCAATGACCGAGACCGAAGGTCGCGCAGTCTGGGATTATCGCTGTTGTTGCGTGCGCTGCAGCAACATACGATCCAGGCGTATGGCCGCCATGCTTTGTCGCTGGTAAGCGTGCACGCATTTCATTATCGTAGAGGTCTTTTGAAATGCCCTGTGGATGTCATGATGTTGGAAGAAACTCTTGTTCAAATGGAGCAGCTCGTCGGTAACCTGTTGCAGCGTAATCAGGAGCTGCAAGCCAATCAGGCCGAATTGAGCGCAGCCCTGGCGCAGATCAAGGATGAAAACGAAATGCTGCAACTGCAAATGCTGGAAATGGAGGAACGGCAGGGTGCCGTCGCTTCGCGCCTGCAAGCCCTGGTACAACGTGCCGCCGGCGATCAGGTCAGCACTCATTCCACCAACAGCGGTTCGATTATCGCCAGCGCATGAAAACACCCGATAACGCAGTTTCGGTCCTGTCTATCTTCGGCCGCGACTACACCGTGAAAGCCCCGGAAGGGAAGCAGCAGCTTCTCGAGGACTCGGCTGCGTTATTGCGTACACATATCAAGGATATTCAACGCCAGCGTCCGGGACTGCGCCCCGACGAGCTATTCCTGCTGGCGGCTCTGAGCGTCTGCTCCAGGCACCTGGAGCAGCAGGCTGAATATCACCGCGAGCTGATCGCCTTGCAGCAGCGGTTGAACTCCACCAAGGAACGTATCCAGGGTCAGATCGAAACGGTTCAAGTGGGGTGAAACGGCCCGTTTTGCCTGCGAGCAAAACGTTTGCATGGCTTGCGCGCTGTCGGAAGACCTATTTATCTCTCTTCGCAGCGGAACTTATTCGCTCTCGCCCCAATCAATCTGCGCTTGCCGGTACACCCCCTGTACTGTGATTCCCGTCTCCAGAGGTTTTCATGAAAACAGTGTCTTCCCTGACCCTCACTGCGATGCTCGCCATGACTGGTTGTGCATCGTCGGGCCTGAACATGAACGATGCCGTGCAAATCGCCTCGGCGGTTGACGCATCCATGCCGGCCGCTACTCCGGGCACTACCCGTGCGACCATCAGCGGTCTGCTGTCCATGCTGGGCTCGACCAATACTTCCTCCACCCAGGCGCTGGGTGGCACCGCCGCCCTGTTGGGGCTGGCGCAATCGAAGCTGAGCACCAACGAATACGCCCAATTGGCCACGGCGGTTCCGGGCTTGCAGCAGCTCACCGGCAGCAACGCGGTGACACAACTGTCTGCTCTGGGTCTGCTGAATGGCCAATCGGCCAGCCCAACGGTGCTGAGCAAGGCGCTGAGCAATACCCGCACCGAGGCGGGTGTTGACCAGGCGTTCTCAACTCTGGGCATGGACACCGGCATGGTCGAGGTGTTCTCGCCATTGCTGCTGCAATATTTTGGCAACCAGGGCGTATCGGGCGGCGTGCTGCAGAGCCTGTCCAGCGCCTGGGGCACCGAAGGCTGATTGACGGGCTGCAGGTACAAGCCTGAGTCCATGTGAGGATTGCAATGACGGTTGATTTCCAGCTCAAGCTTTCCTCCCGCCGGCCCCATGGCAAGGCGGGAGCGGGCGCACCCGGCGACGAGCTGGCGGCCCTGATCGACCAGCTGGAAAGCGACCGTGGGCGGATCATCAACAGCGCCGCCGTACGTCGCCTGCAGCAGAAGACCCAGGTGTTTCCACTGGAGCGCAATGCGGCGGTGCGTAGTCGGCTGACGCATTCGCTGGAAGTGCAGCAGACCGGCCGTTTCATTGTGCGCACGCTGTACAAGCAGTTGGGGGCGAAGGCGGCCGACTACGGTCTGCAAGACTTGCAAGGCCCCTTGGAAACACTGGTGGAAATGGCCTGCCTGAGCCATGACATCGGCAACCCGCCGTTCGGTCATTTCGGCGAATTCGCCATCGGCGAATGGTGCGAACGAAACCTCGATGCGCTGTTCGATGCGGCAGTCCCGGCGGGTCGGGGCGATGCCCTGTTGCGCGAGCGCATGTGCCGCGACCTCAAAGAGTTTGAAGGTAATGCCCAGGCCATCCGCCTGCTGGTACGCCTGCAGCGCTTGAATCTCACCTATGCGCAGATTGCGGCGATGCTCAAGTATGTACGCCCCGCCTATGAAGCCAGGCCGACCGCTGATAGCCCAGGTGCCTACCTGCGCAAGAAGCCGGGTTTCTACCTGTCCGAAGAGAACTTCCTGCTCGAGCTGTACGAGGCCCTGGGCATGGCGCCCGGTACCCGCCATCCGGCCGTCTACATCATGGAGGCGGCCGACGATATCGCCTATTGCCTGGCGGATATCGAGGACTCGGTAGAGAAGGGCATCCTCAGTGTCGAGCAGCTGGCCCAGTTGCTGGTCGACAAATTCGCCGAGTATGGCGATGTGGACGGCCCCATGCTCGGGCAGCGCTCCTTTCGCCAGCGCGTGGGCTACGCCCTGGATCGGGCGCTGAAAGAGCCGATCAACAAGGCCGGCGAATTCTTCATCTGGCTGCGGGTAAACATGGTCCACCCGCTGGTGCAGCATGCGGCCACGCAGTTCATCACGCATATCGAGCCGGTGTTTCACGGCACCCTCGACCGCGCGCTGCTGGAAGATGCCAGCCCAGCCAATGCCATTGTGCAAACGTTCAAGGACGTGGCCAGGGAGCAGGTTTTCTGCCATCGCGAGGTGGAAACCCTGCATTTGCAGGGGTATCGCATCCTGCAGGGCCTGCTGGAGTTCTATGCGCCGCTGCTGCGCGTGGCGCCGCAGGATTTCATCGCTCTGACGGAAGGACGCTACCGGCGTTCACCGCAGCTGCAGATGCTGGCCAGGCGCCTGCCGAGCCAGTTGCTCAAGGCCTACAGCGAAGCCCTCAAGAATCTTCCGGAGCCGGCGCAGGATCGGCCGCTCTGGGAGTTCTATCATCGCTGCCGGATGCTGCTGGACTTTGTCAGCGGCATGACCGACCAGCACGCCCAGGACGAGTACCACACCTTGGCGGCGCTGTAAGCCGCGCAAGCCGCCCCCCATTGCACGGCATCCAGAACTCGATACCGTGCCACGGGGCAGGCCATCCAATTACGCCCTGTGTGCCGTCACACCTTGAACTGATCCATCAGTCCCTGCTGGTGATTGGCCAGCGTGTCCAATGTCTGGCTGATGCGTGCCGACTCGCGGGATTGGCCGGCCAGGGATTCGGTGACATCGCGAATACCGGCGACGTTGCGGTTGATCTCCTCGGCGACCGCGCTTTGTTGCTCGGCGGCGCTGGCGATCTGCAGGTTCATGTCATTGATCACGCTCACCGCCTCGCCAATGCGCTGCAGGGCGGCGACCGCCTGCTCGACCTGTTCCACGCTGCCCTGGGCGTGCAGATGGCTGGAGTGCATGGTGCCCACGACTTCCTGGGTGTCGCCTTGCAGACTTTCGATCACTTCGCGAATTTCTCCCACCGAGTCCTGGGTGCGTTTGGCCAAGCCGCGCACTTCATCGGCGACGACGGCGAAGCCGCGTCCGGCATCACCGGCGCGGGCGGCCTCGATGGCGGCGTTGAGGGCCAACAGGTTGGTTTGCTCGGCGATGCCACGAATCACTTCCAAGACTGAGCCGATCTGCTCGCTGCTCTCGGCCAGGCCTTCGACTCGCGCCATGGCGCTGCTCATCTCCTGGGTCAGCGTCTGCATGCTGTGCGTGGTGCGGGCAATGATCTCGAGGCCTTGTTGAGTAGCCTGGTCGGCGTTGCGCGCGGCTGCTGAGGCTTGTTCGGCGTTTTGTGCCACATCCAGTGCGGTGGCGCTCATTTCCTGCGCGGCCGTGGCCACCAGGTTGACCTCGCGATACTGCTGCTGCATGCCGTCATTGGCCTGGCTGGCAATGGATGAAGACTGCTTGGCCGTGTCGCGGGCGTTGTGCACGGTACGTTTGACGTCGGTAATGATGGGCTGCAGCTTGTCGAGAAAGGCATTGAACCAGCCGGTCAGCTCGCCGAGTTCGTCCTGTTTGGTATAGGCCAGGCGCTGGGTCAGATCGCCTTCGCCGCTGGCGATGTTCTTGAGCATGCCGGCGACGTCGAGGATCGGTCGGGTCACGCTGCGTGCAGTCAGCCAGATCAGGGCGAAGCCGGCCAGCATCGCCAGGAGGCCAAGGAACAGTGAGGTCAGGCTGTCACGGGTGCTGCGCTGATCCAACTGTTGCCCAAGCTGGAGTGCGGGTGCCTGCAAGGCCTGTTGCGGCACTTCCAGCAGGATTGACCAGGCTTTGGCGCCAGGAATCGGCGCAAAGGCATGCAGCGTCTGCATCAAGCCCTGATGCTCGATCACTTGCGAGCGCCCTGCGCTGACCAGCTCCAACAGGTGCTCGGCCTGTTGCGGGTAATGCTGACTGAGAGGCTGGCCCAGAGCTGAGGGGTTGGCGCTGTGGCCGGCCAACAAGCCTGACTCGTTGAGGATGCTGGCGTGGCCTTGGCCGTCATACAGCGATTGACTGGCCTGCACGCTGAGTTGTTGCAGGCTGGTGAGACTGAAGTCGATGCCGAACACACCGAGTATTTTACCCTCATGCACCAGGGGAAAGGCGACGCTGGAAATCAGCACGGTCTCATCGTTGACCTTCTCTTCGTAAGGCCCGATGACGCAGACGTGGCGACTCTCGTGAGGACAGGTGTACCACGAATTCATGGGGCGGCCGTTGGCGTCGAGACTGTCGTCCTCAAACCAGTCTTCGTCCATGACTTCCATGTCCAGCTGGCCGCGTGTGGGCTGCACCCAATAGATGGCAAAGCGCCCTTTGTTGTTACCGGCGAACTCATGCTGGTTGATGAACAGGCCGTCCTTGCCATCCAGCGCGTCGGGATTGAAGACCAGATACATACCCAGCAGGTCAGGGCTGGCTTCCAGTGCACCCTGTACCAGCTTGATCAGGTCCTCGCGCAGCTCGAAGCTGCTGGTCTGCCGCAGCTCGGCCTGCTCGCGCAGGAACAACAACTGGCCGATAAGGCCCGAGCCATAATGGTAGGTGTCCATGAAGCGCCGCTGGATGCGCAACGCCTGGGTTTCACCGTAGGCGTTCAGGCGCTGCTGAGCGGACTGATTGAGCATCTCGCCGCTGGTGCTTTTGACCAGTTCGGCGCTGCGCTGCGACTGGTACAGCGAGGCCCCGGTGAGTAAGACCACCACGGCTAATAGGCAGAGTCCGGCGAGCAGTGAGATTTTCCAAGTAATGGAAAGACGGGTAGGCAGCATGGGAGCGGTTCCTTATGCGCGAGATCCTGTCCTGGTGCGCCTCTGTGGCGTTTTTTGTAATGGATAAGACAGGCTTGTTAAAAGGTATCGGCCTGACTTTTGCGGACTTAATAGTCCGTCACGGTCATTCTGTGAGCCAATTGGCAGATTCAGTAGATTTCAGAGCCCGGCTAGCAGCGGGATTCCCTGGGGGTGAGTCGGCGTCTGGGTCACCTATTGGATGGCGCGAGGGTCGAGCTCTCATTTGCGTCGGACAACGTCGCAGCCTTGCCAGCTATCGCGGGGCGACGCCAGAATGATGTCGAGTATTTCTCCCGCGGCTGCCGGCCGCTTGAAACAAGGATTTCCGATGTCTGCAGCTTTCGCCGCCCAATGGCGCCTGGCGCCAAACGCCCTGACCCGTCCGTTCGATGCTGATCAGTTCATGTTCACCACCACCGATGAGCTGGAGCCGTTTCGAGGCGTCTTGGGCCAGGAGCGGGCGGTGGAAGCGCTGCAATTTGGTGTGGCGATGCCTCGCAGCGGTTACAACGTGTTCGTCATGGGCGAGCCCGGCACCGGGCGCTTCTCGTTCGTCAGACGTTACCTGCAAGCCGAGGCCAAGCGTTTGCCGGCGCCCTCTGACTGGGTCTACGTCAATCATTTCGACGAGCCGCGCGAACCGCGCGTCTTGGAATTGCCGACCGGCAGCGCGGCAACCTTCATCGAAGACTTGGACGCCTTGATCGACAATTTGCTGGCGACTTTCCCGGCCGTGTTCGAGCAGCCCAGCTTCCAGCAGAAGAAGAGCGCCATTGACCGGCTGTTCAACCAGCGCTACGACCGGGCCCTGGATGTGATCGAGAAGCTCGCGCTGGAGCGCGGCATCGCGCTCTACCGCGACAGCACCAACATTGCCTTCACACCGATGAAGGACGGCAAGGCGCTCGATGAGGCGGAGTTCGCCCTGTTGCCTGAAGATGAGCGCATGCGGTTTCACGATGACATCGCTGAGCTTGAGGAACGCCTGAACCAGGAGCTGGCCAGTCTGCCGCAGTGGCGGCGTGAGACCAGCAACAGCCTGCGCCAGCTCAACGAGGAGACCATCACCCTCGGGCTGCAGCCACTGCTGGCGCCGCTCTCGGAAAAATACGCCGAAAACGCCAGCGTCAGCGCCTATTTGCAGGCGATGCAGGTCAACCTGTTGCGCACCGTGGTGGACACGTTAGTCGACGAAGCCCGCAGCGATGCGCAAAAACGCAAGGATCTGGAAGAGCAATACGCCCCCAGCCTGGTAGTCGGCCAGCCGCTGAACGGCGGGGCGCCGGTGGTGTTCGAGTCGCATCCGACCTACGACAACCTGTTCGGGCGCATCGAATACAACACCGACCAGGGCGCGCTGTATACCAGTTACCGGCAACTGCGCCCCGGCGCGCTGCACCGTGCCAACGGTGGCTTCCTGATTCTCGAGGCGGAAAAGCTGCTCGGCGAGCCGTTTGTCTGGGAAGCGCTCAAACGCGCCCTGCATTCGCGCCAGCTAAAGATGGAGTCGCCGCTGGTCGAGATGGGTCGCCTGGCCAGCGTGACCCTGACGCCGCAGGTCATCCCGTTGCAGCTCAAGGTGGTGATCATCGGTTCGCGCAAGGTCTATTACGCCCTGCAGGAGCTGGATCCCGACTTCCAGGAGCTGTTTCGCGTGCTGGCCGATTTTGAAGAGGAAATACCGCTGGCCGAGGACAGCCTCGAACAATTCGCCCAACTCATCAAGACGCGTACCTCTGAAGAAGGGCTCGCGCCGCTCACCGCGGCGGCTGTAGCGCGCTTGGCGACCTACAGTGCGCGTCTGGCCGAGCATCAGGGGCGCCTGTCGGCGCGTATCGGCGATCTGTTCCAGTTGCTCAGCGAAGCCGATTTCGTTCGCCATCTTGCGGGTGATCCGACTACCGATGCCGGCCACCTCGAACGGGCTCTGAGCGCCAAGGCGCGCCGTACCGGACGCGTATCGGCGCGTATTCTCGATGACATGCTGGCGGGCATCGTGCTCATTGATACCGAGGGCGCGGCCATCGGCAAATGCAATGGACTCACAGTGCTGGAAGTTGGTGATTCGGCGTTCGGCATTCCGGCGCGGATTTCCGCCACCGTCTACCCGGGTGGCTCGGGCATCGTCGACATCGAGCGTGAGGTCAATCTCGGTCAGCCGATCCACTCCAAGGGGGTAATGATTCTCACCGGGTACCTGGGCAGCCGTTATGCGCAGGATTTCCCTTTGGAGATTTCCGCCAGCATCGCGCTGGAGCAATCCTATGGTTATGTGGACGGTGACAGTGCAGCGCTCGGCGAATGCTGCACGCTGATTTCCGCCTTGTCGCGCACGCCGCTCAAACAATGCTTTGCCATCACCGGCTCGATCAATCAGTTCGGCGAAGTGCAGGCGGTGGGGGGCGTGAACGAGAAAATCGAAGGCTTCTTCCGCCTGTGCGAGGCGCGCGGGTTGACGGGGGAGCAGGGCGCGATCATTCCGTATGCCAATGTTTCCACGCTGATGCTCGATGAACGAGTCTTGCAGGCCGTGCGCGCCAACCAATTTCATGTCTATGCTGTTCGTCATGTCGATGATGCGCTAAGTCTGCTGGTCGGTGAGCCGGCCGGTACGGCGGACGGCCAGGGTGAGTTTCCGCCCGGCAGCGTGAACGCCAAAGTGGTTGAGCGTCTGCGGGAAATCGCGGAAATCGAGCTGGAAGACGACGACAAGGACAATAAGGACGACAAGATAAGTGCTGTCGTCGCTGCGCTGCCAACGAACGAGCCGCGTTGAAACTGGTCAGACATTGAGCGAAGTGTCGGGCCGCCTGAGTTGCCAATGGTTGGAACGGGTTTCCCCCGGCATCTTCCACAGACTTATCCACAGATTATGAGGATAACTCCCTGTAGTCTCCGGCGAGCCGGGGTGGGATATGCCCGGAGAATTCCTGTCATGTCGCGCCAGATCTGCCTTACCCGCGAATGCCTGGGTTTGAACATGCGCATCGAGTGCCGGATCTGCCCGTTGACCGGTGGCAATGGCCTCTGGACCTTGCTTTGCGTCGCTGGCCTCGCCAATGCCCAGCCAACTGAGATCAAAGTGCAAGGCCCATTCCACGGCCCTTCTGAGGCAGGCCGGATACTTGACGCGATTGCCGATAATCTGCTAGCACAAGGCTATCGCGAAGATCCCGCGCAGCCAATCTGGCGTTTGCATATGCAGGCCGAGCTGCGCCGCTTGAGCGGTGTGTCACGGCGGTTGGCCTGGCAGTAATCCTCATTACGCCGTTTCGCTCATTTTTTGTGCAGCCTACCCAAGGTATCGTCCTCGTTGCCTCACGGCGCTTATCCAGATGCCTATCCACAAAGTTATCCACTGTTTGGGTGAATAACTCTAACCTGCTCCCGCCGGACGAGCGGGCCACCGTTTACCTTGTGTAGAAGACGGGATAAACGACACTGACATCAGGCCTGTTCTGGTTGAGGTGAAATCCCATGAATCTGCATGAGTTATCGGTCCGCTCACGTGCTGGGGACATAAACGCAGTAGACCTGGTCTGCCTGGAGGGCGGGATATATTTGCTCGAGGTAAAGACCGGCGCGCGCACCCATCCGTTGCTGGATGCGGCAGGGCAACCCTTGCATCTGCGCTCGCTGGAGCACGCCCGTCAGGTGCTGCATGGCTTGCCGCTTACGCTGCATCTAGACCAGGCTGAGGCTGGCGAAGAGATGTGCGGCATGGCGGACAGTGATCACACCAGGCTGGCGCGCACTTTGCCCCGTTAACCACGCCTTCTCGGTTCGGCAGGTGCACACGGCTGTGCTAGTCTGGCGACCCTTTTTTCCAGGCGGAGCCTGCATCATGTCCGAACTCGACCTATCCACAGACGAAGCCCGCGTTAGCTACGGCATCGGCCGCCAACTCGGTGAGCAGCTGCGCGACAACCCGCCGCCGGGCGCCAGCCTCGAGGCCATCATTGCCGGTGTACGGGACTCGTTTGAATCGCGTGACAGTCGCGTGGGCCTGGACGAGCTGAACGCCAGCTTTCAGGTGATCCGCGAGCGCATGCAGGCCCAAGCCCAGGCCCAGGCCGAAGCAGCGGCGGGCGAAGGCAAGGCCTATCTGGCGGAGAACGCCAAGCGTGAAGGCGTGACCGTGCTGGAATCAGGCCTGCAGTACGAAGTGCTGGTCGCGGGCGAAGGCGCCAAGCCGTCCCGCGATGACCAGGTGCGCACCCATTACCACGGTACGCTGATCGACGGCACCGTGTTCGACAGCTCCTACCAGCGCGGCCAGCCGGCCGAATTCCCGGTGGGTGGCGTGATCGCCGGATGGATCGAAGCCCTGCAATTGATGAACACCGGTAGCAAGTGGCGTCTGCACGTGCCCAGCGAACTGGCCTACGGCGGCCAGGCCGTTGGCAGCATCCCGCCGCACAGCGTGCTGGTGTTCGACGTAGAGCTGCTGGATATTCTCTAAGTCGATACAAAAAAACGGGCCACACCCCAAGGGCGTGGCCCGTTTTTTTATGCCGCTTGCGTGGGGCGGCATCGCTCGCCGCAGGGCACTGGGTTGGGCGTGGCAGAACGAGCACCCCGCCGGCGGAATGTTCGTCTTGCACACAGGCGGAATTGGCCGATGGCTCCGTCCGTGCTGTTCATCCCAATACTTCGCAACGCTAGCCGCCCGCAGCCTGTGTCATTGTCGGTGATGAATCAGGCTTCTGGCTGGTCGCGCAGGAACACCAGCTTGTCCGCACCGGATTGCTCCGCGCTGTAGTAATAGCCTTGGTAGTCGAAGGCCTTGAGTTGCTCGATATCGCTGATGCGTTCCTTGATCACGTAGCGCGCCATCAGCCCGCGGGCTTTTTTGGCGTAGAAGCTGATGATCTTGTACTGGCCGTTTTTCAGGTCCCTGAACTCGGTGTCGATGATCCGCGCGTTAAGTGCCTTGCGCTTCACCGCACTAAAATATTCGTTGGAGGCCAGGTTGAGAAGAATATCGTCCCCCTGGGCAGCCAATGCGTCGTTCAACCAATGGCTGATGCGCTCGCCCCAGAAGGCGTACAGGTCCTTGCCCCGCGCATTGGGTAGCTTGGTGCCCATTTCCAGACGATAGGGCTGCATCAGATCCAGTGGACGCAGGATGCCGTACAGGCCGGAGAGCATGCGCAGGTGATCCTGGGCAAACTCGAAATCGGCTTCGCTAAAATCTTCTGCGTGCAGGCCGGTGTACACATCGCCCTTGAAGGCCAGTAGGGCCTGCTTGGCGTTGTCCAGGGTGAAGTCGGGGTGCCAGCTGGCAAAGCGCGCGGCATTCAATCCGGCCAGCTTGTCGGAGAGGTGCATCAGCTCGGCAATCTGCAGCGGCATCAGCTCGCGCAATTGTTCGATCAGCAGCTGAGCGTCGTCCAGGTGCTGCGGTTGGGTGAAACGCGCGGTCACCGGCGGGGTGTCGTAATCCAGGGTCTTGGCGGGGGAAATCACCAGTAACATCGGCATCGTCTCCATGAAAGGTGCCGCGATTGTAGGGAGTGCGGCGCCTTGACTCCACCTATCGGTTCGATTGACGCGTCATAGGCGCGCTCGGAGCGAGGACGCAAGCGGTTTGCCGGCCGGCTCGCCTGTCGTTCGAGTCACAGCGGAGGACGCAGAAGGGAGGGAATCCGGCTGACGGTAGGAATAAATTCACAATTGCGGCCTCAAATAGGGTGCAGGCCGCGATTAGAGGCTGTGTGTTTCATTGGCCGCCTGGCTGGCGGCCGTTCCTGGGCGTGGCGTTTCAGGCCTGCCCTTATGCGGCGGAGCGCCGTTCTGGCCTTCCGTCGCGTGATCTTGAGGTGACCGTATGGATGACCAAGGATGCGCACGTTCCACCCAGCCAATCCTCTATGCGCTCGATACCAATGTTCTGATCCACGATCCCAATGCCTTGCTGAACTTCCAGGAGCATCAGGTCGCGATTCCCATGACCGTGCTGGAAGAACTGGACAAGCTGAAAACCGGCAAACACACCGTCGCAGCCGAATGCCGACAGGCGATCCGCCTGATCGACAAGGTGCTCGGCGAAGCCACGCCGCAGGAGGTCGAGCAGGGCGTACCCATCCAACGTGGCAAAAGTGGCCCCTGTGGCAGCCTTTCGATCCTGATGAGCAAGCACGAGGTACCCAGTGGGCTGCCTGAGCATCTCAATGACAACCGGATCATCAATCAGCTGGTGGACATCGGCAGCCGGCGCCCCGAGTTGTCTGTGGTGCTGGTCAGCAAGGACATCAACATGCGCCTCAAGGCGCGTGCCTGTGGCATCGCTGCCGAGGATTACCAGACCGACCAACTGGTCGATGATGTCAGCATGTTGTCCCGGGGTTATCACAGCATGCCGGGCTCGTTCTGGGAGCTGGTCAGCAAGGTGGAAACCCGTCAGGAGCGCGGCCGCACCTGGCATCGCGTGCAGCTCACCGGCAACTTGCCGCCCGTGCATATCAATGAATTCATCCTCGACGAGCAGGGCTTCGTGGGCTGGATCAAGGGCATTCGCGCAGACGAACTGCTGATTCTCGATCTGCACCAGGAGCCCTTGTTGCACCAGGAAGCCTGGGGGCTCAAGCCGCGCGACATCTACCAGGCGCTGGCGCTGTTCGCGTTGCTCGATCCGGACATTCATCTGGTCAACCTGAGCGGCGCCGCCGGCTCGGGCAAGACCATTCTGGCCCTGGCCACGGCTATTGAGCAGACCATGGTCAGCAAGCGCTACCGGCGCATCATTGCCACCCGCAGCGTGCAGGGGCTGGATGAGGACATCGGCTTTCTGCCGGGTACCGAGGCGGAGAAGATGGAACCCTGGCTGGGGGCGATCACCGACAACCTGGAGGCGCTGCACAGCGACGACGAGAACACCCACGGCAGTGTCGACTACATCCTGCAAAAGGTGCCGTTGCAGTTCAAGTCACTCAATTACATCCGCGGACGCAGTTTCCAGCAAAGCCTGTTGCTCATCGACGAATGCCAGAATCTGACCCCGCACCAGATGAAAACCATCATTACCCGGGCGGGCAGCGGGACCAAGGTGATCTGCCTGGGCAATCTGGCGCAGATCGACACCCCTTACCTGTCGGCCACCAGTTCCGGGCTGACGTACCTCACCGAGCGTTTCAAGGATTTCAGCCACGGTGTGCACATCACCCTGCAGGGGGTGCCGCGCTCGGTGCTGGCCGAATACGCGGAAACGCATATGTAAAAGCGCAGTGTGTACGTCTGCAGGAGGGCGAGCTGCGGCCCGGCCTCCCTGCAGCCGACTTGACGAGGCTCATGGGATGAGTGCGCGCTTGCGTCTAGAATGGCCAGCACTTGCTCAGGAGTGGTTGCCATGTCCCTTACCCATCTCGATTCCCAAGGCCGAGCCCATATGGTGGATGTCACCGACAAGGCGGTGACGTTTCGCGAGGCGGTGGCCGAGGCGCGGGTGCGCATGCTGCCGCAGACGCTGGCGCTGATTCAGCAAGGCGGCCACCCCAAGGGCGATGTGTTCGCCGTGGCACGTATCGCCGGTATTCAGGCGGCAAAGAAAACCCATGAGCTGATTCCTTTGTGCCACCCGTTGCTACTAACCGGCGTCAAGGTGGAGCTGCGTGCCGAAGGCGAGGACTGCGTGCACATCGAGGCGCGTTGCAAGCTGGCCGGGCAGACCGGTGTGGAAATGGAAGCGCTGACCGCGGCAAGCATCGCCGCGTTGACCATCTATGACATGTGCAAGGCCGTGGACCGCGACATGACCATTGAAAGCGTGCGCCTGCTAGAGAAATTGGGCGGCAAAAGCGGGCATTACCAGCGTGAAGGAGAGCCGACATGATTCGTGTGCAGTATTTCGCCCGCTATCGAGAGGCGCTGGGCCGGGATGGCGAGCAACTGGACTGGCAGGCGGATTTCGTTAGCCTGGGCGCGCTACGCGATCACCTGCTGCAACGCGGTGATGCCTGGCAGGTGTTGGCCGAGCAAAACCTGATGTGCGCGCGCAATCAAGAGTTATGCGGCCTGGACGAGGCCTTGCACGATGGCGATGAGGTCGCCTTCTTCCCAACGGTTACCGGAGGCTGAGATGGCTGTTCGCGTGCAGAAAGAGGCCTTCGATGGCGGCGCGGAGCTCAACGCCCTACACGCCGACCACACCGGGATTGGTGCGGTGGTGGGGTTCGTCGGCTACATGCGGGATTTCAATGATGGTCAGGACGTGGCAGGGATGTTTCTCGAGCATTATCCCGGCATGACCGAAAAGGCCCTGGCCAAGATTGTCGTCGAGGCCGAGGCCCGTTGGCCGTTGCTCAAGGTGGAAATCGTCCATCGCGTCGGCGCCTTGCAGCCGGGCGAACCGATCGTCTTCGTCGGCACAGCCAGCGCTCACCGCCAGGCGGCGTTCGAGTCCTGCGATTTCATCATGGATTACCTGAAGACCCGCGCGCCGTTCTGGAAGCGCGAAGACACGGCCGAAGGACAGCGCTGGGTCGAGGGGCGCGACAGTGACCAGGAAGCAGCGGGGCGCTGGAAACCGTAACCCGACACAAAGCAGCGCCAGCTAGCGGGCTCCTGCACAAATGCCTGGGGTGATTCAATTGAGGATGAGGTGCAACTTGTACAGGACGGTAGAGAGCACACTGATAATGCCCAGGCCCATCAGGCCAATTCCCCCGTTATGGTTGCGGTAATTGAAGCCGAAGCCCAACAGCAAAAAGCCCACGAAGAGAAGTAGCAACATCCAATACATGCTTTCCATGGGTGTGTTCTCCATGTGAACCGAGGGTAGGTAGCTACTGTATCGTCGGTATGCCCCGCGTGCCCTGACCTGGATCAGATGGTCCCGATAATACGAGCCCTCTGACCCAGTTGCCAGTCACCTCAATGCTTGCGCGGTACCGGTTTGAGCAGTTCGGCCGGTGGTGTTTCGCAATGGATCTTGCGCCCGATCAGCTCCTCGATGGGCGGCAGGGCGAAGGCGTCGTCTTCGCCAGCGAAGCTGATCGAGGTGCCGCTGGCGCCAGCGCGGCCGGTACGGCCGATGCGGTGCACGTAATCGTCCGGGTCTTCCGGCAAGGTGAAGTTGATCACGTGGCTGATGCCGTCGACATGGATGCCGCGACCGGCCACGTCGGTGGCGACCATGACGCGGATCTCGCCTTCGCGAAAGCCTTCCAGCGCCCTAATGCGCTTGTGCTGCGGCACGTCGCCGGACATTTGCACGGCGCTGATGCCGTCGCGGGTCAGGCGTTCCTCGATGCGACGCACTTCATCCTTGCGGTTGGCAAAGACCATGACCCGCGACCAGTCGTTCTGGGTGATCAGGTTATAGAGCAGCTTGTACTTGTCGCTGCCGGCTACGGCATAAACATGCTGCTCAACAGTATCGCTGGCCACCTGCTCGGGTTCGATCTCGACGGTTACCGGATCGACGGTCCATTGCTTGGCAAGGTTCAACACGTCTTCAGTGAAGGTCGCCGAGAACAGCAGGGTCTGGCGTTCGGATTTTGGCGGCGTCTGGCGAATGATCTGCCGTACCTGGGGGATGAAGCCCATGTCGAGCATGCGATCGGCCTCGTCCAGTACCAGCACTTCGACCATGTCCAGGTGGACCTCGCCGCGCTGGTTGAAGTCCAGCAGGCGTCCCGGGGTGGCAACCAGGATGTCGCAGTAGCGGCTTTCCAGCAGCTTGAGCTGCTTGTCGAAGTCCATGCCGCCGACGAAGCTCATCACGTTGAGACCGGTGTACTTGGTCAGGTCCGCAGCGTCGTTGGCGATCTGCACCACCAACTCGCGGGTCGGCGCGATGATCAGCGCGCGTGGCTCGCCCATGTAGCGCTCTTTGGGCGGCGGCGTCTGCAGCAACTGGGTGATCGTGGAGATCAGGAACGCGGCTGTCTTGCCGGTGCCGGTTTGGGCCTTGCCGATGGCGTCCTGGCCATTAAGGGTGAAACCCAGGACTTTGGCCTGGATTGGTGTGCAGTAGGGGAAGCCCAGATCATGGATCGCATGCATCAGCTCGGGGGAGAGCTTGAAGTCATGGAAACGGGTTTTGCCTTCCGCCGGCTCGACGACGAAATCCTCGAGTTTCCAGGTATCCACCACCGGCTTGCGCGGGATGCGTTCGCGGCGCGGCTTGGCGGGTTTGGCAGGTTCCTGAGCAGGCGCTTGCTCACGTGCAGCGGCCGGTTTCTTGTTGGCGGCAGCGGTGGTGTTTCGCGGCGATTTGCCGGTGCTGCTGCGGGCTCGACTCGTCGGGGACGCCGAGGCGGGAGTGTGCGGGGTGGTCGGGGCGACGCTGACTGCGGGCTCTTCACCTTTACTGAATATTTTCTTGAGTGCTTTGAGCACGGTGGTCTCGACAATTGATTAAGGAATGAACGCTGGCAGTGTAAAGCAAGAAGCTCGCCCGGCGAAGGGGCAGGCCCCGGTGTTCAGGGCCAATCGCGGGTTGTGCCGGTGTTTGCGAGGGCGATCACGGGCTTTGGATAGGTGCTAACCGTCCGCCAGGCAGGCGGTGCTCGGGGTTAATCGCGGTGCTCCGATATCAAGGCCTCATTCGCCGGGGGACAGTTGAGCCTCCAGCCAATTGCCGATGGCTTCGATTTCCGCCAGGCAGACTTCATGACCCATGGGATATTCCTGCCAACTGACCGGCACGTCCTGGGCTGCCAGGAAATCATGGGCGGCGCGACCCAGTGCATAGGGCACCACTTCATCGCGATTGCCATGCAGGCTGAACACCGGAATCTGACGTTTGTGCGCATCGAGCTGCAATTCCGGGGTGAACGTGGGCCCATAGGTGGACAACGCCAGCACGCCGCCGAGAGGACCTTGCCAGCGCAAAAAGGCTGTATGCAACACCACCGCGCCACCTTGAGAAAAACCGGCGAGAAAAATGCGCGAGGGATCCATACCTCCATCGCGCTGGGCCTCGATCAGCCGGATCACGGTATGCGCGGACTCTTCCAACTGCGCCTTGTTAATGGTGCGCGCCGACGCTCCCATGCTGAGGATGTCGTACCAACTGGGCATTTCCCAGCCGCTGTTGACTGTCACCGGCCGAGTCGGCGCCTGGGGCAGCACAAAACGGGTGGAGGGCAACCGCTGCTGCAGGGCATCGGCCACCGGCTGAAAGTCGAAACGGTCAGCACCCAGGCCATGCAGCCAGATCACACAGGCATCGGCCGTTTGGCGGGGAGAGAGTATCAGCGGTTCGCTCATGGTGGCTCCAGGTCGGTGCGCGCGCCCCGTTTATGGGCGAGCAAGCGAGGGATCGGAAGGCATCTAACGGGCCGGATCGTGGCGCGTTGGTAGTGCAAGGATACGCCGGGCAAGGGCTGGATGGCATGCCTCGACGACTTGGTATGCCTATTGCTCTTGTTCATCGGTGGCTCGGCAGCCGGGTTGCTCTGCTTAAAGGGGTGATTATTCGTGGATGCTCATGACGTCATCAATGGGGATATGGATGTTGGGCGCTGACGATATCGCCAACTAGACTGCTTTTCAGGCCTGCACGGGTTCGTTGTTTATGTACCGGCAGTAGCGAACATCCCCGGGAATGTATGCCGACACTCCAACACAAAAAAAGCAACTGGAGGTTCCGAATGAAAATGGTGAAATCCACTCTGGCGCTGTTGACCACTGCATCGCTGTTGGGTCTCGGCGGCCTGGCCCATGCCGGTGCGACGCTGGATGCAGTGAAGAGCAAGGGCTTCGTGCAATGCGGCATCAGTGACGGGCTGCCGGGCTTCTCCTATGCCGATGCCAAGGGTAAATACCTGGGTATCGACGTCGACGTCTGTCATGCCATCGCTGCAGCGGTTTTCGGCGATGCCAGCAAGGTCAAGTTCAGCCCACTGACCGCCAAGGAGCGCTTCACCGCACTGCAGTCTGGCGAGATCGACGTGCTGTCGCGCAACACCACCTGGACCAGTTCGCGGGACTCGGCCATGGGCCTGAACTTCACCGGGGTGACCTACTACGACGGCCAGGGCTTTCTGATTAACAAAAAACTCGGGGTCTCAAGCGCCAAGGAACTGGATGGCGCCACGGTCTGTGTACAGGCCGGCACCACCACCGAACTGAACCTGTCCGACTACTTTCGCAGCAACAGCCTCAAATACACGCCGATCACCTACGACACCTCCGATGAAAGCGCCAAATCGCTGGAGTCCGGCCGTTGTGACGTGCTGACCTCGGACCAGTCGCAGTTGTATGCCCAGCGCATCAAGCTGGCCGCACCGGACGAATACGTCGTGCTGCCGGAAGTGATCTCCAAGGAACCACTCGGCCCGGCCGTGCGCCAGGGCGATGAGGAATGGTTCGACATCGTGCGCTGGAGCCTGTTTGCCATGCTCAACGCCGAGGAGTTGGGCATCGACTCGAAGAATGTCGAGGCGACCGCCAAATCAACCAAGAACCCGGATATTGCCCGTCTGCTAGGGGCTGAAGGTGAGTACGGCAAGGACCTGAAACTGCCCAAGGATTGGGCCGTGCAGATCATCAAGCAAGTGGGCAATTACGCTGAAATCTTCGAGCGCAACGTTGGCAAGGGTAGTGAGCTGAAGATTGAACGCGGCCTCAATGCCTTGTGGAATAACGGTGGCCTGCAGTACGCACCGCCCGTGCGCTAACCACCACGCCACCGCCCCTGCGGGCGGTGGCGATGTCCACATAATGAGGTCTCCCGCCCGGCGTCGGTGTGCTCAGGCTTGAGCGCGGGGGACTTTCGAGAGGGTTCCTATGACAGTTGCCGTCAAGCCCCGGCGTTCGCTGCTCACCGATCCGCAGGTGCGCGCTTGGGCCTTCCAGATACTGGCTGTCATCGCCGTCGTGGCGTTTGGCTGGTTCCTGTTCAATAACACGCTGACGAACCTCGAACATCGTGGCATCACATCAGGTTTCGGCTTTCTCAATAACAGTGCCGGTTTCGGCATTACCCAGCACCTCATCGACTACACCGAAAGCGATACCTACGGGCGGGTGTTTCTGGTCGGGTTGCTCAATACCCTGCTGGTCAGTGTGATCGGCATCATTTTGGCGACCATCCTCGGTTTTATCCTGGGCATCGCTCGACTATCGCCCAACTGGCTGATTCGCCAACTGGCCACGGTGTATATCGAGATTTTCCGCAACATCCCGCCACTGCTGCAGATCTTCTTCTGGTATTTCGCCGTAATCGGTCCATTGCCAGGGCCGCGCAACAGCATAAGCCTGTGGGACACCTTCTTCCTCAACAACCGGGGCGTGCAAATGCCGGCGCCCAGTGCCAGCGAAGCGTACTGGCCGTTCATGCTGGCTTTGGTGGTGGCGCTGGTCTTGATTGCCTTGGTCACCCGCTGGGTGCGGGCACGCCGTCTGGCTACCGGGCAGGGTTTCCCCACGGTATGGGTCAATCTGGCGTTGCTGCTGGTGATTCCCGGTGCCTGCTGGCTGTTGCTGGGCTCGCCGTTCACCTGGGAAGTGCCGGAGCTGCAACGCTTCAATATTCGTGGCGGCTGGGTAGTGATTCCCGAGCTCGTCTCCATTGTCATGGCGCTGGCGATCTACACGGCGGCGTTCATTGGCGAGACCGTGCGCGCCGGCATCCAGGCGGTCAGCTACGGCCAGACCGAAGCAGCCAGTTCATTGGGTCTCAGGCCCGGCCAGGTCTTGCGGCTGGTGATCGTCCCGCAGGCGCTGCGGGTCATCATTCCCCCTCTGACCAGCCAGTACCTGAACCTCACCAAGAACTCCTCACTGGCCGCGGCCATCGGCTACCCGGACATGGTCTCGCTGTTCGCTGGAACAGTGCTCAACCAGACCGGTCAGGCGATCGAAACCATGGCTATCACCATGAGTGTTTACCTCGCCATCAGCCTGAGCATTTCCATGCTGATGAACTGGTACAACAAGCGCATTGCCCTGATCGAACGGTAGGGAAAAGCCATGATTACACATACTTTCAAGCCTGACTTGCCGGCGCCGGCTATGAGCGTGGGCCTGCTCGGCTGGATACGCGCCAACCTGTTTTCCAACTGGGTCAATACACTCCTGACGTTTATCGGCCTGTACCTGATCTGGCTGATCGTGCCGCCCATCATCGAATGGGCATTCATCAAGGCCGACTGGGTGGGCAGCAGCCGCGCCGACTGTTCCCGCGAAGGCGCTTGCTGGGTGTTTATTGGCGAACGCTTCAGTCAGTTCATGTACGGCTTCTATCCGGCCGAACTGCGCTGGCGCGTCGATCTCAGCGTGTGGCTGGCCGTCATCGGTGCGGCGCCGCTGTTTATTCCGGCCTTCCGTCACAAGGTGCGCTATGGCCTGGCGTATCTGGTGATTTATCCGCTGCTGGCCTATTGGCTGCTGCATGGTGGTTTTCTAGGGCTTTCGACGGTGTCGACCACCCAATGGGGCGGCTTGATGCTGACCATCGTCATCGCCGCAGTAGGTATCGCCGGTGCCTTGCCGCTGGGCATCCTGCTGGCGTTGGGACGGCGCTCGGAGATGCCGGCGATCAAAGTCATCTGCGTGACTTTTATCGAGTTCTGGCGCGGCGTGCCGCTGATCACCGTGCTGTTCATGTCCTCGGTGATGCTGCCGCTGTTCCTGCCTGAAGGCATGAACCTCGACAAACTGATGCGCGCCATGGTCATGGTGATTTTCTTCGAGGCGGCCTATATCGCCGAAGTGGTGCGCGGTGGCCTGCAAGCGATTCCTCGCGGCCAATACGAAGCGGCTGCGGCCATGGGGCTCGGTTACTGGCGCAGCATGCTGCTGGTGATTCTGCCCCAGGCGCTCAAATTGGTGATTCCCGGCATCGTCAACACCTTCATTGCGCTGTTCAAGGACACCAGTCTGGTGATCATCATTGGCCTGTTCGACTTCCTCAACAGCATCAAGCGCGCCACCGCCGACCCGGCCTGGCTCGGCATGTCCACCGAGGGCTATGTATTTGCCGCGGCGGTTTACTGGATCTTCTGTTTCGCCATGTCCCGCTACTCCATGCACTTGGAGCGCAAGCTGGACACCGGCCTAAAGCACTAAGGGGAGCGAACACTCATGGCTGAAGCAATCAGACAACCCGCACAGAGCGAACACCCGATGATCGAGATGATCGAGGTGAACAAATGGTACGGGCAGTTTCATGTGCTCAAGGACATCAACCTGAAGGTGAAAGCTGGTGAACGGATAGTCATCTGCGGCCCGTCCGGTTCGGGCAAGTCGACGACCATCCGTTGCATCAACCGGTTGGAAGAGCACCAGAAGGGGCAGATCATTGTTGATGGCGTCGAGCTGACCAGCGATCTCAAGCAAATCGAGTCGATTCGCAGCGAAGTGGGCATGGTCTTCCAGCACTTCAACCTGTTTCCGCACCTCACCGTCTTGCAGAACTGCACGCTGGCGCCGATGTGGGTGCGCAAGCTGTCCAAGCGCCAGGCCGAGGAAATCGCCATGGATTACCTGGAGAAGGTGCGCATTCCCGAGCAGGCCGACAAGTATCCGGGTCAGCTGTCCGGCGGCCAGCAGCAGCGCGTGGCGATCGCCCGGGCGCTGTGCATGAAGCCAAAGATCATGCTGTTCGACGAACCCACCTCAGCGCTCGACCCGGAAATGGTCAAGGAGGTACTCGACACCATGATCCGCCTGGCTCAAAGCGGCATGACCATGCTTTGCGTCTCCCACGAAATGGGCTTTGCGCGCACCGTGGCCGACCGGGTGATCTTCATGGACAAGGGTGAGATCGTCGAACAGGCCGACCCGGAAACCTTTTTCAATCATCCGCAGAACGAACGGACCAAGTTGTTTCTGAGCCAGATTCTGCATTAAGCCAGTGCGGGCGCTTGTGGTGTGCCCCATAAGCGTCCGGCTAAAAGCCTGGGTTAAACTCCGCGCTTCTTTCCAACGCCTGCTTGCTCATGACCCACGCCGAAGCCAAACCCTGGTTCGTCTACCTGGTGCGCGCCGCCAACAATGCCCTGTACTGCGGCATCAGCGACGATCCGCAACGGCGCTTCGCCGCGCACCAACGTGGTAAGGGCGCGCGCTTTTTCCATTCCAGCCCCGCGCAGGCGCTGGTGTATGTCGAGGCGTGCATCGATAAAAGTGCGGCGCTCAAGCGCGAGCGGGCCATCAAGGCGCTGAAGAAACCCGCTAAAGAAGCGCTGCTTACGCAAGCCGCTCACAACCTATAGAGCTGGTTGGCTGCACGGCGGACACGCCGCCCTACGACGAACGTACCGCTTTCGCCCCTAAAAACCGTGCTCTGGTAAGACTCGGCTTATCCCTGATTACGCTTGAGCTGATCCTTCAGTTGCGTGGGTAGCTGGCGAATGATCAGCATGTCGCGGGCCTCGTCGTATTCGACCTTGGACCCTAACAGGTGCGCCTCGAAGCTGATGGACAGCCCCTCGCCGCGGCCGGTGAAGCGGCGAAACTGATTGAGGGTGCGCTTGTCCGGCGGAATTTCCGGCGACAGGCCGTAATCCTTGTTGCGGATATGGTCATAAAAGGCGCGCGGCCGTTCTTCGTCGATCACCTCGGAGAGATCCTCTAGAGTCATCGGCTCGCCGCGCTTGGCTTGGCTGGTGGCATAGCCGACCAGCGCGCTGGTTTTTTCCCGGGCCTGCTCTTCGGGCAGGTCCTCACTCTCGACAAAATCGCTGAACGCCTTGAGCAGCGTGCGCGTTTCGCTCGGCGCATCGACGCCTTCCTGGCAGCCGATGAAGTCGCGGAAGTACTCGGATACCTTCTTACCGTTCTTGCCCTTGATAAAGGAGATGTACTGCTTGGAGTTCTGGTTGTGCTGCCACTCGGAAATATTGATCCGCGCCGCCAGGTGCAGTTGGCCAAGGTCCAGGTGCTTGGCCGGGGTGACATCCAGCGTGTCGGTCACCGCCACACCTTCGCTGTGGTGCAACAGGGCAATGGCCAGGTAGTCAGTCATACCTTGCTGGTAATGCGCGAACAGCACATGCCCGCCGGTGGACAGGTTGGACTCCTCCATCAACTTCTGCAGATGCTCCACGGCTTCGCGGCTGAAGGCGGTGAAGTCGCGGTTGCCGTCCAGGTAATCCTTCAGCCAGCCGCTGAACGGATAGGCGCCGGACTCCTCGTGAAACAGGCCCCAGGCCTTGCCTTGCTTGGCGTTGTAACTCTCGTTGAGATCGGCCAGCAGGTTCTCCATGGCCTGGGATTCGCCCAATGCGGAATCGCGGGCATGCAGCATGGCGGGCGTGCCGTCGGGTTTCTTCTCGATCAGGTGAACGATGCAATGACGAATCGGCATGGTGGTCTCGGCAGTAAAACGAATGGGCGCTAGTTTACGCCAGCGAGGCGAGCAGAGGCGGGTGCGTTTGATGGTCCCGCGCTCCGCGTGGGGCCATCAAACCAATCACTGCACTACGCAACTTTTGCAACGCCGCGCTCCACCTTCTGCTGCGCCAGCAGTCGCTTGATCATGTAGCGCACATGCACATGCAGGTCGTACAGCTCGCCGGAGTAGGAGAGCGGTACCTCCACCTTGGCCAGTTCGTCTTCCAATTGCACCAGGCGGGCGATTTCTGCGGCCGGATCCTGCAATTTGCCCAGGTACAGCTGACGATCGATATCCCGTAGGTGCTTGTACCAGCGATAGATGCGAGAGCGAATACGCCAGCGGTACAGCGGGCCGACCACCTTGAACAGTGGGAACAGCAGCACCAGCAGCGGAATGGCGAGAATGATGTAGCGGTCGGCCAGCGAGGCGATGCGGAACGGCAGGTAGCGCTGCAGGATCGGCAGGCCGTTACGGTAGAAGTAGTCAGCCTCGTCGAGGCTGGCCAGGTTGGACGAGGAGACGGCCGGGAACTGCCCGGCGGCATCCAGCAGGTTGCCGTCCTTGAGTACTTCACGGGCAGCGGCCAGAAGCAGCGGAGTCAGCGAGCTATGGAAGTTCTCGTTGGCCACCAGAGTCGCCAGCGCGGCGATGGTGTCCATGTCATGGGCCGGCACATTGCGGGCCAGATTGAGCATGCCTTCGCCAACGTCGACACGGGCCAGATAGGGCAGGCGTGCCTGATAGGCGGCGCTGCGGCGCAGGTCAAGCAGTTGCAGGTCGGGATTGGCGGCCAGGCGCTGGACCAGCGCGTTTTCCGCGGGACCGATGAAGAAGGCTGCATCCAGCTCGCCGTCGGCCAGCGCCTTGGCGGCGCGCCCGCCGCCGATTTGCTGCCACTTATCCGGTAGGGAACGCGGATCCATCCCGTTGACCTCCAGCAGCGGTAGGGTCAGCGACTGCGTACCGCTGTCGGCCGAGCCGATGGCCACGCGCAGCGACTGAAGGTCGGCGAGGCGTTTGAAGGCCACGTCCTGGCGGGCGAACAGCCAGACCGGCTCCTGGTACATCACGCCCAGGCCGAACAGGTGGGCGCGCTCTGTGGCGTCCAGATTAAGTTCCTGCCCGCTTTGCACCAGCGCCAGTTCCACTTCGCCGGCTTGCAGTTTAGCCAGGTTGTCCAGCGAGCCGGCGCTGGGCACCAGTTCCAGGGTGAAGCCTTCCCGGGCCAGCTCGGTCTGCAGCTTCACGCCAAACGCGTGGTAACCGCCATTCGGCCCGCCAGTGGCCAGCCGCGCGGACATTGGCGGCGGCGGGGCGACGAAATAAAACAGTGCACCGACCAGCGCGGCCAGTACCGGCACGATCCACAGATTGGCCAGCAACATGATTTTCAGATCGTTGAAAATGCGGCGCATGCGAGTCCCTTTGGGCAGAATGTCAGGCGCTGATGGTAGCAAGTCCCCGCAGTTGCCAGGCAGCGCTGCGTCGCCCAAGCTGGCGCGGTTTCCTTGGATTGTGAAAGCGATGTTTCCGATGCGTATCCTGCACACCTCCGACTGGCACCTTGGCCAGCATTTCATGGGCAAGACCCGTCAGGCCGAGCACCGGGCCTTCTGCGCCTGGCTGATCGCCCAGGTGCGCGAACAGGCGGTGGACGCGGTGTTGATTGCCGGCGATGTGTTCGACAACGGTGCGCCGCCCAGCTATGCCCGCGAACAGTACAACCAGTTTATCGTCGAGCTGCGCGACACCGGCGCCGAGCTGGTGGTGCTCGGCGGCAACCACGACTCGGTGGCCATGCTCGGCGAGTCGCGCAGCTTGCTGGCCTGTCTGGGCTGCCATGTGGTGCCAGCCGTTGGCGTTGAACCGGCCGAGCAGCTGCTGGTGTTGCACCGCCGTGATGGCGCGCCCGGCGCGGTCCTCTGCGCGATTCCCTTTATCCGTCCGCGCGACGTGCTACGCAGCGAGGCGGGGCAGAGTGCCGCTGACAAGCAAATGTCGTTGCAGAACGCCATTCACGCCCATTACCAGCAACTATTCACGCTGGCGGAAACTAAGCGCGATGAGCTTGGCGGCGGCCTGCCGATCATCGCCACCGGGCACCTGACCACCGTCGGCGCAAGCGCCAGCGAATCGGTACGCGAGATCTACGTCGGTGCGCTGGAAGCCTTTCCCACCAACGCCTTTCCGCCCGCCGCCTACATCGCCCTCGGCCATATTCATCGCCCGCAAAAGGTCGGCGGTCTGGAGCACATCCGCTACAGCGGTTCGCCGATCGCGCTGAGCTTCGATGAGGCGAGGCAGGACAAGCAGGTGCTATTGGTCGACCTGGACGCACAGGGGCTGCAAACCGTGACGCCGCTGAGCGTGCCGTGCTTCCAGCCGATGTCCAGTCTGCGCGGTTCGCTGGCCGAGCTGGAAACGGCCATTACCGAGGCTGCTCGCTCGGGCAGCGCCGAACGCCCGGTCTGGCTGGACATCCAAGTCACCACGGATGATTACCTGAGCGACCTGCAAGCGCGCATCAGCGCGCTCTGTGCCGAGTGGCCGGTGGAAGTGCTGCGCATCCGCCGCGAGCGCGGCAACGCTGCGGCCAGGCTGCAGAACGAGGCGCGGGAAACCCTGGATGAGCTGAATCCCGCCGAGGTCTTCGATCGCCGTCTGGTCGTCGAGGAGTTGGACGAGGCGCTGCAGCATCAGTTGCGCGAGTTGCATCGTCAGGTGCTTGGGGAACTGCAGGAGAGTCAGGCATGAAAATCCTCACGCTGCGCCTCAAAAACCTCAATTCGCTGAAGGGTGAATGGAAGATCGACTTCACCGCCGAGCCGTTTCGCGACACGGGGTTGTTCGCCATCACTGGCCCCACCGGCGCCGGCAAGACCACCTTGCTGGATGCCATCTGCCTGGCGCTGTATCACCGCACGCCGCGCATGGACAGCCCGTCCGCCAGCGGCAACGAATTAATGACCCGGCACACCGCCGACTGCCTGGCCGAAGTCGAGTTTGAAGTGCGAGGCCAGGCTTATCGCGCCTTCTGGAGCCAGCGGCGCGCTCGCGACAAGGCCGATGGGGCGCTGCAGGCGCCCAAGGTGGAGCTGGCCAGGATCGATGGTGAGCTTCTCGCCGAGCAGACGCGAGAAAAACTGCGCCTCACGGAGGAACTCACCGGACTGGATTTTGCGCGCTTTACAAAATCCATGCTGTTGGCCCAGGGTGGCTTCGCCGCGTTTCTTAATGCTAAGGCCTCCGAGCGCGCCGAATTGCTAGAGCAACTCACTGGCACCGAGATTTACGGGCAGATTTCCCAGCGCGTGTACGAACGGCACAGCGAGGTGAAAAATGCATTGGGCCAGCTGCGTGCCCGCGCCGCCGGCGTCGAGCTGATGGACGAAGAACAACGCGCCGCCTTGCTGGACGAGGCCGAGCATCTGCAGCAAGAAGACACGCGTTTGCATGAACTGACAGAAGAGCTGCAGCGCCAACGGCAATGGCATGACGAT
The DNA here is from genome assembly GCF_014836765.1 of Serpens gallinarum. Lineage (GTDB taxonomy): Bacteria > Pseudomonadota > Gammaproteobacteria > Pseudomonadales > Pseudomonadaceae > Serpens > Serpens gallinarum. The sequence goes on from NZ_JACSQG010000005.1 coordinate 130,159, forward strand.
CTCAACAAGGCCCAGGCCCGACAGCAGCAGGCTTTGCTGAGTCATCAACAGGCTGAGGCCTCGCTGCAGGCAGCACAGCCGGATCTGGCACGCCTGGCTGCCAGTGAGCCGGCGGCCGCACTGCAAGCGCCACATCGCGACTGGCAACTGGCGCGCCAGGCGGTTGCGCACAGTGAGCAGCGTCTGCAACAGTTGCAGCATGAACAGCAGCAGGTCCTGCAACAGGTAAGCGACTGTTTGTGGCAAGGCCGACATTGGAGTCGCCATCTGCTCGAAGAACGGCAACTGGATTACCAACAGCTCGAAGACCAATTACAGCGTGTGGACGCCGCACTGGCCGCCACGTCCGAGCACAGTCGTTTGGGTGAGCTGATCGTGCATTGGCGCGCCCGGCTTGGAGAGCGTCAACGGCTCGCGGCGGAAGATCGAGAACTGCTTGAGCGTCGCCAACGACTTGAGGCCCACGCGCAGAACCTGCGTCAACGCCGGGATGAACAGCAGAAGCGTTTAGCCGCCCAGCAACAGCGCTTGAATGACGGACAGCTCGCTGAGCAACAGCAACGCCAGCAACTCGACCAGCTGCTGGATGGGCGCAGTGAAGCCGAGCTGCGCGAGCATTGGCAAACCTTGCAACGCCAGGCTGGCTTGTTGGAGCAGTTGCGCCAGTTGGAGGGCACCCGGCAGCAACGACTGGAGCAGCAGGCGCGCCTTGCCTCCTTGCTGGACGAGGTGCGTGTCCAGCAAGGAGGCAAGGCGCGAGAGGTTGAGGCGCAGCGCGCACGCTATCGAGAACTTAAACAAGGCGTTGTCGATCAGGAAAGATTGCTCGAACAGGAGCAGCGCATTCACAAGCTGGAAGCCCTGCGGGCTCAGCTGCAGGATGGCGAAGCCTGCCCGTTGTGCGGCTCCCATGAGCACCCGGCGATTGCCGCCTATCAGGCTCTGGATGTCTCCGCCACTGTGCATGCGCTGACGGCGAAAAAAGCCGACCTGAGCCAGGTGGAAGAACGAGGGCAGGCACTGGCGGCCGAGCTGGCGGCGCTGGGTGAGCGCGTGCGCTTGCTGGAGCAGCAGCATCAGGAGGGCGAGCAGGAGCTGAAGCGCCAGGTCGAGCATTGGCAACAGCTCACGGTACGATTCGGCACCGCGTTGTCTGACGGTGCTGCTCTGGACGCTTGCGAGCAACAACACACGCAGCAACTCTCGGTTGTCGAAACCAGCCTGCAGCGCTTCGACCAGCTCAAGGCTGACCACGACGAGATCATCCGCAACCTGCAGCACGTGCATACGACCTGCGCCGACCTGCAGCAGACGCTGCAATTAGCCGAGCAGCAGTTGCAGCACACTGCCCAGCAGGACAGCGACATCGCCGAACGCCATGCTGTTTTGAGTCAGCATCGGGTTGAGTTGGATCAGCAGCTATTAAAGGAGATGGACGGCTTCGCTGACAGGCTGCCAGCCGATGGCGATGCCTGGCTGCGGGCGCGGGAAGCCGAATGGCAGCACTGGCAGCAGGCCCAGAATTTGCGCCAGCAACTGCACCAGCAGGAGCGGGATATCCAGCACGCGGTTCAGGGGGCGCAGCAGAAGGTGGAGCTGTGGCAACAGCGTTGGTTTGCCTCGGCGCTGTCCGCAAATGCAGCGCAAACCTCGGTGCCGACGGCCGAGATGAGCCCGCTCAAGGCTTTGGAACAGGCTGAAGCGCAACTGACGCGTGGCAGCAGTCGCCACGAGCAACTTCACGGCATGCAACAGGCGCTGGAACGGCAACTGGAACATGAACGACAGCAGTTGAAGGAGCGACAAACCCTCTGGGGTAACGCGTTAATCGCCAGTCCCTTCGACGACGAGGCCGCTTTCCAGGCTGCCTTGCTCGACGCACCGCAGCGTGAGGCCTTGCAGGCGCAAAAAGAACAGCTGAGCCAGGCGCTGACCGCCGCCCGTGCCTTTCTGCAGGAGGCCGAACGGCAACTGGTCGAGCTGCAGGCCCACCCGGTTGGCGGGCTGGAGCGCGAAGTGCTGGAAGAGCAACTGCAGCAGCTCGCAAGTGAGCTCAAAGCGCTGAGTCAGCGCCAGGGTGAAATCCGTGCCCAGCTGTCTGCCGATGAACAGCGTCGGCAGAGTCAGCAGTCGCTGTTCGCCGAAATCGATAAGCAGCAGGGCGAATATGATTTGTGGCAACACCTCAACAGCCTGATTGGCGCGGCAGATGGGGCCAAGTACCGCAAGTTCGCCCAGGGGCTAACCCTGGATCATCTGGTCTATTTGGCCAACCAGCAGCTTGCTCGTTTGCATGGTCGTTACCAACTGGCGCGGCGCAGCAGCGGCGAACTGGAGCTGGAAGTCATCGACACCTGGCAGGGCGACGTGGCCCGCGACTGCAAGACCCTCTCCGGTGGCGAGAGCTTCCTGGTCAGCTTGGCATTGGCCCTGGCGCTATCGGACCTGGTTAGCCACTCGACCAGCATCGACTCGCTGTTCCTCGACGAGGGCTTCGGCACCCTGGATGGCGAGACGCTGGAAATCGCGCTCGATGCCCTGGACAGCCTCAACGCCAGCGGCAAGATGATTGGTGTGATCAGCCATGTGGAGGCGCTCAAGGAGCGGATTCCAGTGCAGCTCAAAGTCAGCAAGGGTGTCGGTCTGGGCTACAGCAGCCTGGAGCGTCAGTTCGCCGTTTAGTCCCTGTCCTCTCGGGTGGGCGCAGCCTTTGCGCCGGGCCTCATCGGCTAAGCCCTTGAGCGGGCGAGGAATTTTTTTGGGCGGAAGGGTAAAAAAAGCAAAATTGGTGGTTGACAGGGGGTCGTATATCCGTAGAATACCGCGCCATCGCAACGGGGTTTCTGGTCAGGCCAGACGTTGAGATTTGGAAGGTAAAAGTTCCGCGATAGCTCAGTCGGTAGAGCAAATGACTGTTAATCATTGGGTCCCTGGTTCGAGTCCAGGTCGCGGAGCCAGCTTCCACTCGGGGTATAGCGCAGCCCGGTAGCGCGCCTGCTTTGGGAGCAGGATGTCGGGAGTTCGAATCCCCCTACCCCGACCAGTTTTGGGTCGTTAGCTCAGTGGTAGAGCAGTTGGCTTTTAACCAATTGGTCGTAGGTTCGACCCCTACACGACCCACCATATAAAACGGGAAGGTTCCTTGTGGACCTTCCCGTTTTTTATTTCCTTCGATTTGATTGGATCGTTGCTAAACGGCCGCTGTTGTAGGGGCGAATTCATTCGCCTGGCGTCCAGGGGGGGCGACACACTGAAGACGCGACGAACTGCGGGGGGCGATACGCTGGTGTTTGTCGCAGCAGATGCGCGGGTTGAGAGTCATGTGTCGCGCGATGAATTTGCCCCTACAGCACGCCGCACAGCAAACCTGTCAGACTGACTATCCCGTCACCAGCCCCGCCAGCATTCTGCTGAGCAATCCAAGCACCAGCACCACGACCAGCACGAGAAGTAAAAGTAGCAACGGCCTGAATGGCTGACGATCAACCCGGTTCTGGGGCAGCTTGAGGTATTCATCGACGCGGCGTTGGTCGTCGGGGTTCAATCGGCTGGTCATGATGACCCTCTGTCGTAAATGGATGACATCAAGCCTAGTTCAGTTGGCCTCGCTCTCCATTACTCATTTCGCTGGCTAACCGTTCGGGCCTTCACGTAAGGCTGCAGCTTCGTTGCTGGGGTATAAACTGGGGATTCCATACCGGTGGTAGCTTGGCATGCGGGAATCCTACTGGCGATTGCGTGACATTGTTCCTCAGGGCGGCTCCGATTTGATGGATCAGCGGCAACTGCTGCCGAATGAGACAGAACGATGATTTCTGCGCATCTGCTGTCATCGGATACGCTATGGCTCGGCTGGCTGGCCTACCTGCCGTTTATTATCTGGGCGATTTGGCGGGCACCCTGGATTGAACTGTTCAGCGATTTTCGTCGGCAACATCTGCTGTTCGGCACTGTGCTGGTGCTGTTTCTGCTCTGGCTTGTGCGCAGAGACTTCGCCTCGGGGCTGTCCTTGCATTTCATCGGCATGACCGCGGTAACGCTCTTGCTGGACTGGCCGCTGGCCATTCTGGCGGGGTTGCTGGCACAGCTCGGACTGATCGCAATAGGGCGTCCCGACCTGGCTGCGCTGGGCATCAACGGGATTCTTCTGGTGTTGATCCCCGTCGCGGTGACCGAGGCGTGTGCGAGCCTGGTTGAACGGGCGCAGCCGAATAACCTGTTCGTCTACATCTTCTTTTCGGGATTCTTTCCCGCGGCGCTGACGGCCTTGTGCTGCATCCTGGCGGGGCTGGGTCTGCTTTGGTTGGATGGCCTTTATCCCATGCCGCCCTGGCTTGAGGACTTTGCCGGTTACATCTGGCTGGTGATGTTCCCCGAAGCCTTTATCAACGGTATGGCGGTCACGGCCCTGGTGGTGTTCTGCCCTGACTGGCTGGAGACCTTCAACCGCGGCCGTTACCTGTCGGCGCCCTGGAAGGATGACGGACCGCCGCAATAAGTTGCGCCGGCGTGATTGTGGGTCGCTGCCCTCGCGGCGAAGCGTGCATAGTCCGAACACTGGCCATGCTCGGGAAGAGCTTCAGCCCAAGGTCGAGCCCCCACAGGTTTGTGCGACACGGACTCTTGTGTGGGAACGACGACCTCGCCGCGAAGGCGTGACCACCGCAAAGGGCTTCGGTCCTGAGATCCAAGTTGTCGTGGATTAGTGCCGCTCAGTGGCGCGAAAGATCCTCCGAAAACAGATCATCCACAACCGGATCGCCGGGTATGGCATGTTCTTCCGCCGCCCAGGCGCCCAGGTCGATCAATTTGCAACGCTCCGAGCAAAACGGGCGGGTCGGGGTTTTGTCATTCCACTCCACGGGCGCGCCGCAGGTCGGACATTTCACGGTGATAGGCTTGTTCATGGCTGGCCTCCTCGCAGGGTCAGATAAAAATGGTGCAGGCGCTCAACTTCGCCTTGCAGCCAAGCCAGGTCGCGATCGTTGACCAGCACGTCGTCGGCATGGCGCAAGCGCTCTTCGCGGCTGGCCTGCGCGGCGATGATGGCGCGGATCTGCGCTTCATCGCTGCCATCGCGGGCCATGGCGCGCTGCACCTGGAGATCTTCGGGCACATCCACCACCAGCACGCGCTGGGTCAGCTGGTATTGCCCGGACTCGATCAGCAGGGGTGAGACAAGGATCGCATAAGGTGACTGGGCGCGACCCAGGTGCTCGATGATTTCCTGACGAATCAGCGGGTGCAGCAGTTGTTCCAGCCAGCGACGCTCCTCGGGGTTGGCAAAAACCTGTGCGCGTAGGGCAGCGCGGTCCAGCTGGCCGTCGGGCAGTAGAATGGTCGTACCGAAATGCGCGGCGATTTTCGCCAGCGCAGGCCGACCCGGCTCCACCACCCAGCGTGCGGCGTAATCGGCATCGACGGTATGAATGCCAAGCTCGCCAAAGTGCTGCGCCGCGGCACTCTTGCCGCTGCCAATACCGCCGGTCAGGCCAAGGATCCAGGGTTTCATAGGGACTTCCGTTCAAGGCAGGCCGGCATGATCGCAGAAACCGGCGGCAGATCGAAGGGCGGGGGTTGGTCGGGTGGGCTGTAGATAGATGTGAACCACGCTTTATCGATCCACAGGGTGGGTGGCGATCCACTGAGCGAGGCCGTGGTCGATGTAAAACGGTATCCGCCTAGATCAATGAAACCCAGCAAACTGCAGGTAACGCTGAGTGATGTGCTCCCCCCAGATCAGCGCAATCCAGCCGGCAATGGCCAGGTAAGGGCCGAAGGGAATTGGCGTCCCGGTGGCGGCATTGCGCAGACGCAGCATGATGATGCCCAGAATGGCGCCCACCAGCGAGGACAGCAGGATGGTCAGCGGTAGAATCTGCCAGCCGCCCCAGGCGCCGAGCATGGCCAACAGCTTGAAATCGCCGTAGCCCATGCCTTCCTTGCCGGTCAGCAGCTTGAATAACCAGTACACCGACCACAGGCTCAGGTAGCCGGCCACCGCGCCCCACAGAGCGTCTTCCAGGCTGGCGAACAGGCCGAAATTATTGACGATCAGCCCCAGCCACAGCAGCGGCAGCACCAGTGCATCGGGCAGCAGCTGGTGATCGCAGTCGATCAGGCTCATCGCCAGCAGCCCCCAGGTGAGCACCAGCATGGCTGCGCACGGCCAGCCGTAGCCGAAGTGCCAGGCAACAAAGGCGGACAGCAGTCCGCAGGCCAGTTCCACCAACGGGTAACGAGGGCTGATGGCCTGCTGGCAGCCGGAGCACCTGCCGCGTAACGCCAGCCAGCTGAGCAAGGGAAGGTTTTCCCAGGGGCGAATCCTGTGGCCGCAATGCGGGCAGGAGGAGTTCGGAGTCAGTAGATTAAATGCCGGGACAGCCGGCTCGGCGGGCAATTCGAGTATGTCGCGGGCCTGCACCTTCCAGTCACGCTGCAGCATCACCGGCAGGCGGTACACCAGCACATTGAGGAAGCTGCCGACCAGCAGGCCGAGCAGCAGGGTGCATAAAACAAAGACCAGCGGGTGGCTGGCCAGATAATCGACAAGGGACATCTTCAACCCTCTGGAAAAGTCCGGAATGCTCTGTGGGGGCCGGCTTTGCGGGGCAATGTATTTGTCCCTGTGTTGGCTTCAACTCGACAGCCGGAATAAATCCGGCCCACAGTTAGCTAGTTGCGCCTTAAACCACAGCACCCAGCTGGAAGATCGGAAGGTACATGGCAATGATCAGACCGCCCACCAGCACGCCGAGCACCGACATGATCATCGGCTCCATCAGCGAGGTGAGGCCATCGACCATATTGTCCACTTCGTCTTCGTAGAAGGTAGCGACCTTGTCGAGCATGCCGTCCAGCGAACCGGACTCCTCGCCGATGGCGGTCATCTGCAGGGCCATTGCCGGGAACACGCCGGTGGTGCGCATTGAGAAGTTCAGCTGCATGCCGGTGGAAACGTCCTGTTTGACCTTGTTCACCGCATACTTGAACACCACGTTGCCGGTGGCGCCGGCTACCGAGTCCAGCGCATCCACCAGCGGCACCCCGGCAGCAAAAGTAGTGGCCAGGGTGCGGGCGTAACGGGCGACGGAGGATTTATAGATAATGTCGCCGACAACCGGCATTTTCAGCAGCGAACGGTCCACAAGGTCGCGAAATTTCTGCGAGCGTTTGTGCGCTTCCTTGAACGCGAAGCCAGCGCCGAACATGGCGATCAGGATGATGAACCACCATTTTTGCAGCGCTTCGGACAGACCAATCACCATCTGTGTGAAGGCCGGTAACTCGGCGCCGAAGCTGGAGAATACTTCCTGGAACTGCGGCACTACCTTGATCAATAGGATAGCCGACACGATGATCGCGATCAGTACCACAGCGATGGGGTAGTTCATCGCCTTCTTGATCTTGGCCTTTAGCGCCTCGGTCTTTTCCTTATAGGTGGCCACCCGGTCGAGCAGGGTTTCTAGCGCGCCGGATTGTTCGCCGGAGTCCACCAGGTTGCAATAGAGGTCATCGAAATACTGAGGACGCTTGCGCAGCGAGTTGGCCAGGCTGTTACCGGCCGCCACGTCCTGCTTTACGTCATCGACCAGCTTGCGCATGTTCGGGTTATCGAAGCCTTCGCCGATGATGTCGAAGGCGCTCAACAAGGGCACGCCGGCTTTCATCATGGTTGCCATCTGCCGAGTGAACAGGGCGATGTCCATTGGCTTGATCTTCTTGCCGGCGCTGAACAGTGACACCGACTTCTTGCGCACCTTGAGGGGGTTGATGCCCTGTTTGCGCAACTGCGCCTTGACCAGTGCCGGGTTCGGGCCACTCAGCTCGCCCTTGACCTTCGCGCCACGCCGATCCGTACCTTCCCAGCTGAACAGGCTGGTTTTCAGTGCTTTTTCCGCCATGGTTAATCCTTGGTCACCCGGTTGACTTCTTCGAGGCTGGTTACGCCCTGCATGGCCTTGAGCAGGCCCGAGGTGCGCAGGTCGTTGAACCCGTCCTTGCGCATCTGTGCGGCGATATCGATGGAATTGCCGTCCTCCATGATAATCCGCTGCAGTGCAGGGGTATTTTTAACCACTTCATAAATACCGACGCGGCCTTTGTAGCCTGCTTTGCAATTCTCACAACCCACCGGACCGTAGAGCTTGAACTTACCGATCTGTGCTTCCGGGAAGCCCTCGCTGAGCAGTGTCTCGCGCGGCACCGGTACTTCCTTCTTGCAGCTCGGACACAGCTTGCGAGCCAGGCGCTGAGCGATGATCAGGTTTACCGAGGTGGCGATGTTGAAGGCTGCCACGCCCATGTTGCGCAGGCGCGTCAGTGTTTCGGCGGCGCTGTTGGTGTGCAGGGTGGACATCACCATGTGGCCGGTCTGTGCGGCCTTGATGGCAATCTCGGCGGTTTCCAGGTCGCGGATTTCCCCAACCATGATCACGTCCGGGTCCTGGCGCAGGAAGGCGCGCAGCGCCTGGGAGAAGTCCATGCCCTGGCGCGGATTGACGTTGACCTGGTTGATGCCTTCCAGGTTGATTTCCACTGGGTCTTCAGCGGTGGAAATGTTTATGTCCACGGTGTTGAGAATATTCAGGCCGGTATACAGCGACACCGTCTTGCCTGAGCCGGTGGGGCCGGTGACCAGAATCATGCCCTGCGGCTGCGTGAGGGCGCTGAGGTACAACTCTTTCTGTGACTCCTCGTAACCCAGCGCATCGATGCCCATTTGCGCACTGGATGGGTCGAGAATCCGCATCACGATCTTCTCGCCCCACAGCGTGGGCAGGGTGTTGACGCGAAAGTCGATGGCCTTGGTCTTGGAGATCTTCATCTTGATCCGGCCATCCTGCGGCTTGCGCCGCTCGGAAATATCCAGCCCGGCCATTACCTTTAAACGTGCCGAGATACGACTGGCTAACTGAATCGGCGGGCGTGCCACTTCATGCAGTACACCATCGGTACGCAGTCGCACGCGGAAGGCTCGTTCGTAGGGCTCGAAGTGCAAGTCCGAAGAGCCGCCCTTGATCGCATCCAGCAGCATCTTGTTGACGAAACGCACCACTGGCGCGTCGTCGGAGGCTTCGCCGTCGTCCCGCGTGGCCTCGTCGTCATTGCCATTTACGATATCCAGGCCGTCAAGATCGACATCGTCCAGATCAGTCATGGAGCCGGTCGCCGACTCGTAGAACTTGTCGATGGCCGCGCCGAGTTTGTCGTCTTCCACCAGGATGCCTTCGGCATTCAGCCCGGTGCTGAACTGGATATCGCTGATCGACTGATGGCTGGACGGGTCGGAGAGGGCGACGAACAGCTTGTTGCCACGCCGCCACAACGGCAACACGCGGTGCTGGCGAGCGAGCTTCTCGCTGATCAGCTCCTTGGGTTGCTGCTCCTTGTCGATAGCAGAAAGATCTACAAAGGCCACACCGAACTGCTCGGCCGCCAACTCCGCCACCGCGCGGCCCTTGGCCAGCTTGTTCTGCACCACATAGGTGATCAACGACAGGCTGTTGCGCTGCGCCTGCAGCTGGGCCTGCTGGGCAGTTTTCTCATCGAACAGGCCGGCCAGCACCATCTGCCTGGCCAGCCCGGAAAGATTTACGTGGGTATTCATGAGGCGCGCTCCGGTGTAATGCGCAGCCTTATAACCCGGCGGCGAAAGCACTTCTCAAAACTGGCGCACACAGTGACGCAAATCGTCACTTGTGGTGAATTTGGGGAGAGAAGCGATATATACCGCTATGTCAAAAAATGAATAATCACTTTTTAAGTGCTGATCGCGACTTTTGAGTGTGACGTGGTTCGTCTGGCGATGCGTTAAGGGTCACAAATTAGTTACGTTACTCGGGGAGTAACTAGGAAGTTAAAAGTTGCTGTAAGGCTTGTTACGCCAGGCTTTGCCGTCGGTTTAGCGTTGCTTTTATTATGGTGATAGTGGCGTTTTAATGGTTCGGTATTGGCACAGCCGCTGCAACTCCATGAGCAGGTCAGCGGACCTTCTACATCTCATGGGAGAGACACATGAAAGCTCAAATGCAAAAGGGTTTTACCCTGATTGAACTAATGATCGTAGTCGCGATTATCGGGATTCTGGCTGCGGTGGCGCTGCCGGCCTACCAGGATTACACGTCCCGTGCGCGTGTTTCCGAAGGTCTTCTGTTAGCGACCGAGGCGAAGAACCTGGTGGCAGATAATGCGGTCAACGTCATGCCGGCGGCGACTGGAGGGTTGGCGACTGGGTATCCGGCGGTTAGCGCTGTGGGTGGCGTACCAGCCCCTTGTGTTGCGGCTGGTCCCTGCCAGCAGGTGGTCGGGGATGGTGCCGGTGCGGGATCCATCAACGTGTTGGATTTGATCATTGATTCGGATTCGGGTGAAATTACCATCAACCTTTCCGAGCGTGTGGCAGATGCCACGGCTAATACCGTCGTACTGGTTCCGGCATCCAATGGTGCCCCGTTGGTTGCCGGCACCCGTCCCACTGGGCCGGTAATCTGGACCTGCTTCGCAGCGGGTCGCGTCGCTCCGGCTGGCAGCGGCATTACAGCCCCGGCTGCCGCCACCCTGCCGCTGAACCTCGCACCCGCCGAGTGCCGTGGTTAATAGGAGTTAGTCGCCGCGCAGGTTGAACCCTGCGCGGTGGCGCCTCGCCTGAATATCCAAAACCCTGCCTCGCTGGCGGGGTTTTGTTCGACTGATTCCAGCCGAGTTTTATGGAGGTGGTCATGCCTGCCCGTATCAAAGCTTTTCTAGTGCATCTGGCCTTCTCATTGGTTATTGCGCTGCTGGCCATATCATTGGTGTTTCGCCTTTGGTATCCCGCGCCTTTGCATGAGGCGTTAGGTGCTACGCATATCTTCCTGCTATTGCTGCTTGTCGATGTGACACTCGGCCCGCTACTTACCCTGTTGGTATTCAAGGTCGGCAAGAGCAGTCTCGTCATGGACCTGACTATCATCGCCTGCCTGCAAGTAGCGGCGCTGGGCTATGGCGTCTGGACCGTAGCCGAAGGCCGACCAGTCTGGATTGTCTTCAATGTCGATCGTTTCGATGTGGTTACGGCGCTGGACATCGACCGAAGGGAACCGGACAAGGCATTCGAATATGGCACGGCGCCTTGGAGCGGGCCGCAATGGGTCGGGGCCAGCCAGCCCGAAGACCCTGAGCAGCGCAGCAGGATCGTTCTCGAAGCGTCCTTGGGTGGCAGTGATATAGCTCAGCGTCCGAACCTCTATAGGCCGCTGGGGGAAATGGCTGAGATCATAAGGCAGCGTGCGCAACCGCTGGAAAAGCTCAGTGACTTTAACGAGGCTACCGTGGTGCGCGATGCTCTGCAGAATTGGCCAAGCGCATCCGCCTGGGTGCCACTGATGGCGCGGGTCAAGCCAATGGTGGTGTTACTTGGCGAGAATAACAGCGATGTAGTGGCCATTGCTGAGCTTAACCCTTGGAAATAACCTCCTAGCTAGGGGAAGCTTTCATCCTCGCTAGTAGCGGCTACTGACACCGATACGCTTACTAATTGGCACCCGGTTAAGGCTCGTATATCTGCTGCCTCCAGAGCATCGTTTGCCCGTTGATTCCCTCAGCATGGAATGCTAGTTTACGCGCCGCCGCCGGAATAGCTCAGTAGGTAGAGCAGCGCACTCGTAACGCGAAGGTCGCAGGTTCGATTCCTGTTTCCGGCACCATGATTCCCTTCGGGCCTTCCCTTTTCAGGCCCGGACGAAAACCGGCCCTCAGGCCGGTTTTTTTTACGTCTATCTTTTGCCGTAACCGGCAAATCTAACACCCATCAAAGCGGCCAACTCACAACCAGCGAATAGCTTTCGATGCCCTCGTTCGGGCTTTTCAGGCCGGCGTTTGAGTAGTGGATGGCGCGGATGCCCAGCCGACCTCCGTTGCGCAGTTGTAGGCCGGCGCCCAGGCGGTCTTCAAAGTGCAAGGCCGAGCTCATGTTGCGTCCGCCCACTTCGATGCCGGAAAACAGCGCGGCGCCAATGCCGAATTCCATGAATGGCTGGGCGCCGTCGGCGTTGAAGGTGTAAACGAGCACTGGACTGAGGGACAACGAATGGGCGCCGGCGGCTTCGTCGCCGCTCTGCCAATAGGTGTAGCCAGCGTCCCAGTGACCGCCGAGGTGCCCGCTTTCGGTCTGCCACCAGCTTTGCTCCCACGCGCGCGACAGGCCTGCGCGATAGGTCATTTCCCCTTGGCCGGTCACGCCGATGGCGCCAGACAATTCGGCGGCTTGGGTTGTGCCGGCCATTACACAGCCAAGAGCAAACAGAGTGGGCACGAATTTGCGGGACATCGAAAGGGCTCCTTGTGCCTCTAAACCTCCGCTCCGGGAGCGGGTGGTTTGAGGTATCACTTCTGTATCGAATTACGATTCTCTGTATCGCTATGTGGGATTCTAGCGGCGTGATTGAGTCGAAATCCAACGCCTTTCCCGAGGGGTTACATCGGTTTTTTGGGCTAGACGTGGCCAAGCGGCTAGGCAGCGCTGGCCTGTGCCGCGACAGCCCACTACAGTAGCGGCTCTTCCTGTACACACCGTCCAGCCAAAGAGAAGTGCAATGAGTCAACCCGATGAAGCCATTGAGGTAGGTAAGCAGGCCGGCATCCAGGTGATTGCCCGGGCGGCGGCGATCATGCGGGCGTTGGGCAACAATCCCCAGGGTTTGAGCCTGGCTGCCATCGCCCAGTTGGTTGAGCTGCCGCGTTCCACGGTGCAGCGCATCATCAATGCGTTGGTGGATGAGTTCATGGTGGAGTCATCGGGCCCCTCGGGTGGTTTTCGTTTGGGGCCGGCGCTGGGGCATCTGATCAACCAGACGCAGTGCGACATCATCTCGCTAACCAAGTCGCGTCTGGCGGAGCTGGCCGGCCAGCTGCAGGAGTCGGTGTGTTTGTGTCGGCGGGTGGGTGACAAGGTGCATGTCATCGACCGCATCGTGGCGGAGCGGGAGCTGCGCGTGGTGTTCCCCATCGGCGTGCATGCCAGTGTGCTGTGCGTACCGGCAGGGATGGTGCTGTTGGCGGCCGATGAGGCTGCGGTGATCGACTCTGCGCTGCCTGTGCCGCTGTCGCTTGAGACGCGCCAGCAGCTCAAGGAGATTCGCCGCAGCGGCGTAGCCTTCGGCACGGACGATGTGCTAGAGGGAGTCAGCACGTATGCCGTGGCGCTGGATACCTACCTGGGCTTTTTCTCAGTGGCAGTGGTGGCTCCGACTTCACGGGCCGCGCCGCGGGCTGAAGTATTCAGACAGGCGTTGCTGGAGTGCAAGCACAGCGTGGAACGAGCCATCGGTCGGACGCCGGAGCTGTGTGGCCGTTGAGATTAAATATACGGGTGCCTCTAAGAGTTGAGTGCGAGCCAGCTTGCGGTAGGCAAACAGTCCGCTAGAGCGACTCAAACACCCAAGTGCGCCCGCAGCACCGCGACGACGCCAGCCCCCGCCTTGCTGGCCGCACCCTCGGCAAATTTTTTCGCCACGCCTTTGAACAGCGCCTTGCGCTTATCAGCATTGCCTTCCTGGCGGGAGCGCTCGTAGCCCTCACGAAAGGACTGCAAGGCCTCGGGGTCAAACACGGCATCCAGCACCTGAAACAGGCCATCGGCCGAGACTTTGACGATTTCGGTGTTGAACGAGTAATCGAAGATGTGCTGATAGGTCTTGAGTTGGCCCTGTAGCCAGTTCTTGGCCAGGGTGTCTTCGATGATCAGGCCGATCTTGTCGCCATCGGTTTCCAGCGTCGCCTTGCTCAGCGCTGCCAATAGCCGTCCCATGGCTTGATCCTCGATGCGACCGCCGAATTTCAGGGCCGCTTCATAGCGCAGCTTCTTGATTTTGTTGACCGGCGTTTTCAGGCGTTCGCTGACCGCCTGGTTGCCATAATTGGCCAGCGGGCCGGAGCCGTGCAGGCCGTAGCGATGCAGCAGGTGCATGACCAGCGCGTCGATATCGGCCTTGGGCATTGAACCGAGGCCCAGCTGCAGATAGTGCTCGAGAAACTCGTCTTCGAAACCACTCATGTTTCGGTCTCCACTGTGCTCAGTGGCAGGCCAGGTTCTGCTTGAGCGGCGGGCGGCGATGGACAGCCGTTTCGCTATTGGGCCGAAGACGCAGCGCGCAGGTTCACTCCAGGCCGAGTTTTTTCAATCGATAGCGCATCGAGCGGAACGTCAGCCCCAGACGCTGGGCAGCGGCGGTGCGGTTCCAGCGGGTTTCTTCGAGCGCCTGAAGGATCAGGTCGCGCTCAATCGCTTCCAGGTGATCTTCCAGGTTGTCGATGTGCGCCAGGCTGGTGGGACCACTGTCGCCGCCACTGTTGATGGCGTCGGTCAGGCGCAGGTCGCTGGCGCGTATTTCATCCCGTTCACACAGGGTGTAGGCGCGCTCAAGCATGTTTTCCAGCTCACGCACGTTGCCAGGAAAACGGTAGCTCTTGAGTTTTTCCAGGGCGTCGGGATGCAGGCGAGCGGGCGCCTGGCCGCTGCCTTCGGCCAGGCGCATGAGCATTGCATCGGCCAGCACGGCGATGTCTTCGCGGCGTTCGCGCAGTGGTGGCACGCGCTGTTCGATGACATTGAGGCGGTAGTAAAGGTCCTGGCGGAAGCGCTCGGCGGTCACTTCGGCAGCCAGATCCTTGTGCGTGGCGCTGAGGATGCGCACATCGACCACCACTTCTTGCTGGCCGCCCACCGGGCGCACCGCCTTTTCCTGGATAGCGCGCAGCAGTTTCACCTGCATCGGCAGCGGCAGGTCGGCAACTTCGTCGAGGAATAGGGTGCCGCCGTTGGCGGCCTGGAACAGGCCCTGCTTGTCTTCGATGGCGCCGGTGAAGCTGCCTTTTTTATGGCCGAAGAACTCGCTTTCCATCAGTTCACTGGGGATAGCGCCGCAGTTGACCGGCACGAAGGGCCGCTCCGCGCGTGGGCCGAGCTCGTGAATCTGTCGGGCAACCAGCTCCTTGCCGCTGCCCGACTCGCCGCTGATGTAGACCGGGGCCTGGCTGCGCGCCAGTTTGCTGATTTGTTTGCGCAGCGCGCGCATCGGCGGTGATTCTCCCAGCAGGCGGCTGTCCACCGGCTGGTCATGGTCTGCGGTGCGCAGGCGCAGAGCGGTGCCCACCAGTTCGCGCAGGCGGGTCAGATCCACTGGCTTGGTGAGAAAGTCAAAGGCGCCGGCCTTGAGGGCGTTGATGGCGGTGTCCAGGCTGCCATAGGCGGTAATCATCGCCACGGGAGTCTGGGGGTGGCGCTGTTGAATGTAGTGCACCAGTTCCACGCCGGTGCCGTCGGGCAGGCGCATGTCGGTCAGGCACAGGTCGAACGGCTCGCGGGCCAGCCATTCGCGGGCTTCCTTGAGGTTGCGCGCGCAGCGGGTGTCGAGTTTCATGCGCCCAAGGGTGATTTCCAACAGTTCACGAATGTCGGGTTCGTCATCCACGATCAAGGCTATTTGGCGACTCATGGGACAGACTCTTTCTTGTTGTTAGAAGTGACGGATTCTTCGCCCCAGCTCACTTTGCGCGGGTGGGCGAAGATGATGCGAAAACAACTGCCGCCTTCCGGACGGGAGCGGTACGCGAGGCGCGCCTGATTGCCTTCGCACAGTTCGCGCGAAATATACAGGCCCAGACCGGTGCCTTTGCTATCGGTTGTGTAAAACGGTTCAAAAATACTCAATTGCTGCTCGGTATCCACGCCGGGGCCGTCGTCGAGAATGTCGAGTACTGCCAGGTCGCTGTCCGGGTCCCGGTACAGTTTGAGCCACACTTGCCCGCGCGGGTTGTGCTGCGCGCTGTAGCGCATGCCGTTCTGCACCAGGTTGCTCAATACCTGGGTCAGTTGGTGCGGGTCGATGCGCGTCTGGATGGTGCCGCTGGTGGTTTCCAGATGCAGGTGCTGGTTGGCCTTGGCCGTGCTGCGAAACTCGCTGGCGAAGCGGTGCATCCAGTATTTGAGGTCCAGCAGTTGCGGGGCTGATTTGCGGTTGCGAGACAATTGCAGAACGTTTTCGATCACCAGGTTCATGCGCCGCGACTGGTCTTGAATGATCTGCGCCAGGCGCCGGTCCGGAGCGTCCAGCTCTTCGGACTCATGCAACAGTTGGGCGGCATGGCTGATGGCACCGAGCGGGTTGCGGATTTCGTGGGCAATGCCGGCAGTCAGACGACCCAGGGACACCAGTTTCATTTCATGGGCGCGCTGGGCGATTTCGGAGACGTCTTCCAGGAAGATCAGCGTGTCCTGCTGGTCCCCGCGTTGCAGCGTGCTGAAGCTGGGTTGCAGGATGCGCTCATCCTGCCCGACATGCAGGTTGGAAGGGCGTAGTGAGGGATTGCATGACCATTGTTGCAAGCGCTCAAGCAGCTCTGGGTAATTCACCGTCAGAGGCTCGCCGATCAAGGTGCTGACACCAAGCATGCGCAATGCGCTCTGATTGACCTGGACGACGTTTTGGCGGGCATCGACCACCAAAATGCCCGTGTGCATGCGCTGCAGGATCAGGTTGTTGAGCACCTCCAGGTTGGCGATATCGTTGGCGCGTTGCCGGGCGAGGTCCTCACTGACGCGCAGGTGACGCGTCAGGGTTTGCACCACCATCGCCACGGCGAAACACAGCGCGCCGAGGGCGCCGGCCTGGATAAACTGGTTGGCGGCCGCCGGGCGGCTGAGGCTGATATGGAACGTCAACAGAATGAAGCTGAGCGCAGCGCAGGCGGCGATCAGCAGGCCGCTGTTGCCACGCAGCAGAATATTGGCAATCGCCACCGCGACAATCAGCAGGCTGCCCAGGCCGCTGGAAATACCGCCTGCCGCGTAGAGCAACGCGGCGAGCAGCAGCACATCGAACAAGGCCAGGCTGAAGAACTGCAGGTAGCGCGGGCGCCGGAGCCGTACCGCAATGAACAGGTTGGCGATCAGGTAGACCCAGCTGCCTTGCCGGAACAGTTGCGCATGGGTCAGTTCCAGCAGGCGGTCGTCCAGATTGCTGGAGATCAGGAAAACCAATAGCAAGCCGACGATCAGACGGTAGAGGTGGTACAGGCGCAAGACGCGCCGTCCGGGCTCACCGTGCAGGGTCAGGCTGTTGTGGCTCACTGATCGTGACGAGCCTGTTCGAGATGAGCCTGGCTGCAAAACCATTGGTCATCTTGCTGCAGGGCCAGATGCTGGGGCAGATGCACGTGGCAGTGAGCGCAGCGCACCATCGGTTCCGCCTGGGGGCGGGAAGTGCTGGTCGTTGACCGTGAGCGGGTGAAACGTCGCCACAGCCAGAAGGCTGCAGCGATAAGGGCAATCCAGAACAGCACGCGAAACAGGCCCATAATCTTCTCTTTGAACGCGAAAGGCAGCAGTGTATCCAAGCTGGAGACGTGATCCCAGCGGCTGAAGGCCGCGCTGTGCATTGTTTCCGCAGATAGCCTTGGCGTGTTATGTAAAAACGCAGGCATAGTTTTTCAACAAACTGTTAGGGACAATGGCAGACAACGTGCCGAACGGCGCTGCGATTATTGATGGAGACGGCCATGAGCCAAACCCTGCGGGTCGTAATGGCCCAGTTGAATCTGCGTGTCGGCGATGTGCATGGCAACGTCGAGCGCCTGATTGAAGCGGCCAAGAGCGCCCGCGATCAATGGCAGGCGGATGTCATCCTGTTTCCCGAGCTGGCGCTGTGCGGCTATCCGCCCGAAGACCTGCTGCTGCGCTCGAGCATGCAGCTGCGCATCGAGCAAGGCTTGCGCCGCCTGCGGGACGAAGTGCGCGGCATCTACATGGTGGTCGGCTACCCCTGGTTGGAAGACGACAAGCGCTACAACGCGGCGGCGGTGATCGCGGACGGCGAGCTGCTGGTCAGCTATTACAAGCAGCAATTGCCCAATTACCGAGTATTCGACGAGAAACGCTATTTCGACGCCGGCGACCAGCCGTGTGTGGTTGAGATCAAGAGCGTGCCGGTGGCGGTCACCATCTGCGAAGACATCTGGCTCCCCGAGCCGATGGCCCAGGCCAAGGCGGCTGGCGCCCGACTGATGCTCAGCCTGAACGCCTCGCCCTTCCACCTGGACAAGCAGCGCGAGCGTGAAGCCATGCTGGCTCAGCGTGCTCAAGAAGGTGGCATGCCGATTGTCTACGTAAACCAGGTGGGCGGCCAGGATGAGCTGGTGTTCGATGGTGGCAGCTGCGTGGTCGATGCCGATGGCCGCGTGTGCCAGCGCGCGCGGATGTTCGAAGAAGGCGTGTTCCCCGTCGATCTGCTCTGCAACGCGCACAGCATCGAGCCCCGTGACAGTCATCCCGCGCCTTTGCCGGAGTTGGAAGCCAGTGTGTACCAGGCGCTGGTCACCGGCGTGCGCGACTATGTGCACAAGAACGGTTTCAAGGGCGTGGTACTCGGTCTCTCCGGCGGTATCGATTCGGCCCTGACCCTGGCGGTGGCGGTCGATGCCCTGGGGGCCGAGCGCGTCGAGGCGGTGATGATGCCGTATCACTACACCGCGCAGATCAGCCTGGAAGATGCCGAGGCGCAGGCGCAGACCATGGGCGTCACTTATCGTGTATTGCCCATCGCGCCGATGGTCGAGGCGTTCATGGACACCCTGTCGCCCGTGTTCGCCGGCCTGGGCCGCGACACCACCGAGGAAAACCTGCAGGCGCGCTGTCGCGGCACGCTGCTGATGGCCATCTCCAACAAGCGCGGCTCGCTGGTGCTGACCACCGGCAACAAGAGCGAAGTGGCGGTGGGCTACTGCACGCTGTACGGCGACATGGCTGGCGGCTTTGATGTGCTCAAGGATGTGCCCAAGACCCTGGTGTTCCGCCTGTGCGAATACCGCAACAGCCTGGCGGGTGAGGTGATCCCGCAGCGGGTCATCGACCGTCCGCCGTCCGCCGAACTGGCGCCGGACCAGAAAGACGAAGACTCGCTGCCGCCCTACCCGGAACTCGACGAAATCCTCAAGCTGTATATCGAATATGACCTGTCGGCCAATGCGATCATCGCCGAAGGCTTCGACGAGGACACCGTCCGGCGCGTGCTGCGTCTGGTCGATCTCAACGAGTACAAGCGCCGCCAGGCTGCAGTTGGGCCGCGCATTACTCAGCGAGGCTTCGGGCGTGACCGCCGGTATCCGATCACGTCGGGCTGGCGACTGGGCGACTGAGGCTGAGTCGAAGCGCTGGCTGGGTACAGCCATGGGAGTCTAGGCAAACCGCTGTCTTCGTCGCGGGGTCGCGACTCCCACACTAGGCCGTGCTCACGCGAATTCACTGTGGGAGCCCGCCCTCGGGCCAAAGCTTTCAAGGCTTTGGGGATAGGGCACCGCTCTCCCAAAAACCGAGCCCGCCATGCGCCTACGAGGCGCTGGTTCGCCCGCAAGGCCGCTTTCTACAGCCTTTTATCCATGCCAAAAAATGAACTGTCAGGTGATCCCCGGGTCGTTACAGAGAGCTCACTAGCTCCGTTTCGCTCTTCACCCACGACAGAACAAGAGGCATAGATATGAAACGATTGCTGAGTATTTCGACGCTGGCCGCTGCGATCTTTCCGGTAGTTGCTCTTGCTACCCCCGTCACCGGGGATCAGGAAATCACCCTGAGTGGCGCCGGTAGTAGCGATAAGGACTTCGACAGCACCGTCATGGCCGTTCAGGGTAGCTGGGGGCAGTATCTGAGTGAGCAATCCCTCTGGGGAATACGCCAGTCCATCAACATTCGCGATGACGAGGGCGATGACACCAAGTTCGACGGTTCAACCCGGGTGTTTTACGACTACCACTTCGGCACCGGCAATACCCGGCCATTCATAGGCGTGAGCCTGGGTGGCGTGTATGGCGAACAGGTGGAGGAAAGTTTCATGGCGGGGCCGGAAATCGGCATCAAGCACTGGGTCGCGGACAAGACCTTCATCACCGCCATGGCCGAGTATCAGTTCCTCTTCGAGAGTGGAAGCGAGGCGGATGACCGTTTTGACGATGGACTCTTTCTCTACAGCCTGGGTATCGGTTACAACTTCTGAGTCATGCGAGTCAAAGGCGCGGCCCCAAGGCCGCGCCTTTTTGCGTTTCTGAAATCAGCGTTTACCCATCGACTTGCTGCTGCCTTTGGGTGGCAGGCCAGGCCGTTGGTCGTGATTGGATTTGTTGCCCTTTTGATGCCAGGGCTGATCGTTTTTCTTGTCGGCCGCGTAGGCGCTGGGCGAAAAGGGGAAACTGAAGGCGGGAATGCCGGGCTTGGCGGAGGCGGATTCCGGTTTGCTCGGGCCCGACTCGCGGTCAGTGGATTCGGCATGGGGTGCATCAGCAGATGCTTGCATCGCGTGGGTGGTCATAAGCGTTCGTGGTGCGCCGAGGGAGAAGAAGGCCTGGCAGTATACCTGCCGTCTTTTGTGCACTGGTCATAATCTGTATCTCGAATCAACGCGCGGCATGCGGCCATTGGTAGCATCGGTCTTGCTTAAAGTCCTGAACAATGTCATAGCTTTCATGCCGTTCGATCATCAGAGCGGCGGATCAAGACGAAGAAGGATGACCTTATGCAAATCCAGGTTCACAGCGATAACCACATCGAAGGCAGTGCCCGTCTCGCAGATTGGGTCAGTGCCACGGTCGCCAGCAAGCTGGAGCGCTTTGACGACGAACTGACCCGCATTGTTGTCCACCTTAACGACGAGAATGGTGACAAGTCCGGTGCCCAGGATAAGCGTTGCCAGATCGAGGCGCGCCCCAAGGGGCTGCAACCGATTTCCGTCACCCACCGGGCCGAAGCCTTGGAGCAAGCCCTGGACGGTGCCATCGAGAAACTGGGCAATGCCTTGAGTCATCAGTTTGGCAAGCTGCGTAGCAAGCGTGCCGTCACCCAGCCGTTGCAAGGCGGTCAGCCTGAGACGATGAGTCAGGATGCCTTGCTCGAAGAAGACTTCCTGGCTGACGAACAAGCCCGTCTGTAATCTTCTCCTTTTAACGGCAGGCGCCCCGTGAGCGCCTGCCGTTTTTCGTTGTAATCCACCCATTCGTTTCGTCGAGTCAGCGCAACTCTCATCTCCTCCAGCCGTCTACTGAAGTGTCATTCGACACCTGAAAAGAGAGCTGTCATGGGAAGCACAGGCGATAAAATCAAAGGTACCGCCAACGAAGCCGCCGGCAAGATCAAGCAAGGCGTCGGCGAAGCGACCGATAATGAGCGGATGAAAGGTGAAGGTAAGGCCCAGGAAGTGAAGGGCGAGGGTCAGCAACTCAAGGGCGATCTCAAGGACGCCGTGAAAAAGGGCGTCGACAAGGCCTGACCTCGAACAACTCCCACGCAGCCTCGCGTGGGAATTTATTAACTCTGCTAAACCACGTGCCATAGCTCCCGCAAACGCGGGAGCTCAATGGTTTGGTCTTGCCGTCGCGGGCCGCTTCAGCCAGCCAATCCGACATAAACGTTCTGAACATCATCGTGGTCGTCGATGGCTTCCAGGAAGGCCTCGACTTCAGCCAGGGCTTCGGCGCTCAGGTTGCTGACCGGGTTCTTCGGTCGGTAGCCCAGCTTGGCCGAGTGCACGGTAAAGCCGAACTCGGGCAACGCGCGCGACACCGCATCCAGATCGGTCGGGTCGGTGATGAACAGCGTGTCGCCTTCGTCCGCTGCTTCGAAATCCTGAGCGCCCGATTCGATGGCCGCCAGTTCTGCATCGGCGTCACCCTCGGGAGTCGCTTCGATCAGGCCGACGTGATCGAAATCCCAGCTCACCGAGCCGGCGCCGCCCAGTTGGCCCTTGCGAAACAACACGCGAATTTCCGCCACGGTACGGTTCAGGTTATCGGTCAGACACTCGACGATCAGCGGCACCTGATGGGGGGCAAAGCCTTCATACAGGGTGCGTTCGTAGTGGACGGTTTCGCCGCTCAATCCGGCGCCTTTCTTGATGGCGCGATCCAGGGTGTCCTTGGGCATCGAGGCTTTCTTGGCCTGGTGCACGGCCAGGCGCAGCTTGGCGTTGGTATCTGGGTCGGCGCCGTTACGCGCGGCGATCATGATTTCCTTGACCAACTTGCCAAAGATCTTGCCCTTGGCATTGGCGGCGGCTTCTTTAGGTTTGGCTTTCCACTGGGCGCCCATGGTTTCTCTCATATGCGGGAGGAGGAAGGTGAGTCGCAGATCGACTGCAACGCAGGGGCGAATTCTACGCCGTGGCCTTTAAAGCATGAACAATCCGCAACAAACCCTTGCGCGAATCGGCAGCCCACCGTTTGGCCATAACGGGCTGTGGCTGGATGCATTCAGACAACGGCCGGGCGCGGCCGCCGAAATTACGGTTGCTCCAGCCAGGCTTCGGCTGCCTGCGCTTCGTCTGGCGCGAACGCTTTGATTTTTAATCCGGGAATCAAGGCGCCTTCGATCTTGCTGGCGATGCGCAGCCAGCGTTTGTCGGCGATCACGGCGCAGCGCTCAAAGCGGCGGATGAGGATGAACAGCTGAGCGACTTGCGACAGTTCCATGGCCAGGGCGCCGAGCGAAGGCCTGTCGAAATCGTGGATGCAATAGCGCATGCGGCCATGGGTGAAGCCGGTGGAGGCATTCATCAGGTGATCGACCAGCACGTGCAGTTCGTCGCTGTCGAGCTTGCCGGAGAGCTGCACATCGAGGCGGTTATCGGCTATTCGCTTGACGTGAAACATGCTGTTTCTCCCGAATACCTGTTGTTTCAGGCTAGTCCAGGAACAGCAGGAGACGCCCCCGTGGGCTGGGGGCGCGGTGCATCAGTCCTGGCGGCTGGTGACTTCCAGCAAGTGATAACCGAACTGGGTTTTCACCGGGCCCTGCACGACATTCAGCGGGGCGCTGAATACCACGGTATCGAATTCCTTGACCATCTGGCCCGGGCCGAACGAGCCGAGGTTGCCGCCGTCACGGCTGGATGGGCAGGTGGAGTTTTCTTTAGCGACTTTGGCGAAATCGGCACCGCCTTCGATGGCGGCTTTCAGTTCGTTGCACTTGGCTTCGCTGGCAACAAGGATGTGACGGGCAGTGGCTCGGGCCATGGGGGGTACTCCTATCAATGAAGGGGCGGAGCCTACCGTAAACACTGCGGATGTGCATCGGGCCGCGCATCGAAGTTGCAGGCGGGACCCACCCTTGAAACGACGCGGCGGTTGCTATTGATGCGGCGCACCGTCGCGTCGTACCGCATCTTGGCGGCCGGGTAACCGGCCGCCAAGTGGCTGGCGTAATGCCAGACTGAAGCGTTGCGCTCAGGTAAGCAGCTCAGGGGGGATCGTACCGCCATGCTGGGCCAGCTTCTGCATCACGGTCTTGTGCAGCCAGGTATTCATCTGGGCGGAGTCGCTCATCAATTGCGGCGGGCAACCCAGCTCGGTGGCCAGCTCCTTGCGATGCTCCAGGCTGCTGTCCAGACCCAGCAATTTCAGCAGGTCGACAATCGAGGTACGCCAGTTGAGTTGCTCCGAATGGCTGGCAGCCATGCCGTCGAGTTTGGCGGTGACGTCGACGGTACTCATGGTGCTGGAATCGCCCACGCCGCCCAGAGCTGAACCGGCGCCCGGAACTGTCGTGGCATTGGATGCAGCGTCAGGACGATTCGCGTCCGCCACCGTGCCCGTCGACGGTTGGGGGGATGTGGGCACCGTCTTGTCGTCATGGCCGAAACCGAGTTTTTCTTTGATCCGATCGAACAGGCCCATGGAGATTTCCTCATTCGTTGTTGTGAGCTTCGATTGGGACAGCGGAACAGAGGCCTGCATTCAGCACCGTAGGTCGGATTGGCAACCGCAAGGCGCGGGGCGAGTCCAATGGGCACAGTCACGGAGGCATTAGCATGCTGATCACCGCCTTACGCCCTCGGCTGATGGTTCTGCTGGTCAGTATCGGATTGCCGGCCGTGCAGGCGGCAAGCACGGATTCAGTCCCGGCCGAACAGTGGAAAAGCACCGGGCTGGACCTGCTCGAACGGGTCAATGCCGTGCGAGCGGCACCCAGGAACTGTGGCGAAAAGCTGTACCCGGCCGCGGCGCCCTTGGCTTGGAGCGACCGGCTGGCCCAGGCCGCTTTCGATCACAGCCGCGACATGGTCATGCACAACACCTTGAGCCACGCAGGCAGTGATGGCAGCGACCTCGGTGCGCGAGTCAGCCGTACGGGTTATCGCTGGCAAGCGATTGGTGAAAACATCGCCAGCGGGCAGGTCGAGGTGGAGAAGACCCTGGCCGGCTGGCTCTCCAGCCCAGGGCATTGCGCCAATATCATGAATTCTCAGTTCACAGAAATGGGCGCTGCCTATGCCATGGGCGAGCAGGGAAGTGCCGCGATCTATTGGACACAGGTATTCGCTACGGCGCCGTAGCGTCCGCCTAGCTGCTAAACGAGCGAGGCGGCGTTAGAACACCAGCATGAAGAAACCGATGACCACGATCAGGCCAATCAGAAAAATGATGCCAATCGTACTGCCGAGGAACTTGAGCATGGTAAGGACTCCCGTTGGGTTCCCTATTGGGACTGATCGGCACGGGTGTCGTTCACGGATCAACAGTGCGCATTGACATGTCCAAGCCGGAGACGGGGGCGTGTGCCCCGACCATGAGGAAGGTTCGCCATGAGTACTCTGGACATCGAAGGCTGGTGCAAAACCAGCCCCCAGCAAGCCTCCAGCCCGCTGGGTGTTTTTCATTTCTACATCGATGGGAACCATCACCGGCAACTGGAAGAGGCTGAAGAGCAGTTGGTGAAAAGTGGAGGGGCGGAGGTGCTGATTACGCCTGACTTGTCGACGCTGGAACTGATCCCACCACCCGATTGCGGACCGTTGGCCGATTGCCACTTGCGGGTCTATTTGCGTCCGGATGATCAACGAGGCCAGTTTCATCTGGTTGGGCACCGGGCCAGCGATGGCAGTCTGGTCTACACCAACGCGATGATGATCGACATGCTCAGTTAGAGTGGCCACGGCCCTCTCAGTCTTTGACAATCGAGCGTAGTGTGAATCGCGCTTCATCGATCTACCGGGTGGCGACCCGCCGAGCGGAGCCATGGTGGGTATAAAAAGCGACATCCACCCGGCAAAAACGTCGGAGCGTGGCGGCGGAAATAGTTATTGTCTTTCCCGGCCGCTTCGTTGCTGCTGCGCCCGATAACACGCCTGGCACAAGCGAAATTGGCTTTCCAGCAAGGGCATCGGTTTGCTGCATTGCTGGCAGCTTTTCGTGTCGCCCTTGATGCGGCGTTGGTCGGTACGTTTTGGGGTGCGCCGCCGCGACAGTTCGCGGGTAATGGCGTCGTTGAGCAGGCGGCGGTGTTCCTCGCCACGCTCCACGCCGGGGAAATAGTCCGGCAGGGTGCGTGCCAGGTGCAGGTAGGTTTCGATGACGTGCAGTGAGCTTTCCAGGGTCGCCAGTTCGGCGTTGATCAGCAACCGGGGTGGATCGATGACGGTGCCGCGCGCCACCTTTTGCAGCCACTGCTGGGCAAAGGTACTGGCGGGGCTGTCCAGCCCGCCGCGAATCGGCGTGCAGGCAAAGATCCAGCGCAGCCAGAGTTCGATGTCCGGGTCGTCGATCAGCGCGATCCAGTCGGCCAGCTCGTCCGGCAGGATGGATATGAATTCCTCGCCGAAGTTGATGTTGCGATTGAAGGTCAGCCAGGCGCGCAGCAGGCTGGGGTCGTTCATCAATTCGGCAATCGCGCTGAGGTGCTCGATGGACGGGCGCACCTGAAACTGCGCCAAGTCGATCGGCACGTCCGGGCTGTTGAACAGACGCTTGATCGATTGCAGGGTCTGTGGGTCCAGCGCGGTGATGTAGCCGTTATCGTGATGACCGAAGCGCCCGGCGCGCCCACCGATCTGCTTGACCTCCTGCACCTTGAGCTGGCGGTTCTGGATGCCGTCGAATTTTTCATCGGTGTAGAAACACAGCGTGTGCGCCGGCAGGTTCAGGCCCATGCCCACCGCATCGGTGGCCACCATCAGGTCCGCCTCGCCTTCGCGAAAGCGCCGGGCCTGCTCGTGGCGCACTTCCGGCGACAGCGCGCCATAGACCACCGACACGCTCTTGCCGGTCATCTCCAACAGGCCCTTGAGTTCCAGCACCGTCTTGCGACTGAAGGCCACCAGCAGCGAGCCTTCGTCGAGCTTTTTCAGCGTGGTGGAGTGGCGCGCCACATCCACCGGCGACAGGCGTTTGGTGCGCTTGATCACCAGACGGTCTTCGCACAACTCGCACAGTGTGTGCAGCGACGGCTCGATCAGTGCCGGACCGGTCATGATCAGCTCCGGCGTGTAGGCGCTTACCAGCGCATCCACCCAGGCCCAGCCGCGTTGATCGTCGGCCATCATCTGCACTTCGTCGATCACCACCACGTCCCAATGCTGATCGCGGAAGCGGGCGAACTCCTCGACCGTGCAGCAAAAGTGCGTGGCGCCCTCACGAATGATCTCCTCCTCGCCGGTGACCAGCGAGCAGGGCACGCCCATGGCTTCGATGCGTTCTTGATTTTCCAGCGCCATCAGGCGCAGCGGCGACAGGTAAATACCGTGGGTGGCGCCGGTCATCGTCTCGATGGCGCGGTGGGTCTTGCCGCTGTTGGTCGGGCCGAGCAGCGCGGTCCAGGTGCGAGTCAGCCGCCGCGCCGGGTAAAGCTTGTGGTAATGGGCGAAGCGCGGGTTTTCCAGCAGCACGGCAAACGCCATCTTTTCCGCATGAGCCTGGCGCGCATAACGCACCGAGCGGATGAGCTTTTGCGGCTCCATGAAGAAGATTTCGTTCAGGCGCTTCTGCCCCAGCAGTTGCAGGTCGAAGTCACCGGCCTGGTCCACCAGCAGAGTGAATTTTTCTTCCAGCGCCTGGCGATCCTGCGCCTTCCAGTCGAGCACTTCCTGATCGCTGAGCACATGGCCCTGGCCGGCCGGCACGCGGCGCTGCACATCGAGCGCCAAGCTACCTTGGCGCAGCTCCACGACATAGCGCAGCTCATGCATGACTTCGTTCAGGGTGTCGATAGCCGTTGCCGCAAACGCATCGACGCCCGCCAGCGTGGGGCGCATTGCTTCGAGTGCTTGTTCTTTTTGCTCATCACTCAGCGTGGCGAACGGCCGTTCCAGCACCTGCAGCCGTTCGCGAACCCAGGCATGCATCGCTTGCTGTACAGTGGCCTCAAACGCGTCGCTGGACGCGCTGTCAGCCAAGCGCGAGGCCCAGGCGCTGTTGAGGAAGGTCTGTACGCCGCAGCTGAAGGTTTTCTCGACGCCGAAGATGTCCACCGTACAGGAATAATCGTGGACGTCGCGCGCCAGAATGCGACCGATCAGGCTGGTCGGCTCGGGCTGGGTCAGCACGTCATCCACAGCACTTTCGGTAAGCCCCAGCCAGAATGCCCGCGCCGCCCGACCGATCTCCGCGATGCGATGGCCTTGATAGGCAATGAACCAGTCGTCCTGGTGGCGCTTGTTCGGCGCGAATTCGGGGTATCTCGCTATGGCCCAGGCGAGGAACCGCTGCAAGCGCTCAAGCTGAATAGCCTTGCGGTGCTGAATATCGGCCTTGCGCATGATCGACGCCTCTTCTGATCGGGATGCGTGCGAAGTGTGGACCACTTCGCGCGAGAGATGAACAGGCGTGATCACCTCTTGGCCACATCAAGAGAGTGCGCGTTTGGCCAGCATCTTGGACAGGCCGTACGTAGACGCTAAAAACTGAATGGGGTAGCGAAAACGGTAGCGCAGCCGTGAGGCGCGGGGCAGCCGATAGCCCATGCCTTCCTCAATGGAATAACGGCAGGGATTGCACAGGCCGCACGGTTGGCCCGCACGGGGCGTGAAACAGAACCAGCTTTTTTCCAGGAGCGCGATAAAGCCTTGCTCCATGGCCCGCTGCCGCATCTGTTCCTTGGTCAGCATGAGCACGGGAAACCGGTAGTTGGCAAAGATGTGCAGGTCGTCCTCCTGGCTATCGGCTGAATGCTTCAGCGCCCAGTGGCCGGACGCTGCGGGTGTGACCTGACCCTGCAGGAAAAAATACGCCTTGTCGTCGATGTGGACGCTAAGTTCCAGCGTCGTGAGGTTCCTGAATTGGGCATAGCGGGCCAGCCAGTCATATTGACTGCCCAGGTGTGCACGTGATTTCAAGCGCCGGTAGGACTGGGTAATGGCCTGATCGGGCGGAATATCGTTGATACAGGTGATGATCGTGGGCTTGATGCGTTGGCTGGCCTGGCTGTCGAACCTCGCCAGGCTCTGGCGGATATCGTTGATCGCCTGCAATTCTCGCAGGCTGGAGAGACGCCCCAGGTCGATGATGTAGTGAGGCTGTACGGTCGCTTTTTCAGTCAGGGCGAGGCTGAGGACTCTGAAGGAGGAATCCCAGCCGCCGGTCCAGAGGATATCCACGCTGCCTGCATTGGACATGTCCATGGTCTCTTGAGGCGTTGCCCCCGACCGTCACTGGCAGGGGCTCCGTTGGAGGGTCACCCGGGCATCCTGTCCGTGGCCCCGAAGGCGCAGTGAGCTTAGTTGGCGGTGGCGCACATCGCGTGCAACACCCCCGTGCAGCTGACAAGCGGAACGGTGTCTGCCCCTTCCCGAACAGCGGATCGGACCGCTGGCACGTTCGGTATCCCGCTGCCGTTGTGGTGGGCCATCGCGAGGCATAGAATTCGCACGTTTTCAGGATGCCCCCTCGTTCTCCTGAGTCCGTTGCCCTGGCGATCCTGCCTGCGGTTGCCTGGATTCCTGCGATGCGCGCGCGCCCTGGTTTTTTCTGGCTCGATCCGCCTGGTTTTGATTTGCCTCCATGACGACTACCGTGAATACCGCCCAAGGCGGTAGCTGGCTCAGCGTGGCCGCGCTGGCGCTGGCCGCGTTTATTTTCAACACTACCGAATTCGTGCCGGTCGCGTTGCTCAGCGATATTGGCCACAGCTTCGAGATGCCGACCGCCCAGGTTGGGCTGATGCTCACGGTGTATGCCTGGATCGTGGCGCTCACCTCGCTGCCGCTGATGCTGCTGACGCGCAGCGTCGAACGACGCAAGCTGCTGATCGGCGTATTTGCGTTGTTTATCGTCAGCCATCTGCTCTCCAGCGTGGCCTGGAGCTATGAGGTGCTGGTGCTGAGCCGCACCGGCATCGCCTTTTCCCATGCGGTGTTCTGGTCAATCACCGCCTCCCTGGCGGTGCGCGTGGCCCCGCCAGGCAAGGCCGCCCAAGCGCTGGGCCTGTTGGCTACGGGCACCACCTTGGCCATGGTGCTGGGCATTCCGCTGGGGCGTGTGGTCGGAGAAGTCCTGGGCTGGCGCATGACCTTCCTGGCCATTGCCGGGTTGGCAGGCCTGACCCTGCTGTGCCTGGCGCGCACCTTGCCGCTGCTGCCCAGTCAGAATTCCGGCTCGCTGAAGAGCCTGCCGGTGCTGTTCAGGCGTCCGGCGCTGGTCTCGATCTATGTGCTGACTGCAGTGGTCATCACCGCGCAATTCACCGCCTACAGCTACATCGAGCCGTTTGCCCGGCAGGTGGCGCAGCTCAGCGGCAACATGACCACCTTCATCCTGCTGCTGTTCGGCGGCGCGAGCATTTTCGGCTCGTTGCTGTTCAGCCGTTACAGCAGCCGCTATTCCCAGGGTTTTCTGTTCGGCGCCATCCTTGCCTTGGCGCTGTGCCTCTTGTTGCTGTTGCCGGCCGCCGGCTCAGTGCTCGGCATCTGCGTACTGAGCGCGGTGTGGGGCATCGCCATCTTGTGTTTCAGCCTGTCCCTGCAATCCAAGGTGCTGCACCATGCCTCGGACGCCACCGATGTAGCCATGTCGCTGTTCTCCGGCATTTTCAACGTGGGAATCGGCGCCGGCGCGTTGCTTGGCAGCGTGGTCAGCCAGCAGTTGGGCCTGGCGAACATTGGTGTGGTCGGCGGCTTGCTGGCGGTGGTTGGTCTGGTGCTGTGTGGCGTGACGATGCTGCGCTTCGGGAACGCCGCAAGGGCGGTGCCGGCCTGATCGCTTTACGGTTCCGGCGTCTTGTGCAACGGCGCGGTGTTACTTGAAGGCACCGCCCAACATGACGCAGCCGTTGGGCAGATCGATCAAGGGATCATGTTCATAGTAATAGGCCGTGATCGGCTTGCCGAAAAGCCCTTTACACGAGGCCTGGTAGCCGGCCGGGCAGGAGGAGAGATAGGTTATTTTCGCAGCCGTGGCGCCGAGTGCCTCGGCAGTCTTGGAAAGACCGTCGCACATTTTCTTGAGCTCAGTTTCACTCAGCTCGTTGGTATGGATGCAATCCTTGACCCGCATGGTGCCTGCGCTGCCTTCCATCAGGCAGGCAAAATCCTTGGCAACCGCGCCGGTGGCGACGATGGCAAGCCCCAGAGTCCCTACGTACGCATATAAAATCCGTTTCATCTACGCACCCAATCCGTCGGTTAGCAATCTCCTTAACCTAGATCCGATTGGTTAAAACTCAAGCACGAAGCCAGGTGCAATGACGCCCGGCGCGACACAGTAGGTGTCGACGCTGTCACACTATGCCCCCACTCGCTCGACCCTCCGTTAGCTACGCGCATATGCCATTCCAGATTGATTCCGCTGTTCATTCCGAAATCCTGCCTGCTGTTCTCGTGGGTCCGCTGTTGCGTCGTGCCGAGCCGGGTCGCCTGGTGTTCTGGTTGGTGGGCTCGCGCCCGCTGCGGCTAGGTGTGCTGCTCGAAAGCGCCATGAACGGCGCGCAACACATCGCACTGGACGAGACCACCTGTAACCAGGTGCAGATCGGCCGCGAGGCGGTGCTGCACCTGATCGACGTCGCGCTGGACGAGCCACTGCCCACCGACTGTCTGATCGGCTACGACCTTATCCTGTACGAAGCCGGGCAGGCGGAGCGGGGTATGGCCGACTGGGCGCCGCACCTGCTGCATGAGGGCACGAAGCGGCCCAGCTTCGTCATCAAGTCGCGGCTGGACCGCGTGTTGCACGGTTCGTGTCGCAAGCCACACCACGCGGCTAAGGACGGCCTGTTGTGCGTTGATGAACTGCTCGGCCAGCAACTCGATAACCCGCAAGGCCGCCCGGCGCTGTTGTTGATGACCGGCGATCAGGTGTACGCCGACGATGTTGCCGGGCCGATGCTGGTGGCCATTCATGCGCTGATCCACCGGCTGGGGTTGTATGGCGAGCAGCTTGAAGGCGCGGTGGTGGCTGACAGCGAGGAATTGTTCCGCCACCCGGCCACCTATTACCGGCGCGAGGATTTGCTGCCGGCGTTCAAGTCCAACGAGGCGCTGCGCGAGCGCTTCTTTGGCGGGGTGGAAAAACCGGTGTTCACCACCGCCAACGGGCACAACCACCTGATCACCTTCGCCGAAGTCATGGCCATGTACCTGCTGGTCTGGTCGCCGGTGTGCTGGACACTGATCGCGCCCGTCATGCCGAACTCGCTCACGGCCAAGCAGGCCGAACGGTACCGGCGCGAAGAAGGGTGCCTGCAGGCGTTCCGGCAAGGTTTGCCACGGGCCGCCCGAGCGCTGGCCCATATGCCGACGCTGATGATCTTCGACGACCACGACATTACCGACGACTGGAACCTCTCTGCGCGCTGGGAAGAGACCGCCTATGGTCATCCGCTGTCGCGGCGGATCATTGGCAATGCGCTGCTCGCCTACCTGCTGTGCCAAGCCTGGGGCAACCAGCCCGAGCGGTTCACCGAGCTGCTGGCACAGACGCAGCAGTTGATGGAGGTGGTCGACGGCACCGGGCTGGACCGCGCACATCAGGATCGGCTGATCGAAGCTCTGCGTCACTTCCACGGCTGGGGTTACGAACTGGCCACCGAACCGCCGCTGGTGGTGCTGGACACCCGCACTCGTCGCTGGCGCAGCGAGCGCAACCTGAGCCGGCCCTCGGGCCTGATGGACTGGGAAGCGCTGAGTGAATTCCAGCAGCATCTGCTGGATCATCCGGCCGTGCTGATCGTGTCGCCGACCCCCATGTTCGGGGTCAAGTTGATCGAGGCGGTGCAGCGCATCTTCAGCTGGGCGGGTCATCCGCTGCTGGTCGATGCGGAAAACTGGATGGCCCACCGCGGCGCCGCCCACGTGATGATGAATATCTTCCGTCACTCACGCACGCCGGGTAATTACGTGATCCTCTCGGGTGACGTGCATTACTCGTTCGTTTACGAGCTGCACATTCGCGCCCGCGAGAGCGGCCCGCAGCTCTGGCAGATCACCAGCAGCGGGATAAAGAACGAATTCCCCCGGCGTCTGCTCGACTGGTTCGACCGCCTCAATCGCTGGCTCTACGCGACGCATTCACCGCTGAACTGGCTGACCAAGCGCCGTCGACTAGAAGTGGTGCCGCGCGTGCCCGACCGCAGCCAGGCTGGCGAGCGCCTATGGAATGGCAGCGGCATCGGCCTGCTGGTGCTCGATACCAGGGGGCGCCCGGCCGAAATCTACCAATTGAACGCTGATGGTTCAGCGCCGACGGCGTTTCTCACCGCGCGCGAGTAAGCCGCGATCTTCGATGTGACTTATGGCGGCGGATACCGCGTGGCAGCAGCTACTGTTGTGGGCAAACTCATGGAGATTGCAGATGAACACAACATTGCTCCCCACGGTACTGGCCCTGTCGCTGCTCGGGATGATCGGCGTCGCCGACGCGGCGGTGGTGGCCAAGCCGGTGGCCTACCAGATCGACGGCGAAACCTTCGAAGGCACGCTGGTCTACAACGATGCGGTGACCACCCCGCGACCGGGGCTGATCATGGTGCCCAACTGGCTGGGCGTGACCGACCGCGCGACCGAAAAAGCCGCGCGGGCGGCCAGCGACAAGTATGTGGTGCTGATCGCCGACCTGTACGGCAAGGCCATCCGGCCCAGCAATCCCGATGAAGCCCGGGCCGCCGCCACGACCTTGCGCGGTGATCGCCCCTTGATGCGCAAGCGCACCCAGGCCGCCGTCGAGGCTCTGAAGGCCCAGGCCGGTGCCGTCGCCCTGGATAACCAGAAACTGGGCGCCATCGGCTTCTGCTTTGGTGGTGGGGCCATTCTGGAACTGGCCCGCTCAGGTGCTGACCTGAACGCCTTCGTCTCCTTCCATGGCAACCTAGACACACCCAACCCTGCCGATGCGCGCAACATCAAGGCACCGGTGCTGGTGCTGCACGGCGCCAACGACCCCGGCGTGCCGCAGGAGCAGATCGACGGCTTCATCGCCGAGATGAAGGCCGCCACCCATGTCGATTGGCAACTGGTCAGCTACGGCGGCGCGGTGCATTCCTTCACCGATCCCTATGCCAATGTGCCGGGACGCAACGAATATCACCCGGTCGTGGCTGAACGGGCGTTTCAGGCGATGAATGATCTGTTGGATGAGGTGTTTCAGGCACCGTGAGCGTGACGGGTCGATACGCGTGAGCCCATTCACAAGAGGGTGCTGCCGACAGCTTAGGCAGGAAGCCCGAGTGCGGCTGCGTGCTTTGCCAAAGCCAGTGGTGCTGGAGAAAGCGACGCGAGCGCCAGACACGCTTCTGTTTACAGAGGCGAAACGCGGCTTCACTGAGCCAGGCGAACGCAGGCTTTACACGCCCTTTCGCGCAGCGCTCAACAACGGCGAACCAACCGGCAAGTGAACTGCCAATGCCTGCGGGCGGACGCTGAAGCGTAGGCGTTCGCTTTGCATGGGCTCGCCGTCCAAGTTCAGGTCCAGGCCTTCCGGGGCTTCCACATCGACCCACGCCAGGCGCGCACTGACGGACACCGACTCCAGGCCGAGGATGCCGCCGGACAACAGCGTCGTCAGGGTCTGCGAAAGATCCTGCGGCGCCGGGATGATGCAGATATCCAGCAGGCCATCATCGACCAGCGCCTGCGGACACAGCAGATGCCCACCGCCCGCCTGGCGGCCATTGCCAATCCCTAAGGCGACGAATTCGCCTTCCCAGGTGAAATCGGGTCCGCTGAAGTGGCCGAATGCGGAACGCACCTCGCTGAAGCGGGTCAGGCCGGTGAGCAGGTAAGCCGCGCCGCCCAAGGCTTTTTTCAGGTCTTCAGAGGTGTTGGCGGTAATGATCGAACCAAAACCGCCGGTGGCCATATTCAGGAACCAGCGTCCCTCGGCTTCGCCCAGGTCGATGCTTACCGGCGCGACCTCCAGCAAGTCCAGCGCCGTTGCAGGCTCCAGCGGCACCTCAGCAGCCCGGGCGAAATCATTGGCGGTGCCCAACGGCAGCAGCGCCAGGCTGGCGTCAGCCTCGAACTCGACCATGGCCTCGATCACCTCATGCAACGTGCCATCGCCACCGCCGGCGATAATCACCGGATACCCCGCCTGCACCGCGTCCTGCACCAGGCGCCGAGCATCGCCTTCTTCCCAGGTCAGTCGCACGGCTAACTCCCAGCCAGCGTCACGCCGGGCCTGTACGGCGGCGCGTACCTCTTCGTTCAGGGCCTGCTTGCCATGCAGGATCAACCATGCGCGACGCGTGTCCATAGGGTGACGCTCCTACCGTGGTGTTCGCTCCATGGCATTGGAAGCGTGGCGGGCAGGTAAGTTTCTGGAGTGGGGTGGCCATCCGAGGGCAGGAACGCGGTGTGCATAACCCACCCGTAGGGGACGCCTGGGCCTGCTTGGCAGCGCATGTGATTCCGGGCCGCACGGGCATTGCCCCAGCTCCTATGCACGCGTAGCGTAAGCCGGACTCACCACTGACGGGACATCCACCATGAACTGCCGCGCTTTGCTCGTGCCACTTATGCTTGCTGCGCTTGCCGGCCCCATATGGGCTGCCGAGTGCCCGGCGTTGCTGCAGGGCGAACTGCCCAAGCTGCGCGCCAAGGACAGTATCGATCTGTGCCAGCGCTTTGCGGGCAAGCCGCTGGTGGTGGTCAATACGGCGAGCCATTGCGGCTTCGTGGGTCAGTTCGCTGGATTGGAAACGCTCTACCAGCGCTACAAGGAGGATGGCCTCGAAGTGCTCGGCGTGCCGTCGGATGACTTTTTGCAGGAGGCCGACGACTCCGCCGAAACCGCCGAGGTCTGCTACGTGAACTATGGCGTGACCTTTGCCATGACCGAGCCGCAACGGGTCACCGGCGCGCAGGCCATTCCGCTGTTCAAGCACTTGACCGAGCAGACCGCCGCCCCCCGCTGGAACTTTTACAAGTACGTAATCGACCGCCAGGGCCAGGTGGTCGGGCGTTTCTCCAGCCGCACCAAACCCGACGCGCCCGAGTTGCTCAAAGCGGTTGAGCAGGCGATTGCTTCAAGGCCCTGACGATCAAGCCATCGGCGGTGCTGATCCGGTGGACAAGCAGCGCGTTGTCCACCGAGCCACGGCCTAGCCGCGTGCCTGAAACACCTCGGCCAGGTGCTGCTTGTAGCGGGCGACATCCCGCTCGATGTTCGGCTGTTTGATCACGTCGGTGCACAGGAAGGTCGGCAGTGCGCTCATGCCCAGGAATTCGTTGGCCTTGTGGAACGGGAAGTAGACGGCGTCCACACCCTTGGCTTCAAAGAAATCGCTGGGGTCGTCGAAGGCTTGCTGTGGTGCGTTCCAGGTCAGCGACAGCATGTAGCGCTTGCCCTGGACCAGACCGCCGCTGCCGTATTTCTGCGAGGCGTCCGAACGGGTGCGGCCGTCGCTGGCGTAAAGGCTGCCGTGGCCGGCCGTGAAAACCTCGTCCAGGTACTGCTTGACCGTCCAAGGCGCGCCCATCCACCAGCCCGGCATCTGGTAGATCACCACATCGGCCCAGAGGATTTTTTGCACCTCGGATTGCACGTCGTAGCCGGCATCGATCTCGGTGGTCTTGATGTCGAACCCGGCGCGGTCAAAGAAGGCCGCCGCCGCGTCATGCAACGTACTGTTGTACTGGCCCTTGGAGTGAGCGAATGGTTTACCGCCGTTGAGGAGTAGAACGTTTTTCATGGGCATCTCGTCAAAATGGATGGCGGCAGATTAGCGGCGCGCAACCGCATGAAACAGTCTGGGATTGGCAAATGATTGTTGACTGAAAAGCATGAGTTTCTGGGGCAGGCGCACGCAGCGGTGTCGTAGGGCGGCCGCCAGTGGCGTCGAAGAAACGGCGAGGCTGCCCACAGAATCCTTGTATCAGTGCAGGCGCGGCGTCTGCCGTTCGGCCACGTACGCCTGGGCCTGGCGGGCCAGCTGGTCGAGCAGACGGTCGCGTTTTCTCTCGGCGTCGCCCATGGCCTTCTGGCCGTGCTGTTTCAGCAGGTAGGTGTGAATCTGGCGTACTTCGGTGGAGCGGTAGATCGGTTCCAGATCCTGCACGGCCAGGGTGCCTGGGCTGGCTTCGCGGCGGGTGTTCATCAGCACCTGCGGGCCGTGGGCGGCGAGGGCGTGAAAGCCCTGCGCCTCGAAGAACGGCGCCTTGCCGGCCACGCATGCCACCTGGGCATGGGGATAGCGGGCCACCATTTCCGCCACCATGCCACTGCCGATCCCGTTGCGGCGATGACTGGCCTGCACCGTCAGGTACACCAGCGCGCAGGCGTCCGGGTCATCCACATAGGGCAGATACAGAGCAAAACCCAGCACGCGGGCCGGGTCTTCATCGTCCAGTGCCAGCATCAGCTTGGGCTTGCCGGGCTGGGCGCCGTCCATGCTCTGCAGGTACAGATGCACCTCGTAGCCGACCACGTATTGATACAGCTGAAACAGTGGGTTGCTGGGCGTCAGCGATACCGGGCTGATGTCGCTCAGGTAATCCACCACCATCTGCAGCACCTGGGCTTTCAGGGATTCAGGCGGCGGGGTGTCCAGGTGGGCGAGGGTAAACATGAAGGGCGGCGGCTCCGGGTCGGTACGGCAAAGGAAGCATTGTACCGGGCGTTCAGGCAGCGCAGTTCGTAGGGTGGAAAACCGCGAAGCGTTTTCCGCCACGGTGTGCAGGCATTACCAGTGGACGCGGGAGCGTCGAGGGCTGCATTCCCACGCGGAGCATGAGAACGATCAATGGTGGCAAGCTGCGCGTTGACCACCCTACGAATCCGCCATGTCGGCTCGAACCCGTAGGGTGGAAACGACCTCAACAGCCCTAGATGCGGAAGCGACTGACCATGGCCTGCAGTTCGTTACCCAGGCGGGCCAGTTCGATGCTTGAGGCAGCGGTCTCATCGCTGGACGTAGCGGTCTGCTCGGCGATGTCGCGCACGTTGATCACGCTGCGGCTGATCTCCTCGGCCACGGCGCTTTGCTCTTCGGCAGCGGTGGCAATCTGTTGGTTCATCGCCTGGATATTCGAGACTTTGGCGGTGATGTGAGTGAGCGACAGCCCGGCCTTGCGGGTAAGTGCGACGCTGCTTTCGGTCAGGCTGTGGCTATTGTGCATCGCACCGGCGACCTGTTGCGTTCCCTGATGCAGCGCGGCGACCAACTGTTCGATTTCTTCGGTGGAGTTCTGCGTCCGCTGTGCCAGGCCACGCACTTCGTCGGCCACCACCGCGAACCCGCGTCCCGCTTCACCCGCACGGGCTGCCTCGATGGCCGCGTTGAGCGCCAGCAGGTTGGTTTGCTCGGCCACTGTCTTGATCACGTCCATGACGCTGCCGATGCGTTTGCTTTCCGATTCCAGCTTGGCCATGGCGTCGGTAGAGCGGAGCATCTCGTCGGACAGGCGCTCGATCTGCTGGATAGCTTCGCTGACCACCGCGTCGCCCGCGCGGGCTTCGCGATCGGCATCGCTGGCCGCTTGGTAAGCATCCTCGGCATTGCGTGCCACTTCCTGCACCGTGGCGGACATCTCGTGCATGGCAGTGGCGGCCTGGTCAGTTTCGACCTTCTGAGCGTTCATGCCGACGCTGGTCTGCTCGGTCACGGCTGACAGCTGCTCGGCAGCACTGGCCATTTGCGTGACGCTGTCGCGAATGCCCCCGATGAGCTCGCGCAGGGTCGCCGCCATGCTCATCACGCCCTGCTGCAATGCGCCAATTTCGTCTTTGCGGGTAATGTGGCGCTGGTCGGTCAAATTACCCGCAGCGATATTCCTGACCACCGCAAGCGTCGCGGCCAGGGGATGGGTGATTTGCCGTGTAATCTGCCACGCAGCGAAGAGGCCGATCAGCAAGGCCAGGGTCGCAACCGTGAGCTGGGTGAGTCGAGCTTGCGCAATATCTTCCTCGAGTAACGCGTCCTGGGCTTGGGCCAATGCCTTGCCGAGACGGTTGATCTCCGTGGTCTGATTCGCCATTTCCTGGCGTGCCGTGGCAATCGCCTCGGTCTGGGCCACGACGGCCTCGAGCGCGACCAGGTATCCGTCGAGTGCTTGTTTGGTGACTGCTACTTGAGTGGCGAAATTGCCTCCAAGTACCTCTTGCACGCGTGCGGCCGATTGGCGAGCTCGCTCGATCTGCTTTTCGACTTGAGCCGCGACTGCGGCGGTAGGCGTTATGTTGTAGCCGCGCATCTGGTAACGCACCAACTGCCAGTTCATGCGCAAGTCGGAAATCGCCTCGAGCCCGGCATAGCGATTGCCATCAGAGGCCGAGAACCGCTCCACCGCCTTGCCCATATCGTCGATGGGCTTGCTGGCCAATGCCGCCTGCTTACCCATGTCGGCGCGGGCTGCGGTGCCCGCAGCATAGGCGGCACGCATCTTCTGCAGCGAGGCGCGGGTGAGCTGAATCTGCTCGGCTTGCTGGCGCAGAAGGGCCACATTTTCGGGCCGAGTGAAGTTTGGCAGGATCTCGTTGAGGCGCTGTTCAAACCCTGCCAACGTACGGTCTACGGTCTCGGCCGATGTCACATCACCGTTGTCGAGCATGTACTGCAGGCGGGTGACTCTCAGCTCGGCCAGCGATTCGTTCAGCGAGGCAATCTGCTCCAGCAGCGTGCTGCGGCGCGTTACATCACCCAGGCTGAGCCAGCCGGAAACGGCCAGCGCAGCGGTCAGTAAAAGCACCGAGCCAAAGCCGATGGCCAGCTTCTTGGTCATGCTGAGGTCAGCGAACCATTCTTTCATCCGATTTCTCCTAGCCCTGAATGGGCTGCGGTGCCGAGGCGCTGACAGTGCGGCCCCGGTGACATCACTCGGGTGCGGCAACGCCCAAGGCCATTCCAGAGAGGATCGGCATGGCCTTGGGCGGAGACGATTTCCACATGCATCGACGCAGTAGCCTGGCGCTAGGCTCAGGCTAATCGGGGGTCAATACACGAAAGTCAGCAGCAGGTTGAAGATCAGCGCCGCGACGAAGCCCAAGGGCGCAGCCCGGAGGAGCAACTGCGGAAAGAGCGAGGTGCGGCTTTCTTCTGTGGGGCAGGCGCCGAGGATCAGGCTGCCGCCGGAGGAGAAGGGCGAAATCGAGGTGGCCTGGGAACCGACGACGATGGCGATGAACAGAATCATCGGATCGAGGCCCAGTGTCGAGGCAATCGCCGGCACCATCGGGAACAGGGCCGGGGTCACAACGCCGAGGGTGCTGGAGAACAGCGACATGAACGCCGCCACCACACCGAACACGACCGGCACCATAATCGGCGGAATGCTATTACCCATCCACGATGCCAACAGGTCAATGGTGCCCGCCTTGATGGCGACCGAGATGAGCATGCCCACGCCGCAGATCATGATGAGCGTGGCCCAGGGCACCGAGGCCATGGCCTTGCGCTCGTCGCCCAGTTTCAGCAGCAGCGCGACGACCGAGAACAGGCTGGCAATCAGGCCGATGTCCATCTTCGCGTTGATGAAGCTGACTGTGGCGTTGTCCGGCAGGATGATGTTGGCAATAGGCGCCGCGAGCACGATGGCCATCATCAGAAGGGTCAGCCACAAGGTCATCTTTTGTTCGCGGTTGAGCGGCGTCGGCGCGGTCGCCAGGTAGGCAGAGGCCTTCATCGCCTTGCCATGCCCGGTCATGAACACCAGCCCGGAAATCACCACCAGCGGAATCACCAGGGTACTGACAAAGATCCCCGCCGCGTTGATGAAGGCCTCGTTTTCCGGGATGCCTGCGTTCACCATCAGGCCGCGGAAAATAATGCCGCTCTGGCTCGACACGAAGTTGGCCCCGCTCAGCGCGCCATAGTTGACCGCCATCCCGCCAGTAATCAGGCTCATGCCGGTGCGCTGACAGAGCAGCAGGGTGATGGGTGCCATGAAGGCCAGTACGGTGTAATACCCCGCGCCCATCGCCGAGATGGCCGTCGCGGTGAAGAACACCGCAAACGGCAGCAACTGCGGCACGGTCCGACATTGATAGATCAGGTGTTCGGCCAGCTTCTCCAGCGTGCCGTTGACGGTGGCGAAGCTGTAGAACAGGCAGACCGAAAAGATCACAAAGAAAATCTTCAGCGGCCACATGCCGATGATTTCGGACGGGCTGAGGCCCATGCCGAAACAGCCGATCAGGTAGGCAAAGGCAATGGCAAACAGGCCGATGTTGATCCGGGTCTTGTAGCCAAGGGCGACGGCGACGACGATCGCCGCGACGACGAGCATGCTCATCATGTGAGAGAGTCCTGTTGTTATTTTGATTCGTTAACGGGAGACGTCGAAGCCGAACAGCTTCTTCGGGTTAACCATCAGCACCTGGTTGCGCTCGCTGGCGTCCGGGAGCAACGCCTTGATGAAGGCGGACTGCTGGTCATAATCGGTGTGTTGCTCGAACTGGGTATTCGGCCAGTCGCTGCCCCACAGGCAGCGGTCGAGGCCGCCGCTCGCCTGGCGAGTCTGTTGCACTAGCCAAGCTGCCTGGGCCAAGTCGGATTGGCTGCGATAGGCCGCGGACAGCTTCAGCCACACGCGCTTGTCAGCCAGCAATGCGAGAAACGCCTGGTGGTTGGGGTTGTTTGGGTCGATGCCGCCAGCCGGCAGCCCGAAATGGTCGATCACCACGTTGACGCCACTGGCCAGGATCGACGGCACGATCAGAGCCAGGTCATCGATGCTGCGTTGAATCTCCACTTGCCAACCGCGCGGGGCCAACCGCTCGAACAGCGCGGTCCAGGCGGGGCCGCTGTAATCGACCAGTGCCTTGCCCACCAGGTTCAGGCGGATGCCGACCACGCCCGCGTTATCCAGTTCGTCCAATTCCTGGTCAGTGACATCCGCATCGACTACTGCAACGGCGCGCAGCCGCTGCGGATAACGCCGTAGCGCGTCGAGCATGAAACTGTTGTCGGTTCCCAGAAAACTCGGCTGGATCAGTACGCCGTGCGAGAGGCCATTGCGGTCCAGATGGTCGAAGTACTGCTCTATCAGCGCATCGTAATGCGGGCTGTAACGACGGTTCGGCACCATCGGCAGGTCATGGCGAAAGATATGGGCGTGCGTGTCGACGCCAGTAAGGGCGGGCGGGTGATGGGCTTTCATGAGCAAGGTAACTCTGGTCGTTTGTTGTTAGGCAAACCGCCGGTGGGGTGCATGGCCTCGGATGCGAAGCCCTGCGCGGTGGGTGCCATTATTCGAGCGATCATGTAGTCATATATATGAATGGATGACCATATATTCGGAGATGGATATCTGTCAATCATGGGTCGGTGCTAAAGTGGCTGGACGTGTGTGGACCTGGATCGATCGAATGAACGCCCCGACACTTGGATACGACGAGCGCCTGCCGCTCTATCAGCGCCTGCGCGAAGAAATGCTGGCCAAGATCGCCGCCGGTGAATGGACGCCTGGGGCGCCCATTCCCACCGAAGCGGAACTGACCAAACTTTATGGCGTGGCCATCGGCACCGTACGCAAGGCGGTGGATACGCTGGTCAACGAAGGGCTGCTGTTGCGCAGCCAGGGGCGCGGCACCTTTGTGCGCCGGCCCAACTTCGAGGCGTCGCTGGCGCGTTTCTTTCGCCAGGTGGATGCCAACGGCGGCCGCGAGATTCCCACCAGCCGTATCCTGTCCAAGACGTTGCACGAGCCATCCCAGACGGTCGCCACCGCACTGGAGCTGCCAGACGGCGAACAGGTGGTCCACATAAAGCGCCTGCGCATGATTGAAGACCGCACGCTGTTCCACGAAGAAATTTGGCTGCCCGCCTCACGCTTCGGCGCGTTGCTGGATATCGACGCTGAAGATTTTGGCGAACTGCTCTACCCGTTTTATGAAGAGCAGTGCGGCCAACGCATCGCCTCCGCCAAGGAAACCCTCACCGTCGGCGCAGCCAATGGCGCCATGGCCAAGACCCTTTCGGTTGCCGAGGGCTCCCCCGTGGTCACTATCGAGCGCACGGCGCTGGGTTACGACCGTTCCCCGCTGGAATACCGGCTGTCCCGCGCCGGGGCCGAGGGGTTCCGATACCAGATCGATATTTCCTGAGTTCGCGCGGTTCGTTGGAGGGAATAGTTTGCGTTCACGTCCGGGCATTGCCGCGGACGCCGGAGCGTCGAGAACTGCGTTCTCATGGGGAGAGCAGAAACGAACAAAAATGAAGTGTTGCGAAGTTCGTAGGGTGGAAAACCGCGAAGCGTTTTCCAC
Organism: Serpens gallinarum; assembly: GCF_014836765.1. Classification (GTDB taxonomy): domain Bacteria; phylum Pseudomonadota; class Gammaproteobacteria; order Pseudomonadales; family Pseudomonadaceae; genus Serpens; species Serpens gallinarum. The sequence continues at coordinate 172,582 of NZ_JACSQG010000005.1, forward strand.
CAGCAGCCCAAGTCACTCCCCGTAGCCGTTCTCATCCAACGATGGGCCACCACACCAGTCCTCAGCGTAAATACCCATCGCCACAGTCCGATGAACTCGAATAGGGCCGTGTTTCAGTTCGTAGGGTGAAGAACCGCGAAGCGTTTTCCACCAGCAGCACAACTACTCCCCGTAGCCGTTCTCATCCAACGATGGGTCACCGCACCAGTCCTCAGCGTAAATACCCATCGCCACAGCCCGATGAACTCGAATAGGGCCGTGTTTCAGTTCGTAGGGTGAAAAACCGCGAAGCGTTTTCCACCAGCAGCCCAGCTCACTCCCCGTAGCTGTTCTCATCCAACGATGGGTCACCGCACCAGTCCTCAGCGTAAATACCCATCGCCACAGCCCGATGAAAACTCGAATAGGGCCAATCCACCAATCGTTGCACGTGGCCGTGTTTCAGTGGGTTGTAGTGGATGTAGTCGAAGTGGCGTTGATAGTCCTCTTCGTCACGGATCAGGTGTTCCCAATAGCGCCGCTGCCAGATGCCTCGCTCGCCGCGTCGTTGTTGCGTTGCGGTGAGCGTCTCGGTGATTGGCAGACGTTTGGCGAAGGCGAATTTAATCACCTTCCAGCGCAGTGCGAAGTTGGCATCGCCGGGCGGTAGCGTCCACAGGCAGTGCATATGTTCGGGCAACACTACCCAGGCATCGATATGGAAAGGATGACGAGCTTTGGTGGCCCGAACCGTATCGCGAAGCAACGCGACTTCGCGGATCAGTAAATCACTGCTGCGGTTATGCAGATTCACGGTGAAGAAATAGGTGGCGCCAGGCACCCGGGCACGGCGGTAGTCGGGCATGACGTCTCGTCCTTGAGCATGCGGGGATTGCAAACATGGTGGACAAGCTGCGCGTTGTCCACCCTACGAATCCGCCATGCCAGCTCAAACCCGTAGGTGGAAAACCGAGAAGCGTTTTCCGCCGTGGATCTCCAGGCTATTGGCTGCCGCGGTTACGCAGATTACGCATGGTGGACAAGCTACGCGTTGTCCACCCTACAAATACATCACTCCGCTGCTATCCCGAACGTAGGGTGGAAAACCGCGAAGCGTTTTCCACCATGGATACAAGCTACTGGCTCAACCAGTGACGCTCGATTGATCAAACTGAACCGCTGAAACGACGGGTTGTGCCGATAGCTCGGCGCGCTCGGCAAGGCCGAGGTTGTCACGTCCTTGAAGGTAGGTCTTGGTCATTACCGCCCAGCGCAGTGGAAACTCGGCCACTAGGGTCAGGCTGCCCACTTCGGTCTGCACGCAACCCAGCTCGTTGCCTGCGTACTCCACCGCCTCGTCGATTGCCCGACGCCAGCGCTCATCGGTGAAACCGACTCCGAGCAGAATGGAGCTGCCGGTGGCTACTGACTGGTTGCTGGCAAGCAAACGCGACATATACCAGAAGTCATCCGAGGCACTGAGCATCATCTTGCCCTGGTTAGTATTGGCGAACGGGACTTTCAGCTCGATGTAATGAAAGCCGCGACCACTGGCCTCGCGCACCCACAGGTCGCATTGCTTGGTGTCTCGGTCCATCTGCCTGCGCCGCTGGTCCAACCAGACCGTGTACTCGAGGCCGATATCCTCGTTGTCTGGCTCCAGTTGGTATTGCGCAATCAGCCAGAGATAGAACTCGATCTTCAACCAGCCTTCGAAACCATTCTTCAGCTGCGACAGTCGCTGCAGGTCGGCAGCGCGGCGGATACTCAGGTCGTCAAGGAAGGCCTTGAAGGTTGCGGTAACGTTGTGGAAGCCGGGCATTGGAGTCCTTATAGGTTCGGCTTGTGGCGGATTGCGAAAACAAGGGGAAGGTTTAAATAATCTGTCCCCCTTTTTGTTTCGCAGCGTTTTCCACCTTGGATATACAGGCTACTGACTGCGGTTAAGCAGATTAACGGTGAAAAAATAGGTGGCGCCGGGAACGCGGGCGCGGCGGCTCGTCCTTGAGCGTGCGGGGCAGCAACCATGGTGGACAAGCTACGCGTTGTCCACCCTACGAATCTGGTTGTAGGCCCGCAGGAGGGTTTCGAGTTCAGGGCTTTGGGGAGGCGAGGGCAGTTGCATGATGTGGCTTTCGAGGCGGGTAATGGCTTATGCCGGCCCTTGGGCCGGCAATGGCAAGCGGTGTGGAGTCTGCCTAGGTGGGAATGAAAAATAAATCTGTCCCCTTTTCCTTTTTTGTCAGTCTCTTTTGTCACGTTTTCCTTTTCATGCCTGGCTCGTTATCTTCGGCGAGGGCAGTGTCTTTTTCTTCTTCTGTATTTAAAGGGGCTGGTTTGTATTCGAAGTCTTTTTCAAGATCTTTCGCTAGATGGCTCTTTAAAATTGCAACTTTTAGTCTTATGCGCTCTTGAAATCTTGTTTGGTCTTCAATTTCCAGTCCGTGGGCTGCTGAGTATACGGTGTCCTTTGCAATGATTAGCAGCTTTGCCAGATTAAGACGGTCTTCATGAATTTTGAAAATTTTTGAAAAAAGCGATTTCGAAAGTTTCCATGAGTAAAGAATTCCAAGCCCAAAAACGAGTGCAAATGGAATCCTTAAAATAAAATTTGATAAGATATCAGAGGCGCTTACGTAGTCTGTAAAAAGCAGTTTGCTAGCGCTGTGGTAAAGCTGGTAAATGCAGAAAATTATACTCGATAAGGAAATGGTGGCTAAGATTGAATAAAGCTTGGATTGGCCTTTCCCCTCTTTTACATAGTCTCTATATTCGTCCGAGATAAGGTTTCTATCATTTATTATAGTGGTAAGTTCGCTTTTCTTTGCTGATATGCTTTTGTTAAGATCCTTTACTTGCTCTGTTAGTTGGTCGTGGTTATTTTTTGCCTCGTTAAAATGGGTAAGCTTGTTTTGTAGATCTATGGATTGGATATTTGTTTTCTCTATTAGAAGCTCTAGTTCCTCTTCGGTTTTATTTAGCTCCTCTTCTGTTGTGGCTTTTTCTTTTGATGCCTCTATTATTTCATTTTCGAGGCTTTCTTTTTCGGATTTTAATACTTCTGACTTGGTCTCTAGTTCAAGGTTCTGTTTTTTATATTTTTCAATTTTTGATTCTATATTGTAAATCGTGTCTATCGTTGTTTTTATTTTTTCTGAGATTTCAGCAAATTGTGAAAATGGATAGCCTATTATTTTTATTTTATTTGCCTCTGGCTTTACGAGTATGTGGTTGGATTTTATTTTGATGCCAAGGGCTATGGAATTTACCATGAATTGTGCGGTGGTATCGTTGAGCTTTGTTGGCTTTGGTATTATCTTCTTTGTCCCAGCATTAATTTCTAATGCAATGTCCTTGATTATTTCTCCGGCATTTCCAGAAATCTCAATTCTTCTTATGAAGGCAGGCTCATTAACGTGTATACCGCGCTCTTTTTTCTCAATTCCAATATGAGTTTGGTTTTCAGGGTCTAGTAATGGTGAATATTTTGCTGTTGTGGTGAAGAATTCATTTATTATTGTTGGGGCGCTTGGGATTTCTTGTTTAAGTTCTTCTATCGATTGCGTTAAATCGTTCATTTTCTGATCCATAAGAAAGCCCCGCACTAGGCGGGGCTTCTTAATTCAGCTCATCCCCTACATCCATGGCGGGCGTAGGTCGAACCGTATAGCAATGTCAAGGTGCTATCAATCCCAGCTCAACGCCCCACCCGTCTGATACTCAATCACCCGTGTCTCAAAGAAGTTCTTCTCCTTCTTCAAGTCCATGATTTCCGACATCCACGGGAACGGGTTGGTGGTGCCCGGGTACTCTTCCTTGAGGCCAATCTGCGTCAATCGGCGGTTGGCGATGAATTTGAGGTAGTCCTCCATCATCGCGGCGTTCATGCCGAGCACACCACGGGGCATGGTGTCGCGGGCGTATTCGATTTCCAGTTGGGTGCCCTGCAGGATCATCTGCGTCGCTTCGTCCTTCATGGCGTCGTCCCACAGGTGTGGGTTTTCGATCTTGATCTGGTTGATCACGTCGATGCCGAAGTTCAGGTGCATGGATTCGTCGCGCAGGATGTATTGGAACTGCTCGGCGGTGCCGGTCATCTTGTTGCGGCGGCCCATGGAGAGGATCTGGGTGAAGCCGCAGTAGAAGAAGATGCCCTCCAGCACGCAGTAGTAGGCGATCAGGTTGCGCAGGAATTCCTTGTCGGTCTCCACCGTGCCGGTATTGAACATCGGGTCGGAGATCGAGCGGGTGTACTTGAGGCCCCAGCTGGCCTTTTTCGCGACGCTGGGAATCTCGTGGTACATGTTGAAGATCTCGCCTTCATCCATGCCGAGGGATTCGATGCAGTACTGGTAGGCGTGGGTGTGGATCGCCTCTTCGAAGGCCTGGCGCAGGATGTACTGGCGGCATTCGGGGTTGGTGATCAGGCGGTACACGGCCAGCACCAGGTTGTTGGCGACCAGGCTGTCGGCGGTGGAGAAGAAGCCCAGGTTGCGCTTGACGATGCGGCGCTCGTCTTCGGAGAGGCCGTCCTGGCTTTTCCACAGGGCGATGTCGGCGGTCATGTTGACCTCTTGCGGCATCCAGTGGTTGGCGCAGCCATCGAGGTATTTCTGCCAGGCCCAGTCGTACTTGAAGGGCACGAGCTGGTTGAGGTCGGCGCGGGCGTTGATCATTTGCTTGTCGCCGACTTGCACGCGAGCGGAGGAGCCTTCCAGCTCGTCCAGACCTTCCTGGATGTCGAGGGCGTTCAGCGCGGCCTTGGCGCGGGCCACGGCGGCGGAGTCGTCGGCGGCGACGGCGCGGGCTTGCTGCACGATGCCGGCGGCCTGGCCGTCGAGGTGTTCAAGGCCCTGGGCGGCGGCGTTGGGGGCGCTCGCCGGTTGGGCGGTGGTTTGGCCTTCTTCGGGCTTGTCGAATTCGTCCCAGCTCAGCATGGCGGTTTCTCCTGATTGGGGACCGGTCCGTGCCCGGTCGAAAGGTTTGATGGCTTTTGGTGTGCACGCAAAAGCGCGGAATGTGTTGTGTCTTTGGGCTGTGGCGTGGCGCCCATTGGTGGATGCATAAAGCGGCACCCTACAAGGTCGGTTCGCGAGCGAGCCCGCTCTTACAAACTCAGCTCGGGTGTGAGCGCGAAACTGAGCGAGTGAGCGCTAGGCGTCGGGTTGCTTTGGCCCCGGAGCGTACTGTTGTACGTGAGGAGCCGAAGCGGCCCGGCAACAACGCGTGCGCCGCTCAGGTTCGTGCGTCAGTTAACGTCTACTGGCAGGCTTCGCAGTCGGGTTCATCGATGGCACAGGCTTTCGGCACGGGCGCCGGGCCGGCGGACATCGGTGCTACCGGTGCCACTGCCGGGGCGGCGCTGAGGCCGTCATTGCCACCGCTGGATACGGCGTTGAGCTTGCCGGTGGTGATGGTGGATTTCTCGGTGCTGGTGGCGGCCAGGGCACGGAGGTAGTAGGTGGTTTTCAGGCCACGGTACCAGGCCATGCGGTAGGTCACGTCGAGCTTCTTGCCCGAGGCGCCGGCGATGTACAGGTTCAGCGACTGCGCCTGGTCGATCCACTTCTGGCGGCGGCTGGCGGCGTCGACGATCCACTTGGTTTCGACTTCGAAGGCGGTGGCGTACAGGTCTTTCAGTTCTTGCGGGATGCGCTCGATCTGCTGCACGGAGCCGTCGTAGTACTTGAGGTCGTTGATCATTACCGCGTCCCACAGGCCGCGGGCCTTGAGGTCGCGCACCAGGTAGGGGTTGATCACGGTGAATTCGCCGGACAGGTTCGATTTCACGTACAGGTTCTGGTAGGTCGGCTCGATGGACTGCGACACGCCGGTGATGTTGGCGATGGTCGCGGTCGGTGCGATGGCCATGATGTTCGAGTTACGAATGCCTTTCTTGACGCGCTCGCGTACCGGGGCCCAGTCCAGGGACTCGGTCAGGTCGACGTCGATGTATTTCTGGCCACGGGCCTCGATGAGGATCTGCTGGGAATCCAGCGGCAGAATGCCCTGGCTCCACAGCGAACCCTGGAAGGTCTCGTAGGCACCGCGCTCGTCTGCCAGGTCGCAGGACGCCTGGATGGCGTAGTAGCTGACCGCCTCCATGGATTTGTCGGCGAACTCGATGGCCGCGTCGGAACCGTAGGCGATGTGCTGCAGGTACAGCGCATCCTGGAAGCCCATGATGCCCAGGCCCACCGGACGGTGCTTGAGGTTGGAGTTACGCGCCTGCGGCACGCTGTAGTAGTTGATGTCGATGACGTTATCGAGCATGCGTACCGCGGTGCGCACGGTGCGCGCAAGCTTCTCGGTGTCCAGCTTGCCATCGACGATATGGTTCGGCAGGTTGACCGAGCCTAGGTTGCAGACGGCGATTTCGTCGGCGTTGGTGTTCAGGGTGATCTCGGTGCACAGGTTGGAACTGTGCACCACGCCCACGTGCTGCTGCGGGCTGCGCAGGTTGCACGGGTCCTTGAAGGTGATCCACGGGTGGCCGGTCTCGAACAGCATCGAGAGCATCTTGCGCCACAGGTCCTTGGCCTGAACGACCTTGTGCAGCTTGATCTTGCCGTAGGTGGCCAGGGCTTCGTAGTACTCGTAGCGCTCCTCGAAGGCCTTGCCGGTGAGGTCGTGCAGGTCGGGCACGTCGGAGGGCGAGAACAGCGTCCAGGAGCCGTCGTCGAAGACGCGCTTCATGAACAGGTCGGGCACCCAGTTGGCGGTGTTCATGTCATGGGTGCGGCGACGGTCGTCACCGGTGTTCTTGCGCAGTTCGAGGAATTCCTCGATGTCCAGGTGCCAGGTTTCCAGGTAGGCGCACACCGCGCCCTTGCGCTTGCCGCCCTGGTTGACGGCGACGGCGGTGTCGTTGACCACTTTCAGGAAGGGCACGACGCCCTGGGACTTGCCATTGGTGCCCTTGATGTAGGCGCCCAGAGCGCGCACCGGGGTCCAGTCGTTGCCCAGGCCGCCGGCGAATTTGGACAGCAGGGCGTTGTCGCGGATGGCGTTGTAGATGCCGCCCAGGTCGTCCGGCACGGTGGTCAGGTAGCAGGAGGACAGCTGCGGGCGCAGGGTGCCGGCGTTGAACAGGGTCGGGGTCGAGGCCATGTAATCGAAGGACGACAACAGGTTGTAGAACTCGATGGCACGCGCTTCCTTGTTCTGCTCTTCCATTGCCAGGCCCATGGCCACGCGCATGAAGAACACTTGCGGCAGTTCGAAGCGCACACCGTCCTTGTGGATGAAGTAGCGGTCGTAGAGGGTTTGCAGGCCCAGGTAGGTGAACTGTTGGTCGCGCTCGTGATCGATCGCCGCGCCCAGCTTGGCCAGGTCATAGCCCTTGAGCTTGGGATCGAGCAGTTCGAATTCCACACCCTTTTCCACGTAGGCGGGCAGCGCCTTGGCGTAGATCTCAGCCATTTCGTGGTGGGTGGCGGCCTTGGCCACGTCGAGGAAGCCCAGCGCTTCGGCGCGCAAGGTGTCAAGCAACAGGCGGGCGGTAACGTAGGAGTAGTTCGGCTCGCGTTCCACCAGGGTGCGCGCGGTCATCACCAAAGCGGTGTTGACGTCTTTTTGCGCGACGCCGTCGTAGAGGTTCTTCAGGGTTTCGCGTTCGATCAGCGCGCCGTCCACTTCGGCCAAGCCTTCACAAGCTTCACGGATGATGGTCTGCAGGCGGCCGAGGTCCAGCGGGCGCTGGCTGCCATCGTCCAGGGTGATGCGAATGCTCGGGTGCGGCTGGGTCACGTTGTGTGCGGTGCGCTTGCGTTCCAGGGCGCGGGCTTCGCGGTACAGCACGTAGTCGCGGGCGACCTTCTGCTCGCCGGCGCGCATCAGCGCCAGTTCCACCTGGTCCTGGATGTCTTCGATGTGCAGCGTGCCGCCGGACGGCATGCGGCGCTTGAAGGCGGCGGTGACCTGCTCGGTCAGATGGCGCACGGTTTCGTGGATGCGCGAGGAGGCAGCCGCCTGGCCGCCTTCCACTGCGAGAAACGCCTTGGTAATCGCCACGGTGATCTTGTCGTCGGTGTAGGGCACCACGGTGCCGTTGCGCTTGATCACGCGCAGCTGACCCGGCGCGGTGGCGCTCAGGTCCTGGCGGTTGTCGACAGGCTGCACGTTGGCCTGTGTCTCGCGTGTGGTATCGGTTTGCATGGGGATCTCCGCATCTCCAATGGTCGGCATCCGTTGATTGGGACGCCTCACGTCTTACTGCTAAAACAAAACGCGCACGCCTGCGAACTGCGCCGGCGTGGGCATGGGTAATTCGGAACGGGTCTGGCCTACATCAAAATGCCTTCCTGGCGCCCAGTCCGCTGGAGGAAAACCTCCAACACAACCCCTAGTGGTTGCTGAGGTTGCTTCGCTGCTGCGACCCGCTGTCGGGGGAGCATCCGAAGCAACCTCAGTCTGGTCTGCAATCAGTCCGTCAGGGGTTGCAGAAACAAGGTGTTTAGGCTAGTCGGTCGAGCGTTTTTCGGTCTCGTCCGGTTAGAGTCCTGTAGTGCCTACTGGTTCATCTGAACACAATATGTAGGGGTCATTGCTGAATAAGATACAGGATATTGATTGCGTACGGGCGTGGCAAGATAGCGGGTAGTGGCCATCTGTGGATAAGTCTGTGGGTTAGCTTTGCGTAACCGGCTGTAGCGGGCGTCTGGGCGATCTTTGCTGTTTTTGTCATTTTGCGACCTTGGCAGCAGAGTTTTTTTGTCGTCGGGGCAAAACACTATATGTTGTGTTTTCCCGTTGAAAATGGCATGGCCTGTGCAGACGTGGGCAGATTGCTACAATGCCGGCCTTTTCGGGCTGTATCGATAGGGAGGGCGGCGCATGGAACAGGACTGCTGGCGAATCTTGATCGTCGAGGATGACTTGCGCCTGGCCGAGCTCACCCGTGATTACCTGGTCGCCCACGGCCTACGGGTGGATATCGAATCTGACGGCGCCCAGGCAGCGGCGCGCATTATTGATGAACGCCCCGATCTGGTGATTCTCGACCTGATGCTGCCCGGCGTGGACGGGCTGTCGATCTGCAAGCAGGTGCGCCCGGCATACGCGGGGCCGATCCTGATGCTTACGGCGCGTACGGACGACACGGACCAGGTGCAGGGGTTGGAGTCCGGCGCCGACGATTATGTGTGCAAACCGGTGCGCCCGCTGGTGCTGCTGGCGCGTATCCGCGCCTTGCTGCGCCGTCGGGAAGGTGCTGGCGAAGTGGAAGGCACGCCGCAGCGCCTGGAGTTCGGCGCCCTGCGTCTGGACAACGCCCGCCGCGAAGCCTGGTTGGGCGAGGAATTGATCGATCTGACCGGCGCCGAGTTCGACCTGCTCTGGCTGCTGGCGGTGAATGCTGGGCGCATCCTGTCTCGCGAGGAAATCTTCAACGCCCTGCGCGGCATCGAATACGACGGCCAGGATCGCTCCATCGACGTGCGCATCTCGCGTATCCGCCCAAAAATCGGCGATGACCCGGTGTTGCCGCGCCTGATCAAGACCATTCGCGGCAAGGGTTATCTGTTTGTGCGCGAGGCGGCCGAGGAGCTGTAATAGCGCGCAGGTGCTGCTGCTTTTTTCCCAATTGATGGACGGCCCGTGAACTCGATTTTTCTGCGCATTTATGCCGGCATGCTCGCCACCCTGGTGCTGGTTGCCTTGCTAGGTGTGGGCAGCCTGCAACTGGTCAACGGCTTGCGCGTCGATCATTACCGCGAGCGCTTGGCCAGCGGCACCTTTCATCTGATGGCCGACAACCTGACGTCGATGAATGCTGTGGAACGTCAACGGGCCACGGCGTTATGGGAGCGCATGCTGGGTGTGCCGCTGCGCTTGCAGCATCTTTCCGAGTTGCCGCTGGATGCACCCTCGCGCGGTCGCCTGATGCGCGGTCAGGTACTGGTCCAGCAGAGCGGCACGCAGCCTTCGATGGTGTACGTACTGGTCAGCCGAGCGGAGCAACTGTTGCTCACCGCCAGCGTGGGACAGGTCAGCGAACAGCTGGCGCGCGCCACCCTGTATTTGCTGATGGATGAACTGGCGCGTTACCCCATGATCGAGCAGCCGCGTCGGCTGGAGGCGTTGAAGGCAGAGAAGGATTTCGGCTTCGCGGTGAACCTGCTGCCCATCGAGCGTATTGAAATGGACGCCGACCAGCGCCGACGGGTCGCGGAGGGCGATACGGTCATGGCGCTGGGCAGGGGGGGCGAGTCAATTCGGGTGATCGCCAGCATGGTGGCTTCGCCCTGGGTGCTCGAGTTGGGCCCGTTGTACCGCATGAACCCCTATCCGCCACACCTGTTGGTGCTTTTCGTGGCGCTGGGTCTCAGCCTGATCGGCCTGACGCTGTATTGGCTGGTGCGTCGACTGGAGCGTCGCTTGCGCGGCCTGGAAGCCGCCGCGACGCGGATCGCCGCCGGCAGCCTGGAGACCCGCGTTCCGGAGGTGGGTACCGATTCGGTGGGCCGTCTGGCCGTGGCCTTCAACGTCATGGCCGAGCACCTGCAACGGCTGCTGTCGATGCAACGCGAACTGGTGCGCGCGGTGTCCCATGAATTGCGCACGCCGGTGGCGCGGTTGCGTTTTGGTCTGGAGATGGTCGGCGAGGCGCCGGATGCCACCAGCCGGGGCAAATACTTGGCGGGTATGGACCACGATATCCAAGAACTCGACCGGTTGGTGGACGAGATGCTGGTTTACGCACGCCTGGAGCAGGGTTCGCCGGCGCTGAACTTCCAGGAGGTCCGGCTGGAGGCGCTGCTCGATCAGGTGATCGATGAACTGGCCCCGCTACGTGCCGACGTGCGCATCGAACGCGGGCTATGGCAGCCGGCGCAGGACGGTTCGGGCAGCACAGTCGAAGCCGAGCCGCGTTACTTGCACCGCGCGGTGCAGAACCTGGTGAGTAATGCCCTGCGCCACGCGGAATCCAAGGTGCGCGTCAGTTTTACTGTGGGCATGAACCGTTGTCGAATCGATATCGAGGATGACGGACCGGGTGTGCCGGAAGAAGCTTGGGAACGAATCTTCACCACGCCATTCCTGCGTCTGGATGACAGCCGCACGCGCGCGTCGGGTGGGCACGGCCTGGGGTTGTCCATCGTGCGTCGCATCATCTACTGGCACCGCGGGCGCGCACTGATTGGTCGCAGCGCGTTGGGCGGCGCGCAGTTCAGCCTGGTCTGGCCGCGCCGCCAGCACGAAGGCGAACAGTAAGCGCCGGCATTTTCAGGTAGGCGGTGGGCCGCCCGGCCACGCCGCAGCAGGGTGAGACCGGTGTGAATGAAGTAGGGCTGCGTCGCTCGCTGCACGGTGTTGGGATGGAAAACACAACGTTTCACGAGCACCCCGCCAGCGGAGCATCAGGCTAAAAAGATGGGCTGCCCGGCGACTCAGTGCGTTTATCTGTGCAGCCAGCAACGGGCGAGGAGCCCTACAACGGTGCACATGAAAGTTGTCGGCCTCAGTCAGGCCGCTTCCTTGGCAAATTCCACCTGATAGCGCTCCATCAATACGCGGTTGTCATGCTGCCAGGGGTGGAAGTCGCGGCGATAGAAATCCAGGTAGTCGCGTACCAGCGGGCGGAAGATGCCGCGGCTGCCCCACAGCCAGACCAGACCGTTGCGCCAGACGCGCCAGTTCCACAGCAAGCCGTCGCGCTTGAGCATATGCCGCATCCCTTTGAGGGTGTCCCAGGTGAAGAAGAGGGTGCTCTGCACCATGGCCCGGCGGCGCAGCCAGGGACTGCCACACACCTGTTGATACACATCGAAGGCCACCGCCTTGTGCTCGGTTTCCTCCAGCGCGTGCCAGCGCCACAGGCGGGCCAGACGCGGATCGGCGCCGTCCATCCAGGCGGGATTGCTGAGCAGGGCGTTGGCCAAAATGGCGGTCAGGTGTTCCACCGCACAAGTGGCGGCCAATTGCAGTTCGGGTGACAGATGCCGTTTGACGAATGCGAGGCGTCGCTGCAAACCGCGCTCCAGGTAGTCGATGTTGTAGCCCAGATCGCGCAGGCGTTGGTTGTAGTCCTGATGCTCACGGCTGTGATGGCCTTCCTGGCCGATAAAGCCGCGTATCTCTTCACGCAATTCAGGGTCTTCGATCTGGTCGCGAAACAGCCGCACGGAGTCGATGAAAAAACGTTCGCCATCGGGGAACAGCACCGACATGGCATTGAAAAAGTGACTCTTAAATGCATCCCCACTGTGCCAATGACGCGGCAATGGGCTGGGCAGGTCAAAATCCGGCTGGCGCGGGCGGATGTGCAAGCCTTCAGGGGTCAGACGGGGCATGGACGGCTCCAGAGTTGAGGAGGAATGGCTATGGCGAGTCCATCTTTGCTATTCATCACCAAGACGCGTACCGATCTTTAGCAGGGCTGAACTGCAGATTCCAGGAGACTGTCGGCGTGCCGAAGCCGCGCCAATGGAATAAGCTGCGAACCATGAACTACTTGGCACATCTGCACCTGGGCGGGCCGGCGCCGGCGCAACTGCTCGGCAGCCTGTACGGCGATTTCGTCAAAGGCCGGCTGGACGGTCGTTATCCCGCGGACATCGAAGCGGCGATCCGCCTGCATCGACGCATCGACATGTTTACCGACAGCCATCCGCTGATTTTTGAGGCCCGGATGCGCTTCCCGGCTGCGCGGCGGCGCACCTCGGGCATTCTACTCGACCTGTTTTTCGATCATTGCCTGGCCAATGCCTGGGAGGACTACGCCAGCGAGCCGCTGCCGGCCTTCACCACGCGGGTTTATCAGGTGCTGGCCGATGAGGCGCATCTGCCGGGGCACCTGGCGCAGATTGCGCCGCGCATGGCTGCGCAGGACTGGCTGGGCAGTTACCGCGACTTCAGCGTGCTGGAGCGGGTCGTTGCCAGCATGCGCCGACGCTTGTCCCGGCCCGCATTGCTCGACGACGCCGAGCTGGAGCTGGAGCGCCTGTATGAACCGCTGTGCAAGGATTTCCGGGCGTTTTATCCGGAGTTGATGGCCTTTGCTGAGCGTGAGCTCAATTCCTAAATCCGTAGGGTGGATGTCGCTTTTCACATCCACCCATTAACCGTGCTCGGTGGACAGGGAAAACGTTGTCCACCCTACAGTGGGCCCCGCTAAACCAGGTCGAGTCAGGCGGCGTGCTTGAGGCTCTCGGCGGTACCGAATAACGCGTGTTCTACCGCCGCCTGCGCCTGGCGGGCCAGTTCGTTGCGGCTGCGCCCCTGCGATTCCAGCGGCGCCAACAGAAAAATATCCACGTCGGCCACCTCGTTGCGCAGCAAGCGGCGCAAATGGCTGAGCAGATCGTCGTCGCCGATGAACGGAGCGATGGGGTCTGTTTCTCCCAGGCGTCGGTAGCGGATCGCCACGGGCTGGATGGCCACGCCCGCGTCGATCGCGCCGGACAGCAGTCGGCCATGAAAGGTGCGCACGGCGGTACCGTCGGTACTGGTGCCTTCGGGAAACAGCATCACCGAGCCGGGCTGGCGCAGGCGCTCGGCCAGTTGTCCGCTGACCTGTCCGCTATCGCTGGCGCCGCGCCGGATGAACAGCGTGCCGCCTTGCAACGCCAGCCAGCCGGCCAGCGGCCAGCGGCGCACCTCGGCCTTGGCCAGGAAGGCCAGGGGCATCAGTTGACCGAGCAGCGGGATGTCGGTCCAGGACACGTGGTTGCCGATCCACAGCATGGGCGTATCGGGCAGCTTGCCATGCACCGTGACGCGAAACGGCAGGGCAGCGGCCAGCCGCCCGTGAAACCAGCGCGTCAGACGTTGGCGCCGCGCCGCGCGCGGGCCAGTGCCCAGGCGGGTTGAAAGCGCCACCGCAGCGGCCAGCAGCGCACCGAGGCCGATCACCAGCAGTAAGCGCAGCAGCCGCGCCGGATAGCGCAGCGCCGTCATACGGCCGCCTTGAAGTGGCGGGCATAGCGCGGGCACAGGTCTTCGCGCTTGAGCAGGATGAACACGTCAGCGACCTGGAAGTCGGCATCCCAGCAGGGCTCACCGCAGATTTTCGCCCCCAGGCGCATGTAGGCCTTGAGAAGCGGTGGCAGCTCGGCAATCACGTTATTCGGCAGGTTCAGCGTGGGCAGCGGCGTTTTCGGTTCCGCATGCAGGTTTTCCGTACACAGGTAGCGTTCGCGCAGGCGTTGCATCACGGCTTGGGCCTGCACGCCGCCGTCGCGCATGGGAATGCTGGCGCAGCCCATCAGGTAGCGGTAGTCGCCCTGGTTGAGGACGTCCGCCAGTTCGCCCCAGAGCACGCCGATGGTGGCGCCGTTGCGGTAACGGGCATCCACGCAGGTGCGGCCGATTTCCAGCAGCGGGCCTTCGAGCGCGCTCAGGCCATGCAGGCGAAATTCATCTTCACTGTAAAAGCGCCCCAGACGCTGCGCGGCGTGATGATCCAACAGGCGGGTGGTGGCGACCAGTTCCCCGGTTTCATGGTCGCGCACGCCGATGTGCTGACAGTGGGGATCGTAATCGTCTTGATCCAGACCCTGTTCTCCGCCCTGGAGTTGGGCGCCGAATTCGTGGCTGAACACGCGAAAGCGCAGGGCTTGTGCTTCACGCAGGGCCTGCTCGCCGATCAGGCGCTCGGCCTGCAGACGGCTGGGGGTGGAAACCGCACGACGGGCGATGCAAGTCATGTTGCTGCTCCTCTGCCGGCTGTAGCCGGTCGACCTGGTTGGCAAGGCCGATGCTAGGCACACAGGGTGGCGAGGCGGTTACGGTTGCATGACGCCTGCATGACAGCGCGCGGGGCGGATGGCCGCGTAATCAGGGCTACGCTGCTAGTGGCTGATCCCGTTTCGTCGCGATGAAATGGTGATAGCCCCTTAGCGAACGACTTTTTTCTGTAACGGTCCATGTGTGGCGGGTCGGCAGCTTGAATGAACCTGTCGCAATCCGGCCCGCAGCCGAACGGAGGAAGCTGTGCATATCGCCGATATGACCATGTTCTATGCGCCGGCCAGCGGCGGAGTGCGCACTTATCTGGATGCCAAACATAGACGGCTGCGTCAGTACCCCGGTGTACAGCACAGCCTGCTGATCCCGGGCAATGTCTATCGGCAGCACGATGGGATTTATCAAATCCCCACGCCGCCGCTGCCGTTTGCCAAGGGGTACCGCTTTCCCATTCGCCGCACACCTTGGCGCAATGTACTGCGCGCTCTGCAGCCTGATGTGATCGAAGTGGGCGACCCTTACCTGACCGCCTGGGCGGCCCTGGATGCCGGCCGACGTCAGGATGTGCCGGTGATAGGTTTTTATCACTCCGACCTGCCGCTGCTGGTGCGCAACCGCATCGGCTCCTGGCTGGACACCAATCTGGATGCCTATGTCGCTCGGCTGTACGGCAATTTTGACCGGGTGCTGGCGCCGAGCCGGGTCATGGCCGACAAGCTGTGCCGGCTGGGGGTGCGCAATGTCTATGTGCAGCCGTTGGGCGTGGACCTGGATGCCTTCCGGCCTGAGTTGCGTGATACCGACCTCAAGCGTCAGCTGGGGCTGGAGGAGTCGGTCCGGCTGTTGGTTTTCGCCGGGCGCGGTTCGCGGGAAAAGAACCTGCCGGTCCTGTTGGAGTGTGTACAGCACCTGGGCAAGGGCTATCACCTGTTATTGGTGGGCTCGGACATGCCCACCCGCGTTCCGCATAACGTGTCGGTCATCAATCATTTCTGCCCGCTGGGCGAAGTGGCGCGGCTGATGGCGAGCAGTGACGCCTTGCTGCATGCCGGCGATCAGGAAACCTTCGGCCTGGTCGTGCTGGAAGCCATGGCCAGCGGAATACCAGTGGTGGCCGTACGCGCCGGTGCGCTGGCGGAAATCATTCCGAGCCATTGCGGGCGGTTGTGTCGGCCCAACGACGGGAAAGCCATGGCTACTGCGGTGCGTGAGCTGTTCGAAGACGATGCGCGGCTGATTGGCGAGCAGGCGCGCCAGCATGTCGAGGCCCAGCATGCCTGGGATGCGGTGATTGCCGGATTGCTCGCCCATTATCATGCGGTGCTGGGCTCGACCGCGTTCGAGGCGGTGGTGCATGGCTGAGCGTTATTTCCTGGCAGTCCTGCACGATGTGGCGCCGCAAACCTGGGCAGATTATCAACCGCTGCTCGCTACGCTGGATGCCTGGAACGTGTCGCTGACCTGGCTGGTGGTGCCCGACTTTCACCATTGCCAGCCTTTGCAGGAATACGGCGGGTTCCGCCAGCGGCTCGATCAACGCCTGGCGTTGGGTGATGAACTGGTGCTGCATGGCTTGTTTCATTGCGACGATCAACCACCGCCGCGTACGCCCAGGGAATGGTTCATACGCCGGGTGTATACCCACGAAGGGGAGTTCTACCGGCTCGACGAGGCCCAGGCGTACTCGCGGCTGGAGGCTGGTATCGAGGCGTTTCGCCTTTCTGGTTGGCCGCTGCAGGGCTTTGTGGCCCCTGGTTGGCTGATGAGCAGCGGCACGCGTCAGGCGTTGAGTCGCACGGGTTTACGCTACACCAGCGATGCTCGGCATCTGTATTTGCTGCCCGAACACCGGCCGCTGGTCGCTCCAGGCCTGGTGATGAGCAGCCGCAGCGCGTGGCGGCGCCGGCTTTCCAAAGGCTATTGCGAACGTCTGTTGCGACGCCACAGGTGTTCGCCTGTGCTGCGCTTGGGGCTGCATCCGCAGGATTTGCGCCAGCCGGCCAGCCGTGATTATTGGCTGGCCGTGATACGGCGCTTGCTGGATGAGGGGCGGGTGCCATTGACCAAGCGGGAATGGATCGAACGGCAGGCGGGCGGGCATGGTGCTTCATGAGCCGCGGATTGTGGCTGTTGCTATGCGCGCTGCTGGCCGCCGCCCTGATTCCCCTGTTGCTTGGCGGAGGGGAGCTGTGGCAACGCTTGCGAGCTTTTCCGCCAGGTCTGTTGCTGATCATGCTGGGCATGATCGTGCTGTGCTGGAATCTCAATGCGTTGCGCTTGCGCCTCTTGCTGGGCTGGCGCCGGCTGGGGCAGGGCCGGGCACTGGGTGTGGTGATGGCCACCGAATTTGCCATTTGCGCCACGCCTGCCGGAGCAGGAGGACCCTTGACGCTGATGGCGCTGCTGATGCGCCATGGCGTGCGTCCTGCACAAGGCACGGCGATTTATGCCGTGGAGCAACTCGGTGATCTGCTGGTATTTGCCTGTGCGCTGGTGGGTATTTTGCTGTTCGGCCTGTTCAACGCGCTGAGCTCACGGCTGGATTGGATGCTGGGAGTCAGCTTGGTGCTGCTGGGAGGGGGATTGGCGCTCATCGGCCTGGCGGCCTGGTATCACCGCGTGCTGCTGCGCTTCAGCGGTTATATGCTGGCGCGTCTGGGCGTGTCCTGGCGTCGACGGTTGCGCTGGGGGCGCCGGGTGTTGGGTTTTCGTAACGCCTTGCGTGACAGCTTACATTTGCCACGGCGGATTCTTTTTGCCGTGTTCTTGCTTACCCTGGCCCATTGGCTGCTGCGCTACAGCGTGCTTTACCTGACGCTGCGAGGGCTGGGCAGCGCGCTGCCCTGGGCATGGACGTTTCTGATTCAGGTACTGGCGCTGGGAGCGGGGCAACTGAGCTTGTTGCCGGGCGGCGCCGGCAGCGCTGAACTGGCCTCGGTGGCGTTATTGACGCCTATGGTGGGCAAGTCCAGCGCGGCGGCAGCGATTCTGATCTGGCGCGCGGTGACCTACTACTTCTATCTGATCGCAGGCGCGCCTTTATTCCTGCATCTGGCCGGGCGACCGCTGCTCAGAAGACTGGTGCGTTTTCGCCAGCCTTGAGCAGTGCGGTGGTGCCGCTTACTTCTTGCCGATGGTGATGTGGCGCTTGGGTGCCCAGGATTGGCCACTGACGCCCTTGTCGATTTCTTGGATCTCTCCGCCGGACTTCAGGAAAGCGGCGATCTGGGCATCCAGGGATTCGCTGGTGGAAGTGGCTGCAGCGGGCTTGGAAGTCCGATTGGAGCCTTTGATGCGAGTAGGAGCTTTTACGGCTGCTTTGGCGGGTGTGCTGGTGGACATGTCTGCTGATCCTCAGTGAAGAAGTGAACACCTGAACGGCAAAAAACACGAAAACGGCCGAAGAGCCGGTTTGAGTGCTAGCCGATTGAGTTGTGAACTTCACCGCCTGCGTGTTGGAGATGTGCGAGGGAGTGAAGAAGTGGTGGCCTTCTGTGAAGCCTCTGGAGGGGCGGCATGTGAAGCTGTTGCGCTTCGTCTGCGCTCCGGTTGCATTAAGGAACGATTGCGGTTGGCGAACGGGTATTCGCAGAACAATTGGGGGCCGAAAATGCAACACAGCCGCTCCACCATACGCGTCGGAGCGACAATTAGCCAGCGACTTGTGGTTTGGTTGCCCAGGCAGGATAGAGAAAATGCCGTGAAAAATAGCGAAATAGACGGGATTTGTGCCGTTTAGCCGCGATTCGAGTGAAGCCTTGACTGGCTCTGCGTCGCGGTTTCCAGGCCGCTAGCCGATCGGTTGGGGAGCACAGCTTTGCTCAAATGCTCGCGGGATAAATTTTGTCAGCCAGACGACTCAGGGATAGCAGGGGTTTACATTGCTGGTAGCGCTTCAGTCGCTCGGCCAGAGGGAAGGGAAGAGACGTATCGGGGTGAAAACCCAGGCGCTGGTAAAACATCTGCAGATCAGGATGGCAGAACAGCCAGATCGGCTCGGTTGTCTGGGCGATAACCCGCTGCAGCAGATGGGAGGCAACTCCTCGGCCGCGCTCATGGGAGGCCACCCATAGGCCGGTGAGCCAGTGTCCATTCTCTACCGGGGTCAAGCACAGCCCGGCGATGATCTCATCGCGTCGGGCGACCCACAGCTGCTGCGCCTGGCCGGTACGCATGCGGCTGCGCTGGGCACGGTAGAACTTGTCCAGCAAGGGGCGTTGGGCGGGGGTGAGCTGGCTGATGTTGAGGTTGGACATGGTGCGCGGGATTGAGACTTGGGGGCCGTATTCTAAGGCACCTGCGTCGCTTTGCTGCCTGGGACCGATCCATAAGTCGGAGTGCGCCGATGGCGTTAAAGGATTTGCTGCTAGCCCTGGTGGTGATCATTGCCTGGGGCTTGAATTTCGTGGTGATCAAGGTTGGTCTGCAGGACATACCGCCGCTGCTGCTGGGCGCCTTGCGTTTTTTACTGGTGGTGTTTCCCGCGATTTTCTTCATGCGTCGTCCACAGGTGCCGTGGCGCTGGTTGCTGGCCTACGGCCTGACCCTTTCGCTGGGCCAGTTTGCCTTCTTGTTCTCTGCCATGGCAGTGGGTATGCCGGCGGGGTTGGCGTCGCTGGTATTACAGGCGCAGGCATTCTTTACGCTGCTGTTCGCCGGACTGTTTCTGGGCGAGCGGCTACGGCGGGTCACGTTGTTCGGTTTGCTGCTGGCTGCCGCAGGGTTGGCGCTGATTGGCCTGCAAGGCGGCGAGGGCATGACCCTGGCGGGCTTTCTGCTGACGTTGTGCGCGGCGTCGATGTGGGCGCTGGGTAATGTGGTGACGCGGCACATTGGCCGGGTGGATATTCTTGGTCTGGTGATCTGGGGAGCGTTGGTGCCGCCGGTGCCGTTTCTGGCCTTATCCGCCTGGCTGGAGGGGCCGGCCGTCATGGAGCAAGCCCTACGAGGCATCAGTCTGGATTCGCTGTTGGCCATCGCCTATCTGGCGTTTGTCGCCACCATGCTGGGTTATGGACTCTGGGGGCGTTTGCTGGCGCGCTACCCGGCCACTCAAGTCGCACCCTTCTCGCTGCTGGTGCCGGTGGTGGGGATCGGCTCTTCGGCACTGCTCCTTGGGGAAAGATTGGCGCCGCTGCAATGGGTGGGCGCGGTATTGGTCATGGCGGGGTTGCTGATCAATGTGTTTGGTGCCCGGTGGTTCGGGAGGTTGCGCGCCGGCTAGTTCAGGAGGGAACGGATCGGGTATAAAAACCCTCGCTCTTAATCGGGCGAGGGTTACTGATGATGCCTTACGGCATTGCGCCGTGACTGCCTAGCAGGCTGGTGTCGGTTTTCTTGGCGTGTTTGGCCAGGCGTTTTTCCTTGGCATTCTTCAGCGGTTTTTTCTTCGCTTGCTTGCGAGAGTCGTGACTTTTCATGGCCTGTTTCCTCTGGAAAATTAAGAGTCAACATGTGCATTTCGGCAGCCGGCGTCCCGGTCACCCTTCCTCCCCAGGCCGCATGAGCCTGTAAAACGTTCCTTTCAAGAATAGTTCGTCGCTAGCTCAGGTTGTAGGTGTGCGACGGAATGGCTTGAAAGCCGTGCGAAGAGGCAGGAATGGAGCGGTTAGTCAGACGCCAAGAAGGGCTCTCCGGCCCGCCTGGCCAATGCGCTGGAGCGGATGATCGCTCCGCTTTGCGGGCGGAGCGACTCGCATCATTCAGGGCGATCGCCCAAAACGTAGCAGCATTCACAAGGCTTGGCTGTGCTGACGGCTATGCGGTATCAAAGCCTGTTATTGCTGTTTGCTTTTAAGCAGGTCAGCCAGGCCCGCCAGCCCCTTGAAGGTTTCCTTGGGCCCCTGGCCACCGCCGGGTGTGGCTTCGGCGAAATACTGATTGTCGGTGTAGCGGGAGTGTTCATTATCGTGGCAGAACAGGCACAGCAGCTCCCAATTCGAGCCGTCCTCGGGATTATTGTCGTGATTGTGATCCTTGTGGTGCACGGTCAGCTCGCTCAACCGCTTGCCGGAAAATTCCCGCGCGCAGCGACCGCAGACCCAGGGGTACATTTTCAGTGCTTTTTCCCGATAACCCTGTTCACGCTGGCTGTAGGGAATGCTCGATTTGTTGCTCATGGCGAGTCCTGCTCGACGATGTGAAGAAGAGGCGTGTAGTTGACGTCGGACATTCGCCTCAGTCAATACGCTCAGCCGCGTTGGCGCTGGGTCAGACCCTTGAGGAAATTGCGCAGTACCTGATCACCACAGGGCCGATAGTTTTTATGGCCGGGCTTGCGAAACAGGGCGCTGAGTTCGGCTTTGCCCATCGGCAAGCCAACGGAGACGAGCATGGCATGGATGTCTTCATCCTTGAGTTCGAAGGCGACGCGCAGTTTCTTGAGAACCTGATTGTTGGTGACCGGAGTTTCCACCTCGGCGACAGGCGCGTCCGGGCGCTGGCCGCGCTTGAAGATCACCAGGCCATTGAGCACATGAGCCAGGGTCAAATCGGGGCAGGGTTGATAACCCTCGTCTTCTTCGTGCTGCAGGTAAGCGCTGATATCCGACTCATTAATCGGATAACCGGCCAGTTGTGCGATCTTTTGCAGCTCGGCATCGCTGATGTCGAGCAGGTAACGCAGACTGCGCAGGACGTCGTTGTGGGTCATTCGGTGGCACTCTGGGGGAAATTTGGCCGCGCAGTATACAGCCCGGACGCCAGGCTCCGGGGCGTGTGAACCAGCCGTCGATGCACCCCAATGCTCAGATCATCTTTCTGAAACGGTTCCAGGTTTGCTGGCCGGCGATTATCCAGTACGGGCGGGCCTGGCCGACTCCGGCCTGCTGCATGTACGGATGCTGCTGGATGATCCGCTCCAGCACTGGCTCCTGGGAGGGTTCGACATCCACGAAAAAGACGTGATCGCCTGCGCGCAAGCGATCCTGTAGTTGGCGGAAATACTGGTTGGGCGTCTGAATGCCAAACAGGCCGCCTTCCCAGGTACTGAAGCCAAGCAGGATCAAGGCCAGGAAAATGAACGGAACCCAGCCGGCCGGGCTGTCTGTCCAACCGCTGAAGTAAGCAACCAGCAACACCAGAATGGCCAGTGCCAAGCCGATGTACAGGCCCCGGCGACCGGAATTGACCACATCGGTTTTCAACACCGAGGGCACGCTGTGCACGTGATGACGTTCCAGTGCCGCATCCTGCTCGCTCAGCACATGAATCTGTTCGGTGGCGATGCCGCTGGCTTCGAGCTCACGCTCGATCTGTTCCAGATCATCCAGATTATTGCTGATGTAGTAATGGCGGTTCATAAGCACCTCCGAGGGCGATGAACCATCCTTGGTGAAGCAGACGAGTCAAAATGACTCACCCTGCAGTCTAGCACGGGGGTTCTGGGCTGATTCTGCCCTGCGCTATGCTTGGGTAAGTTCAGACAGGAGAAACACAATGCGCACTGTATTATTGGCCTTCGATGGCTCTGACAGTTCCAAGCGAGCGCTGCAGTACGTCATAGACTTCGCTCGTGAATACAATGCGACCCTGGAGTTGCATCTGATTAACGTGCAGCACGAGCCCATGGTGTACGGCGAATACATGACCGGCGACATCATCGAACAAGTGGGAAACTCGATACGCGCCGAAGCCAGCAAGATTCTCGAGTGGCCAGCGGCCCAGCTTGCAGCAGCCGGCATCACCTACCAAACCCATACGGCACTGGGCAACATCCCCGAGCAGATCGGCCTGGCTGCCAAGAAGCTGGGCTGTGACACCGTCGTCATGGGCACGCGTGGCCTGGGCAGCTTCACCGGCATGCTGATGGGCTCGGTGGCCACCCGGGTGATTCACGAAGTGCCGGTGCCGGTACTGCTGGTCAAGTAACTCAGCGTCAAGACATCGGGCAGCCACGTGCCAGCTGGCTTGCCTGATGTGCCCGTTCGGCCGGGATCCGTAGCTGGGCCAACAGGTAGTCGGCAAATGTCGCTGAATAAGGCTGTAAGGCGATGGCGTCCTGCATGCACGCCAGCCAGGCATCGCGCTCCGTCTGCGTAATATTCCAGCGCGTGTGAAACTGCGGAATGCTGATCGGCCCGAAACGCTCGGCGTAACGACGTGGCCCGCCCAACCAGCCGGTCAGGAACGTGGCCAGCTTGTCGCGAGCCAGGCTCAAGTCTTCGGGGTACAGGTTGCGTACACAGGCCGCAGCGCTTTTCTGATCCATGATCCGATAAAAATCCGCTACCAGACGACGGATACCAGCCTCTGCGCCGGCCGCCTGAAACGAGGCGTCGCCGACGCCGAATTGGGGTTGTTGAGTGAGGGACATGTGCATACCTGCTTGGAAAGTGCTGCCGCCATAGTGCGGGGTTTTTCTCACACCGTGTGATTGAGCTGCGTCGGCATCTGCAACTGGCCCGCGCTAATTTCCACGTTTGCTGTCGATTTGCCGCAAGCGATTTCCCTCGAAGCGCAGGTAGTGATACATGCCGTTTTTGGGCCCGTAGATCCATTCCTCGACCGACACCTCCTGGCGCCAGCCATAGTCATCAGCCTGCAGTTTGTAACCGATGCTTTGTCGGCTGGCAGGCTCTCCGCATGTGTTCAGGACTTCGAAGGCGCTGTCATCCAGGCTGACCAGGCGGCTGCCGCAGCGGTAAGTGGATGCTGCCTGGAGCGGGCTATTGAAAAGCAGCATGCATACGGCAGCGACCACCAGGCGAGTCATGATGTTCATTCACTGTCCAGGTGCATCAGCGTGGCCACCTCTCCTGTTTCCTGTGCTTCGCCAACGACGGTATCGAGCAGGTATACCCGGCGATCCTCCAGACCGCCCTGATCGACCAGATAATCCTTGATGCTGGCCGCGCGCTGTTGGCTCAGACGGCGCAGCTGAGCCGGGTTGTCGGCCCAGGAGGCGAGGACCTCCTGACGCATGCGCTCAGCGCGTTCCTGATCGTCGAGTTCCTGCCATTCGGCGGGCGGTTGCCGTTGCAGGCGGCTGCGGTAGATGGCACCCAGCAGGGCGGACTGGGTGTCTTCGTCTACTTCCAGCTGGGTAGGGTCGTCCGGGACGCTCTTGCCGCGGCGTTGCAGGCTCTTGTAGAGCAGGTCCTGGTACTCGCGCTGCAAGCGGCGTTCGGCCAGCAGTGGCCCGTCACTGGCTGCTGCGCTGCTGCCTTCGATTTCGAGGCGCAATGCGGGGCGCTGTTTGAGGGCGGCCGCCAGGGCGTCGAGACGTTGGCGAGCACGGCTGTCGAGTTCGCTGCTGCCGGCGGCAAAGCTGATTTGGCTGAGATCGTCATCGTCACCCCCGCTCACCAATCCGGCAATGAATTTGAAGGGCGCTTGCACGGCGCGCAGCACCAGGTTGCGCAAGGTCTGCCAGATGATGGGCATGACACTGAATTCGGGATTGTTCAGGTCGCCCTGAATGGGCAGGGCGATGTCGATATTCCCTTGGGTGTCCTTGAGCAGGGCGACGGCCAGGCGTACCGGTAAGTCAACGGCGCTCGGGCTGTCGACGCGCTCGCCGAGCTGCAGGTTCTCGAGCAGCATATGATTTTCGGCATTGAGCCTGCCTTGCTCGATGCGGTAGTGCAGGTCGAGATTGAGGCGCCCCTTGCGGATGCGATAGCCGGCGAATTTGCCCGAGTAGGGCGTCAGAGTGGTCAGCTCGACGTTCTTGAACGAAGTGGCGATGTCCAGGCTGTGCAACGGATCGAAGGGCGTCAGGCGACCGGTGATGCTGACCGGCGCGTAGCGGTCCACTTTGCCGGTGATATTCACCGCCGCCGGCTGTTGGGCGCGGTTGTCCAGGGTGCCGACGGTGCCGTTGAGCTCTTGGATGGCGGTGGCGAAGTTGGGCTGCAGGCTGAAGTCGGCGAAGTTAGCCGAGCCGCTGTGAATGACAATGGCGCCGATCTGGATGCCCAGCGGTGGCGCATCGGTATCGCTTGCAGGAGTCGCTGCCGGGTCGGCTGGCTGTTCGACGATCAGTTCGGCGACGTTGGTGGTCAGGTCCTCGTAAATGATGAAGCGCGCGTAAGGCTCGTTTAGATCAATGCTGGCAATGTTCAGGCTGTCGTCGTGGCGGTAGTCGAGGCCTTGGAGCTGCAGGCGCTGCCATTTGACGAAGTCGCGTTCCTTGAGGGTATCCAGAGTATGCAACTGATCAACCTCGGCATTGCCGGTGATTTGCATCGCTAACGGCTCGATGCTGTCCAGACGCACGTCCAGCTCGCTGGCCAACTGCCCGCTGCGCAATTCCAGGCGCACGAACGGGCTCAGGTAGGCCTGAGCCAGGCGCAGGTCGATGTCCTGGGTATTGACCTTGAGTCGGGCGCTGACCGGACTGAGTTGTACCTCGCCTTCGGCGTGCAATCGACCCTGTTCGCCCAGGCCTGTGTCCAGCCGGAGTTGGAAAGGTGATTGGCCCAGGCTGTCGAGTTGTTGTACATCCACATCCAGTGGGCCGACCAGCAGCTCGACGTCCTGCTCCGGAACCCGATCGGTGAGATGCACCCGATAGCCGCGCAACTGGCCATCCTGGAGCAGCACCTGCCAGGATTTGCCGGATTCGCTGTCGGCTGCGTCATCGCGGGTGGGCGTTTCGTCGCCGGCCAGTAGCGTCTGCCAGTTGATCTGACCGTCGGCTTCACGACTGGCCCAGGCTTCGAGTTGGGTGCTGCGTAGCTGTCCGATGACCACACGTTGCTCGGCCAGATCCAGTGATACCTGCTGCGCATCAAGGTCTTCCAGGCGCAGCAAGGGCTGTCCATCGGGCCCGTCAATGGCGAACGGTGCCAGTTGCACACGGGCGTTGCTGAGTTGCAGTTGGGTGGTTTCGCTGAGGTCGAGGCGGTAATCGCTGTGCAGATTGAGCGCGCCCTGCTGCAGATGCAGGGGCAGCATGTCCTGCACATAAGGCCAGAAGGTCTTCAGCGTGAGATCGGTCACTTGAAAGCGACCCTCGGAGGTAAAGGGTGACAGGTCGAAGCGGCCCTGCCAGGCGATGTTCCCGCCATCCGGCCCACTCGCCGAGAGGCTGGCGTCGGCATCGCCATCGACACGGGTGGCCAGGTTATGCAGCTCGAAGTCGAGCGGATCGTAGACGAAGTCGATGGGCTCGCTGGGGCGTTGATCCTGGAAATGCACCAGGCCGCGCTCCAGCAGCAGGCGGTCGATGCGCAGAGGGAAGGGTTCGCTGGGTTCAGTCTCGGCGGGTTCGGGCGCTTCGCTGGTGGGTAGCTCAAACAGCTGGGCCAGGTTCAGGCTGCCGTCCTTGGCAAACAGGATTTCGCTGTGGGGGCGCAGCAGGCGCACGTCAGCCAGGTGCAGGGTTCGCTGCCACAGACTGTCCCATTCCAGGTCCACATGCAGCGCTTCGAAAGCTGCCTGGGGTGCCTCGGCTTCCCCCAGCCGCAGGTTGTGTAGGTCCAGAGTCAGCGTAAAGGGATTGAATTCGAGGCGCTCCAGCGTGGCCGGCACCGTGGCGTACTGGGCCAGTTGCTGATTGGCAATGCGCAGGGCGATGCCCGGCAGAATCAGAAAGCCGATCAGGCTGTAGACCAAGAGCGCGACCAGCAGTACCCAGCCGGTACGAATCAATCCTTTCGACATAGCGGCGCCATTCATTCCAGTAAAGACGGCACGAGTATGGCAGGCCCTGAGAGAGTCAGAATGACGGTGGTCCATTATGTGTTGCGGCGGGTTCCTTCTCCCGGCGGTTGCCAGAGTGAAAACCTCAGAGGTGCAAAATCAGGGTTTTCAACGGTGCGTGGCCGTCTCTCGACGGAAAATCCGCAGCCGGGAAAATCGGCTGGCAATCCCGTACCGGTCTCCCCAGCTTGCTTGCGCAACGCATGACCTGATCGCGCCATTCACCCATATCGACTTTGGCCAGGTTGTTGCTGCACACCAGCACGCCGCCTTCGGCAGTGGTCAACAGCGCGGGCTTGAGCAGGCTTTGATAGTCGCGCAGCAGGTCGACGGTGCCAAAGGCGCTCTTGGCCCAGGCGGGCGGGTCGAGAAACACCAAGTCGAATTGGCGTTGCTCCAGTCGTTCGTAAGAGGGCAGGCGGTGACCGCGACGGTGGGCAATGGGCAGGTCGGCGAGCTGGCGGATGGCCGAGAAATAATCGGACTGAATAAACCGCATGGCCGGCAATTGCGGGTTGAGGGCCGCGTTTTCCTTACCGACGGCCAGGTTGCCGGCGGCGAAATCCAGATTCCATACCTCGCTGGCGCCGCCCGCACTGGCGCACAGGCCAACGCCGCAGGTGTACGCAAACAGGTTGAGCACCGACTTGCCAGCCGCGTGCTGTTTGACCCAGCCGCGAGCGTTGCGCAGGTCGAGAAACAGCAGCGGGTCCTGGCCCGCATGGCGACCGCGCACCCGGTAGTTGAGGCCCCATTCATGGCCGACCAGTTCAGCCAGCGCCGCCGGCTCCGGCTGATGGGCTGCGCGGTCGATGCGTGAATGGCCCTGGGAGCGATCGTTGTAGACCATCAGTAGCGGTGTGCCGAGAGAGGCGTCGATCTGCGCGCTGAGCCTCGGCAGCAGAGCGACGTCCAGAGGCTGATGAAAACTCTGGATCAACAGTTGCGGGCCATAGCGGTCAATGGTCAGGCCGGGAACGCCTTCCTGGCTGCCATGGAAGAGGCGGTAGCAGTCGGTACCTTGAGCGTGCAGTTCGTCCAGCAAAGGGCGACGAGCGTCCAGGGCGGCGCGCAGCGCCTGGTCAAGAGAGGGCATGCGCGGCGGTCTCGGGAGGGGAAGGTGCGCATTTTACAAGAAAACCCGGCGCCACGCCGCCGGGCTGGCGATTAGCTGTTGGGCAAGCCCAATCGGCGTCGTGCGCGGTGGATCGAGCCGTTGCGCACAGCCCAGCGCAACACCGGGGCGCTATGCAATACGGCGGTGCGTATCCAATAGCGCCGGCGATTGCCCTGATGAAAGCCCAGCTGGACGGCTGCCCATCCGGGGAGCAAGTCGATACCGGCGCGCAGCATCAAGGCGCCCATCGGTTTGCTCAGAGTATTGGGGGCGGGCGCATTGAGCAGGACGCGCATGACTTCACGGCAGCGCTCGTCACAGAGCAACTGCGGGCGCATGGCCTGGAAATAGTCGGCCACTTGCTGACGGGTGCGTGGGATGTCGCGAGCACCGAGGCGTTCACCGACCAGGGCGATTTCATTGTAGTAGCGATCCTGCTCATGGCCCGGCATCGCCGGATTGCGGTAGCGCAGGTGCGATTGCAGGAAACTGTACACCTCGGCTACATGCACCCAGGTGAGTAGCGCAGGATCATTGGCGGCATAGGGGCGGCCATCGGGGGCTACGCCGGTGATGTGGTCATGGATGCGTCGCACTCGGGCGATCAGGCGCTCGGCGTCGGCGCGACTGGCAAAGGTGGTACCGGAAATGAACTGCCCGGTGCGGCGCAAACGGCCGAGCATGTCCTGGCGAAAATTCGAGTGGTCCCAGACGCCGGAAAGGGCGAGAGGGTGGAGCATCTGTAGCATCAGGGCGGAAACCCCACCGATCAGCATCGAGGTGAAATCGCTATGCACCTTCCAGCAGGCTGAGTCGGGTCCGAACAAGCCCGGATCGCCCTTGGGATTCTCGAAATCGACACCGCCCAAGGCCAGCCCGGTGAGGCTGAGCACCTGGCGTTCAATGCGTTGACGTAGGTATTCCATAAAAACGGCCTCGCGCTCTAGCCTGAGACCCGCAGACCAGAGCAGCAAATGGACGGTGGAAGCATCCTGCGTGTGAGCTCAGGGTAGCCTGCAGAGGCAGGCCAGGCGTGCAGGGCGTCGGGTTGGGTGCACAGCTGATCGGCTGCACACGTCCTTCGCCCTTGCATTTGCCGCCGTCACCCCCGGTGGCGGCTCCGGAAATACTCGATCAGGCCTCGGGTCGAGGCGTCTTCACCGTTGGCGTCCTGGCTGCCGACCAGGCTCTGGTAGACGTTGCGGCCCAGGTCTTTGCCCAATTCCACGCCCCACTGGTCGAAGGCGTTGATGCCCCAAAGCGCGCTTTGCACGAAGACCTTGTGCTCGTAGAGCGCCACCAGGGCGCCGAGACGGCGCGGATCGATGCGTTCGACCACCAGGGTGTTGCTCGGTCGATTGCCGGGAATCACCTTGTGCGGTGCCAGGCGTTGTACTTCCTCCTCCGACAGCCCTTGGGCGCGCAGCTCGGCTTCGGCTTCGGCGCGGGTCTTGCCGAGCATCAACGCCTGGCTCTGCGACAGGCAGTTGGCATACAACCAATGATGGTGATCGGCCAGCGGGTTGTAGCTGACCACCGGGACGATGAAGTCCGCGGGAATCAGCAGCGTGCCCTGGTGCAGCAACTGATGGTACGCATGCTGGCCGTTGCAGCCGACGCCACCCCAGATCACCGGGCCTGTGCTGCAGGTCACCGGGCTGCCGTCTTGACGCACGCTCTTGCCATTCGACTCCATGTCCAACTGCTGCAGGTGCTTAACGAAGTTGCGCAGGTTGTGGTCGTAGGGCAGGAAGGCATGGCTCTGCGCGCCCCAGAAATTGCTGTACCAGAGGCTGAGCATGGCCAGCAGCACGGGCATGTTTTGCTCGAAAGGCGTCTCGCGCAGGTGCTGATCCATGCAATAGGCGCCGGTCAGCAGCTCCTTGAAGTTGGCCATGCCGATGGCCAGGGCAGTGGGCAGACCGATGGCCGACCACAGTGAATAGCGCCCGCCCACCCAGTCCCACATGGGGAAGATGTTCTTTTCGCTGATGCCGAAATCGATGGCTGCCTGACGGTTGCTGGTCACGGCGATAAAGTGCCGATAAAGCTTCTGTTCCGAGCCCCCGCTGGCCAGGTACCAAGTGCGCGCCGCCTGGGCGTTCTTGAGGGTTTCCAGGGTATTGAAGGACTTGCTGGAGACGATGAACAGCGTGGTTTCGGCATTCAACCGGGCGGTTACTTCGCGAAATTCGCTGCCATCGATATTCGCCAGGTAATGGCAACGTACGCCGCGCTGGGCGAAGGGCAATAGGGCTTCGGAAACCAACTCCGGCCCCAGAAAGGAGCCGCCAATGCCGATGTTCACCACATCGGTAATGCTCTTTTCGCTGTAGCCGCGCCACAGGTTGTTATGGATTCGTCCTACCAGGTCGGTCATCTGCCCCAGCACGCGGTGCACGTCGGGCATCACATCCTCGCCGTTGACCAGGACCTGCTCACCGATGGGGCGACGCAGGGCTGTGTGCAGCGCAGGGCGGCGTTCCGAGGCGTTGACGGTTTCACCGTCCAGCTGGGCCTGAATGGCGTCTTCGAGGCCGGCCTCGCGGGCCAGGCGCATCAGCAGCGCGACGGTATCCTCGGTGATCAGGTTCTTCGAGTAATCAAGAAACAATCCGCAGGCGGTCAACGAGAAGTCGGTAAAGCGCTGCGGTTGCTCGGCGAACGCCTCGCGCAGGCTGAACGCGCGCATGGCCTGGCGGTGTTCGCTCAGTGCCTGCCAAGCTGGCAGTCGGGTGATATCGGGTGGGGTTTGGTAGTACGCCATGTCCGGCTTCCTGTGCGGTGGCGCGCGAACCTTCGCGCGTTCGGAAAATTCCTGCAGGCAGCGCGCATGGTCGCACCGCCACTTCCCTTGGAGAGCCAAACACCGAGGGCGTTCATCGGGGCGACCGAAGGTCGCCCCGGTGTCAGGCCAGCTGGACTGGTATGGCGTTGCTGGTGTGGCTCAGGTCGCCATCTGCGCCGATGTACAACACGCGGGGCTGGTGACTGTCCAGTTCGGCTTCGCTGTAGTGGGCGTAGGCGCAAATAATCAGGCGATGGCCGACATCCGCCTTGTGGGCTGCGGCGCCGTTGACGGAAATGATCCTTGAGCCGGCTTCGCCACGAATCGCATAAGTGGTGAAGCGCTCGCCATTGTCCACGTTATACAGCTGGATCTGCTCGTATTCGCGGATCCCGGACAGGTCCAGCCAGTCGCCATCAATGGCGCAGGAGCCTTCATAGTCCAGCACGGCGTGGGTGACGATGGCGCGGTGCAGTTTGGCCTTGAGCATGATGGCATGCATGACGGGGTTTCCTCATCAGGTGCCGCAAAACGGCGGCAGAGTGTGCCCCAAGCCCGGTGACCGGACAAGGTGGGCAATCGGCCGCCGAGGCGGGGATTAACGATTGATGGTCAGGTTGTCGATCAGACGCGTGCTGCCCAGGTAAGCGGCAGCCAGAATCACCAGTTGCCGGTCCTGAGGGATGGCCGGTCGCAGTGTCTCGGCTTCGCGGATTTCCAGGTAGTCCGGGCGAAAGCCGGCCTGTTCCTGGAGTGTTCTGGCTTCGGCAATCAAGGTGGCGAAGTCGTTGGCACCGGCGGCCAGGGCGTTGCCGATGTGGTTCAGGCTGCGGTAAAGCGCTGGCGCGGCCTGGCGCTGGGCTTCATCCAGATAGCCATTGCGCGAGGACAAGGCCAGGCCGTCGGCGGCGCGAACGATGGGCGTGCCCTGGATCTCGATCGGCAGGTTCAGGTCGCGGACCATGGTGCGGATCACCGCCAATTGCTGGTAATCCTTCTCGCCGAAAATCGCGAGATCGGGCTGGACCATGTTGAACAGTTTGCAGACTACGGTGGAAACACCGTCGAAATGGCCGGGACGGCTGGCGCCGCACAGACCCTCGGTTACGCGGGGCACCACCACCCGGGTTTGGTCATCCATCCCGTTTGGATACATTTCTGCGACGCCGGGCGCGAACAGCAGCGCGCAACCGGCAGCGGCCAGTTTTTCCTGGTCGGCAGCGAGGGTGCGCGGGTAGGTGTCCAGGTCTTCGTTGGCCCCGAACTGCAGCGGGTTGACGAAAATGCTCGCCACCACGAACTCGCTGTGGGCAACGGCCTGCCGGACCAGCGCAATGTGGCCTTCGTGCAGGTTGCCCATGGTCGGTGTCAGGGCGATGCGCTTGCCGACGCTGCGGGCCTGGGCCACGGCAGCGCGCAATTCATGAACGGTAGTAACGGTTTTCATGCGCTGAATTCGTGCTCGGGAGCGGGGAAAGTGACCGCCTTGACGGCCTGGGTGTAGGCGCGCAGCGCCTCGACAATGCTGGGTTGGCCGGCCATGAAGTTTTTCACGAACTTGGGCGTGCGACCGGTCAGTGACAGCCCCAGCATGTCGTGCAGGACCAGCACCTGGCCATCTGTGCCGCTACCGGCGCCAATGCCAATTACGGGAATCGACACCGACTGACTGATCTCGGCGGCCAGATCGCTGGGTACGCATTCGAGCAACAGCATGGCCGCGCCGGCCTGTTCAAGAGCAATGGCATCGGCGCGTAGCTGGCGGGCCTGGGCTTCGCTGCGACCTTGCACTTTGTAGCCGCCAAGCACGTTGACAGTTTGCGGGGTCAGCCCCAGGTGCACACAAGTGGGAATGCCGCGGTCCGCCAGTTGGCGAATGGGCTCGGCGAGCCAGCCAGCGCCTTCCACCTTGACCATGTGCGCACCGGCCCTCATCAGCTCGGCGCTGTTGAGCAGGGTTTGCTCAAGCGAGGCGTTGGCCATGAACGGCAAGTCTGCGACGATGAGTGCATCCTGATTGCCGCGTTTGACGCTGGCCGTGTGGTAGGCAATGTCGCCGACGCTGACCGGCAGGGTGCTGTCGTGACCTTGCAGGACCATGCCAAGCGAGTCGCCGATCAGCAGCATTTCGATGCCGGCGGCGTTCGCGGCAGCGGCGAAGGTCGCGTCATAGCACGTCAGCATGACGATTTTTTCGCCTTTCTGTTTCAGGCTTTGCAAGGTGGTCAGGGTGATAGCGGGCATGGTGAGTCCTCTTCGCAGAGCGTTTCGCGGGCCGCGGGCGCTCTGGGTCGGCACGTTATGAGGTGCCGGTACTGGGCATTGGGACGCTTATAGTCGTGATGGGCAGGCGCGAAGTCAATTGCGGGTGTTACTCGAATTCACAGCGGTTATCCGCTTTGCGCAACTGCTGGCAAACGCTCCAGGCCCTGAAATGGGCACTGATCCAGCAGGGTGCTGAGCGGACGACCATCGGGTAGGTGCAGTTCAGGAGCGATCTCGGCCAGCGGATAAAGGACGAAGGGCCGCGCATGCATATGGTAGTGGGGCACGGTCAGGCGCTCGTCGTGCAGTTGGCGATCACCGAAAAGCAGGATATCCAAATCCAGCGTGCGCGGTCCCCAACGCTGGGCTTTGCGTACCCGACCCTGGTGTTGCTCGATGCGCTGCAGGGCATCCAGTAGCTGCAGGGGCGCCAGTTCAGTATCCAGGGCTGCCACTGCATTCACATAACGTGGCTGATCAGGTGGGCCGAGCGGGTCGCTGGCATAAAAAGAAGACACGCCGTCGAGTCGGGTTTGCGGGAGTTCTGCCAGGGCTGCGAGCGCCGCGCGCAACTGCTGCAGGGGCTGCTCGAGATTACTGCCCAGACCGATATATACCCGCTCCATGTCACTCGCCTGTCGGGTTGCCGCCCGGTTCGGGACGGCGCTTGCGTCCACCGCTGCGGCGACGTTTGCGGGGCGCGCCGCTGCGCTCGTCCTTGCTGCTCAGGGCGCGAATCATATTGCGTCGCTCGCTGTCGCTGACTTCCTGGTAATCGGTCCACCAGTCACCGAGGCCGTCGGTTTGCTCGCCAGCGCTTTCACGCAGCAACAGGAAATCGTAGCCGGCGCGAAAGCGCGGGTTTTCCAACAGCACGTCGGCGCGTTTGCCGTGACGGCGAGGCAGGCGTTCCTGCATGTCCCAGATTTCGCGAATCGGCAGGGTGAAACGCTTGGGAATGGCAATGCGTTGGCACTGCTCGCTGATCAGCTGGTGGGCCGCTTCCTGCATGGCCGGAATGGGCGGCATGCCACGCTCCTGCATGTCCAGCACGCGGGCGGGCAGGGCGGGCCAGAGCAGCGTGGCGAACAGAAAGGCCGGGGTGACCGGCTTACCCTGGCGAATGCGCTCATCGGTATTAATCAACGCCTGGCGGATCAGTTTGTCGGCGTATTCAGGCTGCTCTTTGAGGGCTGCAGCGCTGGCGGGAAACAGCGGGGCAAACAGGTCAAACTCGATCAACAGGTCGAAGGTGCGCTCGGCCCGTCCAGCGAGGAACAGTTTGAGCACTTCTTCAAACAGGCGGGCGGCGGGAATGTCACGCAACAGCGGTGCCAGGCGGCGGATGGGTGCAGCGCTGTGCCGTTCGATGGCGAAGTCGAGCTTGGCGGCGAAACGCACGGCACGCAGCATGCGCACCGGGTCTTCCATGTAACGCTGTTCAGGATCGCCGATCAGGCGCACCAGCCGGTTCTTGATGTCGTGTACGCCCTGGGCGTAATCGAGAATGCGCTCGGTACGGGGGTCGTAGTACAGGGCATTGATGGTGAAGTCGCGGCGCTGGGCATCGTCTTCCAGCGTGCCGTAGACGTTGTCGCGTAGGATGCGGCCGCTTTCGTGGCGCGCCGAGTGGGAATTGTTTTCTTCCTCGTCATCATCGGCTTGCGGGTGGTTGGCGCGGAAGGTGGCAACCTCGATGATCTCGCGTCCGAAATGCACATGGGCCAGCTTGAAGCGTCGGCCAATCACGCGGGCGTTGCGAAACTCCGCGCGCACTTGTTCAGGCGTGGCGCTGGTGGCCACATCGAAATCCTTGGGAGGCAGGTTCAAGAGCAGGTCGCGTACGCAGCCGCCTACTACATAAGCCTGGTAGCCGGCCTGCTGCAGGCGTTCGACCACATTGACCGCATTGCGGCTGATGCGCGAGCGTGTCAGCGAATGCTGGCGGCTGCTGAGCACTTCAGGGGTGGTGCGAGGATGCGCGGCGCGGCGCAGGGGAAAACGAAAAGACTTGAACAGCTTCTTCAGCATGGGACGGCAACTGTTTTGCGAATAAGAAGGGGCAGCCAGAAGGGCAATAACCACCGGATGGCCGAGGATTCTAGCACCGGGAGGGGGGATGGGGAACGAATAGGGTTGCGCAAGGGGAATTGACAGGGGGAGCCGCAGCTCCCCCAGAAGAATTGTTGCTTATTTGTTGTTGTTATTGTCCGGCCTTGTTGTTCTTGTTGTCCGGTGCATCGTGGGCTCTTGCTGGCCTTGGATGCCTCCCGATCGGGAGTCAATAGCAAACGGATTGCTTTGGAT
This sequence comes from Serpens gallinarum, assembly GCF_014836765.1. GTDB lineage: Bacteria > Pseudomonadota > Gammaproteobacteria > Pseudomonadales > Pseudomonadaceae > Serpens > Serpens gallinarum. Next base: position 207,372 of record NZ_JACSQG010000005.1, read on the forward strand.
GCTGGTGCTGCTTTGATCAAAGGATCCAACCTGTTCGGCGCTGCCTGGTGACAGTTTTATTGTTCTCGATCCGGTTGTTGGGGAGTCCCCAAAAGCAAGTCTCCAAAAGAATCGGTTAGCTGCGCCTCCGCCTTGTTGTCGTTATTGTGCTGGAGTCGTTACGTGTTGTTTTTATTCTATGGATGTGTGGTTTTTATTGTTGTTGTGCTTAGGGTAAAGCAGAAGCCGTGCCAAGATTGGTAAATCTCTTATATTTCAATGGTTTAGCTAAATTGCATGGCTTTTGGAAGGCAGAAAAAAACCGGGCTCCGTTACTTTGAAACCCGGTTTCGTTACGTTTGAGTGGCGCAGGTAACACTTTTGTGGGCAAGCCGTTGTGTTACCGCATCGATCAGGAGCCGCTGGTCGCGCCTGCCTTACGGCGTGGAATCCCCAGACGTTGACGGCGTTCCCACAGGCATTTGCGGCTGATGCCCAGCTTGCGCGCCAATTCGGTTTCGGTCATGTGGTCCTGATGCTCGAGGACGAAATGCTGGAAATAATCCTCCAGCGACAGGTTCTCGGTCGGTTCGTTGGTGCTGACGCTCATTGACGGGCGGGAGGAGAGACCGTCGTCCAGATCATCCAGATCGTCCAACTCGATATCGATGCCCAGCAGCTCGGCGGAAATGTCCGGGCCTTCACTGAGAATCACCGCCCGCTCGATAGCGTTCTCCAGTTCACGCACGTTACCGGGCCAGGCGTAATGGCGAATCACCTGTTCCGCATCGATGGTGAACCTGAGGTCTTCGCGCCCCATTTGCGCGGCCTGGCGAGCCAGCAGCGTGTGGGCGATTTCGCTGACGTCGGCGCCCCGCTCGCGCAGTGGCGGCAGTTTCAGTGAAATGACGTGCAAGCGGTAATACAGGTCTTCACGGAACTGGGCGGTCTTGGCCAGATTCTTCAAGTCGCGGTGAGTGGCTGCGATCAGGCGGACGTCGACCTTCTGCGACTGCACAGAGCCGACCCGGCGAATCTCGCCCTCCTGCAGTACGCGCAGCAAGCGGGCCTGAGCTTCCAGCGGCAGCTCGCCGATTTCGTCGAGAAACAGAGTGCCACCGTGCGCGGCCTCCACCAGTCCGGCGCGCCCGGCGCTGGCGCCGGTGAAGGCGCCCTTTTCGTGGCCGAACAGCTCGGACTCGATCAAGGTTTCCGGAATGGCTGCGCAATTCACCGAGATCAGCGGTGCCTTGGCGCGCCGCGACAGGTTGTGCAGAGCACGGGCCACCAGTTCCTTGCCGGTCCCGGATTCGCCCTGGATCAGCACGTTGGAATCGGTAGGCGCGACCTTGCGGATCTTGCCGAACAGGTCTTCCATGGCCGGGCTTGAGCCGATGATGCCGATCTCACCACTGCCGGCCGGCTTCTCGGTGCGCGCGGCCGATTTGGCGGGGGGCTCGGTGCTGCTGGCGCGTTGCTCGCGTTCACGCAGAATGCGCGCCACCGCCTGGAGCATTTCATCGTGATCGAAGGGCTTGGCGATGTAGTCCACCGCGCCAAGCTTCATCGAATCCACTGCCGAGCGCAGGCTGGCATAGCTGGTCATGATCAGCACGGGCGCACCCTTGGCCAATCCGATCAGCTCGGTGCCTGGGGCGCCGGGGAGGCGCAGGTCGCTGACGATCAGGTCAAAATCCGGAATGCGAAAGCGCTCCTGGGCTTCTTGCACGGAGCCCGCCTCGCTCACTTCGTACTGGTTGCGCTCCAGCAGGCGGCGCAGGGCGGAGCGAATGATGGTTTCGTCTTCGACGATCAGGATGTGCGGCATTGAGTACGGTTCTCTCTCTTTCTCGACGGCTCAGGACGGGGCGGAGGTCGTTGCGACATGGCGAGGCAAGGTCACCCGGAAACGGGTGCCACGCTGGCTCTCGGGGTCGACCGGACTGTCGATAATGATCTGTCCATAATGCTCTTCCACAATGGAATAGACCAGCGCGAGGCCCAGACCAGTGCCGGCGCCGGGGTCCTTGGTGGTAAAGAATGGCTCATACAGTCGGTCCATGATGGCTTTGGGAATACCGCTGCCCTGGTCCTCGACGCTCAGGGTTACGGTGTGTTCGTCGGCCTCGCTGCTGATGCGGATGATGCCGCCCTCAGGCATGGCGTCGCGAGCATTGCTCAGCAGGTTGATCAGCACCTGGGCCAGGCGTTGTGGGTCCCCTTCAACGCAGTGCTCCGGGGCGCACAGGTTAAAGAACTGCACCGCGGCGTTACGCCGGTTGAGTTGCAGCAGGCCAATGGCTTCGTGGGTGATAGCCGCCAGGCTGACGGCTTCATTATTACTATGCAGGGCGCCGGCATGGGCAAAATTCATCAGTGACTGGACGATGCGCGACACGCGTTTGGTCTGATCGATGATTTGCTGGCTGATCTCACGGATTTCGCCGTCTTCGTCGCGTTCCTCTCGCAGGTTCTGGGCCAGGCAGGCGATGCCGGTAATCGGATTGCCGATTTCATGGGCAACGCCAGCGGCCAGGCGGCCAATGCTGGCCAGGCGCTCGGAATGCACCAGTTTGTCTTCCAGAGCGCGGGTGGCGGTCTGGTCTTCGACCAGCAGCACCAGGCCGTTGTTGCCCGAGGCCAGTGGCTCTTCGATAGCCGCCTTGTGCAGGTTCAGCCAGCGATTTTCTCCGTCTTCGCTCAGGCGGTGCTTGTGCAGGTGCTCGGCTGGGCTGTCGATGAAGTCGGTCAGCAGGCTGCGCCAGGGTTCGTCGATGGCCGAAAGACGTTCGCCCAGTACGTGTTGGGCGGCGATTCCGGTGAGCTCTTCCATGCAGTGGTTCCACATGAGAATTTCCCGATCCTTGGCCAGCGAACAGACGCCCACCGGCAGATCCTGCAGGGTCTGCCGGTGGAAGCGGCGCAGGCTGTCAAGTTCGGCGGCCAGGCCGGTGAGCTGTGAGCGATAGTCTTCCAGGCGGCTTTCGATGAAGTGGATGTCCTCGGAGACATAGGCTTCGCTGCTGGATTTATAAGGCAGGAAGGTCTCGACGATTTCCTGGGCAAAGCTTGGGCCCATCAAGCCGGACAGGTTGGCTTCGATCCGGTCGCGCAGGCGGCGCAGGGCGTAGGGGCGGCGTTCGTCGAAGGGGAGCTGCAGGTCGCTAAGCGCGTGCTCGACTTCGCGCTGCGCTGCCTTGGCCCCGAGCGGCTTGCTCAACTGGGCGGCAAAATCCTGCGGCGAGGTGGCGAGAAGCTCCCGGCGTTGCGGGCGACGCACGTTATCCACCGCACAGGCTTCGGCGGCGCTTTGCTCCTCGGCGCTGGGGTCGCTGAACAAGGAGATCAGCGTGAAGAACAGCACATTGGCGGTCAGTGAGGTAATGGCTGCCAGGTGCCAGCTGGTATCGTCCAGTACATAGACGATGTCCAGGTAGGGCATGTAGAAGCCCTGCAAGTTGCCGATCAGCGGCAAGAGCATGGTGACTGTCCAGACGGCGAAACCGGCCAACAGGCCCGCGATAAAACCGCGTCGGTTGGCGGTTTGCCAATACAGCACCGAGAGTACGCCGGGTAGGAACTGCAGGGTGGCGACGAAGGAGACGATGCCCAGGTTGGCCAGGTTGGGCTTGGAGCCTAACAGCAGATAAAAGCCATAACCGCCGAGAATGATGGCGGTAATCAGCGCGCGTCGGGTCCATTTCAGCCAGCGATAGATGTTGCCCGCCGCAGTGGGTTGATAAACCGGCAGGACCAGATGGTTTAGCGCCATGCCCGACAGGGCCAGGGTAGAAACGATGATCAGGCCGCTGGAGGCGGACAGGCCACCGATATAAGCCAGCAGCGCCAGGGTTTCGCTGTTGAGCGCAAGGCCCACGCCCAGGGTGAAATATTCTGGGTTGGTGTTTACCCCCAGCTTGAGGCCGCTCCACAGGATCAGGGGCACGGGCAGGCTGATCAGCAGCAGGAACAGCGGCAGTCCCCAGCTGGCGCTGACCAGGGTGCGCGGGTTGAGGTTCTCGGTAAAGGTCATGTGGTACATGTGCGGCATGACGATCGCCGAGGCAAAGAACACCAGCAGCAGGGTGCGCCACGGACCTTCCTGCAGCGGGGTATACAGCGTATTGAGAGCTTCTTGATTGGTCAGCAGCCAGGTTTCCAGCCCTTGTGGGCCATCAAACACCTGATACAGCGCATACAGGCCGATGCTGAGCAGGGCGACCAGTTTGACCGTCGACTCGAAGGCCATGGCGAACACCAGCCCGGTGTGCTTTTCCCGAGGCGACACGTGACGAGCGCCGAACAGAATGGTGAACAGGATGATCAGCCCGCAGTAGCTCAACGCAACGCGGTCATGCAGCGGTTCGCGGGTAAGGATGCCGATGGCATCGCTCACGGCCTGCATCTGCAGCGCCAGCAGCGGCAGGATGCCCAGCAGCATGAACAGCGTGGTCAGCCCGCCGGCCCAACTGCTGCGAAAGCGAAAGGCAAACAGGTCTGCCAGAGATGACAGCTGATAGGTGCGTGAGATGCGCAGGATCGGGTACAGCAACACCGGCGCGAGCAGGAAGGTGCCGGTCACGCCGAGATAGCACGCCAGGAAACCGTAGCCATACTGATAGGCCAGGCCGACCGAGCCATAGAAGGCCCAGGCGCTGGCATAGACACCCAGCGACAGGGTGTAGGTCAGCGGATGGCGGACCATCCAGCGCGGCACCACGCCGCGTTCGCTCAACCAGGCGACGCTGAACAGGGCCAGCAGATAGAGGGCGCTAATCAGCAGCAGTTGACTCAGGTTAAAGCTCATCGGCATCGCGTTGGCTCAGCAGCAAAAAGGTCACCACGATCAGGATCAGCCACAGCAGGTACGGGCGATACCAGGCGCCGTGGGGTTGGATCCACCAATCCATGATCGCGGGTGAGAACAGGTAGATGCCCACTACCAGAAGCAGGACCAGACGATAGATGTACATAGAGGCTCAGGCGGCTCAGGGCTATTGGCTGACGTTATAAGCGTTGCGCGCCTAAATTGCAGCTTTGTCATGACGCCGTCCCCGGGAAGAGGTGTGCAACGCACACCATACAGAAGCCAGCGTGCTGGTGATTCGTGGCTTTATGGCGTCGGCAGTCGCTCGCAATTAGCCTCTACGAGATGGCATGAAATTGACTCAGCGCAGCTCGGCTTCGGCCAGGGTGGCGCGGTGGGGAATCAGCGTGGCATCCCAGTGGGTAATACCCCAGGCCAGTACATCGCCCGGCAGGCTGTGTGCCAGCTCGTCCGGGACGGGTTGGCCGAGGGCGCGCAGGGCGCGGCATAACAGGGGCGCGGCCTGGTCGGTGGGCAGGGGCGGAGAGCGGAATGACTTGCCGAGCTTGTGGCCGTCCGGCTGGATTAACAGCGGTATGTGCAGGTAGCGTGGCTGGGGCAGGCCGAGCAGTTCCTGCAGATACAGTTGCCGCGGGGTGTTATCCAGCAGGTCGGCACCGCGCACAATGTCGGTCACGCCCTGCAGGGCGTCATCCACGACCACGGCCAATTGATAGGCATACAGGCCGTCGCGCCGTTGGATGATGAAGTCGCCAACGTCGCGACCCAGATGCTGCCGGTACTCGCCTTGGAGCCGGTCGATGAAGTGGTATTCCAGCTCCGGCACGCGAATGCGGATGGCCGCGTTGTGCCGATCATGCTGCGCGTTGCGGCAGGTGCCGGGATAGACTGGCTGGCCCTCCAGCTCTTTGCGCGAACAGGTGCAGGCATAGGCCAGCCCTTGCTGCAGCAGACGCTCGATTACTTCGGCATAGGCCTCATGTCGACCGCTCTGGCGCAGCAGCTCACCGTCCCATTCGAAGCCGTAATTCTCCAGGGTGCGCAGAATGGCGGACTGGGCGCCGGGCACCTCACGGGGGGGGTCAAGATCTTCCATGCGCAGCAGCCAGCGACCGCCACAAGCGCGAGCGTCGAGGTAGGACGCCAGGGCGGCGACCAGTGAGCCGAAATGCAGGAAGCCGCTGGGTGTCGGCGCGAAGCGCCCGACGTAGCGGGAAGGAAGGCTGGACATGCCGGTGATTACAAATCAAACGGGGCGCCGAAGCGCCCCGATGTGCAGATCAGGAACCGATCTGCTTTTCCTTGATTTCCGCCAGAGTCTTGCAATCGATGCACAGCGTGGCGGTGGGGCGGGCTTCCAGGCGGCGAATACCAATCTCCACGCCGCAGGAGTCGCACCAGCCATATTCATTGTCCTCGATCAGGACGAGGGTTTCGTCGATCTTCTTGATCAGCTTGCGCTCACGATCGCGGGTGCGCAGCTCCAGGCTGAACTCTTCTTCCTGGCTGGCGCGGTCTGCGGGGTCGGGGAAATTGGCGGCTTCGTCCTGCATGTGGGTCACGGTGCGATCCACTTCCTGCATCAGCTCCATTTTCCACTTGTTGAGGATGGCAGTGAAATGCGCGCGCATTTCATCGCTCATGTACTCCTCACCCTTACCCTCTTTATAGGGCACGAAGCCACGGTTCAACTGGCTGTTCTGTTCTTTGGCTTTTGCTTTGGTGGGCATGGATGTCCGCCTCTCGCTCTCTCAAATTCACTACGCAGGTAGTGTCCTTTCCCGAAGTGATCTCCGGCCCCGCGCGTTGCAAGCGGGCGAACTTACCAGATCGGTTCGGGCTGCGCTACTCCCACGCCCATTGCCGAGTGCCCGTTACTGCGCCGGTTGGGTAGAATCCCCTTTTTGCGCCCAGAGTAGGTGTCTTTTCTATGGTCAGCTCCTTCAGCGCACGCAGCCGCGCGATCGAACCCTTTCATGTCATGGCCTTGCTTGCCCGTGCCAACGCGTTGCAGGCCGCCGGGCATGACGTCATTCATTTGGAAATCGGCGAGCCGGACTTCACCACGGCCGCGCCGATCGTCGCCGCTGGCCAGGCCGCGCTCGGCGCCGGGCAGACGCGCTACACCTCGGCGCGCGGGCTGCCACAGCTGCGCGAGGCGATTGCCGGCTTCTACGCCCAACGCTACAGCCTGGATATCGACCCCGCCCGCATCCTGATAACACCCGGCGGTTCCGGCGCCTTGCTGCTGGCCAGCAGCCTCTTGGTCGACCCCGGCAAGCACTGGCTGCTGGCTGATCCGGGCTATCCGTGCAACCGACACTTTTTACGCCTGGTGGAGGGCGACGCGCAACTCGTGCCGGTCGGTCCACAGGAACGTTATCAACTGACCGCGGATCTGGTGGATCGTTTCTGGAATACCGACAGTGTCGGTGCCCTGGTCGCCTCGCCGGCCAACCCCACCGGCACGGTGCTGCACCGCGACGAACTGAGCGCGCTGTCGGCGTCGCTCAGAAACAAGGGTGGGCATCTGGTGGTGGATGAGATCTACCACGGGCTGACCTATGGCATGGATGCGCCCAGCGTGCTGGAAGTGGATAACGATGCCTTCGTGCTGAACAGCTTCTCCAAGTACTTCGGCATGACCGGCTGGCGTCTGGGTTGGCTGGTGGCGCCGGAAAATGCCGTGGCCGACCTGGAAAAACTGGCGCAAAACCTCTACATCAGCGCGCCGTCGATGTCCCAGTACGCGGCTCTGGCCTGTTTCGAGCCAGCGACGCTGGACATTCTCGAAGCGCGGCGCGGCGAATTTGCACGGCGCCGCGATTACCTGCTGCCGGCCTTGCGCGATTTGGGCTTCAAGATTGATGTCGAGCCGGAGGGTGCCTTCTATCTCTATGCGGACATGTCGGCCTTTGGCGGCAACGCCTACGACTTCTGCCAGCACCTGATCGAAACCGAGTATGTGGCGGTGACGCCGGGAATTGATTTTGGTCGTCATCTGGCCAGCCGCCATGTGCGGTTTTCCTACACGCAAAGCCTGCCGCGCCTGGAGCAGGCCGTCGAGCGCATTGCTCGCGGTATCAAGAGCTGGCAACCCGATGCGCTTTGATCCGCCCCTTGAAGAGGCGCGCCTGCTGCGCCGCTACAAACGCTTTCTTGCCGACATCCGCACCGAGGCGGGTGAAGAGCTGTGCATTCATTGCCCCAACACCGGCTCAATGCTCAATTGCATGGAGCCGGGTGGGCGGGTCTGGTTCAGTCGCTCCAATGATCCAAAGCGCAAGCTGCCGGGCACCTGGGAATTGAGCGAAACGCCCCAAGGTCGACTTGCCTGCGTCAACACGGCGCGTGCCAATGCGCTGGTGGAGGAGGCGTTGCGTGGGGGCGTCATCACCGAACTGGCCGGGTTCGACGCGCTCAAGCGTGAAGTGGGCTATGGCGTCGAGAACAGCCGAGTGGATTTTCGCCTCGACTATGCCGCAGGACCTGCGTTCGTCGAGGTGAAGAGCGTCACGCTGGGTTTTGCCGACACGCAGGTCGCCGCCTTTCCCGATGCGCAGACCCAGCGTGGCGCCAAACACCTGCGCGAGCTGGCTGCACTGGCGCGCGACGGCATTCGAGCCGTGCAGCTGTATTGCGTGAACCTCTCCGGCATCGATGCAGTGCGCCCGGCTGGCGAAATCGACCCGGCCTACGCCGAGGCGCTGCGGCAGGCAGTCAACGATGGCGTTGAAGTCCTGGCGTATGGGACGACGTTGTCGCCGCAAGGCATTCAGCTGACGCATCCTTTGCCGGTGCACCTGTAAGTGAGCCAGGGTTTGGCGGCCTTAGGGATCGACCCAGATCCCCCGATCGTCTTCGCGGCAGGGAATCAGCGAGAGTTCCTGGCCGGCGCAAGGTCCCGAGACGCATTCGCCCGATTCGATCAGGAACAGAGCGCCATGGGTGGCGCACTGGATCAGGCTGCCGCTCTCATCGAGGAACTGGTCGGCTTGCCATTCCAGCGGAATGCCGCGGTGCGGGCAGCGATTTTCGTAGGCGTACACCTGTCCTGCGCGGCGCACCACCAGCAGTTTCAGCTGGGTGAGGGTAAAACCCCGGCTTTGGCCTTCAGGCAGTTCGTGGCTGGCGCATAGATACAACATAAGAATCTCCAACGGCAGGGCCGGCGATTATCTGCTGAGGCGGATCGTGCGGCCAGTGTGCCTGGCTTTCATTGGTGCTTTCGCACGTTACTCTTTGTCAGTCGAAACGGTCTGTATCCTACGGAGCGTCGATCCACGATACCGCGGGGGTGTTTGGTCATGGTGGATGGACTCCGCCGTCGTCTTCAGAAAGGAGTTCTCATGCGTATCCTGTTGATGTTGGCCATGGCGCTGCTCACTGCCTGTCAGTCGCTGCCGTCGCTGCCCGAATGGCAGAGCCCGGAAGGGCGCGAGCATTCCGAGCTGGGGATAATCCTCGACCTGCGCAGCGGCGAGCGCTTGAGCCCCGAGCAACTGGTCGGCCAACTGGCGAGCGCCGATCGGGTATTGATTGGCGAACGTCACGATAATCCCGATCACCATACCTTGCAGCTCTGGTTGGTGCAGGCGTTGGCAATGCAGCGCCGGCAGGGCAGCCTGTTGCTGGAAATGCTGGTTCCAGCGCAACAGGCCAAAGTTGATGGGGTGCGTGAGATGCAGGCGCAAGGCCGGTTGCCGAGCGATTTGCCCGCAGCGCTCGAATGGGAAAAGGGCTGGCCTTGGGCGCTTTATGGCGAGGTGGTGAGCTATGCCCTGCAGCAGTCTTATCCGGTGTTGGCCGCCAATCTGGACCGCTCGGAGGTGATGTCCATCTATACCGGAGCTGCGCCACCGCTGAGCGGTGTCCGGTCGACCGCGCCGTCTGTGCGCGAGGCGTTACTGGCGCAGGTACGCCGTTCGCACTGTGATTTGCTTCCCGAAGCGCAATTACCCGCCATGGTCGCCGTACAGCAACAACGCGATCGACGTATGGCCGACCGTCTGCTGGCGGCGCCGCAGCCGGCTTTGCTGTTGGCCGGCAGCTTTCATGTGCGACGCGATCTGGGGATTCCTCTGCATCTGGACGACCTGGACGCGCAGGGCGCAACGCGAGTGTTGATTCTGGCCGAAGTGGGTGAGCGTCTGACGGCGCAGCAAGCGGATTACGTCTGGTACACCCCGGCCCAGCCGGAACAGGACCACTGTGTGCAGCTGCGCCAGACAAGCCGTTAGTCAACCCCGGCTCGAGGCATCCTGATCTCGCCGGCAAAAAAAAGACCCGGCAAGAGCCGGGTCAAAACCGTGATTAGCCTGATGAGGAGATAGTCTGAAGAGCCCGCTTGTGCTCTCAGCTTACCGGCTGATCTCGCGATCAGTTACTGGTAATAATAAACATTATCATTTGAGAGTCAACTGCATCCGTCGGCGTTTTTCTGTTCTGCTGAGATTCCTGTGGTTGCTGACCCAGTGCTGGCGGATGTGCGTGTGTGCTGGTGCGAGGGGTTTTCCAGCTGATGGTTGAGAGCGGCCTTGTGTTCACTGGGCAGCTTGTTCCAGTGAATATCCAGCAGCGCACCCTCAATGGCATACAGCAGGACCCGTGAAGCCCGAAATCCTCGGGCACGGACAGCCCGATAGGCCTCTACCGCGCCCAGGCGGCGCAGATCCTCTGCATTGTGAATGCCGGCGGCATGCAGCCATTGCGCCGACGTCTTGCCGAGGTTTTTCAGCCGCTGCAATTCATCGTTCATCGTGCCTCCTTGCCGAGTGCGGAAAGCTTCCGGCAAGTGTAGCGGCGTTAGCGAGGGTTGCAGGGGGCCTGCGGGCGGTGACCGCCCGCGTCCGGATCAGAGTCCCGGCAAATGCTGGCGCAAGGCGCCGATCAGCGCATCCAGGCTCTGGTCGTCCTGCGTGTCGATCAGGCGGCGATTGGGCTGCTCCGCCTCGCTCAGAGGATCACGGCTGGCCTGCTGCGCCTGGACGACCGCGAGGGTGGCATCGGACGGATCCTGGGCTTCTTGCTGGCGCGATTGCAGGCGGCTGGCCAGTAACGCATCGGGAGCCTGACAATCGAGAATCAGGAAGGGCACACCACAAGCTTCGGCCACCCGGCAGGCGGCACTGCGCTGCTCAAGCTTGAGGTAGGTGGCGTCCAGCACGACGGGAAAACCCGCCCGCAAGGCCGCGCCGGCAAGCTCGTGCAGGCGCAGGTAAGTTGCGAGACTGGCGTCTTTGCCATAGATGCCGGCATTCAGCTGCCCCTGGTCAGCCTGCCCTTGCTCCCCGAACAGCCGCTTGCGCTCAATATCGGAACGCAGGCGGATGGCGCCGAGTTCCTCGACCAGGCGCATCGATACATGGCTTTTACCCACGGCAGAGACGCCATGGGTAATGGCCAGAAAGCGTGAAGGAATGGCGCTGTAATCTTCCGCCAACGCTGCATAGCGGCGATATTCGGCAAGGATGGCGTCCCGTTGCTCGTCATCCTGTGCATGTGCGAGGCCAAACAGGCTGACCTTGGCGCGCACCAGGGCGCGGTAGGCCTTGTAGAAATTAAGCAGATCAAGGGCTGCGTAATCGCCGGTCAACTCCAGCCAGCGGTTGACGAAGCGTCGGGCCAGCGACTTGAGCCCGCGTGCTTCCAGGTCCATGGCCAGGAATGCGGAGTCCGAAATGACGTCGATCAGGCGGAATGGCTCATTGAATTCGATGCAGTCGAACAAGGCCACCCGGCCGTCGAGCAAGGTGGCATTGCCCAGGTGAATGTCACCATGGCATTCGCGGATGAAGCCCTGCGCCTTGCGTTCGGCCAGCAGCGGCCGCAGGCGCGTGAAGCTGCAGTGCGCCCATTGTTCCAGGGCCTCGAGTTGGTGCAGGTCTGCCGCATCGTCGAGCAGTGGGCGGATCTGTTCGAAATTCTGCAGCACCGGTTCCATGACCGCATCCGGGGTGCCCAGCACATGGCTGGCCGGCACTTGCGGGGCGTGCTGGTGGAACTGGGCGATTTGTTCGGCCAGATCATCAATGTGCGCGCTGCCGAGCTCTCCCCGAGCATGCATTTCGCCCAGCAGTTGGCTTTGCGGGAACTGGCGCATTTGCAGCGCATATTCGAATGCCGGGGCGGTAGTGTTACCGAGCTGCGGTGCCTCCACGCTGCCGCTGATCGGCAACACCTGTAGATACAGATCGGGCGCCAGGCGCTGGTTCAAGCGCAACTCCTCATGGCAAAAGTGTTGCCGGGCTTGCAGGCTAGTGAAATCCAGGAAGCCGAAATTTACCGGCTTCTTGATTTTATAGGCGAACGGGCCGGTGAGCAGAACCCAGGAGATATGCGTCTCGATAACCTGGAAGCCATCCACCGGGTGCGGATAGAGGGCGGGGTTCTGCAGGGCGGTGATCAGGGCTTGGCTCACGGTCAGTCCTTGCGTTGCAACTAGGGAAAAGGGCGGCATTATGAACGTGCCGGCACGATCGAGGAAACTCCGTGGTGTTTCCAGCGTCATAGCAGCGCCGTTGGAAGCTCTCAGCCTTGATGATCGCTTCCGGTTGATCAACCCTACCTTTGACTTATCCACAGCGCGGGCCGATGGCTCGCCTTTGCGCTGTGGATTAAGTGCGTATAATTCGCCGCCATGAACCGTTCCCGAACTTCTCGTCCTCGTGCCCAACAACGTCGTTCCGGTGGCAAACGCCCCTGGCTCGGTTGGGCTGTCAAGCTGGGCCTGGTTGGCCTGGTCATTCTTGCCGCCTTTACGATTTACCTGGATGCCGTGGTGCAGGAGAAGTTCTCCGGCAAGCGCTGGACTGTACCCGCCAAGGTGTATGCGCGGCCATTGGAGCTGTTCAGTGGGCTAAAGCTGAGCCAGGCCGATTTCCTCAAGGAGCTCGATGCGCTCGGTTATCGCCGCGATAAAAGTGTCCACGGGCCGGGTGTTGTCTCGGTGGCCGGTAATACTGTTGAGCTCAACACCCGAGGCTTCCAGTTTTATGAGGGGGCTGAGGCTGCCCAACATATTCGGGTACGTTTTTCGGGTGAACACATTGCCAGCATGACGCTGGCCAGCGGCGGCGATTTGCCTGTCGTGCGCCTGGAACCCTTGATGATCGGCGGACTGTATCCGGCCCATCAGGAAGACCGCATCCTGATTCAGATTGATCAAGTGCCGCCGTATCTGGTCGACGCTCTGGTCGCGGTTGAAGACCGTGATTATTTCGACCACTTTGGCGTATCGCCCAAGTCGATTGCGCGGGCCTTTTGGGTCAATACCACTGCCGGCGCGGTGCGTCAGGGCGGCAGTACGTTGACCCAGCAGTTGGTGAAGAACTTCTTTCTGACCAACGAGCGCAGCCTCAGCCGCAAGGCCACCGAAGCAATGATGGCGTTATTGCTGGAGTTGCATTACGACAAGCGCGAGATTCTCGAGGCCTACCTCAATGAGGTGTTTCTCGGTCAGGACGGCCAGCGCGCCGTGCATGGTTTCGGCCTGGCCAGTCAGTACTTCTTCAGTCAGCCTCTTTCTGAATTGAAATTGCATCAGGTTGCCCTGCTGGTCGGCATGGTAAAAGGGCCGACCTATTACAATCCGCGCCGCCAGCCCGAACGGGCGCTGGCCCGGCGCAACCTGGTGCTCGACCTGTTGGCCGAGCAGGGCTCGGTCGATGCCGAACTGATCGTCAAGGCCAAGCAGCAGCCGCTGGGCGTGACCCGGCGCGGAAGCCTGGCCGATAGCTCCTATCCGGGCTTTCTCGACCTGGTCAAACGTCAGTTGCGTGAGGATTACCACGAGCAGGACCTGACCGAGGAAGGTCTGCGCATCTTCACCAGCTTCGATCCGCTGGTGCAGCTCAAGGCCGAAGAGTCGCTAGCCGAGACCTTCAAACGTCTAGGCAACCGCAAGGGCATCGATGATGTCGAGGCGGCGATGGTGGTCACCAACCCGGAAACCGGTGAGCTGCAAGCACTGATCAGTAGCCGTCAGCCGCGTTTCGCGGGTTACAACCGCGCTCTGGATGCGGTGCGACCAATAGGTTCGCTGGTCAAGCCCGCGGTTTATCTCACCGCTCTGGAGCGACCCAGCCAGTACACCCTGACCAGTCTGATCGACGATGAGTCTTTCTCAGTGACAGGCCAGGACGGGCAGGTCTGGAAACCGCAAAACTACGATCGCAAGTCCCACGGCACCATTTATCTCTATCAGGGCCTGGCCAAGTCCTACAACCTGGCCACCGCTCGGCTGGGCCTGGAAGTGGGCGTGCCCAATGTACTGAAGACCCTCGAGCGCCTGGGGGTGACGCGCAAGTGGCCGGCGTATCCATCGATGCTGCTCGGGGCGGGAAGCTTGAGCCCAATGGAAGTGGCGGGCATGTATCAAACCTTGGCCAATGGCGGCTTCAATACCCCGTTGCGCTCGATTCGTAGCGTGCTGGATGCCAACGGTGATCCGCTCAAGCGCTACCCGTTCCAGATTCAGCAGCGTTTTGATCCGGGCGCTATTTATCTGGTGCAAAATGCCATGCAGCGCGTGATGCGAGAAGGTACCGGCAGCTCGGTCTATAACCAATTGCCGGGTTCGCTGGCGGTGGCGGGCAAGACCGGCACCAGCAACGATTCGCGTGACAGCTGGTTTGCCGGGTTCAGCCAGGACTTGCTGGCGGTCGTATGGATGGGCCGCGACGACAATGGGACGACGCCCCTGACCGGTGCCAGCGGTGCCTTGCAAGTGTGGGCAAGCTTCATGTCCAAGGCTGACCCTATGTCGCTGGAGACGCCGCAGCCAGAAAATATCGTCCAAGCTTGGGTGGATGCGCAGACCGGGCAAGGCTCCGCTGAGCATTGTCCGAACGCGGTGCAGATGCCGTATATTCGCGGCAGCGAGCCACTACCGGGTGCCTCTTGCGGCTTTCCGCCGGCCGAGTCGGTGATGGACTGGGTCCGTGGCTGGCTGGATTAGCAGGCAATTTTAAACCTAGGCGGGACAGGCAAGACGAAACGCAGCGACCATGGGCCGTTGCAGTCGAAGGCTGGCGAGTCTCGCCACGCGCTGGCTGCTACAGCCTTGGCTGTGTTTTCGCGAGCGCTAAAAGCTTGCTCAGTTCTTAACGACGTATTGCCAACGCAGGTGGTTTTCAACCTCCTGCTGATTCAGGGGTGTGATGTGAACAAATGGTTAGTGGCAATAGCGATGCTGGCGACGCTGTCGGGATGCGCCAGTAACCCGCAAGGTTCGGTTCCGGTTGTGGATAACGGTGCTTCGGTCAGGGAAGAACAGGTCTGGATGGGCGGCCGGCCCGCTACCCCGGCGCAGCAGGCAATACCAAGCCCTGCTGTGGCAGAGCAAGATGCGGGTGTCGTGGTCATGGTGCCCGACGGTGCCAGCGGATCGGTACCGATGGAGAGTCAAAGTTTCCCGGCTCAGGCCTCGCCGTCTCTGGAGTTCGGCACAGAACCCATTGTCAGCGGCACTTATTCGCCGCCCATTACCTCATCTCCTGCGCAGCCAGCGACGCCCAGTGGCATTCCCAGTGCTCGCAGCGGGGGGCTGGCCGCAGATGAACAGCTTGATGGTCCGGTGCTGGCGTTATTGACCTCGGCGCAACAATTGCAAAGAAGTGGCGATCTGAATGGCGCGGCGTCAAGCCTGGAGCGTGCCCAGCGAATTGCTCCGCGCGAACCTCAAGTGCTCTACCGACTGGCCGAGCTGCGCCTGGCGCAGGGTGATGCTGCGCAAGCCGAGCAAGTGGCGCGGCGTGCGCTGACCTATGCGGCTGACCGTCCGGCCCTGCAAGCCAGTTTGTGGAATCTGATTGCCCAGGCACGGGAGCGCCAGGGTGATCCAGCGGGTGCGGCGCAGGCGCGTGAGCGGGCAAGGGTCAGCAGCTGATGAACGAGCGAATTTTGGCAATTGCCGATCAACTGCTGCTCATCGAGCATGAATTGCGGCAGCTCGGCTGGTGGTCAGCCCACTCGCCAAGTGACGAGGCATTAGCCAGTTGCGAACCCTTTTGCGTCGATACCTTGGACTTTGCCCAATGGTTGCAGTGGATCTTCCTGCCCCGCATGAGGACGCTGGTAGAGGGCGGGGGGGCATTGCCCAGCGTATCCGGTATCCGTGCCATGGCGGACGTGGTGTACCGCGAGCGCCCGCTTGAGGTCAGAGAGCTGCTCGTGGCCCTGGGGCGCTTCGATCAATTGATCGGCAAGGCTCGCTAAGCCGAACGGTACTTCAATCGCAATGTTCGGCAAGGTTTTCACGCGTCTTGTCGATTTGCGCTTGGCGTTCTTCCTCACTCAAGCGACGCAGTTCCCCGTCGATCTCCATGCGTATACGCGGCGAGTTGCGCAATTGGGCGAGCGCGCCGCGCATTTGACTGCACTGCTGTTTCCGCTGTGCTTCACGGGTGGCCTGCTCCCGCTTGGCCAGCGTATCCAGTTCCTGTTGCTCGGCAGCGGCAAGCTCGGCAGGGGAGAGCGTGCGTGGTGCGCTCGCGGGGCCGGGGGAGGGAGCATGGCGCAGGGCAACGCTACTGGACGGATGTCCTTGCGGAGGTTGCGCACCGTAGTGGGTAACCCCACGCTCGTCTGTCCAGGTGAAGATCGGTGCGGTGAGCGCGCTTGAGCTCAAGGCGAGCAAGAAACTGGCGAGTAGCAGGCGGGGCATGGTCATTCCTGGAGTCGAGTCGTTCAGAAGCGCGATTTAAGCAAAAGGCTCGGGCTTTCAGGGTGTGGCGCATCACACAGCCGTAAGTAAGAAAACCTCACGCGTGACTTGACTTGCAGGCGGCTAATCCCAACAATTCAGCGTTCGCTGAAGTAGGGTCCGCCGCAAGCTGGCCCTGGCTCAGTAGACATGAGGCGCCTACCCGTGCCGACCTTAGTTACCCCCGCAACGCGTTACCTCGCGCTGGGTGGGATTGCCCCGCAACACTTTGGGACATTCCCAATGCTTGCTCAGTAGATGCTGACGTAGTCGGCGACCACCGTCGCTCATGCTCTGCTGGCAGTAGACCTAAACAGGCCACCGGCCCAAAAGGTGGCATTCTGGCGTTCTAGAGGTGAATAACGTGGAGCTTTTATCCGGCGCTGAAATGGTCGTCCGCTTTTTGCGCGACGAAGGTGTCAAATACATTTACGGGTACCCAGGTGGTGCTCTTCTGCATGTCTACGACGCCCTGTTCAAGGAAAAGGAAGTAACCCACATCCTGGTCCGCCACGAACAGGCGGCAACCCACATGGCCGACGGTTATGCGCGCGCCACCGGGAAGGCCGGTGTGGTGATGGTGACTTCGGGTCCCGGCGCAACCAACGCCATTACCGGTATCGCGACCGCCTATATGGATTCCATTCCGATGGTGGTGATTTCCGGTCAGGTCGCCAGTCACATGGTCGGCACCGATGCGTTCCAGGAAACCGATATGGTCGGCATCTCCCGGCCGATCGTGAAGCACAGCTTCATCATCAAGCACCCTTCGGAAATTCCAGATGTCCTGAAGAAAGCCTTTTATCTGGCTGAATCCGGACGTCCCGGCCCCGTGGTCGTGGATATCCCCAAGGACATGGGCGCTCCGGGCGAGAAGTACGAATACGTCTATCCGAAAAAAGCCAAGCTGCGTTCCTACAGTCCAGCGGTGCGTGGACATTCTGGGCAGATCCGCAAGGCTGCCGAGATGCTGCTGGCAGCCAAGCGGCCGGTGCTGTATTCCGGTGGTGGGGTGATTCTGGGTGGGGCCTCGGCGCCGCTCACTGAGTTGGCCCAAAGGCTAAATCTGCCAGTTACCAACACCCTGATGGGGTTGGGCGGTTATCCGGGCAGCGATCGTCAGTTCATCGGCATGTTGGGTATGCATGGCAGCTACACCGCCAACCTGGCGATGCACCACGCCGATGTGATTCTTGCCGTCGGTGCACGTTTCGATGACCGGGTCATCAATGGTGCCTCCAAGTTCTGCCCGACAGCCAAGATCATTCACATCGACATTGATCCGGCCTCCATTTCCAAGACCATCAAGGCTGATGTGCCGATTGTTGGTCCGGTGGAAAGTGTCCTGACCGAGATGGTCGCGATTCTCAAGGAGATCGGTCAGCAGCCGAACAAGGATGCCGTCGCCAGTTGGTGGAAGCAGATTGATGAGTGGCGCGGTAGTGGTCGCCTGTTCCCTTACAATGAGGGCGATGGCTCGATCATCAAGCCGCAAACGGTCATCGAGACGCTGTACGAAGTGACCCGGGGTGATGCTTTTGTTTCGTCCGACGTTGGCCAGCACCAGATGTTTGCCGCCCAGTACTACCGGTTCGACAAGCCCAATCGCTGGCTGAACTCGGGCGGTCTTGGCACCATGGGCTTTGGCTTGCCGGCTGCAATGGGTGCCAAGTTGAACTTCCCTGATGTGGACGCCGCCTGTGTGACGGGGGAGGGCAGCATCCAGATGAACATCCAGGAATTGTCCACCTGCCTGCAGTACGACCTGCCGGTAAAAATCGTCAACCTGAACAACGGCGCGTTGGGCATGGTGCGCCAGTGGCAGGATATGCAATACAGCAGTCGCTATTCGCATTCCTACATGGAGTCGCTGCCTGATTTCGTCAAGCTTGCCGAGGCCTATGGCCATGTCGGCATGCGCATCACCGACCTCAAGGATCTCAAGCCGAAGATGGAAGAGGCCTTTGCCCTGAAAAACCGGCTGGTGTTCCTCGATATCGCGGTGGATACGGCTGAGCACGTGTATCCGATGCAGATCGGTGGTGGTGCCATGCGTGACATGTGGCTGAGCAAGACGGAGCGGACCTGAACATGCGACACATCATTTCCCTGCTGCTGGAAAACGAACCGGGCGCATTGTCCCGCGTGGTCGGTCTGTTCTCTCAGCGCAACTACAACATTGAAAGCCTGACCGTGGCGCCGACCGAAGACCCGAGCCTCTCGCGTCTGACGCTGACCACCGCCGGGCAGGAGGACGTGATCGAGCAGATCACTAAAAACCTCAACAAGCTGATCGAAGTGGTAAAGCTGGTGGACCTGTCGGAAAGCGCGCATATCGAGCGGGAGCTGATGCTGGTCAAGGTTAAGGCTACTGGCGCCCAGCGCGCCGAGGTCAAGCGTACGACCGATATCTTCCGTGGGCAGATCGTCGATGTGACAACCAGCGTCTACACCATTCAGATAGCGGGAACCAGCGGGAAGCTGGACAGTTTCATCCAGGCCATCGGCACCACGTCGATTCTGGAAACCGTACGCAGTGGTGTCACCGGGATTGCCCGTGGTGACAAGGTACTGAGTATCTGACGTTTTGAAATGGCCGCTCAGGCCGGACTTATCCGAGGAAATTCCATGAAAGTTTATTACGACAAAGACTGCGACCTTTCCATCATCCAGGGCAAAAAGGTCGCCATCATCGGTTACGGCTCCCAGGGCCACGCTCATGCGTGCAACCTCAAGGACTCCGGTGTAGATGTCACTGTCGGTCTGCGTGCCGGTTCTTCGTCGGTCGCCAAAGCTGAAGCCCACGGCCTGAAAGTGGCTGATGTCGCCACCGCAGTTGCTGCTGCTGACCTGGTAATGGTCCTGACCCCGGACGAATTCCAGGGCAAGCTGTACCAGGAAGAGCTGGAGCCGAATCTGAAGAAAGGCGCCATCCTGGCCTTCGCCCACGGTTTCTCGATCCACTACAACCAGGTGGTGCCGCGTGCTGACCTGGACGTGATCATGATCGCGCCCAAGGCACCGGGCCACACTGTGCGCTCCGAGTTCGTCAAGGGCGGCGGTATCCCTGATCTGATCGCCATTTATCAGGACGCTTCCGGCAACGCCAAGAACATTGCCCTGTCCTACGCCTCGGGCGTGGGCGGCGGTCGTACCGGTATCATCGAAACCACCTTCAAGGACGAAACTGAAACCGACCTGTTCGGTGAGCAGGCCGTTCTTTGCGGTGGTACCGTCGAGCTAGTCAAGGCTGGTTTCGATACGCTGGTGGAAGCCGGTTACGCGCCGGAAATGGCCTATTTCGAGTGCCTGCATGAGCTGAAACTGATCGTCGACCTGATGTTCGAAGGCGGCATCGCCAACATGAACTACTCGATCTCCAACAACGCCGAGTACGGTGAGTACGTCACCGGTCCGGAAATCATCAACGAAGAGTCCCGCGCTGCCATGCGCAATGCTCTGAAGCGCATCCAGAACGGCGAATACGCCAAGATGTTCATCAGCGAAGGCGCTACCAACTACCCGTCGATGACTGCCTATCGCCGCAACAATGCCGCGCACGGCATCGAAGTGGTGGGTGAGAAGCTGCGTGCCATGATGCCGTGGATCGCTGCCAACAAGATCGTCGACAAGAGCAAGAACTAAGCTCGTCGGTATCTGAAAAAACGCGGCCTAAGGGCCGCGTTTTTTCGTTTCAAACCAGGCTTCTGGTATAAAGCCACGGTTAGGCCCATGCGATTTCGTATGATGTGGCCTCCATTTTCTGAATCCGTTGCAAGGTAACGTCCATGAGCGAAAGCCACGAGGAGTCGAACAAGGACTCCGCCGCTGAGAGCCTGCTACCCATCGATGAGCATGTCGAAGAAGGGCAGGATGCAGAGGGTCGCAAGGTCCGTCATCGGGGTATTTATCTGTTGCCCAACCTGTTTACCACCGCCAACCTGTTTGCGGGGTTCTTCTCGATTGTCAGCGCTATGAACGGCAAGTTCGAAGTGGCGGCCATCGCTATTTTTGTGGCCATGGTGCTGGATGGCCTGGATGGTCGCGTGGCGCGGTTGACCAATACTCAGAGCGCCTTTGGTGCCGAGTACGACTCGCTGTCGGACATGGTCGCTTTCGGCTTGGCGCCGGGCTTATTGGCTTACAACTGGGCGCTGTCCGAGCTGAATAATGTGGGGCTGACGGTGGCGTTCATTTATGCCGCCTGTGCAGCGTTGCGCCTGGCTCGCTTCAATACGCAGATCGGCAAGGTCGACAAGAAGTGGTTCGTCGGCTTGGCCAGCCCTGCGGCTGCCGGCGTGGTGGCTGGTACGGTCTGGGCACTCAAGGATTTTGGCGTCGATGGCGTCGATCTGCCGGTGTTTGTAGTGATGCTGTTCGCGCTGTTGGTGGCCTTGGCCGGCGTGCTGATGGTCAGCAATATCAAGTACTACAGCTTCAAGGATCTCGATTTGAAGGGACGCGTGCCCTTTGTGGCGATCCTGGTGGTGGTGCTGATATTCGCCGTGGTGTTCAGCGATCCGCCGCGTGTGCTGCTGCTGATCTTCCTGGCGTATGCGGTTTCCGGTCCGGTGCAATTCCTGTTGCATTTGCGTCGGCGCACCCGAGTGAATAACGAGTAACTGTTTTCAACCCCGCGGTCATGGCGCATCATGGCCAAGTTGACTGCGGGGTTGCTGCCATGCTGATCAAGTCTTCCTGTCCGAGTGCTTGTCGCGAATCGGATGTCACACCCGAGGCTATTTACCTGTCTCGCCGCCGGCTTCTACAGGGTGCGCTGGCTGGAGCTGCTTCTATTGCCCTCCCTGCGTTGGCGGCCGATATGCCACGCTACGATGGCGTGGTGGATGCCACTTCTGCTGCCTGGCTACAAGCCAAGATCGACGAAGCTCACTGGCAGGCCATTCAGGCGGGTGAAACTGTCACGCCTTTCTCCTCGGCGACCCATTACAACAACTTCTACGAATTCGGTCCCGGCAAGGAAGATCCGTCCCGGCATGCCGGAGCGATGACTACCGAGCCCTGGAGCGTGTTAATCGATGGTGAGATAGCCAAGCCAGGCCGTTACGACTTGCAAGCGCTGTGTGCTGAAAGTCGCCTGGAAGAGCGTATCTATCGATTGCGCTGTGTCGAAGGCTGGTCAATGGTCATTCCCTGGTTGGGGATTCCTCTGGTTGATTTGATTCGTCGCGTAGAGCCCACTGGTAGGGCGCGCTATGTTCGCTTCGAAACGTTGCTTCGCCCCGAGGAAATGGCTGGCACGCAATCTCGTTTCTCCCTGATCGATTGGCCCTACGTTGAAGGGTTGCGTATGGATGAAGCTCAGCATCCATTGGCCCTTATGGCTGTCGGCATGTACGGGCGGGTGCTGCCGAACCAGAACGGTGCGCCGCTGCGTTTGGTCGTGCCGTGGAAATATGGTTTCAAGAGCATCAAGTCTATTGTGCGGATCAGTTTTGTAGCTGAGCAGCCCGTTACGACCTGGGTAGAAATCGCTCCACACGAATATGGCTTCTACGCCAATGTGAATCCCCAGGTCGATCACCCGCGCTGGTCACAAGCTCAAGAGCGGCGCTTGCCCAACACGCTATTCAGTCCCAATGTCCGGCCAACCCAGATGTTCAATGGATACGGTGACGAAGTGGCTGGGTTGTATCAAGGCATGGACTTGCGGAAATACTACTGATGAAGCGTGCCTTGTTAAGGCTGGCCGTCTTTCTTGTCGTCCTTGCAGTGCCGCTTTATTGGTTGTACCTGGCTTCGGCCATGGCGCTGGGGCCTGATCCAGGGAAGTGGCTGCTCGATCACCTAGGGCAGGGCGCATTGGTGTTGCTGCTGCTTACGTTGAGCATGACGCCTTTGAACCGGTTGACCGGTTGGCCGTTGTGGATGGCGCTACGTCGACAGTTGGGTCTGTGGGCCTTTGCCTATGCTTGCCTACACGTCGCCGCTTTTATCTTGTTCATCCTGGGTGGTGATCTTTCGCAGCTGTTAAAAGAGTTGCCAAATCGGCCCTATGTGCTTGTAGGTGCGCTGGCCTTTAGTGGATTGATTCCACTCGCACTGACCTCCAATCGCTGGAGCATGCGTACCTTAGGTAAGCGATGGAAGCGCTTGCACCGATTGGTTTACCTGGTGGTGGTGCTTGCGCTACTGCATATGCTCTGGGTGGTACGCTCGGATCTCCAGCAATGGGCTTTGTATGCAGGTATTGGTGGTTGTCTGCTGTTGATGCGTACTCCTTTAATTAGTCGGTGGTTCGCCCAGGTTGCTGCCAGCCGCCGCGGGCGCCCCAGGAAGGTTGCAAATAACCCTTGACGGCAGAATCCAGCGGCCTATAATGCGCCCCACTTCCGGTGCAGACCTTACTGAAAACTCCTTGTAGATCAACGGGTTAAGCGGTTTGAAGAGTATCGGAAGCTTCGCTTTTCGAAGCGAAGGCGGTGCGAGGTTGGAGTTGACAGCGGCTC
>NZ_JACSQG010000006.1 GCF_014836765.1 Serpens gallinarum
AGGCTCCAGAGGGAATCGGGAGCTCAGCATCGGGACTTTTTCAGTCCTTTTGAATGTGTGCTTTATGGAGCGGTTACGTTTAAAATGCCTGCAGACCTAGGAGAAAGAACGAGAAAGCGCACGCCAGGAGCGTGCGCTTTTTGTCTGGCGCCTTATTTAGTTGGCAGCAAGCTTAGTCGCCGCTTGCTTGGCATACTCGGCGCTGACGGTACTCAGGGCAGCCTGCTGGGTGACCAGAATCAGCACGCGGCGATTCTGCGCCCGGCCGGCTTCGCTGCCATTACTGGCCAGCGGCATGGCGGCGCCCATGCCTTGAGTTTGCAGACGGTCATGCTTCAGGCCACTGAGACGGAAGATCGAACCCACTGCGCGGGCACGTCCCTGGCTCTGCTTGATGGCGGCTTCCTGGCTGAGACTGTTGTCGCCGTGACCGACGATCAGCACGCCGGCCGAGGTGTCTTTCTCCACCAGCTTGGCGACTTTGGTGATCGGTGCTAGGGAGGAAGGTAGGAGCATTTCAGGACGCTTCGGATTGAACGAGCTGTCCACCGGAGCGGTCACCACGACGGCATTGTCGGTGCGGTCAACTTCGAAGGTGCTGCCTGCCAACGCGTCACGCAGGTTGGCCTCATAGCCATCCAGCCAGGTTTTGGAAATTTGCGGAGCCTGCTGGGTGCCCGTGCTGCTGCAGCCGACCACGGCCAGGCAAAACATCAGAATCGAAGAGTGGAAAAGTTTCATATTCAGCTCGCCAAAAAAGGGTCAAGAAATTGACTGAAAGTCGGTTCAGGTTGCAGGTGGCATTTTGACACTATCCATTCGTTTCGCAAGGAATCATGGACATCGTCTGACGGACGGCATTCCGCCGGACCCTGCACGACACGCGTTAACGTGCCGGTAAAAACATCATTCCGCTCTAGAACGGGCATTACGCTTTACCTGTCCTGTATCGGCCAGCAGCCGGTTTTCAAAAGACCTCAAAGGCAGGATCCGACGACCTGCGCTAATCCCTGCGCACGGGGGTCCATCAAGACATAAGGTCCCAGTGTGTTGGTCACAAAACCGAAGCCGAGTTCCCGCTCCGGGTCGGCAAAGCCGATCGAACCGCCCGCCCCCGGATGCCCGAATGCCTTTTCTCCCAGCCCATAGGTGGCATTGGCCACCCCCGGTTGGTCGAGCATGCAACCCAATCCGAAGCGCGTACTGGTCAACAAGGTGCGGTCTTCGCCGCGACAATGTTCGCGGGTCAGTTCGGCCAGCAAGTCTGGCTCCAGCAGTCGTCCATCGAGCAGGCCCGAATAAAAACCGGCTAGCGAACGGGCCGTGCCGTGGCCATTGGCCGCTGGCTGTTGCATCCGTCGCCATTCCGGCTTGTTGGTGCTGGTCATCACCGAGGGAGGATTGGTGAACGCGCGGGTGCTCAGGGCATTCGGTTCGCTCATCATGCAACGCAGCAAACGCTGCGCTGCCGCATCGCCCATGCTGCCCTTGCCTCGGGCAATGTGCGCGACCCGGTGGAATTCCTCGTCAGCCAGGCCGACATGGAAATCCAGCCCGAGGGGCCGTGCAGTCCGCGCCACGATGGACTCTCCTGCCCCCCGTCCATCGACGCGGCGCAGCAGCTCGCCCACCAGCCAGCCGTACGTGATAGGTGCATAGCCATGCCCCTGCCCTGGCGTCCACCAAGGCTCTTCAGCAGCCAAAGCGGCCGTCATGGCCTGCCAGTCGTACAGCGCCTCGCCAGGTAGACTGGCGTGGATCGCCGGCAACCCGGCCTGGTGGCTGAGCAACTGACGCAGGGTGATGCGCTCTTTCCCTGCTGCGGCAAACTCGGGCCAATAGCGTGCCACTGGCACGTCCAGGTTGAGCTTGCCCTCTCCCACCAACTGCAATGCAGTGACGGCCGTGAACGTCTTGGTACAGGAAAACAGATTCGCCAGCGTGTCGCTGTGCCAAGGCTCGTTGCCATCCTTGTCGGCATGGCCCGCCCATAAGTCCACAACGGTTTCTCCGGCGACCTGCACACAGAGCGCGGCCCCGCGTTCCTGCGGGTTGTTGAACAGGTCGGCAAAAGCCTCCCGGACTGCCTCGAATTGCAGGTCGAAATAGCCGTTGATGTGCACAGAGGCTCCTAGTAACAGTTTTGGATCAGCGCGTATTGTTCCAGCCCAGCGACCAAGTGAAAACCGCACAAGCCCCATTGCGCGTGGGAAGGATGTCCCATTTATCGGACTACGGCTTACATAGTCAGAGCAGGCTGACCGCAATAAAGCCGCTGACCGAGATGTCGGCCAGCGGCTGCTACGCATGAATCAGGTACGGAACTGTCCGACCAGCTCTTTCAGTTCCAGCCCCAGTCGCGCCAGCTCAGCACTGGCCGCCACGGTCTGCGCACTGGCCGTGGCCGTCTGCTCGCCGATATCACGCACCCGGGTCACGTTCTGGCTAATGGTTTCGGCCACTGCGCTTTGCTCTTCGGCAGCTGCGGCGATCTGCTGGTTCATCTGCTCGATGGTGGAGACCGACTGAGTGATGCGCTGCAACGCGCTGCCAGCCTCGCTGGCCAGCTCCACCGTGCGCTGGGTCAGCGCACGGCTGCTGTTCATCTGTTCCACGGAGCGCTGGGCCATGCCCTGCAGACTGCCGATCAACACCTCGATCTCCTCGGTGGAGTCATGGGTGCGCAAGGCCAGCGCCCGTACTTCATCGGCAACGACCGCAAAACCACGCCCTTGCTCACCCGCTCGGGCCGCCTCGATGGCCGCGTTGAGGGCGAGCAGGTTGGTCTGCTCGGCGACGAGCCGGATCACTTCGAGCACGCTGCCGATGCGCGCGCTTTCCTCATTCAGTGCCTGGATCGACTGAGCGGTTTCTTCCACTTCACTGGCCAGGCTTCCGATCTGCCCCACGGCCAGCTGTACCACCTTATTACCCTGGCTGGCCTCGTCATCGGCCTGTCGAGCGGCCTGCGAAGCCTGGGCAGCGTTGCGTGCCACTTCCTGCACCGTCGCCGCCATCTGGTTGGTGGCGGTTGCCGCTTGCTCGGTTTCGATTTTCTGGATTTCCATGCCACTGCTGGTTTGCGAGGTAATCGCCGCCAATTGGTCGGCCGCGCTGGCAATCTGACTGACCCCACCGCCAATTCGGCCTACCAGCTGGCGCAAGCTGTCGATCATGCTTTGCATGGCGTTCTGCAATTGGCCAAGCTCATCGCTACGGTTACTCGGTCCATGCCCGCTATCACGTAGATCGCCCGCGGCGACCCGCTGGGCAATGGCCACGGTTTGGCGCAGCGGCCCCACGATGGATTGCCCGATCAGCAGCGAAGCCGCGACACCGAGAGCGATGGCAATCACAGCGAAGACGCCCAGCAGCAGCTCGCTTCGGCTTGTCTGCGCTGTCATGGCGTTCTGAGCTCTTTCGACCGACTGATCGACTATCTGTTCTGCCTGGCCGGCCAGATCAACCATCAGAGCATCGCTTTCTTCACGCATCGTGCGTGCGCGCTGGAACTGCAGGAATGCCTCGCGATAGTTATCCAGGGCAGCCAGACTTTCCTGAAGCGAGGCCTTCTGCTCATCCTCAAGCCACTGCATCAGATTGTTGGCGATGCGACGCTGCTCATCATAGAGGTCATTCCACTCCTGCCGAGCCTCGGCATCATTGAGTTGAGTGAAACGATTCTCCACCAGGCGCAAGTCCAGCATTCGTTTGCTGAGCCCTGAAGCGGTCTCGGCCAAGGTAAGCGGGTCGCTACCTTTCAGGCGATCCCCTCGCAAACGCAGCTCGCGAACGGCGTCATACATGTGCAGTTCGATCATTTCGAACGCTTCACGCGCCAGGAGCGCCGCTTCGTCCATGTGTTCGCGCTGAGCGTCCGCGTTGCGCAGGTGTCCCACGGTCGACTCGAACTGCTCGCCATACGCCTGCGCCCCTGAGCGAACCTGTCCAATGCGCTCGAGCGCGGCGGGATCGGCGAGCATTTGCGTCAACGTATCAGCCCGCTCGATGAGCTGTCTCAGTTGTTCATGCACGCCACGAGCGACCTCCGGATCACGGTTCAGGGCAAATTCGCGCTGTAAGCCGCGCGCCTGCAGAACATGCTCCTGGATCCCGGACATGAGGTTCATCTGTTGGGCGCGCGCATAAAGGCTCTGCACGGCATAGAAACCGGTACCTGCCATCACCACCGTGAGCAGCAGTACCAGTCCGAAGCCCAACAACAGCTTGCGGCCGACTCGTTGATTTTGAACCAACGCCAACATGCCCTTGAACATAAAATCTCTCTCGTTTGAACGTTCCTTTAGTCGCAATATGCACGCTAGGATACCGACGCCCAGATTTCGACTTTACGTAAGATCTTTCGTCCAAATGTTCGACAACTTTAGGGAAATGGCGAAATAGATTCCTAGCAGGGCACTCGGACATTCGCGTCAGCCGGTCTCCCGCACAGTTGATCGAGGCATGAAGCTAGTGTCTTTAGAAGCGCTGACAAGGGCGGCAACGGGCAGCACAGCAACTGCCCGAACGCGATTCAGCCCAGCGGTGCTTCGTTGGGCTGTGGGCCGGCCGTGGTATTGCCACCACGCAGGTGCATGCGCACACGGTAAATGCCCCACATCAGCGCCAGCCAGAAGGGAATCATGAACACCGACACACGAATCCCCGGAATCATCAGCAAAATGCCCAGGATGAACACCACGAAGGCCAGGCACAGGTAGTTGCTGAACGGCGACCACAACGCCTTGAAGCGAGTGACCACGCCCTGTTGGCTCATGGCCTTGCGAAACTTAAGGTGCGCCAGGCTGATCATCGCCCAGTTGATCACCAGGGCGGCAACCACCAGGGACATAAGCATCTCCAGGGCATTTTGCGGCACCACGTAATTGACCACCACGCAGAGCATGGTCATCAGCGCCGACACGCCAATGGCCAGCACCGGCACGCCGCGACGGTTGACCTTCATCAGCGCCTTGGGCGCATCGCCCTGCTCGGCCAGGCCGTACAGCATGCGGCTGTTGCAGTACACCCCGCTGTTATAGACCGACAGCGCAGCGGTAAGCACCACGAAGTTGAGAATATGAGCGGCCGTGTCGCTGCCGATCAGCGAGAAGATCTGTACGAACGGACTGGCACTGTAGGGATCGCCGGCATGATTGAGGTTTTCCACCAGGCTGTCCCATGGGTACAGCGCCAGCAGCACCGTCAACGCGCCGATATAAAAAATCAGGATGCGATAGACCACCTGGTTGATGGCCTTGGGAATCACCTTCTGCGGCTCGCTGGCTTCGGCGGCAGTGATACCCACCAGTTCCAGACCACCGAACGAGAACATGATAATCGCTAGCACCATCACCAGACCTTCCAGGCCATTGGGGAAAAAGCCGCCACGGCTCCACAGATTGGTGATGCTCGCCTGCTCCCCCCCCAGGCCGGTTACCAGCAGATACAGCCCGAGGGCAATCATGCCCAGAATGGCCACGACCTTGATGATCGCAAACCAGAACTCGGTCTCGCCGAAGGCCTTCACGTTGCTCAGGTTGATCAGATTGATCAATACGAAGAAGGCCGCCGCCGTGACCCAGGTGGGTATTTCCGGCCACCAGAACTGCACGTACTTGCCCACCGCCGTCAGCTCAGCCATGCCCACCAGGACATACAGCACCCAGTAGTTCCAGCCGGCCAGGAAACCCTGGTAGCCGCCCCAGTATTTGTGGGCGAAATGGCTGAACGACCCAGCCACCGGTTCCTGGACAATCATCTCGCCCAGTTGACGCATGATCAGAAAGGCAATGAAGCCACCAATGGCATAACCGAGGATCATTGACGGGCCGGCGCTTTTCATCACCCCGGCCGAACCGAGGAACAACCCGGTGCCGATGGCGCCCCCCAACGCGATCAACTGGATATGGCGATTCTTCAGGCCCCGCTTGAGCGGGCCGGTGTGCAGAACTTCACTCATAAATTTCCTTGGAATATCTGGCCGCGCGCTGGGGAAAATCCAGGCTTAGACCGGCGCGTCCGGCTGCTTTTCCGGAACCGCCTGACTGAAGGCATCGAGGGGTTCGCAGGCAGTCACCAGGGCGAGAATGCGTGGGTAGGCATGCAGCTCACAGGCAAAACGGCGGGCATTGTACACCTGTGGCACCAGGCAGGCTTCCAGATAGCCGGGCTTTGCGCCCAGCGACAGACCATCGGGCAGTTCGGCGAGGCCCTGCTCCACTGCCTCCAGGCCGGTCGCGACCCAGTGTCGCAGCCACATCAGACGTACGGCTTCATCCTGCCCCAACTGATGTTCCAGATACTGCAGCACGCGCAAATTGTTCAGCGGATGCAGATCGCAGGCGATATGCAACGCCAAGGCGCGAATGCGCGCCCGCGCAACGGGCTCGCTTGGCAGTAGCGCCGGCTGCGGGTGGGTTTCTTCCAGGTATTCAAGAATCGCCAGCGACTGGGCAATGCTGCGTTCGCCGTCGCGCAACAGCGGAACCAACTGTTGCGGATTCAGCGCCCGAAACGCCTCGCCGTGCTGCTCGCCACCGTCCTTGAGCAAGTGCACCGGCACCTGCCGATACGCCAGCCCTTTGAGATTCAAGGCGATGCGCACTCGATAGGTGGCGCTGGAGCGCCAATAGGAATAGAGCGTCAGCATGGCTCCCTCTCTTGTCGGCGGCGTGCGATTACGGGGAATAGGGCTCCACTGCCTGGTCGATCGCACCGAAAATCGACTGCCCTTCGGTATCGAACATCTCGATACGCACCCGGTCACCGAAATGCAGAAACGGGGTTTTGGGTGCTCCGCTCTCGATCATTTCCAACATGCGCCGCTCGGCAAGGCAGGACGAGCCGACGCTGCGGTCGTGGTTGGACACGGTCCCCGATCCGATAATGCTGCCAGCACCCAGCGGGCGCGTTCTGGCGGCATGGGCCAGTAGCGTGGGAAAATCGAAGGTCATATCCACACCTGCATTCGGACGGCCGAGCAGTTCGCCGTTGATGCGTGATTCCAACGGCAGATGCACCTTGCCGTCCCGCCAGGCGGCGCCCAGTTCGTCCGGGGTGACCGCCACAGGGGAAAAACTCGACGAAGGCTTGCTATGAAAGAAGCCGAACCCCTTGGCCAGCTCGCCGGGAATCAGATTGCGCAGCGATACATCGTTGACCAGCATCAGCAACTGGATGTGCCCGGCGGCTTGCTGCCCGGCGATGCCCATTGGCACATCGTCGGTGATCACCGCGACTTCTGCCTCCAGGTCGATGCCCCATGCCTCATCGGCAAGACGGATCGGTGCATGAGGCGGCAGAAACGTATCGCTGCCGCCCTGATAAATAAGGGGGTCATGCCAGAAGGATTCCGGCAGCTCGGCGCCGCGCGCCTTGCGCACCAGCTCGACGTGATTGACGTAGGCACTGCCATCGGCCCAGTGGTACGCGCGCGGCAAGGGACTGTGGCAGGCGGCCTGATTGAAGGCGAAAGCGTCGGGCTCGTTTCCCTTATTGAGGCGCTGATAAACAGCGTCCAGCAGTGGCCGGGTCTTTGCCCAGTCGTCCAGCGCTGCCTGCAAGGTCGCCGCGATGTCCGTCACTTTAACCGCTCGGGACAAATCACGGGACACCACCACCAGCACACCGTCACGGCCCTGATTGAGTGAAGCAAGTTTCATTGAGGCTCCTTTTTCTGGACGCGTTACCTAGGCGCAAGCTTTCAATCCCTTCCAGAATCGCCAGCAAGCTGGCTTCAAGGCTCGAACCCGTAGGGCGGATGTCGATTTTCACACCCACAATGACTCTCTTCGGTGGGGCGCCACCCGGTGGATCGCCACCCGGTGGATCGAAAGCGTGATCCACCCTACGGGGTGACATCCGAGGCGAGCCCGCCAAACACGCGGCGATCCTAGGCGCCCGGGGATTTCCAAGAGTTCACATACTCCGCCACCTCCACGCTTGTGGCTGCCGCATCGATTTCCAGCGCATGGCGAGCGTCGATCATCACTGCCACTTCCTCGACAAAGCTCGCCGGGTTTTCCTGGCTCTTCTTCAATGCCTTGGGGTGTGGGCCGTGGGGGAAGCCGCAGGGATGCAGAGTAAGCATGCCGGCTTCGATATTGTCGCGGCTGAAGAAATTGCCGCGGTGATAGAACAGCACTTCGTCGAAGTCATCGTTATTGTGGAAGAACGGTACCTTGAGCACGTCCGGGTCAGACTCCACCGGGCGCGGCGTAAAGGTGCAGATCACAAAGCCATTGGCCACGAAAGTGGTGTGAGCCGATGGCGGCAAGTGGTAGCGATGGCTCATCACCGGACGAATATCGCGCCAGTTAAGGCGCACCACACAGTTGTCACCATGCCAGCCGACCACATCCAGCGGGTTATAGGGATAGGTGACGGTGCTGATCTGCCCGCGTCGCTTGATGCGAATCTGCCAGCGATTTTCGTCCTGCTGGGCCTTGAAGGTGTCGTTCAGGTGCGGACGGGCGAAAACGGCGGAATCGAAAATTGCATGGGGGCCGAGCAAGCCTTTGTCCGGCAACTGATAGGCGCCGTCGGTGCTCTCGATCATCAGCATGAAGGTCGGCGAACTGGGCTCGATGCGCCAGGCCGTACCGCGCGGGATCAGCAGGTAATCGCCGTCACGGTAGGGCAAATGGCCGAAATCGCAGTAGAAATCGCCGGCCCCTTCATGGATAAACAACAGCTCATCGCCATCACCGTTGCGCACCAAATGGCGCATGGCCGTAGCGGTTTTCCAGACCCGCACCTGCACATCGTTGTTGTGCAGCACCAGTGCCGCTTGCCAGGGGCAGCCCCCCTGCACATCGAGCTTTGCCAAATTGAACGCATGGGGCCGCAACGGGCCTTCCCAGTCCACCCAGCCGGTCGGCGGATGGCGATGATGCAAGTGACTGGCCGGCCCATAAAACCCTTCGCGGCCCATCTCCCGCTCGAACGTACCCGGCGGCATGTTGCAGTGCGCCTGCAACGAACATTCCCCTTCGCGGATGGGGAAGCTGATCCATTTGCGGCTCATGACAAGGCTCCTCACAGGTGGGCGTCGACCCACCGAAATGGTCACGTGACTGGCGAACTCAAGCCCGTTCCGGGTCTATTCCGCCTTGAGCACACCACGGCGGATCTGATCTTCTTCGATGGACTCGAACAGGGCCTTGAAGTTGCCCTCGCCAAAGCCCTGGTTGCCCTTGCGCTGGATGATTTCAAAGAAAATCGGTCCGATCAGCGTGTCCGTGAAAATCTGCAGCAGGATGCCGTCATCCTGGGGCGCGCCGTCAACCAGGATGCGCAGTTCGCGCAGCTCAGCAAGGGGCTCACCGTGCCCCGGCACGCGACTGTCGATTTTTTCATAATAGGTGTCTGGGGTTGACATGAAGCGCACCCCGTTGGCGCGCAGCTGCCGCACTGTGGCGTAAATATCGTCGGTGGACAGGGCGATATGCTGAATGCCCTCGCCATGATATTCGCGGATGAATTCTTCGATCTGCGAATGAGCATCTGCGGATTCGTTGATTGGGATGCGGATCTTGCCGCAGGGAGCGGTCATCGCCCTGGACAACAGCCCGCTGAGCTTGCCCTCGATATCGAAGTAGCGGATTTCACGAAACCCGGCGATGCGCTCATAAAATCTGGACCAGACATCCATCTGCCCGCGCTTGACGTTATGGGTCAGGTGATCGATCTCCAGCAACCCCACCGCACGGTCATTGGCGCTGCGGCCCGGATGGAACTCAAAATCCACGTCATAGATGCTGTGTGCGCCGTAGCGGTCCACCAGATAAAGCACCGAACCGCCGATACCGGCCACGCAGGGGATATTCAACTCGCCGAAATTGGCGTGACTGCCCAGTAGCGTGGCGCCCTGCGCTTGCACATAGGCAGCGGCCTGAGCGGCATTCTTGACCCGGAAGGCCATGGCACAGGCGCTCGGCCCATGAGCCTGGGCAAAGGCATGCACTTCACCGCTGGGACTGCCGTTGAGTACAAAATTGATGCCGTGCTGTTGGAAGAGGAACACCGGTTTGGAGCGATGCCGGGCGGTTTCGGTAAAGCCCATGGCGATGAACAACTGGCGTAGTTGTTCGAGGCCTTCGGTGGTCGGTGCGGTGAATTCGACGAATTCGAAACCATCGGTTCCGATGGGGTTATGCGGGGCGATTCGGCTTATGACAGCGTCCATGTTAAGCCCTCCGGTTACATGCGAATGACCTAAGCACAGCTGCCGAACGCCCTTTACGCAATGTGAAACTCACCCTCCGGGCAGCCTGCGGCGTCGCGTCTCGGCACAATAAGTTGACGAAGCACCAAGCTGCTCCAATTCCTGCGTAAACCTGTAAATAAATCCTGCCAGTGGGTGGCAATGAATTGCCACGTATTCCTGCGCCTCGTTTTATTGCAACGTTGAAGTTAATGCTCCGAATCAAGGCAACGCGGCGCCACTCCCCCTTTGATATCTATCAGTAAAAACACGAATACCGCTCTGTTCCGGTGGTCATGCCAAGTTGGCAAGGGATATGCTTAGTTGCTGTTGGCGTAAGGTTAATAGCCAACAGTTCTAATAAATGAGGGGAAACCCCTCACCGACACCAAGGAAATGGAGCATGAGCATGCTTAAGAAACTCCCTGTGGCAATCGCAGTAGCCTCTTCGGTTGCCTTCAGCAGCATGGCAGTCTCGGAAACCGTAGAAAGTCCGATTGGTAAACTCGATGTCAGCATGACCGCTACCCTGGCGAGCGACTGGCTGAACCGTGGTTCTTCGCTCAACGGTGGTAATCCCACCGTGCAAGGCAGTTTGGACGTTGTACACGAAAGCGGCTTTTACGCTGGCATCTGGGGCGGCAGCATGGCGGGCGATGAAAAAACCGCCGGCTCTGAGTTCGACTATTACGTCGGCTACGGTGGCTCCATCACTGAAGACATCACCTATGACCTGGCTGTGGCTACCTATATCTATTCAGGTACCACTTGGGGCGGTGAAGACGCGGAAAGCGATATCGAATACCTGGGCAGCATCAGCGCCTATGGCGGTACCGTCGGCCTCAAATACCGTACCGAAGACGTCAAGCAGCTTTATACCTACCTCGGCTACTCCTATGCCCTGCCGGGTGCAGTAACCTTGTCCGCATCGGTGGGTTTCACTGACATCGATGATGAAGTAAATAACGGGGAAGACTACACCGACTGGAGCTTGAGCCTGGGCAAATCCATCGCCAGTCTTGATTTCGCGCTGACCTACGCCACTAACGACCTGGACGGCACGGATGACAATTTTGCCGTCTCGGTTTCCAAGTCGTTCTAAGGTCTGAATTACGGTCACGGCCAGCCCATGACCACACCAAGAAACGCCGTTCCCCTTTGGGGTACGGCGTTTTTTGGTGCGCAGCGGCAGGCGGACGGCGCGCTATACGCATTACGCCTTAGCCATAGGCTGCTGACAAAAAAATCCCCGGGAAGGATGCCTTCACCGGGGATTTTTCATCAGCGCAAGATCAGGCCTCGATCAGCTCACCCTTCTCCTTAGCCTTCTGCGCTTCCAGGCTGGCCGCCTGTAGAGCAGTCAGAGCGATGGTGAAGACAATGTCGTCCACCAGCGCACCACGGGACAAGTCGTTTACCGGCTTGGCCAAACCTTGCAGCATCGGGCCGACGCTGATCACCGAGGCGCTGCGCTGCACCGCCTTGTAGGTGGTGTTGCCCGTGTTCAGGTCAGGGAAGATGAACACAGTGGCCTGCCCAGCCACCGGGCTGTTGGGCGCCTTGGACTTGCCGACGCTGAGTACCGAGGCAGCGTCGTACTGCAGCGGGCCGTCGATCGGCAGTTCTGGCGCACGCTCACGGGCGATGCGCGTGGCTTCGCGCACCTTGTCCACTTCCGCGCCGCTGCCGGAGTCGCCGGTGGAGTAACTGATCATCGCCACACGCGGCTGCACACCCAGGGCCACGGCCGACTCGGCACTCTGAAGGGCAATTTCCGCCAGCTCCGTGGCGTTCGGGTTGGGGTTCACGGCGCAGTCGCCGTAGACCAGCACCTGCTCGGGCAGCAGCATGAAGAACACCGAGGACACCAGGTTATAGCCCGGCGCGGTCTTGATCAGTTGCAAGGCCGGGCGAATGGTATTGGCGGTGGTGTGGATGGCCCCGGAAACCAGGCCGTCCACCTCATCCAGGGCGAGCATCATGGTGCCCAGCACTACGGTATCGCGCAGCTGCTCGTCGGCCATTTCCGGCGTCAGGCCCTTGCTCTTGCGCATCTCGACCATGGCCGGCACGTACCGGGCGCGAATGCTGTCAGGGTCGAGAATTTCCAGCCCCGCCGGCAGGTTGATGCCCTGCGACTTGGCGACCGCGCGGACTTCTTCCGGCCGGGCCAGCAGCACGCAACGGGCAATGCCGCGCTCTTGGCAGATCGCTGCGGCACGAATGGTGCGCGGCTCGCTGCCTTCGGGCAAAACGATACGCTTGTCGGCGTCCTGGGCACGCTTGACCAACTGGTAACGGAACGCCGGTGGCGACAGGCGAATTTCGCCACGGGGCAGGCTCAAACGCGCCTGCAGAACATCGGCCTGCAGGTGGCGAGCAATGAAATCGGTGACGCGGGTGGCCCGTTCGATATCGTCCGACGGGGTTTCGCGGTTCAGGGCAAACAGATTGGTGGCTGTGTCGTAGGAGCCCGTAGCCACGCTCAGCACCGGCAAGCCGCTATCCAGCGCCGCTTTGCACAGCTCAAGAATGCGCGGATCCGGCGCATAGTCACCCGTCAGCAGCAGACCGGCCAGCTTCACGCCGTTCAGCGAGGCCAGGCTGGCGGCCAGGATGATGTCGTCGCGATCGCCCGGCGTCACCACCAGCACGCCGGACTGCAACAGCGCCACGGTATTGGGCACGGTACGTGCGCTGAGGATGATCTGGTGCACCCGGCGCTGCTCGGCGTCGCCGACATTAAGCACCTTGGCTGCGAGCAGCTCGGCAATGTCGCTGGTGCGCAGGGCATTGAGCTCGTCGGCCAGCGGGATGACACCCAGCAATTGGAAATCGTTACTGCCAAGGAGTGGCAACTGCGCCTTGAGACGCTCGATGAAGGCCGGCAGACCGTCCTCGCTGTGCACCTTGTTGAGAATGACGCCCAACATCTTTGCGTCCTTGGCGCCGCCAAACAGCTGGGCCTGGATCTCGATGCGCTCAGCCATCTGCTTGAGGCTGTCGCTGCCCTGGGCGGCAATCAAGATGACTTCGGCATCCAGGCTCTTGGCCAACTGCGCATTGATGCGCGCGGTGTAGTCCGTTTCGCGGGTCGGCACCATGCCTTCGACAATCACCACATCCATGCCGGCAGCAGCCTGCTCGAAACGGCTGACCACGTCTTCCAGGGTCAGGTCCAAGTCGCCGCTGGCCATCTGGCGTTCCAGCTGCTCCAAGGCAATCGGCTCGGGCGCGGTTTTGTTCAGCGTGCGCTCGACCAGCAGGCAGGAGCGCTCACGGCCCTGATCGACAGGAAACGGCTGGGAGATCGGTTTAAAGAAGCCGACCTTCAGGCCGGACTGTTCGAGCGCACGAATCAGACCGAGGCTGACGGAGTTGAGTCCGCCACCAAAGCCGGTAGGAGCAAGAAACAGGGTATGCATGGGTTCTCCTTGTGGGAGCAAAGGGATCAGCCTGCAAGAGGCATGGCATGAAAGAAGCCTACAAGACAAAACCCGACGCCGGCGTGGTCATCGGGTTTCATCCGGGTGTGGCGGATTTCTCAGGCGTCCAGCAACGCCAGGGTTTCCAGGGCGATCTGCCGCTCTTCGTTGGTCGGTACCACCAGAATACGCGGGCTGCCTTCGGTCTGGATCTGGCCAGCCGTGCCACGGGTGCAGCGGGCATTGGCCTGTGCGTCTACCTGGAAGTTGAACACTTTGAGATGCTCGACCGTCCGGGCGCGCACCGCCGAGGAGTTTTCACCAATACCGCCGGTGAAGATCAGGCCGTTCACACGCGGCAGCGCGCAGGCCATGCTGGCCAGCGACTTGGCCAGGCGATAGCAGAACACCTCGAAGGCCAGCGTTGCTCCCGAATGGCCGGCTTCATACGCTTCATGCAGGGTACGCATGTCGTTGGACAAGCCGGACAAGCCCTTCAGGCCACTGTCGCGGGTCAGCATGGAGTCGATCTGCTCAATGCTCCAGCCCAGGGTGCGCGCCAGATACATGTGCAGGGCGGGATCGACATCGCCGCTGCGCGTGCCCATCACCACACCTTCCAGCGGCGTCAGGCCCATGCTGGTGTCGCGGCTTTCGCCATTGACCACCGCGCAGGTGGAGCAGCCATTGCCCAAGTGGGCGACCAGCCAGCTGCTGTCATCCACCGGCACCCCGACCATTTCGGCGGCGCGCTGACTGACGAAGCGATGACTGGTGCCATGGAAACCGTAGCGACGGACGCCGTGTTCTGTGTAGAGAAACTCCGGTACGGCGTAGCGGTAGGCGTACTCCGGCATGCTCTGGTGAAACGCGGTGTCGAATACGCTGACTTGGGGCAGCCCTGGGAACAGTGACATGGCGGCTTCGATGCCGATCAAGTTGGCCGGGTTGTGCAGTGGAGCCAGTTGGGCATTGGTATTGATAGCGTCGAGCACCGACGCATCGATCAGGCTGGAGCCGGTGAAATGTTCGCCGCCGTGCACCACGCGATGGCCGATGCCATCAAGCCTGCCACCGGCCATTTCCTGGGCCAGCGGCAGAATTTTTGCCAGCGCTGCCGCATGATCGGCTCCCGGAAGGCTCAGCGTTTCCTTCGCTTCACCGATCTGCCATTGGATAACGGCTTCCGGGCTGCCGAGGCATTCAGCCAATCCTTGCAGCGGAAATGTCGATTGTTTTTCGTTAACCAAAGCAAACTTGATTGATGAGCTACCGCAGTTGATCACGAGAATATTGCGGACGGACATGAGGCTTCCTGAATCTTGTCGAGAAGTCGGACCACGCGTCCGCGCGGCCCACTTCAATTATTGGTTTTATGGTTAAGGCGTTCGGCGCTCTTGTGAAGCATGAACTAGCAGGGATGAAACAATACTGACATGCAGGATGGGCCCTCACAGTCCTGCTTTAGTCGAAAAGAATGCCCTCCTTCTCAAGACCTTATGCGCAGCATGAGTCGCCCTATCTTTTTAGTGCATAACGACTTGATTCTTAATGACTAAAATCAAGCGAATGGCATTTAGGTCGTTGCTCAGCTGCGGCAAGCGTTACGTGTTGCTAGCATCCGGCGCGGTGGGTCATGTGGGCATGCGTAGGGCAGCCTCGCCCGTTGCAGGGGGTTGGGATGGAACTGCGCAGTGACCCGGGCAGCCCGCCGCAAGGGGATACTCCGCCGGCGGGGTGCTCGCTCAGCCTCGAGTATCCAGCCAACCCACCTGCAGCAAGCGACGCCGCCCTACGGCAGTTGCGTCATCGGTTACCGCTCGCTTCGGCCCGGGGTCCGGGTCTCCCAGGTGTTGTTAGCAGCCTAGCGCCGTGGGTCATGTGCGCATGCATGCGTAGGGCGGCCTCGCCCGTTGCACGGTGTTGGGATGGATTTGCGCTGTTACCCGGGCAGCCCGCCGTAGGGGGATACGCCGCTGGCGGGGTGCTCGCTCAGCCTCAAGCATTCAGCCAACCCGCCTGCAGCGAGCGACGCCGCCCTACGGCAGCTGCGTCATCGGTTCCCGCTCGCTTCGGCCTGACATCCTGGTCTCTCGAAATTATTTCGCCCCTAATGCTGCAAATGCCCGTAGAGCTTGGCGTAGAGCCCGCCTTCGGCGATCAGCTGCTGGTGATCGCCTTGTTCGGCAATGCTGCCGCCGTCGAACACCAGCACGCGGTCGGCCTGTTTCACGGCGGAAAGCCGGTGGGCGATGATCAGCGTGGTGCGTCCGCTGAGAAAGTTGCCCAATGCCTGGTGCAGGGCATATTCGGTAGCGGCATCCAGCGCCGAAGTGGCTTCGTCGAGAATCACCACCTTGGGGTCGGCAAGTACCATGCGGGCGATTGCCAGGCGCTGGCGCTGGCCGCCGGACAGTCGCACACCGGAACGACCGACCACGCTGTCCAAGCCCGCCGGCAGTTGCCTGACCGTGCTGGCCAGTTGGGCGATTTCCAGCGCGCGCCAGCATTCATCATCCGTGCGTGAACGGCCCATGCACAGGTTGGCGCGTACCGTATCGTTGAACAGCGCCGGATGCTGCAGCACCACGGCGACATGTTCACGCACGGTTTCCAGGCCGATTTCTTCCAACCGCGCGCCCCCAAAACAGATGCGCCCGGCTTGCGGCGTGTACAGCCCGAGCAACAGTTGCACCAGGGTGCTCTTGCCACCGCCCGAGGCGCCGACGATGGCCACCTTTTCGCCCGGTGCAATGGTCAGGTCGAGGTTTTCCAGGATTGGCTCATCCTGATACGCGAACCGCACGCCCCGCACGTCGATACCGACTGTGCGACGCTCGCTGAACGGATCGATCAGGCTGGCATGGCGCGGCTCATCGTCACGTCCCAGCAGTTCATTGATGCGTTTCAACGCACCGCCGGCCGCATAAAAGGCGTATTGCAGGCTCAGCAACTGCTCCACCGGACCGATCATGAACCACAGGTAGCTGAACACCGCGAGCATCTGGCCGATGGACAGATCGGACAACAGCACCGTCAGCATGGCGGCGGCGCGGAAGATATCGATGCCGAACTGGAACAGCAGGCCGCTAGTGCGGTTGGACGCATCGGTCTTCCATTGGGTGGCCATGGCGCGGTCACGCACATCCCGGGCGCGCAAGCCGAGGCGGCCGAAGAAATAACCCTGACGGTTGCTGGCGCGAATTTCCTGGATCGCTTCCAGGGTTTCGGTCAACGCCTGGGTGAAATACGCAGTGCTGTCGTTTTCCAGCTTCTTCAGGTGTTTGACCCGCTTACCCAGCTGCACGGTGGCGTAGATCACCAGCGGATTGAACAGCAGGATCAGCAGCGCCAACTGCCAGTGCATCCACAGCAAAATTGCCGAGGTGCCCACCAGGGTCAGCAGCGCTACCAGAAAGCGGCTGAGGGTTTCTCCCACGAACTTGTCGACCGTATCCAGATCCGTGACCAGGTTGGTGGTGACCGCGCCACCGCCGAGGCTTTCGTATTCGGCCATGGAGATGCGCTTGAGGCGTTCGATCAGGCGGGTGCGGATACGGTAGATGATGTCCTTGGACAATCGCGCGAACAGACGAGCCTGCAGCACGTTGAAAATCAGCGAGGCGGCGCGCAGGGCCAGACTCAGCAACAGCATCAGGCCGATATACCCGGCGGCGGTCTGCCAACCGGCGGGCAGGAAATTGTCCATGAACCTGAGGGCGGCATCGCCCTGGCCAAGCAATACTTCATCCACCAGCAACGGCAGCAGGAGCGGAATCGGCACGCTGCACAGGGTGGCCAGCACGGCGAGCAGATTGGCCGCCACCAAGGCCTTGCGATGACGCAAGGCCAGGCGGCGGATTTCCGCCCAACTCAGCCGGTCAGTCACAGGCAATGCGCCTCAGCCAGCGATCAAGCAAGGGCGCCAGGCGTTCCAGCGGTTGATAGCCGTTGGTCAGCAGCGCCAGCTGTCCGTTGTGCTCGGCCAGCAGAGTTGGGAAGCCGGCAATGCCCAGGCCTTGTGCCCAGGCGAAATCCTCACGGGTGGCCTGGCGGTGTTCGAGGCTGTCGAACCCGGTGGCGAACGTCTTGCGGTCGAGACCGGCCTCCACGGCCAGCTCAGCCAGCACACAGGCCTGGGTCACATCGCGACGCTCTACGTAAAACGCGCGTTGAATCAGTGCCAGCAGCGCACCGACACTCTGCGGCGCCAGCAAGCGGGCGGTTACCAATGCGCGACACGCGGGCTCCGTGTCATAGATAAGCCCTTCGGGCAAGCCGCCCTCCAGATGGAATGCCTGGCCAGTGGCCTCGTGTACCGCCTGCCAATAACACAGGGTGCGGGCGCGTCCGGCGTCATCCATGACCACCTGCTCACTGCGCAGCCCACCGAGCACCACATGGGTCGGCACCTGGGCCTGGCGCGCCTGCTCGGCCAACGCCTCGACCACTGGGGCAAAGCCCCAGCACCAGGAACACATCGGGTCCATCACATAAATCAGACGGTCCGCCATGGACTTTCCTCAGTTCTGCCGCGGATCGCGGCCAATCGGATGGGGCAGATTGCGCGCCTGGGCCAACTCGATCTGCTTCTGACGCTCGCGGGCACTGGCGCGGGTTTTCTCCGACAGCGAGTCATGGCAGTGCGGGCAACTGATGCCCGCCACGTACTGTTCCGACTGCCGCTCCTCGACCGACACCGGCATGCGACACGCATGACAAAGAGCGTAATCGCCTTCTGACAAGTCATGGCGCACGGTTACGCGATTGTCGAACACGAAAC
Source organism: Serpens gallinarum (assembly GCF_014836765.1). Lineage (GTDB taxonomy): Bacteria > Pseudomonadota > Gammaproteobacteria > Pseudomonadales > Pseudomonadaceae > Serpens > Serpens gallinarum. The sequence goes on from NZ_JACSQG010000006.1 coordinate 18,416, forward strand.
AGTCGCCGCGCCATTTGCTCTGCGCCTCAGGCACCTCCTCAAGGTACTTGAGAATGCCGCCCTTGAGATGGAATACGTCTTCGAAGCCGGCGCCAAGCATAAAACTGGAGGCCTTCTCGCAACGGATGCCGCCAGTGCAGAACATGGCCACTTTCTTGTGCCGTGCCGGATCGAAATTGGCTTTTATGTAATCGGGGAATTCGCGAAACGACTGGGTTTGCGGATCCACGGCGCCTTCGAAGGTACCGATTGCCACTTCGTAATCATTGCGGGTATCGATCAGCAGCACTTCGGGATCGCTGATCAACGCGTTCCAGTCCTGAGGCTCGACGTAAGTGCCTACCTGCTGATTGGGGTCCACGCCGGGCACGCCGAGGGTAACGATTTCCTGCTTGAGCTTGACCTTGGTGCGGTAGAACGGCGGCTCGTCGCAGAAGGACTCCTTGTGATCGATATCCGCCAGGCGCGCATCCTGGCCGAACCAGGCCAGCAGGGCATCGATGCCTTCGCGGGAGCCGGCAACCGTGCCGTTGATACCTTCTTCGGCGAGCAGCAGGGTGCCCTTCACGCCGTTATCCAACAGGGTGTTGAGCAGGGGTTCGCGCAGCTCGACGTAGTCCGGCAGGGAGACGAACTTGTACAAGGCTGCCACAACGATGTTCGCGGCCATCACAGATCCTCAGTGGTCGCCCGCGTAAAGGGCGGACCGGGCTTATCAGGCCGCTGAAAAGCGTAGGCGAGGCGGGCAAGACGAGGCAAAAACAGCCAAAGAAGCGCAGTTTAGGTGTTCTAAATGAGCATTCTGAGACTGTTTTTAACGAAGTATTGCCAACGCAGGTAGCTTTTCAACGGCCTGTAATAAAGAAAACGCCGGCTAAAGCCGGCGTGGGGCGCGGATTATAACAAAGCACGCCAAGGCACTCGAATATCCGCTTGTCCGCAGCGTGTCAGTGACCGCCCCGGCAGGTTGGCGAGGCGGGCGCCACGCCCTGAGCCGCCCATTCTTCAGGGGTATACACATGCATGGCCAGGGCATGGAACTGGCTCATCAGCTCGCCCAGCACGCCATAGACTTTCTGGTGACGCTTGACGCTGTTCAGTCCGGCGAACTGCTCGCTGACAACCACCACTTTGTAGTGAGTTTCCTGTCCGCGGCTGTGCATGTGGCTCTCATCGAGAACCTCCAGATGCTGCGGGTCGAGCACCAACAAGGCGGTGTTGATACGGTCACGCATGCTCATGAATCACCTACTTTAATTCCTTGCCCATTTCTTCGAGCAGTTTATTGACTTCCGGCACCACGCTTTCCAGCCTGGCCTGCGCCAACTGGGCCGATTGCGCGGTCAGCTCCGGCATTGTGTCCAGCACTTTGCGACCCAGCGCCGACTGATAGAAGGCATTCAGCTCCTTCAGTTCGCGTTCGCTGAAGTGCTGGCCGTAGAGCTTGATCATATCCGGCTTGAGTGTCTCCCAGCCCACCGCTCCCTCCAGCAGCGCATCGGCTTTGGCCTGGTAACGCTCCAGCACGGCCTGTTTATCGGCCGGCGCCTTGGCCTGTGCGAAACGCTGAGCAAACATTTGTTGTACCTGGGCATGCACCGGAACGCTCATGCGATCGGCCCGCGCCAGCTTGAGAAACTGTTCGACCTGCGCCGCATGACTGGCGGTATCCGCTACAACCGGAGCAGCCGCTAGAGTCAGTACAACTGTTGCCATTAAAACGTTTAAACGCACCATTCATTCTGTCCTTGAAAAAGAAACTGGAGAGTTAAGAGCATAGAACGGGCCATTTTGCTCCCAGCTCACGCTCCAACTCAAGCCAACGGCTGGGCGCGGCCCGACTCAAGCCTATGGAACCGTGCGCCTGGTCCACGGCCTAACGTCCCGCAACCCTACAAGAGGGAACGCCATGAGCCGTATCGAAACCGACAGCCTGGGTGAGGTGGAAGTCCCGGACGATGCTTACTGGGGCGCGCAGACCCAGCGCTCACTGATCAATTTCGCCATCGGCCAGGAGCGCATGCCGCTACCGGTGCTGCACGCCCTGGCACTGATCAAGAAAGCCGCTGCGCGGGTCAATGACCGCATCGGCGAACTGCCCGCCGAGGTGGCCCGACTGATCGAACAGGCTGCCGATGAAGTGCTGGCCGGCCAGCACGACGATCAGTTCCCATTAATGGTCTGGCAGACCGGCAGCGGCACGCAGAGCAACATGAACGTCAACGAGGTGATCGCCGGACGCGCCAACGAATTGGCCGGAGGCCAACGCGGGGGCAAAAGCCCGGTGCACCCCAACGATCACGTCAACCGCGCGCAAAGCTCCAACGACTGCTTCCCCACCGCCATGCACCTGGCCACCGTGAGCGCCGTGCACCGCGAGTTGTTACCGGCGCTGGCCGAACTTTCTGGCGGCTTGGCCGAACAGGCCGCCCGCCATTTCGATCTGGTGAAAACCGGCCGTACCCACCTGATGGATGCCACGCCGGTCACCTTTGGCCAGGAGCTGTCCGCGTTTGTCGCCCAGCTCGACTATGCCGAACAAGCCATTCGCCACGCCCTGCCTGCAGTGTGCGAACTGGCCCAGGGCGGCACGGCCGTGGGCACCGGCCTGAATGCCCCGCAGGGGTTTGCCGAGGCCATCGCCGCCGAGCTGGCAGCCCTCTCCGGCCTGCCCTTCGTCAGCGCGTCCAACAAATTCGCCGCCTTGGCCGGCCACGAACCGCTGGTCACCCTGGCCGGCACGCTGAAAACCCTTGCCGTGGCGCTGATGAAGATCGCCAACGACTTGCGCCTGCTCGGCTCCGGGCCGCGCGCCGGTTTCGCCGAAGTGCGCCTGCCGGCCAACGAACCGGGCAGTTCAATCATGCCCGGCAAGGTCAATCCGACCCAGTGCGAAGCACTGTCGATGCTTGCCTGCCAGGTACTGGGCAACGATGTCACCATCGGCTTCGCCGCGAGCCAAGGTCACCTGCAGCTCAATGTGTTCAAACCGGTAATCATCCACAACCTGCTGCAATCCATCCGCCTGCTCGCCGATGGCTGCCGCAACTTCAATCTGCACTGCATTGCTGGCCTGGAGCCGGACGCCCAGCAAATGGCCCAGCATCTGGAGCGCGGGCTGATGCTGGTCACTGCGCTGAACCCGCACATCGGCTACGACAAGGCTGCGGAAATTGCCAAAAAAGCCTATGCGGAAGGCAGCACGCTGCGCGAGGCGGCTCTCGCGCTGGGTTATCTGAGCAGCGAAGAATTTGACGCCTGGGTGCGGCCGGAACAGATGCTTGAGGCCGGGCAACATGAATGAGCCGGCCAAAAGCGGCGCCACGCCGGTCGTCGGCACGGGCAAACGCATCCTGGTGATTGATGGCAGTCCGCAAGGCCAGGGCTTTTGCCGTGCCCTGGGCGAAACTTATGTAATCGGCGCACGCAGCCAAGGGCACGTGGTGCGCCAGTTGCGCCTTGCAGATCTGCGCTTCGATCCGGTGCTGCGCGGCGGCTACGAACACGACCAGCGCCTGGAAGTCGACCTGCTCGATGCCCAGCGACAGATCCATTGGGCCGAGCATCTGGTATTCGTCTACCCGGTCTGGTGGGGTGGCCTGCCGGCGCTGCTTAAGGGGTTTATCGACCGGGTGTTCCTGCCCGGCTTTGCGTTTCGTCTACGGGGCCAGACGCGCATCGCGGAGCAATTGCTCAGTGGGCGCAGCGCTGAACTGCTGGTCACCCTGGACACCCCGAGCTGGCACTTTCGCTGGCTGCAAGGCGCCCCGGCGCATCGCCAGATGATCCGCAGCACGTTGCGGTTCTGCGGCATCCGCACCCGCCGCGTGCATGAATTCACCCCAATCCGCGGCTCCAGTGAAGAGCGCCGCCAGGACTGGCTGCGCCGCGCCGAGCAATTGGGCGCGAAGGCTTGAGCATGGTGTAGCTGCTGAGCGTGGGGCCGAGCGGAGCCACAGGTTAAGCCCAAAAGAGGTCGACATGGCGACGACACCTCTCCACTGCGTGCCGCCTTCAACCGGCGCGACCTTCAGACCACGCTCATGAACGGAGTACTCGCCACTCTGCTCCGTGAACGCTGGTTCACAGCACGCAGGCCGGACTCGCCCTGGAACGACACAGCCCCGGTGCGCCAGGACCTGTTCAGCGTTGAACGCCTCGAACAACATGCCCAGAGCCTGGCCGCCGCCCAGACGATCAGCGACCGTCCGCCCAGGGTCAGCTCCCTGCGCAGACGTCTGGACGACAACGCCTCGCTGCTGCTCAAGGCCTACCGGTCGAGCGCCGCGGAGCTGGAAAGCGGGCACGCCGTAGTACCCGCCGCCGAATGGCTGCTCGACAATTACCATGTGGTCGAGGCACAAATTCTCCAGATTCGCGACGATCTGCCAGTCGGCTACTACCGCCAGCTTCCCAAACTGGCGGAGGGTCCGTTTGCCGGTTATCCGCGCGTCTTCGGCCTGGCCTGGGCCTACATTGCGCACACCGACAGCCACATCGACCTGGTTATCTTGCGCCGCTTCATCGTCGCCTATCAGCAGGTTCAGCCGCTGACCATCGGTGAGCTATGGGCGGTGGCGATCACCCTACGCATCGTCCTGATCGAAAACCTGCGTCGCCTGGCCGAACAGATTATCGCCGCCCAACAGGCTCGCGCCGATGCCGACACACTGGCCAATCAGTGCCTGGCCAAAGGCTGTACTCCGGCCGAGCTGGACAACAACTTGGCCCGGCTCGCCAGGGGACCGTTGTCCGAACTCTTCGCCTCGCAGCTGGCCAAGCGCCTGCGCGACCAGGACCCGCACACCACGCCAGCGCTGGTCTGGCTGGAACAGCAATTGCCGGCCCAGGGAAGTTCGATCGAAGACGTGGTGCACAACGCCCATCAACGCCAGGGCGCATCCAATGTCAGCGTGCGCAACGTAATCACCAGCATGCGGCTGATTTCCGACATCGACTGGGCCGAGCTGTTCGAGAGTGTCAGCCTGGTGGATGCACGCCTGCGCGCGGCCAGCGACTTCGCCGACATGGATTTCCCCAGCCGCAATCTGTACCGCCAGGCCATCGAAACGATCGCCCGGAATTCCTCCTGCACTGAACTGGAACTGACTGATCGAGTAGTGCAACAAGCGCGGCTGGCGGCGGCCAGCGCGTCCGTCGAGGCGCAAGCGGAACGCATCGGTGATCCCGGTTATCACCTGCTCGGCGAAGGTCGTCGTGCATTGGAAAACAGCGTCGCTTTTCACCCATCGCGCTCTGAGCGCCTACGCCGCAAATATGTCGCGCTGGGCATGGGCGGCTATGTCGGCACCATCGCACTGATTGCCCTGATGTTGCTGGCGCTTTCTTGCTGGGTGCTGGCCGCTTCCGGCCTCACACTCGGCTGGCTCGGACTCCTGGCACTGGTCGGCGTGTTGACGGCCACCGAGGTGGCAACCGCATTGACCAACCGCGCCATCAGTCGCTTTATCGGCGCGGTTTGCCTGCCGGCCTTGGAGCTTCGCGACGGTATTCCCGAATCGCTGCGCACGATGGTGGTAGTCCCGACGCTGCTGAGCACCGAAGTCGAGCTGCTGGAGCAGATCGAGCGACTGGAAGTGCACTTCCTATCCAGCGCCGAGGGGGCGCTGAGCTTCGCGCTGCTCAGTGACGGTCTGGATGCCGATGAAGAAACCCTCCCCCATGAAGCGCAACTGCTGGCCACGGCCGGGCAGGCCTTCGAGCAATTGAACCAACGCCATGGTCCCGGCTCGGATGGCGAACCACGCTTTTACCTGTTGCATCGACGCCGCCTGTTCAATCCCAGCCAGGGCACATGGATGGGCTGGGAACGCAAGCGCGGCAAATTGCACGAGTTCAACCGATTGCTGCGCGGCGCCACCGACACCACGTTTATGAGCCTGAACGGGCAGCCGCCCCGAGTGCCCGCCAATGTGCGCTTCGTCATCACCCTGGATATGGATACGCGCCTGCCGCGCGATACCGTGCTGCGGCTGATAGGCAAGATGGCCCATCCGTTGAATCGACCGCATTTCGACGTTGAGCGCCAGCGCGTGGTAGACGGCTATGCCATCCTGCAGCCGCGCGTCACGCCCTCCTTGCCGGTCGGCCGCGAAGGCTCCTGGTATCAACGCCTCTACTCCTCGCCAGGTGGACTGGACCCTTATGTGGCAGCCGTTTCCGATGTCTATCAGGACCTTTTCGGCCAAGGCTCCTACACCGGCAAGGGCATTTACGATGTCGATGCCTTCGAGGCCGCACTGCGCGGGCGGGTGCCGGACAACACCCTGCTCAGCCATGACCTGTTCGAAGGTGAATTTGCCCGCTCGGGACTGGCGTCCGACCTTGAGGTGGTCGAGGAATATCCCTCCCGCTACGACGTCGACGCCAAGCGCTTCCACCGCTGGACGCGCGGCGACTGGCAACTGCTGCCGTGGATCTTTGGCCCGCGCACCGGCAAACAGGCACTGAGCCCGATCGGCCTGGGCAAGATGCTCGACAACCTGCGTCGTTCGCTGCTACAGCCGTTTACCCTGGCCCTGCTGTTCCTGTGCTGGCTGCTGCCCATGCCCGCAGCGCTGGCCGGCGTGCTGCTGGTGCTCGCCAGCCTGGCGATTCCCGCCCTGCTGCCTCTGCTGTTTGCCGTGGTGCCGCAGCACAGCGGCATTCAAGTGGGCAGTCATCTGCGCATGCTGGGCGGCGAACTGCAGCTGGCCGCGATGCGAATTTTTTTCGCGGCGGTGTTCCTGCCCGATCACGCCTGGCGCAACCTGGATGCCATTGTGCGCACCCTGACGCGCCTGTGGGTGACCCACCGCCAACTGCTGGAATGGACCACTGCGGCGCAGTCCAGCAGCAGCCCGACCCTGGATCTGCGCGGTTTTTACCGGCAGATGGCCGGTGGCACCGCACTCGGCCTGGCACTTGCCGCTGTGGCGCTGCTCGCCGCACCGGCCTCATGGCCGCTGGTGCTGCCCTTTGCCCTGCTTTGGCTGGCCGCGCCGGCACTGGCGCTGTGGAGTAGTTGGTCAACCCTGTCGATTCGGCAGCTGGCGTTCAGCGAAGAGGATCGACATGCCTTGCGCCTGATCGCCCGGCGCACCTGGCGCTACTTCGAAACCTTCGTGACGGAAACCGACAACTGGCTGCCGCCGGATAATTACCAGGAGACCCCGTTACCCGCCGCCGCGCACCGCACCTCGCCGACCAACATCGGCCTCTATCTGCTTTCGGCGGTGGCCGCCCGCGACTTCGGCTGGGCTGGCACTCTGCACACCCTTGAACGCCTGGAAGCCACGTTCGCCACGCTGCATCGGTTGCCGCGCTTGCATGGGCATTTCTACAACTGGTACACGACCGATGATCTGCGCACCCTCGCGCCGCCCTACGTCTCGTCAGTGGACAGCGGCAACCTCGCCGGGCATCTGCTGGTGCTCGCCAATGCCTGCGAGGAATGGCAAACCACATTGGTATCCAGTCACATCCGCCAGGGGTTGCAGGACACGTGCAACCTGGCCCGCGAAGCACTGGTCGCCCTGCCCGTCGCTTCCAGCGAAGCCGGCCGACGCCTGACCACGCTCCTGGATGAAATCGACGCCCAACTCAAAAGCGCGCAACGGCTGGAAACCCTGACACCCATGCTACGCCGTCGGACCGATAAGGCCGCCTCACTGACGCGCGACCTGCTCCCTGAAGCCGATGGTGGTGCGGTGAACCTGCTGTCTTGGATCGCGGCGCTGAACCAGTCGCTGACCGATCATGAGCGTGACCGCAGCACCCGCCCGCAAGACCTCACGGCTCGCCTGCAGGCCGTTGCCAAGCAGGCACGGGAGTTGGCCATGGCAATGGATTTCGCCTTCCTGTTCGACCACGACCGCAAGCTGCTGTCGATTGGCTACAGCGCTGCCGACAACCACCGCGACGCCAACTGCTATGACTTGCTCGCCTCAGAGGCGCGGCTAGCCAGCCTGTTTGCGATTGCCAAAGGCGATCTGCCGACCCGCCACTGGTTCCGCCTCGGCCGTACCGCAACGCCACTGGGCAACGGCTCGGCGCTGATTTCCTGGTCCGGCTCGATGTTCGAATACTTGATGCCATCGCTGGTGATGCGCGCCCCGGCCGGCAGCTTGCTGGACCAGACCAATCGCCTGGTGGTGGCGCGCCAGGAAGCCTATGGCAACTCCCTGGGCATCCCCTGGGGCATCTCCGAATCGGCCTATAACGCCCGCGACCTGGAATTCACCTACCAGTACTCCAATTTCGGTGTGCCCGGCCTGGGCCTCAAGCGCGGTCTGGCAGAAAACCAAGTAGTTGCTCCCTATGCCACCGGGCTGGCGGCGATGATCGACCCGTCCCGCGCTAGGCGCAATTTCGATGCGCTGGCCGAACTGGGCGCGCTGGGCCGCTACGGTTTTTATGAGGCGTTGGACTACACCCGAAGTCGCGTACCGGACGACCAGAAGGTCGCTATCGTGCGCAGCTACATGGCCCACCACCAGGGCATGACCATCGTGGCCATTACCAATGCCTTGCTCGAAGGGGTAATGCGCCGACGCTTCCATAGCGAACCGATCATCCAGGCCACCGAGCTGCTGCTGCAGGAGCGCATGCCTCGCGACGTAGCCATCGCTCACCCTCGCGCCGAGGAAGTAAAAGTGTCCCCGGTCGAGACACAGGCGGAGGTCGCCGCCGTGCGGCGCATCAACCCGGCCACCGGTGGCGCACCGACGACGCACCTGCTCTCCAACGGACGCTATACGGTCATGCTCAGTGCCACAGGCGCGGGGTACAGCCGCTGGCGCAACATCGCCGTCACCCGCTGGCGCGAGGACATGACCCGCGACGAGTGCGGCATGTTCATCTTCCTGCGCGATGTCCACAGCGGCGCCATCTGGTCGGCCACCGCACAACCGGTCGGCAGCACCGGCGACTCGCAGGAAGTGCTGTTCAGCGAAGACCACGCCGAATACACCCGCCACGATGGACGCCTGACCACCACCCTCGACGTGGTGGTCTCGGGTGAAGACGATGGCGAAGTGCGCCGCGTGACCCTGACCAATAGCGGCCGGCACGCCCGCGAGATCGAACTGACCTCCTACGCCGAACTGGTCCTGACCACACCGGCCACCGACAATGCCCATCCGGCATTCGCCAAGATGTTCGTGCAGACTGAATACTTGGCCGAGTTTGCCGCGCTGGCCGCCACCCGGCGGCGCCGTTCGCCCGACGAGCCCGAGGTTTGGGCCGCACATTTTGCCGTGGTCGAAGGCGAGATTGCCGCCGACCCGCAATACGAATCCGACCGTGCCCGCTTCCTCGGCCGCGGACGCCGCATCGGTGCGGCCGTGGCCATTGTCGAGGACCGCCCCCTGTCGAACACCATCGGCACCGTGCTCGACCCGATTTTCGCCCTGCGCCAGCGGGTGCGCATCGAGCCCGACGCGGTCGCGCGCATCGCCTTCTGGACAGTGATTGCCCCGACCCGCGATGCCCTGCTCGACCTGATCGACACCCACCACGACTACAGCGCCTTCGAGCGGGCAAAAACCCTGTCCTGGACCTTGGCCCAGGTGCAGCTGCGCTACCTGGACATGAAGGCTGACGAAGCAGCTGACTTCCAGCGCCTGGCGGCGCCGTTGCTGTATTCGGACCCGCGCTTTCGCGCCCCCTCGCCTTTGATCATACGCGGCGCCGGTCCGCAGTCGGGGTTGTGGTCGCAGTCGATTTCCGGTGATCTGGCGATCATTCTCCTGCGTATCGACGAGCTGGAAGACCTGCCCCGCGTACGCCAACTGCTGCGCGCCCATGAGTATTGGCGGATGAAGGGGTTGTGCGTGGATCTGGTGATCATCAACGAGCGCAGCTCCTCCTACGTGCAAGACCTGCAGGGTGCCATCGAGGCCACAGTGCGCAGCAGCCAGTCGCGCCCGGCCATCGGCGAGGAATGCAACCTCGGCTCGGTCTTCACCCTGCGCGCCGATCTGATGAGCCAGGAAACCCGGGCGCTGTTGCAATCAGTGGCCCGCGTTGCACTGATTGCACGCCGAGGCCCGATTGCCGATCAACTCGCCCGCTTGCCGGAACTGAAGGCAAATGCCTTGGTTCCTCCTCCGCTCACACCGCCTGCGCCGCAGCCGGCCGCGCCCGTATCGCGCCTGAGCGACGCGCTGGAGTTCTTCAACGGTTTGGGCGGTTTTGCGCAAAATGGACGTGAATACGTCACTGTACTCGACGCAGGCCAGGTCACCCCGATGCCGTGGATCAACGTGATCGCCAACCCGGCGTTCGGCTTCCAGGTCTCGGCCCATGGCAGCGGCTACACCTGGGCGCAAAACAGCCGCGAGAACCAGCTCACGCCCTGGACCAACGACCCGGTGCTCGACCCGGCCGTCGAGGTGCTCTATGTGCGCGACGAAGCCAGCGGCGCAGTGTTCGGCCCCACCGCCCAGCCCCTGCGCGACGATGGCCGCTATGTGGCTCGGCATGGCTTCGGCTACAGCCGTTTCGAACATGAGGCCCACGGCATTGCCCTGGACCTGCTGCAATACGTGCCCCTGGACGACCCGGTAAAAATTTCCCGTCTGACCCTGCATAACCGCTCGGGCCAACCACGCCGACTGTCGGTGACCGCCTATGCCGAATGGGTGCTCGGCACCTCGCGCAGCGCCTCGGCGCCCTACCTGATCACCGAACGCGATGCCAGCGGCGCACTGCTGGCGCGCAATCCCTGGAGCCTGGCATTTGCCGGACGCGTCGCCTTCGCCGACCTGGCCGGCAAGCAAACCGCGTGGACAGCCGACCGCAGCGAATTCCTCGGCCGCAACGGCGGCACCTCGGCACCCGCCGCGCTGCTCGGTAATACGCCACTGGCGGGTACCGTCGGCGCCGGCTTCGACCCTTGCGCCGTGTTGCAATGCAGCCTAGAACTGGGCATCGACGCGCGCGTCGAAGTGGTCTGGCTGCTGGGCCAGGGCGCGTCTGTCGACGAGACGCGCACGCTGATAGAGCGCTATCGCACCCAGGACCTCGATGGCGTATTGACCACGGTGACCGAGCATTGGCAAGGCGCCCTCGGTGCGGTCCAGGTGCAGACGCCCGACCGGGCCATGGACATCCTGCTCAATGGCTGGCTTCTGTATCAAACCCTCGCCTGCCGACTGTGGGCGCGTTCGGCGTTCTACCAAGCCAGTGGCGCCTACGGTTTTCGCGATCAGTTACAGGACAGCCTGGCGCTGCTGCTGACCCAGCCGGACACCCCCCGCCATCACCTGTTGCGGGCCGCCAGCCGCCAGTTCGTCGAAGGTGACATGCAGCACTGGTGGCTGCCGCATTCCGGGCAGGGCGTGCGCACCCGGATTTCCGATGACCGCGTGTGGCTGGCCTTCGCCACCGCCAGTTATGTGCTTGCCACGGGCGACGAAGCGATCCTCGACGAGCCCCTGACGTTCTTGGAAGGCCCGCCGCTTGCCCCCGGCCAGCACGATGCATTCTTTCAACCAATGGTCGCCGACCAGAGCGCCTCGCTGTTCGAGCACTGCGCCCGCGGCCTCGACCAGTGCCTGGAACTCAGCGGCCGTCTCGGCCTGCCGCTGATCGGCACCGGCGACTGGAACGACGGCATGAGTCGGGTCGGCGAAGCCGGCCAGGGCGAAAGCGTGTGGCTCGGCTGGCTGTTGCTGCGCACTCTGGCGCTGTTCATGCCGCTGGCGCAGTCCCGCGATGCCCCGCGCGCGCAACGCTGGGGCTCGCATGCCGCCGCGCTGCGCGAGGCCATGGAGCGGGAGGCCTGGGATGGCCAGTGGTACCGCCGGGCCACCTACGATGACGGTACCTGGCTGGGCTCGCGGGACAGCGAGGAATGCCGCATCGACTCCATCGCGCAATCCTGGGCGGTACTTTCTGGCGCCGCCGATCCACAGCGCGCCGCTACGGCGATGGCTTCGCTGGAAGAACAGCTGATTCGCCGAGACGACGGCCTGGCCCTGCTGTTCACCCCGCCGTTCGACAAGACTCTGCACGACCCCGGCTATATCAAGGGTTACCCGCCCGGCCTGCGGGAAAACGGCGGGCAATATACCCATGCCGCCCTCTGGGCTCTCTTGGCCTTCACCCAACTCGGCAACGGCGACAAGGCCGGCGAACTCTTCGCCCTGCTCAACCCGATCAATCATGCCCTCACGCCGGACGCGACGGAGCGCTACAAGGTGGAGCCTTATGTGATCGCCGCCGACGTTTACTCGGTCGCCCCGCACACCGGACGCGGCGGCTGGACCTGGTACACCGGCTCAGCCGGCTGGATGTACCGCGCCGGCCTCGAAGGCATCCTCGGCATCCGCCGCGAAGCAACGCAGCTGATCATCGACCCTTGCATTCCCGCGGCCTGGCCGGGCTTCGACGTCACCCTCACCGTGCAAAAAACCCACTACAGGATCCGCGTCGACGCTCCCACGCAACGCTGCCGGGGCATTACCCAGGCCAGCCTCGACGACGCCCCCTTGGAGTGTTGCGAAGGCCAAGTGCGCGTGCCCCTGGATGGAGGTACGCACAGAGTGCGAATTGTCATAGGAGACGCCGCTTGAAGGGCAGCGGCGTAAACCTCGGCGACCGGCAGAATCGTGCCTGCGCTTACTCTTTTGCCGCAGCGACTGTGCTGCGCCCGACCCATAACGACGCGCCAAGCGCGACCAACGCCGAGCCGGCGACCACCACCAGCGCGCCAGCGTAGGCAATCCAGTTCAACTCCTCAGGCACCACGTACAAGGGCCACAGGAAGGCGGCCAGCGCCACCGCTGCAAAGGTGATCAACGGCGTGATCGACAACGCCGCGCTGACCCGCGAGGCCTCCCAATGCGCCAGCGCCTCGGCAAACGCGCCATAGGCCACCAGCGTGTTCAGGCAACACGCGAACAACAGCCAGCCCTGCAGGGGGCTCAGCTGCAGAGCCTGCAATGGGTGCGCCCAAGGCGTGAGCAACACCGCGCAGGCCAGGTAAATCACCATCATCACCTGGAAGGAATTCCACTGGGTAAGCAGTTGCTTTTGTGCCAGCCCATAGGCGACCCACACCACCGCAGCCAGCACCACCGTCAACACGCCAGCGGTATAGGTGGTCAGCGAGGTCAACAGCTCGCCCAGACGCTGATTGAAGAACAACCCGAAACCGACAATCAGAACCAGCAGGCCCAACGTCTGGCCGAGACTGAAGCGCTCGCGAAACACGAACACACTGCTGATCATCAGCAGGATCGGCGCGATCTGAATCACCAATTGCGTGGTACCGGGGCTGAGCATGCGCAGGCCGAAGAGATAGAGCACGTAGTTGCTGACCAGGCCGAGCACCGCCAGCACCACCAGCCCGCCGCCCCTACGCCCCAGCGGGCGAAACGCGGGCAGGCCACGCCGGGATGCCAACCAGGCAAACAGAATCAGCCCCGACACCAACAGGCGATACCAAGTAACGGTAATCGGGTCCATCCCCTCCAGCACAACCTTGAGTTTGATGGGCAAAATGCCCCAGAGCACCGCGGTAACCAGGGTGAGCGACAGACCGTAGAGCCAGCGTCCAGAAGATGTATGCATGCATGCCTCGGAAACGGAAAAACCGGGCGAAGACCCGGTGATAGACGACGAATTCTAACAGGCTCGTTGATAACGTTGGCGCGTCGCCCGCTTGCTCACGTCGCCGAACGCGGGACATTTATCGAGCCCCTGCCCTCCTGCGTGGACAGGCTAACCCAATTAGTCGAGGTAAAAATGGGCGCAGGGCAGCTCAGCTAACAGGCTGGCAGACTGCTACGCATGCTCACACGTTCTCGGCTTCGCCTCGTCTACACCGGGCGGATGCACCCAGGCTTTTCAGGGGGGAAAATCCCTCTTGTAGTAACCTTTCGGCGATAGGCCGCTACGCTAGCCTTTCGGTAAACGCTTCTGTCACACACCCACCTGACAGCTGCATTATCATCGCCACCCCGCAGCTGCCCGGACCGCACCGGTATGACCGCAAACGCCGTACCCGCAGAAACCACTCCAGACTCACCGGCCAACCCGCTTACCGAGTTGTACCGGGATAAGTGGCTGCTGGCCGTGCACAAACCGGCCGGTTTGCTGGTGCATCGCAGCCCCATCGACAAGCATGAAACCGAGTTCGCCCTGCAGTACGCGCGGGCGCTTAATGGCGGGGCGCATGTGTATCCGGTGCACCGGTTGGACCGGCCCACGTCGGGTCTGTTGGTCTTCGCCCGCGACGCAGAGACCGCGAGCCGGCTGGGTCAGGCAATGATGGCCAACGCGGTGAAGAAAACCTATGTCGCGATGGTGCGCGGCTGGATGCCAGAGGAAGGCGTAATCAACCACGCGCTGAAAGAACACGCGGTGGATCGCCGCCTGAAACACGAACCCATGCCGCTGCGCGAAGCACTGACTCGCTATGAACGATTGGCCATCACAGAGATTCCGGTGGAAATCGAAGGCTACCCCAGCAGCCGCTACAGCCTGGTGGCGCTGTACCCGGAAACCGGCCGCAAGCATCAGTTGCGCCGGCATATGCAACACATCAGCCACCCCATCATTGGCGACACCAATTACGGCCGCACCCGTCACAACCAGTATTTTGCCGAGCGCTTCGGCCACAGCCGCCTGATGTTGGCCGCCACAGACTTGTGCTTTACCCACCCGGTCACGGGCGAGCCTTTGCACCTGCGCGCGGCTCCCGACGCGGAGTTTTTGCGGGTGCTGTCCATCTTTGATGAGCCGTTACCTGGCGTGATGGCCTAGCGATGGGCCCGCTTGCTGATTCCAAGGCGTTGAGCGCTCCACCCTGAGGCTTACAGGCCTCCAACTGCGTCGTAGGGGTGCATGTCGGTTCTTTTACATCCACCATGGCCCCGCCTTGGTGGACAAGGGAAAACGATGTCCACCCTACATGCTGCGGCACTGGCGTCGCAGGGCAGCGCTTCACCTTGCGGCTCGCAGGCCTCCTCCCGCGTCGTAGGGTGAATGTCGCTTTTCACATCCACCATGGCCCCCGCCTTGGTGGACAAGGGAAAACGATGTCCACCCTTGTATCTACAAGCTGCGACGCTTCAGCCAGCGCTGACTCGCTCGCTGTCCGCCTGCGCCGTCTGGGCGCGAACCTTGTCCTCATAGCGCGTGGCTGCCTCTGCATTACCTGCGGCTTTCGCGGAACGGGCGGCGCCCTGCAAAGCACGCAAGCGCTTCGGGTCGCGTTGCAGGGAGCGTTCGAATTCACCCAGCGCCTCGGCAGGCTGGCCCAATGCAGCGAGCATTTCACCCAGCAACTCGCGGCACGGCACCACATTGCCGGGCGTGACCGGGTGCTTGTCGCTGGCTTCTTCGAGTTCGGCCGCCTCGCGCATCAGACGTAGCGCTTCATCCGATTTCTGCTCGGCATAGGCGATCCAGGCGTTTATGGCCTTGATCTGGAATTCCGCCTGGCCGGCCCAGTAGTCGATATTGGCCTGTTGCATCGCTGCCTGCAGCGCCTGCAAACGCTGCACATCGCGGGCTGCTGCTGCCACGTCACCGCTGCGCGCCGCGCCCAGGCCACGGGCGAACACCAGAATGGCTTCGGCCTGCGGAAATTTATTCCAGGCCAGATCGGGTGGAGTCAGCTGCAGCGCCGCCGCCTGTTGCCAGTCACCACGTTCCAGCGCATAGCGCGCCGGGATCGCCGCGAAGGCATAGGCAGCCACGAAGTTTTCAACGTTCACCTTGCGAATCGAGGCCGCCTCGTCCACCCACTGCTTGGCTGCATTGTCCTGGGCCCGCTGCAAGTGCCCGAACACCATGTAATCCATGGCATGCAGTGCGTCGTAAGTGCCGATGTCCAGTGTGGTCTGGCTCAGTTCAGCCTGCGCAGCCAGGTAGGAAGCGTGATTACTTTCCACCATCTCAGGCCACAGGCCGACACGGCTGAACACGTGGGAAGGCATGTGCAAGGCATGGGGCACCGAGGGCGCGATCTGGGCATAAGTCCGAGCGAAAGGCAGTCCCTTTTCGGCCAGGCTGGCGTAGTCGTAGGTATGAATGAGGTAATGGGCGATGCCGGGATGCTGCGGGTATTGCTCGTACAACGGCTCCAGGATGCTCGCTGCCTTGAGTTGATTGGCGAAGGTCTTGTCTGTGGGCTGCGCCGTGACGCTGAGCAGCAGCGCATGCAGCACCTGAGCTTCAGTGTCCTGCGGATAGCGCGCCGCCACTTGCCCCATGGATCGTTCGAAGGCCTGGGCCCGCGTGCGGTGCTCGGTGGTGTCGGCGTCCTTGAAAAAGGTGGCCAGGGCGCTCAGGTAATCGCGTTCGCGCGGGCTCTTGGCCTCCAGGCGTTGCGCATCCGCCAGGGCCGTGGCGCCGGCCTCAAGCGCCGCCGGGCTGGGTGGCCAGGCGAAGGGATTGCCCATCGACATGATGGAAATTCCCCAATGCGCCATGGTGCAGTCCGGATCGTGCTTGAGCACGGCGGCAAAGGACTGCTTGGCCGGGTCGAACCAGAAGGAGTGAAACAGCGCCATGGCTCGGTTGAACTCCTGCTGGGCGGCAGGCGTGCAGGAAACGGGGAAATTCACCGTGCCGAGTTGCTCGAGTTCGCCGCTGTGCGGTGCGTGCTCGCTTTGTGCGCCCGCGTGAGTAACCACGAGCATGAATGCCAGCATCCCTGCACGTCCGGTTGCCTTGTTCATGATGGCCTCCATCGGTACTGGCCGACATGTCGATCAGTGATCGCAACGCGATAAGGCGTTGAGTGCGCCGTGTCTTATTGAGTATGCCGAGGGGTAGAAGTTACAGGCGCTGCCGAGCGAGATTGGTAGGGCGGATGTCGCTTTTTACATCCACCACACTCCGCTCGGTGGACAATAGAAAACGTTGTCCACCCTACAACTGGCCATTAAACGTCGTTCAAGTGCGCAACGCGTATGCTGCGAGTGCGCCGTGTCTTCTTGAGTATGCCGAGGGGTAGAAGTTACAGGCGCTTGCTGCCGAGCCAGATTCGTAGGGTGGATGTCGCTTTTTACATCCACCACACCCCGCTCGGTGGACAATAGAAAACGTTGCCCACCCTACAACTGGCGATCCGTTTGCAATAACGTCCGCCTATCGTCAGCAAGCTGGCTCCTACAAAAGGCAGGCAGCCGTTACGCAAGTCTCACCGATCAAAAAAACCTGGCCCGACCGTCTGATTCTTGGGCGCCCTGCCCGTCCGGGTCTTTCATTGAAGGGTTGATTCCATTTCTCGGCGCAGCCGAAAGGAGACCTGAACATGGCAGAAATCCAGGGCTATGCCGCCCTCGATGCGAAGAATCCGCTCGCCCCTTATCGCTTCCAGCGCCGCGAGCCGAGCGATCACGACGTACAGATCGACATTCTCTTTTGCGGGGTGTGCCATTCCGACTTGCATACCGCCCGCAACGAGTGGAACAACACGCTCTACCCCAGCGTGCCCGGCCACGAGATCGTCGGCCGCGTAACAGCCGTCGGCAGCGGGGTGACGCGCTTCAAGGTGGGTGATGTCGCCGGGGTCGGCTGTCTCGTCGACAGTTGCCGCAGCTGCGCCTCCTGCCGCGAAGGGCTGGAGCAGTACTGCGAAACAGGCTTTACCGGCACCTACAACGGCTCGGCCTTCGGCGGCAGCGAAAACACCTACGGCGGCTATTCGGAACGCATCGTGGTGGACGAGGCCTTTGTGCTGCGCATCTCCCACACCGACAACCTGGCCGCCGTCGCCCCGCTGCTCTGCGCCGGTATCACCACCTACTCGCCGCTGCGCCAATGGGGCGTCAAGGCCGGACATAAGGTCGGCGTGGTTGGCCTCGGCGGCCTCGGCCACATGGCGGTGAAAATCGCCAACGCCATGGGCGCCCATGTGGTGCTGTTCACCACCTCGGAAAGCAAGAAAGACGACGCCCGACGCCTGGGTGCGAGTGAAGTGGTGCTGTCGAAAAACCCGGCGGAAATGGCCCCGCACCACAACAGCTTCGACTTCATCCTCAATACCGTGGCCGCGCCGCACGATCTGGATGCCTACCTGGCGCTGCTCAAGCGCGACGCAACAATGACCCTGGTCGGCGCGCCAGCCACGCCGCACCCTTCGCCCAACATATTCAACCTGATCTTCAAACGCCGCCGCCTGGCCGGATCACTGATTGGCGGCATCGCTGAAACCCAGGAAATGCTGGATTTCTGCGCCGAGCATCAGATCGTCTCGGATATCGAAATGATCGCCATGGGCGACATCAACCAGGCCTACGAGCGGATGCTCAAGAGCGATGTGAAATATCGTTTCGTGATCGACATGGCCACGCTCAAGGACTGAGCGCAGGTCGGTATGGCAGCCGTCGAGCCGTTCTTCCGCGAGGCCGGTACCGGCCCTGGCGTGGTGTGTTTTCACGCCAACGCCAGCAGTTCAACGCAGTGGCGCGAGCTGATGGAGTTGCTCGCGCCGCGCTGTCATGTGCTGGCAACCGACGGCTACGGCGCGGGCAAAAGCCCGCCTTGGCCTGCCGACCGAACCGTCACCCTAGACGATGAGGTCGACCTGGCCGAACCCGTACTGGCCCGAGCGGGCGCGCCGCGGGTGCTGATCGGTCACTCCTATGGCGGTGCCGTCGCGTTGATTGCCGCCATGCGTCATCCCGAGCGGGTACGGGCCATGGTGCTCTATGAACCCACACTGTTTGCGCTGCTCGATGCCGAAAGCCCGCCGCCCAACGAAGCGGATGGCATCCGCGCTACGGTGGCTGCTGCCGCCCGCGCTCTGGATGCCCACGATATGAACGCGGCCGCCGAATATTTTATCGATTACTGGATGGGCGCCGGTGTCTGGCAGCGCATGCCAGAACAGCGCAAGCCCGCTATCGCCACCGTCATGACCAACGTGCGCGGCTGGGCGCACGCGCTGCTCAGCGAGCCCACTCCACTCACTGCCTTCGCTTCGCTGAACATGCCGGTGCTGTACCTGACCGGCCAGGATTCGCCGGCCTCCTCGCTGGGTGTGGCCCAGCTGCTTACCAGCACCCTGCCCAATGTCGAATGGGTCACCCTGGCCGGGCTGGGACATATGGGGCCGACTACCCATCCGCAGGTGGTCAATCCGCTGATTGAAACGTTTCTGGGCCGTATTTAACAATACGTAGAGGCGTTGTTAGTCGTCAGGCAACCACGCAGGATTCCAGGCGACTTCCCACAGGTGCTGATCAAGGTCCTGGAAATAGCCGGCATAACCACCCCAAAAGGTGTCCTGGGCCGGCTTGACGATATGGGCACCCGCCGCATGCGCCTGCGCCATCACGGCGTCAACTTTTTCCCGGGACGAAACGTTGTGGCCGAGAGTGAATTCCGTGGCCGATGCCGTTCCTCGAGGCAGGCCTGAATCATGGGCAATGCTGTCCCTGGGCCACAGCGCCAACTTCAACCCGGCGTTCAGCTCAAAAAATGCAACCGCCCCATACTCGAATTCCTCGCCCATTACGCCTTGCGTTGGCAAACCCAAGCCGTCGCGGTAGAACGCTACGGCCTTATTCAGATCCTCGACGCCGAGGGTAATCACCGAAATACGAGCCTTCATCTATGCACCTTTCATGGATCACGCGTGTCCTGGAATGTCCGGATAGGGAATGCCTATGCCCGTCTCGACGTACTGCTTGAAGCTGGTGCCGACAAAGAACGCCCCCCCCTGTACGCAAACGTAACACGACGACTCCTCCTAGTAGCCATTGGCGAAATCCAGGTGGGTGCCGCCGGCCTGAGGCGTGAGGACGAAGGTAATGGTGGTGCCTTTCCAGGCATTGGTGTTTTGCATGTATGAGCGCAGGCAGTGCCACACCAGTGGCTGCGTGCCGGGGCCATGGATCATGGCAAATCGACTTTCCAGCCCAAGCCGCTCCAGCCGACGCTCAAGCGCCCCTCCGATGCGCGCCTCGTTGGTCCACCCCTGTTGGATATGCTCAGGCTCGGTCAGAGCCGCCGGGACAGTCGCAGCGGGAGCTTTATAAAAAACCCATGGCGAATGTCCAGTCGGCTCCTCTCCTGGCTCGGCGGCTAGCGGTGCAGCCCGCCATCATGCAAGGGCCGATAAATGCCCGGCGGATGCGGGTTGTTGCGCGGTGGGATGCGGTTCATACCCGGCAAGACGTTCCTTGGTGGTGCGTATCCGCGACCGGTGCCGAGTATCTTTACCCCGGGTGAATCCGAATAGTAACGCTCCGAATTAAACGACTCGCCGCGCTCATTGCCCAGGCGATTCTGCGGCAGCGACCACTCTCCCTGAACCCGATAGGGCCGGTTGTCATACCGGAACTGCCCGTACACCCCGGGAGAATATCTATGCCCGTACGCCCCTCTGTGCTCGTACTGGCCACGTCCGTCGTACCGTCCATAGTCACGGTGTTGCCGGTGATCCCTACTGTCCCATCCTCTGCGATTGTCTTGCCAATCCCGCCGATGTGGCGCGCCACCGGGGTGGGCATGCCTGCCCCGGGCGTCGTGCTGCATCAGCTGCGAACGGGTGTGCTTACCCCGGTCAGAGTCAGCCAGCGCGGACACTGACCCGCCCATCAAGAGCACACCGCCGAGTACTGCGACGGCCAAACGTGACATGAACATGAGCCCATCTCTCCACAAAATAAAACCACCTTGGGACGTTGGACAGCCAATGACAACAGGGTTTCTGCTGCCTGTAATAGCAGATATTTCTGCTTCAACTTGCTTGCCCGCTGCGTCAGCACTCACTTGGTGCCTGATGCAACAACACCTTTTCCATCAGACCCAAGCGCTGCCCTGTCCGATTACTTGCGCACCTCCAGAATCAGGTTGAACGGCGTTTCCGCCGCCCTGCGAAACCGACTGAAACCCGCCTCGGTGAACACCTTGCGCAGCCGCGCCTCGCCGGCTTGCGCCCCCAGCCCCAGCCCGACGTCCTGGGATAACGAGTTCGGCGTGCACAAAAAGGTCGAGGCGGCGTAGTACAAGCGTCCTACTGGTGTGAGATTTTCATCCAGCGTGTCATTGGCGTACGGCTCAACCAACAGCACGGTGCCGTCCGGCTTGAGCGCCTGGTAGGCATGCTGCGCGGCGCCAACCGGGTCGCCCATGTCGTGCAGGCAATCGAAGTAGCAGATCAGGTCGTAGTCGTTGTCGGGGAAATCCTTTGCCGTGGCCTGCCTGAACGTCGCCCGCTCCGCCACGCCAGCCTCCTCGGCACGTTGCGTGGCGGTCTCGATGGACGGCGCGTGGTAGTCGAAGCCGATGAATCGCGAGGCTGGGAAGGCCTGCGCCATGATCACGGTGGAAGCGCCGTGTCCGCAGCCGATATCCGCCACTTTGGCGCCGGCGTTGAGTTTATCCACCACGCCGTCCAGGGCCGGTAACCATTCGGCCACCAGGTGCGCCCGATAACCGGGACGGAAGAAGCGCTCGGTGCCGCCGAACAGACACGGATGATGATCGCCCCAGGCCAGGGCGCCGTCGCCGCGCATGGCGCTGGCCATCTTGTCCTTGTCATGGAACAGCGCGGCCACCACCGAAGCGCCACCGGCCACGTAGACCGGCGAGTCCTCAATCGCCAGAGCCATGGCCTGCTCCTCCGGCAGACGGAATTGCCCATCGCGGTGTTCCATATAACCGGACGCCGCCTGGGCGCTGAGCCACTCGCGCAGCAGGCGCGCGTTGCAACCGGTCTTGTCGGCGAGCGCTTCGGGAGTAACCGGTTGGCCGTCGGCCATGGCCCGGTACAGGCCGAGTTCATCGCCGAGAATCATGTTGGCGAGCATCGCTGCGCCACCCATGTCGGTCACCAGCTTGCCCATGAAGTCGTTAAGTTTGGCCTCGTTCATGGTGTGTGCTCCTGTAAAAGGCCACCGTTGAACGAGAGCACCAACAACCTGCTCGGCGGTGGTCGGTAAGCGCAGCCAGAACGCGAGTGCCCGCCAAGCGCCTGCTGCGCAGGACCCGAATTCCGTGTATTCGGGCGATTGAGCGCCTTCCCGTGGCGCATGGCGTGCCCATCTGAAAGCGTGCCCGGCCTACATGCTCGAATGCAGATGCGCACTCACCTGTTCACCGTGCCGGGAACATATTCAGTGTAGTTCTTCACGACTCGCGCTCTTTTCGGTCCGGCAAGTGGGAAGCACGCCAGCAAACAACGAGCCAGCCGTTCCGCCGTGCCGACCAATGCCCAGGACTGAGCACGACGCTTGCCACCTCCCACAATTCCTGCGAAAACGCCGGCCAACCCAAACAACCGAACCGATCGAGGACGAGATGAGCAACGAATTAAAGGTGGTGGACCTTCAACTGGGCGACGGCAAGGAATGCATCAAAGGCGCACTGATCACCACCCAGTACACCGGCAGCCTGGCAGACGGCACCGTGTTCGACTCCTCCTACCAACGCGGCAAACCCTTCCAGTGCGTAATCGGCACAGGCCGCGTAATTAAGGGCTGGGACATGGGCCTGATGGGCATGAAAGTCGGCGGCAAGCGCAAACTCTTCGTACCCGCCCACCTCGCCTACGGCGAACGGCAAATCGGCGCGCATATCACACCGAATTCGAACCTGATTTTTGAAATCGAGCTGCTGGAAGTGCTGACGCGGGATGATTGAAAGAGTCAGTGCCGAACAAGCAGTGAGATGGTAGTTGCACAGCCTAGCCACCCGATTGTGATGCCTGGCTGCATACGGCCTAAATCTGATCAAAGTCTGGGCTGGCAAACATCTATACGCTGTAGTAGCGTTCGGCCATTTCTTCTAGAACCCTTGGCCTTTGTATAGAAAGGCGGCGGTCAAGCGAATACAGATCAAGCACAGGGCGTCGTCGTAGATCGTTGATTTCTTAAGGATTACGATTTTGGGTCTTGAGGATGAGGACGGAGTTATGTGGAACGCTCTCGTTATGCATTAACATCGACTTCCATCTAATCACTGTTAGCCTACAGAGGAAAGAGATGTTCGCTATTCACTCTACAGAGTCTGGCAACACACTCATCTTTGATGACGTGCAAGGCGACTACTTTTCTGTCTGCTTCAACTCTTCTGCACAAAGTGTCAAGCGTGAGGTTTGGGCATATACCGATGCATATGGCCTTGCAAATCTTTTTGAATACCTTGCAAGCCATGAGCTGCCTTGGCAAACATCTGAAACGTGGGAGTCGATAGAAGGTGAATTTATGCTGGAGGCAACCTGCAACTATCGCGGCATCGTAAACTTCAAGATCTCCATTTCAAACCTAGGAATTAGTGAGCCGTGGAAGTTTGAAGGAAACGTTTGTACAGAACTAGGTCAGCTTCCAGCGATTGCAAAATCAGCACGGCAATTTTTCGGTGCGTCTGCAGGCTAACAAATGGTTCAAACCACTCGCTTCGCTCGCTGGGACGGGCTAAAGCCCGCCCCTTAACCAAACGTTATGAGATTCAGGAGGTAACAGTATGACGCCCGACACAAGACAGAAGTACTTGCTGTGGCTTTATCAAAATCCGGGGCAGCACGGCGTCGACAAACCCGCAAAAGTGCTCGGCCTATCCGTAACGCAATCGGCTCACGTTGCCAGGTATCTCATTTCGGAGAGCTTAGCCATGGGGAAAACGTGGGACATGATCGACGACTCTTGGGACGGCTTTGTAGAAATCGCGCCAAGAGGCATGAAGTTGATAGAGAACAAGATTCCGCACAACGAAATCATGAGACCCATTACCAACAATACTGTGGTTCACGGTAACAACTCCGGGGTTATAAATAACACCACGGCCACAGGCAGCGCGAATGTAAGCATTTCGGTTTCCAATGAACAGGCCGTCTCCCATCTATTCCAACAACTCGAAAGCGGCGTAAGACAGCATGTTCCTGAAAAGTCCGAACAGGACAAGATCGTTGGTAAGCTCGACGAACTCAAGAAAGCCTATGAAGCCAAAGATAAGCCCTCATTCTTGAAGCGCTATCAAGAATTCGTAGGGTCGGCTTCATCACACATAGAGCTCTTCGGCGCATTGGCCCCTGCGGCAATTCCAGCACTTCATGCCCTCGCGTCGGCCATCTCATAACCAGAGCTTCAAGCCGACGTCCACGCCTCAGCTGCGCTCCGGCGCGGCCGCGGCTTAAGCTCGGCGTTAGGAGTTCACACAGCATGGACATCGAAGCCCTGAGTTACGCATTGGAAGAAATAATCCAAGAGAATATAGAGCAAGGAAGTATGTTCTCAATTGAAAAAGTAACGGCAATTTGGAAAAAAGCTCACCCGAATATAGAATTCCAAAAGGTCTTTACCAAGCTCTTTGCAGAAGAAAAGGTCTCCCTTGCAAGCAAGAGCCACTGCGAGTACCACTCCTAACAATGCGCTCAAAGCGCTCACTTCGTTCGCTGGGACCGGCGAAGCCGGCCCCTTAGCTTAATCGGTTAGGGCAGTAAAGACAGGATGCGAAGAGTAGAGCAAAGGCAATACGAAAATGGCGACTGCGGAGTAGCCTGTGTTGCCATGATTACCGGTTCACCCCGCGTGCTAGGTCTTGCCTGCAATGCCTTCAGGCAGGGCAAACTTCACGGTTTCCACCGGCCCAGGCAATTCCGTGACGCTCAAGCGCCTGTGGCGGCCGAGCTCCGTTAGCACTTCCCTGATCAGGACCTCTGGTGCACTGGCCCCGGCTGTGATGCCCACGCGTTTCACACCCCTTAACCATTGGGGTTGAAGCTGATCAGCCTCGGCAATGAGGTAGGTGGGTTTACCGCTCCTTTCGCCCAGCTCCCGCAGCCGGTTGGAGTTGGAACTATTGTTCGCCCCCACCACCAGGATGAGATCCACTTCACCAGCCAGTGTCTGTATGGCGTTTTGGCGGTTTTGGGTGGCATAACAAATGTCGTCGGTATCCGGCCCTGTAATACTGGGAAACCGGCGCCGCAAGGCTTTGATAATGGCGCGGGTATCGGACATCGACAGCGTCGTTTGGGTGACATAGGCGACCCGTTGTGGGTCCCTCACATTCAGGTGCTGGACATCCTCTTCGCATTCAACCAAGTGTACCGGGCCCGGTACTCGCCCCAGGGTGCCTTCTACCTCCGCGTGGCCGGCATGACCGATCAAGACAATCTCGTATCCTTTCTCCGCAAACCGCGTGGCCGACTTGTGGACTTTACTGACCAAGGGGCAGGTTGCATCAATGACGTACAAGGCTCGCTCTCGTGCTTGGGCTACCACCGCGTGGGAAACGCCGTGGGCGGAAAAAATTACCACCGAACCCGGAGGAATCTCATCGACCTCGTCGACGAATACCGCTCCCTTGCGTTCCAGCTCAGTGACCACTCGCTGGTTGTGAACAATTTCATGCCGAACATACACCGGCGGGCCCATCTGCTTCAGTGTGCGCTCGACAGTTTCAATCGCTCGCTCAACGCCAGCACAGAAACCTCGTGGGTTAGCCAGGATGACCGTCAGCGGGGATAGCGCTGATGGGTCTCGCTGCGACGCACTCTGCACTGAACCTGTGTCCATGATTATTTAGCCTTCGCTCGATACAAGCGGCGGGATCACGTGTACTAAAGTCCATTCTCTGGCGAATTAGTTCGGCAGTTCGCCCCGGATGACGCACGGGTCACGGTTGCAGATTTAGAGAGCTGTAACCGAACTTTTCTGACGTTCCAGCCCTCGTAGAAGTGCCTGCTGTTTTGTTGCCAGTTTGGAAGACAGTGAATGCACCAACGATTTGCGCGAGGGAGAGGGAGTGAATCCGGGTACCACTCAGCAGCAGGACCTGCATCAGCCGCTCAAGGCCGCCATTGAACTGGAGCTGGAGCGACTCCTGCCGAAGACAACCATGCCGCCTTTCGATTTGCACCGGGCCATGCACTATGCGCTGCTGACGCGGGGCAAGCGACTGCGTCCTCTTCTGACGCTCTTTGCGGCGGGCGACAACAATCCTTCCCCGGATCTGTTACGCATTGCTTGCGTTTCTGAATTGGTGCATACCGCATCACTGATACTTGACGATCTGCCCTGCATGGATGATGCGACGTTGCGTCGCAACCGCCCCTGCACGCATATAGCCTTTTCAGAAAGCACCGCCATACTGACCGCCGTGGCGCTCCTCAACATGGCCTATGGGGTAATCGGCGGCTGCCGCACCCTTGCGCCTCAAACCAAAATAGACATTGTGACTCACCTGACGCAGACCGTCGGTTCAATGGGATTGGTGGGCGGTCAGATAGCGGACCTGCAGAACAGCCTCGGCAATGACAGGGCGGCTTCCGTCAGGAGTGTCGAGCAGCTCTACTACCACAAGACCGGGGTGTTGTTCGAGTTTGCCACAGTGACTGGCGGACGGATGCGTGGGTTGAGCGGCAAAAAGCTCACTGCCCTCAGCCGCTTCGCGCGCGCTTTTGGTTTGCTGTTTCAGATTCGAGACGACCTTCTGGACCAGGAAAGCTCAACCGAACAGGCCGGCAAGGATGTTGGGCAGGACGCTGACAAAGCGACACTGCTTTCACTGGAGCCACCACAACGTCTCGAGTCTACAATCAGCAGAACACTCACCATGGCTCGGCAGCAATTGGCAGACGCCGGCCTGGAAACGTCCGAGCTGCAAACACTTGTCGATCAGAGCTTCGCCTTTGAGCTCGAGCGCCCCAGTGCCTTCGCCGCCACCTCCTGATCCGCTGCCTCAAAAACCGCGGCAGAAGCCTATGACCAAACCGGCGCTCGCTGTTGAAAACCTGACGGTGACCTACAGTGGCCGAGCCGCAGTGGCGGACGTGGGGTTCAGCGTGGAAAGCGGCAGCATACTCGGGGTTGTGGGGCCCAACGGCGCTGGCAAGTCCAGCCTGGTGAAAGCCGTGACCGGCAAGCTCTCTCCGGCCAAGGGGGCTATCTTTATCCTTGGGGAGAGGGTGAAGCCGGGGCAGGCTTACCGTCATTCCATTGGTTATGCTCCTCAAATGCCCGGCCTCTATAGCCATTTGACCTGTGCAGAAAATCTAACGGTGTTTGCTCGGTGGGCAAGAATACCCAAAGCGCAGGTGCCTGCAGCTGTGGCCACCGGTTTGGAGGAGATAGACCTCTGCGATCGCCATAACACGCTGGCTTCTCAACTCTCGGGGGGCATGCGTCAGCGTCTGCACGTTGCCGTGGCGCTGTTGGCTCAGCCAACGCTCATTGTTCTCGACGAGCCCACCTCGGGTGTAGACCTCGCAGCACGAGCGAAAATCCACGAGGTGGTGCGCGGTCGAGCGCGGCAAGGGTCGGCGGTTATGATGGTTTCCCACGAGCTCTCCGAAGTGGCAGCCTTGTGCGACCGTGTGGCCATCTTCGCTGAGGGTCGGCTGGTTGCGTTGGATTCGCCGGACACCTTGGTAAGAAAATACGTTGGTGGCAGCAAACTTTTTACGGTGCAGGTATCTCCCTCTGTACCCGTAGATATTACCGAACAGCTGCATGTGCTGGGGTGGCGGCCGGTAGAGCACAGCGGGCGATGGACCGCGTATACAGATGAAAATCCGTCTGCTTTTCTCAAGCGGCTAGACCAATGTGCAGGGGAGCATGTGCAAGAAGTGAATATTGCACGCCCTGGTCTGGCAGACGTGATGCGTGAACTTTTAGCGGCTGAATCGGCATCATGATCACCATGTTCCGGGTCATGGGCCTCGGCCTTTTGCGGGACCGTGGCGCAATGCTGCTCGCCTTTCTGCTACCCAGTTTGGTGTTTGCGATTTTCGCCACCATTTTTTCTGATGCCGCAGAAGGCAACTTACACGCGCACATTGGCTTAGCCCTGGATACCGAAGACCCGTCCCTGGTTAAGTTTGCTGAGATACTCGCCGCAGATGACGACCTTCAGTTAACGCTTACCGCCAATTCGAATGATCAGCTCTGGCGGGATGTTCGTGATGGCGCCTTTGATGCTGGATTGATTATTCATGGAAGCGTCAAGGCTGAGGCAGAACCGCTGTTTATCATCATCAGTGAGCCATCCCGCCGCATCGCTGCTCTGGTTCTGGAGGGCATCATCAACCAACGTTTGGCAGCGCATTTACCTGGCCTGGTCGCCAGGCGCCAAATAAAGACGGTAGAACCGCTTATCGGCGGCTTGAGCGCCGGCCAAGCAGCACGACTTGAGAGACGATTGCAGGCGATGGACACCGAATCCGGTGCACAGGCGCCCCGTGAAGAAGAGCAAACCGCAGAACCGGGTGCTGAGCGCCAAACAGAACGGCAAGCGGAAATTGCTTTGATTCAAACCGAGTCTGCTTACCGGCACCAGCGCAAGGCGGTATCGGATTACAGTGGCGTTGCGTACTACGCCGGCGCAATATCGATTTTGTTTCTGTTACTTTCGGCCGTAAACGTGGGCATGGTGAGCCTTGAAGAAAACCGCAACGGCATCAGCGCCCGGCTGTTGTTGAGCCCGGCGGCTCGTATGCGATTGATGTTCGGGCGCTGGTTGTTTTTACTTGTCCTGGGCTTTCTGCAGGTAGTCATTATTTTTACCGTCGCCCGCGTCGGCTTCCAGCTTCCCGTGGAGCACGCTTTACCGCAGGTGCTAGCCGTCGCTCTGGCCGCCGCTGCAGCCAGCAGCGGTCTTGCGCTGTTCATCCTGTCGTTGTGCCGCACGGTGCAGCAGGCAAACAACTTTTCATCGTTTTTTGTATTGATCGTTTCCGCCGTCGGCGGGTCTATGGTTCCACGCTTCATGATGCCTGAGTGGCTTCAGGCCGTTAGCCTGTTCACACCCAACGCCTGGGCCATCGAAGGCTTCTATAGCGCGTTGGTCCGGGACGGCTCCTGGCCACAGGTTTTAATGCCCTGTGCTCTGCTTGGCGCCCTGGGTCTGGGATGCTTGCTATTGGCAGCTGCTCCCCGGGGTGGACAATGTAAGGGTAGGGATTGAGTACCACGTGAGGAAAACGCATTACGAGGAGAGCGTGTTGGGCGTTAGCTTTCACACCACACTTATAGCCTTGGCTGCCCTGCTCGGCATGGAGGTGTTCGCCTGGTTCGCCCATAAGTACATTATGCACGCCTGGGGTTGGGGCTGGCACCAATCACACCACCAGCGCCATAACAGACGGCTGGAAAAAAACGACCTCTATGTAGTGGTGTTTTCCTTGGTCGTGGTTGGCCTTTTCGCATTGGGTGCTGCTCGGTGGCCCGTTTTAATGCCCATTGCCACAGGCATTACCCTCTACGGTGTTCTCTACTCCTTGTTCCATGACGGCTTGGTTCACCGACGCTGGCCTCTGCGTTGGCAACCCAAAAGCGGCTACCTCCGGCGCTTAATTTTGGCACATCGCATCCACCACGCAGTGCATACCCGGGAGGGTGCAGTATCCTTTGGTTTTCTATGGGCGGAAGACCCGGAAAAGCTAAAACTGCGGTTACTGGAAAACCATCCCAGGCATGAACAGAAGACAAGTCGGCCCGGCTCTTCTTAAGCCCAGTCAACGCTCTAGCGTCAATGCCTCGCCTGAGCGGGGCCGCCGATATAAATCCAGGGGCCGTTGAGCAGACCGGACAGGCACAATCGGCAGAGCGGTGGCGCCGAGCCACACCTTTCGCCATTGGCTTGTGCTGACACGCTCCTCCCAAGCGCGAGGGCCGCGCTGTCGCAATTCAGTCCCTATAGCTTGATAGACGTTCGATGCAGCTTTTACTGCCCACGCGCAGCGAAAGGGTAATGCTCTTAAACCCACCGCTGCTGAACGATAATAGAGATCCGCCGTATCCAGTAATTCGCACACGGCTTGATAAACCTGTGGCCAGCTCTCGTTCTCCAACAACTGGTGTGCTTCTGTGGGCGCCCCGTGGTACTCCAGCAGGTTGGTAGGCACGTAAACCCGACCAATGCGAGCATCATCCATAACATCTCGGGCAATGTTGGTTAGCTGAAAAGCCAAGCCCAGATCACAGGCACGATCCAACGTTGCCTCATCCTTTACTCCCATCACCCGCGCCATCATCACCCCTACAGCGCCCGCCACGCAGTAGCAATAGCGCATCAAGTCAGCGAGGGTTTGATAGCGCTGTCGTTGTACGTCCATAGCAAAACCCATTAGAAGCTCAAGGGGCTGCTGGGGATCGATGCCGTACTTATCCGTCACCCGAGCCAGGCCTTGAAACACCGGGTCATCATCCGGGTTGCCGCTTAAAGCTGCGGCTGTGCGGCGCTCCAATAGCTGCAAACGCTGCGACGGATCGTGCGCGGCTTCTGCTGGTTCCGCCGTGTAACCCAGATGTTGTCCGTCGATAACATCGTCGCTATAACGGCACCAGGCGTATAGCTGCGCAACATCATTGCGCAGGGCCTCCGGGAATAGTCTGGACGCCAAGGCAAAGCTTTTTGAGCCCGCTTTTATGGATTCGCGCCCGTACTGGATAACAGCGTCAGTCGTCTGTGTCTCTGTCACGCGCTAGTCTCCGCTGTTTGCAGATCCTGCGCGATCAGCTCGCATGTCGCCTTGGCCGACCCAACGACCCCGGGTATGCCGGCGCCGGGATGAGTACCGGCCCCCACAAGATAGAGGTTGGATATGACGGCATCACGGTTGTGAGGTCGAAACCAGGCACTCTGAGTGAGACGGGGCTCAATGGAGAATGCGGAACCGAGGTGCGCATTCATCTGTTCCTTAAAATCCACCGGCGTCAAAACGCGCACAACGTCCAGGTCTCGGCGTAAGTTGGGGATGTAGTGCTCCTCGAGGTACTGGAGAATGCGATCCCGATACTTGGGAGCTTCCGCCTCCCAATCCACATCCGCAGCCCCCAAATGGGGTACCGGTGCCAGCACGTAATAGGCGCTGCAACCTGGCGGTGCGAGACTTTCATCCGTTACCGAAGGTGCATGTAGATAGAGGGAGAAATCCTCCGGCAACTCCGGACCAGAAAAGATTTCCGATAACAGCTCCCGATAGCGCTGACCAAACAGCACTGTGTGGTGCTGTAGTTGCGGATGTTGCGCCCGCAAGCCAAAGTAAATGACAAACAGAGACATTGAAAAACGCTTTCGCTTCAGGCGTTGACTGTAACGCTTCCCTCTTGGGTGTTGACGCAACAGGGCGTCGTAGGTGTGTACCACATCGGCGTTACTCACCAGCAAATCGCATTGCGCCTGCCAGCCATTTTCACAGCGTACGCCAGTCACCTTGTTGTGCCGGGTAAGGATTTCACTGACGGGTGAGGACAGCCGCAGTTCACCGCCCATATCCTCAAATAATTGCACTAACCCCTGGATTAGCGCCCCCGTGCCGCCCTTGGCAAACCAGACACCCCACTCTCGTTCCAGGGCGTGAATCAGCGTATAAATCGACGAAGTGGTAAACGGATTACCACCCACCAGCAAAGAATGAAAAGAAAATGCCTGACGCAGTTGTTCGTCCCGAATGAAACTGCTGACCTTGGCGTAAACGCTGCGAAAGGCCTGCAGGCGAAGCAACTGGGGCGAGACACCCACCATAGTGCGGAAGCTTAGAAAAGGCACGGCACCCAACTTGAGATAGCCCTCCCGAAACACGTCTTTCGTGTACCGGTACAATTTTCGGTAGCCATCTACATCACGGGGACTTTTCAGCGCAATTTGCGCTTCGAGCTGCGCGGTATCGTTTACGTAATCGAAACTGTAGCCATCCTCCCAACACAATCGGTAAAAGGGGTCGACGGGTAACAGGGTCACATAATCCGATAACCGGCGGCCACAACATGCGAACAACGCTTCAAGCGCCGTCGGGTCCGTGATGACGGTCGGACCGCCATCGAAAACATAACCGTTTTCGTGATAGACGTAGGCGCGGCCGCCGGCTTTATCCCGATTATCAATGAGAGTGGTCTGGATGCCCTGGGCTTGCAGACGGATAGCGGCCGCCAAACCACCGAACCCGGCGCCGATCACTATGGCCCGCTTGCCGACGGGGGCCTGAGAGATAGGTTCTTGGATCTGCCCAATGGGTTCCGCCATATCAATCCGTTTCCTTTCCTAGATGCGGGTTGACGTTTCCTGGAACGTCGACAGGCGCCGATGAGCGGCACTTTTGGCGGCGCAAAAACTTGCGTTCATTAATTACTTGCAGTGCACGCCATACGGGTACGGGAGGGCGGCCGGACAGCAACCTGAGCTTGTCAGCGAGGGACAGATCGCCGGCATAGAAACGCTGGATCGGCCCGACCCCTAAAGCATAAAAATGTTCAAGCACCCGGTACCTGTGAGCGGGCTCAGCGGCAGAGAAGAGCATGCGGTTCAGCCACCTGTAAAAGCGTTCGCGCTGCCATTTTTCCCGGGCATAGGCCGACACGCTTCTAAAAAGAGCGTCGCGCGTTAGGTGGGGAAGCTTCGCTATGCGAGCAGCGAGTCGCACCGCATCTGGCAGGCTATAACCGGTCGTTGGGTGGAAAAAGCCTGCGGCAAGCCCAATTCGAGGCGCTTCTGAAGGACGTGATCCCAGTGCCGGACGCGCTTGTGCCACGTTAATTGGCAAGACGCCTTTCTCTCGGTGTAGAACCGCCAAAATCTCCCAGGCATTGTTATGGGCATACTCAGCGATGCGCTCCGCAAATTCATTTTCATTCAGTGCTGAGTTCTCGCTGTAACACGTATCCTCAATGAGCAGCTCTGTATCTGTGTACGGCAGACAGTAGATAAACCGGAAGCCATCCCGCTGTTCGACGGTGGCATCCATCAATAAGGGCTCAACCAGGCCGTGGGGCTGGCGCGTGCGAACCCGGTGCCCGACGAATTTTTGATGCCCGATCAGCATGGAAGATGGGGGTCGCCCTCCTCTCGCATCCAGCACAGCTTTAGCGGTAAGGCGCGTGCCGTCAGCCAATTCTACCGCTGTGGGCTCCACGAGCACTGCCGGTGACCCCGTACGCACGGATAAACTTCCTGCCTGTACTAATGGTCGAACGGCGGCCAACAAGCTTTCAGAGTTTCCCGTCGCGTAAGAGATCGGCAGGCGCCGACTGTAACGGGGAAATCGCACGCTGTATCCCGGCCAATGATGAACAATGAAAGGCTGCAGCCTTTGTAGCCAGTGCGCATCAATATCCGATGAGTTGAAGGACCAGGTATGGTTACCCGCCGCTTTCGGCCCAGCTTCCAGTATCAAAATCCGCTCGGCGGGGTGCTCGATCAGGCGAAACCAGGCGGTTAGCAAGCCTGATAGACCTGCCCCTACGATGATCAAATCTGCCTGCTCGAATGTGTATTGCACGCAAATCCTCGTGTGCTGCAGGAACCCTGTGGCCACAGCCAGTCAAATATCAAAGACTCAGTTTATGCATTACCTCTAACGCACCATTCCAATGGATGGACCATGGTGAAAAAAATTCTATTCGTTTCCGAAGACATTACGCTCGCCCAGATCGTGCGGCTCAAGGCTTTAGCCGATTCGCTCGAAAATGAACCCTACGAGGTGCATTTTGCTAGTGGCAGTTTTGACGAAAGGCTATTGGGTAGCGCAGCTTATCGGCACTGGCCGATCAAAGTGATTGACAAAGCATATGCCGATTCGACGGTAGCCGAGTGCCGGCGGCTTTACGAGACCTCTACCCTGGAAGCCTATATAAAAGATGACCTGAGAGTGATACACGAGGTTCAACCGGATTTGATCATTGGCGACCTCCGCCTCTCTCTACCCATCAGTGCCAAGGTTGCAGGCATACCCTTCGCCGCGCTCATCAACGCCTACTGGAGCACCGAGGTAGACCGTCAGGAGTTCCCGGTACCCGATCATCCACTCGAACCACGCGTCGGCTACGACGCCATGCGCACAATTTTCCGTTGGATACGCTCGTGGGTGTTTCGTCAATTCGCGCAGCCAGTAAACCGGCTTCGACAACGTTACGGACTGAAACCAATAGGCTCGCTGCAAGCACTGCTCACCTATGGCGACTACGTTTTGTTTCCAGACACACCGCAGCTAGTCCCGCTCCGACGCCAGGCTCCCAACCAGTATTTTTTAGGGGCCATACAATGGTCTCCGGCAGCCGCTGTTCCGGCTTCCTTGGAGCCTGTCTTGGCCGGAGATTATATCTACGCCACGTTGGGCTCCTCCGGCAGGGCCAATAAGATAGACACCTTGTTAGAGGGGTTGGCGCAATTACCACTACCCGTCATTCTCAGCAGTGCCGGGCGTTTTCAACGGGACGTGCCAGACAATGTCTACCTGGAACAATGGCTTCCGGGGGAAACGCTAGCCAAACACGCCCAACTCGTTATCAGCAATGGCGGAAGCACCACCAGTTACCAATCCCTCGCCCAAGGTACGCCTGTACTGGGCATTGCCAGCAATCTCGACCAGTATCTGTGCATGCAGAGCCTGGAAAAGCTGGGCGTGGCGCGCCACCTTCGCGGTGCCTCATTCACTAGCGTTGAGGTTACCAAGACCGCGTCAATGATGGCGTACGATCGCGGTTTTGACAGCCGAGCCCAAGCCATTGGCAAAGCAATGGCTACCTATGATTATCGCGAACGCTTTCGGAGCTTCCTGCGTCAAGTGCTTCAAGAAAACCGGTTTTTTGCTCGTTGATTGTTACGATGCGCCCGCCATCCCATTCCCGTGTCGATTTCCCAATGCCTCTTGTAGCGGGTTTCGACACTATTGGGACGTTAGGGACCTCGCAGTGGCCATTTCCCACTTTACAGACGCACCTCTCCTGCATTCGTCAGTAAATGTCGGCTCGCCATCAGGTTCGACAGAGCAAACAGCGTCACCAACTGCACCGTGTCTTCGCCAGGCCATGGAAGCGCGTTCTCACATAACCGAACTGACGCTTGATCACGCGGAACGGGTGTTCGACCTTGGCGCGTACCTGCCCCTTGGCCTTCTCGATCTTGCGCTTGGCTTTACCGAGCGCTGCGCTTTTCCACGTTCTTATACGTACTGCAGCGAGCATGGGATCCGCCAGACCACCTCCCGACCTTCATGCTCAGCCCGCTTCTCAACACCGGTATAACCCGCGTCGGCTCACAGCGGCTTCAATCGGTGGCCATGCCAGACACCCGACCGAAGCCCAGGCTGTGAAGTCTTAAGCCGCAAGCAACAACGGCATCAGCAACGCCGTAGCAATCCCCAGCAGACTCATGGCCAACGCAGCAAAAGCGCCACACTCCTCCCCTTCCTGCAAGGCATGGGCGGTGCCGATGGCGTGGGCGTTCATGCCGTAGCTGAGCCCGCGTGCGGCTGGGTGATCGACCTTCGCCCAGCGCAGCAGCAACGGCCCTAGCGCAGTGCCGATCACCCCGGTCAGCATCACCATGACCGCCGCCAGCGAGGCGATGCCGCCGATCTGATCGGCCACTGGCATGGCGATGGGCATGGTGACCGACTTTGGCGCCAGGCTCATCAGCACCGCCCAGTCGGCGCCCAGCAGCCAGCCGATGACCAAGGTCAGAACCACCGAAAGCGCACCGCCCGCCAGCACGGTGACGATGATCGGCCAGAACAGCTGGCGAATCCGCTTGATGTTGTGCTGCAACGGTACGGCCAGAGCTACGGTGGCCGGTCCCAGCAACCAGGCGATGGGCTCGGCACCTATACGGTAGGTGCTGTACTCCACGCCACACAGCAGTAGGACTCCCACCACTAGCAACATGGAGACCATCACCGGCTGCAGGACCAACCAGCCACTGCGCTGATAGACCAGGATGGCTATTTGGTAGGCAGCCAGGGTCAGGGCCAGAGCAAACAAGGGGTGACCGATCACCACCTGCCAGAGGGAGGCGTTCATTGGTCACGCTCCATACGCCGGATCAATGTCTGCAACAGCCAGCCGCAAAACGGCACAGTCACCAGCAGTGAGAGCACCAGCGCGCCGAGAATAGCCGGCAGCTCACCGAACAGTGCATCGCTGGCAATCATGATGCCCGAGGCAGGTACCACCAGCAGCAGCGGCAGATAAGGCAAGAGTCCATTTGCCGCCTGCTGCAGCGGCTCGGGCACCGAGCCACGCCACATCAGCCAGACGGCAAGCAGCAACAGGCCAATGATGGCGCTGGGCAGCATCGGCAGCAGCCAGTGGTTCAACGCCACGCCAAGCAGTTGCAGCAGCACCAGCCAGACCAATCCACGCAAAATCACGATGAGTACTCCCTGTAGCACCGGGCAACGGGCTCATATATCAGTGAGTGGTCATACACGTACATACAGGGGCTTCCTTATTCTTCTGAGGCAAACGACTATGCCGCTGAGCAAGCTCTGAAAACAGTGGCAGAGAAGGCTGAAAATACCGGATCAGAGCCTTTGGTGGAACCGCAGGCGTTATATCTCGAAAGTCCCAGACGCAGGAAGAGAGGTCCGAGAAGCAGTTCTGGCGAGCTCGGCGTGAGTGGATGTCGTTTTCATACATCCACCGGTCCCGGCCGGCGGATCGATGAAGCGCGATCCACCCTACGACTGCTCATTCGAACGTTAAGAGCGAGCGTGAGGGCGGTTCGTTTGCCATCACGTGCTGATCGCAGCAAGCTGGCTCGTACGAGATATTTTCTGCTTTGCTACACACCGATGGCGCCTGCTTGGCCGGTGCCGGTTCCCATAGCTGCGCTACTCAAGCGAGGAATGTATATGCAAGGTTCATGTCTGTGCGGGGCAATTCAGGTCAACGCAGAAGACCACCACGAGATCAATGCCTGCCACTGCAGCATGTGTCGTCGCTGGGGTAGCGGGCCCATGCTGGCTGTGCACTGCGGGCCCAATGTTCGAGTCACCGGCGACGTCAGGTCCTATCGCTCCTCGGAGTGGGCCGAGCGCGGTTTCTGTGCCACGTGCGGTACTCATCTTTTTTACCATCTGCTGCAATCGGGTGACTACATACTCTCGGCAGGGCTCTTTCAACCGGGCGAATTTGCCATAACGGGGCAGATCTTCATCGATGAGAAGCCCGACTACTATGCATTTGCCAACGAAACACCCACGCTGACCGGCGCTGAGGTGTTCGCGCAGTTCGCACCCGGTGAAGACGGAGCGGCTACGTAGTCCAACTCGGCGCAGCTGTTAGGACAGAGGATTCTGACTATGAGCGATCCCTTCGTTGCACACGTTGGCGCCGTCTTCAGTGCTGACATAGCGATTCCTGAACACGCCCGAGCGCTCCGTTTCTACTCGCGCGTACTGACCACGGGTACGCATCCGCTGTGGCGCGAAGACCTGATGAATAACCTGGGCATGCCCATCATCGGGCTAGGCGAGCGCACCGAGGATTATGCTCATCTTCCGCTCCAGTGGATGCCACATATTCAGGTCGCCGATGTGGCGACCAGTGTGCAGCGTGCGCTTGATCTGGGTGGCAGCGTACTGATGCACGCCCGGACAGAAGACGGTGCCAGCCAGTGGGCGGTGCTGTGCGATCCGAATGGAGCGGCGTTCGGAATCATTCCGCTTGTGCCCGCGGATGCGATTCCCCAGGGCGCCCGAGCCGCATTACCAGACGCAGCCCAGCACATGGGTCGTATCTACTGGCTCGACCTGACGGTCGCGGATGCCATGGCAGCGAGCGATTTTTATCGGCATGTGGTTGGTTGGTCGGTACAAAGCGTCGAGATGAATGAGCACGGCGAACGCTACACCGACTGCAACCTGCTGGCTGACGATGGAAAACCGGTGGCGCGAATCCGTCACGCCCGTGGCGTGAATGCAGGCTTGCCGCCGGTGTGGATGATGTACCTGCCGGTGAATGATCTCGCTGAAAGCCTTCTCTGTGTGGAAGAGGAAGGAGGCGTCATCATCAAGGCAGAACAACGGGAACGTGGTGAATACGCCTATGCGGCAATTCGGGATCCGGCTGGGGCGTGCTTTGCGTTGATACCGGGGTAAAAAGTCCATGAGTAGCCCGTTCGCCCATGCCAGGGAAGAAGAATGACGTTATCTCTAACTGCAGCACTCGTAATCATCGACGTTCAAAAGGCGATTGATCATCCGAGTTGGGGGCGTAGAAACAACCCTCAGGCCGAAGAGAATATCGGGCATTTGCTTGCAGCCTGGCGACGTACCAGGCGGCCTGTCATACACGTACGTCATCTCTCGCGCGAGCCTGAATCCAGCTATCGCCCCGGCCAGGAGGGCTGTGAGTTCAAGGAGGTGGTGCTGCCCCTGGCGGGCGAAATGGTCATCACCAAACACACGAATAGTGCGTTTATCGGCACTGAGCTGGAGGATGTGCTGCGCCAACGAAACATAGGCACGTTGGTCATCTGTGGGGTCATCACCAACAATTCGGTGGAAACCACAGCGCGCATGGCCGGCAATCTCGGCTACCAAACCTATGTGGTCTCCGATGCCACAGCCACCTTTGATAAGGTGGATTTTGACGGGCAGTTGCGCTCCGCCGAGGAGGTACACGCCCTGTCGCTGGCCAATCTTCAGGGGGAGTACGCCACAGTAGTCTCCAGCGCGCAGCTTTTGGCAGAAATCCAAAAGAGCATCAGCCAGCAACGCTGACAGGCCAATTGCATTTCACACCAGCGTTAGGCAAGGACTGAAAGGGCGCCGGCGCCCTTTTGTGTGTCGCGGTGTGGGCAAGCGCCATGTCGCGCTTGCCCCGCATACTTACATCACGATCAATCGTGAAAGCGGACACTCTCGGTCAACGGTGCGCGCCCTATGCGCAGATTGGCCGCGGCGTTGGACAGGTCCGGATGGCCGAACGAAATGCCAAACAGCAGCTTCATGTCAGCATCGACGCCCAGCACGTCGCGAACGGGATCGGCGAACATGCCCAATAACGTCTGTGGAACCCCAGCCAGCCCACGGGCAGTCAGGGAAAGCAAAAAATTCTGCGCGTACATTCCCAGGTCCGATGCCGCGCGGACTCCGTCGCCAATCATAGGCATGAACAGGAACGCGACATGGGGTGCGCCAAAGAACTCCAGATTGCGCCGGAACGCCTCTAAACGCCCTTCGTTATCGCCCCGAGCGATGCCCAATGCTTCGTAATACGCCCTGCCCTGCTCACGGCGCCGCTCGTTGAGGAGATTAGGAAAGGCTTTCTCGTCAAAGCTGAAATCGGGCGAATACTGCTCTTGGCTGGCAGCTCCCAACAACGCTGCGCTCACTTTATCGCGAGTGCGACCCGAGACGATGTGAACGTGCCACGGCTGCGTATTGCAGTTCGAGGGCGCGCGTTGCGCATCCTCCAACACGCCTTGAAGGTGTTGAGGATCAACAGCGGTAGGCAGGAATTGGCGAGCTGAGTAGCGAGCGGCTACGACTTCCGCAAAGGTCAGTTTGGTCATGGAGCTTCTCGTACAACAAATGGATGCCCATGCTAATGCACTTTGATTGGTTAATCGTCGATAGGCGCACGAGCCTTTAGGCGCTGGGTAGAAGACTGCGCCGTTAACGCAAAAGGCAGAACCGGGGTTCTGCCCTTTTATACCTGCACGAGTTGGCTGCTACGCCACCGGGCCTATGGCCAGCCGGGCGACCCAACCGAAATACCAGGCACAACCCGCCACGCCAGCCACGACCATGACTGCCAACACCCAGGGCCACACCCGACGCTTCTGCGCATAGGGGTCCTGCAGGGAGCGCGCTGAACCCGCAGGCAAATGAGCCAGTTGAGTCAGGGTCGCACCGAAACCGATGCTGATCTTGGCCTGGGTGTTTACCGCCCAGCCATTGGCATCGAGGATCGGACCCAGATTACGGCGACGCAGTTTGAACCAGGCCATCAGCATCGACGGGCCGGAGATGGCCAGGATCACGCCGAGCACCACCAGCGGCAACTGCCACCAGTGCAGCGCCAGCAAGCCGGCCATAGCCGTGGCCAGCGCGGTGCCCAGCGCGCCGACGGCCAGACCGATGGCGGCGAAGATACCGGCGAATTTGGCGATGTCGAAGGTTTTCGCCGCAGCGCTGGCCTCGGCGGCTGGCGCAGCGGCGGTGGAGCCCACAGACGCGGCAGTGGAGTTGACCAGTTCAGCATCGCGAGTGGCGGCGAATTTCTGGATCTGCTCCGACACCAGCGTGGAGATGCGCCGGTACGGTGACCAGAACGCCTCGCGAATGCTGATCGCGTTGGGGATCACCTTGACCACCGTGGCATCCCAGTCGTTGCCGTCGCGGTCGTAGAACAGGCCATTACGCCCGACCAGCAGCTCACCTTCGCTGCCGGCGGTCACCGCCGCGACGATATTCAAACTTTCCCGGCCCTTGATCGGTTGTCCCCGTCGGCTGCAGGTGCAATACAGCAGGAAACTGCTGCTGTTGGCGGCCACCTTGCTGTGGGCGTCCACCGAGTCGATTTCCACCACCAGGTCGCAGCTCTTGCCATCAATGAACAGTGTGCCGGCCTGGAAGACGGCTTTTTCACGCCGCCCATAGAAGTTCTCGAAGGAGACGAAGTTCTTCAGCAGGGTCACCAGGCCGCGCTTGAAGCGCAGCAGCTTGTCCAGTTCAACCAGGCCGTCGGCGGCTTCGGCCACCTGCTTGTCCTCGGCCACCAGGGCCAGCAATTTGTCCTGAATGCCGTGCTCCACCAGCCAGACGATACGCGCCACGTCGAGCTTTTGCAGGATCACCACATCCGGCTTGGCGGCCTGCCAGGCAAAATAGTCGTTGCACTTGGCGAGCAGCGAACGCCACTGCTGCTTGGTAATCGCCTCCACCTCGCCCAGCACCGGCTGCACCACATGCTCGCGCAAGGCGTGGATGGCGCCGCTCCAAGCGGGGTTGATACCGCGGCCCAGCGGCAGGCTTTCACCGTGGTGCACGCCCGCCAGTGGCAGCGTGGCGATTTCCCCGGCGTTGGCCAGGCTCATGGACGACAGGCGCACCAGCTCGGATTCCTGGCCATTCATCAGGCTCGCCGCACGCGGGTCGAAGGCGGCCATGTCGACACGGGTGAAGTAATCCTCGACTTTTTCACGCAGCGCGCTGATGGCAGCGATTGCCGCGTCGGTAATTTCACCAAAGGGCTGCAGGCTGGCTTCGATGGCGCGTTGTTCCCAGGCGTAGACCTGCTGGGCCTGGGCGAAGAAGGCGCTGATCGAGGCATCCGAGACAGCCGGCGCACCGCTGCGATCGGTTTCGGCGCCCAGGCAGGCGATGATGTCGGCAATCGCCGCCTTCAGGCTGGCATCGTCAGTCAGGGCCTCAGGCACCAGCCCATCGCCGTTGGCCTCGTTCGGCGGGAACAGTTTGTTCAAGTCATCGGTATCGGCGGCATCCAGGCTGTGGCTGTCATCGCGACCCAGTACGCTCAGCAAACGCTGCGCGGTCACCGTCAGACGCTGGCCGAGGGCGTCGTCCTTGAACGCCGCCAGGGTCAGCGGCGCGTCGCTGAACAACAGACCCGGATCGGCCAGGCGCGCCAGCGTCCAGTCCACCGCATCCAGTACGGCCGGTGCACGAATACGACCATCGTTATTACCGTCGATGTACGCGAGCATGCGCGGATCGAGTTCGAGATTTTTCGTCGGGCAGGCCAGCGTGGCCCATAGCTTTTGGTCGAGACCGCGTAGTGCAGCAAGGTCTTCAGGCGATTGCAGTTGGACCTGGTCAAACCCGCCGGCGCGAAAGAAGCGCCAGCGGTGCGGTTTTTCGTGGGTCATGTAACGACGTCCTTGAGGAAATTGTCGAGGCAAAGGGAGGCATTTTCACCGTTTCGCGGCTTATTCGCGCAAGCCGGGACGATACACGGCACATCTTGCAAGCCGCCTTCGACCTACCGAACGCCGTGTGGTTCGCCTGACATTGTATGCGCCCCGCAGGACGACGCAGGGGTAACCGTCACTGCCTCGTCACCTGGGCAGCGTTGGGCTCTAAAGCACGCACGACACGACAGGGATTGCCGGCGGCCAGAACGCCAGCCGGCAAATCGCGGGTCACCACGCTGCCGGCGCCCACTACTGTGCCAGCGCCGATACGCACACCGGGGCAGAGAATCGCCCCGCCACCGATCCACACGTCATCGCCAATCTCGATGGGCTTGCCGAGTTCAAGGCCGCTTTGCCGTTCAATGGCACCCAGCGGGTGGGTGGCTGCGTACACCTGCACGGCCGGGCCGAACAATACCCGCGACCCGATGCGAACGGCCGCGACATCCAGCACCACACAGTTGAAATTGAAATACACGTCGTCACCCAGGGTAATGTTGCTGCCGTAGTCGCAGAAGAACGGCGGCTCGATCCAGGCGTTACTGCCCTGGTCCGGTATCAACAACCCAAGCAGCTGGGCACGTGCTTCACGCTGGTCGTCGCCCGTGTCGTTGAAGCGTTTGAGCAACAACCGGGCCTGCTGACGCTGTGCGCACAACTGGGGATCACGCGGATCGTACAGCTCACCGTCGAGCATTTTTTCTTTTTCGGTTTTCATCACGCAGCCTCTGAAAAGCGAGCCGGTTTGCAGGCTCGACATGAGTCCCCTGAACGGCACTCGCTGCCTCTATCGGCCTGCCCACGCGGCTAACGTTCGCCGCCGCTTATCCGCCCCTTGATTTCGATCAACCCGGTTTCAGGCAATTCGCGCTAGCGTGATATACAAGTTTATATTGCGCTGCAGCACCATGCCGCGTGCGGAGAGAGTAAATGCCACTTTTGTTGCAACGGCTGCTGGCCGGCTTGGTCTTTCTGGCCGTCGGCGGCGCCCAGGCCGGCGAGCTGACGGTCTCCGCCGCTTCCAGCCTGACCCAGGCCTTCAAAGAAATTGCCCGTAGTTACGAGGCCGAACATAGCGGCACTCAGGTGCTGCTGAATTTCGGCGCCTCCGGCTCCTTGTTGCAACAGGTGGCCAAGGGCGCGCCGGTGGATGTGTTTGCCGCCGCCGATCAGGAAACCCTGGATCAAGCGGCGCAACGGCAGCTGATTGTTCCCAGCTCGCGACAGGACTTCGCCAGCAACAATCTGGTGGTGGTCGTACCGAGTGCCAGCCAACTGAATCTCAACACTTTCGCGGACCTCACGCAGGCAGGCGTGGAGAAGATCGCCATCGGCAATCCGGCCAGCGTGCCGGTCGGCCGTTACAGCCAGCAGGCGTTGCACGCGGAAGGCCTCTGGGAGGCCCTGCAGGCCAAGGCGATTACCACCCAGAACGTGCGCCAGTCCCTGAATTACGTGGCGCGCGGCGAGGTGGAAGCCGGTTTCGTCTACGCCACCGATGCCCGTGAGGTAGCCACGGTCAAAGTCGCTTTCGACGTGCCGCTCAAGGTGGCCATCCGCTACCCGATCGCCCGGGTTGCCGGCAGCGCCCACGCCGTCGAAGCCGAGCGCTTTATCGCTTACGTTCAGTCGCCGGCCGGCCAGGCAATCCTTGCCCGGTTCGGCTTCAAGCAGCCCTGAGCCTCGGCTATGGAATCAGTCTGGATTGCCCTCGCCCTGTCGCTGAAAGTCGCCGGCTGGGCCACGGCCATCACCCTGGTACTCGGCGTGGCGGTGGGCTATGTACTGGCACGCGCGCGCTTTCCTGGCCGGGATCTGCTGGATACCCTGCTGACCCTGCCGATGGTCATGCCGCCTACCGTGCTCGGTTACTACCTGCTGGTGCTGCTCGGCAAACGCAGCACGTTCGGCGCCTGGCTGCATGACAGCTTCGGCATCAATCTGATTTTCACCTGGCAAGGGGCGGTGATCGCCGCGTCCATCGTCGCCTTTCCGCTGGTATTCAAGCCGGCGCGCGCTGCCTTCGAAGCGGTGGACGGTCAATTGGAGCAGGCTGCGCGGGTGCTAGGGCTGTCGGAGCCGGCGGTGTTTTTCCGGGTCACCCTGCCCTTGGCCTGGCGCGGCATTCTGGCTGGCGTGCTCTTGGCCTTCGCCCGAGCGCTGGGCGAATTCGGCGCCACGCTGATGGTCGCCGGCAGTATTCCGGGCAAGACCCAAACTCTGTCCATTGCCGTCTACGAGGCGGTGCAGGCCGGCCAGGACGACGTCGCCAACCTGCTGGTGCTAATTACCTCGGTGGTCTGCGTGACCGTCCTGCTGATCGCCGGGCGCCTGGCACCCGGGCGCATCGCCAACCGCTGATTGAGCCTGACCATGCAGCTTGATATCGACCTACAGAAAACCCTGAAATCCGCCAAACGCAGCTTCCGCTTGCAGGTGCGCTTTCAGACTGACAGCCAGCGGCTGGTGATCCTTGGCCCCTCTGGTTCCGGCAAAAGCCTGTTGCTCAAGGCCATCGCCGGGCTGATGCGCCCTGACCGAGGGCATATTCGCCTGGACGGCACCCCTCTGTTCGACCGCGCGGCGAAGCTCGATCTGCCTACGCAAGCGCGGCAGATTGCCTATCTGTTTCAGGATTACGCGCTGTTTCCACACCTGAACGTGCGGCAGAACATCGGCTTCGGCCTGAGCCGCGGCCTGCTCAATCCTCGCGCCTCACTTCAGCACGAGGCGGTCGACTATTGGCTGGACGCCTTCGAGCTGCGCCCGGTGGCCGACCAGTTGCCCGACGAGCTTTCCGGCGGTCAGCGCCAGCGCACCGCCCTGGCCCGGGCACTGATCGCCAAGCCTAAAGCGTTGCTGCTCGACGAACCGTTCTCAGCCCTCGATCCGCAGTTGCGCACCCATATGCGCCGCGAGCTGGACGACCTGCAACGGCGCCTGCAAGTGCCCATGCTGCTGATCACCCACGATCCCGAGGACGCCGAGGTGTTCGGCGATCAGGTATTGCATTTGCGCGACGGAATGATCGAAGACGCCGCGATGCATCAGGGCCAGGAAGCTGAGCGAGGG
Source organism: Serpens gallinarum (assembly GCF_014836765.1). Taxonomy (GTDB): domain Bacteria; phylum Pseudomonadota; class Gammaproteobacteria; order Pseudomonadales; family Pseudomonadaceae; genus Serpens; species Serpens gallinarum. Next base: position 63,056 of record NZ_JACSQG010000006.1, read on the forward strand.
AGTCTGTGATGAAAGGGAAAGACACGCCTATCGAACTGCACGGCTCGCTCTGGATGACGGTCGCTGGCGAAAAATTCGGCGGCGAAAACCGGGTCGCACTGTTGGCCGCCATCGCTGAATGCGGCTCGATTACCCAGGCCGCCAAGGCCGTCAGGATGAGCTACAAGGCCGCCTGGGACGCCATCGACACCATGAACAACCTGGCCGGCGAGCCGCTGGTGGAGCGTGCTGCGGGCGGCAAGGGCGGCGGCGGCACACGCCTGACCCAACGGGGCGAACAGCTGGTAGCGAACTTTCGCACCCTGGACCGCGAGCACCGGCGCTTCATCGAGCAACTGGGCCAGCAAGCCGAAGGGCTGGCCGACGACTACCTCCTGATCAGGCGCATGAGCATGAAAACCAGTGCACGCAATCAGTTTCTCGGCACCGTGAGCCAGGTGAAGGCCGGCGCGGTGAACGACGAAATCGAACTGGAAATCGCTGGAGGCGAGAAGCTGGTGGCCATCGTCACCCACGAAAGCACCGAAAGCCTGGGGCTGAAACTAGGCACCGAAGCCTTTGCGCTGGTCAAATCCTCGTCGGTGATTCTGATGACTGACGAGGACAATGCGCGCTTCTCGGCCCGCAACCGCCTGACCGGCACCATCTCACGCATCCAACCCGGCGCGGTAAACACCGAAGTAGTCCTCGACCTGGCCGGCGGCGCCACTCTGGCCGCCATCGTCACCCGCGACAGCTGCGATCAGTTGGCGCTGGCCGTGGGCAAGCGCGCCACGGCGATCTTCAAGGCCTCCAGCGTGATCATCGGCGTGCCGGCGTGATCCGTTCCCGATCAGAACGGTAGGGTGGATGTCGCCTTTTACATCCACCACAACCCCGCTTGGTGGAGCGCCACCCGGTGGAGCGCCACCCGGTGGATCGCCACCCGGTGGATCGATAAAGCGCGATCCACCCTACTTACTAAGGCTTTTACGCCCTAGCCGTGCCGCAGGCGTTGCGCCGTTTCCAGCAACAGCTGTTCGGTGCCGCTCCAGCCCAGGCAGCCGTCGGTAATCGATACACCGTATTGCAGCTCGCCGGATAGCGGCTGGCAGCCGTCGAACAGGTGGCTTTCCAGCATAACGGCGCGCAGGCTGGCATCGCCGGCCAGGCGCTGGTCGATCACCTCGTGCAGCACCGCCGGCTGGCGTAGCGGGTTCTTGCCGCTGTTGGCGTGGCTGCAATCGACCATGATCCGTGGAGTGATACCTGCTTTCTCCAACGCAGCGTGTGCCGCCTGGACGCTGGCGGCATCGTAGTTCGGCCCCTGATGGCCGCCGCGCAGTACCAGATGGGTGTCGGGGTTGCCGAGGGTTTCCACCAAGGCCGCGCGGCCTTGCAGGTCGATGCCGAAGTGCTGGTGAGGATGGGCGGCCGAGCGCATGGCGTCACTGGCAATGCCCAGGCTGCCGTCGGTGCCGTTCTTGAACCCCACCGCCATGTCCAGGCCGCTGACCAGCTCGCGATGCACCTGGGATTCGCTGGTGCGCGCACCAATTGCCGCCCAGCCCAGCAGGTCATCGACGTAGCCTGCTACCAAAGGCTGCAGCAACTCGCTGGCCAGCGGCAGGCCCAAGTCGAGCATCTCCAGCATCAATCGGCGCGACAGTGCCAATCCCTCTGCCATATCGCCGCTGCCGTTCAGATGCGGATCATAGACCAGCCCTTTCCAACCGACGGTGGTGCGCGGTTTTTCAATGTAGGCGCGCATGACCAGCAACAGCTGATCATCTACTTGGGGAGCCAGTTCGGCCAGGCGCCGCGCGTAGTCGAGGGCGGCATCGGCATCGTGAATGGAGCAAGGGCCGATCACCACCAGCAAGCGTGGGTCGTCGCCGTTCAATACGTTGCGGATGGTCTGGCGCTGATGCTGTACCTGGGCCGCCACGGCGCGGCTCAAAGGCAGGCGCTGGCGAAGTTCGGCGGGGCTGGGTAGAGGCTGGGTGCTGCGTCGACCCTGGTGGGGTTCGTCAACGGGCAGCTCAACAGCGTGCAGGTGCGGGATGTTCAGGGCGGATACGGAAGAGTTCATTCGGGCGTCCTCGGCCGGCGCGGGATGGTCCGCGCGCGGCGTTCTATCTGGTTGTTCGTTGCAGTGGTGTGAGTGCGTGGGTCGCGTGGCTAAATCGCCAGCCGAGGTAACGGGAAGAGCTTTGGTAGGTGCGGTAGCTGTACATGGTTGAATCCTCTGTGAAATCGAATGGCCGTTTTTGGTGGCCGGAAAAAACAAAACCCCCGGTCGGGTTGCCGACCGGGGGTTTCGTGGAACTGTGGTAGGCGACCCTGCTGAGGCGGGCCGCCTGATGAGTATCAGGCCAGCCCGTGGCTAAACCAATACCCATAGAAATAACCCAACGCCGAAAGCGCCAACACGCCGACACCCGCTATCCGGGCACGGGTGGCCTCGATAGACGTGTGAGCATGGATGGAAGCAAGGTGCGGCATTGAGAAACTCCGTTGAATGAGAGTGAACTTACCCCAACTCGTATGACGATTCAACTCGGCAATAGAGGGTTCGAGGCGTCTATTCAGGCGAAGGCGCATGGTTTTCCCTGTCCATGCGCCTCCGTACGGCCTGCTAGCAATCTGGCTCTGGAGCAACCAGCTCTTGGGTCACGCCCCAGCCATCGAGCACGCCTCCCAAGGGTTCAACCAGGTTTTCCAGGTCATGCTCGAAGTCGCCGATCCCCGAATGAGTCGCGTACATCACCTTGCTGACTTGCAGATTCCAGGCGCCATCGGTGCGTGGGCACACCTGCGCATTGAGCGATTCACCACGAAAATTTCTGGCTGCCACACGTGCCCGATCCTCATCCGGGAAGATGGCGTAGAACTCGATGGGATGAACCCGGGCGAAGTCGAAACCGCCCTCTTTCATACGGCGCAGAACGGTATTGCTGACATCTTCGTGAAAGGCTGTGCTCATAGCTGAACTCCTCTCGATTAGATGAACTTCCGCGTTGCCGATTGCCAGGCAAAACTGCCTGAAAGATGGAAAAACCTTGTGAAGTGACGAACGACTGGCTTGCATGAAACAGACACTGCCCCACCAGATTAGCGTGATTCAACAGGGTGACCAAGCGAGGTCACCGGTTAAAGCTGCACATCAGGGGCGGTTCAACCAGCCCATCACCCGCCTGTTCAGCCAGCTCGGCGAGAGTTGCCCGGCCCAGTACATTAATTTGAACTGCAAACTGATAGGACGGTGCACGGCCGGACCATGAGCCTGTTGCCAGGCTCCCTCGGCGATGTCCTCGGCATTTAGCCGCACGCCCAGGCGGCGCATTACCGGCGGCACGTATTGTTGATTGGCAACCATCGGTGTGGCCACGAAGGGCGGCATCAGGTCACCGACGCGAATCCCGTGCTCGCGCCACTCCAGCTCCAGCGCTTCGGTCAGGCCACGCACCGCGAACTTGCTGGCCGAATAGCTGGCCATGGTCGGCACGCCATATTGCGCCGACGCCGAGCCCATATTGATCACCTGGGCATTGGCGGTGTTTTGCAGGTACGGAAATGCCGCATGGCAGAACTGCAGCAGGCCGAGCACGTTGATCTGGATGGCGCGGGTGTGTTCGCTCAGCGGAATCTCGGCGAAGCGCCCGCAATGCAAAATGCCGGCGCCATTGAACAGCAGCCGTAGCTGTCCGTCGTGCTGCCCACAAAAGTCCACCAGCGCTGCCTGGATGGCCTCCACGTCGGTGACATCCAGCGCGCGGTGCCAGGCACCACCCAGCTCGTCCGCCAGCGCCGCGAGAGCGTCGCCGCTTAGATCGACCAGGCCCACCGCCCAACCCCGTCGATGAAACAGTTGCGCCGTTGCCGCGCCAATGCCTGAGGCTGCGCCGGTAACCAGAATGTTGTGCATGTTGGCTTCCTTATTGTTGTTGTCTTGCCTAGGCTGCAGTGGCCAACCGGTCAAGAACCAAGTTATCACTGTGCCCTTGCCATTACCTTGCGTGCCGGCCCGCCGTCTCCAAAAAGTCTGCCACGCGCTGGATCGCCAGATCGGCCACGTCAAGCACCCCCACATGGGCCTGAAACACGTGCCAGCAGCCTGCATAGCGCTCCAGACGCACGGGCACGCCACAGGCCTGGGCACGCTCGGCCAGGCGCAGGCTGTCATTGCGCAGCACTTCATCCTCTCCTACCTGCACCAACAGCGGCGGCAGCCCGGTCAGATCGGCAAAGACCGGCGAGACGGAGGGATCCTTGCTGTCGACCCCAGGCTGGGATGCCAGGTCCAGTGCCTGGCGAATCCAGCCGAGATCGATCATCGGATCGCCTGCCGGCGGCTGATGCAGCTGCTCGATGCTGAGGTCAGTGACCGGCGAGAAACACACCAGCGCACCCGGCAGTGGCAGGCCTTGGGCCTTGAGTGCCAATGCACTGGTCAGGGTCAGATGACCGCCTGCCGAGTCGCCGCCGATAACAATGTTTTGCGGGGCATACCCCTGTTCCAGCAAGGCCTGATAGGCCTCCAATACATCGATAAGCGGAGCGGGATAACGGTGTTCGGGGGCCAGCCGATAGTCGATGGCGCAAACAGCCATCCGGCACCGTTTGGACAACGCTGAGCACAATGCCCGGTGAGTGGCCGGTGAGCCCAGTAAATAACCGCCGCCATGCAGGTACAGGCAGACCCGGCCGCTGTCCTGCTGGGGGCGGTGCCATTCGCAAGGAATGCCGCCCAGTTGGCCTGCGCTGCGCAATACCCCGCGCATCGGCAGCGTGGCAGCCGTCAGCAGGCGCAGCACCGTGCGCTGCCCTGCAATTGGCATCCACGGACGGATAAGACCACGGAACAGCAGGCGCAAGGTGCCGCGCAGCGCGCCGGCAAGCAGACGCTGGCGGATACGCGGCGGATAAGGCAGATCAACGAATGCAGTCATAGTCATGCAGCTCCGGCAGTCGGGTTCGATAACGGTAGGCGAAGGTATAGCCCGGCCAGTTATTGGTGTTGCGCCCCGCCGCATTCTGATACCAGCTGTGGCAGCCTTGCGCCCACACCGTGCGGCTCAGGCCTTGCTCCACACTCAGATTGAAACGCTGCTGCGCGGCAGGCTTCACATCCAGATAGCGCAGCCCGTCCCGTTGCAGTGTTTGCAGGCAACCGAGCACGTAGCGGAACTGGCTTTCCAGCATGTAAAGGATCGAGTTGTGGCCCAGGTTGGTATTGGGTCCGTAGAGGATGAACAGGTTGGGAAAACCGCTGACGCTGACGCCTTTGTAAGCCTCGGCACCGTCGCGCCAGGCACTGTTGAGCTCCTGCCCTTCCAGCCCGGTGATGCGCATCGGGGCCAGAAAATCGGTGGCGGAGAACCCTGTGCCATAGATGATTGCGTCCAGCTCATGCTCGCGGCCATCCACAGTCACCAGGCCGCGCTCGGTAACTTCGCGAATTCCAGTGGTGACGATCTCGACATTGCCCTGGGCCAGGGCCGGGTAATAGTCGTTGGCCATCAGGATGCGCTTGCAGCCCATGGGGTAGTCGGGGGTCAGGTGCAGGCGCCGTATCGGGTCGCCGACACCTCGCATCAGGTTGCGCCGAAAACTTACATAGAAGAGCTTGAGCAAGGCCGGGAAACTGACAAAGGCCAGCGCCCGCGACTCGTGCTGCAGGTACTTGAGCGCACGATCGATGCGCTGCACCCACGGCACGCGCCGCATCAGCGCCAACTCCCAGGGCCGATAGGCGCGATCCGGCTTGGCCAGCACATAGGCCGCACTGCGCTGGAATAGAGAGAGCTTGGCCACCTGTGGCTGAATCTGCGGCACGAACTGGATGGCGCTGGCGCCCGTACCAATCACCGCCACACGCTTGCCGCGCAAATCGACCTGATGATCCCAGCGCGCCGAATGAAAACGCGCCCCCGCAAATCGTTCCAGCCCGGGGATCTGCGGATACGCCGGGCGATTGAGTTGGCCACAGGCACTGACCAGCGCCTGCGTATGGAAGGTTTCGCCGTTGGTGCAGCGCACTTGCCAGTGGCCACTGGGCGAGTCGAAGGTAGCCTCGCTGACTTCGCAGCCGAAACGGATGCTGCCGCGCAGGCCATGGTCATCTGCGAGCTGGCGCTGGTAGGCAAAAATCTCCGCTTGAGGCGCAAACACCCGCGACCAGTCCAGCTTGGGCGCGAAGGAAAACGAGTACAGATGAGAAGGCACGTCGCAGGCGGCGCCTGGGTAGTGATTGTCGCGCCAGGTGCCGCCGACCTCGTCGGCCTTTTCCAGAATGAGGAAATCCTCGATACCGGCCTTTCTCAGCTGGATGGCCAGGCCCAGCCCGCCAAACCCGGCGCCAATGATCAATACGCGCAGCGGCGCGGAAGATCGAGAATCGTCATGCATTGTTGTTCTCCGAAAACCCGTGCACGGCGGGCGGATCGATGCGACTCAACAGCCTGTACGGGAGTCAAGGACACCGTCCGGTGCCTGCATCACAGCGTTGTTGTGCTGGCTCACTCTACAGCGCAGGCAATCCGATATCAGATCGACACAGCCCAGCCTTTAGGTTGGATTGTCGAAAAAACCGCACTCGCTTGCGGTATTTGCACCCCACTGCAGGTGACGAAATCACGCCACCGTTTCGCTGCGTAACAGCCGTACCCTTCCCGAACGCCTCCCACTCTGCCTGCACAACCGAGAATCACCATGCCCCAGAGCCACCAGCCGAACGGTCATCGCGAATGGCATGGAAGCTGCGATTCCACCCGGGCTGATGTGCGCGCCCAGGACGGGCGTAGCAGCCACAGGGACGTGCACCACATCAACCCGTTGCGAGAGTGACCATGAAGATCAATAAAAACCTGATGGCCCTTGGCCTGAGTGCCTGCCTGTTATCCGCTGGCAGCGCTCAGGCCGCTCTGTTCGACCTGTTCAACACCTCATCCAGCTACACCAAGACGAAATACCCCATCGTGCTGTCCCACGGCATGCTGGGCTGGGACAGCATGCTGGGTATCGATTACTGGTATGGCATTCCGGCCGAACTGCGCCGTGGCGGCGCCAGTGTCTACATCACCGAAGTCAGTCAGCTGAACACGTCGGAAACCCGCGGCGAAGAGCTGATTGAGCAGGTGGAAGACATCATTGCCATCAGCGGCAAGCCCAAGGTCAATCTGATCGGCCATAGCCATGGTGGTCCAACAGTCCGTTATGTCGCCGCCACCCGCCCCGAGCTGATCGCCTCGGCCACCAGCGTTGGCGCCCCGCACACCGGATCGGATCTTGCCGACTTTCTGAAACTGTTCCCCGATGGTTCAGCCACCCAAACCATCGTCGCCGAACTGGTCAATCAGATGGGCAAGCTGATCCACTTCATCTCCGGCAGTCCCAGCCTGGAGCCACAGAATGCCTTGGGTGCGCTGGAGTCTCTGAACAGCGAGGGCGCCGCACGCTTCAACGCCAAGTACCCACAGGGCATGCCGGCCAAGCGCTGCGGCGAAGGCGCCTACAAGGTCAATGGCGTGCGTTATTACTCATGGAGTGGCACCAGCCCGCTGACCAACCCCCTCGACCCCAGCGACGCCATGATGGGGGTGGCAACCCTGACCTTTATTGGCGGAGAGGCAAACGACGGCATGGTCGGCCGCTGCAGTTCACACCTGGGCAAGGTGGTGCGTGACAACTACCGCATGAACCACCTCGACGAAATCAACCAGTTCTTTGGCCTGACCAGCCTGTTCGAAACCGACCCGGTGACTGTTTACCGGCAGCATGCCAACCGTCTGAAGAACGATGGCCTGTGAGCACTCCGGGGCTTCGATGCGGAGCCCCCACCTCTATTCGCGAGCACATCATGAACAAGAAATCGCTTATTGCCCTTGGTCTGAGCGCCGGCCTGCTACTGGGCGGACACGCCCAGGCCTCATGGCTGTTCGGCGCCTCCGGCTACACCAATACCCAATACCCCATCGTGCTTTCACACGGTTTGCTTGGTTTTGACCGAATGCTGGGCATCGATTACTGGTATGGCATTCCCGCCACCTTGCGCCGCGACGGCGCCAGCGTGTACATCACCGAAGTCAGCCAGTTGAACAGCACGGAAACCCGTGGTGAAGAACTGATCGAGCAGGTCGAAGACATCGTCGCCATCAGCGGCCAACCCAAGGTAAACCTGATCGGTCACAGCCATGGTGGCCCGACCATTCGTTACGTGGCCGCCACCCGTCCGGACCTCATCGCCTCCGTCACCAGCATTGGCGGCCCGCAATACGGATCGGGAGCGGCCGATTTTCTGCGCCGGGAAATCGCGCCCGGCTCGCCTGCGGAGACCGTTTTGGCAGGCATTTTCAATGCCCTCGGCACGGTGATCCATTTCCTTTCAGGCAGCCCTAGTTCCGAGCTGCAGAACTCCGTGGCGGCACTGGGCTCACTGGACCGTAAAGGAATGGAAATCTTCAACGCCAAGTTCCCGCAAGGGGTCCCGAAAACCTTCTGCGGCGAAGGCGCACATAAGGTCAACGGCGTGCATTACTACTCATGGAGTGGCACCAGCCCGCTGACCAACCCCCTCGATGTGAGCGACCTGCTGACCGGCGCGCTCTCACTGACATTCGTGAAAGGCGACGACAACGATGGCCTGGTCGGCCGCTGCAGTTCGCGGCTGGGCAAGGTCATCCGTGACAACTACCGGATGAACCATCTGGACCAGATCAACCATGCCTTTGGCCTGAGCAGCCTGTTCGAGACCGATCCGCTCACGGTCTATCGACAGCATGCCAACCGCCTGAAAAACGCAGGCTTGTGATCTGCAGAGGCCGAAAGGCCTCCTGCATCACTTTTCATTGCTCGATGAGATGCCCATGAACAAGACCCTGCTAGTGATGGTTCCCCTGGCGCTGGTCGCCACCTTCGTGGCATTGCCCTATTTGCTGCCGTCCCCCGTTCAGGACCTTACAGTGGCTCCTGTCCCGGCGACACAGGCGCCAAAGGTCGCGGCCCACTTGGCCATACCGTCCATTCAGGCCACGCCGGCTGAAATGGTCTCGGCGGGGCGCGTGCTGGCCACCCTGCCCCCCTCGTTCAGCGGCACGGACGTGGATGGTGAGTTCCGAGTCGATGCCAACGGACGCCTGATCCTCAGCGACGATATTCGACGCATCTTCGATTACTTTCTAGCCGCCACAGGAGAAGAGCCGCTCAGTACCAGCATCGAGCGCCTGCAGGCCTATATCGCCAGCCAATTGGTGTCGCCTGCCCGGGAGCGGGCACTGGAATTGCTCGCTCAGTACCTCGATTACAAGACCCAGGTCGCCACTTTTGAGCAGAACCAGACAGCCCTGACCAGCCTCGACGCTTTGCGGCAACGTGAATTGAATGTCCAGGCTCTACGCACCGGAATTTTTGGACACGAAGCCCACCAGGCGTTCTTCGGCCGGGAAGAAGGCTACAACCTGTTCACGCTGCAGCGGTTGGCCATTCAGAACGATCCCTCGCTGAGCAGCGAGGCCAAGGGCCAGGCCATTGACCAGCTGCGCGCCAGCCTGCCGGAGGAATTGCAGGATGCGGTTCTGCCGCAACTGCAAAACGAGCTGAGCCAGCGCACCGCCGAATTGCAACGCGCCGGCGCGAATCCTCAGCAGATTCGCCAACTGCGCCAGCAACTGGTTGGCGCAGAAGCCACAGCCCGCCTGGAAACGCTCGACCAGCAGCGCCAGGCATGGAGTCAGCGCCTGCAGGATTACCTGAGCGAAAAAGCCAAGATCGACAGCCACACGGGCCTGGCTGCCGGCGACAAGGCTGCCGCCATCGCCCGCCTGGCCGAAGAACGTTTCAATGCAAATGAACGGCTGCGCCTGGAAGGCGCGGAACAGGTGCTGCTCGCTCGCAAGGCGGCGGCCGAGGAATAACCCAACGACCGATCTGCCGCCTAGGGCGCGGGGCCAGTCCGTAAGGTGGATGGCGTTTTTACATCCTTCTTGGCTTTGCTCGGTGGGCCGCCACCCGGTGGATCGCCACCCGGTGGATCGATGAAGCGCGATCCGCCCTATAAACCACGGTTCTCTCCCTACCAGTGGAAATAGAACATGCCCTTGGCCAGCACCACGATGGCGAGCATTTGGGCAAAGATGGCCCAGTGGATGGCGTGTCGGCGCGCGGCAGTCATCTTCCCGCTGCGCAGCAGGATAGCCACCAGGCCGAAGGACAGGAACACACCGATGGCGAGCAGGATCTTCACCATCAGCAGCGTGCCGAAACTGCTCTCCCCGGGCGCAGCCAAAGCTGTTCGATGCTGCCAGGCCAAGCCGATGCCCGCGCCGTAAACGAATAAGACTACCCAGTGCAGCACCACCCGCAGGCGCTCACCAATAGCCCGCTGCACCTCCGTCAGGCTCTCGGTGCTGATCTGCGGTGTAATCCTGGCCAGCACCAGCACCTCGAAGAACACCGCGCCGATAAACATGATCGCCGCGAGCAGGTGAACGATGTGCAACAGGGCATACGTCATGGACACTCCAAAGGCCACCACTCAGGTGAGCGACCTTGCGGTCTGGACAGGACTCAGACGGTGCGCGAGAAGCGCACGGTTTGCTCGGTGCCCAGGTAGGCGTCGAACGCCATGGCGACGTTACGCATCATCAGGTGCCCTTGGGGCAGCAGAACCAACGCGTCGTCGTGAAGCTCCAGCAGGCCATCGGCGACGAACTCATCCAGCTGGGCCAGGGCATCGGCGAAGTATTCGCAAAAAACGATGCCGTGGCCGGCCTCGAACTTTGCGAATTCGATACGACCGTGACACATCAGCTCCATGATCAACTCGCGACGCAGGCGGTCATCATCACTCAGGCGATAGCCGCGTTGCACTGGCAGTATGCCTTCGTCCAGGCGCGCGTAGTACTGGGACAGCAGCTTCACGCTCTGACTGTAGCTGTCGCCGACCTTGCCGATGGACGACACACCCAGACCGATCAGATCGCAATCGGCATGGGTGGAGTAACCCTGAAAGTTGCGCTGCAGCGTACCGTTGGACTGGGCCAGGGAGAGCTCGTCCTCCGGCAGGGCGAAGTGGTCCATGCCGATATACACGTAGCCGGCCGCGGTCAGGCGCTGAATGGTCAGTTCCAGCAGTTCCAGCTTGCGCTCGGGTGGCGGCATGTCCTCGGGACGAATCAAGCGCTGGGCACGCACGCGCTCGGGCAAGTGCGCGTAGCTGTAAGCCGCAATGCGGTCCGGGCGCAGGGCGATGATCTTGCTCAGGGTGGCATCGAAGCTGGCCACGGTCTGCAAAGGTAGGCCGTAGATCAGATCGACGCTGATGGATTTGAAGCGTGCCTCGCGTGCCGCTTCGACCAACTCACGGACCTGCTCTTCGCTCTGGATGCGGTTGACCGCGGCCTGCACGTCGGCGTCGAAATCCTGCACGCCGAAACTCAGGCGATTGAACCCTTGCTTGCGCAAGGTATGGATGCGCTCAGGACTTATGGTGCGCGGATCAACCTCGATGGAAAACTCGTGATTGTCGCTGTCGTCCATATTGAAGGCGTCGTGCAGTGCGTCCATCACTTCGCCTAACTGATCGCTGGTCAGGTAGGTGGGAGTGCCACCCCCGAAGTGCAACTGGGTCAGCAGGCGGCGACTGTCGAACAGCTCGGCCTGCAGGGCGATCTCGCGCTTGAGATAATCCAGGTATTCGACAGCCCGATGGGTCTTCTGCGTGATGATCTTGTTGCAGGCGCAGTAGTAGCACAGGCTCTGGCAGAACGGGATATGGATGTACACCGACAAGGGCTTGGGCGCCGGCACATTGTTGCTGGCCTGTGCGGCCTGGCGGTAGTCGTCCACGGCAAAGGCTTCGTGGAATTGCGGCGCGGTGGGATAAGAGGTATAGCGCGGGCCGGGACGGTCATATTTTTCGACCAGAGCGCGATTGAAACTCAGCATAGGGTCCACGTTCGAGCCACCTCATCAAATCGTTTTGAACCTCGACGCTGCCTATTTGCCGGTCGGCCAGCGTTGGCATCGTCGATCATCAAGGCCCGTCACCAGGCGCCAGCATGGGCGTCGTCTGCTGACGCACGCCCGCCTTACGCCCGGCCTAGAGCCTCAGGATAGGCTGCACAGTACAGACTGGGGACGCTGCTGGAATTGACTACGATCAAGGGTGTGGCTTGCCCAGCGCGACAGGCGCCTGACAAATCAGGCGCCCGCCGGGCGTTGAACCGTTTGCGGATCAGGCATTGCCGGCCAGCGTGAGGCGCGCCGCCTGGGTGAAATCGAGCATGCGCTTGAGCGGCTTCACCGCCTTGGGAATCAGGGCAGCATCGACGAGGATTTCATTGCTGCCGGTACGCAACGACTGCAGCATGCGTTCCAGGGTATTCATCGCCATCCACGGGCAGTGCGCGCAGCTGCGGCAGGTAGCACCGCTACCGGCAGTGGGCGCCTCGATGAACTGCTTGCCAGGACACAGCTGCTGCATCTTGTAGAAGATGCCCCGATCAGTGGCGACGATGAACATCTCATTGGGCAGGGTCTGCGCCGCCTTGATCAACTGGCTGGTGGAGCCCACCGCATCGGCCAGTTCGATCACCGCTTCAGGCGACTCGGGATGCACCAACACAGCCGCCTGCGGGTACAACGCCTTCATATCCGCCAGCTGCTTGGACTTGAACTCTTCGTGAACGATGCAAGCCCCTTCCCACAGCAGCATGTCGGCGCCGGTTTCACGCTGGATATAGCGACCCAGGTGTTGATCCGGTGCCCAGAGGATGGTCTCGCCGTTGTCCATCAGGCTTTCGACAATTTCCAGTGCACAGCTGGATGTCACCACCCAGTCGGCACGCGCCTTCACGGCCGCCGAGGTATTGGCGTACACCACCACGGTGCGCTCAGGGTGCTGATCGCAAAATGCCGAAAACTCATCCACCGGACAGCCCAGGTCCAGCGAACAAGTCGCTTCCAGAGTCGGCATCAAGATGCGTTTTTCGGGGTTGAGAATTTTGGCGGTTTCGCCCATGAACTTGACACCGGCTACCACCAGCGTCTGCGCCGGATGCTGGCTGCCGAAACGGGCCATTTCCAGCGAGTCGGCCACACAGCCGCCGGTTTCTTCAGCCAGCGCCTGCAGCACCGGATCGCAGTAATAGTGAGCGACCAGTACCGCATTCTGCTTCTTCAGTTCGGCGGCGATATCCTGGCGATAAGCGTCCTCCTCGGCAGGCGTCAGCGGCTTGGGCTGCTTGGCGTCGAGATGGGCTTGAACCAGAATGCGTTCGGAGACATGAGACATAATCGCGGGACCTGCTGATACTGCGGTGCGGAAAGCGAGTATACACCGCCCCTCTACAACAGCCGAACCAGGGCAGTGAGATACTGCGCATACGAAAAAGCCGGAGAATTACCCTCTCAGGTCATTTTCCGGCTTCTTGCTTCCTCTGCAAGAGGAACAATTGGTGGGTCGTGTAGGGCTCGAACCTACGACCAATTGATTAAGAGTCAACTGCTCTACCAACTGAGCTAACGACCCGATGATGCCTTTGCCACTGATCACTTTACTTCTTCAAGAATCCAACCGCTCTTGAAGGCACTTCCACACCGTTGGAAGTGGTGGGTCGTGTAGGGCTCGAACCTACGACCAATTGATTAAGAGTCAACTGCTCTACCAACTGAGCTAACGACCCCAACGGCGTTGCATGATAATGATTTCACTCAGCAATTCAAGAAAATTGTGAAAAAATCATAGGTATCCCAGGGCTCGGTCTTCCCTGCCACAGCAAAGCCCTCTGCTGCGCCCCACTTTGTCGCACTACGGCCTTCCATCATCAACCATAGTCGACTCCCAGCCACGGGCTGACACAGATGATCGTTGTGTTGTTTGAAAGCCTTCGCAGAGCCATAAACACCCAGCGCTGCCTTGCCTTCAGACCCAACATAAAAAACCCGCGTCTGGCGCGGGCTTTTTTTGGGAGGGGTGCGTATGTCAGCGCAGGTTATCCAGATCCCGCTGCGCCAACTTCGCGGCTGAACTCCCCGGATACTGGGCGATCACCTGCTGCAAAGCCGTTCTAGCTTTATCGATATTGCCCAGGCGGCGCTCGACGTCAGCCAATTTGTATAACGAATCTGGCACCTTGTTATGTTTGGGATAAGCATGGCTCACCTTGGCAAAGGCCTGCCCGGCTTCTTCCAGCCTGCCTTGAACCAGGCTCACTTCACCCAGCCAATACTGTGCATTGCCGGCATAACGGCTGTTCGGATACTGTCGCAGGAAGGCGTTGAATGCCTGATCAGCCTTGGCGAAGTCCTTGGATTTGATCAAGTCGAAGGCAGCGTCGTAGTACAGCTTTTCCTTCTCTGGGTCCGCTGGCGCCGCGTCGGCCGGCTCCGAGGCCGGGGTGCCATTGGCGACTGTTTCACCTATGGCCGTTCGATTTGAGGCAGCTCCGGCACTTTCTGAAATGCGCCGATCGAGCTCCTGATAACGCTCCAGGCTTTCCTGTTTCAGGCGCTGGATTTCATACTGCTGCTCTTCGATCATGCCGCGCAGACTGGCAAGCTCTTCCTGCATCTGCTGCAGCTGAATGAACAGTCCGCCCTGTGCCGAGGGAGGGACGGTCATCCCTCCCCCGACATAGGCATCGCGGGCGCCGCTTGCGGTGGGCAAGGGAGGAAGCCTGCCGTAGCTGGCTCCCCCTTCCACCACGGGTACTTGAGCCATGACCGCCAGCGGAAAGCTGGCAACCAGGGCAATCAATACGTGACGGCACTTACCCATGACTATTACTTACGCAGTTCGACGCGACGGTTCTGGGTCCAGGACTGCTCGTCGCTGCCGGTAGCAACCGGACGCTCTTCGCCGTAGGACACCAGTTCCAGCTGAGCCGGGGAAACACCTTGCAGAACCAAGTAACGCTGAACGGCAGCGGAACGACGCTCGCCCAGGGCCATGTTGTATTCGCGGGTGCCGCGCTCGTCGGTGTGACCTTCCAGAACTACACGCACGCCGGAGTTCTGCAGAACCTTGGCATGGGCATCCAGAGCGCGCATGGCTTCCGGCTTCAGATCCGAGCTGTCGTATTCGAAGTAGAAGGTGGTGATAGCACGCAGGGCGGCTTCTGCATCCTGAGCAGAGGTATCGAAACCGTTGGTTTCGACAGCATTGGCGTTCGCGTCGGTTGCATAACCAGCGTCTTGGTCAGTGGTTTCACCGGCGGTATCACCACCTTGCGAAGCACAACCAGCAGCAACAGCCATGGCCAGAGCCAGAGCAGCGAACTTACCAAACTTCAGCATTTCCATTTTAAAAACCCCAGTTTTACGAGTGATTGAAAGGAGAACAAATTGACGCCATGTCAGTTCAGGTAAGGAGACCAGGAAGGTTCTCTAACTTCCCCCTGCGCGGTGGGAAGCGGCAGCCTGACTCGTCCATTGACGGAAACGAGCATTAAAACCTCGCGTCCTTGCCGACGAGTGGCGTAGGTTAGCATGGTGCCATTAGGCGCAACAGTAGGCGACTCATCCAGCGTCGTATCTGAGAGAATGCGCAAGTTTCCGCGCTGCAAATCCTGTGCAGCCACCTTGAAATTGGTATAGCCATCCTGGCGATGGATCATCACCAGAGTCTTTTCATCGGCCGACAGTTTCGGGTTGGCGTTGTAATTGCCTACGAACGTGACCCGCTCCGCCGCATTGCTGCCGAGGCGCTGTTTGTAAATTTGCGGACGACCCGCCCGGTCGGATGTGAAATATAGCGTTTGCCCATCGCGCCCCCAGAACGGCTCGGTATCGATGGCGTAATGATTGGTGACCCGCTGCAACTGGCGAGATGCCAGGTCCATGACATAGATTTCCGGATTGCCGTCCTTGGAGAGCACGAAGGCCAGGCGATTGCCATCAGGCGAAAACGCTGGCGCGCCGTTCAAGCCTTCAAAGTTGGTGATCTGCTCGCGCCGGCCGGTGTCGACATGCTGAATGAAAATCCGTGGACGCTTCTGCTCGAAAGAGACATAGGCGATTCGCTTGCCATCCGGTGCATAACGCGGCGATAGGATCGGCTCGCGGGACTGCAACAGGGTCACAGCACGAGCACCATCGTAATCGGAGCGTTGCAAGGTGTAGCGCGTATTGGTCGTGCCCAGCCGCTCCGCGGTCACGTATAGCAGGCGGGTCGAAAACGCTCCCTTGGTGCCGGTGAGCTTTTCAAAGGCCTGATCAGCAACATGGTGAGCCATGTCGCGCAACTGTGCGTTGGTTCCCGTCACGCTGCCCGCCAGCAATTGCTGTTGGGTCGTCACGTTGAACAGCGCGAACTGCACCTGCAAGCGTCCGCTCACCGGTACCAGGCTGCCCAGCAACACATACTGCGCACCCAGTGCCTGCCAGTCGCGATAAATGATCTCTTCTGCACGGTTCGGCAGACTGATCATGTTCTGCCGTGGAATGGGCTCGAAGATGCCGGAATTGCGCAGGTCATTGCCAATGATACTGGCCATGTCCTCGGGAAGCACGGTGCTGCCTTCCCAGCCAAAGGGCACGACTGCAATCGGAGTGGCGCGGTCGGTGCCGCTGGTGATCAGCAACGGGTCAGCTGCGTGCACAGTGCCAGCCAGCAGAGCCAGGCCCAGCAAGGCGACACGAATCAGGCTATTCACGGACTCAAATCCTCCGGCTTGAAGATAATGCGGCGCTTGCGGTACAGCGACTCGAAAAGCCCGCTGCCCAGTGTCTGAATTTCTGGAATACGTCCAACGCTGCGTACGGCGGCGACGGCCGAATTATCAAAGGCGGGATCGCCACTGGTACGCGTGACGCCGGCGTTGCTGATGGTGCCGTCGGGCAACATCTCGATCAGCAGCTCGACGCTCATCCCCTGGCGCGCCGTTGGCGGACGTCGCCATTGCTGGCTGATCAGGTTGATGATCAAGTCATCGATGCTGCCCGCCACCTGCTGCGCATGAAGATCGGCCTTGGCGTGGGCGCGGCGAGTATCCTCAGCAAGAAGCTCGGCCAGCGCCTGGGCTTTCTTGTCTTCTTCGGCCTTGCGCCTTGCATCTTCCGCGGCTTCTTTTTTGGCAGCTTCTGCAGCCGCCTTCTTCTCGGCTGCCTCGGCGACCTTTTTCTTTTCAGCCTCGGCGGCAGCTTTTTTCTTCGCTTCTTCGGCGGCTTTCTGCTTGGCCTGATCCTCGGCCTTTTTCATCGCAATCTCAGCAGCCCGCTTCTGCTCAGCAGCCTTGGCTTCGGCCGCTTTGCGGGCTGCGGCCTTCTTGGCCTCATCTGCCTTTCGAGCATCTTCAGCGCGTTTTTGTTCCGCCTGCTTAGCAGCGGCCACACGCTGTTCTTCAGCCTTGCGCTGCTCCAGCTGTTCCATTTCGAATTCCCGAGCCGCAGTCTTTTGCGCTTCCCCAGCGGTCTTTTGCTGAGTTTGGGTTTCGGCCTGGCTCTGGGATTTCAGCTGATACAAAGTGGCCTGCACAACAGGCCGTGAAGGCGGCAGGTCCGGGGTTCGCGAAAAGCTGACAAACAGCAAGGCGAACATCAGGGCGTGCAGAGACACCGCCCAGATCACTGGCCAGAAATAGCTTTGCGAAGCCGAAGGCAAGGGCTGGTGCATCAGGGCGCCTCAGTGATCAGGCCGACATTGCCTACGCCGGCCTGCTGCAACCCACCCATCACGGCCATCACCGAACCGTAATCGACCGTCTTGTCGCCACGCACGTAGACCTGCACCTTCTTACCCTGACGACTGTTCTCGGCCATGATGCCTTTTACCGCACCGACCAGACTGTCCAGCGAAACCGCCGACTCGCTGCTCTTGTCCTGATCGGGCTGAACCTCTTCGCCCATGTTCCAGTAATAGCTCTTGTCGGCCTTGATCGAAATGGTCAGCACGCGAGCATTGTTGTCCTGGGGCAGGACCTCGCTGGAAACCTGGGGCAGGTCAACCTTGACCCCCTGATTGAGCATCGGCGCGGTCACCATGAAAATCACCAGCAGCACCAGCATCACGTCGATGTAAGGCACCACGTTCATTTCCGAAACCGGCTTGCGTCTGTTGCGAATTCTGGCCATCAGGCAGGCCTCACTCGTCCGAGGTGTGCACCTTGCGGTGCAGAATCGCCTGGAACTCATCGGCGAAGGTGTAGTAGCGGGCAATCAGCGCCTCGCCACGAGCCGCGAAGCGGTTGTAGGCGATAACGGCCGGAATGGCCGCGAACAAGCCAATCGCGGTGGCAATCAGCGCTTCGGCGATACCCGGCGCCACGGTGGCCAGGGTGGCCTGTTGCACTTGAGCAAGACCCCGGAACGAATTCATGATGCCCCACACGGTACCGAACAAGCCGATATACGGGCTGGTGGAACCGACCGTGGCCAGGAACGGCAGTGACTGTTCGAGCTTCTCTTCCTCACGGGAAATGGCCACGCGCATGGCCCGCGCCACGCCATCCATCACTGCATCCGCACTTACACCTGTTTGCTGGCGCAGGCGCGAGAATTCCTTGAAACCGGCACGGAAGATCTGCTCCACACCGCAATCCGGGTCAGGACTACTGCCGGCCTGACGATACAGCTTGGACAGGTCGATACCCGACCAGAAGCGCTCTTCGAACGCTTCCAGCGAGCTGCGCGCAGCACGCAGCAGACTGCCGCGCTGGAAAATCATGACCCATGAGGTGATCGAAGCAGCCACCAGAATGAGCATGACCAGTTGCACCACCACGCTGGCGTTACTGATCAGGCTCCACATGGACATATGGTCAACGGCGTTGGCTTCCACGCTTACTCTCCTGCTGAAAGGGGGCCCAGGTCGGCGGCGAAGGCTGCGCGCAGCACATCGGGAATCGCCCGGGGTTTGAAATTATCGGCGCGCACGCAAGCGATCATAAATCGACCTTCGCAGAGCAGCGCAGCATCACGGGTCCGGCGTACCTGTTGACGGAAACACAGGCTGGCACGGTTCAACTCGACCACCTCGGCACTGACCTGCAATTCATCATCCAGACGTGCCGGCGCGTGGTAACGCACCTCATTGGAATGCACCACGAACAGCAGGTTGTCACCGGCCAGTTGCGACTGGGCAAACCCCAGCTCACGCAGCCGCTCGGTGCGCGCCCGCTCCATGAACTTCAGGTAGTTGACGTAGTACACGACGCCGCCGGCATCGGTGTCTTCGTAATACACCCGGCAACCATGGGAAAAAGGTTCTTTGACTGCAGACATGCTTGTAATACGCACTCCAGGGTTACAGCTCGGCGTCGTCGGCCAATGAATCGACCGCGATCTCGTTCAAACGCTTGGGCAGGTTCAGCCCGAAATGCAGGTAAGCATGCCGCGTCACAACCCGCCCGCGCGGCGTGCGCATCATATAGCCCTGCTGGATCAGGTAGGGCTCCAGGACATCCTCGATGGTGTGGCGCTCCTCGCTGATGGCAGCCGCCAGGCTGTCCACACCGACCGGCCCACCGTCGAACTTTTCAATCAGTGTCAGCAGAAGGCGGCGATCCTGATGATCGAAGCCCCGCTCGTCCACATCCAGCATGTTCAACGCCAGGTCGGCAATTGACCGGGTAATTTCACCCTTGCCACGCACCTCGGCAAAGTCGCGCACTCGACGCAACAGGCGGTTGGCGATGCGTGGCGTGCCACGCGCGCGACGGGCGATCTCGAACGCGCCTTCAATCTCAATGGGCAGGCCGAGAATGCCGGCCGAGCGCATGACGATGGTGGTCAAATCCTCGGTGGAATAAAACTCGAGACGCTGCACAATGCCGAAGCGGTCACGCAGCGGGTTGGTCAGCATGCCGGCACGCGTGGTGGCACCCACCAGGGTGAACGGTGGCAGATCCAGCTTGATCGAACGCGCAGCCGGGCCTTCGCCGATCATGATGTCCAGCTGGAAGTCTTCCATGGCCGGGTACAGCACTTCTTCGACGATGGGTGACAGACGATGGATCTCATCCACAAACAACACATCGCCGGCTTCCAGGTTGGTCAGCAAGGCGGCCAGATCGCCGGGGCGCTCGAGTACCGGCCCCGAGGTGCTCTTGATCGACACGCCCATCTCCTGGGCAATGATGTTCGCCAGCGTCGTCTTGCCCAGACCAGGCGGGCCGAAGATCAAGGTATGGTCCAGCGCTTCGCTGCGGGCACGGGCTGCCTGAATGAACAACTGCATCTGCTCGCGCACCACCGGCTGGCCAATATAGTCGGCCAGATTCAGCGGGCGAATGGCACGATCCTGCTGCTCGTCGCGGTCGCGGCCGGTGGCGGTAATCAAACGATCGGCTTCGATCACTTAGATCATTCCCTTCAATGCGCGACGGATCAATTCTTCACTGCTCAAACCATCCTCCTGCACGGCGGTTACTGCACGACTGGCTTCCTGCGGTTTGAACCCCAGACTGATCAGCGCACTGACGGCATCATTTTGCGCGCTTGAGACTGCCGTTACGTTAAGGGGTTCCGTAACCAGCGTGGAAATACCTGAAATGTTTTCCCATGCCTTGAAACGGTCTTTCAATTCCACCAGCAGACGCTCGGCTGTTTTCTTGCCGATGCCGGGAATCTTCATCAGCGTGGACGTGTCCTGAGCCTGCACGCAGCGTACCAGCTCGTCGATTTCCAGCCCGGACATGAGCGCCAGTGCCAGCTTGGGCCCTACACCATTGAGGCGGATCAGTTCACGGAACAGCTCGCGCTCGCGCTTTTCAAAAAAGCCATACAGCAGCTGGGCATCTTCGCGCACCACCATGTGAGTATGCAGGGTGACGGGTTGCTCCAGGGCCGGCAGACGATAAAGCGTGTTCATCGGCACTTCCAGCTC
Organism: Serpens gallinarum; assembly: GCF_014836765.1. Classification (GTDB taxonomy): domain Bacteria; phylum Pseudomonadota; class Gammaproteobacteria; order Pseudomonadales; family Pseudomonadaceae; genus Serpens; species Serpens gallinarum. Next base: position 83,859 of record NZ_JACSQG010000006.1, read on the forward strand.
ATAGCCCACACCATTTACATCCAGAAGCACATGGGGCGGCTGTTTGTCCGCCAGGGTTCCACGCAATCGTCCTATCACTGCCCTGCATCCTCCACGGGGCGGGACTGCCTCCCGCACCGAGCAAATTTATTTTTTACCGTGCGCCTTGAAGCCAGTGCGTTACAACCGCAAACGTCCGCCGCGGCGCTTGGCCGTGGTCAGTCCGTGGGGTATCAGGCTCTGGCGATGATGGGCATGGCACAAAGCAATGGCCAGCGCATCGGAGGCATCAATCTGTGGTTTTTGTATCAGCTTGAGCAGATGCATGACCATCATCTGCACCTGCTGCTTGTCCGCACCACCCGTGCCGGCGATGGCCTGCTTGACCTGGGTGGCGGTGTACTCGGCGATTTGCAGCCCCGCTTCGGCGCCAGCGACGATGGCCGCCCCGCGCGCCTGGCCCAGTTTCAATGCCGAATCGGCGTTACGCGCCATGAACACCTGCTCGATACCCATGGTCACGGGCCCGTAGGTCTGGATTACTTCGCTAACGCCACGAAACACCATTTTCAAACGATCCGAGAGCTCGCCGCTGCCGGTGCGAATGCACCCGGAGGCGATGTACTCGCAACCCCGCCCGGTGTCGCGCACCACGCCATAGCCGGTGATACGCGAGCCGGGATCAATCCCCAAAATCAGCGTCATGCCTGTCGCCGTACTGTTTATTTATCCAGCGAGCGAGTATACGGACCGGGCCTGGCTGGCGCTAGCGGCAGTCGGCCTACGCACCAGGCCGCAAAATGCAGATGACGCCACCATAAAAAAAGCCGGAAGCGCGCCATAGCGATCTTCCGGCCGTGTCATGCAATCAGGATCAGCCGAGCTGTTCCATAAGCTCGTCGGGGATTTCCGCATTGTGGTAGACGTTCTGCACGTCGTCCAGATCTTCGAGGGCATCGATCAGGCGCATCACCTTCTGAGCAGTTTCCAGATCGGCGACCGGCGCGGCTATCGAGGGAATCATCGCCACTTCCGCCTCGTCACCTTTGAAGCCGGCGGTGGTCAACGCCTCGTTGACGCCCAGGAAATCGGCAAAGCTGGTGTAAACCTGCACGGAACCGTCTTCCTCGCCGACCACATCGTCCGCTCCGGCTTCCAGCGCAGCTTCCATCAGTGCGTCTTCGTCGACACCCGGCGCATAGCTGATCTGCCCCTTGCGATCGAACATGTAGGCCACCGAGCCATCAGTGCCCAGGTTGCCGCCGTGCTTGTTGAAGGCATGGCGCACTTCGGCCGCGGTACGGTTGCGGTTGTCGGTCATGGCCTCGACGATGATCGCCACGCCGCTTGGGGCATACCCCTCGTAGCTCAGCTCGACCATGTTGTCGGCGTCGTTGGTACCGGCACCACGGGCAATGGCGCGATCGATCACATCGCGGGTCATGTTGGCGGTCAGCGCCTTTTCCACAGCCAGGCGTAGGCGCGGGTTGTCAGCCGGTACGCCGCCACCGTGCTTGGCAGCTACGGTGAGCTCGCGGATCAGCTTGGTGAAGATCTTCCCGCGCTTGGCATCCTGGCGCTCTTTGCGGTGCTTGATATTGGCCCATTTGGAATGACCAGCCATGACTCGCTCCTGTCTAATCGTGTAACCAGAACCTAGGGTGAACGTTCACCACCCTATGAAATGCATCGATTGTCGAGCCTAGGCGTGTAATAGCCTGTCAGCCGACAACGATTATTCGTCCGAGCATGCCCGAGACGAAGGAGCCTGGCAAAACCAGGCTCCAGGGGTAGGCTTATTCGGCCTTGGGTTGCTCGCGCAAGCGAATGTGCAATTCGCGTAGCGCCTTGTTGTCCACCTCGCCCGGCGCCTGGGTCATGACACAGGCCGCGCTCTGGGTTTTCGGGAAGGCAATGACTTCGCGAATCGAATCCGCGCCGGTCATCAGCATCACCAGACGGTCCAGACCAAAGGCCAGACCACCGTGCGGCGGCGCGCCAAACTTAAGGGCATCGAGCAGGAAGCCGAACTTCTCCTGCTGCTCTTCGGCACTGATGCCCAGAACGCGGAAGACGGTTTCCTGCATCTTCTTGTCGTGGATACGGATCGAACCGCCGCCCAGCTCGGTACCGTTCAGCACCATGTCGTAGGCGCGCGACAGCGCGGTGGCCGGGTTGGCCTCCAGTTCGGCCGGACTGCACTTGGGCGCGGTGAACGGGTGATGCATGGCAGTCAGGCTGCCGTCGTCGTTTTCTTCGAACATCGGGAAGTCGACGACCCACAGCGGCGCCCATTCGCACGTCAGCAGGTTCAGGTCATGGCCCAGCTTGATGCGCAGCGCACCCAGTGCTTCGGACACGATCTTCGACTTGTCGGCACCGAAGAATACGATGTCGCCGTCCACCGCACCGACGCGATCGAGGATCACATTAATGTTGTCCAGCGGGATGTTCTTGACGATCGGCGACTGCAATCCTTCCACACCGGCAGCGCGCTCGTTGACCTTGATGTAGGCCAGGCCCTTGGCACCGTAGATGCCGACGAACTTGGTGTAGTCGTCGATCTGCTTGCGCGGCATGCTCGCACCGCCCGGCACGCGCAGCGCGGTAACGCGGCATTTGGGGTCGTTGGCCGGGCCAGCGAACACCTTGAACTCAACGTCCTTGAGTTGATCCTCGACATCCACCAGTTCCAGCGGAATGCGCAGGTCCGGCTTGTCGGAACCGAAGCGGCGCATGGCTTCGGCCAAGGACATGTGCGGCAGCTCGCCAAACTCGACGTCGAGCACTTCCTTGAACAACTGGCGGATCATCTTCTCGGTAATACCCATGATGTCCGCTTCATCGAGGAAGCTGGTCTCGATGTCGATCTGGGTGAACTCGGGCTGACGGTCGGCGCGCAGGTCTTCGTCGCGGAAGCATTTGGCGATCTGGTAGTAGCGGTCGAAGCCGGCAACCATCAGCAACTGCTTGAACAGCTGGGGCGATTGCGGCAGGGCGAAGAAGCTGCCGGCATGGGTGCGGCTCGGCACCAGGTAATCGCGAGCACCTTCCGGAGTGGCGCGGGTGAGAATCGGCGTTTCGACATCCAGGAAGCCGTTTTCATCCAGGTAGCGGCGAATGCTGCTGGTGATGCGCGAGCGCAGCTTGAGCTTCTCCGCCATTTCCGGGCGACGCAGATCGATGAAGCGATAACGCAGACGGGTTTCCTCGCCGACGTCGCTGTATTCGTTCAGCGGGAACGGCGGGGTCTCGGCTTCGTTGAGCACGTCCAGCTCATAACCCAGCACTTCGATAGCGCCGGAGGCCATGTTCGGGTTGCGCGCGCCTTCCGGACGCAGACGCACCTTGCCGGTAATCTTCACCACATATTCGCTGCGCACCCGGTCGGCCTTGGCGAAGGTTTCCGCGCGATCCGGATCGAATACCACCTGGGCCAGACCTTCACGGTCGCGGATATCGAGAAAAATCACCCCGCCGTGGTCGCGGCGACGATGAACCCAACCGCAAAGAGTGATTTCCTGGCCGTCGAGGCCCTCGTTCAACTGGCCGCAATAGTGGCTGCGCATCATGGTGTTTTTCGCTTCTCTTGAGTCTGGATTCGTCTTGGCCGACCACGCGTACCCGGACGACTCACGTACGCTCGGGCAAAGGTGGCAAAGCGCGAGATTATATAGGGTTAATCGCCATCGCGCAGCCGACGGCGACGCACACCCCGGGCTTCATCCACATCGGTTCTCCCCCACCGGGCACCACGGGGCGCACCAGCACTCTATGTTAGGCAGCATTCCCATTCACAGGAGGAGCCATCATGGACATCAACATCGGAATTTCCGAACAAGACCGCTCGGCAATCGCCGAAGGCCTGTCTCGCTTGCTCGCCGACACGTATACGCTTTACCTGAAAACCCACAATTTTCACTGGAATGTCACCGGGCCGATGTTCAACACCCTGCACCTGATGTTCGAGACGCAATACACCGAGCTCGCCCTAGCGGTAGACGCCATAGCCGAACGCATCCGCGCCCTCGGCTTTCCGGCGCCGGGCACCTATGCAGCCTATGCGCGCCTGTCTTCGATCAAGGAAGACGAGGGCATTCCAGCCGCCGAAGACATGATCAAACTCCTGGTCCAGGGCCAGGAAGCCGTGGTGCGGACCGCCCGAGGCATTTTCCCCTTGCTGGAAAAAGTCAGCGACGAACCCACCGCCGACCTGCTGACCCAGCGCATGCAGGTGCATGAAAAAACCGCCTGGATGTTGCGCAGCCTTCTGGCCGCCTGACCGAGAGTCGGGAGGCCAGAAGGCCTCCCGACTACCGTGCCCCTGGCAGACTCAGCGCCTGGCGAACCCGTTCCAGACCACTCATCCGCCACAACTCGAACCATTTCCCTTTCGTCTTCGCATCGATTTGAGAGAGTCCGCGCTTTACGGTTAAATAGGCCTGTGCACCGCGCAACAGGATTTGCGATGCATAGGCTAGTCAGACACGACCTCTCCACATCCTTATTAGAGTGCCGCTGCTGGCTGGCTCCTTCTCTTGCCTTTACCAAAATGAGTTCATCCCCATGCTGAGAATCCTTCATTTGCTAACGGGCCTAGCCGCCCTGCTGCTGTCCTTTACCCCAAGCCTGCGCAGTGAGGCCTTGCCCTATCTCCTTCAAACCGATGCATTACTTCTGCTCCTGTTCGGCCTGCTTAACCTGCTGCTTGGCTCGTTCGTGATCTACAGAGAGAGTGAAAAACACCCCGCCCTGCAAGCCGTGGTCTCGGTGCTGCTGATCTTGAGCGTCGTTTGCCAGGCCGTGGTTGTGCTTGCCCCGCTTGACTTCCTTGCCGGCCAACCTGCCGTTGCCGCAGGGCTGCTGCTTGCCACCCTCGGCGTGCTGCTGAACGTGGTGATTCATTGGCCGCAATCGCACACTCGCCCTGCACAAGGCTTCGCCAGTTCGGAACTGGGCAACCGCGAAACCGGCACGGTCAAATGGTTCAATACGTCCAAGGGTTTCGGGTTCATTTCCCGCGACTCGGGCGACGATATCTTCGTGCACTTCCGAGCCATCCGCGGCGAAGGCCATCGGGTCCTGATCGAAGGCCAGCGCGTGGAGTTCTCCGTAATGCAACGCGACAAAGGCCTGCAGGCCGAAGACGTGATTGCCGCCTCGCCCAGCCGGCGCTGATCGTCACACCTGCTCCTTAAACGAAAAAAACGCCACGTCTGCCTAAGCAACGTGGCGTTTTTTTGGCTGCGTCTGCGTTAGTTGTTGCAACGGCTACTACCCCGCATTCGTCGCGAGGGCGTGACTCCCGCACTGAAAACCGTGCCTGGCACAGGCTCTGGTAGGGGCGAATTCATTCGCCTAGCACCGAGTCTTCCGACACCTGCGGGGAGGCGACGGACTACGCGGCTGATGCCTTTGCGTTGGTCGTGGCGGCTATATGGCCTGGGAGTCATGCGCCAGGCGAATGAATTCGCCCCTACAAAATCATGTCCTGCAGCGCCGAGGGGAAGGCGCGGCGCAGTCGTTGCGCCCGCCCTTCGGCTAGCAACACTTAACGCAGACACAGCCTTGTTTTTTGGCCGTGCCGCACGTATTCCGCCTACCGCTCTTCCAACACTATCTCCAGGCTCCCCGGCGTTCATGACTAGCGGTTGGGGAAAAAGCCGCAAAATTCTGGCAAAACCATTAAAATCGCCCGCGCTCCAGCTCCGTCGCCGCGCCACCCCTGCCTCGACTGCTGCTTGAACGCCCGAGCCAGGGCCTTCGGAGCCGGTAATCGCCGCCTATTCAGACGATGCCATCCGCTCTGCGGAATTACTCTATTCAGAAGCCCGTTCTGGTTCTGTATGACAAATGCCGTTCGCGGCCTTTTTCCTACCGCCCCCGAACTCAGTTAAAAGCCAGCCCAGATGCTAATCACCGGCGGCAGGTTTTTTTGAACCGAATCCCGGCTTCACGTGCATCTGCCTCGCTTGGCCTTCAAGCCATTCGCAAAACCAGGAATTCATCCATCATGTTTCAACGTCCGCTCTTGCATCTGATTACACGGACCAGTCTGGTTGCCCAGATCACCGCCGGCCTGGTTGCAGGCATCCTGCTTGCCCTGCTGCTGCCCCAGGCCGCTGACAACGTCAGCATCCTCGGCGACCTGTTCGTCACCGCGCTGAAAGCCGTCGCCCCGGTTTTGGTGTTTTTCTTGGTTACCTCGGCCATCGCCAACCACAAACAAGGACAACCGACCCATATCCGCCCGATTCTGGTGCTTTACGTGATCGGCACCCTGGCCGCCGCTGTTGTCGCTGTGGTTGCCAGCAGCCTGTGGCCGACCACCCTGCCGCTGACCGACACCGCCACCGGCGTTACCCCGCCCGGAGGCATTGGTGAAGTACTCAACACCTTACTATTCAGTGCGGTGAGCAATCCGGTCAAGGCTCTGCTGGAAGCCAACTACATCGGCATCCTGGCCTGGGCCATCGGCATGGGCCTGGCCATCCGCAACGGCAGCGAAACCACGCGCACCGTAATCAGTGATCTGTCCAAGGGCGTCATGCTGATCGTCAAGATCGTCATCCACTTCGCCCCGCTGGGCGTGTTCGGCCTGGTCGCCACGACGCTGGCCGATTCGGGTATTCAGGCGCTGTACAGCTATGGCCACTTGCTGGTGGTTCTGATTGGTAGCCTGCTGTTCGTTGCACTGGTGATCAATCCGGCCATCGTATTCTGGAAGACTCGCCAAAATCCGTACCCACTGGTGTTCATGATCTTGCGCGAGAGTGGCGTGACCGCGTTTTTCACCCGTAGCTCGTCGGCCAACGTGCCGGTCAACCTGCAGATCTGCGAACGCCTGGGCCTGCATGAAGACACCTACTCGGTGGCCATTCCGCTGGGCTCCACCATCAACATGGCCGGCGCCGCCGTTACCATCAGTGTTCTGAGCCTGGCCGCGGCTCACACCCTGGGTATCCAGGTAGACTTCTTAACCGCCCTTCTGCTGTGCGTCGTGGCCTCGGTCAGCGCCTGTGGCGCGTCTGGCGTGGCGGGTGGTTCACTGCTACTGATCCCGCTGGCGTGCAGCCTGTTCGGTATTCCCAACGAAATCGCCATGCAGGTGGTTGCCATCGGCTTCGTGATTGGCATTTTGCAGGACTCCACGGAAACCGCATTGAACTCCTCTACCGACGTGCTGTTCACCGCAGCGGCTTGCATCGCCGCAGAACGCAAACTCTCCGAACAAGAAGCCTGAGCCACTCGCGGCCTGCATGGTTAACCCGGCAGGCCGCGACTGCCCATTATGAAACCCAGCACCCTGCATCTGCCCGCCGGTCCCTGGATAACGGTACTCGACTGCCTGTGCGCCCATTTTCCCGCCATTTCCCGCGAAACCTGGCTCGAGCGGTTTGCCCGTGGCCGTGTGCTGGATGAGCAACATCGGGCTATCGGCGCCGAGCATCCCCATCGCGAAGGGTTGCGCATTCGATACTTTCGCGAAGTGATCGATGAAGTACCGATTCCTTTCGAGGAAAACATGCTGTTCCAAGACGAGCATCTGCTGGTGGTCGACAAGCCGCACTTCTTGCCGGTCATCCCGGCCGGTGCCTATGTGCGCGAGACGCTGCTCAACCGACTGATCGAGCGCTTCGACAATCCTGATCTGGTGCCGTTGCACCGACTCGACCGGCTGACCGCCGGCCTGGTGCTATTCTCTTGCAACCCGCACAGCCGCACCCGTTATCAGGAGCTGTTTCGCCAGCAGCGTATCGCCAAGCGGTACCTGGCCCTGGCACCCGCCCTGCCGCACCTGGAATTTCCCTTGCGGCATCAGTCTCGCCTGGAATCCGGCACACCCTTCTTCCGCATGCAGGAAGCAGCCGGCACGCCCAATAGCGAGACGCGCATCGAGATTGATGCCGAACTCGACAATTGCTGGCGCTATGCCCTGTATCCGGTCAGCGGCCGCAAGCATCAGCTGCGCCTGCATATGGCGGGCCTGGGCGCCGCCATTTGCAATGACCCACTGTATCCCGACTTGGGCGACACCACTGATGATTACCAGCGGCCGCTCAAGCTTCTGGCCCAGGGTCTGAGCTTTCAGGACCCACTGGATGGGCGGCAGCGCGCGTTCCACAGCGACTTGAACCTGTAGCTGCTTGCTGCACGCGGTGCAGCCCGGTCAGTGTTAATAATGCGGCGGCGGCACGTCATCCTGATCAATGCCGAATTGGCCCTGCAGCTCTTCCTGGCGCCGCGACAGCGCCATTACCTGAATCTGCAGTCGCTCGAGGACCCGCTGCTGCTGCACCAATTCGTCGTTCAGGCTCTGGATAGTGTCGTCCTGAAAAGCCAGGCGGGTTTCCAGATCGGCGATACGCGCTTCCAGGCTCATGCGCTCTCCCCGGCAAAACGGAAGTCATCGGGCAAGACCAGCTTCAACTTCTCGCGAATGGTCTGAATATCCTCAGCTGTGTAAGGGCGAGCCGGATGCTGCCCCCACACCGGTGCTGGCCAGGCCGGATCCCCCTTGCGACGCACGATCACGTGCATATGCAGCTGGCTGACCATGTTGCCCAGGGTGGCCACGTTCATCTTGTCGGCGGCAAAGGTGTCTTTGAGTATCTCTGCCAGCGAGGTGGCTTCCGTCCATAACTGCAGTTGATCGTCTGCGTCCAGCTGGAACAGCTCACTGACATCCTCGCGACGCGGCACCAGGATGAACCAGGGGTACTGCGCGTCATTCATCAACAACAGGCTGCAGAGCGAGAAATCTCCTAGTAGCACCGTGTCCCGTTGCAGTTGCTCGGCCAAGGCAAACATCGCTTATCTCCTGTAGTGATGCCTTTCCCTTGGGGTCAGGCGATGCCACGCAGAATACCCGCTCCCCTCCGGATTTTCATTGGTTCGAAACGCGTAGCCACGCGGCCGGCACCGGACCAATGTTGGGTGAGTATTTTGCGAAGCCGGTTTAAGTTTGCAAGATAAAGCACTAGCACCTTTGACTTGTTCGTATTTATTGCTATGAGTGAATGCAATGGATATCTATCTAAATTGATATCAAAAAGCCACTTGTCAGTAGCTCGTGATATCAAAAAGCAATCATTGTGTAATGGCCAAACAATGGCAGCTCTTCAACTTACCAATAGGCAGATTGGAAACATTTGCTTTCGACATCACAGTCACAACGGATAAATGTGGCTACTGTTTTTATTCGCTATAAATAAATAACCAATACCGAAGCGGCAAACAAAAAACAGCTAAAAAAAGCCACCCGTTTCTCAGGCGGCGTTGAATACAACCAAAGGAGCAGTCACATGCACGTGATGAAGTGGAGTGTAATCGCCTTGGCCGTGGCCGCAGGCACCTCGCAGTTGGCCCTGGCCAGCGCCCAGTCCGACTCCCAGGGCTTTGTCGAAGACAGCAGCCTGAACATTCTCAACCGTAACCTGTACTTCTTTCGCGATTTCCGCAACGACCCAGCTCGTGATGATGACCCGCAGGAATGGGGCCATGGCGTCATCGCGACTTTCGAATCGGGTTTCACCCAGGGGCCGGTCGGTTTTGGCGTGGACGCCTTTGGCCTGCTGGGCCTGAAACTAGACAGCGGCCGTGGCCGCACAGGCAGCGGCCTGTTTCCTACCGGCAGCGATGGTCGCTCTCAGGATGATTATTCCGAGGCGGGCGGCGCCATCAAGGCGCGCGTCTCTAGCACTACCTTGAAATACGGTGAGCAATTCGTGGGTTTGCCGGTATTTGCCACTGATGACAGCCGCCTGCTGCCGGAAACCGCCACGGGCTTCATGCTGACCAGCAGCGAACTTGCCGGGCTGGAGTTAAATGCCGGTCACTTCACAGCATTGAATGCACAAGCCCAGACCGGTGAAGACAGCCTGGGACTTAGACGCGCCGACTTCATTGGTGGTACTTACACCTTTAGCGACGTGATGAGCGCCACGCTGTATTACTCGGATCTGAAAGATGCCTTCCAAAAATGGTATGGCAATCTGAATTACACCATGGGCCTCGCCGATGAACAGTCCCTGGCCTTCGACTTCAACATCTACCAGACCGACTACGACGCTGAGTACACGGAGACTGGTAGCGATGAAGACAACACCATCTGGAGCCTGTCTGCCGCCTATACGCTGAATGCGCATACGTTCATGCTGGCTTATCAGAAATCCATCGGTGGTTTTGATGGTATTGGCTACGACTATGGCTTGGATGGCGGCGGCGCCGTCTTTGTCGCCAACTCTGTGCAGCGCTCCGACTTCAACTCTGAAGACGAGAAATCCTGGCAAGCTCGCTACGACTTGGACATGGCCGCCTTTGGTGTTCCAGGCCTGAGCTTCATGGCCCGCTACGTCCATGGTAGCGATGCCAAAACGGCCACCACCGACAACGGCAAGGAATGGGAACGTGATATCCAGGTGAGGTATGTGTTCCAGGACGGCCCGGCCAAGGACCTGAACCTGCGTATCCGGCAAGCCACCTACCGCAGCAGCGATGGTGTCTACTACGGCTCACCGAGCATCGACGAGATCCGCCTGATCGCCGAGTACCCGCTGAGCATTCTGTAAGCGGGATGCTCTCGCTTCTGTAACACCGAAGCCCGGCTGATGCCGGGCTTCTTTTATTCATAACGTGGTTTCATAAGGGCAAGGCGTAGGTTCCAGTGACATGGGCCACTAACACGTCTTCATCGACGGCTGAATGCAACGCCACCTCGCATACGGCCTGGCGCTTACTCAAGCGCAAGATGCGCGCCTCAGCCAGCAGGTCCACCGGCGCTGGACGAGCCAGAAAGTTGATGTTCAAGTTGCTGGTCACCGCCATCTCCACCCGTCCCAAGGCACCGAGCACCACTGCGTACATGGCCGCGTCGGCCAGGGCCATGAGCGTCGGCCCGGACAGCGTACCGCCAGGACGCACCAGGCGCGGCTGAAACGGCACCCGCGCCACTGCACACTCCGCAGTCAGGCGCTCGATACGCAAATCGATATCCTCGGCCATCGGCACCCCCCCACGAATCAAGTCCTGCACCTGCTCGGCAGTTAACACCGTCATCTTCGCCCCTCCGGCTCTGTCGCCTGTACGGCACTATACTGGCGCCGTACAATGCCCAGCTCACTCTCGCACTCGCAACGGACAAAACGGCCAAACATGCGTACCAGTCAGTATCTGCTCTCGACCCTGAAAGAAACCCCGTCCGATGCAGTGGTCATCAGCCACCAACTGCTGCTGCGCGCCGGAATGATCCGCAAACTCGCCTCCGGTCTGTACACCTGGCTGCCACTGGGCCTGCGCGCCCTGCGCAAGGCGGAAGCCATCGTACGTGATGAAATGACCAAGGCAGGTGCCCTGGAAGTGCTGATGCCAGCTATCCAGCCCGCCGAACTGTGGCAAGAATCCGGCCGTTGGGAACAATACGGCCCCGAGCTGCTGCGCTTGAAAGACCGCCATCAGCGGGATTTTTGCGTCGGCCCGACCCATGAAGAAGTCATCACCGATCTGGCGCGCAACGAGCTGAACAGCTACAAGCAACTGCCGATCAACTTCTTCCAGATCCAGACCAAGTTCCGCGACGAGATTCGCCCGCGCTTCGGCCTGATGCGCGGCCGCGAATTCATCATGAAGGATGCCTACTCCTTCCACCTGTCCCAGGATTCCCTGCAGGAAACCTACGACCGCATGCACCAGGCCTACTGCAATGTGTTCACCCGCCTGGGCCTGAACTTCCGTCCGGTACAAGCCGACACCGGCTCCATCGGCGGCACCGGCTCCCACGAATTTCACGTACTGGCCGAGTCCGGTGAAGACGACATCGCCTTCAGCGACAGCTCCGACTACGCCGCCAACATCGAGAAGGCCGAAGCCATCCCGCGTGAGAAAGAGCGCGGCGCCGCCACCGAAGCCATGCGCCTGGTCGACACCCCGGATGCCAAGACCATTGCCGAACTGGTAGAGCGCTACAACCTGCCGATCGAGAAGACCATCAAGACCCTGGTGGTGCATGGCGCCGAAGAAGGCCAACTGGTCGCTCTGATAGTCCGTGGCGATCACGAGTTGAACGAGATCAAGGCCGCCCACCTGGAGCAGGTCGCCGATCCGCTGGTGTTCGCCTCCGAAGCCGAAATCCGCACCGCCATTGGCGCTGGCCCAGGCTCCCTTGGCCCGGTCAACCTGCCGATCCCGTGCATCATCGACCGCTCCGTGGCGCTGATGAGCGATTTCGGCGCGGGCGCCAACGAGGACGACAAGCACTTCTTCGGCATCAACTGGGAACGCGACCTGCCCCTGCCGCTGGTGGCGGATTTGCGCAACGTGGTGGCCGGTGATCCGAGCCCCGATGGCCAAGGCACTCTGGAGATCAAGCGCGGCATCGAAGTCGGGCACATCTTCCAGCTGGGCACCAAGTACAGCGAGGCCATGAACCTCAAGGTTTTGGGCGAGCAAGGCAAGCCGATCACGCTGATCATGGGCTGCTACGGCATTGGTGTTTCTCGCGTGGTAGCCGCTGCCATCGAGCAGAACTACGATGATCGCGGCATTCTCTGGCCGGACGCCCTGGCGCCCTTCCAGATCGCCATCGTGCCGATGAAGTACGAGAACGAAGCGGTCAAACTGGCCACTGATCAGTTGTACGCACAGCTGTCCGCAGCCGGTTACGAAGTCCTACTCGATGACCGCGACAAGAAGACCAGCCCCGGCGTGAAGTTTGCCGACATGGAGCTGATTGGTATTCCCCACCGCATCGTGGTCAGCGATCGCGGCCTGGGCGAAGGCACCCTGGAATACAAGGGTCGCCGCGACAGCGAAACCCAGGCCGTGGCGGTTGACGATATCCTCAGCTTCCTCAAGCAGCGCACCGCAGGCTGATCAAGCCTGAACCTGTAGAGCAGCCTGCAAGCCGCTAGGACATGCAGGCTGCTTCATCCATCACCAACGACGCGCATTTCGATGCTCCTGCATACCCTGATCCGCACCTTGTTGCTTGGCCTGATAATGGGCCTGCTTTCTGGCTGCGGCCATTTCTTCTACCTGCCCGAACCCGGCCTGCGCGGCACCCCCGATCAGCTCGGCATGCCGTATGCGGACGTGCATCTGCGCGCAGCGGATGGCACGCGCCTGCATGGCTGGTGGTTGCCCGCGCGATTGGGTGATAACGAGCGCACCAAAGGGGTGATCTATTTTTTGCATGGCAATGCGGAAAATATCAGCACGCACCTGGGCGCCATGAGCTGGATAACGTTTTCCGGCTGGGACCTGTTCATTCTCGACTATCGCGGCTTTGGCTTGTCGCAAGGCTCGCCGGACATCCCCAGCGTGTACCAGGATGCCGAAGCCGGGCTTGAGTGGGCCGCTCAGCAGGCCCAAGCCCGGCAACTGCCCCTGGTGGTGCTGGGGCAAAGCCTCGGCGGTGCGGTTGCCGCCACCCTGGTTGCGCAAAGCCCGCCCGACCAGGTCAGTGCGCTGATTCTGGACAGCGCGTTCTCCAGCTACCGACGCATCGCCCGCGAAAAACTGGCGGAGCCCTGGCTCACCACACTGTTTCGCTACCCGCTGGCCTGGACCATCCGCGACGATTACAGTCCCGAGCATTACCTGGCCCAACGTCCGTCCATACCCGTGCTGATCATGCACGGCTGCGCAGACCTCGTCGTGCCCTGTTCCCATGGCAAACGCATTCATCAATTGGCTGGCGAGCCCGCCTGGCTGTGGCTTTCCCCCGAAGCCCGGCATCAGGAAATGCTCTCCCGCCAGCACTGGCGCGCACAACTTCTGGAGTGGCTGGAAGGACAGGTTCTCGCCGTACCCTGAGCGGAAGGCAGTGACACTGAATACAACCTGACAGGCAGCCCCGCTCAAGCCTGTCACCCGGGACCGTAGTAAAATCGCGCACCCATTCAAGGAGTTCCCATGCTCGGCGTGACCGACTACGGTGCATTTGTCATCGCTTTCATTGTTCTGCTGGCCATCCCCGGTCCAGGTAACTTTGCTCTGATCACGTCCACCGGCAAAGGCGGTATCAAGGGTGGCCTGGCCTCCACCTTCGGGATCATATTTGGTGACCAGGCCCTGATGTGGCTGGCGGTCGCCGGCGTGGCAGCGCTGCTGGCCGCCTACCCTGCTGCGTTTAATGCAATGCAGTGGCTTGGCGCAGCCTATCTGGCCTGGCTGGGCGGCAAGATGCTGCTGAGCAAACCGGGCGATGCGCCGGCGCTGGAAATCAAGCCGAAACACTTTATGCGCCAGACCCTGCTGATCACCTTGCTCAATCCCAAGGCGATCATCTTTTACATGGCATTCCTGCCGCTGTTCGTCGACCCGGCCCGTCACCAGGGGCTGGTTACCTTCGGCTTCCTGGCCGTGACCGTCGCGGTGCTGACCTTTGCCTATGGCCTGATCGTGACCCTGTTCACCCACACCCTGGCCGAGCGCCTGCGCAGTATTCCCGCCGTCACCCGCTCATTGGAAAAGCTTGCGGGTTTCTGCCTGATCGGCTTTGGCATCAAGCTGGTCATCAGTCGGTAAGCACGCCAAGACCTTGACCCCCGGCTTGCGCGCTGTGGGACATCGCCCTCTTTTCGATTACTGACGTCGCTCTATAATGCGCGGCGCCGTTTCCATGGCAGCGGCTGCTGCCGAATAACCTGGAAGTCCCCACCCTGGAGTTCACCATGTTCCGTCCGCTTACTGCCCTGCTGCTGGCCGGCAGCACCCTGGCTTGTGCCCAGGCAAATGCAACCGACTTGCTGCAATGGCACAACAACAGCCTGACCTACTTGTATGGCCAGGATTTCAAGGTGGATGCGCCCATCCAGCAAACACTGACCTTTGAACACGCCAGCGGCTGGAGCATGGGCGATCTGTTTGTGTTCGTTGACTCAATCCATTTCAATGGCAAGGGCAACGACAATGGCCGCGACGACAGCACGCTGTACGGTGAGTTTTCCCCGCGCCTGTCGCTGGGCAAATTGAGCGGCAGCGACGTCTCCGTCGGCCCGGTCAAGGATGTGCTGTTGGCCACCACCTATGAGTTTGGCGAAGGCGACGTGGAGACCTACCTGATCGGTCCAGGCTTCGACCTGGCCATGCCCGGCTTCGATTATTTCCAAATTAACTTCTACCGCCGCCATACCGAAAGTGGGCGCGATGGCGATGGCGTGTGGCAGATCACCCCGGCGTGGAGCTACACCATTCCGGTCGGCTCCTCGGACTTGGTGATTGATGGCTTCATGGACTGGGTCGTGGACAACGACAAGGGCTACCACGCCAACCTGCACTTCAACCCGCAGATCAAATATGACCTGGGCAAGGCGCTGAGCCTGGGCGAAAAACAGCTGTACGTGGGTATCGAATACGATTACTGGAAAGACAAGTACGGTATCGAAGACAGCAACGCTTTCCGCACCGACCAGAACACCGCCAGCCTGCTGGTGAAGGTGCACTTCTAACCGCTGCACATCCCGCGCCGCCTACCAAGCGGCGCGCTCCGTTACATGACCTCGACCGTTACTGGGTTAGTGCAGAGACACGGACTCAGCCGGGTAGCCCACCGTGAATCGCTATCGCCGCTCAGCTTAACGATCGAGCATGCCCACGTGCCGGGGGTGGCTGGCCACCCGCTGCAACCAGGCGCGAATGGCCGGATAGTCGCTGAGCTCAAAGCCACCTTCCTGCGCAACATGCGTGAAGGGGTACAGCGCCACATCCGCGATGGAATAGTGATCACCCACCAGATACGGCGTGTTTTTGAGCTGTTGCTCCATCACGTTCAACGCGTGATAGCCATCCAGCTGCCTGGCCTTGTATTCGGCCAGGCGATCCTCGGGCAAGCCGAGGAACAGCTTGATGTAGCGCGCCAGGCCAACATACGGCTCATGGCTGTACTGCTCGAAGAATTGCCACTGCAACACCTGGGTACGCAGACGCGGCTCGCTGGGCAAAAACTCGCTGCCATCGGCCAGGAAGTTGAGAATCGCGTTGGACTCCCACAAGCAGGTGCCGTCTTCCAGCTCCAGCACCGGAATCTTGCCGTTGGGGTTCTTCTTGAGAAACTCCTCCGAGCGGGTCGCGCCATGCAAGAGATTCACTGGAATCCATTCGTAGGGCCGATCCAGCAGATGCAGCATCAGCTTGACCTTGTAACAGTTGCCCGAACGGTAGTCGCCGTAGACCTTGTACATAACGCGCTCCTGATCTCCGAGTAGTAGCGCCCTAAGCCAGGGCGCAGGATTGTCCATCCCGAATCACCTGGGCCAGGCGGCGCACACCCTCGTCCAGGCGCTCCGGCGGCACATGACTGAAGTTAAGCCGCATATAGCCGGGATTCTTCTCCGGATCGATAAAGAATGCCTCGCCTGGCATGAACGCCACGTCCACATCCAGGGCTTTTTGCATCACCGTACGGGTATCGAACGGTTGTTTCAGTTTCAGCCAGAAGAACAGCCCGCCCTGGGGAATCTCCCAGTCGGCCAGATCACCAAAGTGTTCTTCCAGGACGCTCTGCATGGTATCGCGGCGCTCCCGGTAGAAGCTGCGCAGCTCGACCAGATGCTGCTGGAACTTCTCGGTGCCCAGCCACTGCGCCGCCTGCCACTGACCGACGCGGTTGGTATGCAGGTCGGCAGCCTGCTTTAGGCGCAGCAGGTAGGGGTACAGCTCCTTGCTGCAAATCAGGTAGCCCACGCGCAGGCCTGGCAAGAGCGTCTTGGAAACAGTGCCGGTATAGATCCAGGAGGTTTTGCGCAGACGGCTGGTGATCGATGTCGGCTGCTGGTCGTCGTACACCAGTTCGCGGTATGGCTCGTCTTCGATCAGGGTCACGCCGAATTCGTCCAGCAGCGCGGCCACGGCATCGCGCTTGGCATCGCTGTAACGCACCGCCGACGGATTTTGGAAGGTCGGAATCAGGTACGCGAAGGCCGGCGTGCTGCGCTCCAGCAGCGCGCGCAGGGAGTCGATATTCGGGCCGTCGGCCTCCTGGGGGATTTCCAGGCAATCGGCACCGAACAGCTGGAAGGATTGCAGAGCGGCCAGGTAGGTCGGCGACTCCACCAGCACTTGCGTGCCCGGATCGACGAACAACTTGGTGGCCAGGTCCAGTGCCTGCTGCGAACCACAGGTGACCAGCACCTGGGAGGCATCGCAGTCGATGCCCAGCTTGCGCGCATCGGCGGCGATCAGCTCGCGCAACTCCGGCTCGCCCTCGCTCATGCCGTACTGAGAGACGGATGTGGGCATTGCACTCCAGTCGACCTTGGGCAACATGGGCTCGGCCGGCAAACCGCCGGCGAAGGACATGACTTCCGGACGCTGTGCAGCGGCAAGAATTTCACGAATCAGAGAACCTTTTAAACGTGCGATACGTTCAGAGAAAGCCATGGATGCCACCGCTGCCGAAAAAGAGTAGATTTGGGTCAAATTGATTGACCCAAATTACGCCTTTGATAACAGGAACGTCAATATGACTGACCTAAAAACAAGCACGGACCAGCGCCAGGTCATGGAAGACTTTTTCGGCAGCTACCGGGCCTTTACGGCCAAGCCCGATGAAATGCTTGCCCGCCGCGGATTATCCCGGGTGCACCATCGCATTCTGTTCTTCATTGCCCATAAGCCTGGGATGAGCATCAGCGAATTACTGACCCTGCTCGGCGTCAGCAAACAGGCCCTGAACATTCCACTGCGTCAACTGGTGGAAATGCAACTAGTTGAAAGCGTCACCTCGGCTGACGACAAACGTAAACGTCTGCTCGGACTGACTGCCGCCGGCACTAAGCTCGAACAGACGTTGCGCCGTGAACAGATTCGCGTGTTGCAACGGGTGTTTGCCGAAGTCGGCGAAGACGCGGTCGCCGGCTGGCTGGCGGTGAATCGGGTGATGTGCAAGAGTCTCGGCTGATTCTTCACTAGATCAGGCATAAATCTTGTCGGGAATAAAAATGAACAACCCGCACCAGCCTACCGCTCATTTTCTGCGCGACACCTCGCTCTCTGCCATCGTCGCTGGCTTTATCGCCATGCTCACTGGCTACACCAGTTCGCTGGTGCTGATGTTTCAGGCCGGCCAGGCCGCCGGGCTCAGCAGCGGACAGATTTCATCCTGGATCTGGGCGCTGTCAATCGGCATGGCCATCACCTGCATCGGCTTGTCGCTGCGCTACCGCGCGCCGGTGATGATCGCCTGGTCTACCCCCGGCGCTGCCCTGTTGATCAGCAGCCTGCCAGGCGTGCCCTACGGCGAGGCCATCGGCGCCTATATCCTCGCCTCGGGGTTGATTGTGCTGTGCGGCCTGACCGGCAGCTTCGACCGCATCATGCGGCACATTCCCGCCTCGCTCGCCGCCGCGCTGCTGGCGGGCGTACTGTTCAAGATCGGCCTGGAAATCGGCGTCGCCGCCGAACAGCAGCCGCTGCTGGTAATCGCCATGCTCGCAGCCTATCTGCTGGGCAAACGCCTGCTGCCCCGCTATGCAGTGCTCGCCGCCCTGCTGGTGGGTTGTTCACTGGCAGGCGTATTCGGCCTGCTGGACTTCCGCGGTTTCGAATTGCAGCTGGCGATCCCGGAATGGACCACGCCCGCATTCTCCGTCTCGGCCGCTATCAGCATCGGGATTCCATTGTTCATCGTCGCCATGACCGCGCAAAATCTGCCGGGCATGGTCGTGTTGCGCGCCAACGGCTATGACGTACCGGCCTCACCACTGCTCACGGTCAGTGGCCTAATGTCCGTGCTGCTCGCGCCGTTCGGTTCCCACGGCATCCACATGGCTGCCATCAGTGCGGCGATCTGCGCCGGACCCGAAGCCCACGAAGACCCGAACAAGCGTTACACCGCAGCGGTGTGGTGCGGAGTGTTCTATGGCATCGCCGGCATCTTCGGCGCCACCCTCGCTGCCCTGTTCGCCGCCCTGCCCAAAGCGCTAATCCTGTCCATTGCCGCCCTGGCGCTGTTCGCCTCGATCATTGGCGGCCTCACCCAGGCCATGAGCGAACCTCGGGAACGTGAGGCCGCGCTGGTCACCTTCCTGGTTACCGCTTCAGGCATGTCCCTGTTTTCCGTCGGCTCGGCATTCTGGGGCATCGTCGCCGGCCTGCTGACGCTGGTAATTCTCACCGCAGGCAGCCGACGCACATCAAAACCCAAAGGTCATTAACTGATCGAGAAGACGGTTTGAGCGGGAGATCAGCCCAACCTGCTCACACGTTCCACGTCATCCCTGACCAGCCGCAAGATGTCGGCATCATGGTTGAGATGATGGATAACGCTCAGCAAACGCTGGCGCATGAGGTCGTCGGAAATCTTCTCGGCAGCCCGCATAATTTCAAGCGCGGCCGATTCATTGTGACAGGCCACCGAATCGAGCGTCCGGTGCAGTTTTTTCAAGGCGCGGTCCATGTGCGTACCATCGTCCAATGAATGACGATCGAAGGATAACAGCCATTTGCGCTTAGTTTTTCGGCCCCACTGATTTCAGATCGGCGGCATTAAAAGCAAGGTAGCCAGTCGTACCCTGCCCCGCCTTCTCAACCTGGAGCGCAGGGTTACTCGGCTCCCACTGGGTCGGTAAAAGCCTGCCGCAACAACACTGGCAGCAGCTCGCCTGCCGGCCCGACCAGGCTGATTTCACGCGCATGCTGGCTGGCAACAGGTTGCCGGTTGATATGCACCACCGTCGCACCATGCTCCAGAGCCAGGTGCGGAATTTGAGCCGCCGGCTGCACCACACCGGAAGTGCCGATCGAGAGCAGGCAATCGCAATCGCGTGCTGCAGCGAAAGCCTGACGCAGGGTAGTTTCGGGCAGCATCTCGCTAAACCAGACCACGCCGGGCCGCACCTTGCCATGGCAATGCAGGCAACGGGGCGGCTCGATGCGGCGCCCCTCCTCGGGCTCGACTGGCATGTCCACCAGCCCGACATAAGGCCGGGCGCACGCGAAACAACGTGGCGCATGCAAGCTGCCGTGCACATGAATTACCTGCGTGCTGCCAGCCCGCTCATGCAGGTCATCGACGTTCTGGGTGATCAGCGAGAGCTTCGGCACCCGCCGCGCCAGCTCAACAATGGCCCGATGCGCTGCATTCGGTTGCGCCTGCAAAACCTTCATGCGCCGCCACTCGTACCAGCCCCAGACCAACGCCGGATCATGGCGAAACGCCTGGGGCGTGGCCAGCTCGGCTGGATCGAAGCGCTCCCACAACCCGCTCAATGCATCGCGAAACGTGGGAATGTCGCTTTCCGCCGAAACGCCGGCACCGGTGAAGACCACTACGTGGCTTGCAGACTGAAGCGATGCCAAGGCTTCGACTGGAAAGGTGAAAGCATCGTTTGTGTTCACAGAGTGTCACCTGCATGTTGGGACGGGCTGTCTTTCCAAAAACCGAACCCTATCCCATCAACGCCCGTGCTGCTGCCCGAATCTTTCCAAACGGAACGCTGGGGAGACTCGAGCATGCTCAACACCTCTACCGCAACGTGGCGCTGGACGACGTCTGCTGCTGTCGATACCGCCGATGGGATTATCGACCAGGCGTTAATGCAGGGATTTGTTGGTCATCCCTTGCTTAAATGCGCGCCAGTGCTTGGGCCAGGTCGTCGCGCAGGTCTTCGACAGCTTCAACACCCACTGACAACCGCACCAACGCATCGCCGATGCCGAGCTGCGCGCGGGTTTCTGCGGGGATGCTGGCGTGGGTCATGATCGCTGGATGTTCGATCAGGCTTTCCACCCCGCCCAGGCTCTCGGCCAAGGCGAAGACCTGCACACTTTCGAGGAAGCGCTTGGCGCCAGCCAGATCGCTGTTCAGGTCAAGGGAAATCATCCCGCCGAATCCGCGCATCTGCCGCCGCGCCAGTTCGTGCTGCGGGTGCGACGGCAAGCCCGGATAATAGACGCGCGCAACCTGCGGCTGAGCCGCGAGCCATTGCGCCAACTCCAGCGCATTGCTGCAATGGCGTTCCATGCGCAGTGCCAGGGTCTTAACGCCGCGCAAAGTGAGGAAAGCGTCGAACGGTCCGGCGATAGCGCCCACCGAGTTCTGCAGAAAGCCCAGGCGCTCGGCCAGTTCTGCATTCTGCCCGACCACCGCGATACCACCGATCACGTCAGAGTGGCCATTCAGATACTTGGTTGTCGAGTGCAGCACGATGTCGAAGCCCAACTCCAGCGGGCGCTGTATCCAAGGACTGGCAAAGGTGTTGTCGGCCACACTGATGATTCCTCGCTCGCGACAGGAGCGCGCGACGGCGGCGAGGTCAGTGAGGCGCAGCAAAGGATTGCTCGGCGTCTCTACCCAGACCATCCGCGTGTCTTCCTGCAGCGCCGCTTCGAACGCCGCCAGGTCAGCCAGGTCGACGAAGCTGAAACGATGCCCGGCGCTGCGCCGGCGCACGCGCTCGAACAGTCGGAAAGTACCGCCGTATAGGTCATTGCCGGAGACAATGTGCGCGCCAGCGTCGAGTAGTTCGAGCACGGTGGAGACCGCCGCCAGCCCGGAGGCGAAGGCGAAAGCCTGGGTACCGCCCTCCAGGTTCGCCACGCAACGCTCCAGTGCCCAGCGCGTGGGGTTGTGCGAACGCCCGTAGTCGAGGCCCTTGTGCACACCGGGGCTCTGCTGCGCATAGGTGGAGTTGGCGTAAATCGGCGGCATCAATGCCCCGGTGGAAGGGTCCGGCGCCTGTCCAGCATGGATTACTCGGGTGGCGAAGGCGCGTGGCGCGGCGATTTCATCGTGCTGGCTCATGGTAGTGACCTGCGTAAGTGATTGAGCATGTCGACGCGGGTAATGATGCCGTGGAAGCCCGAAGCGTCTTTGATGATCGCCACCAGCCCACGGTCCAGCTCGGCCTGCAGTTCCGCCAGACTGGCGCTGGGAGGCAGGGTCTCCAGCTTGACGGTCATCGCGCTGGCTACGTTCATATGGAAGTGCGAAGCGTCTTCGTGCACGCCAAGCAGGATATCGGACTCGTCGATCACCCCGACCAGCCGCTGTCCGCCCACCAGCACCGGCAGTTGCGACACATCAGCCAGGCGCATGCGCTGGAAGGCGGTGAGCAGGGTGTCGTCCGGGCCTACGCTGATCACCCGGCCATCCTCGAAGCGCCGCGCAATCAAGTCGCGCAGATCGCCGTAGCGCTTGCGCGCAAGCAAGCCCTGATCGGTCATCCACTGGTCGTTGTAGACCTTCGACAGGTAGCGGGTGCCGGTGTCGCAGACGAAGCTGACTACCCGCTTCGGTTCGGTTTGCTCGCGGCAGTAGCGCAGTGCCGCCGCCAGCAAAGTGCCGGTTGAAGAGCCGCCGAGAATGCCTTCGGCGCGCAGCAGTTGGCGGGCATGATCGAAGCTTTCCTCATCGCTAATGGAATACGCCTGGCGCACGCTGGAAAAGTCGGCAATAGACGGAATGAAGTCCTCACCGATGCCCTCCACCGCCCAGGAGCCGGGCGTACCCAGGTTGCCGCTACGGCTGTATTCGGCGACCACCGATCCGAGCGGGTCGGCCAGCACCATGGTCAGGTTTGGCTGCACGCGGCGAAAGAAGCGGGTCAACCCCGTCAGCGTGCCGGCCGAGCCGACGCCGACGACGATGGCATCCAGGTCATGCTGGGTCTGCGACCAGATCTCCGGAGCGGTGCTGCATTCGTGGGCCAAAGGGTTGGCCGGGTTATTGAACTGATCGGCGAAGAAGGCGTCGGGAATTTCCTGCGCCAGCCGCGCTGCAACATCCTGGTAGTAGTGGGGGTGGCCCTTGCCGACGTCGGAGCGGGTGATATGCACCTCGGCACCCATCGCCTTCAGGTGCAGGATTTTCTCGGTGGACATCTTGTCCGGCACCACCAACACCACCCGATAACCCTTGGCGCGGCCGACCAGGGCCAGGCCGAGGCCGGTGTTGCCGGCGGTGGCCTCGACGATGGTGCCGCCGGGTCGCAGGCGGCCGTCGCGCTCGGCCGCGTCAATCATCGCCAGACCGATGCGATCCTTGATTGAACCGCCGGGGTTTTGCGATTCGAGCTTGAGAAACAGCGTGCATGGGCCGGTATCCAAGCGGCTGACGCGCACCAGCGGCGTATTGCCGATTAGTTCGAGCACGGCGGGACGGGAGTCGTTCGGCATGTCGTCACCTCGCTGCGGTAAATCGCACTGGATGAACGGCAACCTGCAGCGAATCGTGGCGTGCCCGTCGCAGGAAATGCCTCACTTGGAACATAAGCAGTGAATACACAACCCGCAACCTGGGGGACCAGCCCTGCACACTCTGGCCCGCGTCGCGCTAGCGTCGACCCTACCGGCTGGCTCGATGTTTTTCGAAAAAGCCCCCACGGCTCCGGAGGCTGCGCGTCTCGAGCCCTTGACCCACCGGTTCAATACCCATTCGGCGTGGGACGCGCTGTCAGCCCACCGGCGATCAATTCTCCCGCTGGCTGGCCTACGTTGACTGTGAGCCCCACATAACTGCGAGGTGCACACACAATTACCGGGTGTCGAGCGAGCGTTCGGCAACGTGCGATAAGTAGGACTTCTCGCAGCCAGACAGCAGAGCGCCCTGCTGAGCAGGGCGCCGTTTCACTTCAAGTCGACCATCGTGGTGCGCCGTGGGGCGCACTTGCATCAGGCGAAGGTCAGGAAGCGCTGCTCGTCGTCCATGAAGGTTTTCTCGCCAAAAGGCGCTTCATTGGAGCCGAACGGCATCTGCGCGCGCAGCTTCCAGGACGCAGGCACATTCCAGGCCTTGGCCGCGGCGTCATCCACCACCGGGTTGTAGTGCTGCAGGCTGGCGCCGATGCCGGCTTCGGCCAGGGCCGTCCACACGGCGAACTGTGCAATGCCGGACGCCTGTTCGGACCAGACCGGGAAGTTGTCGGCATACAGGGCAAATTGTTCCTGCAGCCCCTTCACCACGTTCTGATCTTCGAAAAACAGCACCGTGCCAACCCCGGCCGCAAAGCTGTCCAGCTTGGCTTCCGTGGCGGCAAACGTGTCTGCTGGAACCAGCGGGCGCAAGGCGTCCTTGGCCAGTTGCCAGAACTTCTCGCTTTGTTCGCCGAACAGGATGACCGCCCGCGAGCTTTGCGAGTTAAAGGAGGAAGGAGCCTGGCGCACGCCCTCCTTGATGAGCTCGGTGAGTTGTTCGATGCCCATATCCACGTTCTTGCCCAGGGCGTATTGGCTACGGCGCTTCTTGAAAATTTCGATGGCTTGATTCGACATCTATTACTTCCTCATAGGTATATGAATTCATTCGGGCGCGTTGACTCGCCGAATCATTCTGGGAATGGGACCGCCAGGTTGGCTTGCCAGAGACGCGGATGGGCGGAAACGTCCTGATTCCTCTGGGCCATTTCGATGGTGCCGGCACGCACTGGGTGAGGCGGAGGCATGAGACCGCACT
This sequence comes from Serpens gallinarum, assembly GCF_014836765.1. GTDB lineage: Bacteria > Pseudomonadota > Gammaproteobacteria > Pseudomonadales > Pseudomonadaceae > Serpens > Serpens gallinarum. Next base: position 108,229 of record NZ_JACSQG010000006.1, read on the forward strand.
GCTGAAGCGATGAACTGATGTTAATACGGCGGGTAAAAGGACGCTAGAGGGTGATAATCTGACGCAGCGTCCTATTAGGTGAACGATGCCCATGCGAGACCTCAACGATCTCTACTATTTCGTGCAGGTGGTGGACCACGCCGGCTTCGCCCCGGCGGGCCGCGCCCTGGGGATCCCCAAGTCCAAACTGAGCCGACGCATCGCATTACTGGAGGAGCGACTGGGTACGCGTCTTATCCAGCGCTCGACACGGCGCTTCATCGTCACCGAGGCGGGTCGAACCTACTACAACCACTGCAAGGCGATGCTGCTTGAAGCCGATGCCGCCGACGAAGCGATCGCCATGAACCAGGCCGAACCGCGAGGTATCGTCCGCGTGACCTGCCCAATCGCCCTGCTCGAATCCCGCGTGGGCGACATGCTGGCCGTCTACATGCTTCGATACCCCCGTGTAGAACTGCATGTGGAGGCCACCGATCGACGTGTAGACGTGATCGGCGAAGGCGTCGACATCGCCATTCGCGTGCGTACGCCGCCGCTGGAGGACAGTGACCTGGTGCTGCGCGTGCTCGCTGAGCGTGGTCAATGCCTAGTGGCCAGCCCTGCTCTGCTCGAACGCCGCAGCCGCCTGCCGGCATCGCCAGCCGATCTGGCCGAGCTGCCCAGTATGGTGCTGCGCTCTCCGCAGAGTGAATACAGCTGGCACCTGCTAGGCCCCGAGGGGGCTCAGGCCACTATCCGCCACTCTCCGCGACTGGTCACGCGCAGCATGCCCGCCTTGCGCAAGGCAGCCATTCTGGGCGTTGGCGTCGTGCAACTGCCTCGGATGATGGTGCGCGACTGGCTGGCCAACGGCGAGCTGACCCATGTACTGCCAGGCTGGGAGCCACAACGCGAGATCCTTCATGCTGTATACCCCTCGCGCCGAGGCCAACTGCCGTCGGTGCGCGCCCTGCTCGACTTCCTGGTCGCGGAGTTCCAGACGCTGGATGAGGATTGAGTAACCGGCGGCGCGGCGCGGCCCGCCCGCACTTACTTCGACACTTGGTCGACCTGAAAACGAAAAAGCCCCTGAAACTTCAAAAGCTTCAGGGGGCTTTAACGTGCAATATGGCGGGAAGATAGTCCGCCTTTTTCGCTTCCAGCCATCACTACCAAAATCTACAAAAACCGCCTTGAAGCCTAGAGATAACGGGGGTCGTGACCTAACCTCATCCACAAAGCGCCAGCGAGGCACAACGAAAGCCAGCTGCAAAGGTGTGGGTCAGGGTGTGGGTCAGAACGATGTCCAAGGGTGTGGGTTAGGGGGAGTGAATGCGCAAATTGACCGTTCGCACAATCGAGAGTCTGGTGAAGGCACGCATCCCCGGATTGACCGGCGACGGAGAAGGCTTGTACTTCCAGATCAGCAAGACAGGCGGCACAAGTTGGGTTTATCGCTACAAGATCGCCGGCAAGGCTCGCACGATGGGCCTGGGTCGCTACCCAGAAACCGGCCTGGCGCAAGCACGCGAGAAAGCAGCCGAAGCACGCAAGGCATCCAAGGTCGGCGTAGACCCGCTGGCGGCCCGTGATGCCGAACGCGAGCGCCAGCAGGTCGAGGCTGAACGTGAACAGCTACGAATCGTGGAGGAGCGCGCAGCGATGGAGCGCGCCAAGCTGCGAGACATCAACTTCAAGACCGTGGCCGCCGACTATATAGCAGTACACCGTGCCGGCTGGAAGAACGCCAAACATGTGCAGCAGTGGGAAAATACCCTTGCCACTTATGCCGAGCCGATTATTGGCCACCTGCCCACATATGAAGTTACCACTGAACATCTTCTGGAAATCCTGCAACCAATCTGGGCAGAGAAAACCGAAACCGCCAATCGTGTGAGAAACCGGATCGAACTGATCCTGGACGCAGCCAAGGCACGCCGCCTGCGCGACGGAGAGAACCCGGCACGCTGGCGCGGGCACTTGGACAAGCTGCTGCCCAAACGGTCGAAGATTCAGCCCGTCGTGCACCACACCGCCCTACCCTGGCCTGAACTACCCGCATTTATGGCCGAGCTGACCAAGTATGACGCGCCGTCTTATAAAGCCATACGCCTGACCATTCTTACCGCCTGCCGTACATCTGAGGTTCTGAATGCGACCTGGGAAGAAGTCGATCTTCAGGCTCGAGCCTGGACAATTGCCACCAGTCGGATGAAAGCTGGCAAGGAACACCGCGTACCGCTGTCTGATGCAGCCCTTGATGTGCTGGCAAGTCTGCAGCGTATCGAGGGCAGCCCGTACTTGTTCCCCGGGCAGCGCCCTGGCCGCCCCCTATCGAATCTGGCCATGCTGATGACGTTGCGCCGCATGGGGCGCGGCGATCTGACCATGCACGGCTTCCGCTCAACCTTTCGCGACTGGGCGGCCGAGAACACCCACTACCCGCGCGAAGTATGCGAGCTTGCGCTTGCGCATACGGTCGCCACGGGTACTGAAGCCGCTTACTGGCGCGGCGATGTCTTTGAAAAACGCCGCGCCCTTATGGCCGACTGGGCTGCCTACGCTACCACCGCGCCAACAACAAAGATCATTCAAGGCGATTTCAAGCGCGCATGAACCGACTGTTATGACGTGCATTGCTTGCCCCTTCGGCCATCCACTGCTTTAGTCCCTCAGGCAAGCCGCTGTCGTCGACAGCACCCAGGTAGCCCGAACCTTCAAGGCTACGCCGCGTTGCGGTGGTTCAACCCAAGTGCGCACAGCGTCCGGCAGCGCGCACGATTGCCGTCCCCGGCAATGGATGCCCGCCTCCTCATTCATGCTCAGGCAGTTCGAGCGAGTCATTACACCTGCAGCAGTCTTCCTCCCTGCCCGTGTACGTTTTGGGGGTTGCGACAGCTAACGCCCGTCTCTGTAGCCCTAACACAGAGACGGGCGCGAAAACAGCTCCACAGCCCAGGCCCTACACGCATTACGGGCATTCCCCCTGCGACAATCCACGTGACAAACGTGGCTCTGCCGCCCCACAACATGAGCTGTACGGCTGCTGACGTTCTCCTGCGGGAGAACACCTGGGTGACGCTCAGGCCAGACGCAACCAACCCGCTCATGTTCCTTGTCCCGCTCGACGTCCCATGGCAACGGCTCGTCCCCGCTGCATGCCTCCACCCGCCGTCTCCCCAGGAGATTCCGGAGGTTGGATGAACAGCTCGCCCATCCAGCGCATGGATACCTCACAGGCCGCTGGGGCCTCAAACCCAGAAAACACTAAACGTCCCGAGGCGGGAAATACGTGAGGAATGCGCCTAGAGAGCCCAGGGATATGTCGCAGATCATCGAAAAGGGGTGAGGGAATGTCGCATTTCACAAATAGTCCTTTGCTCTCCGCTATTCATCGAAAAGCAGGCCTCTATTCAGTTTCAAGATAACTGCTATGACCCGATAGGCGTGGCTGCACCCCAGCTTGCTTCGTAAGCTGACACGGCAAGGAGTCGTCAATGACCCCCATCCCAGAAAACTCTTCCATTAACTTTAAAAAGACCGCTGCGCTAGCCCGACGAATACCAAAACCGAACAATAAAAAGGTACGCTCATGACTACCGAACTTAAAGAAGCCATTACCGCCGGTCTGATAGGCGGCGTAATCGCTGCCGCACTATCTTTCCTCGTTAATCATTTCATCGTTCCGTTCCCGGACTCACTTCTTGACAACGCAATCGGCAATGGCATAAGTGGCTTTCTCAGTGGCCTGTTAAGCGGATTTATCGGTGTTTATCTGGCGCTAAAAAAACTAGGCCCTGATAAAAAGCAAACGCTGAGGTAACTTTTATAATGGCTCTTATGTAGTCCGGCAGTTTCTTAATACCTCTAGACAGCGAATCCTTATATGAATGCCAAACTTAAAGTTGCCATTATCGGACCGGGCAATATCGGCACCGACCTGATGATCAAGGTCATGCGCAACGCCAAACACCTGGAAATGGGTGCCATGGTTGGCATCGACCCGACCTCCGACGGCCTAGCCCGCGCCCAGCGTCTGGGCGTCGCCATCACCGCCGAGGGCGTTGACGGCCTGATCAATTTGCCGGAATTCGCTGACATCAACTTCGTCTTCGACGCCACCTCGGCCGGCGCACACGTGCAGAACGACGCCAAGCTACGCGCCGCTAAGCCGGGTATTCGCCTGATCGACCTGACCCCGGCGGCCGTCGGCCCTTACTGTATACCGGTGGTCAATCTGGAACAGCACCTCGACCAGCTCAACGTCAACATGGTCACCTGCGGCGGCCAGGCCACCATTCCCATGGTCGCAGCTGTGTCACGCGTGACCAATGTGCACTACGCCGAGATCGTCGCCTCGATTGCTTCCAAGTCAGCCGGCCCTGGCACGCGAGCCAATATCGACGAGTTTACCGAGACCACGTCCAAGGCCATCGAGGTGATCGGCGGTGCTGCCAAGGGCAAGGCCATCATCGTGATGAACCCGGCCGAACCGCCGCTGATCATGCGTGACACCGTGCTCGTACTCTCCGAAGCCGCTGACCAGGCGCAGGTGGCCGCCAGCATTGAAGAGATGGCGGCCGCGGTGCAGGCATATGTGCCGGGCTACCGCCTCAAGCAGAAGGTGCAATTCGACGTGATCCCTGAACACGCGCCGCTGCACATTCCCGGCCATGGCACCTTCTCGGGTCTGAAAACCTCGATCTTTCTCGAAGTCGAAGGCGCCGCTCACTACCTGCCGGCCTATGCCGGCAACCTCGACATAATGACATCCGCCGCGCTGGCCACCGCCGAGCGCATGGCGCAGTCGATCTTGAACAACGCCATGAACAACGGCTGAGGAGACGCGCCATGAGCTTCGATCCAAACAAGAAAATCTACATCTCCGACGTGACCCTGCGCGATGGCAGCCACGCCATCCGCCATCAGTACACCCTGGAAAACGTGCGGGACATCGCCCGTGCGCTGGACCAAGCCAACGTCGACTCCATCGAAGTCGCCCACGGTGACGGACTGCAGGGTTCCAGCTTCAATTACGGCTTCGGCAAGCATACGGACCTGGAATACATCGAGGCGGTGGCGGAGGTGATCAGCCATGCCAAGATTGCCACCTTGCTGTTGCCTGGCATCGGCACCGTGCATGACCTCAAGGCGGCCTATGATGCCGGCGCTCGCGTGGTTCGCGTGGCCACCCACTGCACGGAAGCTGATGTGTCGAAGCAACACATCGAATACGCCCGCAACCTCGGCATGGATACCGTGGGCTTCCTGATGATGAGCCACATGATCCCGGCCGAGCAGTTGGCGGCCCAAGGCAAGCTGATGGAAAGCTACGGCGCCCAGTGCATCTACATGGCCGACTCTGGCGGCGCCATGAACATGAACGACATTCGCGACCGCATGCGCGCCTTCAAGGCCGTACTGAATCCCGAAACCCAGACCGGCATGCACGCCCACCACAACCTGAGCCTGGGCGTGGCCAACTCCATAGTCGCGGTCGAAGAAGGCTGCGACCGCGTCGACGCTTCATTGGCCGGCATGGGCGCCGGAGCCGGTAACGCGCCGCTGGAAGTATTCATCGCCGCCGCTGAACGCTTGGGCTGGAATCACGGCACCGACCTGTATCGCCTGATGGACGCCGCCGACGATCTGGTGCGCCCGCTGCAAGACCGTCCGGTACGCGTCGATCGCGAAACCCTGGGCCTGGGTTATGCGGGCGTGTATTCCAGCTTCCTGCGCCATGCCGAAATCGCCGCGCAGAAATACGGCCTCAAGACCCTGGATATCCTCGTCGAGCTAGGCAAGCGGCGCATGGTGGGTGGCCAGGAAGACATGATCGTCGACGTGGCATTGGACCTGTTGGCGGCGCGGAAAACCCAGGGTATCTAAGTCCCTTTTGCACCAGAAGATGTGCCTGGCGCCGGCACATCTTAACGGCATGGGTTACAGGCGCGCCTCAGGCAATGTTCCTCAATAGCCGTGGCGCTTCCTGCTCGATGAGCTTTTGCACCGTTCGGGTAGCCAGGGAGTTGGGACGGCGCAACGAGCTGCTTAGTACCACGCTGCGGATCAATTCGGGGTTGGTAATTCGGGACATGGCAAATCGGGAGTCGTGGACACGTTCGAATAGGCCCGACGTAATCGCATAGCCCGCCCCCGCCGCCACAAGCTCCCATTGCAGGCGTATCGAATCGGCTTCCACCACACAATTGAAATCGATCTTGTGGGACTTGGAGAGTTTTTCCAGACGCAGGCGCAATGTGTGGGGCCGGCAGGGCAAAACCAGCGGCAAACCTTCCAGCGCCTCCAAGTCGATGGTCGGTTGTGCCACCGCCGCCTCGCCGGTACGCCCGACCAGCATCAACTTCGGCTGTGTGAGCACGAACTCCTCGTTGGTGGACACATCCCATTCGCGCAGCAGAATAGCCATGTCGATGCGACCATCCGCTATCAACTCTTCGAGCTGGGAACTGCTGCCTTCGCACAGGTGCAGCTTGACGCGGGGATAACGCTCGCGCACCAGTTCGAACAAAGGCCCCGCCATCGGACCAACCGCAGAATGGAGCAGACCAACCCGTACTTCCCCGATAGGTAACCCACCCGAGGTTTGGATGACATCGGCAAGTTCTTCCGCCTCACCGGCAATGATTTCAATGCGCGGCAACAGCTCACGGCCAAAGTCGGTAAGCGTTACACCGCGTCCCGTACGATTGAACAGCCGTACGCCGCAGGCTCTTTCCAATTGAGAAATATGCCGACTGATCATTGACTGCGGAACATCCAGCGTTATTGCAGCCTGGGTAAGGCTTCCCAACTTGGCCACGGTAATAAAGAGATGCCACTTGGGATCAAGAATCGTCTGCAAAACAACCTCCCATTTATTATTATATATTCAGGCTTATTCAATCAGGAGATAACGTACCAACGCAACACTACCACCCTCACAGACACTTATTAATAACTTGATAGCCGCGCAGCTTTTATATATCTCTGATTTCCATCGCCCAAGAGCATAACGAGAAGAGCGGCATGGCGCACTTTCAAAGTTGAAACACTCGTTTGAACCCGACGCCATGTTTTTTTGGCATGCGGTACTTGCAAGTGCGCAGCTGCTTTTATTCCAGAAATATTTGCAAATAGATACTGACCCAGAGTCGCCATAGTTAGATGGAACGTTGCTGCCGGGCCAATAGCTTTTTGTGCGGCCTGCGAAAACGGCCTTTTGATTACGATCGTTCGCATCCCGGCGATACGCCTCTATCGCTCAGGTTCGCACGCCACCGATAGCGGCATTGAGGGAATCGCCTACCTGTTCCAACTCGCGCACCGACTCTTCCAGCAAGCCGCTTGCGTGCGTGCTCTGTTCGGACACCGCCCGTACCCGCTGCATGCTGCCACCTACTTCACCGACCATCATGCTCTGCATCTGTGCGGCGGCGGCGATTTGCTGGCTCATCTGCTCCACGGCGGTAACCGCCACGGCAATTTCCCGCAGGGTGTCGGAGGCCTGCGCCACCAGCAGCACGCTTTCCCGGGTCAACGCCTGGCTGCCCTGCAAACGGCCGGCGGCCTGCTCGGCGACCTGGCGCAACTGCTGGATGATCGCCACGATATCGTCGGTTGACGCCTGCGTGCGCAGCGCAAGGTGGCGCACCTCGTCGGCCACCACCGCAAAGCCGCGACCCTGTTCGCCAGCCCGCGCCGCCTCGATGGCGGCGTTGAGCGCCAACAGGTTGGTCTGCCCGGCCAGGGCATTGATGAGATCCAGCACCTTGCCAATGGCGTTGCTTTCCAGGAGCAACAAGCCCATCGCCTCGGAGCAACCGCCCATCTCCTGCGCCAGCCGATCAATATTGTCGGTCACCCGCTGCACCAGCTCATCGCCCTTGCGCGCTTGGCTTCCCGCGCGGCCGACCGCATCGCGGGTATCGCCGGCATCGCGCGCCACCTCCTGGGCACTGACCGCCATCTGCTGCATCGCGGTCGCTGCCCGTTCGGTTTCTTCGCGCTGCTGTTCAACCCCCTGACGCGTGCGCTCGGTGACTTGTACCAGACCGCCGGCCGCCATATTCAGCTGGCCAACGCCTTGACCGATGCGGCCGACCAGGTCGCGCAAACTGTCAAGCATGCTGCCGACGCTGCCAAGCAATTGGCCGAGCTCATCGCGCCGGCCCTGGGTCGTGATGGTCGCGGTGAGATCTCCTGACGCCACTCGCTGCGTCAACGCGACGACCAGACGCAGCGGCTGAAGTATCTGGTGGCGAATCAGCAGCCCGGCGCCCGTGCAGAACACCAGCGCCATCGCCACCATGACCAGCAGCAGCCGCGAGACCTGCTTATTCAACTCCTGCCACGCGTGAACCTGCGTCCCGTTGATTACCTTGAGCACTTCGCTGACCTGCTCGGCGGAACGGCTCATTTCTGCCTGGCTGTCTCCAGCTTGCGCACGACTGGCGGCGAAGCGCTCGAAGGCCGCACGGTATTCATCCAGTGCCAGATTGGCCTGCATCAAAGATTGTTGTTCACTGCCTTCGAGCTGGCGGGCAAGCCCATCCACGTAGGAGCGCATTTCCGTCATCCGCGTCTCCCAGTCATTGCGGATCTCGGCCGTGTCTTCGAGGGTGAAGTACAACTCGCTGTTGCGCAGCGCCGCCAGTGTGTCTCGCAGCATGGAGGCTTGCTCAAGCAAGGACATGCGCAGGCTGTCTGCCGGCAACGACTGGTCAGCCAGATGGTTTACGGCATCCAGTTGATCCAGCAGCACTGCCGTAAAGCGCTCGCCCACCGCCTGCGCCCGCTCCTGCATGTGAACACGAGCTTGGCGTGCAGTGCGCTGGGCCTGGGCGTAGCGTTCAAACTGCTCCAGATACACATCGACGGCCCGAGCTGAACGGATATCGCCAGGATCTTGCGCACGCAGGAGCGTAACCAGTTCGTTCACCACCAGAGCAACCCTTATGGCCGACTCGGACGTCAACGCCAAACCGAACTCCTTCTCGGCCACCCTAGCCTGCAACAGCAGCGTTTGAATGCTTCCCGACTGGCGGATTTTTTCACCGCGCACCTCCAGCACATTCAGGGCATAGAGCGCGGTGGCGGCTACCCCCAAGGTCGATGCCATCACCAGCGCGAAGCCCAGCGATAACTTCATCCCCAGCGACAGATTGCCCAACAAGCGAGTGAACATAGCATGCCCTTTTCTGTGGGTGATGCAGCCGTGAGCCAGCGCGCTGCGTTGGAAAAAAGCCGGGGCGTCTCAGCCGAGTAATTGCTTGAGGTCGGCAGCGGTGTCGGCGATAACCGTCTTGGCCGGTGAAATACCTTGGGCCAACAGCTTGCGGGACAGGATGTGCTCCAGCGGCTGATTGATGGAGTCGACCGCAATCAGCGTGTCATCCCGGTAATGAAATACCGAGAAGCGGCCCTGCTGCGGATCGCCGCGAGTGACACACTCGGTGCGGCCGATGGACAGACCGGCCATCTGCAACTTGATATCGCCCTGATCGGACCAGAACCAGGGCACGCTGTGATAGCGGGACTCGTTGCCGGTCAGCACCTGGGACACCACGCGAGCCTGGTCATTGGCGTTCTGGATCGACTCCAGGCGGATACGCTCTTTGCCTGCGTAGGCGTTTTCATGGGCAGCGCAGTCGCCCAGGGCGAAGACATTCGGCACCGACGTTCGCATCTGTGCATCCACCAGAATGCCGTTGGCACAGGCAATGCCCGCCGCTTCTGCCAACTCGCTATTGGGCATAGCGCCCGCGCCCACAATCACCAAGTCGGCCGGCCAGTGCTGTCCTGCGCAGGTTACCGCCGTTACCCGGCCGTTGCTGCCGGCAAAGGCTTCAACGCAGGTATTGAGTTCGATGGCGATGCCCTTTGCCCGGTGCTGACCGGTGATGTATTCCGACGTGACCGGCGCCACCGAGCGCTGCAGTATCCGCTCGGCGGTTTCCAGCACCCTGACCTCCTTGCCCAGCTTGCGGGCTGTGGCAGCTACCTCCAGGCCAATAAAGCCCCCGCCCACCACGACCACGTTCTGACAGTTCTCCAGGCGTTCGCGCAAGCGCCGTGCATGCACCAGTGTGCGCAGCACTTCGACACCCTGCAGATCGCTGCCGGGGATCGACAGACTACGTGCGCGCGAGCCGGTGGCCAGCGCCAAGTGGCCGTATGCGAGTCGCTCCCCGCTAGCCAGCGTGAGGCAACTGCTGGCGACATCGATGGCCGCGACTCGGGCATCGAGTTTCAGATCGATGCGGTTGTCGCGGTAAAAACTTTCGTGTTGCAGAAGCAGTCTGTCGCCGTCATTCGCCTCACCGCTGCACATGAATGCTTTGGACAGCGGCGGACGGTGGTAGGGGTAATCCGCTTCCTCGCTGAGCAAGGTGATATCGCCGGCATAATTCGAGGCCCGCAAAGCGGCAGCCAGGCTGCAACCGCCATGACCCGCACCCACGATGACGATGCCCGTTTTTATTGTTGTCATGTTTAGTCCTCTGGCGATTGCCGATAGCTCAGGGCCGCTTCGCTGCCCAAACGCCGTGATTCAGGTGCCGACAAGAAATTTTTGTAGGATCTGCTCGACCTGTGCAGGCGCCTCGTGATTGCAGATATGCCCGACGCCGCTGATCACCGTCAGCGACGTATGGGGGTTCTGCTCAGCCATGGCGCGCATCGCTTCAACCGGGCCACCGCCATGGTCGTGCTCGGCAGCCACCAACAGGGTCGGCACGCGCAGCGAGGAGAAAGCGTCGGTCAGGTCCATGTCGATAAAGGCCTTCACGTAGGCCCGGTAGCCTTCCAGGCGGGTGCCTTTCATCATCTGCCGCAAACAGTCATCTACCTCTGGATGGCTGGCGCGAAACTCCGCGCTCAGCCAACGGTCCACGGTGATGTCGGCCAGGGTGTGGATACCCTGGGCTGCGGCGAACTCCAGGCGCGCGCGCCAGAAATCGCGGCGCTCATCCGGTTGCCGTGGCCGGCAACAGAACGCAGCCAGGCGTTCCACGCGCTGCGGATAGTCGATGCCCAACGCCAGGCCGAGGGAGCCGCCAAAGCCAAGCCCGACCACGCTGGAACTCTCGATGTCGAGCTCATCCCACAGGTTCACCACCCCGCGCACGATGTCATCGAAGCGGCAGTCCGTAGGTGGCACAGGGCTTTGGCCATGCCCCCAAGGGTCAAAACACAGCACGCGAAACGAACTGGACAAGGCGGCGGCCTGGCGCGCCCAGAATGACGCATCGTTGCCGATACCGGGGATGAAAGTCAGCCAGGGCGCCTGGTCGGAGCCCTGAATGACGTAATGGAAGCTGGGCAAGGTTTTCATCGATCGCTCACTCCTTTTTGCCACGAGGATAGAGACCGCGGCCCGCCCGGAGCCAGACGCAGAGGCCGAATACAGCTATGCGGCGATTGCATGGCTGGCACCCGGCGCCAAGCCCACCGGCATCACAAGGCACCGGCGAGCGCGTCCAGCCGCACAATGTTTTGCCCTAGGTAATAGTTCACGCCGTAAGCCGTGAAATCCTTGTCGACATCGAACAGCCTGGGCCGGACAAACAGGTAGTGGCGCCTGATCGAGTCGATGCCCGCAAGCGCTTCAGCGTCGAGTCCGGCCATGATGTGCGCATCCAGCGCCAAGATCTGCTGCTCGTCCAGCAGGATGCCCGGATACATCACCAGCCCTCCGTAAGGCCGCATCTGATAAAGAATTAGCATCCTGGCACTGGCCAGGCTCAACGCATGCAGCCGGCTCTTGGTCCGCTCGCTCGGCTGGGTGGAATAAAGGGTGCTAGCGCGCGCCACCAGGTTTGCCTGGCTATCCAGAATGACGTTGATGACGCCTAACGGCACTTCGGCCGAGCGGGTATCTAGATCGCGGATCGCCGTGGAGAAGTGGTCGAAGTCCACTTTGAGAAGCACCAGGTCAGGGTCATCCATGATCACGGCCATGGTTGCCAACCGAGTCAGGTAGTCATCACGTTTGCCATGATCGAAGGTTCTGGCAAAAGGGTCGTAGCTCAGCAGGATGCTGGAAACAATGAGGAAACTGTTGCTGCGGACGCCTTGAACCCTGTCCTGCAGCTCGTATCCGGCGCTCACCTTAAGGCAGACCAGCAACAGCAAGGGTGCGGCCATCTGCCTGATCAGGCGTGTGTTCATGTCGCGATACCTTCCCGAATTATTATTGTTGTGGAGGTAACACGGGGCTCAACACAGCCCCGTCCAAGGGCGCTTGCATGCTCCTGAATCGATCCTGATTTAAGCGCCGCGGGTGAGCAGTGTGCGATTGAGCAGGCCCTGATCGGCTACCACCGTCTGCCCCGTCATGATCTTGTTGTGCCTGGATGCCAGAAACCCATAGAGCGGGCCGTGATCCTCGGCGCTGGGCAGTTCCTGCAGCAAGCTGATCGAGCGGAACATCGACAGGAAGGCGTCTTTGGGAATGTCCGACTGCTTCTGCTCAGCCATGCCCAAGGTGCTGGGGCCGGCGAGCTGACTGTTGGCAATGCCGGCCGGCGCCACGCCGTTGACCCGGATATGCGGCGCGAACTCAAAAGCCAGTTGGCTTACCAGGCTGCGAATCGCTCCCTTGCTGGCGGTGTAGAAGGCACCGCCCCCATCGGCCGCATACGCAGCGGTGGAGGTGGTCAGCACGATGGCGCCGGCGCTTGCCTGCAGCAGGTCGGCAAAGACTCGCGCCGACAGCAGATAGCCTTTGACGTTGACGTGCATGATCTCGTCGAACAGCGAATCCAGCCGCTCTTCCGCCACCTCGCGCAGCGGCAGATTGCCATCAAAGATGCCTTGCACGCCAATCAACGCATCCAGCCGGCCGTAGCGTTCGATGATGGCGTCGCGGCAGGCACGCAAGTCTGCCAGCCGCGTTACATCGCCCTGCAGAACCAGCGCCTCGGACCCCCACTCGTGCTGCAGCTGAGCTACCTTGGCCGCGGAAACGTCGAGGATCACTACCTCGGCGCCTTGTTCTCTGCAATAGCGGGCCACGCCCAGTCCCAGGCCCGAACCACCGCCGGTAACCAGTACCACATGATCGTCAAGCATTGGCATGCTACCTCCAGATTGCGTGTTCAAATCGGTTCTGCCAGGGCTCTGAACGACTCGTCCATGATGCGCCTGTGCTCGGTCTTGTCCCCACCGCTGATTTCGATCTCCCCCAGACGCGCCGAATTTTCGACCACCATCCGGCAGCGCTCCCAACGGCGGTGCTGCCAGCGATGCAGTGCCCCGGCAAGATCGGTGGCCCCCGTCAGTTCTTCAGCCAGCACGATGGCATCCTCGATGCCGATGCACGCCCCCGACGCCAGATGAGGCGTGGTCGCGTGCACCGCATCGCCGATCAACACCACGCGTCCCCTGTGCCAGGGCTCGGGCACCAGCAAGCCTTCCAGCGGCCGGAACACCACCAGCGAGTGTTCATTCAGTTGGTCGCTGGCTTGCCGAACCTCCGGCGCCGAGAACGATTCGAGCAGGCGTTTCAGCCGAAGCAGGAATTGTTCCGGAGGAATGAAATCGTTGACTGGACGGTCTTCGTTGACGAACAGGTACATCTCGTCCTGCGAGACCGGATTGAGCCCCACCTTGAGGTGCTCGCCCACCCACAGCATGGTGCGCACGATATGCGCCGGACGGGGCAGTACCGCACGCCATACCCCCTGACCGGTGTAGCGCGGCGCTGGCGCGTTTGGCAGCAAGTGCTGGCGCATCTTGGAATAGAGGCCATCGGCGCCGATCACCAGGTCGTAGCGCTGGCGGCTGCCATCGGTGAAGCCCACCTCGACGCCCTCGGCGTCCTGCTGAAAACCGCTGAAGCTGCAGCCCAGGCGCACCTGGGTACCGCAGGCGCGCGTCGCATCGGCCAGAATCCTGGCCAGTACCGGACGCATTACCGCGCCGCTGCCCGGCACCTGATCACCCGCGATGCGTGGTGTTGGTATCTGCGCCAGCAAGTGACCGCCCGAAGACAGGATATCCAGCCCGTCACAGGCATAGCCCTCTTCCAAAAAACGCTCAAGCACGCCCAAGGTGCGGAAGGCCCGCAGCGTCGGCCCGCCGATGCTGATGCCGGCGCCGTAGCTGCGCCATTGCGGATCGATTTCCAGCAGATCGACCGCAACCCCCAGCTTGCGCAGTTGAATAGCCGCCGCCATGCCGGAAAAACCACCGCCCACGATCAGGGCATTTGCAATTGGAGTTGTCATTTTTATTCTCCCAAGCGGTATTTCAGGTGACATCAAACGAAACGCACCGAACAGGAACCGATGCCGCCGATGGACACCCGCAGGTTGTCGCCAGCGGTGACCGGGATCATCGGCCCGAGCGAGCCTGACAGAATCACTTCGCCCGCTTTCAGCGACATACCCAGGCGCCCCAGGGTATTGGCCAGCCAGGCCACGGCCACCGCCGGCGAGCCCATGGACGCCGCGCCCGCACCGGTGGCGACGATCTCGCCGTTCTTCTCCAGCACCATGCCGCACAGGCTCAGGTCCACCTCGGCCACCGGCACCAGCCGGTCGCTGAGCACGAACACCCCGCAGGAGGCGTTGTCGGCGACGGTATCCTGGATCTTGATTTTCCAGTCGCGGATACGCGAATCGACAATCTCGAAGCAGGCCATCACCCCTTCGGTGGCGCGCAGCACCTCGGCCACGGTGACGCCCGGGCCGCTCAGGTCATGCTTGAGAACGAAGGCAATCTCGCCTTCGGCCTTGGGCTGGATCAGCGCAGACGCAGCAATCGCCTCGCTGGAGTTGTACACCATGGCATCGGTAAGGATGCCAAAGTCGGGATGGTCCACCCCCAGCAGGTTCATCACCGCGACGCTGGTCACGCCGATCTTCTTGCCGACGATGCGCTCGCCGTCGTCCAGACGCCGGGCAATCAGTTGCTGCTGAATCCCGTAGGCGTCCTCAATAGTCAGTTGCGGATGGCGTGTGGTCAGCGGCTCGATGGCCTCGGCCTGGCGCAGCGCTTGGTACAGCCCAGCACTGAGACTGTGCAACACGGATGGGTCGATGCTCATGTCAATTTCCCTCACTGTTCGGTAACCGCCGCTGCCGTCAGACCGGCTCGCTCAACTTGAGCAACGCTCGCTCGACCACCGCCGTCTGCGCCTCGACCGGTGCTCGTGCCTGTTCCAGACGCCCCAGTTCCATCGAGCTTTCGGTGACCAGCCGGCACCGTCCTTCACGACGCTCCATGAAATGGGTAAAGGCCTGGGACACGGTTTGCGCCTGTTCCAGTTCCTCAGCCAGAACCAGCGCGTCCTCGATGGCCATACCGGCACCTGAGGCCAGTTGCGGTGTGGTCGGGTGCGCAGCATCGCCGATCAGCAGCACCCGATTGCGGTACCAGGGCGACGGCAGGATGAAGGCTTCCAGCGGGCGGAAGTTGATATCGGACTGCGGGTTCAACGACTCGCGAATCTGTTGGAGAATGCCGCCGTAGCCTTCCAGGCGCTTGGCCAGTTCGCTGTGGAAGTGTTCCGGTTTGATGAACACCTGGGGCGTGCGCTCCAGCAGGAACAGGTACATGTCGGTTTCCGACACCGGTGTGAAGCCCACCTTGACCGGCCCACCGAGGAAGTAGGTGCGCCGTTCGACCTGCGGCGGACGCGGCAGGAACAGGCGCCAGGCGCTCTGGCCCGTGTACTCGGGCTTGGGCGCATCCGGGAAGATCAGGCCGCGCACGCGGGAAAAAACCCCATCGGCGCCCAACACCAGGTCGTAACGGCCCTGGCTGCCATCACTGAAGGTGACATCCACCCCGGTGCCGTCCTGCTGCAGCGCCTCGATGCTCAGGCCGATGCGGATGCTGGCTCCGGCGGCGCGGGTGTGCTTCTCCAGAATGCCATGCAGCACCGGGCGCATGATGCCGCCACTGCTCTGTACTTCGCTGCCTTCGGGC
Organism: Serpens gallinarum; assembly: GCF_014836765.1. GTDB lineage: Bacteria > Pseudomonadota > Gammaproteobacteria > Pseudomonadales > Pseudomonadaceae > Serpens > Serpens gallinarum. The sequence goes on from NZ_JACSQG010000006.1 coordinate 124,147, forward strand.
ATGGGTGTCGCCAGCGTGCGCAGCGGATCGCCTGCGGTATCGCAGACCTGAATGCCCTCGCCCACATACGCCTTGCGAGCCACATCCTCATACACGCCCAACTGGTGCAGGGCGCGCAAGGTCGGGCCAGTAATGGTCAAACCGGCGCCCAGCGCGCCCCATTGCGGGTTGATGTCGACCAGATCCACCGCCACGCCGATCCGGCGCAAGGTAATGGCGGCGGACATGCCGGCGGTTCCGGCGCCGACAATCAGTGCTCTTCGTGCTGCTTTGCTGGCCATATCGAGTGATCCTTGTTCTTGTTTTTAGGTAAGGGCCGGTTTCAGTCTGCCTTGAGGAAGCTGGAGGCCAGCTGGCAGAACGCGGCGGCATGTTCGATCTGGGTCCAGTGGCCACAGCGACCGAAGGCGTGCAGTTGGCTGTTGTCGATCCATTGCAGCAGGGTGAGCGAGGTTTCCAGCGGGATCACCCGATCGTCGCGACCGTGCACCAGCAGAGTCGGATGCTTGATGCCGCGCACCTGCGCTTCCTCGTGGGCCATGGCTTCGACCCAGCGCTGGCGCGGAGCCGGGAACATGCTGGCGTAAGCCTCCTGCACGCCGGGGCGTTTGCTTGCCTCGTAGCGCATGCGCACCAGGTCATCGCCGACCAGTTTCTGGTCGTAAGCGAAAATACGCATGATGGCGCGCATGTTGTCTTCCGAGGGCTCATAGCCCCAGACCGCATCCAGTCCCGCCGTCAGCTCGAAGGGCACGCCGACGCTGCCCATCAGGATCAGTTTGTTGACCCGTTCCGGGTGATGGATAGCCAGGGCCAAGGCCATGGAACCGCCAAAGGAGTTGCCGATCACGCTGGCGCGGTCGATGCCCTTGGCATCCATGAAGGCGACAATCTGCTCCAGCCACAGCTGGCGCGAATACTCGATACCTTCCGGCACCTGTGTGTAGCCGAAACCGGCCAGATCCGGCGCCAGCAGGCGGAACTGATCTTTCAGGCCCTGGATCGGTAGGCGCCAGTTGGCCCAGGCACTCACGCCCGGCCCCGAACCGTGCAGCAACAGCACCGGCTCGCCGCTGCCGATATCGTGGTAATTGGTGAGAATGGCGCCCGTCTGGATGCTCTGGCCGATTTCTGGATTGCTGGCTTGCTCGCTCATGGTCGTTCTTCCTCAATGTGCTGCGGCGCGCCGCCACACCAGGCGGGCGGTACGTGCTTGGGGAGTGCCCTCTTCCAGGCGGGCACTCAAGGTCAGGGTGCCGTCGGCATTGACCTCGAAATGGCGTTTCTGCACACCGCCTTTCCAGTTGGGGAACATGCTGATCTCGACACGGTGAGAAATGACGTCGCCGTTCACTTCGTAGCGACCGCCATAGGCCAGCATGCTGTTGTAGGCACGAGCCTTCTCATCGTTGCTGGCATTCCATTGGCCGCCGGTCTCGAAATTCGGGCGATCCTGGGCGGCGATCATGCAAGCCATGTCGCCCGCCTCGGTGTACTGAATAAAACCCTGTAGCCGCTCGCCCATGGGCAGTTCGCGGCGACCGTCGTCGTAGGCCTGTTCCCAGGAAAGAATTTCCCAGCGGCCGGCAAGCGTGAGGGGGGGTATCGACATTGTTGTTTTCCTTCTGCTGATTCAGACCGGGGGCAGGTGCGCCTTGAGGAAGGCCGCCACCACTTCGTTGTGTTCCGGAGCGCTCTCGAACTGCGCCCAATGCCCGGTGTCGCTGGCGCAATGGAAGCGGCCGTTTTGTACCTGGCGAGCAATGTGCTGGCCCAGTGACGGCGGCGTACGGTTGCGTTCGCCCCAGTACACCAGCGTGGGCGCGGCGATCTGCCGGGCCAGCGCATCGGTGACCCGATGCTGGCGAATGGTCTCGCCGGCCAGGTACTCGGCAATAAACCGCTGCTGCACCTCGGCCAATTCGGACTGTTGGTACAGAGCCTGACGTACGCGAATGGCCTCATCAGTCAGCCGTTCGGGTTTGGCCAGAATCCGCTCCATGCGTGTACGCACCGCGTCATAACTGGGGTTGCGCAGCACCTCGAGCGAGCTGGCCAGGTTGCTCGCCCAGTTCGGTTCCACATAGCCGTCGATGGCACCGGCGTCCGGCGTGTAGCCCATGGTGGTGGTCAGTACCAGCGCATTCACTCGATGCGGGTGACGCAAGGCCAGCTGCATCGCCACCCAGCCGCCCAGCGACTGGCCTTCGACACAGGCACTCGCCAGGCCCAGTTCATCCATCACATCGATGACCTGGTCCACCAGCGGCGGAATGATCTCGGGGTCATAACCCTCGGTCTGGGATTTGCCATGCCACAGGAAATCCAGGGCAATGACGTGGAAGTCCTGCGCCAGCTGGGCGATGTTACGCGCGTAGTTTTCCGCATGACCGCCCGTGCCATGCAGCAGGATCAATGCCGGCCCGGAGCCAGCCTCAATGATGCGGGTACGGTATTTTCCCTGGATCTGGCGAACCTGGCTGTGCAGCAGTTCGATCCAGTAAGGGGTTTCGCAAGGACGCGATGCAGACACGGGAGAACTCCTTGTTGCCGGCGAAATGGTCCGCCTATCGTCGGCCGACTCCGCCGCGCCAATGGCGGCGGTGAAGCAGGACCGATAGGCCGATTACAGTGTTTTGTCTTTACTGCCGGAAATCGGGCCTTTGAGGGTGCCGTCGGATTTCTCCAGGCCAAAGGTCCATTCGGTAAAGATGTGCGACGTGGCGGCAAAGTCCTGGGATTCCCACTCAGTGGTCACCACGTCCTCATCGGCGGCGTATTCCCAGGCGCCGCCAAACGGCGATTGGAAGTACCAAAAGCAGGCCGAGGAAATGATGTGCCGGCCCGGACCGGCGAAAGTCTTCCAGCCCAGCGATTCGAGGTGCTGGCCGCCGCCAATCACTTCGTGAATGTCACGCACCTTGAAGGCCAGGTGGTTGAAGCGCGTGCCCGGCACCTTGGCATTCATGAAGAACACATGATGATGGTTGCCGCTGGGCGAGCAGCGCAGAAACACGCCACGGTTGGCGTAGCGGTCTGAAACGATGAAGCCCAGGCGTTTCAGGTAGAACTGCACCGCCTGACCGGCGTCATCCACACCAATGGCCAAGTGGCTGATTTCGTGGGGTTTGGCCGCCTCGCAACGCGGCGCGCGCCGATTGATGCGGTCGGGGCGGCCTGGCGAGTTGAAGCGCGTCGCTTCATACACCGCGGAACGGCGCTGGGCCAAGCGAAAGGCCAGGTTGATGCCCAGGTCATCGACGCTGTGCAGCACACCCTCGGCATCGAACTCGGCGCGCCGGTCACTGCCCAACTCCTCGGCCAGGGCCAGCAGGCTGGCGCGATCCTCTACACCCCAGACCACCTCGCACATACCGCTACCACCGCCCACTGGGCGACGATCCGCGCGCGCCTCATCGGCCTGTGCCACATGCACTTCGGAGCCGTCGACGCTGCGAAAGATCCTCACCTCGGGGTCGACAGACGCAACAGGTGTCAGCCCCCAGTCGGTGGCGAAGCGAACGGCGTCGTCAACGTTCTCGACCGCGAACTTGATGCACTCTACGCCGGTGAAGCGAAAACGATTTTCCGATGCCATGCTGATCTTCCCGTTTCTTCTTGTAGTTATTCATGGGCCTGGCACGGGGCCGGCCCAACCCCAGACAATCGCGTGAAAATCATTCTAAGAATGCCCCTTGGCACGAGCCACCCAAGTTGAATCAATCCAGCTATCTGCGAAGTGAATACAGTGCCGGCTCGTATGCCGTGTGGCAGACGGTGGTGACACTGAAAAACAGGGCGCTGAAAAACACGAAACCGCACCTGAGTGCGGTTTCGTGTTTCTGCGGTGGGAGTCAGGCTTTAGCCACCTCTTCAGTGGTCGGCTTGACCGGCGGCGGGCCGAAGGGTGCCCAGTTCTCGCACACCTGCAGCAGGTAGGCCTGGGCATTGTCCACGTGCAGAGGCTTTTCCCGGGGTACCCAGTTGTCGTCGTGTTGGTCCATGTCGGCGTCATACTCGAAACGACAGCCCAGCACACTTTCGAAATACCAGAACCAGTTTGAACCGAACGAGTGACGGCCCGGCCCCCAGAAGCTGCTGTAACCCAGCTCGCGGAAACGATTGCCCGCCTCCATCACCTCGCTCGGGCCACCGAGGTGAAACGCCATGTGCTCCACGCCCTTGAGTTGGGGCGGAGTCTGGATCAGGAACATAGTGTGGTGTTCCTGGGTGCCCTTGGGCCGCATGAACGGGCCACCCCCGAGGCGGTCGTTGCAGCGAAAGGCCAGGCGCTCGGTGTAGAAGGCTTCGGCCTTGGGTACATCGGGCACGAACAGCGCAAAGTGGCCCAGCGAGCGGAGCTGCACCCGAGCCGGGGTATCCGGGTCAATACCGACCACGTTGACACCCCGTTGCAGCGGCGCGCCCGGTGCGTTGATCTTTTCCGCCGGCAGGCTGATCTCGCGGCGCACCGTCAGCTGGAAAGCCAGGTGAATACCCATGTCGTCGACCGCCTCCAGGCTGCCGTCGTCCATGCGCCGCACTTCGCGGTCCTTGCCGAGTTCGGCGGCGATCTGCTCCAGGCTCCGCTGATCGCTAACCCCGTAGATGATCTTGCGCAGCTTGTTGGTGGGGCTCAGCGCCGGGGGCAGCGCCGGATCGTTGACGTCACAGATGACCACACCCGTGCCGTCCAGGGTTTCGAACAATTGACCATGACGAGTGCTACCCGCGGCTTGCAGGCCAAAATCCGTCATGTACCTGGCGGCGGTGGCGATGTCGTCAACCGCGAAAACCAGCGCGTCTGGACCGATGATGTTCATACATTTCGTGCTCTTGTTAGTGTACGAAGGGGGTATGCGGGGCGCCTGGCATGACCGCGACGCCCCGGCGCAGCAGTCAATCATGAGGTGATGCTGACGTTCTCGCCGTGCCGCAGGGCGTCCATGCGCGCGCTCAGCTCGCCGTCGACGTAGTACAACTCGGTGTAGCAACCGATCAGCTCACGGGTGTCGAAGTAGCTCCAGCGGCAATTGCCGAACGGCCCCTCGAAGAAACCGGCCATGGCTTTGACCACGCCCTGTTCGAGGTAATGGCTTACCGCCTGGTCGTATTCCTCGGCATTGCTCTGGCGAAAGCCGATGTGGTGCGGACCAAAGCCGCGGGTTTCCTGCAAGTCCTTGTACAGGCTCTGGCCGCCGTCATGGCGGGCCAGCTCGATCAGGGTGTCGCCGGCATAGCCGTAGGCGCAGCTGAACTGGAAATCGCCCGGTTTGCCCCAGAGCTCCTTCTGGGTCTGCTCCTTGGCCAGGTCGTAGGCAATGTTCCAGACTTCGACGCCATTGGTTTTTTTCCACACCTCGATGGCGGCCTCGATGTCGTCGACCACGAAGCAGATCTGGTCGAACTTGCCACCAATAATATTCTTGACGTTATTACTCATGTCCTGCGCTCCTGAATAGTTAGTCTTGGACGACTCGGCAACTGATGGCGTTGGCGGGACAGTCGCGTGCCGCGTCTTCCATTTCGTCCAGGCGCGAGATATCCACGAAGCGCATTTTCAACCGCGCAACATTGCCCTCCGGCTCCATTTCAAACACATCATCAGATCCCAGGCACAGTCCATAGCCCTGGCACTTCTTGGTATCCAGAATGACCTCAACTCGTTCTGCCATCGCACTGCTCTCTTGTTCTTGTTGGGCTCAGATGGTTACAGGAACACACCCAGGTTTGGCGTCTGCAACACGGCCTCGGTGATGACGGCCTTGCGCTTGAGCAACTTCGCGCCCGTGTCCGTGAGGCGCAGCAGGTCATAGCGGCGAACGGGGACCACGTCGCCCTTGTCGTCGTGGCCGCGCTGGCGGTACATGATCATCGCGCTGATCACCGAGATCACGTCCTCCTGTTCGGTGGGCTCCACCAGCAGGCTGCCCACCAGACGCAGAGTGCGGGAGGCCGGAACTTCGGCCCAAGCGTGGCCGCTTTCCAGGCGCGCAATACGGGTCTGGATATGAGCCTTGGAATCGCTGATGCGGTAGGCGCCGTCGGGGAATTCCTCGGCGTAGGTCTTCATCGCGATGCGAATGGGCACTTCATAGTTGAGTTCGTCATCGAGCATGTCGTACCAGTCGCGAAAGCGTCGCTCATCCAGCAACAAGGCTTCGGTGGCAAGAAACTCGGCGGCAATCTCGCGCAGCTGGGGGTCGGTTTTCTGGCTCATCTCTGCGCTCCTTTATTACAGGCATCATCGCGAATAATCCGCTCGGCCTTGCCGTCGGCCATTTCCTTCAGCCAGCGGCGCCAGAAGGCTTCCTGGGAGGACTCGCCGTACACCGAGGGATGGAAGTTACCCGGCCCTTTCCAGGTTTCGTCGATCGGCTCGCGCTTTTGCTGATAATGCAGCTGAGTGCCCTTGGCGCGGTTCCAGGGGCTCGATGCCGCCTTAGCAATGCCTTCCCAGACTGCCGTGTCGTCCTGCTCGAAAATACCGCCGGAGCCAAAACCGAACTGGCCCGCCAAGTAGCATTTTTCGATGAACTCATCCGGCAGGAAGGCGTATTCAAGCTCGTAGTTCCACAGTTCCATGACGCCTGGCGCAACCGGCTGCCACACACGAATACTGGTGAAAGGCACCGGCATTTCGCCAGGAACCGCAGGCTGCGGAAAGCGCAGGTAGCTGAAGTTGGGGAAAATCGTGCCGATGGTCGGCGGCTTGTTGGTGATCATCTCGATCTGGGTTTCATCCAGGCCCGATAGGTCGAACTGCTCGCGAAACTCGGGCGGGTATCCCCACATTTCAAACATGGGATGAATCAGCTTGGGCAGGTCGTGGCCGATGAAGCTGTTGCCGTTACCGAAGTCATAGGCGCAGGCAACACTACTGACCTCGTTGACCGCGGGAATGAAGTTCGACAGGGACGCCGACAAGTGCGCGGTACTGACGTGGTAGGCATCGCCGCTGAAGTTCTCCGCCCCGCTCTTCCAGTCCGCCTTGACGATAAAGCGCTCGGGCTCCTTGAGAACTCGCATGCCGTCCGGATGCAAGCCGAAAATGGCATCGAACATCCAGGCTGCCCCGCCCAGGTATTCCCGTAGCGGCGGTACGTTGTCCGACAGCGAGGTGAAGATGAAGCCATGGAGTACTTCGACCCGTGGCGTGCGCAGCAGGCCCCATTCCTTTTTATCCAGCGGCCCGCCGTAGGCATCGTCCAAATGCGGCGCACCGGCCCAGTCGCCATTATTACGATAGACCCAACCGTGATAGGGGCATTTAAAGGTACTGGCATTACCCTTATCGTGATGGCATATCTCACTACCCCGGTGACGGCAGTGATTAAGCAAGACATTAATCTCTCCACTGTTATCGCGGGTAATTATCACCTTATCCAGACCCAGGCGGCGAAGAACGAAATCACCTTTATTGGGAATTTCGGAAGTATGGGCAACGAAGATCCAGTTACGGGTAAAGATGCGCTCCATCTCGGCCCGGAACACCGTGTCATCGCGGAACACTTCGACGGGCAGCAGGCCTTGATCCATACCGGCTTCTACGCGCTGACACAGGTTATCCAGAAACGCATCACGATCACCCGAATAGATAAGATCGTAATTCAACATACTATGCACCTCACTCATTATAATTATTATCGAAACTTGCATTTATATAGAAGCCACTCTAAAACAAGCTTCTTACTTAAACAACAACAGCCTTGACATTTGATCTCGCGCTATTGCTCACAACTTCAATATCACCGTCAACTGCAACTTTAGTCTTGAGCAGGAAGTGTGAGAGCGCAGGAACTAATATGAGCGCACCGAGCATGTTCCACAGGAACATGAATGCCAGCAGTATTCCCATATCCGCCTGGAATTTAATGGGGCTGAGAACCCAGGTGGCCACGCCGAGGGACAGGGTGACCCCGGTGAGCATCACCACCTTGCCGGTGAAGATCAGCGAACGGTAATACGCCACCGACAGCGGCTGACCCGACTTCAGTTGCACCAGCATCACCGAGAGGATGTACAGCGCGTAATCGACACCAATTCCCACGCCCAGCGCGATGACCGGCAACGTCGCCACCTTCACGCCCATGCCCAGGCCGACCATCAAGGCCTCGGCCAGGATCGAGGTCAGCATCAGCGGCAGAATGGCGATCACCACCGCGCGCCACGAGCGGAACGTGATCAGAGCCAGCAGAGAAACGATGGCGTAGACCAGGACGTTCATCTTCAGCCAGGCGTCCTTCACCACGATGTTGGTCGCCGCCTCGATTCCCGCCGAACCCGCAGCCAGCAGGAAGCGCACCTCGTCCGTGTTATTGACAGTGGCAAACTGTTCGACATGCTCGACCACGCGGGACAGGGTCGCCGCCTTGTGGTCAGTCAGGTAGACGTACATGGTCAACAACGAGCAAGCATCGTCATACAGCCCGCGCGGGGCGCCCGCCGTGACGGCGTTAAGCATCGACTGGTTGGGCACGAAGTCGTACCACTTCGGGTTGCCTTCGTTGAGCGCCGCGCTCATGCGACGGTTGAGCAGTGCCAGGGTATTGGTGCTTTCTACGCCCGGCAGCTGGCGCAATTGCCATTCCAGCGAGTCCACCTTGTTCAACGTTTCGTACGCCGAACAGTAGCCCGCCGGGGTCTTGACCATGATCGCCAGGACGTCGCTGGACGCGCCGTAGCTGGCGTTTAGGAAGGCCACGTCGCGGTTGTAGCGACTGTCCTGGCGCAGCTCCGGCGCGCCCGGGTCCAGATCACCGACCTGCAGATGGGAGGCGATCAGCAGCCCGACCGCCGCCAACGCCACGGCGCCGAGAATGGCCACGCTGGCCCAGCGACGCTCGGTAAAACAGCCGAGGAAGCGCCACAACAGGTGCTTGCGCTGCCCGGATTGTTCCGCGTGTTCGGCGCGCAGGCTGCGCTGGGCGGCGGCGCGACCGACGCCGACATAACTGAGAATGACCGGCAACAGGATCAGGTTGGTCATGATCAGCACCGCCACACCGATCGAGGCGGCCAGTGCCAGCTCGCGGATCGCCTGAATATCGAACACCAGCAGCACGCCGAAGCCCACCGCATCGATCACCAGCGCCGCTAGGCCCGCGCCGAACAGGCGGCGGAACGTCAGACGCGCGGCGATCAGCTTACTCGAACCACGGCCGACGTCCTGCAGGATGCCGTTCATCTTTTGCGAGCCGTGGCTGATGCCGATGGCGAACACCAGGAAGGGCACGAGAATCGAATAGGGGTCCAGCGCGTAGCCCAGTGTCGGCAACATGCCCAATTGCCAAACCACCGCGATCAGTGAGGAGGTCACCACCGCCGCCGTTGCCCGCCAGCAGCGGGTGTACCAGAACAGGATCGACGCACCCAGGCCAATGGTGATGGCGAAGAACAGCATCACCATGCGCACACCGTCGATAAGGTCGCCCACCAGCTTGGCGAAGCCGGTGATGTACACGCCGTAGCCCTGCGCCTCGTACTTGGCACGCAGTATTTCCAGCGACTCGGCCAGGGCCGGATAATCCAGCGGGCGGCCTTGCGCATCGCTGGATAGCAGCGGCACGAAGATCACGCTGGAGGTGAAGTCAGTGGATACACTGTGGCCAATTTCCCCCGAACGACTCAGGTTGGCAGCCAATTGCTCCAGGCTCTGCGCCGAGCCGTCATAACCGTCGGGGATCACCGGCCCACCTTCCAGGCCGTCCTCGGTCACGCCGGCCCAACGGGTCGAGGGCGTCCAGAGCGACTTCATCTGCATCCGGTTGACGCCGGGCAAGAGAAACAGCTCATCGTTCAGTTCACGCAGCGCCTCCATGTAACGGGCGTCGTAGATGGTGCCGTCCGGGTTGGAAACAGCCATGCGCACCGCGTTGCCCAGACCGACCAGGTCATTCTGGTGGTGCATGAAGTTCTGAATATAGGGGTGACCCTGAGGGATCATCTTCTCGAAGCTGGCCGCCAGTTCCAGGCGGGTCAGTTGGAAGGAGAGAAACGCGGTCAAGACCGCACACAGCAGAATTACGATCAGACGGTGGTTGAAAATGGCCCGTTCGACGAACGAACCGGAGGCGGAATTGAAGTCCCTCGCTGACAGGGCGCATGGGGTTTCTGTTTGCAGGTTCATGGACGACGCTCCTCATCACCCAAGCGCAGCGTCGAGACACCACTGCCGCTCAGCAACACGACGGTTTCAGGATTGATGACCAGGATGCCGTTCAGCGCCGCTCGAGGCTGGCTGCTCACCGGCGTCAGACGCCGAGGCCCGAGCATCAGTACCTGGCCCGCCTGGCTGACGAAATAAAGGCTGCCGTTCGCGGCAAGGCTTGAGGCGGTAAGCGATGCGGAGCTGCCGGCATCCAGCGCCTGCCAGCTGCCACCACCGTCTTGACTGCGCAGCACGGTGCCTTTGAGGCCGGCCACCACCATCTCGCTCGGCGACAGCAGCTCGACGGTGAACAGGCTGCCAGCGTAGGGAATGTCCACCGGGGTAAAGTGCTCGCCACTATCCGTGGAGCGCAGCACCAGCCCACGCTCTCCGACAATGACAATCACCTGGCCGTGCTGGCGCACGGAATACAGGTGCATGCCGTCGGGGTTGTCCAGCCGCCCCATCCATGAGGTCCAGGTCTGGCCGAAATCGCTCGAGGAAAAAGCCAGGCCGTAGGCGCCTACCACCAGCAGCTCGCCCGCCTCACCCAGGTGCACATCGAGCAAGGGTTTATCCGGCCCCTCGTCCCGCAGCAGGCGGGCACTTTCCTGCATCAGCTCATCACCGGAGGCCTCGGCCTCGGCGGCCGCCAGCTGGGCGACGCTGACGCCATCCAAGCGCTGGATCCAGCTTTCACCATTGTCGGTGGAGGTCAACACCACCCCGCCGTGCCCGACCGCGACACCACGCTGGTCGGCACCAAAGCGAACGGCGGTCAAGGTTACACTGACCGGCGTCGGCGCTTGGCGCCAGTGAACGCCGCCGTCATCCGACAGCACCACCAGGCCGCGCTCACCCACCGCGACGATACGCCCGCTGGCACTGGTGGCAGCGCCGAGCAACACGGCCTTTTCCGCCTGGGCGATCTGCACCGCCGGTCGTTGCAAGGCATCGGCAAAGTCCGCACCGGAGGACACCAGGGCGAACACACCGACCGAGATCCCGCAGAGTACCGACCCGAGCACGCCATTACGCAGCTGTTTCACTTTCCAGTTCATGGGACATGCCTCTGGATTTCTTATTATCAACTTCAACCGCTAGCCATCGACTAAGCGGCAGGCTTGGACCGAGTGTATGAACCGCCCAGAGGCTCGGCTACGCGGCAGGCTCAATTTCAGTTATCTAAAAAATGGACACCTTGGGGCGTCACGCTCAGTGGCTGACGCTCCGGAAATGAAAAAGGGGCCTTGCGGCCCCTTCTTTAACTCCACTGCTATCTCAACGCACGCTGTTACCGGACAGGCCAGCCGGAGAGAACACCGACTCACTGCCGCCGTCATGCAACACGTAGTGCTTGGGCTTGCTGTTATGCAGCTGCGCCACGAAGCCAGTGCCGGCCAGCAGGTCGTAATACCCAAAGGTTGCTATCGCGGAGCCAGGCAGCTCCGGCACGACCATGGGGATCGACCACATGGTGCGCCATAGCTGGCCCTTAGCGTCCCAGCGATCGGCCAGTGTGCAGACCCAGGTATCCTCGTCGCAGTAGTAGCGGCTCTTGGCGGCCTGATGGCGAGCGCCGTTGCGCACGTTGGCCTCGACCACCCAGACGCGATGCTTCTCCCAGCGCACATGGTCGGGATTCAGGTGGCCCGGCGACAACACGTCCATATCGTCGCTCGGCTGTAGCAGGCGGTTGCTGTTGTAGGGGATGTACATCTCCTCCTTGCCGATCAGTTTCCAGTCAAAGCGGTCCATGCGCCCGGTCCAGGTGTACATCTCGTCAAACGTCATCACCCCCGCCGCCGCGGGTGTCGGCGTATCGCAGCAGCCGTTCGGCAGTTTGCGCACCCGGCGTTGACCCTTAAGGTAGACCCAGGTCTGCAACTGATCGGGGTCCAGGTATTCGTGGGCCAGCAAGGCCTCGCCCGCACGCAGCGGCGGACCGATGTTGCGGATCGCCACCTGCCAGAACGGCTTATTGGCCTTCTCGTACTGTTCCAGGTTGCTGTTCTGGTCGTAAAACGGCAATTGCTCGTTGGTCACCGCATCGGTCACCAGGACCGAGCGCCCATCGGCGAGGATCTGGTACCAGGTCGTATGGTGCTCGAAACGCATCCCGCGCCAACGCAGCACGTGATTCCACATGACCTGCTCGGCACTTTGGGCAATAGGGAACGGGATACCGCCGTAAACGCCCTTGGGCACGCCCTTTTCCAGGGTGCCGCGGGTGGCGTTGGCGAAGGTGTTGTCATACACCCACTGCGGCGCCGCCGCAGTTCGGTGCGTGGGATAGACGTCGATACGGAAGGAGTCGGGATACTTCTTCAGCATCGCCTTGGTGCCTTCCGTGAGCTGCGCGGCGTGCTGTTCCATATTGCGCGCCGTGATCGAGAGCAGCGGCTTTTCGTCCTTGAACGGATCACCCCGTCGCCCGCCTGCCGTATCGCCGGCCGTTGCCGTGGTCAAACCGCCGGCCCAGGCCGGAATGGAGCCGTCGGCGTTACCCGCCCTTTCGGCGCCCAGTGGAGTCAAATCACCTTTGAGACGCTGGGCCTGATCGGCACTCACGCTGGCATGGACGGACGTCGCAAGGGCACAGGCCACCAGCGCCAGGCCTTGTCCTATAGCAAGAAGCTTTTTCATAGATACCTCACCGCTCTTGTTATTGTTTTAAAGCCGTTTCAGAAGCTATGTCTGACCGTGACAGCGACGAAATCACGATCTTTACGGGCCTGGCGATAGCTGAACTCATTGTTCTCATCCAGGAACTCGCCACCTGGGCCAAAGAAGCGGGTATACGCCAGGTTGAACTCCCACTCACTCATGTACAGGCCGCTGAGGCCGAGGGTGAAGTCGCCGCCGCCCTCGGGTGGTACCGCCGAGGAACCGAGAATGTTGCGCGAGCCATTGGGCGAGAAACCGACCCCGAGTGGTACGCCAACATCCCAGCCGGAAAACAGCTGGCGGTAGGTCGGCTTGAACACCGCCCGCATGGACCAGGCATCACGGGTTGCGTTGGTATCCAGCGCTGCACAGCTCTGCTCGCAGTTCAGCAGACGCGTCCAGGCGACTTCCGCCACCAGACTGGCCTCGTTCCACAGCGGGGTATGTGGCACGCTCCAGATGGTCGAGACGTTGATATGCGCGGTATCACCCACGGCATAGGCAGGGTTGTCCCGGTTATCGGGGCTGGCAATCACACCCGGCGGGGCCAGGGCCGAGGCATCCACGGCATGGGTGGAGGCCAGGGACTGGTCCTTGCGGATCGACGCTTCGGTCGCCAGGTTGATTTCGCCAAAGCTGCGGCTGGCACTGATGCCATACAGCGTGGTGTCCTCGTGATAGGCCAGGTAATAGCTAGTCGGCATAGTTGGCCCCATCGGACCGAACGGCTGGCCCAAGCGCATCACCTGCTGGAAATCCTTGTCGTGAAAACGCAGGGCATAGAAGCCCAGGTCGGTTTCACCCAGACGCCAGCGCAACTGGACACCGAACTGGCCGGAATCGCTGGCCGCCATGTCGGATTCACGCTCAGCAGACAACCCTGGCCCCATCAACAGCCGCTCCGCCCCGCTGCCGACCACATCGGAGAAGGAGAAATAGCTTCCCACCGCCGGTATGCGGTTGTGCAGATGGCGGACCTGGTAATAGCCCTCGAGCGTGAGGTCGCTGCTCAGCTCCAGCTGCGCCGATATCTGCGGCACCGGCAGCACGAATTCCTTGGCCTCGGCAGTCGGATCGCCCAGCAGGCGGGTGATATCGAATGCGCTCTGCGCTCCGGCAATGGCGTTGTTGGCGAAGAACAGGCTCTCACCCCAGACCAACGAATGTTGCCCGACCCGCAAGCCGGCGGCCATGTCGCCCAGCTGGAATCGCCCGAACAGGAAGGCATCACGCAACTCCACGTCGCGGCCATGCTGTTCGCGGGTCTTCTTGGTGAATTCGTTGTACTCACGCGAACGATGATTGACCGTGCCGCCGGGGTTGTCGTTCTCGCGGTTGTACACCGTGTCGTACAGGCCTTGGGCGCTGATACGCGCACCGAAGCCATGGTCGCTGACCACGTCCAGCTCGCTGTACAGCTCGAGACGGTTGGAAATCAGGCCGGTGCTGAAATTCTGATTGCCATCGTCCAGGTTGGGGTTGGCCAGCAGCTCGCTGTCACGCTCCTGAGTACGGAAGGCCGCCGAGTAACGCAGCGTGTTGGTGAAGTCGGCCCTGACGCCATCCGCCACCTCCCAACTCAGGGATGCCCAGCCAGCGGAGGGCAACAACGAGGCCGACAACAGCACTGTCCCCCACGCTAAATAGCCATTTTTGTTTTTCTTCATGTAGATCATGGGTTTAGCTCCGCACATTTATCATTATTGTTTGGCGTTACGCTTTCCAGAACCTGCCAAAAGCTCGATCCTCGGGGCCTGATAGCGAACACTCAGTCCGCAGGCTGCAGCCCGTCCCAGCAGAGGTATTTGATTTCCAGGTACTCATCGATGCCGTACTGAGAACCCTCACGTCCCAGGCCGCTCTGCTTGACCCCACCGAACGGCGCCACCTCGCTGGAGATCAGCCCGGTGTTGATGCCGACCATGCCGGCTTCCAGGGCTTCGGCGGTGCGCCAGACCCGCTGCGCATCGCGGCTAAACAGGTAGGCGGCCAGACCGAAGTCGGTGTCGTTGGCCATGGCGATGGCCTCGGCATCGTCAGCAAAGCGCAGCAGCGGCATCACTGGACCGAAGGTTTCTTCGCGGGCGATGGTCATACCGAGATTCACGTCCGCTACCACGGTCGGCTCGAAGAAGGCGCCACCCAGGTCGTGACGACGACCACCCACCAGCACGCGAGCGCCGCCGCTTATGGCATCGCGCAGGTGCTGCTCAACCTTGGCCACCGCAGCCTCGTCGATCATTGGACCGATCTGAGTGCCCTCTTGAAGACCATTGCCAACCCGCAGTTCGGCACTCCGTGCGGCCAGCCGCTCGGCCAGTTGCTCGTAGATGCTGTCATGCACCAGCACGCGATTGGCGGCGATGCAGGACTGCCCGGAGTTGCGGAACTTGGCCACCAGGATGCCTTCAACCGCCGCGTCCAGATCGGCATCTTCAAAGACGATCAGGGGCGCGTTGCCACCCAGCTCCATGGAACACTTCTTGATGGTGCTGGCTGACTGCTCGAGCAGGATGCGCCCGACTTCGGTGGAGCCGGTGAAGGTGATCTTGCGCACCAGCTTGTGGCTGGTCAGCACGCCGCCGGTGGCTCGCGTGGCGTTGCCCGTGAGCACAGAAAACAACCCGGCCGGGACGCCCGCACGCAGGGCCAGTTCGCCCAGTGCCAGGGCAGTCAGTGGTGTCTGGCTGGCAGGCTTGACCACCATCGAACAGCCGGCGGCCAGTGCCGGTCCGGCTTTGCGGGTGATCATTGCCGCCGGGAAGTTCCAGGGAGTGATCGCCGCGCACACACCGATCGGTTGCTTCAGTGCGAGGATGCGCTGGCTCGGCTTGGTCGCGGGAATCACGTCGCCGCGCACCCGCTTGGCTTCCTCGGCGAACCACTGCAGAAAGGACGCGGCGTAGTCGATCTCGCCACGGGCCTCGCTGAGCGGCTTGCCTTCTTCCAGGGTGATCAACGTGGCCAGGTCGTCCTTGTGCTCCACCACCAGCTGATACCAGCGGTTGATCACCTCGTAGCGGTGCTTGGCGGTGGTCTGGCTCCAGGTGCGGAAGGCCCGGTCGGCGGCTTCGATGGCCGCCTCGGCCTCCGCTTCCTTGCAGATCGGTAATTCGACCAGCAGCTCGCCGGTCGCCGGGTTGTTCAGCGTGTAGATGCCATGCGCTGTTTCGGTGATCCACGTGCCGTCGATCAGGGCGCCGGTGCGCCACAGACCGCGATCTTTCAGCAGTTCGACTGACATCATCGGGTCCTCAGCAGGGGAAGCGGCCGATCAGGAACTGGCTGTCGTCGTCCGAGGTGCACTCGAGCTTCGACGCCACCAGGCCCTGGCGTAGGGTCTTCATCATGCGATCCGGGATACGCGCGATCGGCGCACGTAACGGGCCGCCGTTGAAACCGGCCAGCCAGTCCATGTATTTCCAATGGGCGCGGTTGATGTAGTTGGAACCGGCCATGTAGGCACCGGTGGCGGCACCTACGGCGGCACGCGCCGGCTGCGCCTGCCAGTACAGCGCCATGGCCTCCTCCCACTTGCCTTCGCGGGCCAGGTTGAAAGTCTTCGGGAAATGATCGCCCATCCACTGGGTGTAACTGGTGCCAGAGAACTGCAGGTCCATGAATTTCATCAGCGGGATGATGTCGCTTTCGATCGGGCAACTGATGATCACGTCGTCCTTGAAGCGGTGGTAGGACTCGACCAGCCCGCCAATATGCGGAAAGCCCTGCTCGGCCTTGAGCGAGACCACGTTCGGGCATTCGTCAATCAGGCGACGAATCAGCTCCGGTGACATTCCCTGCGGGTGCACGCGCTCGAAGCCCCACAGCGGGATAGCGAAAAGCATCACCGCCAGATCGGTCGCGTCGCAGAATTCCTTGGTGTAGTCGTAAATGTCCTGCTCGCTGGTCGGCCAGAAGTTCGACGGATAGGACAGCAGCGCGATATCGGCGCCGGCCTTCTCGGCCAGCTTCACCGCTTCGATGTTGTCACCCAAGGTGCCGAAGCCGGCATGGAAGAACAGGTCCAGCCTGCCGCCGGCGGTGTCCTTGGCCCAGGCGGTGAACTGCGCATTCTCTTCCGGGGTAATCGCCACTTCGGTGCACAGCAGGGTGGATTTGAAACCGAGGCTGGCGATCTTCTGGATATCGTGGCGAATGCCGCGTTCGTTCAAATGCTTGAGGTCGGCGCTGTAGCTGGGGATGGTCACACCCGAACAGCCCATCAGATTTTGCCAGGCCCACTCGCGGGCCTCATTGCGCTTGTAGTCAGCCATTTTGCTTCTCCTTATTTATTATTTTTCAGCGGTCGATGGTTACGATGCCGGCGGGAATCAATTGGTATTGCTGGGTGGCCAGCGCTTCGCGCAGCAGCATTTCTGCGATCACCACATCCTGGAGTGCGGTGCCGACCGACTTGTAGAGGACGATGTCCGTCGAGGCTTTGCGGGCGGCGACCCGCCCGGCCATGACATCGCCGAGGCCGACCGTTTTCCCGGCCACATCCACACCCTGGCGCACGGCCTCCAGCGCATCGCCGGTCTCGTGCAGCACTTCTTCGGGCATGTCGGCAATGATGAGATCGGCGCGGGCCATGGCCGCCGAGTCCACTTCACGTTGTTCGGGCAGGGTGGATCCGACCGAAATCACCACCATCCCTGGCTGCAGCCATTCGCCGAGCAGGACCGGTGATTCATCGCGACTGCGCGCCGCACAAAACACCACATCCACATCCTTGATGGCGGCCTGCGGCGTGTCAGCCACCTCCACGCGCACGTCATGGGAGGCCCAAAAGGCATCGGCAAATCGCTGGCGGCTGCTTGGGGTCGGGCTGAATACCCGGACCTGCGACACCTCGCGCACTGCCAGTAAGGCTGTCAGCAACCCGCTCGCCAACGCGCCAGAGCCGATCACCCCCACCCGCAACGCGCCGGTTGGATTCGACGCGTTGACCGCCACTATTGCGGTGGCAGCAGTGCGAATGTCGGTAATGCGATTGCCGTCGATCAGCGCGGCCAATTCCATAGTGCGCTGGTCGAAAAGCGATATCAGGTAACTGGCGCGATGGATCTTGGGCGAAGCCGAAATCAGCTTGCAGCCCATGTATTCACCGGAGGGCGACAGCGCACACAGGCTGCGCAACCAGAACCCCTCCCCCCGCGCCATCACACGAGGGGGAACCATCTCGGGCTTGATGGGTTTTGCGTAAGCATCGGCGAGCGCTGCAATGGATTTTGACCAGACAGCCAATTCGGCGACGTCTGAATCCCGGAGAAACGGGGTCGAAATGCTAGTACTCTGGTTAGATACAGCCGTGTTCATAGAGGCTCTCCTGTGTTGGGCCGGAGTGTAAGAACTCGCCCAGGGAGCAGCTACGCAACGCGGTCTAATTCAGTTATCTATAAAATGAGGGGCTCGGGATGTAATACAACATCTATTGGATGTGTTGACTTAAGGCTTTTAAAAAAACGAGAAGCGTCGTACAAGAGTCAATGTGATGAGGTCAGTTGATATCCGCATGAGGCAATAGGTACTCACAGACAGTGCTACCAAGCTTGCGATTTATCAAATCGCTAATAGGAATCACGATGTCGCGGCACAGCTATGCCACCGTACGAATCCGAACCAGGTGATTTGGCCCGGTTCGGATTCGTGCAAGCCCTGGTTCGGAATCGTGCAACGCCCAGTTCGGAATCCGAACCAAGCCTGAAATCAAATAATTACGGCGCAGTTCGGAATCCGAACTCCCCTAGTACAGTACATACAAATACAAGCATTAGTATTAGTACTGTACCGCGCGCACGAGGATGCAGCGCTTGGCTTGTGCCTCGATGGGCTGAACAAACTGAAACTCACCCCATCTCGCGGCGGCAGGCCATTAGGCTTCAAGCTGTGAGCCGACGCCGCCCAAACGCCAACTCGACGACCAGGTGTTCGCACAGGTACAGGTCTGCCTCGATGAGCTTCGTCAGCACAGCCGATTCAGGCGCGAATCCTGATCCGTTATGCCAGTGGAATAATTCCACCGTCCGGCTCATTGACGGTTATGTCAGTGACATAACCGTCCGTACCTCGAGAGGCAATAACCGAACGATTCACTTTCAGTTTTTTGGCTGTATTGGCTCACGACATTGCGCATCATCACGCCACTTACGCCGTCGCGAGGACCTGGCCGTGAACTCGTTCCATCCGCTCCTGGGCGCTTTGCGCAGCAACATAAGCCTGACCCTGCCCACCTACCTGCTAACCGATTACGACGTGCTGGCTCGCCGCACTCTCTCCGGACTCGCAACATTTCCGGTGCGTTATTGAGGCGGTTCTGCATTTGTTGAAACGCCCGTCAACTTTGGCGCCTGATGTCATCGGCTTGGGTACATATGCGATGATGTTGGCATCGTGGCAAGCCAGGATTTCCGCGCCCTTGAATAACCTCGGTCAGCCACCACCGACAGTGTTTCTGGCCCCATCACCTCTCGGGCCTGCCTGGCCATCGAACTGAGCTGATCCCGGTCTGAGCCGGCGTTGGAACGAATCACCCGGACAAGCAGGTCTCGCTGGCCGATCCTGATGCCCGCTCCATGATGACTCGCGACACTGAATTGTCGGCTACAACGTGCAGACGGCGGTCGATACACAGCACCATTTGATTTGTTGCGCGTGAGGTTATGGTGCGCGACTGGCTGGCCAGCGGCGAACTGACCCATGTGCTGCCAGGCTGGGAGCCACAGCGCGAGATCCTCCATGCTGTATACCCTTCGCTCCGGGGCAACTGCGGTGCGCGCCTGCTCAACTTCCTGGTCGCAGCTCCAGACGCTGGATGAGGATTAATAACGGGCGCAGCCCGCGCACACTCAGCGCTCCACCGTGAACATCGCGATACCGACATCTGTTGATGTTGAAGCCAACACTAAGGTGTGGGTCAGGTTGTGGGTCGAGCCAAAATTGCAAACCCCAGAAACGCGAAAGCCCCGTAGAACGGGGCTTTCGACGTACTATTTGGCGGGAAGATAGGGATTTGAACCCTAGGAACCATTGCTGGTTCAACGGATTTCGAATCCGTCCCGTTCGGCCACTCCGGCATCTTCCCAAGTCGGCGCGCATCATACCAGCTCATGTCCATTTGTCGAACCCTTTTGCAGGGAATTTTCGCGCAGGATCAGATGCTTGCGTGCGATGCGTCGCCCGTGCCAGCTCAAGCCGTAAGGCGGGTCAGCGCTTCGCGGTATTTATCGGCGGTTTTCTGGGCGACATCGGCCGGTACGGCGGGGGCCGGTGGCTCCTTGTTCCAGCCGGTGGATTCCAACCAATCGCGCACGAACTGTTTGTCGAAGCTCGGTGGGTTCCTGCCTTCGGCGTAGCTATCAGCCGGCCAGAAGCGGCTGGAATCCGGGGTCAGCACTTCGTCCATTAAGGTCAGGGTGCCGTTTTCATCCAGGCCGAATTCGAACTTGGTGTCGGCGATGATAATGCCGCGGGTGGCAGCGTATTCGACGGCGGCGGTGTACAGCGCAATGGAGGTGTCGCGCACCTTGGCCGCCAGGTCCTTGCCGATGATGGCTTCGCACTGTTCGAAGGAGATGTTCTCGTCATGGTCGCCCACGGCAGCCTTGGTCGAAGGCGTAAAGATCGGCTCTGGCAGCTTGGCGGCTTCCTTGAGTCCTGCGGGCAGCTGAATGCCGCAGACGGTACCGCTCTGCTGGTATTCCTTCCAACCGGAACCCACGATGTAGCCACGCACGATGGCCTCCACCGCGACCGGCTTGAGGCGCTTGGCGACTACCGCGCGGCCTTCCACCAGCGGCAGCTCGGCGGCGGGCACCACGTCTTCAACTTTGTCGCCGGTGAAGTGGTTGGGCACCAGATCCTTGAGCTTGTCGAACCAGAAGTTGGAGATCGCGGTGAGGATCTTGCCTTTTTCCGGGATCGGCTCATCGAGGATGACGTCGAAGGCCGAGAGGCGGTCGCTGGCGACCATCAACATGCGCTGGTCATCGATTTCATAGAGGTCGCGTACTTTGCCGGAATAGAGTTTCTTCAGGCTCAGAGCGGTAGGCGTGGTCATATCGGCAGTATCCGCATTCATTAAACGAAACAGGCGAAACCGAAGTTTCGCCTATGTTCAGAGAGCCGGGCGTACCCGGCAGGTGGCGCGGCAGGCACGCCTGTCAGCCAAGATTTTCCTGCAACTGGCGCAGCACGCGACGAGAAATGTCAGCCGGGGCCAGGGTGTCGGCATCCTTTTCCAGGGAAACCTGCACGCTGTCGCCCACACGGGTCAGGCGCACCTGGTAACGGTCATCGGAGCTGGTCTCATCGCTGCCGCCGAACAGGCGGGAGAAGAAACCGGGCTTGTCACCGGCTTTCTGCGCACCCTTGCTCAGATCCACGTAGTAGATGCCCAGGCTGCGGTTGAGGTCATCGATGCGCAGGTCGGACATTTCCAGAGCGCGTCCCACATTCGCCCAGGCCCGATCAAAATCGGTGCCCAGGTTCAGCAGCGGGTTACCGTTGCCGTCTTCGCTCAGGCTGACCCGGCTTGGGGTGTTGAAATCGCGTGCGGCCAGTGACACGGAACCACCTTGCACCGTGCTGCGTTCCAGACTGGTCAGCAACTCGTCCAACAGCGCACCATCCAGGCTGGTGTTGCTGGAGCGGCTGGGGAAGTCCACGTTTGCCGTGCTACCGGCTGGACGCTCGGCGCTGACCACGAAGACTTCACTGGTATTACGCTGCACGCCCGGCTCGATGCGCACCCGAACCCGGGTTTGCGCATCGGGCGCTGAGACTGCAACGCGGCCACTCAAGCGACGGGCCAACGAGGCTGGGAGATTGTCATAACGCTGCCAGTCGGTGCTGAACTCGCCGGTGCGAGCCTGCTCGCTGGCAATCCGGAAACCATTGCTTTCAAAGAACTGCCGGGCCAATGGCCAGACTTCGGCAGGCGGACGCTGGGCCAGAACCCAGCGCGACTCGCCACTTTTCTGCAGGCTGAACTCGCTGCCACTGTCGACTTGCAACGGCTGCGGACGCGGCACCTCGAACGTGCCACGGGTTTCCAACGAGGCAACCTGCCGGGGCACCGGCAGTAACGGATCGAGTGGCTTGGCCTGCACGCCTTCGGGCAAACGCATCGGGGCGCTCTGGCGCGCCTCCAGGTAATCGCTGCCGCGGTCACGGAAATAGCCATCCTGGCCCCAGAGCCAGCCGCAACCGCCGGTACTGGTGATGACCATGGCGAGTACAGACAGTCCGGCGAGTCGCTTCATGCGCAGTAGTTCCTCAAGTCAGGCCAGCACACCGGTCTGGCGCATGGCCTGACGCAGCGGCTCGTGGTAGCGCTCGCTGAGCCAGGTCAGCGGCAGGCGAATGCCGTCGGGCATCATGCCCATTTCATGCAGCGCCCACTTCACCGGAATCGGATTGGCTTCCAGGAACAGGGCTTTGTGCAGTGGCATCAGGCGGTCGTTGATAGCGCGAGCGATACCCGCTTCGCCACGCATGGCTGCAGAACACAGGTCGCTCATGGCGCGCGGCGCAACGTTGGCGGTTACCGAGATATTGCCTTTGCCGCCGAGCAGGATCAGCTCGAAGGCGCTGGGATCATCACCGGAATAGACCAGGAAGTCTTTGCTCACGCGATCCAGGACCTCCTGGGCGCGCTGCAGGTCGCCGGTGGCTTCCTTGATGCCGATGATATTGCTCACCTTGGACAGGCGCTCGACGGTCTCGGGCAGCATGTCGCACACGGTACGGCCCGGCACGTTGTAAAGGATCTGCGGAATCGCCACGGCTTCGGCGATGGCGCGAAAATGCAGGTACAGGCCTTCCTGGGTCGGCTTGTTGTAGTAGGGGGTCACCAGCAGGCAGGCATCGGCGCCAACGTTTTTGGCGTTGGTGGTCAGCTCGATGGCTTCACGGGTGCAGTTGGCCCCGGTACCGGCGATCACCGGAATCTTGCCATTGACTTGGTCGACCACTCGACGAATCACTTCGACGTGCTCGGGAACGGTCAGGGTCGCCGACTCGCCCGTGGTCCCGACCGCGACGATGGCGTCGGTGCCTTCTTGCAGGTGGAAGTCCACCAGCTTGCTCAGGCTGTCCCAATCCAGAGCGCCCTGCGCATCCATGGGAGTGACCAGCGCCACCATACTGCCCGCAATCATGCAACCGCTCCTGCCGGAAAAAGAGACCGCAATGGTACTGTCGGCTTTAGTCAGGCACAAGCGAAGTTCGGAGCCCGAGCATTCCCCTTGGCGCTGCTTTTCGCTACCCTTCGGCATCTGTTTGACGCCGCCTGGTGTCGACTTCATCGTTTTAGGAAGGTTGCATGTCCACCCCGCCCGTTCGTGAACAATTTTTGGTCATCAGTGCCCTCGGCCCCAATCCCATGGAACTGACCAACGTCCTGTGCCGGGCCTGCCATGAGAACCGCTGCCTGGTTACCTCGACGCACCTGAGCCGCCACGGTGAATGCAGTGCATTGACCTTGCAGGTGGCTGGCAGCTGGGATGCCTTGGCGCGCCTGGAAGGCAGCTTGCCGATCCTGGCCAAGCGCCACGCATTCACCGCCAATGTGGTGCGCAGCGTGCCGCTGGAGGACCGCCCCCAGGCACTGCCCTACGTCGCCTATGTCAGCGCCGCCTACCGGCCGGACATCCTCAACGAGCTGTGCCAGTTTTTCCTCGATCACAAGGTCGAGCTGGAAAACCTCACCTGTGAAACCTACGAGGCACCGCAGACCGGCAGCACCATGCTCAACGCCACCATCACCGTGACCTTGCCGGCCGGCACGCAAATCAGTTGGTTGCGTGATCAGTTCCTGGACTTCGCCGATGCGCTGAACCTGGACGCGCTGATCGAACCCTGGCGCCCGCAGAACCCGTAAGTAAGGAGTTGTCATGACTGTCAGCCTCGACCAACCGGTTGCCGACTTCCTGGCGCCGGCCACCAGCGGCCAGCAGATTTCCCTGAGTGCGCTCAAGGGTCAGCAGGTGGTGTTGTACTTCTATCCCAAGGACAGCACGCCGGGCTGCACCACCCAGGGCCAGGGCTTTCGTGATCGACACGACGACTTCCTGGCTGCCAATACCCGCGTGTTCGGCATATCGCGAGACGGCCTCAAAGCCCACGAAAACTTCAAGGCCAAGCAAGCCTTTCCCTTCGAGCTGATCTCCGACAAGGAAGAACAGCTCTGCCAGCAGTTCGACGTGATCAAGCTGAAAAAGCTCTACGGCAAGGAATATATGGGCATCGAGCGCAGCACGTTTCTGATCGATGCCGAGGGCGTACTGCGCCAGGAATGGCGTGGTGTGAAAGTGCCCGGCCATGTGGACGCCGTGCTGGCGGCGGCGCAGGCACTGCATCAGGGCTGATTTAAATTCCCAAAGAAAGACGACTTAGGCGGCGCATCCGCAGGATGGCGTTGAGCGCAGCGATACCCATTGGATTTGACGCTGATGGGTATTGGCGTGATGCCTCCGAATAGACTGGAAACGCCTCGCTCGCGCCTCAGCCCACCCTACGCATCTAACGCGGCAGCACCTTACGCCTTCTGCAACCAATAGCGAAACACGCCCGCTTCTTCTTCCTCGCGCAGCAGCGTATGCCCAGCCAAGCGGGCGAAGGCGCGAAAGTCGCGTTGCGAGCCGGCATCGGTGGCAATCACCTTGAGCACCGCACCGCTGGGCAGGCGATTGAGTTCCAGCTTGGCCTTGAGCAAGGGCAGCGGGCAGTTCAGGCCGCTGGCATCCACCTGCGCATCATGGGCCGGGGCAACATCAGTCATGGTTCATCTCCGATCAGGCGCGCAAGGATACCCAAGTCGCCGCGCCGCTGGCCAGCAAGCATCCGGCACGGCTAAAGTAAGATTCCCTTTCCGCCATGAGCCGCCTGCATGAATGTTTTGCGCCCTACCCTGCTGACGCTCGCCCTGTGCCTGAGCCAAGCCGTGCCGGCCAGTGACTTGCCGGCTCTGGGCGATGCCAGCTCGGCCATTGTCTCGCCGGAGCAGGAACACCAGCTCGGCCGTGCCTGGCTGAGCGTGTTGCGCGGACAGGTCTCGCAACTGTCCGATCCGCTGCTCAAGGATTTCCTGGAAACCAGCGTCTACCGTCTGGCGGAAACCAGCCAACTGCAGGATCGGCGCCTGGAGTTCGTGCTGCTCAACAGCTCTCAATTGAACGCCTTCGCCGCGCCGGGCGGGATCATCGGCGTCAACGGCGGGCTGTTCCTGCACGCCCAGACCGAAGCCGAATTCGCCTCGGTGCTTGCCCACGAACTCGCTCACCTGTCACAACGCCACTTCGCTCGCGGACTGGAAGCTCAGCAGCGCATGCAGCTGCCGATGATGGCCGCGCTGCTCGCCGGGGTGATTGCCGCCGCTGCCGGCGCCGGCGATGCAGGGATTGCCGCGATTGCCTCGACCCAGGCGGCGGCGATCCAGAGCCAGCGTAGCTTCTCTCGGCAGAACGAGCAGGAAGCCGACCGCATCGGCTTGGTCAACATGCGCAACGCCGGCTACGACCCGCGCGGCATGCCCAACATGTTCGAGCGCCTGATGCGTCAATACCGCTACGACGCCAAGCCACCGGAGTTTCTGCTCACTCACCCGGTTTCCGAATCGCGTATCGCCGACACACGCAACCGCGCCGAACAATCCGCCAATGGCGGCAAGCAGGACAGCCTGGCCTATCAATTGATGCGCGCCCGCGCACAGCTGCAATTCGAGTCCACTGCGGGGCTGTCCACCAAGCGCTTTCGTGCCCAGCTCGAGGAAAATCCGCAGATGGACGCGGCGCGCTACGGCCTGGCCCTCAGCCTGAGCCGCACCGGCCAGCTCGAGGAAGCGCGCCAGACGCTGCAAAGCTTGCTGAACAAAGCACCCGACGACATCGCCTACAACCTGGCGCTGATCGAAATCGACGCCACCGCCAACCGCCTGGACGCTGCGCAACAACGCCTCACGCGTCTGCTTGCCCTGTACCCGAACAATTATCCGCTGCTACAGGAGCAATCCGAGTTGTTCCTCAAGCAAGGTCAGCCGCGCCAGGCGGAAGCGGTGCTGGACCAGTTGCTGAAAACCCGGCATAAAGACCCGGACGTCTGGTACCAGGTATCCGAAGTGCGCGGCCTGGCCGGCAATATCGTGGGCCTGCACCAGGCCCGCGCGGAGTTTTTCGCCCTGGTCGGCGACTATGACCAGGCCCTGGAACAGCTGGACTATGCCAAGCGCCGGGTCAGCAACAACTTCCCCCTGACCGCACGCATCGATGCCCGGCAGAGCGACCTGCGCAATGAACAGCGGCTGCTCAAGGAAATGCTGCGCTAGGTTCGCTTGGCCACTCTGGCCATATGGCGGGTTTCCCCCGTTCTACGGGCTGGCACGCAACCCGTGGGAGGCCCGACCTCGGGCCGAAGCCTTTAGCGAGCGAAGCCGTATGCTCCGCGTCATACCATCGCCTTCGCCGCGAGGTCACGACTCCCACATCGACAAACCGTGCTCGGCACAGGCTCCTACAAAATCGCACCATGCCGCGCCGAGAGGGAGCGCCCCACCGGGCCAGGCATGGTTTCCGCTGGGGCCACGGGAAGCAGCCAGCGCTACCCCCCGCTGGCATTCATAAAGCGCAACACCTGCACCTCGCCGCCCGTGGAGAATTCGTGGCGCAACGGTTTGCGCTGCACGGCGGCGTCGATGGCCGCCAGTATCGGCTGGTCTCTCGTGGGGTGGCGACGCAGCAAGGCGCGCAGATCGATTGAATTTTCATGGCCCAGGCACAGCAGCAGGCGGCCTTCCACCGTCATGCGCACGCGGTTGCATGTGGCGCAGAAGTTGTGTGAATGGGGCGAGATGAAGCCGATGCGGCTGTCGGGAAACTCATTGGCTCGCACGTAACGGGCCGGGCCACCGCTGTGCTCAGCACTGTCGAACAGCTCATAGCGCTGGGCGATAAGCGCCCGCACCTCATCGCTGGAGCAGAAACTCTCGCCCCGCGAACGACCCACGTCGCCCAGCGGCATTTCCTCGATAAAACTGATGTCCAGACCGCGAGACAGCGCATAGTTCACCAGCGCCGGTACTTCCTCGTCATTGCGCCCCTTCATCACCACCGCATTCAGCTTGATGCGCGCAAAACCCACCTCGCGGGCCGCCTCGATGCCAGCCAGCACCTGATGCAAATAACCGGTGCGGGTAATGGCGCGAAATTTCGCTGCATCCAGGCTGTCCAGACTGATATTCAGGCGCTTGACCCCCGCCTCAGCCAGGGGTTTGGCCAGCTTGGTCAGTTGCGAGCCGTTGGTGGTCATTACCAGTTCACGCAGGCCGGGCAGCGCGGCTATTTTCTCACACAGTCCGACGATGCCCGGCCGCACCAGCGGCTCACCGCCCGTGAGGCGAATTTTCTTCACGCCCCGGGCCACGAACAGCGCGGCGACCCGATACAGCTCTTCCAGGCTGAGCACCTGCTGGCGCGGCAGAAAGGTCATGTTTTCGGCCATGCAGTACACACAGCGGAAATCGCAGCGGTCGGTCACCGACAGACGCAGGTAATCGATACGGCGGCCGAAGCCGTCCTGCAAAGGGGTGTTCATGGGCTACTTCCCGTTTTGAAGGGCTCCGGCTTCGTGCGGCGGACCGTTAATGCCTGATCCCCCGCTGAAGCCTGCATGGCCGTTACTGCACCAAGGGTGAGTCGGCGCCTTCCAGGTGAATGCCCTGGATATCCGCTTCACCCACCAGGTTCTTCAGGTACTGTGCCACAGCCACCTGCCAGACACGTTGATCCAGCTCAGCGCGAATGGAACCGGCCACCGCCTCATAGGGCAGCAGTTCGCCCTCGACACGTTGATCGACCCATACCACGTGGAAGCCGTAGCGACTTTCCAAGGGCCGGCCGGCCAGACCGAGCGGCAGACGAAACAGCTGGCGCTCGAATTCCGGCACCGTCTGGCCCTTGCTGATCTGTCCGAGGGCGCCGCCCTGCGCTTTCGACGGGCAGTCCGAATGGACCAGGGCCAGCTCGGCAAAACGCGAGCCGTCGGCCTTGAGCTGCTCCAGCAGCGCCTCGCCGCGTTCCAGCGTGCGGCTGCGTTCTTCCACATCGTCCGCCGGACAGCCAAGCAGGATGTGCCGCGCTGCCAGCAGGGGCGCGCTGGCGAAACGTGCACGGTTGCTGTCGAAATACTGTCTGCAGGCCGGCTCGTCAGCACGGGGCATCGGCACTTCGCGCTCGACCAGGGCGCGCGTGGACGCCTCTTCCTCGCTTTCCCCGGCAGCCGGGCTCACCTTGAGTCCCAAGGCAGCGATACGTTGCTGGAGCAACTCGCGGATCACCAGGGCCTGGCTGGCCAGGAACACCGCCTCTTCCCGGCTGCCTGCCGGGTGATATTGCAATTCCTGAGCGATCGCCTCGGCGGCAATCGCCACGCCGTTAACCTTGATGCGCGGCCATTCCTGCTCGCTGGACGCGATCAGCTCAGCCGGAGCGGCCTTCGCCTGTTCAGACTCCTCCGGCTCGAAGACCTTCGGTTCGTGAAGCATCGCTGCCTCATAGGCGGGAGCCGCAGGCTGTTGATGCCCACCGCCGCAACCGCCGCCACTACCACCGCCACCACATCCGCATCCCATGATCATGTCCTCACTGGGTGTTGCCTGGGCCGTAGGCGGGCACACCCCGCCGGGCCAACGTGGCGGGCTGAGCCCGCCCACGGATTCAGGGAATCAAGCCACCGGCTCGCTCATTTTCTTGGGCGCCACGCGGTGTGGCGTCGCCTGGACGGGCGCACGGTAGCCGGCCGGTGCCTGCACCGGCGGCAGGCTGCGACCGGTGTTCTTCATGCGCACGATCTGGTAGCGCCGGCCCAGGTACCACACCGGTGCGCTGACAATGTGCACCAGGCGGGTGAAGGGGAACAGCACGAACAGGGTCACGCCGAGAAACACGTGCAGCTTGTAGATCAGCGACACCGGGGCGATGGCCTCGGCGGCCACTACCGGTTGCAGGGTGACGATGCTCTGCGCCCAATTGCCCAGCATGATCATCACCGAGCCGTCCATGTGTCCGGTGGAGGCGACGATGGTGCCCAGGCCCAGCAACAGCTGCACCAGCAGTACGATCAGCACCAATTGGTCAGAGGTGCTGGACGAGGCGCGCACGCGGGGATTGGTGAAGCGACGATGGATCAGCATGATCAGACCGATCAGGCACAGCAGGCCAAAGAAGCCGCCCGATACCATCGCCAGCAGTTGCTTGTCGGCACTGCTGATGACGTGGTGGTACAGGGCTTCGGGCATCAGCAGACCGACGAAGTGGCCGCACAGCACAAAGATGATGCCCACATGGAACAGGTTGCTGGCCAGGCGCATGCCCTGGGGGGCGAGCATCTGGCTGGAACCGGTCTTCCAGGTGTACTGGGCCAGGTCGAAGCGCGCCCAGCTGCCGATCAGGCAGATCGCCAGGGCGATGTAGGGATAAACCCCAAACAGCAGGAAATTGAAGTTAGCCATTAACGCACCTCCTGGGCCAGCGCGGCTTGCCCGTCATGCTTGAAATCGGTCCAGTGCAGCGGTACCGCCGCTTCCTCGCGAGCCTTGCCCGGGCCCGACGCTTGCGACGGACAACGGTCCTGCTGTTCGGCCTGCAGGAAATTCACCTGCTCCTCCTCCCAGATCTTGTCGAGGGCCTCTAGCGAATCGTCGCGCTCCTCGGCAGCCACCTGCTCGCGCAGCTGGGCGACCGCGGTCAGCGGTTGTCCGGCAATCTGCAGCAGCGCGCCGAAACAGGCCGCGTGCGGGCTCTGGCGCTCCTCCAGGCGCGCGGCCAGCAGCGCCAGCAGGTGCGCCACATCCGCCAGGCCCTCGCGGGCCTCCAGATCGTCGCGTGTGGAGAGGTATTCCAAGTACAGCGGGATGTAGTCGGGCAGCTCGCGCACGCCGATGGCGAACCCGGCGGCCTCGTACTGGGCCATCAGGTCGACCATTGCCTGGCCGCGATCGCGCGACTCGCCGTGGACATGTTCGAACAGCAACAGCGACAGCGAGCGGCCCTTGTCGAACAGTTCGCTGTAGGCTTCCTGCACGTCCATCAGCTCGCCGCCCACCAGCTCCTCCAGCAACAGGCGCAGTTCGCCGCGCTGCTCCGGGCTGATCTCGCGAGCAGTGGAGATGGCCTTCGCCAGCTCCAGATAGCCCTCACGTAACTGCTCGGTCGGGTAGTCGAGCAACAGGGAAATCACCTTGAGAATCTGCATGCTCATTCCTCCCACACCTGCACGGTCTGGATGATGTCGCGCTTGTTCGCCTTCTTGGCGCCAAACATGTTCACTTCGGAGCTGCCGCCACAGCCGTTGCCGAAGCTGAAACCGCAGCCGGAACGCTCAGCGAAGGCATCGCTCATGGCTTCTTCACGGTGCGCCGTGGGAATTACGAAGCGGTCTTCGTAGTTGGCAATCGCCAGGTAGCGGTACATGTCGTCGGCCTGGTGACGGCTCAGGCCGACCTTTTCCAGCACCTCCAGATCAAGTACGCCGTCCACCTGCTCGGCGCGCTTGTAGGCGCGCATGGCCAGCAGGCGCTTCAGGGCCAGCTTGACCGGCTTTTCGTCGCCGGCGGTGAGCAGGTTGGCCAGGTAGCGCAGCGGAATACGCAGGCTGTCCACGTCCGGCAGCACGCCGTCCATGCTCACGTGACCGGCCTGGGCGGCGTTCTGGATCGGCGACAGCGGCGGCACGTACCAGACCATCGGCAAGGTGCGGTATTCCGGGTGCAGCGGCAGCGCCAGCTTCCAATCCACAGCCATCTTGTAGACCGGAGACTGTTGCGCGGCATCGATCACCGACTGCGGCACGCCGTCTTTCAGGGCCTGGGCGATGACCTTGGGATCGTGCGGGTCGAGGAACAGACCCAGCTGCTCTTCGTACAGGTCCTGCTCGTTGGGCGTGCTGGCCACTTCGTGGATACGGTCGGCGTCATACAGCAGCACGCCGAGGTAGCGGATGCGACCCACGCAGGTTTCGGCGCACACGGTCGGCATGCCGGCTTCGATGCGCGGGAAGCAGAAGATGCACTTCTCGGATTTGCCGCTCTTCCAGTTGTAATAGATCTTCTTGTACGGGCAGCCGCTGATGCACATGCGCCAGCCGCGGCACTTTTCCTGGTCGATCAGCACGATGCCGTCTTCTTCGCGCTTGTAGATCGCACCACTCGGGCAGGACGCCGCGCACGTCGGGTTGAGGCAGTGCTCACACAGACGCGGCAGGTACATCATGAAGGTGTTTTCGTACTCGCCGTAGATGTCCGCCTGAATCTTGTCGAAGTTCTTGTCCTTGCGACGCTTGGCGAATTCGGTACCCAGGATTTCCTCCCAGTTCGGTCCCCACTCGATCTTCTCCATGCGCTTGCCGGTGATCAGCGAGCGCGGCCGCGCCACCGGCTGGTGCTGGCCCAGCGGCGCGGTGTGCAGGTGCTGGTAGTCGAAGTCGAACGGCTCGTAGTAGTCGTCGATGCTCGGCAGATCCGGGTTGGCGAAGATATTCGCCAGCACACGGAACTTGCCCCCGATGCGCGGGTTGATCGAGCCGTCGGCATTGCGGACCCAGCCGCCCTTCCACTTGTCCTGGTTTTCCCATTCCTTCGGGTAACCGATGCCGGGCTTGCTCTCGACGTTGTTGAACCAGGCGTATTCCATGCCCTCACGGCTGGTCCAGACGTTTTTGCAGGTGATCGAACAGGTGTGGCAACCGATGCACTTGTCCAGGTTCAACACCATGCCAATTTGTGAACGGATTTTCATTGTGTCGACTCCTCAACCTGGACCCCAGCCTGAACCTCGTGAAATGGCATGGTGTAGGCACCATGCGCTATCGCCATTGGTGAACGGATTTTCATGGCAGATCCTCAGATGTCTTGCGGCAGGGGTTGCGGCAGGTCGTCGCCATACGGGCCATCAAGCCAGTCGACCTTGGCCATTTTGCGCACCACAACGAACTCGTCGCGGTTGCAGCCCACGGTGCCGTAGTAGTTGAAACCGTAGGCTTGCTGGGCATAGCCGCCGATCATGTGGGTGGGTTTGAGCACCACGCGCGTCACCGAGTTGTGGTGGCCGCCGCGAGTCTTGGTGGTCTCGGAGCCGGGCACGTTCACGATGCGTTCCTGGGCGTGGTACATCATCACCATGCCTTCCATCACCCGCTGGCTGACCACCGCACGAGCGGTCAGCGCACCGTTGGCGTTGAAGCACTCGATCCAGTCGTTGTCCTCGATGCCGACCTTTTTGGCGTCGACTTCCGACATCCACACGATCGGCCCGCCACGGCTCAGGGTGAGCATGATCAGGTTGTCGGTGTAGGTGGAGTGGATGCCCCACTTCTGGTGCGGCGTGATCCAGTTCAGCGCGATCTCGGGATTGCCGTTGCTCTTCTTGCCCTTCACCGACTCGACGGTGCGGGTATTGATCGGCGGTCGGTAGCTCATCAATTGCTCGCCGAAAGCCTGCATCCACGGGTGGTCCTGGTAGAACTGCTGGCGGCCGGTGAGGGTGCGCCACGGGATGTACTCGTGAACGTTGGTGTAGCCGGCGTTGTAGCTGACGTGTTCGTCTTCCAGGCCCGACCAGGTGGGGCTGGAGATGATCTTGCGCGGTTGGGCCTGAATATCGCGAAAGCGAATGGCCTCGTGCGCCTTGGGCAGTGCCAGGTGGCTGTGGTCGCGGCCGGTGAATTCCGACAGTGCGGCCCAGGCCTTCACGGCCACGTGGCCGTTGGTTTCCGGTGCCAGCGACAGAATCACTTCCGCCGCGTCGATGGCGGTTTCGATCTTCGGCCGACCCTGGCTGACGCCTTCTTCGCGCACGGTGTAGTTCAACTCACCGAGGAATTTCACTTCTTCGTCGGTGTTCCAGTTGATTCCTTTGCCGCCATTGCCCAGGGTATTGAGCAGCGGACCGAGGGAGGTGAACTTCTTGTAGGTGGCTGGGTAATCGCGCTCGACCACGGTGATGTTCGGCGCGTTCTTGCCCGGCTGCAGCGCTTCGCCGGCGGTTTTCCAGTCGGTGCCGCCGAACGGCTGGGCCAGTTCGCCGGGGCTGTCATGCATCAGCGGTACGGTGACCAGGTCCTGCTCGACGCCCAGGTGCCCTTCGGCCATTTCCGAGAACGACTTGGCGATGCCCTTGTAGATTTCCCAGTCGGAGCGAGCTTCCCAGGCCGGATCGATGGCCGCCGACAGCGGGTGGATGAAGGGGTGCATGTCCGAGGTGTTCATGTCGTCCTTCTCGTACCAGGTCGCGGTCGGCAGGACGATGTCGGAATACACACAGGTGGAGGACATGCGGAAGTCGAGGGTGGTGACCAGGTCGAGCTTGCCGATGGCGCCGTCTTCCTGCCAGTCCACTTCGCCCGGCTTGAAGCCCTGGGACTTGCCGGTGTCCTCGTTCATCACGCCGTTCTTGGTACCCAGCAGGTACTTGAGCATGTACTCGTGGCCCTTGCCGGAGGAGCCCAGCAGGTTGGAGCGCCAGATGAACATGTTGCGCGGGAAGTTATCGGGGTTGTCCGGCTGTTCGCAGGCAAAGCGCAGGCTGCCGTCCTGCAGGGCCTGGACCGCATAGTCCTTGGGCGACAGGCCGGCGGCGGCGGCATCGCGGGTAATCTGCAGCGGGTTGCGGTTGAGTTGCGGTGCGCTGGGCAGCCAGCCGGCGCGTTCGGCGCGGATGTTGTAGTCCAGCGCGTGCTCGGGGAACTGCGACTTGTCGGCCAGCGGCGAGAGCACTTCATGCATGCTCATCTTCTCGTGGCGCCACTGCGAACTGTGGTTGTAGAAGAAGCTGGTGCCGTTCATCTGCCGCGACGGACGATTCCAGTCGAGGCCGAAGGCCAGCGGCAGCCAGCCGCACTGCGGACGCAGTTTTTCCTGGCCAACGTAGTGGGCCCAGCCGCCGCCGGTCTGGCCGACGCAACCGCAGAGCATGAGCATGTTGATCAGCCCGCGGTAGTTCATGTCCATGTGGTACCAGTGGTTCATCGCCGCACCGACGATGATCATGGAACGACCGTGGGTCTTGTCGGCGTTGTCGGCGAACTCGCGGGCGATCTGGATGGCCTTCTCGCGGGCCACACCGGTGATCTGCTCCTGCCAGGCCGGGGTGCCGGGTACGCTGGCGTCGTCGTAGCTGGACGCCACGTTGGCACCGCCCAGACCGCGGTCGATGGCAAGGTTGGCGGCCATCAGGTCGAACACCGTGGCGACCTTGACGGCCTTGCCGTCGGCCAGGGTCAGCGAGCGCACCGGTACACGACGTGCCTGAACGTCTTCGCCTTCGACGGCGGTGAAGTGCTCATGCAGCTGGCCGCCGAAGTAGGGGAAGCCGACGTCCACGCTTTCGCCACTGCCGATCTGGCTCAGTTGCAGATCAACCTCGCGGCCGTCCTTGCCTTCGCGGGCTTCGATGTTCCACTTGCCCTTCTCGCCCCAGCGGTAGCCGATCGAACCCAGCGGCGACACCAGCTCACCGGTGCTGCCGTCCACGGCGATGGTTTTCCACTCGGGGTTGTTGTCCTGGCCCAGGTTGTCGGCCAGGTCCGAGGCGCGCAGGAAGCGGTCGGCGCGGTAGTAGCCGTCCTTCTCGTCGAGCAGCACCAGGATCGGCATGTCGGTGTAGCGCTTGGCGTAGTCGGTGAAATAGGCGCTCGGTTTCTCGAGGTGAAATTCCTTGAAGATCACATGGGAGAACGCCTGCGCCAAGGCCGCGTCGGTGCCTTGCTTGGGGTTCAGCCACAGGTCGGTGAGCTTGGCCACCTCGGCGTAGTCCGGGGTGATGGCCACAGTCTTGGTGCCCTTGTAGCGCACCTCGGTGAAGAAGTGGGCGTCCGGGGTACGTGTCTGCGGGACGTTGGAGCCCCAGGCGATGATGTAGTTGGAGTTGTACCAGTCGGCCGATTCCGGCACGTCGGTCTGCTCGCCCCACACCTGCGGCGAGGCCGGCGGCAGGTCGCAGTACCAGTCGTAGAAGCTCAGGCACACGCCGCCGATCAGCGACAGGTAACGCGAGCCGGCGGCGTAGGACACCATGGACATGGCCGGAATCGGCGAAAAGCCGACCACGCGGTCCGGGCCGTATTGCTTGACGGTGTAGACGTTGGCGGCGGCGATGATCTCGTTGACTTCGTTCCAGCTGGAACGCACGAAGCCACCCATGCCGCGCTTGCTCTTGTAGGACTCGGCCTTGGCCTTGTCCTCGACGATGCTCGCCCAGGCCTCGACCGGGCTCTTGCTGGCCCGCGCCTCACGCCACAGTTTGAGCAGCGGCTTGCGCACCTTGGGGTATTTGAGGCGGTTGGCGCTGTAGATGTACCAGCTGTAGCTCGCACCACGCGGGCAACCACGCGGTTCGTGGTTAGGCAGGTCGTTGCGGGTGCGCGGGTAGTCGGTCTGCTGGGTTTCCCAGGTGATCAGACCGTTCTTCACGTAGATCTTCCAGGAACAGGAACCGGTGCAGTTCACCCCGTGGGTGGAGCGCACGATCTTGTCGTATTGCCAGCGCGAGCGGTAGACGTTCTCCCAGTCGCGTGATTCTTGGCGCGTTTCGCCGTGACCCTCGGCGAACTCGCCTTGCTTGCGGTTAAAGAAGCGCAGCTGGTCGAGTAGGTGACTCATGGTGTTTTCCTCTTCAGGCTGAGCGCCCACTGCCGGCGCGCTCTGTCGTAATGGCTTGGCAGATCGGTGGCTAGCAGGGATTCGAGGCGCCGCGCCGCGCATACCACCACCAGGTGACGGCGATGCAGCTCAGGTAGTAGGCGATGAACAGGTACAGGGCGGCTTCGGCGTTGCCGGTGAGGGCCAGCGACGTGCCGAAGGCTTTGGGAATGAAGAAGCCGCCGTAGGCACCCAGCGCGGCGCTAAAGCCGATGACGGCGGCCGATTCGATGCTGGCGTTCTTGTTGGCGGCGTCTTCACTGACCTCGCCGCGCTGCAGGCGCTTAGCCCACTCACCACGGAAAATCACCGGGATCATGCAGAAGGTCGAGCCGTTGCCGATGCCGGCAAAGAAAAACAGTAGGATGAAGGAGCCCAGGAAGCCCCAGAAATTGCCGCCGCCGTTCTCACCGGGCAGGAAACTGATCACCGCAAACACGAACGCGATCATCAGCGCGTAGTTCCACAGGGTGATGCGCGCGCCGCCGAACTTGTCCGCCAGCATGCCGCCCAGGGTGCGGCTCAGCGCGCCCACCAGCGGGCCGAGAAAGGCGTACTGCAGCGGGTTGATGTCCGGAAACTGGGTCTTGCTGAGCATGGCGAAGCCGGCGGAGAAGCCGATGAAACTGCCGAAGGTGCCGATGTACAGCCAGCACATCAGCCAATTGTGCTTGCGTTGGAAGATCACCGCCTGGTCCTTGACCGATGCCTTGGCATCAGCAATGTCATGCATGCCAAACCAGGCCGCCAGAGCGGAGACGGCAATGAACGGCACCCAGATCAGACCGGCGTTTTGCACCCACAGCTGGGTGCCATCGCTGAGCACCTGAGGCTCGCCGCCGAAGCTACCGAACAACCCACCCACTACCGCCAGTGGCACGGCGAACTGCATGACCGACACGCCCAGATTGCCCAGGCCCGCATTCAGCCCCAGCGCGGTGCCCTGACGGGCCTTGGGAAAAAAGAAGCTGATGTTGGACATGCTCGAAGAGAAGTTGCCGCCGCCAAAACCGCACAGCAGGGCGATGATCACGAACACGCCGTAGGGGGTATCCGGGTTTTGCACCGCGATGCTCATCCAGATGCAGGGGATCAGCAGCGAGGCGGTGCTCAGCGCCGTCCAGCGCCGCCCGCCGAAGATCGGCACCATGAACGAGTAGAAAATGCGCAGCGTGGCACCAGACAAGGAGGGCAGCGCGGCGAGCATGAACAGCTGTTCAGTGCTGAAACTGAAACCGATGCTGTTCAGGCGCACCGTCACGGTGCTCCACACCATCCACACGGCGAAGGCCAACAGCAGCGCGGGTACCGAGATCCACAGGTTGCGGGTGGCGATCCTCTGTCCGACGTCGCTCCAGAAGTGCGGGTTTTCGGGGCGCCAGTCGGTGATCACCGCGCCTTTGGGCGGTTGGAAGTCGGCGACCGTTCTTTCAAGGGTGGACATGCTTATTCTCCTTGGACACTAACGCGCGCAGGCACGCTATTGCCCATGAGCGGGGTTTGACGGATTTCGCTGCGGTACATCCAGATCAGGGAGATCCAGACCACGCCATACAGCAGCATGAAAGCGGAGGTGCGCACGCCGGTGAGGTCCACCAGAGCGCCGAACATGATCGGCAGGATGAAGCCGCCGATGCCGCCGGCCAGACCGACGATGCCGGAGACCACGCCCATGTTGTGCGGGTAGTCATCGGAGATGTACTTGAACACCGAGGCCTTGCCGAACGCCCAGGCAATGCCGACGATAAACATCAGCGCGGTGAACACCCACGCATTGAGGCCAAGGGAGAAGGTCTTCGGGCCGTTGACGGTCTGGATGGTGAAATCGGTCTGTGGATAGGACAGCAGGAACAGGCACACCCAGCTCACCCACATCACCCACCAGGTCACGCTCTGCGCGCCCCAGCGATCCGACATCCAGCCACCCACCGCGCGCAATACACCGCCGGGCAGCGAGAAGCAGGCAGCCAGCAGCGCAGCGGTCTGCAGGTTGAAGCCGTATTCCTCGACGTAGTACTTGGTCATCCACAGCGCCAGGGCCACATAGCCGCCAAAGACGATCGAGTAGTACTGGCAGTAGCGCCACACCGCCGGGTCTTTCAGCGCCTGCATCTGCTCGCGCAGGGTCACTCCGCCAGCCACGCGGTGCGCCTTGTTCTCGCGGGTGAAAAACCAGAACAGCAGCGCAGTGATGAACATCGTCGCCGAGAAGACCTTGGGCACCAGCTGCCAACTGCCGGCGGCAATCAGCGCCGGGGCGAGGAACTTGGTCAGCGCCGACCCGGCGTTGCCAGCGCCGAAAATGCCCATGGCGAAGCCCTGATTGTCCTTGTCGAACCACTTGGCGACATAGGCGATGCCCACCGAAAACGAGCCGCCGGCCAGACCGACAAACAGGCCGAGCACCAGGAAGTGCCAGTAGGCGGTGGCCTCGGCGATCAGGTAGATCGGCAGCACGCAGACCAGCATCAGCACGAAGAACACCACGCGCCCACCGAACCTGTCGGTGAGCATGCCCAGCGGCAGACGGATCAGCGAACCGGTGAGCACCGGGGTGGCGGCCAGCAGGCCGAACTGGGTTTCGTTGAGCTGCAACAGCTCTTTGATCGGCACACCCAGCACGGCGAACATCATCCACACCATGAAGCACACCGTGAACGCCAGGGTACTCATGCCCAATATCAGGCCTTGCTGCATCTTGTGACCGGCCATAACGACCTCCAGGGGTAGCTGTTATGGCCGCAGCCTAGCGACGGAGCCGAGCAAACCCTTGATGCAGATCAAGGGCAAGACAGCCCCTCACCCCCTACTATCCACGCGCCTACCCACAAAGAGGTAAACCCGTAAAAATTAAAATTCCCTTTTTAATTCAACAAGTTAATCAATCAAGCCTGCTGAGAAAACCGGCTTGATCGATCCCCCGGACTCTTTAGAGGTAGTTGCCATGTTGCAATGGTTGAAAGGCTCGTTGCCGGCCCGAGCGGGCCTCGCGGTGGCCTTGATTGCCATCTTTGCATTGGCCAGCGCGCTCAGCTCCGGCGTGATCGCCCGCCTCAGCGAAGGCGATGCGGCTGCCATCAATACCGCCGGCTCCCTGCGCATGGCCACCTACCGGCTGAGCTGGAAGATCGAGGCGGGAGCTGACATCCAGCTGCTGCAGATGCACGGCGGTAACCTCGAAAAGCGCCTGGAAAGCTCCGACCTGACCGGCGTGCTGCAGAACAGCGACGCGTTACGCCACGCCTACGATCAACTCCATCAGCGCTGGGTGAACGAACTCAAGCCTGCCTTGTTCGGCGGCGATACCCGACAGTTCCTGGACCATGCAGACAGCTTCGTCGAGCAACTCGACCAGTTCGTCTATGTCTTGCAACAGGACAATGAAAGCAAACAGGCCTGGCAGCAGACCATTCAAGGCCTGGCGCTGTTCGTCACCACCATCGTGCTGATGATCGGCATGTATCAATTGCAGGGAACCGTCCTGGCGCCATTGCAGGAGCTGAATCGGGCCAATGAGCGTTTTCGCGCCGGCGATCTGAGCGCGCGGGTCGACTACCAGGCAACCGATGAGTTGGGCCAGGTGGTCAACAGCTTCAATGCCATGGCCGCAGCCATTGAGGAATCGCACCGCACGCTGGAAAGTCGCGTCGCCGAAGAAACCGCCAACCTGGCCCAGGCCAATGCCGCCTTGCAGCTGCTGTACCGCAGCAGCCGCAGCCTGGCCAGCCAGGCCGCCGATGCCGACACCCTCGGCCATCTGCTGGACAGCTTTCAGGAGCGTTTGCCTGGCCTGCGCCTGTCGCTGTGCCTGCATGGCGACCCCCAGCAGCCGGTGGGCCAGCTGATCGCCCTGCATGGCCAGGAACTACGCGAGATCTGCTCACCGGCGGATTGCGCCAATTGCACGCTGCACAACCGCCATAACCTGATCGCCTGCCCGGTGGTCAACCTGGGCAGCGAGCTCGGCGAATTACGCGCGGCGTTTACCGGCGGCCGCCCTGCCCAGGCCTGGGAAATGGAACTGATCCAGGCGCTGGCCAACCTGATCGGCACCGCGCTGTCGCTGGAGCGCCAGCGTGAACAGGAGCATCGCCTGCTGATTTTCGAGGAGCGCGCCGTGATCGCCCGTGAGCTGCACGACTCGCTGGCCCAGGCACTGTCGTTCATCAAATTGCAGGTCAGTCGCCTGCAAACGCTGATTCGCCGCGGCGAATCGCTGGCCAAGGTGGAAACGGTCAGTGAAGAGATCCGCGACGGCCTGAACACCGCCTACCGCCAACTTCGTGAGCTGCTGACCACCTTCCGCCTGAGCATCAAGGAAGGCGGACTCGACCAGGCCCTGCGCGACACCGCCCTGGAGTTCTCGACGCGCAGCCCGTTCGAGGTGGACCTGCAGGTCAGTCCGCTGGCCGTGCCGCTGTCGGCCAGCGAACAGATCCACCTGCTGCAGATCGCCCGCGAGGCGCTGTCCAATTGCGCCCGCCACTCCGGTGCCAGCCAGGTGCAAGTTGCCTTGCACCAAACCGGCGAGGCTGTCGAACTGCTGATCGAAGACGACGGCTGCGGGCTGTCCCATGAGCACGACAAACGCCAGCATCATGGCCTGACCATCATGCAGGAACGCGCGCGCAGCCTGGCCGGGCAACTGAGCGTGACAGACAAAATCCCCCATGGCACTCGCGTGCAGTTGCGCTTTCGCCCCGAGTTTCTTGGCCATCCTTTCAACGAGGCCCTTGCATGACCACTCCGCACACCCTGCTCTTGGTCGACGACCATCCGATGATGCGCCGCGGCATCCGCCAGCTGCTCGAACTGGAAGACGACCTCGACGTCATCGGCGAGGCCGGCCATGGCGCCGAAGCACTCGACTTGCTGACCGACCTGCGCCCCGACCTGATCCTGCTCGACAACAACATGCCGCAGATGAATGGCGTGGAAACCCTGAAAAAGATTCGCGAGCAGGGCTATGCCGGCAAGGTCCTGCTGTTCACCGTCTCCGACGCTGAAGAGGACGTGCGCGACGCCATGCGTTTCGGCGCCGACGGCTATTTGCTCAAAGACATGGAGCCTGAACAACTGATCGATCAGTTGCGCCGGGTTCTACACGGCAATCTGGTCATCAGCCCGGCACTGACCAAGGTATTGGCCCAAGCCCTGCGCAGCCCGCAAGGCGCGACCCAGGCCGACCTTACCGACCGCGAGCGACAGGTGCTGAAAATGGTTGCCCTCGGCAACAGCAACAAGATGATCGGCAACAAACTGGGCATCACCGAGGGCACCGTGAAGGTGCATATGAAGAACCTGCTGCACAAGCTCGGCCTGCGCTCGCGGGTGGAAGCGGCGGTGTGGGCCCTGGAGCACCTGCGATAGCGGCAAGCGGCAAGCGGCAAGCTCAGAGCTTGCGGCTTGCCGCTTTCTTAGGGTTCATAGCGGAAGGTGGCATCCAGCTGTTGCGGGCCGCTCACGGTAACCATCAGGTCCTTGACCAGGCCGTTGTCCAGCCCGTAGATCCAGCCGTGCACCGCCAATGGCTGGCCCCGCTGCCAGGCGTTCTGCACGATGGTGGTATGACACACGTTGCGTACCTGACGCTGCACATTCAACTCGCAGAGCAGGTCGACCCTGGCGCCGTGGTCCAACCCCGCAAACCGAGGCAGGTTTTGATGATAAAGCGCTTTCAAAGCCCGTAACCAGTTGTCGATGATCAGCCCCATCTCGGTATGTCCGAGCGCCGCGCGCACGCCGCCACAGCCATAATGGCCGCAGACGATCACTTGGCGGATCTCCAGGACATCCACCGCATACTGCAGCACCGAAAGCATATTCATGTCGGTGGCCACCACCATATTGGCCACATTGCGGTGCACGAACAGCTCGCCCGGCATCAGCCCGACCACATCATTGGCCGGAACGCGGCTGTCCGAGCAGCCGATCCACAGAAACTCCGGACGCTGCTGGCGGGCCAGACGCGCAAAAAACTCCGGGTCTTGCGCACGCAACGCCTCCGACCAGCTTCGATTGTTGATCAACAACTGCTTGACGTTCATGTCCTTTCCTGTCGCAACCTGTGGGGCGCAGAAATATCACCCGTCGGCGACGCCCGTCTTGTCCATCGTCAAGGGTGCCCGGCACACCGAACGCTACTCTAGCCACAGCGTCAGCCGCGATGGAATCCTCCTCTCCAGCCGTCGCGGGCTGGCGCGTTTTATCTACCTCCGCCCTACACACCTGCCTCTTTGGAGGTAGCGCCTTGGAGGGATTTGCCCGCGCTCCCGTGACTTTTACCATGCAGTCCACGGAGGTGACTTTATGCTGACCGACCCCGCCACGCTTAGCGCCCTGCGCCGCCATCACCTGTTCCAGAAGTTGCCACTTGATGTGTTCCAGGATGTTTGCGATCTGGCCATCTTCCGCCGCCTGGATAAAGGCGAGACGCTGTTTCACCAGGGTGAAAACGCCGACCGCTTCTACCTGCTGATCCAGGGGCAGATAAAATTGACGCGGGTCCTGCTCGAAGGCCAGGAAAAGCTGGTAGAAGTGATCCAGCCCGGGGAGAGCTTCGCCGAAGCCCTGCTGTTCAACGGTACTCGCCATTATCCGGTGACCGCCGGCGCACTCAAAGCCAGCAGCCTGGTGAGCATCGATGGCGCTCATTACCGGCGCCTGCTGGAAGAGCAACCCAGGATCTGCCTCGACCTGCTGGCCAGTTTCAGCATTCGCCTGCATCAGCGTCTCAACGAGATCGACACCCTGACGGTGGGCAACGCCAGCCGGCGCGTGGTGCGCTTTCTCTGCCAGGAACTGGAAGGCAGCAACGGCCAAATCCAGCTGCGCGCACCCAAACGCCTGATCGCCTCGCAACTGGGCATCCAGCCGGAAACCTTCTCACGCATCCTGCACCGCCTGATCGATGCCGGGCTGATCGACATGGAGCGTCGTACCATCCGCGTGCTCGACAGTCCCAGCCTGGCCCAATACTGCGAATAAGCCGTTAGGATGAAACGCCCATGTCCTCTCTCCCACTCGTTTATTCCTGCTCCGGCTGCTCCAATGTGGCCCAACTGGCCAATACCTTGGCCGTGCGCCTGGATCGCGCCGGGTTGGCGGAAATGTCCTGCATTGCCGGCATCGGCGGGCGGGTCGCCTCACTGGTCGACAAGGCCAATGCCCAGCGCCCGATCCTGGCCATCGACGGCTGCCGCATGCAGTGCGCCAGGGCCTGCCTAAAACAGCACGGCGTTACCGCCAATATCCATGTGGTGCTCAGTCAGTACGGCCTGAAAAAGCGCTATCGCGAAGACTGCTCCCGCGAGGAAACCGAACGGGTATACGCACAAATGCAAACGTTGCTGGACGACCCGCGCATGGCTGGCCGGGCACCACCCCAGGTAACACCGCAACTGAGGATTGTCAGATAGCGCATGCGCGGTAGCGCCGACCGCTCTGCCGTCCTTGAGCATGATCAAGGTCAAGACATGACCCGCCCACCATACTGAGGCCCTTTGCAGGCCACCTCCGGGAGATACCACGATGCCCAAGCCGTCACCTGCCCTGGTCTATTCCTGTTCCGGCTGCTCCAACGTGGCCCAGTTGGCCAATACGCTGGCGGTGCGCCTGGACCGCGCGGGGCTGGCGGAGATGTCCTGCATTGCCGGGGTGGGTGGCAATGTCCCCGCGCTGGTCAAGAAAGCCAGCGCCGGCCGGCCGATTCTAGCCATCGACGGCTGCCACCTGCACTGCGCCAAGGCCTGCCTGGCCCAGCATGGAGTGACCGCCAATGTACATGTGGTGCTCAGTGAGTACGGTTTGAAGAAGCGCTACCGGGAAGATTTTTCCAGTGCGCAAGCCGATCAGCTGTACGACGAGCTGAGCCAGCTGATTGCCAGTGACCGCATGACCGCGCCGCCCGAGCAACCGAAGCTGCACGTCATCAAGTAATGGGAGCAGAAATGGCGCACATGAAATCACCCGTGACCAAAACAGATGGGGAACAAGCCGCTCCCCATTTCCTTCTATTAGTTCAATAACGAGCTGAACGGAAGGTATTCGACCGACTCGCCCTCTTCCAGGGTGTGATTGCATTCGACCAGCGCCAGGCCATCGGCCCAGCAGGCCGAGGTCAGCATCGCCGAGCCCTGACGTGGATGCAGACAGACACGCAGTTCGCCGTCGACTGTTTCCAGGCGCGCGCGCAAATATTGGCGGCGCACATTGCGCTTGCGCCAGGCGAAACCCGCAGGCAGGCGCAGCGGCTGCGGCACCACCTCCCGACAGCCCTGCGCACTGAGCAGGAAGGGCCGCGCCACCACCAGGGCGGTAATCAGCGCCGCCGCTGGATTGCCCGGCAGACCAAGCCACGGCGTGCCGTGGATTTCACCGAACGCCAGCGGCTTGCCCGGCTGGATCGCCAGGCGCCACAGGTGCAGTTCGCCCAGTTCGCGTACCGCCTGCTTGAGATGGTCTTCCTCACCAACGGAAACGCCGCCGGAGGTCATCACGACGTCCTGTTCAGCCGCAGCCCGGGCCAGCGTGTCACGGGTAACGGCCAGATCGTCGGCCATCACTCCGTAATCCGTTACCTGCAAGCCCAGGCTGCTGAGCACGCCGAGCAGGCTGTAGCGGTTGGCGTTGTACAGCTGGCCGGGGGCCAACTCCTCGCCCGGCTCACGCAGCTCGTCGCCACTGCTGAGCAGCCCGACGCGCAGTGACTGGTACACCGCCACCCGGGCATAGCCCAGGCTGGCCAGCAGACCCAATTCTTGCGGACGCATACGTTGGCCGGCCGCCAGCACTGGTGTGCCGGCCAGCAACTCCTCGCCTTGCCGACGCACATTGGCGCCGATGTCCAGCGCCGGTACCCAGACCCTCTCGGGCTCCACCTTGCACACCTCCTGGGGCACCACAGTGTCGGCACCCGGAGGTAGTGGCGCCCCGGTAAAAATCCGCACCAGATGACCGCCCGGCAACGGCTCCAGGGCCGCGTCGCCAGCCGCGATACGCCCAGCCAAAGGCAGCCAGCCACCCTGCGCCG
Organism: Serpens gallinarum; assembly: GCF_014836765.1. Classification (GTDB taxonomy): domain Bacteria; phylum Pseudomonadota; class Gammaproteobacteria; order Pseudomonadales; family Pseudomonadaceae; genus Serpens; species Serpens gallinarum. Next base: position 168,682 of record NZ_JACSQG010000006.1, read on the forward strand.
GCACATCGGCGGCACGCAGGGCGTAACCGTCCATGGCGCTGTTGTCCCAGGCCGGCACATCGGAGGGTGCACGCACCTCCTCTGCCAACACCCGACCGAGAATCTGCGCCAGGGGCAACGACTCTACTTGCGGCGCTGCCGGCACGCGCTCCAGCAAGGCCGTTATCGCTTCATCCACCGGGCGCAGCCCGTGGGTATCACAGCCACAGGCGCTCATGAGCGGCTCCCGCAGCAGGTCGCCGCCTGATCCGCCGGGCGCTTGAGATGGGGCACGAAATTGCATGGCCGGGTACGGCTGTCGAGCTGTTCGACAAGAATCTTCTGCCAGGCGGTGCGGCAAGCATTCGGCGATCCCGGCAGGCAGCACACCAGGGTACCGTTGCTCATCCCGGCCAGCGCCCGCGACTGCACGGTGGAGGTGCCGATATCGACCAGGGAAACCTGCCGGAACAGCTCACCAAAGCCGTCCACGGTCTTTTCCAACAGCGGCGTCACCGCCTGCGGTGTGTTGTCACGCGCGGTAAAACCAGTGCCGCCGGTAATCAGCACCACCTGAACCTGCCCATCGGCAATCCAGCTGCACAGCCGGGCACGGATCTGCCAGATGTCGTCGCTCACCAGCGCCCGATCGGCCAGTTCATGGCCGGCTGCCAACAGCCCGTCGATCAGGGCCTGCCCGGAGGTATCGGTGTCCAGGCTGCGGGTATCGCTGACTGTCAGCACCGCGATGCGCAGAGGCAGGAATTCAGCGTTGGATAAATGCGCCATGGAAGAAATCTCCGTTGAAAATATCGATGCAGACTGCACCGCCACCGACGTGCAGCCCATCCCCCCAAGGAGGTACTACCGGCAACGGGGGCCGGAGAACATGTGAGCGTCAGCCTAGGCCCAATCGATTTTTTACCCCTTGATCAACGTCAAGGGGCCACGGGTTATCTGGCGGCAGAGTATCGATCCCTTCATCCGACACGAGCCTGCCCTATGAGCACTGCATTGTTGAACGAAACACTCGGCAGCCTGGCTACGCGCATTCCCGGCGCAACCCGTATCCTGCGCGAGCAACGGCTGGATTTCTGCTGCGGCGGCGCGCAGTCCCTGCAGCAGGCCTGCGAACAGCGCGGAATCGATGCAACCCTGGTGGCCGAACAACTGCTGCACCTTCAGCAACAGCCCGGCGCGAATAGCAACTGGGAGCTGACGCCTACCCCGCAGTTGATCGAGCACATTCTGGAGCGCTACCACGCCCGCCACCGTGAACAGCTGCCGGAACTTATTCGTCTGGCCAACCGCGTGGAGCATGTTCACACCCGCAACCCCGACTGCCCCCACGGCCTGGCCGCACTGCTGGACGAGATTTACGGCGAACTGGAGCACCATATGTGCAAGGAGGAACGTATTCTGTTCCCGATGTTCAACCAGGGTGTGGCGGCCTCGGTACTGGTGGGCGGGCCAATTGCAGTGATGCGCCATGAACACGATCAGCACGGCGAAGCGTTGGAGCAACTGGCCGAACTGACCCACGATATCCAACCGCCGCCCGGCGCCTGCAACACCTGGCGCGCGCTGTATCGCGGCCTGCGGGAATTTCGCGATGACCTGATACAGCACATCCACCTGGAGAACACTGTTTTGTTTGTGCGCTCGTGACTGCCCAACGCACGGCTGCGACGAGGGCAGATAATTAATGCGGGCAACGTGGCTCGAAAAAAGTGGGCCACGGCTCGAATCCGAACAGGCAATCTAGCGTTGCAGGAATGAGCGCGGTATGCGCGGAAGGCAGAAACGAAAAAAGCGACCCTAAGGTCGCTTTCTCGTTGATGCGGGCTTCAGTCTGACCCGTATCGAATATGGCGCAGTGGACGGGACTCGAACCCGCGACCCCCGGCGTGACAGGCCGGTATTCTAACCGACTGAACTACCACTGCGCATTACCTCGAGTGGTGGGTGATGACGGGTTCGAACCGCCGACCCTCTGCTTGTAAGGCAGATGCTCTCCCAGCTGAGCTAATCACCCGTTTGCTCTCGAAGTGGGGCGCATTCTAGAGAGCCCGAATGACCTTGGCAAGCCCTAAATGAAAAAAATTTTGCAGATGTTCCAATGACTTAGGAAATTTCTGCTTTTTAGACGATTCATCCACCGTTGATACCCGCCAGGGTTGGCCTGCGCGCGGCGGGCGGGAATAATGCCCGCTTTGCGTTTTCAGGAGATCCTCCCCGCCATGTGGTTCCGCAACCTGCTCGTTTACCGCCTCAATGCCGATTTCCGATTCGATGCCGAGGCCCTGGAAACCGCACTGGCCAGCAAACCTGCCCGCTCCTGCGCCAGCCAGGAGCTGTCCACCTACGGCTTCATCGCCCCGTTCGGCAAAGGTGCGGACGCCCCGCTGATGCACACCAGTCAGGGTTTCTATCTGCTGGCTGCGCGTAAGGAAGAACGCATCCTGCCCGGCAGCGTAGTGCGCGATGCCCTCAAGGAGAAGGTCGACCAGATCGAAGCCGAGCAGATGCGCAAGGTCTATAAGAAGGAGCGCGACCAGCTCAAGGATGAAATCATCCTGGACTTCTTACCCCGCGCCTTCATCCGCAAATCCGCCACCTTTGCCGCCATCGCGCCTGAGCAGGGCCTGATTCTCGTCGATGCCTCCAGCTCCAAGCGCGCCGAAGACCTGCTTTCCACCCTGCGCGAAGTGCTCGGCTCACTGCCGGTACGGCCGCTGAACGTCAAGCTGGCGCCGACCGCCACGTTCACCGAATGGGTGAAAAGCAACGCAGCCAGCCATGGCCTGCACGTGCTGGATGAATGCGAACTGCGCGACACTCAGGAAGATGGCGGCATCATTCGCTGCAAACGCCAAGACTTGGCCAGCGAGGAGATCCAGCACCACCTCACCGCCGGCAAGCTGGTCACCAAGCTGAGCCTGGCCTGGGAAGACAAACTGTCCTTGGTGCTGGACGACAAGCTGGCGATCAAACGCCTACGTTTTGAAGACCTGTTGCAGGACCAGGCTGAACAGGACGGTGGCGATGACGCCCTCGGCCAGTTGGACGCCAGCTTTACCTTGATGATGCTGACCTTCATCGAGTTCCTGCCGCAGTTGTTCGAAGCCCTTGGCGGTGAGGAGATTCCCCAGGCCATTTGATTCCTGCTTCCGCTGCCCGTTGCAGTAGCCCTATACACAGGAGCATGCCCTGATGGGCAGGCTGCGGCGGCGCGCCACCTGTGTGTCGACAGGCCTGCCATGCGTTCCCGTCACGCCGGGAAGGTGCAACGCAACCGGACACGGTGCAAACCCTGGCTTTATTAATCTGCCTTTCAAGGAAAGCTCCATGCGTGCATTGGCCGCTTTAAGCCGCTTCGTCGGTAACACGTTCGCCCTCTGGGTTTTGCTGTTCGCTGTACTGGCCTTCTATCAACCCGCCTGGTTTCTACCTATCGCCAAGGGCGGCTGGATCGTGCCGCTGCTGGGCCTGATCATGTTCGGCATGGGCCTGACCCTGAAGACTGAAGACTTCCGCGAAGTGGCGCGCCAACCGTTGCGTGTGCTGATCGGCGTACTCGCCCAGTTCATCATCATGCCGGGCCTGGCCTGGCTGCTGTGCAAGGTCCTGAATCTGCCCGCGGAAATCGCCGTTGGCGTGATCCTGGTCGGCTGCTGCCCGGGCGGCACGGCGTCCAACGTGATGGCCTGGTTCGCCCGCGGCGACGTGGCGTTGTCGGTGGCCATCACCTCGGTGTCCACCCTCCTCGCCCCGATCGTCACCCCGGCGCTGATCTGGTTGCTGGCCTCGGCCTGGCTGCCGGTGGATTTCGGCGCCATGTTCTGGTCCATCGTTCAGGTGGTGATTCTGCCCATCGTGCTCGGCTTGCTCGCGCAGCGCCTGCTGGGCGCGCGCGTGCGGGTGGCTGTGGATGTGTTGCCGCTGGTGTCGGTGTTCAGCATCGTCGCCATCGTTGCCGCCGTGGTGGCGGCCAGCCAGGCAAAAATCGCCGAATCCGGCCTGCTGATCATGGCCGTGGTGGTGCTGCACAATGGCCTGGGACTGGCCATGGGCTATGCCGCCGGCCAACTGTTCGGCCTGCCACTGGCGCAGCGCAAGACCCTGTCTATGGAAGTCGGCATGCAGAACTCCGGGCTTGGCGCCGCTTTGGCCAGCGCCCATTTCTCGCCGCTGGCGGCGGTGCCCAGTGCGCTGTTCAGCGTCTGGCACAACCTTTCCGGCCCGATGCTGGCGACCGTGTTCCGGCGCATGAACGATCCGCAAACGGCGCCGGCCAAGCAGGCCGCCGCCGAATAAAAATGCTGGGGGCCCCTTGCCCGGGGCGCCCAGCTGTGCAAAATAAAACGCCGGCGGGGACGACCCCGCCGGCGTTCTTATTGGCCCTGTGCGGCCGCAAGAGCGCTTCACATCAGGGGACGGCCCCAGCTTTTTGGAGGTATCCCCATGTCCTGGCTCATTCTGTTCTTTGCCGGCCTGTTCGAAATTGCCTGGGCCATCGGCCTGAAATACACCGACGGCTTTACCCGCTTGATTCCCTCCGCCCTGACGGTCGCAGCCATGCTGGTCAGCCTGGGGCTGCTGGGCCTGGCCATGAAGGGGCTGCCCCTGGGCACCGCCTATGCGGTGTGGACCGGCATTGGCGCCGTCGGCACGGTGATTGCCGGCATCATCCTGTTCGGTGAGTCCATGGCGCCGCTGCGCCTGGCCAGTGTGGCGCTGATCGTCACCGGCCTGGTCGGGCTCAAGCTCAGTCATTGACGTGTCTCAGCGCAGGGCGGATTTCCCGCCCTGCGACTGACAGTCAGATCTGACCCAGCGCAGGGCGGATTTCCCGCCCTGCGACTGACAGTCAGATCTGACCCAGCGCCCAGCGCAACAGAAAGAACACCAGCAACCCGCCCGCGATGGTGGCCAGCAGGTTACGGCTGAGTGCGGCAATCGCAATGGTCACCACCCCGCCCAGCAGATAGGCATTGTCCAGGCGCACCTGCAGCGTTTGTCCGTCAGGCATGAACATGCCCGGCGCGACGATGGCGCATAGCACAGCGATGGGCACATAGCGCAGGCCCTGACGCACCAGCGGTGGAAATCGCAGGTTCGGCCAGGCGAACAAGCTGTAACGGATGACGAAGGTGATCACTGCCATACCCAGTATCAGCAACCAGATATCCATCAGGCATCCTCCCCGACTGCGTGGCGGGTTTCACGACGCTGCTCCAGCCAGACACCGACGATGATTCCGGCGAGTGCTGCAACCAGCAGGCCGAGCTTGTACGGCAGGCCGTGAAAGGCCAATGCCACTGCACCGGCCACCAGCGCCGCGGCAACTTGCGGCACATTGCGCAGCATCGGCACGACGATGCCGATGAAGGTGGCGAGCATCGCGAAATCCAATCCCCAGGTCGCCAGGTTTGGCACCGCCTGGCCGAAGGCCACGCCGATCAGCGTGCACAGCTGCCAGTTGGTGTACATGGCCAGGCAGGAACCGAAAAAATACCAGTGTTTATGCGCTGACTCGTCGCGTGCCGCGTAGCGGTGCTGGACCACGGCGAAGGTTTCATCGGTCAGCCAGAACGCCAGGGGCGCCCGCCAGCGGCCCGGCAGATGGCGCACGAACGGTTGCAGGGTGGCGCTGTAGAGGGCGTGTCGCAGGTTGACCACAAAGGTGGTGAGCAGCAGTACGACCATACCGGCGCCGCCCCCCAGCAAGCTGACCGCAATGAATTGCGCGGAGCCGGCGAAGACCAGTAGAGACATGCCCAATGCCTGCCACAGGGACAGGCCAGCGGCACTGGCCAGGGTGCCAAAGATGATGCCGAAGGGAATCGCGCCGAGAATCAGAGGTAGGGTATCGCGGGCGCCATTGAGGAATTCGTGTAAGCGGGACATGGTTTCTCCTTGGGGAGAAGAAACCTACACCAAGTCGGCGTGGTTCGTCTCACTCTGCCAGCGGCCTCAGAGCGCGACGACCCGCAAATCCTTCACTTGGCCGCCAGGGGCTGTTTCGGCGGGCCGCTTTGTAGGGAATGCTCGCTGGCACGCCCACCGGCAAAACTGTCCTCGAGTTGCCGCTTGACGTCTGGCCATTCCAGGTCGGTGATGCTGTACAGCACGGTATCGTCGAGACGGCCGTCCGCCAGGCGACGATGGTTGCGCAACAGGCCCTCGCGCCGAGCGCCGAGCTTTTCAATCGCCCGTTGGGAACGCAAGTTGCTGGCGGCGGTTTTCAGTTGCACGCGGACCAATTGCCACTGCTCGAACGCCTGGCGCAGCAGAAGGAACTTGATCGAAGTGTTCAGTCCCGTGCCGTGCTGGTGATGGTCGAGCCAGGTCCAGCCGATTTCGGCTGCCGGCAAAGCAGGCAGGAAATCGGCGAATCGTGTAGTACCGACCACGCTCTCATCAAGGCGCACCGTAAAGACCACTGCCCGCCCCTCACGCTGCTCCACCAGCGCCTGCCGATACCAGTCCGGACGCAGAGGGCCCTGCATGTAGACCAGGCGCTCATGATTGGCTTCGGCCAGGCTGACCAAGGCCGGAATATCGCTTTCGAGCAGAGGCTCCAGACGCAGCGCCCCGCGCTGCAAAGTAATAGGTTGCGGCATGAACATCGCACTCTCCTTGTTTTTTCCAGACGGGCCTCGGTCCCATATGAACATCGGCCCCGCCAGAAGTGCCGCCCTGGCATAAAACAAGCCGTTTCGAGCACTGCGCTGTGTCAGGGTCGAACTGGGGTGGGCATCTGCGACATTGGTAGCAAGACGCCTGACGCCGCACCGCTTTACTGCGAAACTATAGGCACGGACGTGGCATCACCTTGCGCTACTCGGTCATTGCCCCGATGTTACCGAGCATGGATCGATCACTGTCGCCACACCCTGTCCGGCCACCTCCGGCCGACGCTGTTTTGAAACGTTTGGAGTTCGCATGTCGCTGTCCCCCGGGCTGATCGCGCTGGTCGCCTTCGCCTACATGGCCCTTCTGTTCGCCATCGCCTTTTATGGCGACCGTCGCCGTACTCCGCTGTCGCCCGCCCTGCGCGCCTGGGTCTACAGCCTGTCGCTGGCCGTGTATTGCACCAGCTGGACCTTCTTCGGTGCCGTGGGACAAGTCACCGAGCAGCTGTGGGCCTTTCTGCCCATCTACCTGGGGCCCGTCCTGCTGCTGCTGTTCGCACCCTGGGTGCTGCAGAAAATGGTGATGATTTCCAAACAGGAAAGCATTACCTCGATTGCCGACTTCATTGCTGCGCGCTATGGCAAGTCACGGCCCCTGGCGGTGGTGGTGGCCTTGATCTGCCTGGTCGGCATCCTGCCCTACCTGGCGTTGCAACTGAAGGCCATCGTGCTGGGCGTCAACTTGCTCATCGGCGCCAACCCGGATTCCACCACCAGCAGTGCCACGGACACCGCACTGCTGGTGTCGGGGGCGCTGGCGCTGTTTTCCATCCTGTTCGGTACCCGCAAGCTGGACGTCACCGAACACCACCGCGGCATGGTCATGGCCATTGCCTTCGAGTCGCTGGTCAAGCTGCTGGCGTTCCTCGCGGTGGGGATTTTCGTTACCTACGGTCTGTTCGACGGTTTCGAGCATCTGCTCAGCCAGGCCCACCTGGCGCCGCAACTGGAAGCATTTTGGGCGAAGCAGATGAACTGGCCGGCCATGCTGGTGCAGACCGGAATGGCCATGATCGCCATCGTCTGCCTGCCCCGACAATTCCACGTCACCGTGGTGGAAAACAACGCCCCGCAGGACCTGCGTCAAGTGCGCTGGGTGTTCCCGCTGTACCTGGCTCTCGCCGCGCTGTTCGTGGTGCCCATTGCCCTGGCCGGGCAGATGTTGCTGCCTGCCGGCGTGATGCCGGACACCTTCGTGATCAGCCTGCCGCTGGCCGAATCCCACCCGGCCCTGGCACTGCTGGCATTCATCGGCGGCGCCTCGGCGGCCACCGGCATGGTCATCGTCGCCAGCGTGACGCTGTCAACGATGATCTCCAACGACATGCTGCTGCCCTGGCTGCTCAGCCGGCAGACATCGGAGCGGCCCTTCGAACTGTTCCGCCACTGGATGCTCACCGCACGCCGAGTGAGCATTGTGGTGATTTTGCTGCTTGCCTACGTCAGCTATCGCCTGCTGGGCGCCAACGCCAGCCTGGCGACCATTGGCCAGGTGTCGTTTGCTGCCATCGGCCAGTTGGCGCCCGCCATGTTCGGCGCCCTGGTGTGGAAACAGGCTAACCGCCGCGGTGTGTTCGCCGGCCTGGCCGCCGGTTCGCTGATCTGGCTGTACACCCTGGTATTGCCGCTGGTGGCAGGCGGCCTGGGCTGGTCGCTGGATGCCTTCCCCGGTCTGCGCACCGTACTGTACTTCCCGTTATGGATCGAAGTGGATCCCCTGACCCGCGGCGTGGTGCTGTCGCTGGCCGGTAACTTCCTGCTCTTCGCCCTGGTGTCGATTTTCTCGCGCACCCGGGTTTCGGAGTACTGGCAGGCCAGCCGTTTCATCGGCCAGGAAGTCTATCGCCCAAGCAACCGGCCTTTGCTGGCGGTGCAGATCAACGACCTGCGCACCCTGGCCGCACGTTTCGTCGGCGATGAACGCGCCGAGCAGAGCTTCGAACGCTTCGCCATGCGCCAGGGCAAGGCCCTGAACCTCAGCCAAGCCGCGGATGGCGACTGGATCGCCCACACCGAACGCCTGCTCGCCGGGGTACTGGGCGCCTCGTCCACCCGGGCGGTGGTCAAGGCCGCCATTGAAGGCCGCGACATGCAGGTCGAGGATGTGGTGCGCATCGTCGACGAAGCCTCAGAGGTGCTGCAGTTCAACCGCGCCTTGCTGCAGGGCGCCATCGAGAACATCACTCAGGGCATCAGCGTGGTCGACCAGTCGCTGCGCCTGGTCGCCTGGAACCACCGTTACCTGGAGCTGTTCGGGTACCCCGAGGGGCTGATTTATGTCGGTCGGCCGATCGCCGACCTGATCCGCTACAACGCCGAGCGCGGCCTGTGCGGCCCGGGCGATGCGGAACACCATGTGATCAAGCGTCTGTACTGGATGCGCCAGGGCACTGCGCACACCTCCGAGCGCCTGTTCCCCAATGGTCGGGTCATCGAACTGATTGGCAACCCGATGCCCGGTGGCGGTTTTGTCATGAGCTTCACCGACATCACCGAATTCCGCGAAGCCGAGACGGCGCTCAAGGTCGCTAATGAAGGCTTGGAGCAGCGGGTCGCCGAGCGCACCCGGGAACTGTCCCAGCTCAACGTGGCGCTGATTGCCGCCAAAGGCATCGCCGAAGCCGCCAACCAGTCGAAAACCCGTTTCCTGGCCGCCGTCAGCCACGACCTGATGCAACCCCTGAACGCCGCCCGGCTGTTTTCCGCGTCCCTGGCCCATGCCGAGCAAAGTCTGCAACCGGAAACCCGCGAACTGGTCCAGCACCTGGACAGCTCGCTGCGCTCAGTGGAAGACCTGATCACCGACCTGCTGGATATCTCGCGCCTGGAGAACGACCGCATTGCCCCGGATCGCCATGCCTTTGCACTGAGCAGCCTGTTCGACACCCTGGGCGTCGAATTCAAGGCGCTGGCCCAGGAACAGGGCATCGACTTCCGCCTGCGCGGCAGCCGCTTGCGCATTGACAGCGACCAAAAGCTGCTGCGCCGTGTGCTACAGAACTTCCTTACCAACGCCTTCCGCTACGCCAAAGGCAGTGTGCTACTGGGCGTGCGCCGCACCGGCAGCCATTTGCGCCTGGAGGTGTGGGACCAAGGGCCCGGAATTCCGGAAAACAAGCGCCGCGAGATCTTTGAGGAGTTCAAGCGACTGGATAACCATCAGACCCGCGCCGAAAAGGGCCTGGGCCTGGGCTTGGCGATTGCCGATGGATTTTGCAAGGTGCTCAAGCACCCCATCGAAGTACGTTCCTGGCCGGGGAAGGGCAGCGTATTCAGCGTCACCGTGCCGCTGGCGCGCTCGGCGGCGCCCAGTGCGGCGCCCAGTGCGGTGACCGGCCGCCAGAACGCCATCCATAACGGCAACCTGAACGGTGCCCAGGTGCTGTGCATCGATAACGAAGACAGCATTCTGATCGGCATGCGCAGCCTGTTGAGCCGCTGGGGTTGCCAGGTATGGACGGCGCGCAGCCGTGAAGAGTGCGAACAGTTGCTTAATGACGATGTGCAGCCGCAACTGGCCCTGGTGGACTATCACCTTAATGAAGGCGACACCGGTACCGAGCTGATGGCCTGGTTGCGCACCCGCCTGGGCGAACCGATTCCGGGCGTGGTGATCAGCGCCGACAGCCGAGCGGAGCTGATCAGCGAGGTGCATGCCGCCGGCCTCGATTACCTGAGCAAGCCAGTCAAACCCGCCGCCCTGCGCGCGCTGATCAGTCGCCACCTAAAGCTGCGCTGAGGCTGACACGGCCCGTGTTGCCACGGGCCAGTCCTTCCATGATTGACCTGAGTGGCTTTACCACGGGGTGTTGAGCGGTACTATGCGGCCCGGAATCACCGCTTGCCAGGAACCTCCATGGATACTCCCCACTTACTTCTCAGCCTTGCTACCGCTTTGGCCATCGGCCTGCTGATCGGCGCCGAGCGCGGCTGGCGCGGGCGCACCCTTAACGATGGCCAGTTGGCTGCCGGTATTCGCACCCATGGGCTGGTCGGCCTGTTCGGCGGACTGTCCACCTTGCTGGCGGATACCTTTGGCGGCGGAGCCTGGATCGCCAGCCTGGTGGTTCTGGGGCTGCTGGTGCTGGCCGGGTATGTCAATGATCTACACAAGAACGGCGATCGCGGCCTGACCAGCGAAATCGCCCTGCTGCTGACCTTCGTGCTCGGCAGCCTGGCCTTGGCCGATTACCGTGCCCTGGCCGCCAGTTGCGCGGTGCTGGTGGCGGTGCTGTTGAGCCTCAAGGACCAATTGCACGGCGCGCTCAAGCGCCTGTCCGCCGTCGAGGTGAGCGGCGCACTGAAGTTGCTGTTCATCTCGCTGGTGCTGCTGCCGGTATTGCCGAACCAGGGCTATGGCCCCTGGGGCGTGCTCAATCCCTACAGCATCTGGTGGATGGTGGTGCTGATCGCCAGTATTGGCTTCGCCGCTTACGTTGCTGTGCGCCTGGTGGGCACGCGCCATGGCCTGCTCTTGACCGCACTGCTCGGCGGCCTGGTGTCTTCCACCGCAATGACCCTGAGCCTGGCACGCCTGCATGATCAGACGCGCCTGCGCAACGTTCTAGCCGCCGGCCTGCTGGCCACCTCGGCGCTGATGTTTCCGCGCGTGTTGCTGGAGGTCGGCGTGATCAACGCCAGCCTGTTGCCCGCTTTGCTTGGTCCCTTGCTGGTCAGTTGCGCGGTCTATGCAGCCGGCGCACTGTGGTGGATCTCCCGACCCCACGAGCCCGGCAGTCCAGACAGCGAGGCGCCACTGTCGAACCCGTTCGAATTGGCGCCGGCGCTGCGTTTCGCCGCCCTGCTGGTGCTGATCCTGTTCCTGGTCGAAGGCGGCCGTCGGCTGTTCGGTGATGCCGGGGTTTATCTGGTCGCCCTGCTCTCCGGCCTGGCCGATGTGGACGCCATCACCCTGTCACTGGCGCGTAATGCCCAGAGCGATCTGCATGCCAGCACCGCCGTGTATGGCATCTTCCTCGCCGCGTTGAGCAACAGCCTGGTCAAGGGCCTGCTGATCGCCGTGGTCGGTGGTCGTCACCTGGCGCTGCGTACCCTGCCCTTTATGGCGGTGGGCTTAATGGCCGGCGCGGCGCTGCTGTTGACGGCATGAAGCGCCTGGGCGCGCGTCCGTAGGAAGGCGTTGAGCACAACGATACCCATCCTGTGGTAGTGATGCGGAACATTTTTGGCCTCCGGCGAGCGGACAAGAAAACGCCTGACTCCCCCAACCAAGGACTGGATGGCTGTCAGCGAGCGCGTGGCTCCCATCGCCCAGGAACAATCGGCATCACACTGAGGGCTGTCACGGTCACGCCACCGCCAGGAGTCGTCATGCCCAGCCACACCGACACGCCTTCCACGCCTGTTCAACCCGCACCTGCGATCAACCTGAACACGGCGAAAGCGCAACGTCTGGATATATCCGCTGATGGCGTGCGCCTGGCGGTTTACTGCTGGGGCCGGGCCGACGCACCACCCTTGCTGCTGGTGCATGGCTACCCCGATAACCATACCGTCTGGCTGCCGCTGATTAGTGAATTGGCTGACGACTACCGGATCATCGCCTATGACGTGCGCGGCTTCGGCGCCTCGCAAAAACCCCGACGGCGCCAGGACTACCGACTAAAGAAGCTGGCCAATGACCTTGAAGCGGTGATTCGCGCCACCAGCCCGGATCGCCCTGTGCACCTGCTGGCCCATGACTGGGGTTCGATTCAGTGCTGGGAAGCGGTAACCGAGCCGCGCATGCAGCCGCTACTGGCGTCATTTACCAGTATTTCCGGTCCTTGCCTCGATCACGTTGGCCATTGGATGCGCGACCGCCTGAAGCCCAAAAGACGGACCGGCGCGTTAAGCCAGCTGACCGGGCAATTGCTCAGCTCCTGGTACATCGGCTTCTTCCACATTCCGCTGCTACCGGAGCTGTGCTGGCGATTGGGACTGGACCGGGCCTGGCCGTGGTTGCTGGCCAGGCTTGAAGGGTTGCCAAACATGCCCCCCAGTACCAGCCAGCGCGCCGATGGCATGCATGGCATCCACCTGTACCGAGCCAATTTCTTCCGCTGCCTGTTCAGGCCGCGCCTGCGCAGCACCGAGGTGGCGGTGCAACTGATCGTACCGCTGCGCGACCGCTTCGTGCGCCCGCAACTGTTCGACGGCTTGTCGCGCTGGGCGCCCAACGTAACTCGACGCGACGCTGACGCGGGGCACTGGCAGTTGCTGGCGCGTCCCCAGAAAATGGCCGACTGGATGCGGCAGTTCACCCACCAGGTGGAAAACGATTTCCACTCAGCACAGTCACGCCGTTAGCCGCAGCCCTGAAAGCTAGAACAGCATCAGATGTCCTGATCATCCAGCGCCGGCAGGCCGGCGGCACGTTCCAGCAGTTCATTGGGTAGGCTCTTGCTGGCGCGCGCCCCCAGCAGCTTGAGATTTTCCACCCGGCCGATCAGGTTGCCGCGGCCATCCACCAGCTTGTTCCGGGCGCTGGCGTAGGCCTTGTCCAACTGCTGCAGGCGGCTGCCCATTTCGTCCAAATCCTGCACGAAGGCCACGAACTTGTCGTACAGCGCTCCGGCGCGCTCTGCGATTTCACGGGCATTCTGGCTCTGGCGTTCCTGACGCCACAGGCTGTCGATCACCCGCAGGGTGGCCAGCAGCGTCGTCGGGCTGACAATCACGATGTGCTGGTCGTAGGCTTCCTGGAACAGGCCCGGATCGGCCTGCAAGGCCGCGGCGAACGCCGCCTCGATGGGCACGAACAGCAACACGAAATCCAGACTGTGCAAGCCTTCCAGGCGCTGATAATCCTTCACCGACAAGCCTTTCAGGTGGCTGCGCAGTGACAGCACATGACGCTTGAGCGCCTGCTCGCGCACCTCGTCATTTTCTGCGCTAACCAGCGCCTGATAAGCGGTCAGGCTGACCTTGGAATCCACCACCACCTGTTTTTCACCGGGCAGCTGGATCAGCACATCCGGCTGAAAACGCTGGCCCTCGGCGCTCTGCAAGCTGACTTGGGTGTGGTACTCGCGGCCCTTGACCAGCCCGGCATGCTCCAGCACCCGTTCAAGTACCAGCTCGCCCCAGTTCCCCTGGGTCTTCTGGCCCTGCAGGGCGCGGGTCAGGTTGGTGGCCTCATCGCCCAGGCGCTGATTGAGCTGCTGCAGGCGCTCCAGTTCCTTGCCCAGCGAGAAACGCTCGCGAGCTTCCTGCTGATAACTGTCCTCGACGCGTTTTTCGAACGCCTGAATGCGCTCCTTGAGGGGATCGAGCAATTGGCCCAACCGCTGCTGGCTGGACTCGGCGAAACGCTGCTCGCGTTCGGCGAAGATATTGCCGGCCAGCTCGGCAAATTGCGCACGCAGCTCGTCGCGCGCGCCCTGCAAATCCTGCAAACGCTGTTGATGAGCCTGCTGCTGCTCGTGCAGCTCCGCCGCCAGGGCCGCACGCTCGGCACCCAGCCGGCGCAGTTCGCTTTCCTTGTGTTCGCGTTCGGTGAGCCAGGCCTGCTGGTCGGCACGGGCGCGCTGCTGGTCCAGGGCCAGCAGTTCGCGCTCGCGGCGCTGGGCTGCCAGTTCGGCCTGTTGCGCGGCATTGTGCTGGGCCACTTCGGCGAGTTCCTGACGGCACTCATTCAACTGGCCGCCGAGCACATCCTGGGCCAGCAAGGCGGTGTCGGCGCGCTCCTTGAGAACTGCCGCTTCAGCGCGCAGCCGCGCCAGTTGGCGCTGCTGCTGCCACGCCAGGCCGAGCAAGGGCAACGCGGCCAGCAACAAGCCGGCTAAAAGATAGGAAACATGGATCGGCATGACAGCTCCCGGCATGGATTTCAGCGAATGCGGCGAGTATATCCAGCCCACTGATCGGGCCGTGCGGCCAAACCAGGAGAATTACTCGGAAAGCGGCGGGTTTTCCGCCTGGCCCAACGCCTGCAGGGCACGTTCATCGCCCGCGCGTGCCGCCTGTTGCAACAGCGCCTGGCCGATACGCCGATCGCGGGCGTTGCCGCAATCGCGGCACAACAGCAATCCCAGCCGGCTCTGCGCTTCTACCACACCCTGACGCGCCGGTTGCTTGAGCAGGTTGCCGGCCAGGCGCTTGACGCTGGTGGCCTGTCCCAGTCTCGGGCTATCCAACAACCAGCCGGCCAGCCGCAGCGGCAAACCACTGCGCGGCATTGCAGCGCAGGTTGAATGAATGGTCGGATGTAGACGCTTCATGGGTTCAGCAAATAGCCAAGGGGGGCGGCACTCTACACTTTTTTACAGCCGGGTAAAGGCTTGCAAAAAACGCTCAAATAAGCCTTGGCGCCAGCGCTCAGCAATCCACAATTTCTGTGGATAACTCTGTTGAGAAGCCGCTGAGAAACGCCGCAAAGCGTGGTGATTCGGGCCATTGAGTCAAATTGTCCATTCTTTGACCATTCAAATAAATTCATTATTTTTCAATGGCTTATAAAAAGCTCAATCGTAAATCAATGACTTGCAAATGAATCTGAGAGTGACTTGACAACGAACGACGCTATTGTGCACAAGTTGGCAGGCCCTACCTCGATAAATGCACAGTGCCCGCGAATCATGATAGGTGAACACCAGCCTGCCAACGCGGACAACGAAAAACCCCGGCCAAGATGCTCCGGGGTTTTTCGTTGTGACAGACCTGCACCATCCGCAGATCCTTCGTGGTTACAGCTCAAGCTCCTGCAAATGTTCCTTGGGTAGTTTGCGCGCCCCGGTCAGAATGACTTGCCGCGCTGCCTCATCGAGCATCTGTTCCGCCTCTGCCATCTCCATGGCACCCGTGACCAGGCGCCTGGCTTTCAGCCAGTCCAGCAAAGCATTGACGGCGCGTCGTTCGGCATCAGTAGATGTACACAGCATTCCTCCCTCCTTGGGGCATGTTGGTATGGTCCCCACAGCGTAGACAGGCGATTGCCGAAGACTATTCAGCGAATGTCCGTAAAAGCGACCCCAATCACAAACCCATGATTGCTCAGGCTAAAACCGACCAAAGGCATGGGCGTTTGGCGGTTTTCAGCCAATAAAAAACCCCGCCCTTCCGAGGAAGTCGGGGTTTTGTGTCGATCTGCTCGCGGTCAGCCGGGCTGGCGGCAGCTCGACATACGTATCAGGCTCAGGCCTTGACGCGGGCCTTGTACTCGCCGGTGCGGGTGTCGATTTCGATGAAGTCACCGATTTCGCAGAAGGCGGATACTTGCAGCTCGGCGCCGTTGTTCAGGCGAGCGGTCTTCATCACCTTGCCGGACGTGTCACCACGTACAGACGGCTCGGTGTAAGCGATCTGGCGAACGATGCTGGTCGGCAGTTCAACCGAGATTACCTTGTCGTTGTAGAACACGGCTTCGCAGACGTCGGTCATGCCGTCTTCGATGAAGGTCATCACGCCTTCCAGGTCGTCCTTTTCGATCTCGTACTGGTTGAACTCAGCGTCCATGAATACGTACAGCGGATCGGCGAAATAGGAGTAGGTAACTTCCTTGCGCTCGAGGATGATCGTTTCGAACTTGTCGTCGGCCTTGAATACCGTTTCGGTAGCGGCGCCGGTGAGCAGGTTCTTCAGCTTCATCTTGACGACCGCAGAGTTACGGCCGGACTTGTTGAACTCGGCTTTCTGGATGACCCAGGGAGTGCCGTTGATGTTGGCTACCTGGCCAGCGCGAAATTCTTGTGCGGTTTTCATACGGGATATCCGAGCAGATGAGGGACAAAAAACAGGCCGCGTATGATAGCCAATTCGCGCGAAATTAGTAACTCTGCCCCGCGCACGGCCTGACGACCCTTCTCCGCCTGCCCTGACTGCACGCCCTCAGGCATCGCGCATGCGCTCGCTGAAGCGCAGCAGATTGCTGGCCAGATCCGTTTCCGCTCCCCGGTCGCTACTCCAGGCCTCGGCATGCCGCTGCAGATCGCCCTCACACGCCAGCCAGCGCTGCCACGGCCCCGCCATGTCCTCGCCGGCATTCCAGGCCCGCCATAATTCACCCACCGCCCGCGCCGCATCGGGCGCCAGGGTCTGGCAATATTGATCCAGAAAGGCCTGCAACTTGTCCCAGTGCGCTCCGTCTTCCTGCGGATAGATATGCCAGAGCATGGGCCGCCCGGCCCACTGCGCGCGCAGGAAGGAATCCTCGCCACGCACCGCATTGAGGTCGCAGCACCACAGCAGTTGGTCGTACTCTTCCTGACGAACGAAGGGCAGCACGTTGATGCGCAGATTGCCACGCTGGCAACTGTCGCCCGCACGCAACGCAGGGCCAGCCAGCCAGGCCTGCAAATCAGCCTGGATACGCCCTTCGGGAATCAACAGCCGAGTAGGCCGGGTAACTTCTGTCAACGCCTCCAGCCAACTGGCCAGTCCCCGATTCTCGTAGGCGAACAGCGAGATCAGCCGCTCCTCGGGACTCCGTTGCACACCCAGCCTGGCCAGAAAGGCCTGTTGCGCCTGCCCATTGGCCTGAAAAGCCCTGCGCCGCGCCAGCAGATCGCCTTCACGCAATAATCCGCCGGTGGCCGGGCCAAAGCCGGGGAAAAAGAAATGCTTTTGCAGGCCATCGGGCTGCGGCGAGGACAGCCCATGACAGCCCGCCACCCAGTCTTCGGCGCTGAGATATTCCAGGTTCAGCCACAGCGGCGCAGGCGTCCGAGACGCCATGGCGGCCTCGAAAAGCGCAGGCAGGCGACAGGCAAAGGCTTCGATCACCACCTCGGCGGGCTCAACCGGCTGCCAATCCCGCGGCCATTGACGCACCTCGACCCCTGCGTGGTGTTGTACGCTCGCCGTGACTGTCGCCTCAGGACACAAACGCACGAACGCGGCCAGCTCATCGACCCACAGGCGCACGCGCTGATCATGTTCAGTCGCCAGTTGTCGAGCCAGGCGCCAGGTCACACCAATGTCGCCATAGTTGTCGACGACACAGCAAAAAATGTCCCAGGAACGCGACATGCAAAAACTCCGAAAAATCATCGCTACACTGGAAACGCGCCAGTCAGCGGATAAAAAACCGTCAAATCGCGGCACGCAGCACACGGCAAGCGTCTAAATCGCAGTAACTTCCCTATTGGGGGCTCGCCAGACAAGCCCTCAGCCTTTATCTTTTGCAGGCGCTTTCTTTCGCCCCTGCCGGCAAGGCCTGCTTAGGTCGTAGCCAGGCGAGGTGCAATCGGTCAAACACAGCGCAGTTTATTCATTTGTGGCTGCGTATACTGGCCAACCATTCCCCACTGGAGTCATCCATGAACAAAGCTGAACTGATCGAGGCGATTGCCGCCTCCGCCGACCTGCCGAAAACCACCGCTGCCCGTGCGCTGGATGCCATCACCGAGAGCATTACCAACGCCCTGAAAAATGGCGACAGCGTATCGCTGGTCGGTTTCGGCACCTTCGCCGTCAAGGAGCGCGCCGCCCGTGAAGGCCGCAACCCGCAGACCGGCGCCACCCTGCAAATCGCCGCTGCGAAGCTGCCAGGCTTCAAGCCAGGCAAGGGTTTGAAAGACGCTGTAAACTGATTCTCCGACTGCCCCGGCTAACACGCCGGGGCAGTTCCTGCCTAGCCTCCTCCCCACAGGCTATTTGCCATCCGCACGTCGCAAATGCACCTGCGCACCTACCCCTAACGATCAACCCCGAAGTAGTATCCCCTCCCGGTGCGACGTTCATTGCGCGCGGCGATCTGACTACATCCAGAGCCTGCCCCCCGCCTCAGGCAATCTGACTGCCCTGCGTCGAGTTACCTAAACGGCGTTGCTTACGCATTCGACTTCGGCCATGCAGTAACCCATCCGTCACCATGCCCAAGCTTGATCTGCGTCGTTTGATTCTACTCCTGAGCATGTCAGCAACCTCACTGGTTCTGGCTTATTTCCTGTATGCCAGCTATCAGATGCAGCGCGAACTGCTGATCAAGCAGACGCTGGAGGCCAATCGCATTTATGCGGTGAAACTGGCCGAGGTCACGGAAAATTTTCTCAACACAGCACACAAACAACTGGCCTACAGCGCTTCGGTGATCGGCCCGCGCCTGAACACGGCCGAGCATCTCAATGGCGAAGTCGACCGCCTCCTGCTGCAAACCAATACGTTCAACTCGGTGTATGTCGTCAATACCGAGAGCAAACTGCTGGCCCGAGCCCCAAGAAATCACCAGGCGGAAGACAGCCTGATCGACAACCCAGGCTCGTATTCCGCACTGGCCAGCCAGCAGCCTTCCATAGTCCAGGCCTACAGTGCCCCCCACGGACGTTTGATCGTGGCGATGACGCACCCGCTGCACACTGCGCAGGGTGACTACCTGGGCTATATCGGCGGCGCGATCTACCTCCAGGAAAACAATTCCCTTCATGACCTGCTGGGCGAGCACTATTACCGCGACGGCTCATACCTGTATGTCGTGCACGACCGCCAACTGATTTATCACAACAAGCAGGAGCGCGTGGGGGAAATCATTCATGGCAATCCAGCGATCCATGAGGTGAGCCAAGGCAGAGAAGGCAACCAGCTGCTGACCAACTCGGAAGGTATCGAGATGCTGGCCGGTTTCGCGCCCGTTCAGAGCACAGGCTGGGGCATCGTTGCGCAACGGCCCCTGCAGGCCACGCTGACGGAACTCAACAAGCTGATGCTGAACATGCTGATCACCCTGGTCCCCTTTTTCCTGGCCGTGATGCTCGCCATCTGGTGGCTGTCGCGAATCATTTCCCAGCCCCTGTGGAGCCTGGCCAAGAGTGTGCAGAAGGATGATGCCCGCATCGCCGAAAACGCGGTTCGGCAGATCAAGCCGTGGTATTTCGAAGTGGCCCAACTCAAGCAGTCGATCTTGTCCGGCTTGGAAATGCTCAACCACAGAATCGGCAAACTCAATCTTGACTCGATGACCGACCCGCTGACCGAGCTGCTGAACCGACGCGGAGCACAAGCGGCCATCGATAAATGGCATGTCAGTGCCCAGCCATTTGCCGTGATTCTTCTGGATATCGATCATTTCAAGCAGGTCAATGATGCCCATGGGCATGACATTGGCGACCTGACGTTGCAGTTTCTCGCCAGGCAGATGCGCCGACTCTCAGGCAACGAAAATGTCCTGTGTCGAAGCGGGGGCGAAGAGTTCATGGTGCTCATGCCTGACACCGACTTGAAAGAAGCCGGTGAATTCGCCGAAAACCTACGTGCCACGCTGGCCAGCACCCGCAGTCCGGCCGGAGAGCCGATCACCCTGTCGCTGGGGGTAGCCCATTACCCCATTAGCAATGCGCGCATCGAAATGGTGCTGCGCTCGGCTGATCAGGCGCTTTACCAGGCCAAGCGCCAGGGCCGCAACAAAGTGGTTATCGCAGCTGCCCAAAGAAGCTGATCAGCGCCTGCGGCAGTACAACGCAGAATGGCGGCTACTTCAAATTGCCCCACTCGTCATAACGCTCCGGCCATTGAGCTCGATGGTCTGGATGATCAACTTGATCGGACGTTGGCGATTCGGGCCACGGATCAATCGTTAGAGTCCGGGCAATGAGGTGAACAAACCCAGCCAATAGCAACACCGGCAGCAGCACCCAACCACTAATCAACAGCACGCCACTGAGTATCAGCAGGTCGCCAAGCCTGAAGGCGCAGCGGACGAATAGCCTGCCGCCAGGCGCCCGCACACGTGCCAGCTGCCGCTTTTCCAGGGCGCGCCAGCGCCGCCAGAACGAAGTGACAGGAGGGGGAAGCGGGGAACCCGGCATCAGGGAAACCTGGACGCGTTGCGCTTACTGCAGCGCCGTTCCAGGACTAGGCGAATGCCAGAAACAACAAAGCCCCGCAGAACGGGGCTTTGTGTATATGGTCTGGCGGTGAGGGTGGGATTCGAACCCACGATACGGTTTCCCGTATACACGCTTTCCAGGCGTGCTCCTTCAACCGCTCGGACACCTCACCGGATCTCTTCGAGGCGTTCACCCCGTCGAGGCGCGCTAATTTAGTCGAACGTTTCTCCAAAGGCAAACTTTTTTTCAGCTTTTTCATGCGTTTAAGTATCCCCAGCGAAAATAGCTGCATTTTCGCGCAGCTCTGCGACCGCCCAGTCAGTCATCGCGCTTTACCTGTGCAAGCCGGCTGGGTAACGTCAGCGCCACTTATCACAAGGAACCCCCGCCATGAGTGAGCTGCTTTCCTACCAATGCACAGACGGTATCGCCACCCTGACCCTGCACAATGGCAAGGTCAACGCGATTTCACCGGACATGATTGTTGCCCTCAATACGGCGCTGGATCGCGCCGAGCAGGACCGCGCCGTGGTGATCATCACCGGGCAGCCGGGCATTCTTTCCGGCGGTTACGACCTCAAGGTCATGACCTCCGGCCCGCAAAACGCACTGGACCTGGTCGCCGCCGGCTCGACATTGGCCCGACGCATGCTTGCTCACCCCTTCCCGATCATCGTCGCCTGCCCAGGCCATGCAGTAGCCAAGGGTGCCTTTATCCTGCTCTCCGCAGACTATCGCATCGGTGTTGAAGGTCCGTTCAGCATCGGCCTGAACGAAGTGCAGATCGGCATGACCATGCATTACGTCGGTATCGAGCTGGCCCGTGATCGCTTACGCAAATCCGCTTTCCACCGCTCGGTGATCAACGGCGAGATGTTCGATCCGCAGGGCGCGCGCGAAGCCGGCTTCCTGGACAAGGTGGTCACCCCCGAGGCGCTGATGAGCACCGCACTGGAGACAGCGAATCAGTTGAAGAAGATCAACATGACCGCTCACCGCAACACCAAGCTCAAGGTACGCAAAGAATTGCTTGACGCCCTTGAGCAGGCTATCGAGTTGGACAAGCGCCACGGTCTCTAACAGACCGTTTGGGACCGCTGCCAAGGCGAGTGGATTGCCGAGCACAGTGGACGTTCGTACACTCGACGTCCCTTTGCTGGAGATCCTGCCATGCTGTCCGTTCTGCGCTTGTTGTTGCTGAGCGTGTATTCCGTTATTGCCAGCTGCCTCGGCGCGTTGCTTGGCGTGCTCCGCCCTTTCAATCCCAACAATACGTCTTTGTGCGCCCGTTTGTTCGCCACCCCGAGCCAATGGTTGCTGCGCATCAAGGTCGAGACCGAACTGGAGCACCTGAACAGTCAAACACAGGCCTGTGTGATCATTGCCAATCATCAGTCCAATTACGACCTGTTCGTCCTCGGCGGCACGGTGCCCTCACGCACCGTGAGCCTGGGCAAGAAAAGCCTGAAGTGGATTCCAGTGTTCGGCCAGCTTTACTGGCTGGCCGGCAATGTCCTGATTGATCGCAGCAATGCCTGCAAGGCCAGGCAGACCATGCTCACCACCACCGAAACCCTGCAAAAGCGCCAGACGTCTATCTGGGTGTTTCCGGAAGGTACGCGCAATGGCGGCCAGGAGCTGCTGCCGTTCAAGAAAGGGGCGTTTCAGATGGCCATCGCCGCTGGGGCTCCGATCGTGCCGGTGTGCGTCAGCCGCTACACCCAAACACTGGATCTGAATCGCTGGGACAGTGGGCAGATACGCGTCCGCGCGCTGCCGGCCATTCCAACCGCACACCTGAGCCTGGAAGACATGCCGGCGCTGATCGAGCAATGCCATGCCCGCATGCAGGCATGCATTGACGAGCTAGATGAAGAATTGGAGCAGCGCCTGGCCGCGGCGCAGCCGCTTTAGGTCGGTAGCGTTGCGTTGAGCGAGACAATGCCCATCATTGATGGGCATTGATGGGGCTCGGCGCGATGCACGGGACGAACCCAATTCCCTGCTGCCGCGCCCCTTAACCCTTACAGCAGCTAACACATATTGAACGTTACGCTTCGCGCCCCTGGGCGATAAAGCGCAGCATCCACTCGCCCACCACACTGCCGTGATGCGGCAGATGAAGGCTTTGCAAGGCATTCTGATAGAGCGTCTCGCCCAGGGTTTGCTGGCGCACGTCGAGCAGTGCCCGTGAATAATCCGGTACGAACTCGGGATGCCCCTGGAAGCACAGTACGCGGTCCTCGATGCGGAACGCAGCAATTGGGCAGAACTCGCTGGAGGCCAGCACCGTGGCGTTTTCCGGAGCGCGGGTGACCTGGTCCTGATGGCTGATCAGCAGGGTCAGTTGATCCAGCGCCGGCTGCATCCAGTCCAGTTGCTCCTGAACGCTGTAATGATGCATGCCCACGCCCCACCCTTGACCGGCCCGCTCGCTCTGGCCACCGAGCAACAACGCCAGCAACTGATGACCGAAGCAGATGCCCAGCAGCTTGTCGCCGTTCTGGTAGCGCTCCAGCAGATAAGTCTTAAGCGTCTGGATCCACGGATCGCTGCCGAACGAGTCCGCCTTGCTGCCGGTAACCAGATAGGCGTCATAACGCTGGTCATCGGCCGGGTAATGGCCCTCAACCACGTTGAAAATTTCAAACTGCGCGGCAATCGGTTGGTTAGCGAATAACCGTTCGAACATATGGCCATAGCCGGTGTACTGCTCGACGAACTCAGGACGCAGGTGATCGGTTTCCAGAATACAGATACGCAACGACATGGGAATCCCAAAAACATAAAGGTATGGAGCGGTTGTTACCCTTCTTACCATAGCCCGTACGTGGTGAGGAATAGCCCGCGCCCGCCAGACACAGCCGTCAATCGGCTACACTGCGCAACCTTTTCTATTCTGGAGCCTGACTGTGCTTATCAAGGCCTTACGGGTTGGCTTGGGCCAACTGATCGTTTTTATTGATTTCCTCACCCGCCCGAAAAAAATGCAGCGCAGCGCGGAGGCGCAAGCCGAGGTCA
The DNA here is from genome assembly GCF_014836765.1 of Serpens gallinarum. GTDB lineage: Bacteria > Pseudomonadota > Gammaproteobacteria > Pseudomonadales > Pseudomonadaceae > Serpens > Serpens gallinarum. Next base: position 192,143 of record NZ_JACSQG010000006.1, read on the forward strand.
AGGCACGCACAGCCAACCTGGCGCTTTATCAGTTTCACGGTTGCCCGTTTTGTGTGAAGACGCGGCGTGCCCTGCATCGGCTGAACTTGCCGATCGCCCTGCGCGATGCCAAGAACGACGCCCAGGCCCGCCAGGAACTGGAAACCCAGGGCGGCAAGATCCAGGTGCCCTGCCTGCGTATCGAAGAAAATGGCCAGGTTTCCTGGCTGTATGAATCCAAGGCAATCATTGCCTGGCTGGAACAGCGCTTCGCCTGAGCGGCAATCGCCATGTAGGGCCGATTTCACATCGGCACACCAGAACTGCGGATGCCGGCATGCAGCCGGCACCGCAGGGTCATCAGTGTTTTTTAGAAGGTTTCCCCTCGCGCCGCCTTCTCCAACAACAACGCCGGCGGAGAGAATCGATCGCCATACTGCTCCGTCAGGTACTGAGCACGGGCGATGAAGTCGGCCAGGCCGTACTGGTTGATGAACTGCAAGGCACCACCGCTCCAGGCGGCAAAGCCGATACCGAACACCGAACCGATGTTGGCGTCGGCGGTAGAGCGCAATACGCCCTCCTCCACACAGCGCACGGTCTCGATGGCCTGGATGAACAGCAGACGATCGCGCACATCCTGGGGTGAAATCTGTGCCCCGGCTTTTTCGAAGCGCGCCTTGAGCTCGGGCCACAGATGTTTCTTGTCCCCTTGCGGGTAGTCGTAAAAACCGCCACCGGCGGCCTTGCCGGGACGCTGGTACTCGTTGAGCATCAAGTCAATCACCGCGAATGCCGGATGCTCGGGCGCCGTCTTGCCTTCGGCAGCCAGGTCACTGACTGCTTGCCGGCGAATATGCTCCATCAGGCTCATCGACACTTCATCGGAGATCGCCAGCGGACCGACCGGCATGCCCGCCTGACGGGCCTGGTTCTCGATCATTGCCGCCGACACGCCCTCGCCGAGCATGGCAATGCCTTCATTGGTAAAGGTGCCGAACACCCGCGAGGTGAAAAAGCCGCGACTGTCATGGACGACGATGGGCGTCTTGTTGATTTGCAGCACGAAGTCGAACGCCCGCGCCAGAGCTTCGTCGCTGGTTTGCTCGCCGCGAATGATCTCCACCAGCGGCATCTTGTCCACCGGGCTGAAGAAATGCAGGCCGATGAATTTTTCCGGATGGCGCACGGCGCTGGCCAGGCCGGTAATCGGCAGCGTCGAGGTATTGGAGGCGATCAGCGCCTCCGGCAGTGCGCAGGCTTCGGCGGCGGCCGTGACACTGGCTTTGAGGGCGCGGTCCTCGAAAACCGCCTCGATTATCAGGTCGCACTCGGCAAAATCAGCATCGTCAACGCTCGGGGTGATGCGTGCAAGGATGGCGTCGCGTTTCTCTGCACTCAGCTGGCCACGGGACACCTTCTTGTCCAGCAGGGCGGCCGAATAGGCTTTACCCTTCTCGGCAGCCGCCAGCGAGACATCCTTGAGTACCACCTCGATGCCAGCCATGGCTGACACATAGGCAATGCCGGCGCCCATCATGCCAGCCCCAAGCACGCCGACTTTTTGCGTCGCATAGGTGGGGAAACCCTGGGGGCGCGAACGGCCGGCGTTGATTTCATTGAGCTGGAACCAGAAGGTGCCGATCATGTTTTTCGCCACCTGCCCGATGACCAGCTCGGTGAAATAGCGCGCCTCGATCAGTTGCGCGGTGTCGAAGTCCACCTGGGCACCTTCCACCGCGGCGCAGAGGATCTTTTCCGGCGCCGGGAAACAGCCCTTGGTCTTGTCACGCAACACGCTGGGCGCGATGGCCAGCATCTGCGCCACGGCGGGCGAGGATGGGGTGCCGCCGGGAATCTTGTAGCCCTTCACGTCCCACGGCTGTACGGCGGCGGGATTCGCCAGGATCCACTGCCGCGCCTTAGCCAGCAACTCGTCCGGGGTGGCGGCCAGCTCATGCAGCAACCCGGCCTTGAGCGCCTCCTGCGGGCGCAGCTTCTTGCCTTCAGCCAGATACGGCAGCGCCTTCTCGATGCCCAGCAGGCGCACGGTGCGCACGATACCGCCGCCGCCCGGCAGCAGGCCGAGGGTCACTTCCGGCAGCCCGAGCTGGATACGCGCATCGTCCAAAGCGATGCGGTGATGGCAGGCCAGGCAGATTTCCCAACCACCGCCCAGCGCTGCGCCATTGATTGCGGCGACCACCGGCTTGCCGAGGGTTTCCAGCCGTCGCAGCTGGCTCTTGATGTTCAGCACCATCTGGTAGAACGCCGGCGCGTCCTCGCGGGTGACCTGGATCAGTTCATTGAGATCGCCGCCGGCAAAAAAGGTCTTCTTCGCCGAGGTCAGAATCACTCCGGCAATCGCGTCCTTCTCCTCCTCCAGGCGAGTCACCGTGCGGCCCATTGCCTCACGGTAGGCGGCGTTCATGGTGTTGGCGCTCTGGCCCGGCATATCCAGGGTCAGGACGACGATGTTGTCCGGGCCTTTTTCGTAGCGAATGGCGTCAGTCATGGTTCTTTTTCTCCGCCTTAAAGTCGTTCGATGATGGTGGCGATGCCCATGCCGCCACCCACGCACAGGGTGGCCAGGCCGTAGCGCTGATTGCGCCGCTCCAACTCGTCGAGCAGGGTGCCGAGGATGATGCAACCGGTGGCGCCCAGCGGGTGACCCATCGCAATGGACCCACCATTGACGTTGACCTTGTCCTCCGGCACGCCCATGTCCTTCATGAACTTCATCACCACTGAGGCAAAGGCTTCGTTGACTTCGAACAGGTCGATATCGCCCACCGACAGCCCAGCCTTGGCCAGCGCCTTGCGGGTGGCCGGACCCGGACCGGTGAGCATGATGGTCGGGTCGCTGCCGGTGACCGCCGTGGCGACAATGCGCCCGCGCGGCGTCAGCCCCAGCTCACGGCCCTTGGCCGCCGAGCCAATCAACATCAGCGCTGCGCCATCGACAATGCCCGAGCTGTTGCCCGGTGTATGGACATGGTTGATGCGCTCGACCTGGCTGTATTTGCGCAGCGCCGTGGCATCGAAGCCCAGCTGGCCCATCATCTCGAAGCTCGGCTTGAGGGCGCCGAGGCCTTCCAAGGTGGTTTGCGGGCGTATGAACTCATCATGATCGAGTACTACCACGCCGTTCTGGTCGATGACCGGCACCAGTGATCGGGCGAACAACCCTTCGGCGCGCGCCTGGGCGGCTTTTTGCTGGGAGCGCAGGGCGAACGCATCGACATCCTGACGGGAAAAACCTTCCAGCGTCGCAATCAGATCGGCGCCAATGCCCTGCGGCACGAACTGTGTGCTCAGGTTGGTCTCCGGGTCCAATGCCCAGGCGCCGCCATCCGAACCCATGGGCACGCGGGACATGGACTCCACGCCGCCGACCACCACCAGATCCTCAAAGCCGGAGCGTATTTTCATGGCGCCGAGATTCACCGCCTCCAGGCCCGAGGCGCAAAAGCGGTTGAGCTGCATGCCCGCAACCTGTTCGTCCCAACCGGCCACCAGAGCCGCCGTCTTTGCGATATCGGCGCCCTGATCGCCCACCGGGGTCACGCAACCCAGCACCAGGTCATCCACCTGGGCGGTATCCAGCCGGTTGCGTTGTTGCATGACGCGCAACAGCCCAGCGACCAGATTGACTGGTTTGACGCTGTGCAGCGCGCCGTCCTGTTTGCCTTTGCCGCGCGGCGTACGCACCGCGTCGTATATCAATGCTTCGCTCATGGCCTGGTCTCTTGTCATTGTTCTGGCATCCGGAATTCCGGTTCGCCCGTTACCTTAGACCCGGCATGACTATCGGCAATGACCAATACGCTCAGCTGCGTTGACGCCTGCGCTCAGACGAATGGCGCTGCGTGGCGGCTGGCCGGGCAACCCGTCTGCCGCACGCTTTTACCACGGCTGAGAAGTCCGCGCTCTGCACCCCTGCGGGCTGAGAACCAAGGGGTCTAACAGAACGTAGGGACCCAGATAGAGTCAATCAACAAGGCCCTGCGAAGCCCAACAACAAGAAGAAGGAATAAAATCATGCACAAAGAGCCGAAGAAAATTCGCCAGGCGGGCTGGATCGTGTGTGCGGTCGCCCTGGTCCTGATCCTGCCCAATCTGACCCGGTTGTTCAGCTAAAGAGGCAGCACCGGCAGCAACCAGGCCAGCAACAGCGGCAGGAACAGAAACGCCAGCAGCGTCGAACACAGCACCAGGCTTGCCACTTCTTCTGGAGCACGATTGGCGCGCACGGCGAACAGGTAGTTGAATACCGCCACCGGCATGGCCGATTGCAGAATCATCACATTCAGTGTCAAGGGTGGCAGCTCCAGCCAGGTGCCCACCAGCCAGGCCAGCGCCGCCCCGCTGCACACCCGCAGGCCGCCCTGCAGCATACCGTTGCCCAGATGCCGCACGCGGATCGAGGCCAGCGACACGCCAAGGGTCAGCAACATCAGCGGGATGGTCATGCCGGCCATCAGCCCCAGGGTGTTATCCAACCATCGCGGCAATGGCACCTGGAAGATCACCACTATGAGCGCGAGCATCACGCTGAGCATGGTCGGATTAAGCAGCAGCTTGCGCGGCGAACGTTCGCCGGCCAACAGCGCGCCGAGGCTGAATTGGCTGACGCACAGCACCATGAAGAACACCACGGCCAGCGCCAGACCCTGTTCTCCAAAGGCATACAGGCTGATGGGCAGGCCCAGGTTACCGGTATTGGAAAACAGGAAGGCCGGCACCAGCACCCGCCAGTCCTGGCGCCACAACCGGCTGGCCAACCAGCCGACCACGCCCATGAAGACGGTGACCAGCACGCAACCGAGCACCATTTCGGCAAATGCCTGCGGCTCCACACGGGTGCGCGTCAGCGCGGAAAGCACCAGGCAGGGCGTGCCGACATTCAGGGTCAGCTGTGCGATAAATGCCGTGGGGAACGCCTGCCCGCTACGCGCCCAGCCATAGCCGATACCCGCGGCAATCAGCACGGGAGCCAGAATGGCAAACAACTCGGCTAGCATGACGATCTCCACCAGAAAAATCCGTGCGATGCTATCACGCTGGAGGATGCTCTAGCCGCCCCTCAAACCCTAACGGAACCGTCTACCATGCGCCATTTACTGTTTGCCGCCGCCCTCGCGTTCAGCCTGCCGGCGTTGTCCGTGGAGGTTGACCAGGAAAGCGCCTTGCGGGCACTTGAACAACCCAACGCAGTCTTGATCGATGTCCGCAGCGACGCGGAATACGCCGCCGGCGCGCTGCCCGAAGCCCGGCATATCGTGCACACCCGAATCGCCGCACAGATCGACGACGTGGCCCCTGACAAGGACACGCCCATCGTGCTCTATTGCCGCAGCGGTAGCCGCTCATCCATTGCCCAGGACACCCTCCACGGACTGGGTTATCGCCAGGTATTCAATGCCGGCGGCTATGACGAATTGAAAACCGTGCTGGACAGTCGCGAGTAGCGCTCGTCACGAATGCGTCCTGACCAGGCGGCCGGTTCCGTCACGATGAAGACCGCAGGGCCGAGGCTGATTATTTTTGTTGAAGGCTGCTTCCAGTGCATCGTTGATCGTGCGCAGCACCTTGACCCGGGCAAAACGCTTGTCGTTGGCCTCCACCAGCGTCCAGGGAGCGATTTCCGTGCTGGTGCGGTCGACCATGTCTTCAACTGCCTCGACATAGGCGTCCCATTTTTCACGGTTGCGCCAGTCTTCCTCGGTGATCTTGAAGCGCTTGAATGGCGTGGCTTCGCGCTCCTTGAAGCGCTGGTACTGGGTGTCCTTATCGATCGACAGCCAGAACTTCACCAGCACCACACCATGCTCCACCAGGCTTTCCTCGAAGTCGTTGATCTCGCCATAGGCCCGCAGCCAGTCGGCTTGCGCGCAGAGTCCCTCGACCCGCTCGACCAGCACCCGGCCATACCAGGAACGGTCGAAAATGGTGAATTTGCCGCGCGCCGGCACGTGACGCCAGAAGCGCCACAGGTACGGCTGGGCAAGTTCTTCGTCGGTGGGCGCGGCAATCGGCACAATGCGGTATTGGCGTGGGTCCAGGGCACCGGTCACGCGGCGGATAGCGCCGCCCTTGCCAGCCGCGTCGTTACCTTCGAAGACCGCGACCAGTGCCTGGCGGCGCATGCGCTTGTCGCGCATCAAATGCGCCAGCCGTGCCTGCTCGGTCGCCAGCTGCGCCTTGTAGTGGTCTTTGCTTAGCACCTGGGTCAGGTCCAGGCTGTTGAGCAGGCTGCGATTATCTGGACTGGCCACCAAGGGCGCGGCATGAGGTGCCGGCGTGGCACCCCGGCCCGACTGCAGCGCCGCCTGCAACCCCTGGAGCAGAATGCGCCCGGTGGTCAGGCTGCGATAGTACGGATCCACCCCTTCAATCACATACCAGGGTGCGTAATCGCGGCTGCTGCGGCGCAAGATTCGTTCGCCATGATGAACGAAACGGTCATAGGTTTTCGACTGCTGCCAATCCAGCGGACTGAGACGCCAATTGTGCAGAGGATCATCGGCCAGGCTTTTCAGGCGAGCCTGCATGTGGTGCCTGGATAAATGGAACCAGAACTTGAAAATCAGCGCGCCTTCATCGCACAGCATGCGCTCCAGGCGCAGGGCGCGATTGATGGACTGATCCAGCTGGGCATCCTTGGTCCGTCCGTTGACCCGGTTCTGCAGCATCTGGCTGTACCAATTGCCGAAGAACACCCCGATCCGGCCTTTTGCCGGCAGCTGCCGCCAGTACCGCCACTCCGGCGGGTGCGCCAGCTCTTCATCGGTCTGGAGGTCGAAGGTTTCTACTCGAATCAGGCGCGGGTCCATCCACTCGTTGAGCAGTTTGACCGTTTCGCCCTTGCCGGCGCCTTCGATGCCATTGATCAAAATGATGACCGGAAAGCGCGCCTGCTGGCGGAGTTCATACTGGGCTTCCAGCAGCGCCTCACGTAGGGCGGGCTCGGCGGCCTCATAGGTTTTCTTGTCGATGGCGTGGCCGATTTCGGCGGATTCGAACATAGGGGTATTCCTGGACTGCAGGGCGTCAGACTAACGGAACGCGACTCCATCGACAAAACCGAAATTGCCAGCGTGGGCGTTACACTACGCGTCTCGTTTTTCCCGGTGCCTGCCATGTCTGACGCTTCAGAAGCCCACCTCGATTGGGATGATCACGGCCAACCGCTGTCGCGGCAGTTCGGCGATGTCTATTTCTCCCGCGCCAGCGGCCTGGAGGAAACCCGCTACGTGTTCCTGGCCAACAATCAGTTGCCAGAACGTTTTGCCGCCCTGCCGACGGGCGGACGGCTGGTGATTGGCGAAACCGGCTTTGGCACCGGGCTGAATTTTCTCTGCGCCTGGCAGGCCTTTGACCAACTCGCCCCGCACGACGCTCGCCTGCATTTCGTCAGCGTCGAAAAGTATCCGCTCACACGCGACGATCTCGAGCGCGCCCTGGCCTTGTGGCCGGAGCTGCAGGCTTTCAGCGCCCAATTGCTGGCTCTGTACGTCGGCATCCAGCCGGGTTTTCAGCGCCTGCTGTTTGACGACGGCCGGGTGGTGCTGACTCTACTGATTGGCGATGTGCATGACTGCCTGCCGCAGCTCGATGCGCGCATCGACGCCTGGTTCCTGGATGGCTTCGCGCCTGCCAAGAATCCGCAGATGTGGACGCCCGAGTTGTTCACTCAATTGGCCCGACTCTCAGCCCCCGGTGCCACACTGGCCACCTTCACCTGTGCGGGCCTGGTGCGCCGCGGCCTCAACGAGGCCGGTTTTGTCATGGCCAAGGTGCCCGGCTTTGGTCACAAGCGGGAAATGCTCGCCGGGGCGTTTCACGACCAGGTAAACGACATTCAAAAACCCTGGTTCGCGCGTCCGCCCCGGCCGAGCGAACGCCGTGCCCTGGTGATCGGTGCTGGGCTGGCCGGCTGCGCCAGCGCCGCCAGCCTGGCGGCACGGGGCTGGCAGGTGACGGTGCTGGAGCGCCACGCCGCGCCCGCCCAGGAAGGTTCCGGCAATCCCCAGGGCGTGCTGTACCTGAAGCTGTCCGCCCACGGTACAGCGCTCTCGCAATTGGTGCTCAGCGGATTTGGCCATACCCGTCGCCTGCTGGAACGCCTCGAACGCGGCGTCGACTGGGACGCCTGCGGCGTGCTGCAACTGGCCTTTAACGCCAAGGAAGCCGAGCGCCAGGCTCAGCTCAGCGCCGCTTTTCCGCCCAGTCTGTTGCATGCTGTAGATCAGTCGGCCGCCGAACGACTGGCGGGTGTTGCCCTACCCAGCGGCGGGCTGTTTTTCCCGGAAGCCGGCTGGGCCCATCCGCCCGCGCTGTGCCGGCTGCTGAGCAGTCATGCCAACATTCAGTTGCTTACCCACCATGACGCCTTGAGCTTGCAGCGCGAGAACGGCGAATGGCGGGCGCTGGGCGCTGACGGCGTGCTGGCCAGCGCACCAGTGCTGATCCTGGCCAACGCCGCCGATGCCAAAGCCTTCGCCCAGACCGCCGAACTGCCGCTCAAGCGCATTCGCGGACAGATCAGTTGCCTGCCCGCTACCGACGCCAGCCGGGAGCTGAGCACCGTGGTGTGCGCCGACGGTTATGTGGCCCCGCCGCGCGCCGGTGAACACACCCTGGGCGCAAGTTTCGACCTGAAGAACCAGCATCAAGGCGTCACCCCGGAAGAACACCAGAGCAACCTCGAGCTGTTGCGAGGGATTTCCGAGGATCTAGGCCAGCGCTTGCACATCGATCAGCTCGATCCCGCGCAGATGCAAGGGCGGTCCGCCTACCGCTGCACCAGTTCCGACTACCTGCCGCTGGTGGGTCCGCTGGCCGACAGCAGGGCATTCGCTGAGGTCTATGCCGCGCTTGGCAAGGATGCCCGGCAAACGCCCGATCTGCCCTGTCCCTGGCTTGATGGCCTGTATCTCAATCTTGCCCACGGCTCGCGCGGTGTGGTCACCGTGCCCTTGTCTGGAGAATTGCTCGCCGCCTGGCTGGAAGACGAGCCGTTGCCGCTGCCGCGCGCGGTGGCCGAAGCCTGCCATCCCAATCGCTTCGCGCTGCGCCAACTGATTCGCGGCCAGGACTGAACACGCCATGGAATGGATGATCATCGAGGGATTAGGCATCGGCCTGATCCTCGGCCTGCTGTTGGGGCTCACCGGCGCGGGCGGCTCGCTGGTCGCCCTGCCGCTACTGCTCAGCCTGCAACTGCCGTTGCGCGACGCCATCGGCGTCAGCCTGGGCGCCGTGGCCATGTCCGCGCTGATTGGCGCGATTCCCCGTGCCCGCCTTGGCCAGGTGGCCTGGCGCCCAGTGCTGTTGCTGGCGATCTGTGGCCTACCGGGCAACGCCATCGGCCAGTGGCTGGGTCGCCACCTTCCGGAAAACGTCCTGATCGTCTGCTTCTGCGTACTAGTGCTCTGGTCGGCCCGGCGCATGTGGCGGGGTGCCGGCCTGGATCGACAGGCTGTGACCCACACCCGGCCTGCTGCGTTGCTGTTGGTCGGTCTGGCCGTGGGGGTGCTGTCCGGACTGATGGGGGTCGGCGGGGGGTTCCTGATCGTCCCCGCCCTGCTCTGGTTTACCTCGTTGTCGCTGCTCAGCGCCATGGCTACGTCAATGGCAGTCATCGCGCTGGTCAGCGGCGGTGGTTTTCTTCTTTACCTCACCGATGCTCACCCGCCGCTGTTGTTGCTCGGCGGCCTGGCCGCCGGCGGTGCCAGCGGGGTGCTGACCGGCAACCTGTTGGCGCAGCGGCTCAACAGCCAGATCCTGCAACGCCTGTTTGCCGTGATGCTGGTCATCGTGAGCATCTCCCTGGCGGTGCAAAAGTTGATCACGGCGGCCTGAGGCTCCCCTCTTAACTAGACCAAAGGCCATCATGAGTCCGATAAAGGTTGTGAAGCGAATTGGCGCTGCATTATTGTGCCCACGGCCTCGACCTTGATCGCAGGCTCTGCCTCGCCTCCTCAGGCAATTCGGGCGGCCGCGGCGGCCCTCACCGCCGTCCGCCGCGCCGACTGAGAGGGGCATTCACACTCTTGGGGAAAACTGTTCATGAATCGACGCCACCTGCTCGGTGCAACCACCGCGCTCTTGATGGCACTCGGCCTGACCGCGTGCAAAGACGAACCCACCCAGAGCGCCGCACAAACTGCCGCTGCACCGGTCGAGACCGTGCACTGGAAAATGGTCACCACCTGGCCTAAGAACTACCCGGCCCTGGGGACCGGCGCCGATGACTTCGCCAAGCGCGTCAACCGCATGAGCGATGGCCGCCTGAATATCAAGGTGTACGCCGCCGGTGAACTGGTACCGGCCATGGAAGTCTTCGACGCGGTCTCCCGTGGCACTGCGCAGATGGGCCACGGTCCTTCCTATTACTGGAAAGGCAAGGTACCGGCTGCGCAATTCTTCACCTCAGTGCCCTTCGGCCTGGCCACCCATGAATTCCATTCCTGGCTGAGCTTTGCCGGCGGTATGCAGTTGTGGGAGGAAGCCTACGCCCCGCACGGCGTGAAGCCGCTGCTTGGCGGCAACTCCGGCATGCAGATGGGCGGTTGGTTCAACAAGGAAATCAACAGCGTCAATGACCTCAAGGGTTTGAAGATTCGCATGCCCGGCCTGGGCGGCGAAGTGATCGGCAGCATCGGCGCTACGCCGGTCATCGTTCCCGGCAGCGAAGTGTTCACCGCGCTGCAGACCGGCATGATCGACGCCACCGACTGGGTCAGCCCCTACAACGACCTGGCGTCCGGCATTCACAAGGCCGCCAAGTACTATTACTACCCGAGCTGGGCGGAACCGCAGGCGGCCATTGAGCTGCTGGTCAACAAGGAAGCCTGGGACGCGCTGCCCGACGATCTGCACGCGATTCTCGAAGAAGCCGCCCGCGGCTCGGTGCAGTTGATGCTCGACGAATACGTCTATCACAACGCCAAAGCACTGCAGGAACTGCAAAAGCAGGGCGTACTGCTGAAGAAATTCCCCGATGAGGTCATCGCTGCCCTGCGTGAGCAGTCCGAGGTGGTGATGGATCAGTTCGCCCAGACCAGCGACCTCAATCAGCGCATCTGGACGTCCATGAAGGCGTTCCGTGAAGAAGTCGGCCCGATGAGCGACGTCACCGACAAGCAAATCTACAACTGGCGTTGATCCTCTCGGCCTCCCTGCCGCAACGGTAGGGAGGCCGGCAAACGCCGGGATTCAACGTTTCCGTTCGTTATGCCCGAGGTCACGCGCCGGATCGATACGGTCGCGCACCCGTTGCTTGAGCTCCTTGGCTTCCGGAAAGCCACCGTCTGCCTTGCGCTCCCAGATCTGCTCGCCGTTACAGGTAATGCGAAAGACCCCGCCGCTCGCCGGTTCCAGACTCACCCTGCCCAGATCTTCGGCAAAGGTACTGAGCAGCTCCTGCGCCAACCAGGCGGCCCGCAACAGCCATTGGCATTGCGTGCAATAAGTAATGACGATTTCGGCTTTGTGTTGCTGCATACAGCGCTCTGAATAAAAAATCGGGGCCCCTATAATAGCCAGCCCTCCCCTTCGGCGTTTGCGGATGTGTCCATGCGTCGCATGCTGTTTTGTCTGTTGTTGATCCTTCCCCTGTGTATTTCGAGTGTGCAAGCCGCCGAGAGAATCGGCCTGGTCCTGTCCGGCGGTGCCGCGCGCGGCCTGGCCCACATTGGTGTGCTCAAGGCACTCGAAGAACAGGGAGTGCCGATCCATGCCATCGCGGGCACCAGCATGGGCGCGGTCATTGGCGGCTTGTATGCATCAGGCTATCGCGCGGAGGAAATCGAAGCGCTGGCCTTGCGCATGGACTGGCAGCAGGTATTGTCCGACTCACCGCCGCGCAAGGACATCCCGTTCCGGCGCAAGCAGGACGATCGCGACTTTCTCGTTCAGCAACAACTGAGCTTCCGCGACGACGGCAGCCTGGGCCTGCCGCTGGGCGTGATCCAGGGCCAGAACCTGGCCCTGTGGCTGGAAAGTCTGCTGGTCAACAGCAGCGATACCCGTGATTTCGACCAACTGCCGATTCCCTTTCGCGCTGTGGCGACCGATATCGCCAGCGGCGAAAAGATCGTGTTCAACACCGGACATCTGCCCCTGGCGATCCGTGCCAGCATGTCGATTCCCGCTGTTTTCGCGCCGGTCGAGGTTGACGGCCGGCTGCTGGTCGACGGCGGCATGGTGGACAACATTCCCATCGACGTGGCCAGAAGCATGGGCGTCGATCGGGTCATCGTCGTTGATATCGGCACGCCGCTTATGGAGCGCAAGGACTTGCTCACCGTGGTCGACGTACTCAACCAATCGACCACGCTGATGACCCGCAGCAACTCCGAAGTCCAGCTCGCCACGCTGAAAGCCGACGACATCCTCGTGCAACCGGAACTGAGTGGCTATGGTTCCACCGATTTTGGCCTTGTTTCACCCCTGATCGCCGCCGGCTATCAGGCCACGCAACGCCTCGCCACACGCCTGGCAGCCCTTGTTCCTCCCATGGCGCCCGCCGCGAGCATTGCCGCCCGCCAGGCAGCCGAAGACCGCAGCCCACTGATCACCGCCGTCCATATCGAAAACACCTCCAAGGTCGACAATCAGGTGATTCGCCGGCACATCCGCCAGCCGGTGGGTCAGCCACTGGATCTGCAACGCTTGCAGGTCGACATGGGTACGCTCTACGGCCTCGATTATTTCGAGCAGGTGCAGTACCGCGTGGTGCGTCACCGGCACCTGGAGAACACGCTGGTGATCAGCGCGCGGGGTAAGCGCGCCGGCACCGATTATCTACGCCTGGGTATCAACCTGTCGGATGATTTCCGCGGTGACAGTGCGTTCAACATCGGCGCCAGTTACCGGGTCAATGGCATCAACCGCCTGGGTGCCGAATGGCTGACGCGCGTTCAACTGGGTGATCATCAGGATCTGTACAGCGAGTTCTATCAGCCCCTGGATGCCGGTTCACGTTACTTTGTTGCGCCCTATCTGCAAGCCACCGCGCAGAATATCGAGTCGATCCTCGACCGTGACCCGATCGCTGAATACCGCCTGGAGCGCTATGGCCTGGGTTTCAATGTGGGTCGGCAGATCGGCAACTCCGGCGAAATCCGCCTGGGCGTTGGCCAGAATTGGGGCGAGGCCAATGTCAGAATCGGCGATCAGGACCTGCCCAGCTTCAGCTTCAACGAGGCTTACACCGAGCTGCGTTACTCCTTCGATACGCTGGACAGCCTCGACTTTCCCCATTCCGGCGAAGACCTCAGCCTGGTCCTGCGCCATCATGAGCCGCAACTGGGCGGCGACCTGCGCTATCGGCAATGGCAACTCAACGCCACCAAGGCGCTCAGCCATGGCGCGCATACCCTGCTCATCGGCGGTCGCTACGCGCGTACCCTCGACGACGCCGAGGTGGTGACCTCGAGCTTCCTGCTCGGCGGTCCGCAGCAATTGTCTGGCTTCAGCCAAGGCGCCATCTCCGGGCAGAACATCGGCCTGGGCCGGCTGGTGTATTACCGGCGCATGACCCAACAGGCATTTCTGCCCCTGGATTTTCCGGTCTACCTGGGAGCCTCACTGGAACGAGGCCGCGCCTGGAACCGCGACAACGACTTCGACAGCGGCGTGATCACGGCCGCCAGCCTGTTCCTCGGCTATGAAACCCCGCTCGGCCCGCTGAACCTGGGCTATGGCTTCAACGATGAAGATGAGCAGGCGCTGTATTTCAACCTGGGTAGCAGCTTTTGACCAAAGCCGCAGGCCGCGAGCTCATGACGTCTGGCTCTGCACACGCATACCCCACGCAGCGACTATCGCCAGCAGGAAAATCGCGGCGCTCAGCCAGAAGGTGTGCTGGAAGGCCAGCACATCACCGGCCGATGCGCTGCGCCACTCGAGAAAGTAGGTCAGCAGGTTCACGCCGAACGCACCGCCGAGCTGGCGGATGAAGGTGATCGCCCCCGCCCCGGAGGCCAACTCGTCCGCCGGCAAGCCGCTCAGCGAGCCACTTGTCAAGGCTGGCAGCAGCAGGCCCAGTCCGCCGCGCCCGATACTCGCCCACAGACAGAATGCAAAGAATGAAGCCGTGCTGGGCAATAGGCCGAATACCAGCGATGACAGGGCGCAGACAGCCAGACCAGCCGCCATGATCCAGGCCACTTGCCAGCGATCGCATAGCCAGCCACTGAGGTACGAGGCCGCACCCAGCGCCAGGCCGGCGGGCAACAGCAGCATGCCGGCCTGTCCGGCGCTGTAGCCCTCTATGGTCTGCAAGAACAGCGGGATCAGGTAGATCATCCCGTACAGCCCCATACCGATCACCGCCGCCACCCAACTGGCACTGCGAAAGGCGGCATGCCGCCAGAGCGTGAAGTTCAGCAAGGGCTGGGCATGGGTGCGACTGCGCCGCACAAACCAGGTCGCGGCGAGCACGCCGAGCAGACCGGCCGCATAGGCGCGTGAACTGCCCCAGCCCACGCGCTGGGCTTCGGCCAAGGCCAGCAGCAAGGCGAATAGCGCCAGGTTGAGCAGGACGAAACCCCACAGATCCAGCTTGGAGACGCCCGGCTGGCGATCGCTGGGTAACAGGCGGGCGCTCAGCAATACCACAGCACACAATGGCAACGGCAGCCAGAACACGGCCAGCCAGCCAAAGTGATCCACCAGATAGCCGCCCAGGCTCGGCCCCAGGCTGGGCGCCACCGTCACGCCAAGGGCGTATACCCCCAAGGCTTTGCCGCGCCCGCCGCTGCTGAACACCCGAAAAATCAGCACTGTGGCCAGGGGCTGGATAATCCCGGCGCAGAACCCTTGCACGATGCGCAAGGCAATCAACTCCCAGCCCTGTGTCGCCAGCGGCGCCAATAAGGTGGTGAAGATAAACAGCCATAACGCATATTGGGTAGTGCGCCGCGCGCTCAGACGCGACTGTGCCCAGGCGGCCAGCAGCAGCCCCGAAGTCATTGATGCGAGAAAACCTGTAGACAGCCATTGCACCATAGGACGCCCCATGGCGAACTCGTCCATGATCGCCGGCAGCGCGACGAAGATCGTGGTGGTGGACAACACCATGGCGATGGTGCCGAGCATCAGCACAACCAGCATCCACTGGGGATAGCGCGGCCCGAAGCGGGCGCACAAATCATCCAGTGTCTCAGCCATCACAGCGCTTCGAGATTGGCCAGAATCCGCGCGTGGACGCGCTTGCAGTGCTCCAGGTCAGCAGGCGGTATGCCGGCGAGCAATTGGCATCGCAGCTGGTCGGCGATGGTGCGAATCGTGTCGATCAACGGATGCGCCTGCTCACAGAGCATGACGTTCTTGGCGCGTCGATCATTGGGGACTTCCTGACGGCGTACCAGCCCCTGCGCTTCCAGGCTATCCAGTAGCCGGGCCAGGGTCGGGCCTTCTACACCGACGCTTTGCGCCAGTTGCCGCTGGGTAGGAGGTTCGGGAAAGCGTGACAGGTGCAGCAAGACCAGCCAGCGTGCCTGGGACAAACCCAGTTCGGCCAGGCGGCGGTCCAACTCAGCTCGCCAGGAGCGTGACAACTGGGTCAACTGCATGGCGAAGAGATGTTGATCAAACTCGTTCATGGACTGTTCTTGTAAGAGCTAATCATTAGGCGGCTAATAATAACCGTGAATGGGCACGATGGCCCACTTCGCTCACCATTTTGCGTACTGGTCCTCGACGAACCCCCATATCCCGTCGATGGGCACCACGGGCCTGCCCAGGGGACGCAGCTCACCGGAGAACCGACCGAAGATCTGTTTGAAGTTGCTGGCCAGAAAGCCCAGGTTCAACCGTTCGCGGTGCATGCCTTCGCCCGTGAAACGCAGCTCCACCTGACCGTCACCGGAGCGAATATGCCAAGGGTGCAGCGGTTGGTCGCGATCGAATTGAAACCTCACGCCGTCCACCTTGAGCAACTCGCCGTCCAGCCAAAAACAATTTTCGCTGAAGCTGGTTTCATTGACCCCGCAGGACAGGTTGAGCCCAACCCGAACGTCGCCTACCTGAGCGGACAGACAAGCCCAGTTCCAATGGGTTTCCGGGCGCATGTAACCGCCTGACCAATCGTGATGGGCGAAGGCGTTCAGGGCCGCCAGGTCAAAATTGCCCAGTGCGCTGCGCACCTGGCCCCGGCACCGCACCCCGGCGACCTTTTGCGCATACACCCAGCCATTCACGGCGGTCGGCGTGCAGATATGCATCGGCTGAAAGGCGGGTTCACGCTCGCTGAAGCGGGCATCGATGCGCAGCCCATCATCCAGCTCCACCAGCAGGCGTTTCTCACCCGTGGCGGCGCAGTTTTCCAGTCGCAGCCGATTACGACCCTGGATCAGCTCGCACACACCGTCATCCGGCGTCTGGCTGAAGACAGTGCCGAACCCCAGCGGCAACTTGAACTGGCGCTGCAGCAAACGCCCGCTGGCAGGGTGAAACAAATAGACGAAACCGATTCCGACCAGACTCAGATTGGCCAACGCACAGCCGCCGATCAGCTCGTCGCTGATCACCCCGAAATACTGGAACTGGTGGAAGCGGCGCCATTTGGCCAATGCACCCGAACGACGCCCCATCGGTGAGCGAAAATCGAAATCGCGGTAATTCACCTGTTTAGGTGCGCTCTTGAAGATGCCGTAGTGCGGCTGGCCATCGGCCTGGATCAATCGCTCCATGACAGACTGCTCTCGTGCTAGATCGTAGTTTCGGTGAGCATCGGTTGCCCACAGGCGCTGACCGCGATGCGATTGCGCCCGCTGTTTTTCGCCTCGTAGAGGAGCTGGTCCGCTCGCGCGTACAGCTCCTTCAGGCTGACATTGGTATCGTTGCTGTTTAGGCAGGCCACCCCAATGGACATGGTCACCACCGGCGCGGTGGATGACTGCGCGTGCTCGATGCCGAGCCGCTCAAGGCTTCCGCGCACCTGCTCCGCCGCCTCACGGGCGTCATCGGCATCGCTGCCATACAACAGCAAGGCAAATTCTTCGCCGCCCATGCGCACGGCCATATCCAGCGGACGTCGCGCCCGCTCCTCCAGCAAGCGGCCGATGCGTTGCAACACGTCATCGCCGGCCTGGTGGCCATAGCAATCGTTATAGGCCTTGAAATGATCGACATCGCACAAAAGCATGGCCAGCGGCTGGCCTTCGCGTAGGCCCTGGCGCCACACACGGTCGAACTGACGGCGGAAGCTGCGCCGATTATGCAGGCCCGTCAGGCTGTCGCAGTCAGCCATGACCTTGAGCAAGCGCCGGGACAGGAAATGTTCGCGAGACTTGTATTCCAGCTGATAGCACCCGACCGCGCCGATCAGAATGCCGAACAGCAAATACAACAGGACATAAAGTAAACGGACCACGGCCGCGCCAAACAACAGCTCAAAGCCGATATAGGTCACCAGCACTACCACCGAGCATGCGAGTGCCTCGGACAGTCGCAAGCCGGCCAGAAAAAAACCGGCCATGCACACCAGCAACAGGCCTTCTTCCGGGTAGGCCGGATCGATCCGGTGGGCCAGCGCCACCACGGCAGCCGAACCGATGCCCAGCGCCAGAATGCAGGCCAGGGTCAACGGCACCAACAAGTTGGTACGTCGACTGCACAGGATCAAGCCACCACATACCAGCAGCAATGCGCTTACTGCCACGCGTACGACGAGCATGGCATCGCGTTCCGGACTGTCGACCAAGCGCAGGTCCAGCAAGGTCTGCGCCATCCAGATAAGGATGGCGGCCAGCAATGAAATACGTTTGAGATCGAAGCTGTGCTCAAGCTGGTAGGCGCGATACTGTTCCTCCAGCGGCGCTGCGAATCGCAGCCGGGTGAACCCTTGAGCCAATTGTTCGGCATAGGGGTTGGCTCGAACATCGTCGAGCCAAGTCTGCGGTCGATTACCCACAATCAGTCCTTTGGTCGGAGCACGATCTCACCCTATACGCTCGCGGAAAACGCCACAAGACTTGAATGAGGACCGCCAGAAAACCGCCACTCCATGGCGATCGCGTCATTTTTATTACACTTCGAATTCAGCCTGCAAGGCCGCTCGCACGCAATATAAAACACCGTCTGGCACGCGGCCATCGAAGTGTTCGGCAATCTGCGCCACTTGCGGCAACTCGCCTTCGCCATCCAGAAAAGCATCCTGGATTTCACCGAGCAGGTCTTCGGGTAAATCCAGTGCCTGCTCCAGGCTCAACTGCTGCTTGCCGATGGCCTCGGCAAGCATGCTGTAGACATTCTTTTCGGTGCAGTGCAGCTGGCTGGCGATCTGTGCCGGCGTCATCCCGGCGCGGGCCAGGGTTACCAGCTCATGGCGCAGGTCGGCCACGGCGCGCGGTGCCTCTTGCGCCGTGCCATTGAGCACCTCGAGAAACGCCTCGCCATAGCGCTCCAGCTTGCGGGCGCCCACACCACTGACGCGGCTCATTTCCGGCATCGTACTCGGCTGGCTGCGCAGCATTTCCAGCAAGGTTGCATCCGGGAAGATCACATAGGGCGGCACACCGTGCTCTTCGGCGAGCTTGCGGCGCAGGGTACGTAGGGCTTCCCACTTTTCCCGCTCATCATGGCGCACCAACTGGCTGGCTGCGCTGGCGCCGCCCGATGCCTTGGGCGTCTTGCTGGGCAGCTCGCGGCGCAACTCCAAGGTGACTTCGCCGCGTAACAAGGGACGGCAGCTGTCGGACAGGCGCAGACCGCCGAAACCATCCAGATCGACATCCGCCAGACCGCGCGCCACCAACTGGCGGAACAACGTGCGCCACTCGCTTTCACTGAGCGCCTTGCCCATGCCGAATACCGACAGGTGCTGATGGCCGAGGCTGCGCACCTTGTCATTGTCACGACCCAACAGAAGGTCCACCAGATGACCGACACCGTAGCGCTGGCCACTGCGGTAAATGGTCGACAACGCCTGGCGCGCCGGCTCGGTCGCATCCCAGGTCTGCACCCCGTCGACACAGATGTCGCAATGGCCGCAGGGTTTGGGCAGGTCTTCGTCAAAGTAGGCCAGCAGCGCCTGACGGCGGCAGCGGGTCTCCTCGCACAGAGCGAGCATGGCGTCGAGCTTGTGCTGCTCCACGCGTTTGTGTCGTTCATCGCCTTCGGAGTTGTTGAGCATCTGCTTAAGGAAGATCACGTCCTGCAGCCCATAGGCCATCCAGGCGTCGGCCGGCAGGCCATCGCGACCGGCCCGACCGGTTTCCTGGTAATAGGCCTCCAGTGACTTGGGCAAATCGAGGTGAGCGACAAAGCGCACGTTGGGCTTGTCGATGCCCATGCCAAAGGCGATGGTCGCCACCATGATCAGCCCTTCCTCGTTGAGAAAGCGCTTCTGGTGATACGCACGCAATTCGCTGGGCAGACCGGCGTGGTAGGGCAATGCCGGAAAACCTTGCTCGCTAAGGAAGGCGGCCAGGTCGTCGACCTTCTTGCGCGACAGGCAATAGACGATGCCGGCATCGCCCTTGCGCTCGGCCAGAAACCCCAGCAACTGCTTGCGCGGCTGTTCCTTGGGCACGATGCGGTAGAAAATGTTGGGCCGGTCGAAGCTGGACAGGAAACGCTCGGCATCCTGCAGATGCAGCCGCTGAGCGATTTCCTCGCGGGTGCGCATGTCCGCCGTGGCGGTCAGCGCAATGCGCGGCACCTCGGGAAAATATTCGGCGAGTTGGCCGAGCTGAAGGTATTCAGGGCGGAAATCATGCCCCCATTGCGAAACGCAGTGGGCCTCATCAATGGCGAACAGGGCGATCTCCAGACGCTGCAAAAAAGCCAGCATACGCGGCTGCACCAGCCGCTCCGGGGCCAGGTACAGCGCCTTGATTTCATTGCGACGGATGCGCTCGGCAATCTCCCGCTGCTCATCGAGGTTCAGGGTGGAGTTCAGCGCCACCGCCTCCACGCCCAGCTCATTGAGGGTGGCGACCTGATCGTCCATCAGGGCGATCAGCGGCGAAACCACAACCGCCAATCCATCGCGCAACAAGGCCGGCACCTGATAGCACAGCGATTTGCCGCCCCCGGTGGGCATTAACACCAACGCATCGCCGCCCCGCGCCACGCGTTCGATGATCGCCGCCTGGTGGCCACGAAAGGCGTCGTAACCGAATACGTCTTTGAGAATGCGCTGGGCTGAATCGAGCATGCCGGTCTCCGAAGCAAGGCCGGGAAGTATACGCGAGGTCGCGACCGGCTTCAGGCCGCTAAGCAGTTGCCTAACCGTGAGCGACCTTATGCCTGTGGCCTGCAGGCGCCCTGTGGACTAGAATCCGCGCTATCCCCTCTCCAAGGTAGTCCTCGTATGTCTTTCGCCGAGCAATTGTCCCGCCTGCAAACCTTCCTTGATGCCGATGACCTGCATGAGGAAGCGCTGGACTACGTGGCCGCCCACGGTTACCTGACCGCCCTGTCCATCTGCCCGCAGCAGGTTCCGGATCGCGAATGGATCGATGCGCTGTTCGCCGAGCCGCCGCACTACCGCGATGAGGCCGAACGCCAGGAAATCGAAACCAGCCTAGTGCAACTCAAGGCCTACATCGCCCGCCAGCTGGCCAGCGACGAAGACATGGAGCTGCCCTGCGACCTGGACCTGGGCGATGAGCCGGACGAGTCCGACCTGCGCGGCTGGTGCATTGGTTTCATGGAAGGGGTGTTCATGCGCGAGGCGGTGTGGTTCGAGGACTCGGAAGACGAAGTCAGCGAGCTGCTGCTGCCCATCATGGTCGGTTCCGGCCTGTTCGAAGAACAACCGGAGTTCGAGGAGATTGCCGCCGACCGCGCGCTGGTGGACAGCATGATCGATCAGATTCCTGAGCTGCTTACCGCCCTCTACCTGATCTGCCAGGCGCCCGAGGAAAAACCCTCGCTGCTCAAGCCGCGCCAGAACTGATCGCACTGGCATGACCGATTCCGGCATGCCAGGCCGCTCGCCCTGGATTCGCTATTGCCTGCTCGTGGTGGGCTGGTTGAGCGTGGCCTTGGGAGTCATCGGTATCTTTCTGCCGGTCTTGCCTACCACGCCTTTCCTTCTACTGGCGGCCGCCTGCTTTGCGCGCAGCTCGCCGCGCTTCTACGCCTGGCTGGTGGGCCATCCACGTCTGGGCCCCTGGATACGCGACTACCTCGACGGCCAGGGCATCCCGCTAAAAGGCAAGGTCTACACCCTGGTCTTGATGTGGCTAAGCATCCTCTTCGCCTGCTGGCTGGTGAATATCCCCTTGGCCCGCATCGCCATGCTGAGCAGCGCCGTGCTGGTGACGATCTATATCCTGCGACAGAAAACCCTGCCAATGCGCTAAGCCTGCCCTGGCATCCATGGATATCCGCGCTTCGCCAGCGATGAGCTAAAACGCTCTAACCACAGCTCAGCCATGATTGCGCTGGAAGACTTCTTCACCCA
Source organism: Serpens gallinarum (assembly GCF_014836765.1). Lineage (GTDB taxonomy): Bacteria > Pseudomonadota > Gammaproteobacteria > Pseudomonadales > Pseudomonadaceae > Serpens > Serpens gallinarum. The sequence continues at coordinate 213,552 of NZ_JACSQG010000006.1, forward strand.
TCGCGGCGATCTGCCCGTCGATCAGTGCTTCGAAGGGTCGCAGCAGGGCATCGAAGCGCCGGGGTGCTTCCAGGCGATTGAGGGTTTCGGTGATGGCTTCCAAGGTGGACAAGGCCCCGACTTTCGGGGCCTTGCGCAGGCGGTAACGCGATTCCAGCCCCTCAGGCAGGGTCAGACGCGGCAGATGTTCCAGCAGCGGGTTGCAGTACAGAAGCTTGCGCGCCTTGCGCCAGGTGCCGTCCGGCACTACCAGCAACAACGGACGTTGCTCGGCGCGTTGCTGGCTGGGCAGCTCCGCCTCGTCGCCTGGAAATAGCAGCCGAGCGTCGTAGCCGGGATCTGCCAACAGGTCCGCCAGATCAGCGAAGTGCTCGCCTATGCGCAATTCGGCATTCTCCAGCCCAAGGGCCGCCAACCGGGCCGTATTCAAGGCATGTCCGGCTTCGCTCGGGTGCTGCAGGATCAATACGCGGGTACGGCTGTCCAGGCGCGACACAAGTGCGCATAAACAATAAGCGAGGGGGCGACAGCACTGTGAACATGTTGGCCGGGGCATGGCATCTCCTGCAAGGGTGCGCAGTGTGCCACAGCCCCGCCCGTTTCCAGACCCAATCAACGTGCGGGGCGAGCCTTGCCCTGCCGCGGCCCGTCATCACGCACAGGCACAGGTTGCAGACGAGGCGCGTCGAGCATGCCGAGCGCCCTACCGAGGTTGTCAATCAACTGCTTGCACCAAGCTTTCATTAACTCACCCTCCGAGACTGCATGGAACGAGTCGGCCGACTACCAAGCGGCCCGCTTGCCTCTCCCAGAGTCTAGCCCTTACCTCCGGACTGCCACACCATCGTCTGACTAGAGGGCGGTCTGCAGTGGGTGAGGCCTAAATGAGGCCTACTGCAATGCCTCGTTCCGCTCCCCGCGCCGGTAGGGGAACACGTCGATGACTTTGCCGGCACGAATGGCGTCCTGCAGGCTTTTCCAGTAGTCCGCGTCATACAGGTTGCCATGCAGCTTGGCGAACAGCTTGCGCTGCGTCAGATCGACAAAGAGAAAACGCGGGAACTCTTCCGGAAAGACATCGTTGGGCGCCACGGAATACCAAGGTTCAGCCGACATCTCATCCTCTGGGTAGCGCGGTGGCGGAATGCGTCGAAAATTTACCTCCGTGAGGTAGCTGATCTCGTCGTAGTCATAAAACACCACACGACCATGGCGAGTAACCCCGAAGTTCTTCAGCAGCATGTCACCGGGAAAGATATTCGCGGCGGCCAGCTGTTTGATCGCCAGCCCGTAATCTTCCAGCACATCAAGGGTTTGCGCCTCGCTGGCCTGCTCCAGGTAGAGGTTGAGGGGCGTCATGCGCCGCTCGGTCCAGCAGTGGCGAACCAACACCGTGTCGCCTTGCACCTCCACCGTGGACGGCGCCACCTCCAACAACTCGGCCAGGCATTCCGGATCGAACTTGCTGACCGGAAAACGGAAATCGGCAAACTCCTGGGTGTCCGCCATGCGCCCGACCCGATCGACATTTTTCACCAGGCGATACTTTTCGATGACCGTGGCGCGGTCAACGCTCTTGGACGGCGAAAACCGGTCCTTGATGATCTTGAACACCGTATTGAAGCCAGGCAGGGTAAACACGCTCATCACCATCCCCCGCACGCCGGGGGCCATGACGAAACGGTCATCGACATTGGCCAGGTGATCGATCAGCGCCCGGTAGAACTCCGACTTGCCCTGCTTGTAAAAGCCGATCGAGGTGTACAGCTCGGAAATGTGTTTACCCGGCAGGATGCGCTGCAAAAAGCCAACGAATTCCGCCGGATTGGCCACATCGACCATGAAGTAGGACCGGGTGAAGGAAAAAATGATCGAGACTTCCGCCTCATCGGTAATCAGCGCATCGAGCTTGATGCCCTGACCCTCGCGATGAATCAAGGCGATTGCCAGCGGCCACTGCTCGTCGTGGGTATAGATTCGCCCAACCAGATACGCACCCTTGTTGCGGTACAGCGGTGAGCAAAAGAGTTCGACGGTCAGCCCGGCATCCTTGCAAACCCAATCCGGCAGACAGTAGCGCAATTGCGCCTCCAGGCGCTGAATATCGCCCGGAAGATCCTCGTACACCGCATCGAAGCGGTAATGGCTGAAGATCTCTTCCAGCATGCCGGGCAGATTGCCCCGCGGATGGTAAATGCGGGTCTGTACGACACGCATCTGTGCATGCAACGCCGGTCGCGTGGTGTGCACGAACATGGTGTCATCGCTGATGCAGTCATGGCTGAGCAGACGGCAGAAGATCGAGTTGTACCAGGTTTCCGCCAGCTCATCGTCTAAGCGGGGATTGATCAACTCGATGTAAGCACTTTTGACCTGAGGCCACAGGTGCACATCGAGCAAGCAAGCGTCTCCGTACAACGGCCGCAGCTTGGCAGTGGTTTCACTGACTTTTTCTTCGTACAGGGTGATGCGCGCGGTCGAAGCGACTTGGGCTTCCTGCCACTGCGCCTGTTCAAAGCGCTGGCGGGCACCGTCGGTGATCAGACGAAAATGCTCCCGATAGTCGTCGAAACCGTCGAGGATAGAACGCGCGATATCGGCTACCGGCCATTGCTGCGCCATGGATCACGTCTCTGTGGTGGCGAATGGAAGCCGGAGCTTAGCCAGTCGTCGAGACGGGCGGCAAGCAGCGGTTGCGCCAAGCGTTGCGGCACCGCGGTTTCGCAACCGCTTGCTCATCGATCGGCAAAGCTTCGCTGCCGACATGAAGTCGGCCCAAGTTGCCCGTGCGTCAACCAGCGCAGCGTAACTCGACGACACATCGGCGAGTTACGTGTACGACCAACCACATTCTGCTGCGTGTTCTGGGGCGGTGCGAAGAAATACGGTGTGGGGCCGATTTTACATCGGCCGACGGAGTCTCCACCGGGCCACGTCGACCCCACACTAGAACCGCAGTGACTGTTACTGCACCATTTCCTGCTCGGTGAACAGGCCATCAAACAGCATGCTCGACAGGTAACGCTCGCCGGAATCGGGAATGATCACCACGATGTTCTTGCCTTGCATGTCCGGGTGTTCGGCCAGGCGCACGGCCGCGGCCATGGCTGCGCCACCGGAAATGCCGCACAGAATGCCTTCTTCGCGCATCAGGCGCAGGGCCATGCTCTTGGCCTCTTCATCGCCGACCTGTTCTACCTGGTCCACCAACGACAAGTCGAGGTTCTTGGGCACGAAACCGGCGCCGATACCCTGGATCTTGTGCGGGCTGGGCTTGAGCTCGTCGCCCGCCATGGCCTGGGTAATCACTGGCGAGCTGATCGGCTCGACCGCCACCGAGAGAATTCGCTTGCCCTGGGTGTGCTTGATGAAGCGCGAGACGCCGGTGATGGTGCCGCCGGTACCCACGCCAGCGACCACCACATCGACCGCGCCATCGGTGTCATTCCAGATTTCCGGGCCGGTGGTTTTCTCGTGGATCGCCGGGTTGGCCGGGTTTTCGAACTGTTGCGGCAGGTAGTGCGTGGCGGGATTGCTAGCCACGATCTCCTGGGCCTTTTCGATGGCGCCCTTCATGCCTTTGGCCGGCTCGGTCAACACCAGTTCGGCGCCCAGCGCCTTGACCACCTTGCGACGTTCCAGACTCATCGAGGCGGGCATGGTCAGGATCAGCTTGTAACCGCGGGCAGCGGCAACATAGGCCAGCGCGATGCCAGTATTGCCGGACGTGGGCTCGACAATCGTCATGCCCGGCTTGAGAAGGCCACGTTCTTCGGCGTCCCAGACCATGCTGGCGCCGATTCGGCATTTCACCGAGTAGGCGGGATTGCGCCCTTCGGTCTTGGCCAGAATGGTCACGCCCTTGGGACCGAGGCGGTTGATCATCACCAGCGGCGTATTGCCGATGGAGCGGGAGTTGTCTGCATAAATGCGGCTCATGATGGTCTGCCTGCGTCTAAATGAATGGGTTGGAGAAACAATGGTCGACGGAAGACTATCAGCCTAAGCGCGACACGAATGTCAGTCCAGCCGAACCCGCTTCGCCAAAATATGTCCATCGTCACGAATCCTGACGGATAAACGCCATGAACCGAAACCGGGCTCTTCCGCTGTGGATCCTCCTGCTGGTTGCGCTGGTTCTGTTGGTCGCGCATCTGGCCTTGCCTACTTTAGTGCGCAATTACCTCAACGATACCTTGGCTGAAATGGGCGATTACCGGGGTCACGTCGAGGATGTGGACCTGGCCTGGTGGCGCGGCGCCTATCGAATCAATGGCCTGAACATCGAAAAAACCAGCGGCAAGGTGCCCGTGCCGTTTCTCAAAGCCCCGCTGATCGACATTGCCGTGAGCTGGCGCGCGCTCTGGGAGGACCAGGCCATCGTGGCGCAGGTGGAGTTCGTGTCGGCCGAACTGAACTTCGTGGATGCCCGAAACAAAGAGCAGTCACAAACCGGCGAAGGCGTGGATTGGCGCGACACGCTCAAGGCTCTGCTGCCAATTACCCTTAACGAGCTGCACATCGTCAACAGCAAGGTCGCGTTTCGCAACTTCGGTTCCGATCCGCCGGTGAATATCTACGCCGACCAGTTGAATGCCACGGTCCTCAATCTCACCAACACCACCGATGCCCAGGGACGGCGGGTCGCGCAGCTTGAGGGCACCGCCCGGCTGTTCGACCAGGCACCTTTGGAAGCACAGGCCAGCTTCGACCCCTTTACCGACTGGGAAGACTTCGAATTGCGCCTGCGCACCACTGGCATCGAGTTGACCCGCCTGAACGACTTCAGCCGCGCCTATGGCAAATTCGATTTTGTCGGCGGCACGGGCGACCTGGTCATGGAAGTCGAAGCGGAGAAGAGTCAGCTCAGCGGCTATATCAAACCGTTGCTGCACAATGTCGAGGTATTCGACTGGAAACAGGATGTGGAGGCCGAAGATAAAGGCTTTCTGCGCGGCCTCTGGGAGGCCATTGTTGGCGGCACCCAAACGGTGTTGAAAAACCAGCGCAAGGATCAGTTCGCCACCCGCATCGAACTGTCGGGCAGTATCAAGGACCGCGACATCAGCCCGTTCCAGGCCTTCTGGGCCATCCTGCGCAATGCCTTCGTGCAAGCCTTCACGCCGCGCTTCGAGCGGGCACTGGAAGAAGGTTGAGCCCTGCGCCTGATCGTATCTGGCCCGAACGAAGGAACATCCGCCGAAATATCCCCATCGAATGACTGAATACCCTCCCTGCGTTCACAGTTACCCAACACCCACGCTATAGTCGGCCCTCAAATTTTTTTGCGTCGTCGGGTGCTCCACCCGCGTCACCGTTCGAGGAAACTCCCGATGAAATTCGAAGGCACACCGTCTTACGTCGCCACCGACGACTTGAAACTGGCCGTCAATGCCGCCATCACCCTGCAACGCCCGTTGCTGGTCAAGGGCGAGCCCGGCACCGGCAAGACCCTGCTTGCCGAGCAATTGGCCGACGCCTTCGGCGTCAAGCTGATCACCTGGCACATCAAGTCCACCACCAAGGCGCACCAAGGCCTGTATGAATACGATGCGGTCAGCCGCCTGCGCGATTCGCAACTGGGCGTGGACAAGGTCCATGACGTGCGCAACTACATCAAGAAGGGCAAGCTCTGGGAGGCGTTCGAGGCCGAAGAGCGGGTCATCCTGCTGATCGACGAGATCGACAAGGCCGACATCGAGTTCCCCAACGACCTGCTGCAGGAACTCGACAAGATGGAGTTCTACGTTTACGAGACCAACGAAACCATCAAGGCCACGCAGCGCCCGATCATCATCATTACCTCCAACAACGAGAAGGAACTGCCCGACGCCTTCCTGCGCCGCTGCTTCTTCCACTACATCGCCTTTCCCGACCGCGAGACGCTGCAAAAGATCGTCGACGTGCACTACCCGAACATCAAGGCCGAGCTGGTTGCCGAGGCGCTGGACGTGTTCTTCGATGTGCGCAAGGTGCCCGGCCTGAAGAAGAAACCTTCCACCAGTGAGCTGGTCGACTGGTTGAAACTGCTGATGGCCGACGACATCGGCGCCGCCGTCCTGCGCGAGCGCGATCCGACCAAGGCCATCCCGCCCCTGGCTGGCGCCCTGGTGAAAAACGAACAGGATGTGATGCTGCTCGAGCGCCTGGCCTTCATGAGCCGTCGCGCCAATCGCTGACGGCGCGTTATTGGAGGATGTGGCAATGCATACCGGCAGCTGTCTGTGTGGCGCGGTGAAATACCGCATCGATACGCCCATTCACGACGTGAGCCACTGTCACTGCAGCATGTGCCGCAAGGCGCATGGCGCGGCATTTGCCAGTTTTGCCAGTGTGCCGAGGCCTGCGTTTCACCTGATCGAGGGCGAGGACCGGATCGGTCGCTACGCCTCCTCCGAGTCGGTGACGCGTACCTTCTGCACGCAGTGTGGTGCCTCGCTGCAATTCGTCGATGATCGCAACGATGAAGTGGGCGTGGCGGTCGGCACCCTGGACACCCCCCTGGGCCAGGTAGCGCAGGAGCATATCTTCGTCACCTCCAAGGCCGACTGGTACAGCATCCACGACTCCTATCCCCAGTACAGCGGCGATCACTAATCGTCGTTATTCGAGGTACTCATGCTGCTCGGTTTGTTCAATGAAATGCGCGCCGCCAAGGTGCCGGTTTCGGTACGTGAGCTGCTCGACCTGGTCGATGCGCTCAAGCACAACGTCGTGTTCGCCGACATGGATGAATTTTATTACCTGTCGCGGGCGATCCTGGTGAAGGACGAGCGCCACTTCGACAAGTTCGACCGGGCCTTCGGCGCCTATTTCAATGGTTTGCAGAATCTCGACCAGCACCTTGAAGCGCTGATTCCCGAGGAATGGCTGCGCAAGGAATTCGAGCGCTCGCTTAGCGAAGAAGAGCGCGCGATGATCCAGTCCCTGGGTGGCCTGGACAAACTGATCGAGGAATTCAAGAAGCGCCTCGAGGAACAAAAAGAACGTCACGCTGGCGGCAACAAATGGATCGGCACCGGTGGCACCAGCCCCTTCGGTTCTGGCGGCTACAACCCGGAAGGCATCCGCATCGGCGACGCCGGCAAGCGCCAGGGGCGCGCGGTGAAGGTCTGGGATCAGCGCGAGTACAAGAACCTCGACGACCAGGTGGAACTGGGCACGCGCAACATCAAGATTGCCCTGCGCCGACTGCGCAAGTTCGCCCGCGAAGGCGCCGCCGAAGAGCTGGATATTGACGGCACCATCGACCACACCGCCAAGGATGCGGGCCTGCTCAACATTCAGATGCGCCCGGAACGGCGTAATACGGTGAAGCTGTTGCTGTTAATGGACATCGGCGGCTCGATGGACGCCCACGTCAAGGTCTGCGAAGAGCTGTTCTCGGCCTGCAAGACCGAGTTCAAGCACCTGGAGTTCTTCTATTTCCACAACTTCATCTACGAGTCGGTGTGGAAGAACAACATGCGCCGCACCTCGGAGCGCTTTTCCACCTTCGATCTGCTGCACAAGTATGGCGCCGACTGGAAGATCGTCTTCGTCGGCGACGCCGCCATGGCGCCCTACGAAATCACCCAGGCCGGCGGCAGCGTCGAGCACTGGAACGAGGAAGCCGGCTACGTGTGGATGCGCCGCATCATGGAGAAATACAAGAAGCTCATCTGGATCAACCCCTACCCCAAGTCCAGCTGGGACTACACCGCCTCCACCGGCATCGTGCGCGAGCTGATCAATGATCAGATGTACCCACTGACCTTGAGCGGGCTGGAAGAAGGCATGCGCTTCCTGTCGAAATAGCAGGTCACGCCTTGCTCGCGGCCACGTAGGATGGCGTTGAGCGCAGCGATACCCATCAACGGAGTTCAGCCATCGCGCGAGGTAGCGGCGCTGCCGATGGTAAAGGAGGAGCCAGCTTGCTGGCGATTGGCCAAGCTTATGCCAACGGTTCGCCAGCAAGCTGATTGCTACAAAGAAGGTTGCTCTGCCAAGGCTAGGGCTACACCTGCAACAAGCGCTGGCGCAGGCCCTGAATCTCGTCGCGCACCTGGGCGGCGGCCTCGAATTCCAGGTCGCGGGCCAGTTGCATCATCTTCTCTTCCAACTGGCGAATACGCTTGTTGATCTCGCTGGGCGAGCGCAGCTGGCTTTCGTAGCGAGCGCTTTCTTCCGCGGCCTTGGCCTGCGCCTTGCGCTTGCCGCTGCGGGCGCCCGGCACGGTGGCGCCTTCGAGGATATCGCGAACATCCTTCTTGATGCCCTTGGGCACGATGCCGTGAAGTTCGTTGAAGGCGATCTGCTTGTTGCGCCGCCGTTCGGTTTCATCAATGGCACGCTGCATCGAGCCGGTCATGCGGTCGGCGTAGAGAATCGCCCGGCCATTGAGGTTACGCGCGGCGCGGCCGATGGTCTGGATCAGCGAGCGCTCGGAGCGCAAAAAGCCTTCCTTGTCGGCATCGAGAATCGCCACCAGCGACACCTCGGGCATGTCCAGCCCCTCGCGCAGCAGGTTGATGCCCACCAGCACGTCGAAAACCCCGGTGCGCAGATCGCGGATGATCTCCACCCGCTCCACCGTGTCGATGTCCGAGTGCAGGTAGCGCACCCGCACGCCGTGGTCAGACAGGTAATCGGTCAAATCTTCCGCCATGCGCTTGGTCAGCGTGGTCACCAGCACGCGCTCCTCGATGGCGACGCGCTTGTTGATCTCCGAAAGCAGATCGTCCACCTGGGTCGTGGCCGGGCGCACTTCGATTTGGGGATCGACCAGCCCGGTCGGGCGCACCACCTGCTCGATCACCCGTCCTGCATGTTCGGCCTCGTAGGGCCCAGGCGTGGCGGACACGAAGATGGTCTGCGGGCAGATCGACTCCCATTCATCGAAGCGCAGCGGCCGGTTGTCCAGTGCCGAGGGCAGGCGGAAGCCATAGTCCACCAGGGTTTCCTTGCGCGACCGGTCGCCCTTGTACATGGCGCCCACCTGGGGTACCGAGACGTGGGATTCGTCGATCACCAGCAATGCGTCGTCTGGCAGGTAGTCGAACAGGGTCGGCGGCGGCTCGCCGGGACCACGACCGGAGAGGTAGCGCGAGTAGTTTTCAATGCCGTTGCAATAGCCCAGCTCGAGGATCATCTCCAGATCGAAGCGTGTGCGCTGTTCCAGACGCTGAGCCTCGACCAGCTTGTCCTTGCCGCGCAGGTAGTCCAGGCGGTCCTTGAGTTCGGCCTTGATGTGCTCGATTGCGTCCAGCAGAGTCTCGCGCGGCGTGGCGTAGTGGGTCTTGGGGAAGAACGTGAAGCGCGGCAATTTGCGGATCACCTCACCGGTCAGCGGGTCGAAGGCAGCAATGCTTTCCACCTCGTCATCGAACAGCTCGATGCGCACCGCCTCCAGCTCGGATTCAGCCGGGAAGATGTCTACCACATCGCCGCGCACCCGGAAGCTGGCACGGGCGAAGTCCATGTCGTTGCGGGTGTATTGCAGTTCGGTGAGGCGACGCAGCAGTTCGCGCTGGTCCAGCTTGTCGCCGCGATCGACGTGCAGGACCATCTTCAGATAGGTCTCCGGGCTGCCCAGGCCATAGATGCACGAGACGGTGGTGACAATGATCGCGTCGCGGCGCTGGATCAGCGCCTTGGTCGCCGACAGGCGCATCTGCTCGATGTGGTCGTTGATCGACGCATCTTTTTCGATGTAGGTGTCCGAGGATGGCACGTAGGCTTCGGGCTGGTAGTAATCGTAATAGGAGACGAAATACTCCACCGCATTGTTCGGGAAGAACGCCTTGAACTCGCCGTACAGCTGCGCGGCCAAGGTCTTGTTCGGCGCCAGCACCATGGTCGGACGCTGCAATTGAGCGATGACATTGGCAATGCTGAAGGTCTTGCCTGAGCCGGTCACCCCGAGCAATGTCTGATGCGACAACCCGGCTTCCAGCCCCTCGACCATTTGGCGAATGGCCTCGGGCTGATCGCCAGCGGGCTGAAAACGGGTGACCAGGTGGAGCGCTGACTCGGACATGAAAACCTCAATTGGTGAACCATCGTGCGGCAAATCCCATGGCGGGCGGCTCCCCTGCTGGGAACCATCGGGATAAAGGCCGCTCGAAACCCCTAGCAACATATCGCAGCTAGCGGACTTGGTGTCTATAATACGACCCCGTTTGCGCAGCGCCCTAGTGCCTTACGGCGGCAGGGTGATGCGGCGTCCTCCCCTCTTCCTCTTCGAGCTCCGTCATCATGAGTTTGTTCTCTGCTGTAGAAATGGCACCGCGTGACCCTATCCTGGGTCTTAACGAAGCGTTCAATGCCGACACGCGCTCCACCAAGGTTAATCTGGGGGTGGGCGTCTACTACAACGAAGAAGGTCGAATTCCGCTGCTACGCGCCGTTGCCGAAGCCGAAAAGGCCCGCCTCGCCGCCCATGCACCGCGCGGCTACTTGCCGATTGAAGGCCTTTCCAGCTACGACAGCGCAGTCCAGAAGCTGCTGTTCGGTGAAGGCTCGTCCTTGCTTGCCGAAGGTCGCGTAGTGACGACCCAATCGCTGGGCGGTACAGGCGCCTTGAAAACCGGTGCCGACTTCCTTAAGCGCCTGTTGCCCACGGCCGTGGTTGCGATCAGCAACCCGAGCTGGGAAAACCACCGCGCGCTGTTCGAATCCGCCGGTTTTCCGGTTCAGAATTATCGCTATTACGATGCGGACAGCCAGGGTGTTGACCGCGCCGGCATGCTCGCCGATCTGAAGGCACTGCCGGCCCGTTCGATCATCGTATTGCATGCCTGCTGCCACAACCCAACCGGCGTCGATCTCAGCCTGGACGACTGGAAAGCCGTGCTGGACGTGCTGCGTGAGCGAGAGCACGTGCCCTTCCTCGACATCGCCTACCAGGGCTTTGGCGACGGTATCGATCAGGATGCCGAAGCGGTACGCCTGTTCGCCGAGTCAGGTCTGCAATTCTTCGTTTCCAGCTCGTTCTCCAAATCCTTCTCGCTGTACGGCGAGCGAGTGGGTGCGCTGTCAATCGTCACCGACTCGCCGGAAGAAACCAGCCGCGTGCTGTCCCAGGTCAAGCGCGTGATTCGCACCAACTACTCCAACCCGCCGACCCATGGTGCCACCATCGTCGGCAACGTGCTCAACAGCCCAGAGCTGCGCAGCCTGTGGGAAGCCGAGCTGACTGAAATGCGCGAACGCATCCGCGGCATGCGCATGGCCATGGTGCAGGGCCTGGCTGAAATGGGCGCATCCCGTGATTTCAGCTTTGTTGCGCGTCAGCGTGGGATGTTTTCCTACTCCGGCCTCAGCCCGGAACAGGTCGAACGCCTGCGTACCGAGTTCGGCATCTATGCCATCGGCACCGGACGCATCTGCGTCGCCGCACTGAACCGCAACAACCTCGGCCCGGTGCTCAACGCCATCAAGGCCGTAATCTGACGCCTCGAGGCTTCGCTTGGCTCAACACCAACCTGCTCGGTCAGGTTGGTGTTGAGAGCCACGGCAACCGGCAAAAGTCTGTTGACTTCCTTTTTTGAATCAGTAACATACGCGCCGTTGTTCCGCGATAGCTCAGTCGGTAGAGCAAATGACTGTTAATCATTGGGTCCCTGGTTCGAGTCCAGGTCGCGGAGCC
>NZ_JACSQG010000007.1:0-175964 GCF_014836765.1 Serpens gallinarum
TGGTGGAGCTAGACGGGATCGAACCGTCGACCTCTTGCATGCCATGCAAGCGCTCTCCCAGCTGAGCTATAGCCCCGTGTCGTGGACGGGGCGCATATTAGGTGTGTACCGCTTAGCTGTCAACAATATTTTTCCCCGCATTGCGATTTTTTTTACCGCTAGAACAAACACTTATGAAAGGCGCCGGGATTAAGCGATCGCTCGGCGCAGCCGTTGCGCATGCGCTTGATTATGCGTTGCCCAGCCCGAACGCCGGTCCCCAGCGCTGCTTTGGCCCGCACTGACATCCTTCAACCAGTTTCTGCAATATGCCTTCAAACTGCTGCTGTACATGACTTTTGCTTTAGAAACGATAGAATCGGTCACCACGCAAGGATGCCTTTCTCAGTTTGTAGTCGAGAGCCATCATGCGCCTGCTGTCCGTTCTGCTATTTGCCCTGCTGTCCTTCTCCACCGCCCATGCCGATGCGCCACGCACCTTTGTCGAAGCCAAGAAGATCGCCTGGAAGCTGTACGCCGATCATCCCGTTGATTTCTATTGCGGCTGTACCTACAAAGGCAATCGGGTTGACCTCGATAGCTGCGGCTACACGCCTCGCAAGCAGCTCAAGCGCGCCCAGCGGCTGGAGTGGGAGCACATCGTCCCCGCCTGGACGATTGGCCACCAGCGCCGGTGCTGGCAAGAAGGCGGACGCAAGAATTGCACCGCCAACGACCCGGTTTTCAGCCGCGCTGAAGCCGACCTGCACAACCTGGTGCCTGCCGTCGGCGAGGTGAATGGCGACCGCAGCAACTACGGCTTCGGCATGCTCAGTCAGAAACCCAGCCAATACGGCGCCTGCCCCTTTGTGGTCGATTTCAAGCAGCGCACCGCCATGCCGCCGGACTACACACGCGGCGCGATCGCACGTATCTATCTGTACATGAGCGATCGCTACAAACTGCGTCTGTCCCGGCAGGACCAGCGCCTGTACGACATCTGGAATCGCCAGTACCCGGTCAGCGACTGGGAGCGCTGGCGCAACCGCAACATTGCCTGCGTGCAGGGCAATGCCAATCCTTACGTGGGCGAAGTCGATTTGCGCAGCTGCACCAAGACCCTGGCAAGCAATTGACGAGCATCTGTTACCTATCGCCGCAAACGGGTAATGTCAGCGCCCTGCTTGGGAGCCATGCATGGCCTATCTGATTTTCGTCACCCTGCTGTGGGCGCTGTCCTTCAACTTTATCGGTGCCTACCTGGCCGGTCAGGTGGACAGCTACTTCGCCGTCCTGACCCGTGTGGTGCTGGCCGGACTGGTATTTTTGCCACTGACTCGCTGGCAGGGCGTGGCGCCGCGCTTTATCGGCGGCGTCATGCTAGTGGGTGCCCTGCAGTTTGGCGTGACTTATATCTGTCTGTACCTCAGTTTCAACGTGCTCAGCGTACCGGAGGTGCTGCTGTTCACCGTGCTCACCCCACTGCACGTGGCGCTGATCGACGACGCCTTGAACCGCCGCTTCAACCCCTGGGCACTGCTCGCCGCCGCTGTGGCTGTATTGGGCGCCGCGCTGATTCGCTACGACAACGTGGGTAGCGAGTTCCTCGGCGGTTTCTTACTGCTGCAGATCGCCAACGCAACCTTTGCTGCTGGGCAGGTACTGTATAGACGCCTGGTGGTGCGTTACCCCTCGGACGTGCCCTTGCACCGTCGTTTCGGCTATTTCTTCCTGGGTGCACTGATCGTCGTGCTGCCGGCATGGCTGGCATTGGGTGATCCAGAGCGCTTGCCCACGACCGACCTGCAGTGGGGCGTCTTGATCTGGATGGGATTGCTGGCCACGGCACTCGGCCAGTTTTGCTGGAACAAGGGTGCCACCCTGGTGGATACCGGCACCCTGGCTGTGATGAACAATCTCAGCGTACCGGTCGGCCTGTTGATCAATCTGCTGGTGTGGAACACCGATGAGAACCTGCTGCGCCTGACCATTGGCGGCCTGATCATTGTTGGTTCGCTGTGGATCAACCGACTGGGCCGCCGCTCAGGCGCCCCGACTTGCACCAAGCCTGCATAGCGGGGATATCGTACTAACCCTGCAGGACCCAAGCTGCTCGCGCAGCGTTGGTCCTGCATCTCAGCCCTTGAGGACGAACTCATCGGCATCCATATAGGCTGGGAAACGCGTGCGGAAGCTCTCCAGCGCGGCGGCCTTCAGACCGACCCGAAATACGCCGTCACCCTCTCCCACACTCAGCAGGCTGTCGCCCATGTAATCCAGCACCTGACTGTCACCGCTGTACGCATAGCCCTTACCGTCGATGCCCACGCAATTCACCGCAGCGACATAACACAGGTTTTCGATGGCCCGTGCCGGCAACAAACGATTCCAGGCATTGCGTCTGGCCGCCGGCCAGTTGGCGACGTACAGCAACAGATCGGTACCCTCGGGATCTCGGCTCCACACCGGAAAGCGCAGGTCGTAGCAGATCAATGGGCGCACCCGCCAACCCTTGAGCTCGAATACCACCTGCCGATCGCCTTCCGTGAAATGCTCATGTTCGCCGGCCATGCGAAACAGATGACGCTTGTCGTAATGCAGCACCTCGCCATCCGGCTGCGCCCAGAGCAAGCGATTACGGTAACTCCCGTCTGCGGCCTGCACAATCAGGGTGCCGGTAATGACCGCATTCAACCGCGCAGCCTGCTCGCACAGCCAAGCGTAGGTTGGCCCTTGCTCCGACTCGGCCAGCGCGGCGGACTCCATGGAAAAACCGGTGGTGAACATCTCCGGCAGGATCACCAGATCGGCGCCGCGCGCCTGCTCCAGCAACGCGGTGAAACGCGCGCGGTTGGCGGCAGCGTCGTGCCAGGCCAGGCTGGTTTGCACCAGAGCCAGTTGCAGGTCGGGTTTATCGCTCATCTCGACTCCTTAACAGCAAAGACAACCGGCAATCACGGCTGTCGGAACCATCGGGCCAAATCTACACAGGAAACGCCCGCCGCACACCGTCCAGGCGAACGACCATCGCATGGCAAAAACAACAAGGCCCGCCAAAAGCGGGCCTTGTACAGGGCGCAGTGCTTACAGCGGCTTGCCGCGGTTGCCGTGCTGGCTGACGAACGCCTGTATTACTTTAAGATCGTTGGCCAGTACGTGAAGGCGCTCTTCACGCTGGAACAGATCGGTCAGGTGCGGCGGTAGTTCCGGCGCTTGGCCGACACCGGCCTTGATCACCGCATCGGGGAATTTGACCGGATGCGCGGTACCCAGGGTGACCATCGGTATCGCCAGGCTGCGACGGCACTCACGCGCAGCATGCACGCCAATCGCGGTGTGCGGATCGAGCAGTTCGCCGCATTCCTTGTACACCTGAGCAATGGTCTCGCAGGTCTGTTCGTCATTCACGGCCAGGGAGTCGAACAGCTTGCGCGCTTCAGTCCAGCGGTCCTGTTCGACGCTGAAGCCGCCACCCTGCTTGAAGGTGTCCATCAGCTCGGCAATCGCCGCGCCGTTACGACCGTGCAGGTCGAACAGCAAACGTTCGAAGTTCGAGGACACCATGATGTCCATCGACGGCGATAAAGTCGGATGCAGGGTGTCCTTGACGTACTGGTTGCCGCTCATGAAGCGGTGCAGGATATCGTTGCGGTTGGTGGCGACGATCAGCTGGCTGATTGGCAGACCCATGTTACGCGCCAGATAGCCGGCGAAGATGTCACCGAAATTGCCGGTCGGCACCGAGAAGGCCACGGAACGCGCCGGGCCGCCGAGCTGGATGGCGGCGTGGAAGTAGTAGACGATCTGGGCCATGATCCGCGCCCAGTTGATTGAGTTGACCGCCACCAGACGGGTGCCCTTCAGGAAGCCCTGATCGGCGAAGCTGGCCTTGACCATCTCCTGGCAGTCGTCGAAGTTGCCGTCGATGGCGATATTGTGGATGTTGTCGCCCTGGATGGTGGTCATTTGGCGGCGCTGCACCTCTGACACGCGGTTGTGCGGGTGCAGGATGAAGATGTCAACGTTCTCGCAGGCCTTGCAGCCTTCGATGGCCGCCGAGCCGGTGTCGCCTGAGGTGGCGCCAATGATCACCACGCGTTCGTTGCGCTTGGCCAGCACATAATCGAGCAGACGACCCAGCAGTTGCAGGGCGAAGTCCTTGAACGCCAGGGTCGGGCCGTGGAACAGCTCCAGCACCCACTCATTGCCGTTCAGCTGACGCAGCGGCGCCACAGCGCTATGGGCAAACACACCGTAGGTGTCTTCGAGGATCTTCTTGAAATCGGCATCGGGGATGCTGCCGGCCACAAACGGGCGCATCACCCGGAAAGCCAGCTCGTGATACGGCAGACCAGCCCAGGAGGCGATCTCTTCGACGGTGAAGCGCGGCAGGTTTTCCGGCACATAGAGACCACCGTCGCTAGCCAGGCCGGCGAGCAGCACGTCTTCGAAATTCAAGGCCGGTGCCTGGCCGCGGGTACTGATATAACGCATATGTTCAAACCTTCGGCTTGAGCTGCACGCTAAGCTGGACGCTGCAAGAAAGCTCACCTGCTCTCTTGTGGCTAGCAGCCTGTGGCGTGCAGCTGCTGTTTAATTGAGTTGCTCGACCCGGATACGCACCACATTGCCGCTGATATCGGCCAGGGCTTCCAGGGCGGAGATAGCATCGTCGATGCGTTGCTCCTGCACGCGATGGGTCACCAGGATCATCGGCACCAGGCCATCCTGCTCCTCGGCTTCCTTCTGCATGATCGATTCGATATTGATGCCGCGCTCAGACAGGATACTCGCCACCTGAGCCAGCACGCCGGGACGATCCTTGGCCTGGATGCGCAGGTAGTAGGCGCTCTCGCAATCGGCAATTGGCAGGATCGGGTGGGCAGACAAGGCAGCGTCCTGAAAACCCAGCGCCGGCACGCGATACTCGGGCGACGTCGCCAGCGCATGGGCTACATCCACCAGGTCAGCCACCACTGCCGAGGCGGTTGGCTCCATGCCGGCGCCAGCGCCGTAATAGAGGGTCGAACCCACGGCATCGCCATTGACCATCACCGCGTTCATCACGCCATTGACGTTGGCCAGCAGGCGGTCGGCGGGGATCAGCGTCGGGTGCACGCGCAGCTCAATGCCCCGCCCGGTGCGGCGGGCAACGCCCAAATGCTTGATGCGGTAGCCCAACGCTTCGGCATAGTTGACGTCGGCGGTGGTGAGCTGGGTGATGCCTTCGGTGTAGGCCTTGTCGAATTGCAGCGGAATACCAAACGCAATGGACGCCAGGATGGTTAGCTTGTGAGCGGCATCGATGCCTTCCACGTCGAAGGTCGGGTCTGCTTCGGCGTAGCCCAGGTCTTGGGCTTCCTTGAGTACGTCCCCAAAGGCGCGGCCCTTTTCACGCATTTCGGTAAGAATGAAGTTGCCGGTGCCGTTGATGATGCCGGCCAGCCAGTTGATGCGGTTACCGGCCAGCCCCTCGCGGATCGCCTTGATCACCGGGATACCGCCCGCAACGGCGGCCTCGTAAGCGACGATCACGCCCTTTTCACGGGCCCGGGCAAAGATCTCGTTGCCATGTACGGCGATCAGCGCCTTGTTGGCGGTGACTACGTGCTTGCCATTGTCGATGGCCTTGAGCACCAGTTCGCGTGCAATGGTGTCGCCGCCGATCAGTTCGACGACTACATCGATGTCCGGGTTGCTGACCAGCTCGAACACATCGGCCGTAATGGGGGTTGCACCGGTGTCGCACTTCGGATTGGTGTCGCGCGCGGCAACCTGGGCGACTTCAATGCTGCACCCGACACGGCGGGCGATCTCCTCGGCGTTGCGTTTGAGAACATTGAAGGTACCGCCACCGACGGTGCCCAATCCACAGATGCCTACTTTCACCGAATTCACGCTTGACTCCCCATGGTTGCCGCGCCGAGCGCCCGAAAAAACCGGGCGCACAAAAGAGTTGCACATTACGAAGCGCACGGCTTTTAGTCAATTGGCGCGGTCCGGGCGGCGCATGCTCAGCTCATGTATTTTCCAGGCCACGACGCTCGTGCCAGCCTGCCAGCGATTCATCCGGGTAGTCGTCAAACGTCTGATCACCCGACCTAGGCTGCACCTCAACCCAGCCAGCCTTGGAGCCGAGCATCATGTGCACATGCTGGGGCGGCACCGGCAATTCGCTATCGATGGCCGAAGCGTGCGGATGGACCAGTTCCGGCCAGGTGGGATCCCAAAGCCACAAGGCGCTGCCACAGTGGCGACAGAAATGCCGCCGCGCACTGTTCAGTTGCCCATCAGCCAACCGCGCCTGATAAACGCTCAGATGCTCTTCGCCACTGATCTGCAGGCTGGCGTAGTCGCCGCCCAGGTTGATCGCGTAGCCGCCTCCACCCGCCGTCTTGCGGCAAATCGAGCAGTAGCAGTGCATGAAGGGATAAGGCTGGTGCGACGTCAGGGAAAAACGCACCGCACCGCAATGACAGGAGCCCAGCAGTTTCATCACACCCTCCACAAGGCAAAGCACCTGTGGAGTGGAGCGAAAACCCATGCAAAGGGTTCAGTCAGTTGGCCTGCAGCGCTACCTTGGCCAGCTGCGCCGCCGGCTGATAGCCGGGGATCATCTGTCCATTGGCGAGAATGATAGCCGGCGTGCCTTGCACCCCGATCATCTGGCCCAGTTGATACTGCTTCTCAACAGGGTTGTCACAACTGGCAGCCGGCACGGACTTGCGCGACTTGGCCTGAGTCATGGCGGCCTGCCGATCCTTGGCGCACCAGACATTAACCATGGTCTGGTAGGTAGGCGAATTGATGCCTTGGCGGGGGAAGGCCACATAACGCACTTCAACGCCCAGCCGATTAAGCTCCGCCACTTCACTGTGCAGTTTCTGGCAATACCCGCAATCGGTGTCGGTAAATACGGTGATGTGGGTTTTGGGCTGCTTGGGTGCGAAGATCACCATCTCATCGCGCGGTAAGGCGTTGATTTGCTTGGCGATGGCCGCCGCTTCAGCCTGCTCGGTCAGGTTGCTGACCGCACCGTCCTTGATTTGGTAGAGGTAACCCTGCAGCAGAAACTCGCCACTCTCACTGGCATACAGCACCCGCCCCCCCTTGAGCTGAACTTGGTAGATACCCTTGAGCGGGCTTTCGGCTATGGATTCGATCGGCAGATCCGGTTGCAGCGCGGTCAGCGACTGGCGGATTGCGTGATCAGGATCACCAGCCAGAGCCAACGGAGCAGCAGCCACCAGGGCCAAGGCAGCAAAAAAAGAGGAAACGCGCATGGATACTCCAGGAAAGGGCGTTACAAAACAGGCAAAGCCTACCACAGCATCCCCACTGAGCATTAACTGCACGTCCAGATGCTCTTGTGTAGAACTTCGTCAGCAATCGGCGCAGCCCACTGCCCGACCGACGGTAACTGCGTCAGTAAGCTCTAGCGCAGGGCTTACATGATGCACCCAATTCACCCATAACTTTCAGTCGGTGACAGAGATCACAGTTTCCAGCCAGCATGATCGCACCAAGCCAGCATTTATCGGACGTAGCGACCATGGCCAACCAACAGCATTCATGCCTCGGGCAGATTCTGCTCACCAAAGGGCTGATCAATCAGGCGCAGTTGGATTCTGCCATCCGGATGCAAACCGAGGGCGGCCGGCGATTGGGCGAAATCCTGGTCCAGCAGGGCCTTCTGACCAACCGGCAGTTGAGCAGCTCGCTGAGCAAACAGAGCCGCCTGCGCCTGGCTGCGGGACTGATAGCCGTCCTATTGACACCGCTGCAGCCAATCCTGGCATCGCCACGACTCACCTCGCCTACTCCAACGCCTGCAGCGCAAGGCCTACAGCCTTTGAGCGAGGAACAAATGCGCGCTGCTGCCGCACAAGGCCTGGAAGATGGTCTGCCCCTGCTGCTGATGCAGGCCGAAAGCAATAAGGGGACATCCACCACCAAGCAACTGTCCAGTTGGCTGCCCCCGATTCTCGACATCCTGGAAGCGCAAACCAGCCTGCACGATATCCGCTACGACACGGACCAACTGGGCACGTCACTAAATGCCGCCGGCTCACTGAATATGCGCCTGCCCAGTTCGATCGGGGAAGTACGCTTCGATAACATCCGCGTGGCCGGCGCGCCAAGCAGCCGAAGCTTCGGCAGCATCAGCTTGCAGAACATCGACCTGTCAGGATCCAGCCTGAAAATTCAGCTGCGCCACTAAAATATCACTGCCCTCGGTCGTGGCCAGCCTGCGCTCAGCCGAACGCCACCCTGCAGTTACTCGTCGCCGTTGACCGGCAGCACCGCCACCGGGCGATTATCCTCGCCGACGGCCACGAAGCTGAACACACCGGTAATCGCATGCTCGCGACCATCGGAGTACATGCTCTCCACGTATACATCCACCTGCACCTTGAGGCTGCTGTTGCCAACCTTAACGACACGCCCAACCAGATCCACGATGGAACCGGCCGGGATGGGGTGCTTGAAGTCGATGCGATCGGAAGACACTGTCACCAGCGCCTTGCGGCAAAAGCGCGTGGCTGTGATGAACGACACCTCGTCCAACCATGCCAGGGCAGTACCGCCGAACAGCGTGCCATGGTGGTTGGTGGTCGGCGGGAATACCGCCTTACTGATGCTGGTGACCGACAATTCGATGCGACGCTGGATTTCTTCTTCTCGGGTAGTCATGGCAACCTCTTCGCAAAGACACAGGGACTGCCAACCTTGGCGCACGCCAAGAGCCGGACATTGTTTAGATAGAAAAAGCACAAACGAAAAAGCAGCCCGCAGGCTGCTTTTTCGTGGAGAAAAGGGGCTGTTAAGCCAGCTTTTCCTTGATGCGTGCTGCCTTGCCGGACAGGTCGCGCAGGTAGTACAGCTTGGCCTTGCGCACATCGCCGCGACGCTTGACGGTGATGGTTTCAACAAGCGGAGAGTAGGTCTGGAAGGTACGCTCCACGCCCACGCCGCTGGAAATCTTGCGCACGGTGAACGCGCTGTTCAGGCCGCGGTTACGCTTGCCGATGACCACGCCTTCGAAGGCCTGGAGACGGGAACGGTCGCCTTCCTTCACTTTCACTTGCACGATCACGGTGTCGCCCGGGGCGAAGGCCGGAATCTCTTTGCTCATCTGTTCAGCTTCGATCTGCTGAATAATCTTGTTGGTCATCTCTGTGCTCCTAAGACAAGCTGCTGTAGCCTGCCATCGATACGTCATCTATCGTCCCGCTGGCGAAGGAATTCCGCCAACAGCTTTTGCTCTTCTCCAGAAAGCGAGCGGCTTTCCAGAAGATCGGCGCGTCGTTCCCAGGTCCGCCCAAGGGCCTGCTGCAAACGCCAGCGCCGGATGTGCTCGTGATTGCCGCTTAGCAGCACATCAGGAACACGTTTGTCCGCATACACTTCCGGTCGCGTGTAGTGCGGGCAGTCGAGCAGGCCGTCGGTAAACGAATCCTCCTCAGCGGAATCTGCGTGGCCCAAGGCCCCCGGCAGCAACCGCGTGACTGCATCGATCAGCACCATGGCCGGCAGTTCGCCACCGGACAGTACATAGTCACCAATCGACCATTCCTCATCGACGTGCTCTTCAATGAAGCGCTCATCGATGCCTTCGTAACGACCGGCGATAAGGATCAACGCATCCTCATTCGCCAGCTCGCGCACGGCCGCCTGCTTGAGCTGACGCCCCTGCGGCGAGAGGTAGATTACCTTCGCCCGCTCCCCGGTGGCTTGCTTGGCCGCAGCCAGCGCCCGCTCCAGGGGTTGTATCTTCATCACCATCCCAGGGCCGCCGCCGAAAGGGCGATCATCCACCGTTTGATGGCGATCTTCGGTAAACGTGCGCGGATTCCAGCAGTTGAGCTTGAGCAATCCCTGCTTGACCGCACGACTGGTGATGCCGTACTCACTGATGGCGGAGAACATCTCCGGAAAGATGCTGATGACTTCGACCTGCATGGTCAGAAGTCCGCATCCCAATCGACTCGCATTTCGCCGGCATTCAGGTCAATCGTCAGTACGCACTGCTCCGTATAGGGCAACAGGCGCTCACGATCATCCAGACTGTCCACGCAAGGCTTGACGACCATCACGTCATTCGCGCCGGTTTCCAGCAGATGGTCGATACGGCCGAGCAGCTGCCCTGCCTGATCAATCACCTTGAGCCCTTCGAGCTGGTACCAGTAGTACTCGCCCATGCTCAGCTGTGGCAGCTGGCTGCGAGGAACACAGATCTCGAATTCGGCCAGTAGACGCGCCTCTTCTCGATCATCGAGCCCCTTCAGCTTGGCCACCAGGATCTTGCCTTGCAGGCGACCCCAAACCAGCTCTGCCTGTCGTACATCGGCACCGCGCCGCAGCGTCCAGTGGCGATAGTCCAGCAGGTTGTCTATCGGATCGGTAAAGGAATAGACCTTCACGTCACCCCGCACACCGTGCACCGAAACAATTTTGCCAAGAACGATCAGGTCCTCGGCCGGAGCCGGCGTCGTATTCATAAGGAGTGCTTAGGCAGCAGCCTGAGCAGCTTCCTTCAGCAGCTGAGCAACGCGCTCAGACGGCTGTGCGCCCTGGCTCAGCCAGTAAGCAACGCGCTCCTGGTTGACGGACAGCTTCACTTCGGCGCCCTGTGCGACCGGGTTGAAGAAACCAACGCGCTCAACAAAGCGGCCATCGCGCGCATTGCGGCTGTTGGTTACGGTCAGGTGGTAGAAAGGGCGCTTTTTGGAGCCGCCACGGGCGAGACGGATGGTTACCATATGAACTTCGTTCCTGTAGTCGGTGCTGCAAAACTAGAATGCAACTTGGGCACATGGCCCGAAAGGCCGCATATTCTAAGTATTCTCCGGGGTTTTGCAAATATTCTTTGCATCGCCCCGGCAAGTCGACCTGCTGCAGCGTAAGCAGATCGGCAAGGCTGTGATGCATTGCCGGCGAAACCGCCGGCAATGCATCAGAACTTGGGCATTCCGCCGCCGGGCAACATGCCACCCATGCCCCGCATCATTTTCGCCATGCCGCCTTTAGCGGTGAATTTCTTCATCATCTTCTGCATCTGCTTGTGCTGTTTGATCAGCCGCCCGATGTCCTGCACCTGAGTGCCGGAGCCCATGGCGATGCGCCGCTTGCGCGAGCCGCTGATGATTTCCGGATCGCGACGCTCGGCCGGCGTCATGGAGTTGATGATCGCCTCCATCTGCTTGAACTGTTTCTCGGCCGCGCCCTGTTGGGCATTACCCATCTGCGCCAGGTTGACGCCCCCCATCGAAGGCAGCTTGTCCATCAAGCCACCGAGGCCGCCCATATTCTTCATTTGCTGCAGCTGGTCGCGAAAGTCTTCGAGGTCGAAGCCCTTGCCTTTCTTCAGCTTCTTGGTGAGTTTTTCGGCCTTTTCCCGGTCCAGGGTCTGCTCGGCCTGTTCGATCAGGCTGAGCACGTCGCCCATGCCTAGAATGCGCGAGGCAATGCGGTCGGGGTGAAACGGCTCCAGGGCGTCGCTTTTTTCGCCCATGCCGAGGAACTTGATGGGCTTGCCGGTGATATGGCGAACCGACAGCGCGGCACCGCCACGGGCGTCACCGTCGACCTTGGTCAACACCACGCCGGTCAGTGGCAGCGCATCGCCAAAGGCCTTGGCGGTATTGGCCGCGTCCTGGCCGGTCATCGCATCGACGACGAACAACGTCTCCACCGGCTTGATCGCCGCATGCAACGCCTGGATTTCGCCCATCATCTCACTATCGACGTGCAGGCGGCCGGCGGTATCCACCAGCACCACGTCAATGAATTTGAGCTTGGCTTCGCGAATGGCCGCTTCGGCAATCGCCACCGGCTTCTGGCTGATATCGGAGGGGAAGAAGGTCACCCCGACTTCGCCGGCCAGGGTTTCCAGCTGCTTGATCGCCGCGGGGCGATAGACGTCAGCCGAAACCACCATAACGGATTTTTTCTTGCGCTCCTTGAGGAAGCGCGCCAGCTTGCCAACCGTGGTGGTCTTGCCCGCACCCTGCAAGCCCGCCATCAGCACCACCGCTGGAGGTGCGGCGTGCAGGTCGAGGTCCTCGTTGGCCGCACCCATGAGCTGCTCCAGCTCGGCGCGGACAATCTTCACGAATGCCTGGCCCGGCGTCAGGCTGCGCGACACCTCGGTGCCGACTGCCCGATCCTTGACCTTGTTGACGAAGTCTTTGACCACCGGCAACGCGACGTCGGCCTCGAGCAAGGCCATGCGCACCTCGCGCAGGGTATCCTTGATGTTGTCCTCGGTAAGCTTGGCCTTGCCGGTGACGGTACGCAGGGTATGCGAAAGGCGGTCGGTAAGATTTTCGAACATGCACAGTCCTTCGAAGGGCGGTTGCGGCAGGCCGGGGAGTATATCAAGTGAACAGCTTCCCATCACCACCAGCGGTCTTTCGTGTTCGAGGCGTTCTATGCCACACTCACATCCTTCTCAGGCCAGCTTTTAACGGATCTAATGCAACCTCTGCTGCCCAGCCTCGCCGCTGCCTGTCTTTATGCCGGAGCTACCGCTTATCACGGTTTGCGCGTCGGCCAGCGCGGCACCCCCGCCCAAGCACTGTTGACCCTGCTCGGCGTCCTCGCCTTGCTCGCTCACGGCGCCAGCCTGTTTCAACAATTGTTCACCCCCCTGGGACTTACGCTGGATTTCTTCCGCGCCGCCAGCCTGATTTCCGCGGCAGTCATTGCGGTGATCCTGCTTGCCGCCCAGCTCATTCCGGTGCATAACCTGCTACTGCTGCTGTTCCCGCTCGGTTGCCTGACGGTCCTGCTGGCACAGTTTGCACCAACCGGCACAGCCCAACTGGTTAACGCCTCCACCGGCATCTTCAGCCATATCCTGCTGTCCATCCTCGCTTACGGCTTGCTGACCATTGCCATGTTCCAGGCATTGCTGCTGCTTTTGCAGGATCACCAGCTCAAGCACAAGCACCCCAGTGCACGATTGATTCGCAGCTTCCCGCCCCTGCAAACGATGGAAAGTCTGTTGATCGGCTTCATCTGGGCCGGTTGGACGCTGCTCAGCCTGTCGCTACTGACGGGTTGGCTATTCGTTGAAAATCTGTTCGCCCAGCACCTGATGCACAAAACCTTGCTGTCTTGCTTCGCGTGGGTGGTATTCGGCGTTCTGCTGTGGGGTCGGCACCAGTTGGGTTGGCGCGGCCACAAGGCGATTCGCCTGACCCTGGCAGGTTTCTGCCTGCTGATGCTGGCCTACTTTGGCAGCAAACTGGTTCGCGAATTCATTCTGCATATCTAAGGCCTGACAACGCTTGGAAAATCTACACCCTGGTTTTCTCGTCGGCCTGCTGGTTTTTCTTCTGCTGTGCTCGGCGTTTTTCTCCAGCGCCGAAACCGGCATGCTCAGCCTGAACCGCTATCGCCTGCGCCACCTGGCCAAGCAAGGGCATAGGGGTGCGCTACGTACAAGCGCTTTACTGGCGCGCCCCGACCGCCTGCTGGGCACCATTCTGGTCGGTAACAATTTCGTCAACATCCTCGCCTCGTCCATCGCCACCGTGCTGGCCATTCAGCTATGGGGCGAAGCGGGTATTGCCATCGCCACCCTCGGCGTCACGCTGCTGCTGCTGATATTTGGAGAGATCACCCCAAAGACCTTGGCCGCCCTGCACCCGGAGCTTATTGCATACCCCGTCAGCCGGCCCCTGGCAGCACTGCAGAAAGTGCTTTCCCCAGTGGTCGCACTGCTCGGCTGGATAAGCAACGGCCTGCTTCGGCTTAGCGGTCTAGACCCGACCCGCAAGCGCAGCGACAACCTGTCCAATGAAGAACTGCGCAGCGTGGTGCGCGAAGCTGGCCAGGGCCTGTCGCTGGATCGGCGCAACATGCTGCTCGGCGTGCTGGACTTGGAAACCATCAATGTCGATGACGTTATGGTCCCACGCAACGAAGTGCTCGGCATCGACCTGGAAGACAGTCTCGATGAAATCCTTGAGCAGCTGCGTCAGTCCACCCACACCCGCCTGCCATTGTTTCGACGCGATATCAACCAGGTCGAGGGTGTGGTGCACATGCGCCATATAGCCGGCTTGCTCAGTCAGGGTCGACTGACCAAAGAGAGCCTGCTGGCCGCCAGCCTGGAACCTTACTTCGTACCCGAAGGCACGCCACTGGCCACTCAACTGCTGAATTTCCAACAATTGAAACGCCGCTTTGGCCTGGTGGTCGATGAATATGGCGACGTGCTGGGTGCGGTAACGTTGGAAGATATTCTTGAAGAGATCGTCGGTGAGTTTCACAGCCGCGACAATCAGCGCGACAACGAGGTCACCCTACAGGCAGATGGTACGCGCATTATCGAAGGCGCCGCCTCGATCCGCGACCTGAACCGCTTGCTTGGTTGGGCACTGCCCTGTGAAGGACCCAAAACACTCAACGGCTTGATCACCGAAGCCCTGGAAAGCATTCCGGACTGTGCCGTTTGTTTGCAGATTGGCGATTACAGGTTGGAAATCCTGTCCACCGAAGATAATCGGGTAAAGCGCGTGCGCGCCTGGGAAAGCAGCCTCAAGCTGATGGCGGACAACGACACTCCGCTATGAATTGATCGGCCAGCATTTCGGCCCAAACCCGGTAGCCCAGCGCTGAGGGGTGGTAGCCATCCTCGGCCAGATACTCCGCGCTAAAACTCAAACCCCCAGGGAAATGGTGCGCCGACAGTCGAGCAGCGAGCCGGCGAGCCCAGCCATCCATCAAGGCCGCACGCCAACCGAGCACGGTACGCAACAGCCAGGGCAGCGCTTGGAAATGCTGCAAGGGCGGCACAGCGCTGAGGGCCACCTGTGCCCCACCGCCCTGCAAGGCGACAATCATCCGCTCCAACCCCGCAGCCCAGCGGCGGCGACTGCTCAGCCCGGTGGTGTCATTGACGCCGAACACCAACACCGCCCAGTCCGCAGGTTCACTGAGCGCGCGCGGCAGCAGACGCTGGACGGCCAGGTGAACCCCAATGCCGTTTTCACCACAAACCCGCCACGCCACCGGGCGCTCCAAGCGAGCTGCAAGCGCTTGAGCCAACTGCCCCGCCAAGGCATTTTCCAGGCATGCCACACCCACGCCCACCACCGTCGATTCACCCACCAGCAACAGACGCAACGGCTGGCCGGGTAGAGAACCACCCGCCAGCCCCTGGGGTTCACCGCTCGCCACTGGCAATCGCAAGGCGGTGCGCCGCGTATACCAGGCCTGCGGTAGCAGCAACGGCAATAACGGCACCGTCACGGCCCACCACAACAGGTTACGCATTCATCAAAGCTCGACGTCGACCGCCTGAGCCGCGCGGGTAGCCTTGGCTCGCGCCAGGTCCACCGACTCATCGCGGGCCAGGGCCACACCCATGCGCCGCTGCCCGGCGACTTCAGGCTTGCCGAACAGGCGCAGTGCGGTGTCGGGCTCACTTAGCGCAGCGGCCAGGTTGCCGAAGCTGGTCTGCCGCGAATGACCATCCACCAGCACCACGGCCGAAGCTGACGGGCCGAACTGGTGAATCGCAGGAATCGGCAGGCCGAGAATGGCCCGCGCATGCAGGGCGAACTCGGAGAGGTCCTGGGAAATAAGCGTAACCAGACCCGTGTCATGGGGGCGCGGCGAGACTTCGCTGAACCACACCTGATCGCCCTTGACGAACAGCTCAACGCCAAACAACCCGCGACCGCCCAGCGCCTCGGTCACCCGACTGGCGATGCGTTCGGACTCGGCCAGCGCCTTGGGGCTCATGACTTGCGGCTGCCAGGACTCGTGGTAATCGCCTTTGACCTGGCGATGCCCGACCGGGGCGCAGAAACTCGTGCCGCCGACATGGCGCACGGTGAGCAGAGTGATTTCGTAGTCGAAGTCGATAAAGCCTTCGACGATCACTCGCCCCTTGCCCGCACGGCCGCCTTCCTGGGCATAGTCCCAGGCGGCCTGCACATCGTCGGCGCTTTTCAACAAGCTTTGCCCTTTGCCGGACGAACTCATGATCGGCTTGACCACGCAGGGGAATCCCAACGCCTCGACTGCCGCGCGGTACTGCTCAACCGAATCGGCAAAGTAATACGGCGAGGTCGGCACACCCAGCTCTTCTGCGGCCAGGCGGCGAATGCCTTGGCGGTTCATGGTCAACTGCGCGGCCCGAGCGGTGGGGATCACCATGAAGCCTTCCTGCTCCAACTCCACCAGGGTCGCGGTGGCAATCGCCTCGATCTCCGGCATCACATAGTGCGGTTGTTCTTGTTCGATCACCTTTCGCAAGGCCGCGCCATCAAGCATGTCGATGACATGGCTGCGGTGGGCAACCTGCATGGCTGGGGCATCGGCGTAGCGGTCCACGGCGATGACTTCAACGCCCAGGCGCTGCAATTCAATGGCTACCTCCTTGCCCAGCTCACCAGAGCCACACAGCAAAACACGGGTCGCACTCGGCGAGAGCGGAGTTCCAATACGGGGCATGGGGTTTCCTTCAACTGATGGTGCGTATCAGGCGCCCGGCTCAGCCAGTGCGCCAGACACCTCTACTAGAGTAACTGCCCGCTGGCACGGGCACGCTCGTGACAACGCGCCAGTACGGTGCGGCGCTCTTCGTCATCCAGCCAGTTCCAACGAGTGATTTCGGCAGCCGTACGCTGGCAACCGATACAAATATCCTCGTCATCGAGTGCGCAGATATTCACGCAAGGCGAGGCAACGCGGCGTTCGGAGTGGGACATCATTCTTCCTGTTCAAACAGCTCGCGGGCGTAGCGCTGAGCATTGTGTACATAGTGGGCTGCGCTGGCTTCCAGCATCTTTTTCTGCTGATCGGTCAATTCACGGATCACTTTGCCAGGCGAACCCATGACCAACGAGCCATCGGGAATCACCTTGCCTTCGGGGATCAACGTATTGGCACCGATCAAGCAATACCTGCCGATCTTCGCGCCATTGAGGATCACCGCGTTGATGCCGATCAGACTGTAGTCACCCACCGTGCAGCCATGCAGCATGGCCTTGTGGCCGACGGTGACGCCAGTACCGAGTGTCAGCGGATAGCCCATGTCGGTGTGCATCACGCTGCCGTCCTGCACATTGCTGTTTTCGCCGATCTGAATCAATTCGTTGTCGCCACGCAGCACGCAATTGAACCAGACACTGGCCCCGCGCTCCAGGCGCACCTTGCCAACCAGCGTGGCATTGGGGGCGATCCAGCTTTCAGGGTCGGCTTCCACACGAAATTCCCCCAGGCGATAGTTCACGGCAATGCTCCTTTTTGTTGTTGATGTTTTGGCAGGTCAATTTTTCGTCGCTTGGCGAAAGCACATCAGGCAATCACATAGGATGCCGGCGCCTCAAGCAGGTCGATATTGGCGTCGTACAGCACGTTGACCAGCTCGACGATCATGATTGCCGTCAGGCCCCAAATCTTGAACTCGCCATAGCGGTAACAGGGTACGTAAAAGCTCTCACCACGAAAATCGATGCGGTGGGTAACCTCAGTGGGTGTGTCGAGAAAAAAACGCAACGGCACGGAAAACACGGCGGCAATTTCGCCGTCGTTGGGCCGGTATTCAACATAATCCGGCACCAGACCGACGTAAGGCGTGACCTTGATGCCATGGCGCGACACCAGTGTGCTCAACGGCCCGACCATCTCCACCAATCCGGGAGGCAGCCCTACTTCCTCCTGAGCTTCGCGTAGCGCTGTGTGCATAAGATCGCGGTCTTCCGGGTCGCGCCGACCACCGGGAAAAGCCACTTCGCCGCCGTGAGTCGACAGCCCGCTGGCACGCAACGTCAAGATCAGTTCGGGCTCATCGCCACGGGTTATGGGCATCAATACCGCAGCCTCGGGAAAACTGCCTGAGGTCATCAATAACTGCGGGCTGTAGCCGCGTATACGCTGGAGCAATTTGTCCTGCATGTTCGCCCTCGTCCTCTTATTCCGGGTCCATCATGGCATGAAGCACAAACGCGCCCAAGACCCTTCTCATCCACGGGTCGCCTACGCTTGCTGCGCCGGGCATGCAAGGCCAAGATTGCAGACAGACCCTAAAGGAGAGACCATGAAGTTCTGCCCAGAGTGCGGTGACGTGGTGACCCTGCGCATTCCCCTCGGCGATAACCGCCTGCGTTTTGTCTGCACGAGTTGCGAGACGATCCACTACCAGAATCCGCGTATCGTCGCTGGCTGCCTGCCCGTATGGGGCGAGCAGGTGCTACTGTGCCGGCGCGCCATCGAACCGCGGCGCGGCTTGTGGACACTGCCGGCCGGCTTCATGGAAAACGGTGAAACCGTGCAGCAGGCCGCCGAACGAGAAACCCTTGAGGAAGCCTGCGCGCGGGTACGCAATCTCAGGCTGTATACCTTGTTCGATCTGCCGCATATCAATCAGGTGTACATGCTGTTTCGCGCCGAACTGAGCGATCTTGATTTTGCCGCTGGCGAAGAGAGCCTCGACGTACGGCTTTTCCATGAGCGTGACGTTCCTTGGTCGGATCTGGCTTTTCCGACCATAGGCCGCACCTTAGAATGCTTTTTTGCCGATCGGCATCGCGCCGAATTCCCCGTGCGCAACGAGCCGATCGAACCGCTGCTGGCCTACCTGCAGAAACACCACCGAATCTCCTCATAACGCTGTGGAATCGATCTCGATGCGCTGGATGCTCACCCTGTTGCTTTGCTGCAGCCCCCTGGCCTTTGCCTCCTTGACGATCACCCACACTCCACGCATCGATAAGGTGCTGGTGATCAAATCCGACCGTCAGCTGCATTTGATCAGCCGCGGCGAAACCTTGAAGAGCTACAAGGTTTCACTGGGCAAGCAACCCGTCGGCCATAAACTGTACGAAGGCGACAAGCGCACCCCTGAAGGCTTGTATTGGCTCGACTGGCGCAAGCACAGTGATAAATTCAACCTGGCCATGCATATCTCCTACCCCAACATCCGTGACTCGGCCCGGGCACGACGCGAGGGCGTTCAGCCTGGCGGGGCGATCATGCTGCACGGCACCCCGCTGGATGACGACTATCCGGAGTGGTATTTCCATGGCCTGGATTGGACCGAAGGCTGTATTGCCCTGAAAAACGACGACATGCGCGAGATCTGGGACCTGGTCAGCGATGGCACGCTGATTGAAATCAGGCCTTGAAGCACGTGAACCCGTCTTCAACGGCCCGCTAGAACACCTCCAGCCGGTACACTTCGTAGGCCGGGGTTTCATAGGGGTGGGCTTGCTTCAGGGCCACCACCGCCGACTGGATCAGCTCATCGGCGACGACCATTTCCACCTTCCATTCCTCGACCGCTTCAACCACCCCGCTTTCGCCAAGGAAAGGATTACTGCCTGGCAATGGACGGAACTGGCCCTGGCCCAGCACCTGCCAGCAACACTGCTCGTAATCGCCGATGCGCCCGGCGCCGGCGGTGAACAGAGCGTCCTTGACCGCCTGCACATGGCTGTCCGGCACGAAGAAGCAGAGTTTGTACATGCGTCGTTCTCCTCGATGAATTTCTGCTGGCGTCAGCGGCACCGTTCTGTAGCGCGGCCCCGCCCGTAGCAGGGCGCTGTCCGGCAGCCCGCCGCAGAAAAGATTTTGCCCACGGGGTTGTCGCCTCCAAAAAACAAAAGGCCATATTTCTCAATATGGCCTTTGCTGTGACTCCGGATCGGGCGATCAGTCCACCCATACCCGCGCATTGCGGAACATGCGCATCCAGCCGGCGTCTTCCTGCCATTCATCCGGGCGCCAGGAGTTCTGCACAGCGCGGAACACGCGCTCCGGGTGCGGCATCATGATGGTGACGCGACCGTCCTTGTTGCAAAGGCCGGTGATACCGCGCGGCGAGCTGTTCGGGTTCGCCGGGTAGCTTTCGGTGACCTTGCCGTGGTTGTCGATGAAGCGCAGCGCCACGTTGCCGGAAAGGTCCGCCTGCAACAGGGCCTCTTCACTCTCGTACTCGGCATGGCCTTCACCGTGGGCGATGGCGATCGGCAGGCGCGAGCCAGCCATGCCCTGCAGGAAGATCGATGCCGATTCCTGCACTTGAACCATGGCCAGACGCGCTTCGAACTGCTCGGAGCGGTTGCGCACGAAGCGCGGCCAATTTTCGGTGCCGGGAATCAACTCGTGCAGGTTGCTCATCATCTGGCAGCCATTGCACACGCCCAGAGCAAAGCTGTCCTTGCGTTCAAAGAACGCCTGGAAACCATCACGGGCACGGGCATTGAACAGGATCGACTTGGCCCAGCCTTCACCGGCCCCTAGTACGTCGCCGTAAGAAAAGCCGCCGCACGCCACCAGACCCTTGAACTGCTCCAGGCTGATGCGTCCAGACAGGATATCGCTCATGTGCACATCGATGGTGCTGAAGCCTGCACGATCGAAGGCCGCGGCCATTTCCACCTGACCGTTGACGCCCTGCTCGCGCAGGATGGCCACTTGCGGGCGCAGGCCCTTCTTGATGTAGGGCGCAGCGATGTCCTGATTCACATCGAAGGACAGCGTGGCGGTCAGGCCCGGATTCTCCTCGTCGAGAAGGACCTCGAATTCCTGATCAGCGCAGTCGGCGTTATCGCGCAGGCGCTGGATCTGATAGCTGGTTTCGCTCCACTGACGCTGCAACAGACGACGCTCGCCGCCAAATACCGGCTGGCCGTTGTAACTGATGGCCACGTGCGGACCGTTGACCGGTTTGCCGATCACCGCCACGCAGTCGCCCAGGCCAGCAGCGCTGAACTGCGCCAGCACTTCGGCGGTGTGGTCCTGATGCACCTGGATCACTGCGCCGAGTTCTTCGTTGAACAGCACGGCGGCCAGTTCTTTGGCGTCGTCGGCCAGTGCATCTAGGCACAGGTCCAGGCCGCAGTGACCGGCGAAGGCCATTTCCAGAGCGGTGGTCAGCAGACCGCCGTCGGAGCGGTCGTGATAGGCCAACAGGCGGTCGTCCTGATTCAGTCCCTGGATCACCGCGAAGAACGCTTTGAGATCTTCTGCATCATCGACATCCGGTGCCTGGCGACCGAGCTTGCCGTACACCTGGGCGAGGATCGAGGCGCCCATACGGTTCTGGCCACGACCCAGATCGATCAGGATCAGGTCGGTTTCGCCCTTGTCCAGGCGCAGTTGCGGTGTCAGGGTCTTGCGAATATCGGTGACCGGCGCAAACCCTGTCACGATCAGCGACAGCGGCGAGGTCACGCTCTTCTCCGCGCCCTCATCCTGCCAGCGGGTCTTCATGGACATCGAGTCCTTGCCCACCGGGATGGTGATGCCCAGCTCCGGGCACAGTTCCATGCCGACTGCCTTGACGGTGTCGTACAGGCGGGCGTCTTCGCCCGGATGACCGGCAGCGGCCATCCAGTTGGCGGACAAACGGATGTCGCCGAGCTTGCCAATGCGCGAAGCCGCCAGGTTGGTGACGGTTTCACCAATGGCCATACGCCCGGAAGCCGGTGCGTCCAGCAGTGCCAGCGGCGTGCGTTCGCCCATGGCCATGGCTTCGCCGGTGTAGACATCGAAACTGGTCGCAGTCACAGCGCAGTCGGCGACCGGTACCTGCCAGGGGCCGACCATCTGGTCGCGCGCCACCAGACCGGTAATGGTGCGGTCGCCAATGGTGATCAGGAAACTCTTGCTCGCGACAGCCGGGTGGCGCAGCACGCGGCTGGCCGCTTCTTCGATATCCACCTGGGCAGCGGCGAAATCGTCGCCCTGCTCCGCTTCGCGGTTGGCGCTGCGATGCATGCGCGGCGCCTTGCCGAGCAGCACGTTGAGCGGCATGTCCACGGGCTTGTTGTCGAAGTGGCTGTCGGCCACAGTCAGGTGAGGCTCTTCGGTGGCCTCGCCGACCACTGCGAAGGGGCAGCGCTCGCGTTCGCAAATGGCAGCAAAACGCTCGAGATCAGCGGCATCCACCGAGAGCACATAGCGCTCCTGGGATTCGTTGCACCAGATTTCCAGCGGGCTCATGCCCGGCTCATCGTTGGGCACGTTGCGCAGTTCGAAGCGACCGCCGCGGCCGGCGTCGTTGACCAGCTCCGGGAAGGCATTGGACAGACCGCCCGCGCCGACGTCGTGGATGAACTTGATCGGGTTGTTTTCGCCCAGCTGCCAGCAACGGTCGATGACTTCCTGGCAACGGCGTTCCATTTCCGGGTTTTCGCGCTGCACCGAGGCGAAGTCCAGATCAGCGGCACTGGCGCCGGTGGCCATCGAGGACGCAGCACCGCCGCCCAGACCGATGAGCATGGCCGGGCCGCCGAGGACGATCAGCTTGCCGCCCACCGAAATCTCGGCCTTCTGCACGTGGTCTTCACGGATGTTGCCCATACCGCCAGCCAGCATGATCGGCTTGTGGTAGCCGCGCACTTCTTCGCCGCGCGGGCTGTTGACCGCCTGCTCGAAAGTACGGAAATAGCCGGTCAGCGCCGGACGACCGAATTCGTTGTTGAACGCAGCGCCGCCCAACGGGCCTTCGATCATGATGTCCAACGGCGTGACGATGCGTTCGGGCTTGCCATAGGGCACTTCCCAGGGCTGCTCGAAACCGGGGATGTTCAGGTTGGAGACGGTGAAACCGGTCAGGCCAGCCTTCGGCTTGGCACCGCGCCCGGTGGCGCCTTCGTCGCGAATCTCGCCACCCGAGCCGGTGGAGGCACCGGGGAACGGCGCAATCGCCGTCGGGTGGTTGTGGGTTTCCACCTTCATCAGGATATGGACGGGTTCCTGATTGGCGGCGTACTCGCCGGTCTGCGGGTTCGGGTAGAAACGCCCGGCGGTGTGGCCGACGATTACGGCGGCGTTGTCCTTGTACGCGGACAGCACACCCTCGCTGTTCATCTGGAAGGTGTTCTTGATCATGCCGAACAGGGACTTTTCCTGACTTTCGCCGTCGATGTCCCAGCTGGCATTGAAAATCTTGTGACGGCAGTGTTCGGAGTTGGCCTGGGCAAACATCATCAATTCGATGTCATGGGGATTGCGGCCCAGGTCACCAAAACTCTTGACCAGGTAATCGATCTCGTCTTCCGCCAGGGCCAGGCCCAATTCGGCGTTGGCCTTTTCCAGCGCGGCGCGACCGCCGCCCAGCACATCCACGACGGTCAGCGGCTTGGGCTGGGCATGACTGAACAGGCCGGCGGCTTCTTCGAAGCGCTGCAGCACCATTTGCGTCATGCGGTCATGCAACAGTGCCGTTACCTGGGCAATATCGGCGGTGCTCAGATCGCCGGCCACGTAGTAGGCGATACCACGCTCCAGGCGCTGAATCTTGCCCAGGCCGCAGTTGTGGGCGATATCGCTGGCCTTGCTCGACCAGGGCGACAAGGTGCCGAAGCGCGGCACGCTGAGGAACAGCCGACCCGCTGGCTCCTGCACCGGAACACTGGGACCGTACTTGAGCAGACGTGCCAATACGGCCTGCTCAGCATCGGTCAACTCACCGGCCACATCGGCAAAGTGTGCGAACTCGGCGTACAGCCCAGTCACCGCTGGAACCTTGCTGGTCAGTTGCTCAAGCAATTTGCCGTGGCGGAAGGCAGAAAGGGCGGGAGCGCCGCGCAGAATCAACATCGTCGGAACAGCCTCGGAAGGGGGAGCGGGAAACGGCGCATTCTACCCTAATGCCAACGCTGTAGGCTAAAGCTCGCTACAGGCGGATTCGAAATTGTGCCTGCCATCTATCAGAGGGTTTTTCGACTGTCTAGATATGGCCCATCAGCGGCATTGCGTATAATGCGCGTCATGTTTGCCCATTCTGCGTTCAGCATGCGTTACACCTGCCGGCTATTGGCAACCGGTCTCTTCCTGATACTCATGGGCTGCGAGGCCAAACAACCTCCTGCCCTTGAGCGTGTAAAGGGGGAAGGCGTACTGCGCGTCATTACCCGCAACAGTCCCTCCACCTACTTTCAGGACCGCAACGGCGGCAGCGGCTTTGAATACGAACTGCTCGAACGCTTCGCCGACGACCTGGGCGTCGAACTGCAAATTGAAACCGCCGAGAATCTGGACGACCTTTATACCCGTCTCCATGAACCCGGCGGGCCGGTTCTGGCCGTTTCCGGGCTGATCACTGGTAAGTCCCGCCTCTCCCAGGTTCTGTTGTCGTACCCATATCTGAACGTTACTTCGCAGGTCATCTACCGCAACGGACAGACCCGCCCGAGGCGCCCACCTGAACTGGTCGGCCAGCCCATCATGGTGGTCAAAGGCAGCAGCCATGCCGAACAGTTGGCTGAGCTCAAGACGCTGCTGCCGAAACTCGAATACGAAGAATCCGATGCCGTGGAAGCCGTCGACCTGCTGCGCATGGTTGATGAAGGCCAACTGGCGTTGACCGTGGTGGACTCCAACGAGCTAGCCATCAACCAGGTGTACTTCCCACAGATTCGCGTGGCCTTCGACCTCGGCGACGCCAGCACCCTCAACTGGGCAGTGGCCGCCGGCGAAGATCGCAGCCTGCTGGACAGGATTGATGCCTTTCTCAAACGCGTCGAAAAAGAAGGCTTTCTGCAGCGCCTGAGTGAGCGCTACTACGGGCATCTCGAGGTACTTGGCTTCGTCGGCGCCAATACCTTCGCCAAACACCTGCAACAACGGCTGCCGCGCTATGAACAGCAATTTCGCCTCGCGGCTGACGAGTACCGGATCGATTGGCGCCTGCTCGCCGCCATCGGCTATCAGGAATCACATTGGAAACCCAACGCCGTGTCCAAGACCGGCGTACGCGGCCTGATGATGCTGACCCAGAACACCGCCAAGGCCATGGGTGTCTCCAATCGACTCGACCCCACGCAGAGTATCCAGGGCGGCGCCAAGTATTTCGCCCATGTCTACCACGGCTTGCCTGATAGCATCGTCGAGCCGGACCGCACCTGGTTTGCTCTGGCCGCCTACAACGTGGGCGGCGGCCATCTCGAGGATGCCCGCAAGCTGACCCAGGGCGCAGGGCTGGACCCGAATAAATGGCTGGATGTGAAAAAGATCCTGCCGCGTCTGGCCCAAAAGAAGTGGTACACCAAAACGCGCTACGGCTATGCCCGCGGCGGCGAGCCGGTCCATTACGTGGCCAACATCCGCCGTTATTACGACATCCTCACCTGGTCTACCCTGCCCCAACTGGAAGACACCCAACTCGCCGAGCGTGGCTTCCACATTCCCGGCATCCACAAGCCCGAGCCGATCATCGAACCTCCGCTCTGACGACGGTTGGCGACGGCAACCCTTTCCGAATTTCAACCTGCGTCGCGCTGCTCAGTGCGCGCCGTGAATCGCTGCCACTCGCCTTTCACCTGCCTGCATATTCAATAAAAGCATATAACTATGCGATTTTCGTATTTTCATAGCATATAGCTATCGCGCAGAATGCCTGCCATCGCTGACCACACCC
Source organism: Serpens gallinarum (assembly GCF_014836765.1). Taxonomy (GTDB): domain Bacteria; phylum Pseudomonadota; class Gammaproteobacteria; order Pseudomonadales; family Pseudomonadaceae; genus Serpens; species Serpens gallinarum. The sequence continues at coordinate 25,370 of NZ_JACSQG010000007.1, forward strand.
GGTCGCATTCAATAAGCCCCTGCGGCTGTGCGAGGAAGCCTTTAAATGTTCAAGAAACTGTTGCTGGCCACCGCCCTGACGTCCACGCTGTTCGGCGCCACCGCCCAGGCTGACAGCACTCCGCTGCTCAACGCCTCCTACGACGTTGCGCGCGAATTGTTCACTGAAATCAACCCCAAGTTCATCGCACATTGGAAAGCCACCACGGGCGAAGACATCAAGATCGACCAGTCCTTTGCCGGCACTTCCAAGCAGGCGCAGGACATCATCCAAGGCAAGAAGGTCGACACCGTCACCTTCAACCAGGTGACGGATGTGGACATCCTCGCCAAGCGCCGCCTGCTCAATGCCGATTGGTCCACCGAGTTCCCCAACAACAGTTCGCCGTACTACAGCACCATCGGTTTCCTGGTGCGCGAGGGTAACCCGAAGAACATCCAGAGCTGGGACGACCTGGTGCGCGATGACGTGAAAGTGGTTTTCCCCAACCCGAAAACCTCCGGCAACGCTCGTTACACCTACCTGGCGGCCTGGCTGTTTGCCAACGAGAAGTTCAACGGCGACGAAGCCAAGATCAAGAAGTTCGTCGGTAAGCTGCTGCACAACGTGGAAAACTTCCCCACCGGCGGGCGTGGCGCCACCGTGGCGTTTGCTCAGAACGGCCAGGGCGATGCCTTGCTGACCTTCGAATCGGAAGTGATCAACATCGCCAAGCACCCCGACTTCGCGGCGGGCAACTTCCAGCCGGTGATTCCGCCGCTGAGTGTGCTGGCCGAGTTCCCGGTGGCCATCGTCGATAAGGTGGTCGACCAGAAAGGCACCCGCAAGCAGGCCACCGAGTTCCTCAACTTCCAATACACCCAGGATGTGCAGCAACTGCTGACCACCTTCAACCTGCGCGTTCACCACCCCGAAGTGGTCAAGGCCACCGAGGCACAGTTCGCCAAGGTCAAGCTGGTCAACCCGACCGAGGTTCTCGGCAGCTGGGATGAGATCACCGCGAAGCATTTCGGCAGCAATGGCGTGCTCGATCAACTGCTGGCACAAAGCCCAAACTGAGTTTCGCTCCTGTAAACTACGCCGCCCGCAGTGGGCGGCGTAGCTTTTTGTAGCTAGCCGCTGCGTCTTTTTTCAGTAGGACAAGCGATTTCCCGTGACGCTTAATACCTTCCGCTTCTTTCATCAGGCGCCCACCCTGCCAGGTTTCGGGCTGAGCTTCGGCATCAGCACTCTGTACCTGTCGTTGGTCATCCTGTTTCCGATTTCCGCCTTGCTGGTGTACGTCAGCGACCTATCCTGGGCGCAGTACTGGCAGGCGATTAGCGACCGCCGCGTCGTGGCCAGTTACTGGGTCACCGTCAGTGGCGCCTTCTACTCGACCATCGCCGCAACGCTGATCGGCCTGTTGCTGGCCTGGATCATTACCCGCTACGACTTTCCCGGTCGCCGCCTGGTGGACGCCCTGGTCGATCTGCCCTTCGCCCTGCCCACCTCGGTGGCCGGCCTCACCCTGGCCACGTTGCTGGTTCCCGGTGGCTGGCTGGGCCAATGGTTCGACGCGATGGGCATCAAGATCGCCTATGCCTATCCCGGCATCCTGATCGCCATGACCTTTACCAGTCTGCCCTTCGTAGTAAGGACAGTGCAGCCGGTATTGCTGGAGATGGGCAACGACTACGAAGAAGCCGGCCGCACCCTGGGTGCCAGCAAGCTGCAGATCTTTTTCTACGTGATGCTGCCGACCCTGTATCCGGCACTGATTACCGGCGCGGCGCAGTCCTTCGTGCGCGGCCTAGGCGAGTTCGGCGCGGTGATCATGATCGCCGGCAATATGCCGTTCAAAACCGAAGTGTCCTCGCTGATGATCTTTGTCCGCCTGCAGGAGTTCGACTACGGGGCCGCTTCGGCGATCGCCTCGGTCATCTTGCTGGCATCCCTGGCCATGCTGTTCACCCTGCAGGTGATCCAGAGCCACATCTTCCGCTGGCAGCGCAAGAAATGAAAAAACCCGTTTATTGGCATCAATGGCTCCTCATCGGCCTGGGCCTCGCCACCGTCACCCTGCTGTTGCTGGTCCCGCTGGCGCTGATCTTCACCAAGGCACTGAGTGGCGGCCTCGGCCTGCTGTGGTCGAACCTGTCCGAAGACTACATGCTCCACGCGATCATGCTCACCTTACTGGTGGCGGTGATTACCGTGCCGATCAACTTGGTGTTCGGCATCTGCCTGGCCTGGTGCGTGACCCATTACGACTTTCGCGGTCGCCGCCTGCTGTCCACCCTGATCGACATCCCTTACGCGGTGTCCCCCGTGGTGGCCGGCCTGTGCTACCTGGTGATCTATGGCGTCGAAGGCGTGGTTGGCCAGTGGTTTTACGATCGCGATATCCAGCTGATGTTCGCCTGGCCGGGCATCATCATGGTCACCGTGTTCGTCACCGCCCCCTATGTGGCACGCATCCTGATTCCGACCATGCAGTCCCAGGGCACCGAGGAAGAAACCGCCGCGCTGACGCTGGGTGCTAGCGGCTGGCAGATCTTCCGCCACGTGACCCTGCCGAACATCAAATGGGCGCTGCTGTACGGCGTGGTGGTCACCAATGCCCGCGCAGTCGGCGAGTTCGGCGCGGTGTCGGTGGTCTCCGGCACCATCATGAACCAGACGCTGACCCTGCCGCTGCTGGTCGACCAGTTGAACAACGACTACAAGACCGCCGCTGCCTTTACCGCCGCTGCCCTGCTCGCCTGCATGGCGCTGCTCACCCTGCTGCTGAAGACCTTCATGGAATGGCGCCAGCGCCAGGCGATGCTCAAGGCCGAAGCCCAGTAACAAAAATAGCCCCGCACCTGCGGGGCTTTTTATCAGGCACGATGCACGCTGGGCATCTTCATCTCGGACTGCCAGATCAAGCGGAACCCCCGGATCAGCAGATAGATGAACAGTACCGGCAGCAAAATCGACTTGAGAATGAAAAAGGCCATGAGGCGAATCAGCGTGTCGATCACCGCCTCAAGCTTGGCCTTGATGCTTTTGTAGGTTTCCACGTCAGCCAGGCTGGCTGCGGAACGGCTCCAGCCCGAGACCTTGTCGCTAAAGTGCGACCAGAAACCGTCTTGGGATTTCTCCTTGGCCTGCGCCAGCGCCAGGCGCTCCTTGTCCACCGCCAACAGCCGACGCTCTCTGCTCGCCAACGCCTCATGGGCCGCTTGCCACTCAGCCTCAAGCACGTCCAAACGCTCCACCGTGGCCTGATGCTCAACGCTACGGTTCATGCCCAGGCGCTGGCTCAAACTGCTGTCGCGTTCATGCTCGGCCAATGCCTGACGGGCCTGCTCCATGTCCGGCTTCAAACGTTCGATCTGCTCCAGCAGCCCATCTCGCTCAGCCTGCAAGGCGCTCTGCTGAGTTTGCAATGCGCTCAACGCACCATCCTCCAGTGTTTCCAGGGGAACACCCTGCATGCCCAATACATCGACTTGGCTGGGCAAAGCATCCAGCAAGGCCACATCGTCACGTACCGGGTCGCTCAGAAACGCATGGTCCACCGCGGCATTCAGTAAAACGCTCAGCGCCAGGGCCAAGCGCAGAAACACGCAGCACAGAAATGCCCGGAACAACAGGAGCGTGCCGCGAGACGTCGGGGCCAGCAGCGAACAGACCAAAACCACAGCGGCGATCGCCGTCAACACGACAGTGAATAGCCTGTGGGACACCACGCCGAGCATCACTTTCTGGATGACCAGTGAGCCAATGGCCCACTGCATCACTTGAGAAAACTGCTCGACCAGATCATTGATGGGATCCAGCAACTCGCCAGGGTGAACGCTGGCCACCATCACGCTGATTTCGACCGACTGGAGCAATGAGATCAGGGCATTCAGCACCCGTGCAACGGCGAACGCAGTGGCCGCCTGCAGCAAGGCGCCATCCAGGTATTCAGTCGACAGTTGCTCCAGCACGCCTGTCCAGGAGACGGCGACCGACAATGCCACTCCGATTGCCGCCAGCACCCACAGGCCGCTGACGGCCTTTTTTTTCCGCTCCATGAAAACTCCTACTGAAGCACTACCGTCTACGCACTCTTCAACGCTTGGGCTTTATCGCCGCGCCTTGAAAAACGCCTTGAGAATCGTCCCGCACTCCTCGGCCAGCACGCCCCCCTCAACCATCACCCGATGGTTGAGGAAATCCTGACTGAAGAATTCACCGCGACTGACCGCCACCCCCGCTCGCGGCTCGGTGGCGCCATACACCACCCGTGCCACCCGAGAATGTACGATCAGCCCCGCGCACATGCTGCACGGTTCCAGGGTCACGTACAGGGTGCTGCCCGGCAGGCGGTAATTTTGCGCCGCTTCGGCGGCGGCCCGGATGGCCACCATCTCGGCATGAGCACTGGGGTCGTGGCGGCTGATGGGTGAGTTGAACCCCTGGCCGATGATTTCGCCGTCCTGCACCAACACCGCCCCCACCGGCACCTCGCCCAGCTCAGCGCCTTTGGCGGCTAGCGCCAGCGCTTCGCGCATGAAATGCTCGTCACGGGAGCGGTCGATGATCTTGATTCTGCGCATGGCTCTATCGCGAAGCTGAAAGCCGGCCATTGTTAAGCGGCAAGCTTCAGGCGGCAAGTTAAAGCGGCGGCTTGTGGCTTGCGGCTTGCCGCTGCTCAAACCACTTCGATCGCCGCCATCAGCCCGGTTTCCATATGGTCGATGACGTGGCAATGGAACATCCAGATGCCGGGGTTATCCGCCACCAGCGCCACCTGAGCGGTCTCGTTCTTGCCCAACAGGTAGGTGTCGGTGAAATAGGGTGTGATTGTCTTGCGGTTCGAAGACAGCACCTTGAAGCTCATACCGTGCAGGTGAATCGGATGCTGGTATTGGCTGAGGTTACGCAGCTCGAAAATGTAATGACTATTTTTCTTCAGCGTCGCGATGGGCCGCTCGACGCAGCTCTTGTCGTCAATGTCCCAGGCCTGCCCGTTGATCTGCCAGAAGCTGTGGGCGGCGCCCTGTTCGACACCCACCGACACCGCGCCCGCCCACTCGAAGTTGAAGCGCAGCTTCTCGGCGCGGGCCAGGTCCGGCTCGGCAATCGGGTTGGCCGGTAACGGTGGCGGCCAAGCACCCGCGGCCTCGCTGCTGCTTGCCACACCCTTTAACGTCGCCAGACGCAGCGGGCCATTGCGCACCGGAATCTCCTGGCCAACCTCGGGAATCAGTACGCCCAGCTCGATGCGCATGCCCGGCCCCAGCCAGTACTCCTTACCCAGCGGGCGTGGCTCAACGGGGTTGCCATCCAGCGCATAGATGCGCGCCTCGACGCCTGGCAACATCAGCCGGTAAGTCAGAGTGTTGTCCAGATTCAGAATGCGCAGGCGCACGATCTGCCCGGCGGGCAGCGCCAGGGTGGGGTTATGCGTGCCGTTGACCGAGGACAGCAGGCCCGGCGTACCACCCCGCGCCGCTTCGCGCGGCACGCTGAACGCGGTGAAGGCGCCCTGCTTGTCCACATGCCAATGCTTGAGGCTCAGGGTGCGCTCATGGCGAAAACCGCTCGGCACGCGCTCTTCGACGATCAGAGGGCCCACCAGCCCACGGCCCAGTTGTTCGCCGCTGGCGGTGTGCGGGTGGTACCAGAAGCTGCCGGCGTCCGGGCAGATGAAGTCGTAGTCGAAATACTCCCCCGGCAGCACCGGCAACTGCGACAGGTACGGTACACCATCCATTTCCAGCGGCAGGCGAATGCCGTGCCAGTGGATGGTGGTCGCTTCACTCAACCGATTGATGAAGCGCACCCGCAACCGCTCCCCCTGGCGACAACGCAGCTCCAGGCCCGGCGCTTGGCCGCCATAAGCCCACGCAGGCGTCTTGAAGCCAGGTACCAACTCCACATCCAGTGGCGCAGCGATCAGCTCATAGTCGTGGGTTGCCACGTTTTCCGGGCGCCCCAGCCAGTAGCGCATGTTGCCGGCACCCAGGCCGACCACGCCAAGACCGGCCAAACCGGCAAGGATTTGTCTGCGCGTGACATTCATCGAGCCTATCCCTCTACATCTTCATACGGGCAAAGATGAGAGAGTTTCTCACTTGTCGCCGCGGTGGGCGAGGCGAATTTCACGGCGCATCCGGTTTTTTTCCGCGACAAAATGTCCGGCCTGGCTCAGTGGCCAGTCGGGGCAACAGCACCCAAATGAAGTAACAGTTCGCGAACAGGCGCAGATAACGAGTCCCAGTCCCGAAAGCACAGGCACAAACGGCGCCGTGCCCAGCGCTCCACCAGCGTCCTCTTCTGATAGGCGTAACGGCGCCGATAACGTGTGGCAACGCTTTCCGGCACGATACTGACGCCAATACCGTGCGAAACCATTTCGCACAGGCCGTCGAAGGTCTTCATCCGAATGCGAAACGCCAGCGCGCGCCCGGCCTTGGCGGCATGCTCATCGATGTGATCCTGCAAGGCGCTACCGGATGCCAAGCCCACGAAGGGGACGTGGATGACGTCTGCAAAAGAGACGCTCCTCGCCTGAGCCAAGGGATGCCCAACGGGCGTGATCAGCGCCAGGTGATCGGTCGCCACCGGCTGTAGGTGCAGGCCGAGCGGATCAACGGCATCGGAAACTATGCCTGCTTCAACCAGCCCGGCGGCAACGGCCTTGACGATTTCTCCGCTGGTCCGCTCCTTGAGGTCGACGCTCAACGCCGGACGGCTCGCCAGCCAGGCCGCCAGTCGACGCGGCAGGAACTCCGTCAGGGCGGCGGTATTGGTGTAAAGGCGAATCGTGCCCCGCGAGCCGGACGCAAACTCATGCAATTCGCCTTGCATCACCGCGCGTTGGCGCAGGATCAGCCGGGCGTGATGGGCCAGGGCCTCTCCCGCTTCCGTCGTCACCACGCCCCGGTGGCGGCGTTCGACCAATTGGACGCCGACTTCCGCCTCGATGCTGCGTAGCCGCTCGCTCGCGGCGGCTAGCGACAGATGCGCCAGGGCGGCGCCGTGGGTAATGCTGCCCGCCTCTACGATGCAGAGGAATAAACGAAGATCAGCCAGGTCGATTCGCATGACGATTCCTGCCCAGCCAGCCTTCGGAAAACCCGAAGGCATAAGCCGAAAAAGCGCATTGTGGCAGAGCACGGCTCAAGGCCCAATACGCGCATGAACGAACTCACGCCAGATCTGCTTCTGCTGTTTTCAACCTTTCTGTTCGCCGGGCTGGTCAAGGGCGTCACCGGCATGGGATTACCGACGGTGGCCATGGCCGTGCTGGGTACATTCATTTCGCCGGCAACAGCTGCGGCGCTGCTGGTCGTACCATCCTTGGTAACGAATGTCTGGCAACTGGTGGCCGGGCCGAATGCCGTGGGCCTCGTCCGACGCTTCTGGCCCCTGATGCTGGGCATCACGCTGGGCACGTTCTTCGGCACGGCGCTGCTGGCGGAGGTGGACCCTACTTGGTCAGGCCTGGGGCTGGGAATCGCCCTGTTCGCCTATGCCGGCTATGCCTTGCTCTCTCCCGCACTCACCATCCCGGCCCGGAGCGAACCTTGGCTTTCGCCGGTCATCGGTGTCGTGACGGGCGGGATTACCGGCGCCACCGGAGTGTTCGTGATCCCGGCCGTGCCATATCTGCAATCCTTGCGCCTGGACAAGGACGAGCTGGTCCAGGCGTTGGGCCTCTCCTTCACTGTTTCCACGCTGGCCCTGGCGGCCGGACTGGCAACTCATGGTGCCTTGCGCATGGAACAGTTGGGCCTTTCTTCATTGGCCATTGTTCCGGCCCTGGCCGGTATGTGGCTGGGCCAGGCCGTCAGGAACAGAATCAGTCCACGGGGATTTCGCCTGTGCTTTCTGATGTTCCTACTATTGTTGGGCCTGGAGCTGGCGTCGCGCCCCTTCTTCTGAGCAGCCGACGTCTGGCCCAGCGCACGCTCAACGCACAACATGCACAAAATGCCGGTGCCGCTCGTACTGATCGAGGATATCGCCGATCACGCCGTCACGGCTCCAGCCCATGATGTCGTAATCCTGCCCGCCCTCGTTCAAGTACACCTCGGCGCGGAAATACTTGCGCTCTTCGCTCTCTTCATCATCGCTGACGATAAAGCTGGGTTGCACCAGCGAACGTGGGCGTACGCCGTAGCTGAAATCCGGTTCGTTGGCATGGCGCACAACCAGCCGTATCGTTTCGGCTCCCGAGCTGTCCAGCTCCACATCGAAACCCTGCTTGCGCAGCTCCTCGGCCACCGCCTCGCAGGCCGGCCTCACCACTTCTTCGATAAAGCGCATCACATGGCTGCGCCGCGGCATCATGACCATGCTGCGTAGCCGTCGCTGCCAGCTGTCCGCCTGGCCATGGGCCTGTGACAGACTCAGCGACTGATAGCGTACCCGCCGCTTGGTGGCGTCGCGCCTTAGCGCCTTGAACAATCCCCAGGTGGCCACCAGCAGGAACACCGTGTACGGCAGGGCACTGGCAATGGTGGCGGTCTGCAGGGCGGTCAAACCGTCGGCCAACAGCAACGCAATGGCCACCGCCGCCATGGTCGTGGCCCAGAACAGTTTCTGCCACAACGCCGTATGGCTGCTGCCTCCCGACGCCAGCATATCGACCACCATGGCACCGGAATCGGCCGAAGTGATGAAGAACACAAACACCATCACGACCGCAAACATCGACAGCACAAAGCCCAGCGGGAACTGCTCGAGAAACGCAAACAAGGCCTGGGCACTGTCCTGCTGGACCGCCTCGCCCAGGCTGGCCAGCCCCTCGACATGGATCATGTAGATCGCGGCATCGCCAAACACCGTCATCCACATCAGGGTGAAGCCCGCCGGCACCAGCAGCACGCCACCGACGAATTCACGGATGGTCCGTCCCTTGGAAATGCGCGCGATGAACATACCCACGAAAGGCGACCAGGCAACCCACCATCCCCAGTAAAACAGTGTCCAGCCGCCGATCCAATCGGTCGGGTTATAGGCATACAGGTTGAAGGTCTTGTAGACGATCTCCGACAGGTAGGCGCCGGTGTTTTCCACGTACGCCTTGAGCAGGAAGACGGTCGGCCCCACCGCCAGGATGATCAGCATCAGCAACAGCGCCAGCAGCAGATTGGTTTCGGAGAGGATTCGGATACCCCGGTCCAACCCAGTGACCAAGGACAGCGTCGCCAGGCCCATGGCGATCACGATCAAAATGATCTGCACGCCGACACCAATCGGCACGTCGAACAGGTGATTCAATCCACTGTTGATCTGCGCCACGCCAAAACCCAGCGAGGTCGCCACACCCAGCACCGTACCCAGCACGGCGAAGATATCCACCGCGTGGCCGATGGGGCCGTAAATGCGCTCGCCAATCAGCGGATACAACGCCGAACGCATGGTCAGCGGTAATCCGTGCCGGTAACCGAAATACGCCAGGGTCAGGGCGACAATGGCGTAGACGGCCCAGGCGTGCAGCCCCCAGTGAAAGAAGGTGATCTTCAATGCCTCCCGAGCCGCTTCCGCGGTTCCTCCCTCGCCCACCGGCGGGGACAGGTAATGCATCACCGGCTCGGCCACGCCGAAGAACATCAGGCCAATGCCCATCCCGGCCGAGAACAACATGGCGAACCAGCTGTAATTGGCAAAGTCCGGCTCGCTGTGATCCGGGCCCAGCTTGATGTCGCCGTAGCGGCTGATCGCCAGGAACACACTGGCCATCAGAAAAATGGCCACCGCCAGGATGTAGAACCAGCTGGCATTGACGGTGATCCAGGCCTGAGCCTGGCCGAACACCCGCTGCGCGGTCTCAGGCGCCAGGACGGCAAACAGCACCAACGCCAGAATCAAGACAGCCGAAGGGTAGAACACCGGGGGATTGATGGTGGAAGCCTTGCGATTACTGTCCATGTCGCGCTCCTGAAAAGCTGAAATCGGAACGAAGGGGTGCGCACAGATGACAGCGTAAACGGAGGGGCAGTTCGTGAAGCCCGGCGCCTCACCCGTATCGGCCAACGCAACAACGGTCGCACTGACAGGTAAGAATGGCGGTAATAGTGCGCATTCCTCTGTGAACAGACCGGTGCAGCCTGACCTGCGTTGTTACGTGGTGGGAGCGTTCGTCATCATGGATCGCCCTTGACACAGGGGCTCACCAAAGACTTTTAGCGCGCCTAGAAAAACAAAAAGCCCAAAACGGGCTTTTTGTCGTGTTGCGAAGTCAGGCCTCTGACCTCACTCCCATTCGATGGTGGCCGGCGGCTTGCTCGACACGTCGTAGGTGACGCGGGAGATGCCTTCGATCTCGTTGATGATGCGGTTGGAAACCTTCTCCAGCAGCTCGTAGGGCAGATGCGCCCAGCGCGCGGTCATGAAGTCGATGGTTTCCACTGCGCGCAGGGCGACAACCCAGGCGTAACGACGGGCATCGCCCACCACGCCGACGGACTTCACCGGCTGGAACACCACAAAGGCCTGGCTGGTCTTGTGGTACCAGTCGAAATTGCGCAGCTCTTCGATGAAGATATGGTCAGCCTGACGCAGCAGGTCGGCGTATTCCTTTTTCACCTCGCCGAGAATGCGTACACCCAGGCCCGGACCGGGGAACGGGTGGCGATAGACCATGTCGTAGGGCAGGCCCAGCTCCAGGCCGATCTTGCGCACTTCGTCCTTGAACAGTTCGCGCAGCGGCTCGACCAGCTTGAGCTTCATGTCGTCCGGCAGGCCGCCGACGTTGTGGTGCGACTTGATGACGTGGGCCTTGCCGTTCTTGGTGCCCGCCGACTCGATCACGTCGGGGTAAATGGTGCCCTGGGCAAGGAACTGGATGTTGTCCAGCTTGCTCGACTCGGCATCGAACACATCGATGAAGGTACGGCCGATGATCTTGCGCTTCTGCTCCGGATCGCTGACACCGGCCAGGTTGCCAAGAAACTGCGCTTCGGCGTCGGCGCGGATGACCTTGACGCCCATGTTGTCGGCGAACATCTTCATGACCGTGTCGCCTTCGTGCAGGCGCAGCAGGCCGTTGTCGACGAACACGCAGGTCAACTGATCGCCAATGGCGCGGTGCAGCAGCGCGGCGACCACCGAGGAGTCCACACCGCCGGACAGGCCGAGCAGCACGTTGGCGTCGCCGATCTGCTCGCGCATCTGGCGGATGGCATCCTCGACAATGTTGGACGGCGTCCACAGCGCTTCGCAGCCGCAGATGTCGAGAATGAAGCGCGACAGGATGCGCCCGCCCTGCTTGGTGTGGGTCACTTCCGGGTGGAACTGCACGCCGTAGTAGCCACGGGCATCGTCCGCCATGGCGGCGACCGGGCAGCTTGGTGTGCTGGCGATGACATGGAAACCTTCAGCCAGCTGGGTGACCTTGTCGCCGTGACTCATCCACACGTCGAGGCCGAACAGGCCGTCTTCGTCGATATGGTCTTCGATGCCGTCCAGCAGGCGCGACTTGCCGACGATGTCGACGCGGGCATAGCCGAACTCGCGCAGGTCGGAACCTTCCACCTTGCCGCCCAGTTGCTCGGACATGGTCTGCATGCCGTAGCAAATGCCGAACAACGGCACGCCGAGGTCGAATACGGCTTGCGGAGCACGCGGGCTGTCGCTGGCATGCACCGACTCCGGGCCACCGGCCAGGATGATGCCGCGCGGGTTGAAGGCGCGAATCGCCTCGTCGCTCATGTCGAACGGGTGCAGTTCGCAGAACACGCCCAGTTCACGCACGCGGCGCGCGATCAACTGGCTGTACTGGGAACCGAAATCAAGAATCAGAATGCGGTGGGCGTGAATGTCAGGGTGGGCCATTTTCTTCACCTGGTATAAATAACTGAAGGCTGAAGGCTGAACGAAAAATCTGTTCGTCCAGCCTCCAGCCTCCAGCGAAAAAGTCGCTTAGCCGACGCGGTAGTTCGGCGCCTCTTTGGTGATCTGCACATCGTGCACGTGTGACTCGGCCATGCCGGCACCCGTAATGCGCACGAACTGCGGCTCGGTGCGCATCTGCTCGATGTCGGCGCTGCCGGTGTAGCCCATGGAGGAGCGCAGCCCACCCATCAACTGGTGGATGATGGCGGCCAGAGCGCCCTTATACGGCACGCGGCCTTCGATGCCTTCCGGCACCAGCTTCTCGGCACCGGCCGAGGAGTCCTGGAAGTAACGGTCGCTTGAGCCCTGCGCCTGCGCCATGGCGCCCAGCGAACCCATGCCGCGGTAGGCCTTGTAGGTACGCCCCTGGTACAGCTCGATTTCACCCGGTGCTTCTTCGGTACCGGCGAACATCGAGCCCATCATCACGGTGTTGGCCCCGGCCACGATGGCCTTGGACAGATCGCCCGAGAAGCGGATGCCGCCGTCGGCAATCATCGGCACGCCGGTACCCTTGAGGGCGGTGGCCACGTTGGCGATGGCGCTGATCTGCGGTACGCCGACACCGGCAATGATGCGCGTGGTGCAGATCGAGCCTGGGCCGATCCCCACCTTGACCGCGTCGGCACCGGCCTCCACCAGCGCCAGCGCCGCTTCGGCGGTGGCGATGTTGCCGCCAATCACTTGCAGCTCGGGGAAGTTCTCCTTGACCCAGCGCACACGGTCGAGCACGCCCTTGGAGTGACCGTGGGCGGTGTCCACTACCACAACGTCAACGCCAGCAGCCGCCAGGGCAGCCACCCGATCCGGGGTTTCCGGACCGGTGCCGACGGCCGCGCCGACGCGCAGGCGGCCCTGCTCGTCCTTGGAGGCCAGCGGGTAGGTCTTGGCTTTTTCCAGGTCGCGGAAGGTCACCAGGCCACGCAGATTGAACGCCTCATCGACCACCAGCATCTTCTCGATGCGGTGCTCGTACAGCTTGGTCTTGATCTCGTCCAGGCTGGTGCCCTCAAGTACGGTGATCAGCTTGTCCTTGGGGGTCATGATCGCCGCGACACTGTCGCCGGTGTTCGGGGTGTAGCGCAGGTCACGACCGGTGACGATACCGACCAGCTCTTTGCCAGACACGACCGGGAAACCGGAGAAGCCCAGCTCTTGGGCCTTGCTCAGCAGCTCGCTGATCTTGGTGTCGGGGTTCACCGTGGCCGGGTCACGCACGATGGCGGTCTCGTGGCGCTTGACCTTGCGCACCTCGGCGGCCTGCTGCTCGAGGGTCATGTTCTTGTGAATAATGCCGATGCCGCCTTCCTGGGCCATGGCGATGGCCAGGCGGGCTTCGGTCACGGTGTCCATGGCCGCGGAGACCAGCGGGATGTTCAATTCGATGCCACGCGTCAGGCGGGTCTTGAGGCTGACGTCCTTCGGCAGCACCTCGGAATAACCGGGGATAAGGAGGACATCATCGAAAGTCAGGGCTTCTTGGCTGATACGCAGCATGGCGGGGGCTCCCAGGCGGGAAAATCGGAAGCGCGGCATTATACGCCCGACGGCAGGCCGCACTCAACGCACAATACAGCCCGTCTCGTCGACGGACACCGAATCAGGTGGATACCTGTACGCATTCGATCGGAAAACCCAGCCGCTCTGCGAATTCATCCAGGAACCTGCGGCGAAAAAATGCACCCGGCCAATTATTGAAGATGAAGCCCAGGTCAGAAAATGCACAGGCCTGCTCGAAGGGGAAACCGTTGATGTCGTCTTCGTGGCCACATTCGGGGCAGATGAAGTTGTCGGTCTCACCGGGCATCCACACTTCCAGGTGCTCCAGTAGCACTTCGCCGATCTTCGCCCGGCATTCGGGGCAACGGGCTTCACCCTGAAAATTTTCGCTGGGCGTATAAATGCAGCGCTTGGTAACGACCTGCAGGCCATTGCAGGGCTGATCGTAGGGCAGCAACGCCATCCCGGCCGGCTCGATAACCTCGTTGACGCGCGGGCCGATGGCATGGGCCCACTGCCCGTTTACCCCGCAGGCGGTCAACTGCGCCTCGACGACCCCTCGCTCGATCAGCCAGCGCAGCATGACGCGCGCCCTGGCCTCCGGCCCGGGGTAACTGGAAATTTTCGGCACGATGATGAATTGACTCATGGCGGGATCTGGCTGTGGACTATAGGCGCAGCTTAAACCTCTGGCGGGCGGGATCAAACTCTGTAAACGCTACGGACCGTTCACGCGAGGCGGTCTTAAACATCCGAAAACAATGACGCGGTTGAAGTGCGCCAGCACTCTTGCCGTATCATGCACACCATGTATACCGATCCGTTCCAACGCCTGAATCTCGACCGCGACGTGCTGACCGTCAGCCAGTTGAACAACCGTGCGCGGCTATTGCTGGAAGACGTGTTCGCTCAGGTGTGGGTCGAAGGCGAAATTTCCAACCTGGCCAAGCCGGCTTCGGGACACATCTATTTCACCTTGAAGGACAACCAGTCCCAGGTGCGCTGCGCGCTGTTCCGGCAGAACGCCCTGCGCGTGCGTCAGGCGCTACGCGACGGCCTGGCGGTGCGGGTGCGCGGCAAGGTCTCGCTGTTCGAGGGGCGCGGCGATTATCAACTGATCCTCGACAACGTCGAGCCCGCCGGCGATGGTTCCCTGCGCCTGGCTTTCGAGGCGTTGAAAACCAAGCTGGCCGCCGAAGGTCTGTTCGCCACCGAACGCAAGCGCGCCCTGCCCGCCCATCCTCAGCGCATCGGCATCGTCAGCTCGCCGAGCGGCGCGGTGATCCGCGACATCATCTCGGTGTTCCGCCGCCGCGCGCCGCACGTGGAGCTGACGCTGATTCCCACCGCCGTACAGGGTCGCGATGCCACGGCGCAAATTGTCCGCGCCCTGCACCTGGCCGACCGCCAGGGCTTCGATGCGTTGATTCTGGCGCGCGGCGGCGGTTCGCTCGAAGACCTCTGGTGCTTTAACGAAGAGGCACTGGCTCGCGCTGTCGCCGCGTGCGACACCCCCGTTGTCAGCGCCGTGGGCCACGAAACCGATGTCTCGATCAGCGACTTCGTCGCCGACGTGCGTGCACCGACGCCTTCCGCTGCGGCCGAATTGTTGGCGCCGCACAGCGCCGACCTGCGGCTGCGCCTGGAAAGCCTGCGCCGTCGCCTGCGCCTGTGCCTGCAGACGCGCCTGCACCGCGATCGCCTGCACCTGGAAGGCCTGGCACGGCGACTGCGCCATCCCGGCGAGCGTCTGCAGCAACAGGCGCTGCGCGTCGACGATCTGGAGCGGCGCTTGCAGCATGCCCTGCACCGTCGCCTGACCACCAACAAGGAACGGTTGTCGCGTCTGGAAAATCGTCTGAATACCCAGCATCCAGGACGGCAGTTGGCCTTGTTGCGCCAGCGTCTCGAGGGCCTTGCCGAACGCCTGCCGCGTGCCACACAAGCCGTGCTGCGTCAGCGTCGCCAACAGCTCGCCGGATTGGCCCAGACACTGCAGATTGTCAGCCCACTGGCGACCTTGGGCCGCGGTTACAGTATCCTGCTCGACGATAAAGGCCACGCGATCCGCAGCGCCGCGCAAACCCAACCCGGCCAGAAACTGCGCGCTCGACTGGGCGAAGGCGAGCTGGATGTGCGCGTGGAAGACAATCACCAGACGCCGGTTACCCTGTCGCTGCTGGATTGATCCACGACAGGCTTGTAGGGTGGCTGTCGTTTTGATAACGCCCCGTTACCGCGCGGTGGATGGAGAAAGCGCCATCCACCCTACGAAAACCCCATCCTGGAAGTTGCATGCGCTTACTGCTTTCTCTGCTCCTCATTTTCTCCCTGCCGGCCCACGCCGAAGGCTTCATCACCCGCCTGCTCAACAAACCGGTGCCCGGTGGCGTGGCGGTGATCGCGCTGGGTGAGGCTCCCCAGGCGCCACGCGTGCGCTATCAGGACACGCCGGCACTGGTGATCAAGGAGGACGGCCAACGCTGGATTGCCATTGTCGGCATTCCGCTGTCGGTAAACGCCGGCACGCAGCAGATCGATGCCAACGGTCGGCCCCTGAGTTTTCAGGTCGAGCCGCGTCACTACCGCGAACAGCGCATCACCCTGAAGAACCAGGAGCAGGTCAGCCCAAGTCCGGCCAATCTCAAGCGCATTGAGCGTGAGCTGGCCGAGCAGCGTGACGCTTACCGACACTTCAGTCCGCGCCAGCCGAGCAATCTGCTATTCGACAGGCCGGTGGACGGCCCGCTGTCGTCACCCTTTGGCCTGCGCCGCTTTTTCAACGATCAGGAGCGCAATCCGCATTCCGGCCTGGACTTCGCCGCGCCAGCCGGCACGCCGATCAAGGCACCGGCCGCCGGCCAGGTCATCCTCACCGGCGACTACTTCTTCAACGGCAAGACGGTCTTTATCGACCACGGCCAGGGACTGATCAGCATGTTCTGCCATCTCTCGAACATCAGCGTAGAGGTCGGCGACGAGCTGGCGCGCGGCGACGTCCTTGGCAAGGTCGGTTCCACCGGCCGCTCCACGGGCCCACATCTGCACTGGAATGTCAGTCTTAACGACGCCCGCATCGATCCGAGCATTTTCATCGGCGCCTTCACGCCCTGACGCCCCCATTCATTTCACGCGACGAGGAATATTCATGCCCGCCGAACTATCTCCCTGGCTCGATTGGCTGCAAGAACAGCCCAAGCTTTATGCCGCGCTGTGCGCCTGCCTGCTGATATTCGTTGCCTGGCTGGCCAACTGGCTGGTCAAGGCACTGCTGGTACGCGGCGTGCACCGCGTACTCGGCGCGACCGCGGTAGGCCAGCACATCGAGGACAACGATCAGAGCGTCGTCCGCCGCCTGTCCAACATTGTCCCGGCGTTGATCCTGTCCAGCGGCGTGAAGCTGATCCCTGAGTTGCCGACGGCGCTGGTCACCGTGGTGGAGAACGTCAGCCACGCCTTTATCGTGGTGACCATCACCATGGCCATCGGCGGTGTACTCACGCTGATCAATACGATCTACCAGCAACGTCCCGACGCCCATCGCAAACCGATCAAGGGCTACCTGCAGGTGGTACAGATTGTCATCTATGCCATCGCCACCATCCTGGTGATCGCCACCCTGATCGACCGCTCGCCGCTGATCCTGCTCTCCGGGTTGGGCGCCATGGCTGCGGTGTTGATGTTGATCTTCCAGGACACTCTCCTGTCGCTGGTGGCCAGCGTGCAGATCAGCTCCAGCGACATCATCCGCGTCGGTGACTGGGTGGAAATGCCGGCGCTGAACGCCGACGGCGATGTGATCGACATCGCCCTGCACACGGTCAAGGTGCAGAACTGGGACAAGACCATCACCAGCATTCCGACCAAGCGCTTTATCAGCGACTCGTTCAAGAACTGGCGTGGCATGCAGGAAAGCGGCGGCCGGCGCATCAAGCGCAGCCTGTATCTGGATCAGCAGAGCGTGCACTTCCTTAACAACGAGGAGCGCCAGCGGCTGTATCGCTTCAACCTGCTGGAGGACTACCTGGTCAAAAAACGCCAGGAGATTGACGAATGGAATACCAAGCTGGAAGAAGCGGGCAAGGAGCCGGTCAATACCCGCAGGGTGACCAACCTCGGCACCTTCCGCGCCTATGTGCAGCATTACCTGCAACGTCATCCGGGCATTCACCAGGACATGACCCTGATGGTGCGCCAGTTGGCGCCGACCGCCGAAGGCCTACCGCTGGAAATCTATTGCTTTACCAACACGGTGGCCTGGGCCCAGTACGAAGGCATTCAGGCGGACATCTTTGACCACTTGCTGGCGATCCTGCCGGAATTCGGCCTGCGCGTGTTCCAGGCCCCGGGCGGTGCCGATTTCCGTGAATGGCACGACTCGTTCGGACAACGGGCCAGCGCCCAGCTTCGGCAGCTGGATGAAGAAGTCATCTAGCGAGTAGCGAGACAAATTAGGGCGACCTCCCCGTGGCAGGTCGCCCTACTGGAATGGCGCAGGTTGGCGCTGCGCACGCGCCGGCACGACGGGCTTCAGGCTGCCCATGCGTCATCTCTGACGCCAGCCCCGGTTCCCGACGGCCGAGCCGCATGCCCAGCGCCAACCTGCGTCCGGGGGAGCTGAGCACCTGCCCTGCCCCCCAACAGTGGTTTCAGTTGGGTCAGAAACTCATGTCGACCCGAGCCCAATAGGTGCGGCCCGGTTCGTTGAGGCGTTCCGTGGCCGACAGCCCGACCCCGGCATTACCCGCCTGGTTGAGGTGCTCGCTGTACGCCTTGTCCAGCAGGTTGTCGACACCGGCGCTGAGCGTGAAGTTGTCATTCACCCGGTACGCGCTGTTGAGTGAGAGCACGCCGAAGCCCGAACTTTCATCGAAGTCCTTGCTGGTCACGTTGCCCTGCATCTCGGCCACGCGATTCTGTGCGGCCACCACACGCCATAGGCCAGCGGCGCTCCAGTCGCCCTTCTCATAGGTCAGGCCCAGGCGAGCTTCCAGCGGCGGAATCTGTGGCATGGCGCGATTGTCGGTGGTGTTTTCCCCCCAGGCATAGGCCAGGCTGGCGTCGGTTTTCCAGTTTTCGGTCAGTTTGTAACTGCCGCCCAACTCGGCTCCGGCGATGCGGGCGTCGATGTTATCCACCCAGGAGATGGTGTGCAGCGGGTTCGCTCCCGGCCCGTAGGAGAACAGAATGTAATCCTTTACCACGCCGGCATAAGCCGAAACCCAGGCTTCCAGCGGGCCTTCGGCGTACTGCAGACCGATATCCAACTGCGTGGTCTTTTCCGGATCAACCGTCTCGTACGCGGTAGGCTTGCCAACCTGGTTGGCGGCCGAGAACAGCTCCCAGTAGTCCGGGAAGCGCTGGCTGTGGCCCAGACCTACGTAAGCGGTAGCCGGCATGCTGGCGAGCTCGTGCTCGTAACGCAGGAAACCACTGCTCAGGGTGTCATCACGCTCGTCATCGGCTGTGGGGTTAGCCCGACAGGCCATGCCCATCATGTTGCACAGCTGCGCACGTTCATCGGTTACAGATATCCGGTCAACCCGCAGGCCGCTAATGATTCGGCTATCGCCGGCCAGCGTGCGTGTCAGTTCGGCAAACGCACCATACTGGCTGAACTCGGCATCCTTGGCCCATGACATGTCCTTATAGGTGTCAATGCCAGAGCCACTGCGTTTGCGGTGCTGGTTGGTCTGCCCATCGACGCCTGCCACCAGTTCGTAGGCGTTCCACTGCCAGGTTCCCGCTAGACGCCCGCCCAGGGTGCGGCGATCCACGTTGGTGGCCATGGGGTTGCGCATGGGCATCATCACATCGTTGGGATTGGGCTGGCGCAGGGTGTAGTTGTCCATCACGTGGTCGGCGTAGTTGTAATACACCCGCGCTTCGACCTTCTGCAGCACCTCGCCGATATTGTCCTGCTCGATGCGCAGCGCCAGGCTTTCGCGCTCGAACTGGCTGCCATCCATACCCCGCCCGGCGTAAGCCGCCTCGCCGTCACCCACGCCTGCGGTCAGCTCCAGCAGGGTGTCCTCGGCCGGCATCCAGCCGAACACCAGGTCGCTGCTCCATTTATCGAATTGCCCATGTACGGCATCGCCGTTGCCGTCCTGGTAATCGTCCGCCTCGGAACGATTGGCCAACAGGCGCACATAGCCTGCTTGTCCGCCCGCGGCGGCATCGACAGTGCGGTCGAAACGACCATCGGAACCCACCAGCAGACTGGCATCGATACGTCCGCCCAGCTCGTCGAAGCGCACAGGTTCTCGCTCGAAATGAATGGTTGCTGCCGAGGCCCCCGCGCCCCAGAGCACGGTCTGCGGTCCCTTGACCACCGTCAGTTGGTCAAAATTTTCGGGAGTGATGTAGGAACTCGGCGAGTCCATGCGGCTCGGACAGGCACCGAGCATTTCGCCGCCATTGCTCAGTAACTTCAGGCGCGAGCCGAACATGCCGCGAAACACGGGATCGCTATTGGAGCCACCGCCACGCACGGCGGAAAAGCCGGGAATGGTCTGCAGGTAATCGCCGGCATCACTGGCCGGCACCGGTTGGCGCGGAATCTTCGGGTCGGTGTTTACCACCAGGGACGCAGACGGGGCCACGCCAGTGATGACAGTGGGCGCCAACTGATGGTGCGGGTGTTCCGTGGCCAGGGCACCCGCGCTGAGCGAAACCAGCAGTGCGCCATGGGCAAGCCGCCAGCGCAACCGCGTGGCATCGATGGAAAAGGCAACGGGCAGGCGCGACGGCGCCACGCAACGGGAGTTACGAATCATAAGAGGTCTCACACAGAGGATTGGGCAAGTCGCCACAGGCGACTCGACAGGTCGATCAGCTGTGCGTAACCGGAGGGGCACGAGGATGGCCGCTGGCGCGGCGCGGGGCTATGGGATGCGGATTCTTCGGCAGCGGCAGGAAGAACGTCGACGAGTGCTCGGGCAGCACCAGCTGCAGGGCAAGACTCAGCGGCGGATTGAGGGTCAGCAGCTCGCAATAGCCGCACAGTTCCAGCGCCGCAAGCCAGGCGGGCTGATCGGGCGAGGCCTGGTGATGCTGGCCGTGGGCGGCCGATTGCGTCTGCACTGGCGCGGCATGGCTGGAATGCCTGTGGGGATCATGCTCGGCATGCAACGCACCGGCAAACCGGGTACTTGATTGCGCCGCCTGGATCGCGGAGTACAACGGTCCGGCATGGATCATCAGCATGGCGAACAGGCCAAGCCAGATTCCTACCGATTGCTGTCGTACTGCGCGCACTCTCTAATCCTTATTCAGGCCCCATTGGGCCGACCCTGGGTAATGCAAATAATCGCACGCTGCTTCCTTCGTCCGCGTGTGGCGCGATGCCGCAAGAGAGCCAAACAAGCCAAACAACGCTTTTTCTAAAAAATCAGCAAAAAATTGCTCTTAATGTATTTTTTTAGCTGAAATCACCAATTTTCAAACACCGCTTGCCATAACCATCAAGCAACCACTAGCGTTGCGCACATTGTCTTCCAACAAGCCCATGCCACTGTCATTTCAGGGCATAGCTTCGCTGCCGCAACAGGAACGTCGCCATGACCATGCTCAAGAATCCGTCGCAGAAATACCGCGCGTTTACGCCGATCAACCTCCCTGATCGCACCTGGCCGAACCAGGTCATCGACAAAGCGCCGATCTGGCTGAGTTCCGATCTGCGCGACGGCAACCAGTCGCTGATCGAGCCGATGGATGGGGCGAAGAAACTGCGTTTCTTCAAGACTCTGGTCAGCGTCGGCGTCAAGGAAATCGAAGTGGGCTTCCCGTCTGCCTCGCAGACCGATTTCGACTTCGTGCGCACCCTGATCGAAGGCGGCCATATCCCGGACGACACCACCATCCAGGTGCTTACCCAAGCCCGTGACGATCTCATCGAGCGCACCTTCGAGTCCCTCAAGGGCGCCAAGAAGGCCATCGTTCACTATTACAACGCCACTGCGCCGAGCTTCCGCAAGATCGTCTTCAACCAAGACAAGGCGGGCGTCAAGGAAATCGCCATCAAGGCCGGCCAGACCATCAAACGCCTGGCCGAAGCCAACCCGGAAACCGACTGGCGCTTCGAGTATTCGCCGGAAGTGTTCAGCTCCACCGAGACCGAGTTCGCCGTCGAGGTGTGCAACGCGGTGATCGAGGTGTTCCAGCCGACCCCGGCGAAAAAACTCATCCTCAACCTGCCGGCCACCATCGAAGCCGCCTCGCCCAACGTGTACGCCGACCAGATCGAATGGTTCGGCCGCCTGATCAACCAGCGCGACAGTGTGCTGATCAGCCTGCACACCCACAACGACCGCGGCACCGGCGTGGCCGCCACCGAACTGGGTCTGATGGCCGGCGCAGACCGCGTCGAAGGCTGCCTGTTCGGCAACGGCGAGCGCACCGGCAACGTCGACCTCGTCACCGTCGCCCTGAACATGTACACCCAGGGTGTCGATCCGGAGCTTGATTTTTCCGACATCGACGCGGTGCGCAAGGTGGTCGAGGAATGCAACCAGTTGCCGGTGCACCCGCGTCACCCCTATGTCGGCGACCTGGTGCACACCGCCTTCTCCGGCTCGCACCAGGATGCGATCCGCAAGGGCTTCGCCCAGCAGGACCCGGACGGCATCTGGGAAGTGCCCTACCTGCCGATCGACCCGGCCGACATTGGCCGCAGCTACGAGGCGGTGATTCGTGTCAACAGCCAATCCGGCAAGGGCGGCATCACTTTCCTGCTGGAACAGGAATACGGCATCAGCCTGCCGCGCCGCATGCAGATCGAATTCAGCCAGGTGGTGCAGAAGGAGACCGATCGCCTCGGCCTTGAGCTGACCGCCGAGCAGATCCACAACCTGCTCGAGCGCGAGTACCTGCAGGCCACCGCTCCCTACGCGCTGCAACGTCACCGCCTGCAGGAGGAGAACGGCATCAGCGTGCTCGATTTGGAAGTGACCGACAGCGGTGACACCCAGACCTGGCGCGGCACAGGCAAGGGTCCGCTGGAAGCCCTGGTCGCCGCCCTGCCGGTGGCCGTCGAAGTGATGGACTACTCCGAGCATGCCATTGGTGCCGGCAGCCAAGCCCAGGCCGCCGCCTACATCGAGCTGCGTCTGGACGGCGGTCGCTCGCTGCACGGCATCGGCATCGACAGCAACCTGACCACCGCGAGTATCCGCGCCCTGTTCAGCGCCCTCAACCGCGCCCTAGCCCAGGCGGAACTGCAGCCGGCGTAAGCGCTTTCAGCTGTCCTACAAAACGCACAAGGCCGATCCCTAAAGGGTCGGCCTTTTGTTAGTTCAGCGATTCGGATGACATCCGCAAGGCTAAGGTGTGGCAATAGCAGGGCGCTCAAGAAGCGCGCGAGTGCGAAAGCGTTGCCACACGGGACGTTCCACGCAGTAATGGGCCAACCAGGCCAATGCTGCACTCAATAACCAAACAGCCCAGATGGATGGATGCTCAGACCAGCCGGCCAGTTGCAACAACCAGATTACAGGAAAGTGCAGCAAGAAGAGGCCGTAGGATAAGTCCCCCGCCTTGCGTTGCAAGATCTGCCATGGACCACGGAATGGATAGCGCTGCAACAGCATGAGCAATGGCAACCCCATTGTCAGTCCTAGCGCCACTTCTGTGTTGAAAGGTACCCGTACGCCCCAGCCAAACAGCCAGATGACATAGAACAGACTGGCCAACCAAAGCAATGCCAGTAGAGCCTTTGCCCAGCGACGTGAGTCTCCCAGCAGGGTTCCTGCCAGGAAGACAAAGCCAACACCTGCCAATAGGCGATAACCAAATACATCTGTGTTGAGCCAGCCCAGCTGGGCGCAGATGAAAACAGATAGACTCAGCAGCGTAGCCAATACTACAAGGCCAGTTCGTCCCAGTATCAAAGGCACTAACAAGTAAAACTGTAGCTCGACGGCCAGGGACCAAGCAGGTGGTACCAGAGTGAAAGTTTCTTGGCCACTATACATATAGTAATTAAGTGGAATAATTAGAAGATTTGCCAGCCAATCATTAAGGCCCGGCTCATCACTGAGGTAATAAGACTGAGCGCCATACCTCCATAGGAATACGGCCAAGACAACGGTTACACCATATAAAGGCAGTATTCGCCAGAAGCGATCCTGATAAAACCAGAGCGCCGCCCCTCGTTCAGGACGTCGCTGCCATAATCGGCATACGACATGGCCAGCCAGCATATAAAACACTATGACGGCACTGACACCGGGGTTTATTCCGCCGATGCTGATACCCAAGTGACTGATTAATACGAGACTGGCAAGAAATAGCCGTAGCAGGCCCATTGACCCCTCCAACCTTTAATAGGCCTTTTTGACACTCGTTTTACGAAGAGCGAAAAGTACTACAAGCAAATGCTCGGATCTCAGAAACACCCTTTTGCTGCGACACACTTCGCACTCATTCAACGTATCAACCGATCCAAGCATCCACAAAGTCGGCCGGTTTCAACAACAGCGGTATGCGCCGCTCCCCTTCGACGCGGCCCAGGTAGACAAAGCCAACGATCTGCTCGCTGCTGCTCAGTCCCAGTCCGGCCTTGACCACGGGATCATGGGACAAGTCGCCAGAACGCCACATGGCGCCTAGCCCCAGCGCATGGGCAGCCAATATGATGCCGTGGGCGGCACAACCGGCGGAGAGGATCTGCTCGCTGAGGGGAATTTTTGCATGGGCCTTGGGCGAGGCGATCACCGCCACCAGTAATGGCGCGCGCAGCGGCAAGCCGCGGGCCCGGTCGAGCTGCTCGGGCTTGACCTGCGGCCCTGCGGCGACCGCCTGGGCAAACAGCTCGCCGAGTCGCTGCCGTGCTTCGCCTTCGATGGTCAGGAAACGCCAGGGGTGCAATTGGCCATGGTCCGGCGCGCGCAAGGCGGCCCGAAACAGCAGGTCGCGTTGCGCGGCGTCCGGCGCCGGCTCATACAGACGCGGCACCGAAACACGGTTGAGCAGAAGATCAAGAGCCTCCATCGGGCCACCTCCAAAAAAGATGCAGCGCGTATTCTAGTGCCTTCTGCCGTGCAGTTGTCCGAACTGACAATCGCCCTCGTTAACCGTGCCAAGGCATCACCGGCCCTTGCGCCGTATAACTCGCGCACGTTCCATTGCCGAGACCCGACCATGCCGTCCTACAAAGCGCCGCTGCGCGATACCCGTTTCCTGCTTAACGAGGTGCTGGATTTCCCCAGCCACTACCAAAACCTGATCAATGGCGGCGAGGCCACTCCGGACATCGTGGATGCCATCCTCGAGGAGTGCGCAAAACTTTGCGAGGACGTGATTGCGCCCCTCTACCACAGCGGTGACGAGGAAGGCTGCCATCTACAGGATGGCGAGGTGCGCACGCCCAAAGGCTTCAAGGAAGCGTACGCCGCCTACATTGCCGGCGGCTGGCAGGGACTCTCGCACCCGGTGGAGTACGGTGGTCAGGGCCTGCCGATGAGCCTCGGCGCGCTCAAGCAGGAAATGCTCGGCACCGCCAATTGGCCGTTCGCCATGTATCCGGGGTTGTCGCTGGGGGCGATGAACACCATCATGCAACACGGCAACGAGGAACAAAAAAACACCTTCCTGCCCCCGCTTACCGAAGGCCGCTGGGCCGGTACCATGTGCCTGACCGAGCCGCAATGCGGCACCGACCTGGGTCAGGTGAAGACCCGGGCCGACGTAAACGCCGACGGCAGCTATGCGCTGACCGGCACCAAGATTTTTATCTCCAGTGGCGAACACGACCTAACCGAGAACATCGTGCACATCGTCCTTGCCCGCCTGCCCGACGCCCCCAAGGGCACCCGCGGCATCTCGCTGTTCATCGTACCGAAGTTCCTGGCCAACCCGGACGGCAGCCTCGGTGCGCGTAACGGCGTGACCTGCGGCGCGCTGGAAAAAAAGATGGGCATCAAGGCTTCGTCCACCTGCGTGATGAACTTCGACGCCGCCACCGGCTACCTGATCGGCCCGCCGCACAAAGGGCTGGAATGCATGTTCACCTTCATGAACAGCGCCCGCATCGGCACCGCCATCCAGGGCGTGGCCACCGCAGAGCTGGCTTACCAGGGCGCCCTGGCCTATGCACGCGAACGTCGTTCCATGCGATCGCTGTCCGGCACCAAGGAGCCGCAGCAGGTCGCCGACAGCCTGATGCACCACGGTGATGTTCGCCGCATGCTGCTCACCCAGAAAGCCATCGCCGAGGGCGGTCGCACACTGGTCTACCTCGCTACCCAGTATGCCGACAAGATGATCGAAGGCATGCTCGTCAACGATCAGACTCAGTACGCTCACTGGGACGACAAGCTCGGCTTCCTCACCCCGATTCTCAAGGGCTGCCTGACTGAGTTGGGGCTGGAATCGGCCAACCTGGGCATGCAGGTGTTTGGCGGCCACGGCTATATCAAGGAACACGGCATGGAGCAGATCGCCCGCGATGCGCGTATCGCCACGCTGTATGAAGGCACCACCGGCATCCAGGCCCTCGACTTGCTCGGCCGCAAGGTGCTGCTGATGACCCAGGGCAAGGCGGTGCGCGACTTCACCCGCGAGCTGAACACGCTGGCCTGGTCGCTGCTCAAGGAAGAACCGCAGATGCGCGGCAAGGCGCTGACCCTGCTCAGGCTCAGTGCCCAATGGAACCTATTGACCCTGCGCATCGCATTGCGCGCGCGCAAGCAGCGCGATCTGGTCAGCACCGCCAGCCATGACTTTTTGATGTACGCCGGCTACGTCGCCCTGGCCTGGTCCTGGCTTCTGCAGGAACGCACCGCCCGGCAAAAGCTGCGCGCCGGTGGCCAGGACTCGCCCGAGTTCTACCGCGCAAAAATAGCCACCAGCGACTTCTATTTTCAGCGGCTGCTGCCCCGCGCCAAAGGACATGCCAGCGCCATGCTCAAGCCCATCGGCTCGATCATGGATCTGCCGGGAGAGCATTTTGCTTTTGAGTAAAGTCATGGTCCAGCACACGTATGCACGGAGCCGTAGCCGTGCCATCCTATGGGCGCGGCATTTTCAGCGTGTTCAATGTTTAAATATTGAGCGCCAGCCCCACCAGCACCGCACACTCCACCAGCTCCAGCAGCGCCCCGGCCGTATCGCCGGTGGTGCCGCCGAGGCGATTCATCAGGCTACGGCGCACCAGATAGAACACCGCAGCGGCAATCAGGACGGCCAACAGCCCACTCCAGCCGGCCAGCAGCAGAATGCCCAACGCGGTGGCCAGCAGGACTTTCTGCCCGGCATCACGCGGCAGGTGCTCGGCCAATGCCTGCCCCAGGCCCCCAGGCCGCACATAGGGCGTATTCAGGAACAACGCCAGCAAAGCGGCCCGTCCCAGCAGTGGCGCCAGCAACAGCGCCAGGCCAGAGTCAGCGCCCAGCAGTACCCAGAGCGCGGCGAACTTGAGCAACAGCAATAGCACCAGGACGACCACGGCAATCGGCCCGCTGCGCGGATCTTTCATGATCGTCAGGGTGCGCTCGCGGTCACCGAAACCGCCCAGCCAGGCATCGGCCGTATCGGCCAGGCCGTCCAGGTGCAGGGCACCGGTCATGCCGATCCAGAGCGTCAGCAACAAGGCCGCCACCAGCAGGTTCGGGCTGCTCTCCAGCAACCAATTGCCGCATACCAGCACCAGCCCGAGCACCAAGCCCACCAGCGGATACCAGAGCAGCGAGCGCCCCTGTTCCTCCGGTGCCGGCATACCGGGCAAGCGGATTGGCAGGTTGGTGAGAAATTGCAGGGCGATCAGCAAGGGCAACGGAGTCTTCACACGGATGTCCGGTTGAGGGCGGAGGCCCGAACCTTACACAATGCGCATACGGCCGGTACAGGCTGGGTTACAGTCAGCCTCTATTTCCCAACGCCTCGACGCAAGGACCGCCATGCCCCTCAGCCGCGATCAGGCCCAGCAACGTGCCGACGATATTCAGGCGTTCCGCCGTGAACTGGAGCGTTTGCAGCAGGAGCAGGCCCTGAGCCTGACAGCGCCTCAGCACAGGCAACTCGATGCCCATCACGCTCGACTTCTGGACGTTTACCGGCACGTCTTCGACATCGACCCCAACCAGCACGCCAGGCAACTGTCCCTGGGCATGCGCATCGCCTCGCTGCTCGGCGCCCTGGCACTGGTGGCCAGCGTACTGTTCCTGTTCCACCAGTTCTGGGGCTATTTCGACACCGCTCTGCAGGTCGGCCTGCTCGCGGGCGCATCCGTGGGTAGCCTGCTGCTGACCTTTGCCGTACGCCAGCGCGATGCGTCCGGTTATTTCAGCAAGATGGTCGCCCTGCTCGCCCTGGCCTGCCTGGTGCTCAACACGGTGATGCTGGGACAGATTTTCAACCTTACCCCGAGCGACAACGTATTGCTGACCTGGGCCGCCTACGCCCTGTTGCTGGCCTACGCCTGCGAGGCGCGGCTGCTGCTGGCCGCCGGACTGATCTGCCTGCTGGGGTTCATCGCCGCCAAGATTAATGCCTGGAGCGGGTTCTACTGGCTGAACCTGGAATTCCCTGAACACTTTTTCCTCGCCGGCCTGCTCTGCTTTCTGGCGCCCCATTGGCTCCCAAAGGGCCGCTTCGACAGCTTTGCGTCGACCTATCGATTATTCGGCCTGCTGGCGCTGCTCGGGCCGGTTCTCGTGCTGGCCCACTGGGGCGCGGGCAGTCACCTGCCCTGGTCCATCGAGCTAATCGAAGGCGGTTACCAGGTGCTTGGTTTCGCCGGTTCCGCGCTGGCGATCTGGCTCGGCGCCCGGCGGGACTGGCCGGAGGTGGTGAATACCGGCCTGTGCTTCTTCATCATATTTCTCTTCAGCAAGCTGTTCGACTGGTGGTGGGAGGTGATGCCCAAGTACCTGTTCTTTCTAATGCTGAGCCTGGTGGCGGTGCTGATTCTGTTGATCCTGCGCCGGCTACGGGCGTCCCAGGTCAAGGCTGAGGGAATGCCCAATGACGCGTGAAACCCGGCATTACCTGCTGGCCGGCCTGGGGCTGATCCTCGCCATCAACCTGATCACCCTCGGCGGGGTGGCGTACAACCGCAGCGGCGAAGCGGAAAGCCGACTGCTGCTGAGCGAACGCGAACTGCCACGACTCAACCCACGTTACTCACCCGAAGATACCGCCGTCACCCTGAACCTGACTTGGCAGATGGCCCCGCGTGCCGAGGACGACGAGCCCTTTCGTCACGGCCTGAGCGAACGACAGATGCTTCAGTTGGGCTATGTGAAGCGCCCACCCGAGACCTGCACGCCCCGCTGCCCGCGCGCTGCCGAACGCGAGGCGCTGGTGGTGCTTGAACTGGATGGACCGATTTATCGGCAGCAACTCGAACGCCACCGGCAACGCCTGACACGCGCAGAACAGGCCGCAGTGTTATTGCCGGAGGATAAATCCCTGCGCCAGCGCGCCGAAGATGCGCGCCACGCCTTGCACCAGGTGGAAACCGGTAGCCGCCTGTACCTGGTCGATGTTGGCCTTGAGCTGGACGTACTACGCCAGCGCTACTCTAACCGCCAGCAATACGCGATCGTGAAAGGGCTGGTCCGCCCCTGGCAGAACGCTGAGAGCGGTCTGAGTGGCAGTGTCTCGTTGCGTGGTGCAGACCGGATCAACCTGCCCCGGAGTTGGCGCTCGAGCTTGCCCGAACAGAGTGACGATGCCAGCCAGGACAAGGCGCGCTACGCCGTCGAAGTCTCCTTCGGCAAACGCCTGGAGCCGTGGGTCAGCGACGTGTCCGCAGGCAGACAATCGCTCCCCCCCGTGGAACGCCACCCGGTGGATCGATAAGCGCGATCCACCTACGTTTCGACAGGATTCAGCCCTCGCGCAACGCCAACCCAGCACCGATCCACAACCGGTGCAGGGCGCCGTGGCCGACTTCCACCTGTAACAACTGCGCCTCCGGCAGGCCGCGGGCGCGGGCCAGCAGCAAGCGCATCACCCCGCCGTGGGTCAGCAACAAGGCGCGCTGCCCGGCCAGTTCCCAGTGCAGGCGCTCCACCGCTCCCAGCACGCGGCTGGCGAAATCGAGCAGCGGCTCGCCGTCTGGCGGTGTAAAGCCGTAGGGGTCGTTCCAAAAGGCACCCAGGGCGTGCTCGTCTTCGAGCATGATCTGCGCCGCGTTGCGCCCTTCCCAAGCGCCGAAATGCAGCTCGCGCAGGCCCGCCTCGATCTGCAATGGCAGACTCGTCTGCTGCGCCAGCTCCTCGGCAAAGGCCCGGCAGCGTTGCAACGGCGAGCTGACCAGCACATCCCAGTCGCCACCGAGCACGGCGGCGCGCAACTGCTGCCAGCCACTCTCGCTGAGCGGCACATCACTGCTGCCAAAAAAGCCGCTGCCCGCGGTGGTTTCACCGTGGCGCAGCAGGTCGAGGCACAGGCTCATGCCAGTTTGCCGGCCACGGCCGCTTCGGCGAAGGTCGCCATCTCGCCGTGCAGGGCGCAGGCCAGACGCAGCAGCGGCAACGCCACACCAGCACCGCTGCCTTCGCCCAGGCGCATACCGAGTTGCAGAATCGGCTGGGCATCCAGCGCCGCCAGCAACGGCGCATGGCCCGGCTCGGCGCCACTGTGGGCAAACAACAGCCAGTCGGCCACGCCCGGATTCAGGCGCACGGCAATCAGCGCGGCGGCGGTGCAGATCACCCCGTCCACCAATACGGTGATGCCCTGCTGAGCGCAGCCCAGATAAGCGCCGACCAGAGCAGCAATTTCCAGCCCGCCGAGGCGTTGCAGCCAGTCGTAAGCGTCGCGCTCGCCGGCATGCAGAGCCAGGGCACGCTGAATGGCGTCACGCTTGCGGCGCACGCCGTCGCTGTCCAGACCGGTGCCGGCGCCCACCAACTGTTCCAACTGCACACCCAACAATGCACAGGCCAGGGCGCTGGCCGCCGTGGTGTTGCCAATGCCCATTTCGCCGCCGATCAACAGCTGGCAGCCTTCAGCCGCCGCACGCACTGCGACGTCGCGGCCCACAGCCAACGCCGCGTCGCACTGCGCCGTCGTCATGGCCGGTCCCTGGATGAAGTTGGCAGTGCCGGCGGCCACGCCGTGTTCCGCCACGCCTGGCAAATTGGCGGGGGCCACGGTGCCCAGGTTGTGCACTTCCAAGTGGGCATTCTGTTGCCTGGCCAGCACGCTGATAGCAGCGCCGCCGGCCAAGAAGTTCTGCAGCATTTGCACCGTCACCGCCTGCGGATAGGCGGACACACCCTCGGCGACAACACCGTGGTCGCCGGCAAAAATGGCGATCCACACGTTATCGAGCTGCGGTTTTTCGCGTCCCTGCTGGGCCGCCAGGCGCACGGCCAGGGTTTCCAGCAGCCCGAGGGAGCCCGCCGGCTTGGTCAGTTGCGCCTGACGGGCGCAAGCGGCGGCTTCAGCCGTGGCATCAAGGGGGCGGCAGGGTTGCTGCCACCAGGGTAAATCAGTCACAGGGGGTCTCCTTTGAGCACCATCGGCAATCCGGCGACGGTGAAAACGACACGCTGGCAACGTTCGGCCAGCGCCTGATGCAGCCAGCCGGCCTCATCGACATAACGACGACTCAGCTCACCGAGGGGGACGATGCCCAAACCAGTTTCGTTGCCGACCAGAATGATGCGCCCCGGCAAGCGCGTCAGGGTTTCCAGCAGCGCCTCGCGCTGGGCGGCCAGACGGGCATCGTCCTCCAGCATAAGCAGGTTGGTCAGCCACAGGGTCAGGCAATCCACAAGCAGGCAGCGGTCGGGGGCGGCATTGTCGCGCAGCACGCGGGCCAGTTCGAGCGGTTCCTCGATCAGCCCCCACGTGGCCGGGCGCCGCCCGCGGTGATGGGTAATGCGCGCGCGCATCTCGCCATCCAGCGCCTGGCTGGTGGCGATATAGGTCACCGCCAGGCCGCTGTCGGCCGCCAGTTGCTCGGCCAACCGGCTCTTGCCGGAACGGGCGCCGCCGAGGATCAGTTCATACATGCGGGGGTTCTCGTTCGGTTTTTCAGGTTCAGGCGCTCAATATCGCGCTCAGGCCGCCCATGGTAATCCACCCGCCCAACGCAATAACGCCTCACGGGCAACTGGGTTCACGCGTGCTCGCCCCAGCGGTCAGTGAAGACCAATTCCTCCAGCGGACGTGCCTGGGCCCAACCTTCCTGCACCAACATCGGTTCGGCGTAGAACTCATGCACCGGCCCCAGGCACAGCACCGCCATCGGCTTGCTACCGGCTGGCATGTGCAGCAGTTCGGCCAACGCTGCGGGATCGAACAACGACACCCAGCCCATGCCCAGGCCTTCGGCGCGGGCCGCCAGCCAGAGGTTCTGGATGGCGCAGGACAGCGAGGCCAGGTCCATTTCCGGCAAGGTGCGCCGGCCAAAGATATGCCGTTCCCGGCCGTCCATCAGCGCCACCACCAGCAATTCGGCACAATCACGTACCCCTTCAACCTTGAGACGCATGAATTCGCTGCCTCGCTCGCCCAGCGCTTCGGCGGTGCGCAGGCGTTCCGCTTCCACCAGGCCCTGAATCCCCTCACGCAATTCGGGCTTGGTGATGCGGATAAACCGCCAGGGCTGCATCAGACCGACGCTGGGGGCCTGGTGCGCTGCCCGCAGCAGACGTTCAAGCAGCGCCGGCTCGACCGCTCCCCCAGCGAAGTGGCGCATGTCGCGGCGCTCGGCAATGGCGCGGTAAACGCCGGTACGTTGTTCGGAGGGGAAAGCGTGATCAGTCATGGCAGCAACAACTCGGCCGCCGCCCAAAGGAATGGGACGGCAGGTAAATAAGACGTAGGAAGCGGGTCAGTCGACCCCGGAAGCGCTAAGTATGCCCGCGCAAGCGCCCCTCCGGCAGGCCGACATGTTGCAAGACCACAGATGCAGCCAGGTAAAGTGCGGTTTCAACCTTACCGCACAGCCCGAAGCGCCGCCCTGCCGGCCGCAGACGGGCCGGTCACATCCGATGCCATAGCCCTGCCCAATGCGTCTTCCAGACTGATCATTTCGGCATGCAATCGGCAGGTGGCCTGCAGCATGGGCACCGCCAAGGCAGCACCGCTGCCATCGCCCATGCTCAGGTCGAGCTGCAACAGCGGATCGGCTTGCAGGGCCTCCAGCACCAGGCGATGGCCTGGCTCGGCACTCAACTGGGCGAACAGCAACCAGGGCCGGCAGCGCGGGTTCAGCCGCACCGCCAACAAGGCAGCGACGCTGCTGACGAAGCCGTCCACCAGCACCGGTACGCCCTGCTGGGCACACTCCAGATAGGCTCCGACCAACGCGGCAATTTCGAAGCCACCGAGGCTTTGCAGCAGGCCCAGCGGGCTGTCCCGCACCACGGCATGCCGCTCAAGCGCTGCATCGATCACCGTCTGCTTGTGTAGCACGCCAGTTTCGTCCAGCCCACAGCCGGGACCGACCAATAACGTCGCCGGATGACCCAACACCGCGCAGGCCAAGGCGGTGGCCGCCGTGGTGCTGCCCACACCCAGCCCGCCGCCGATAAACAGGTCCTGTCCCACCGCCCGACGGGCGCTCTCGCGCCCGGATGCCAGGGCGATCAGGCATTGCGCTGGGGTCATCGCATCGTCGTGGAGAAAATTCAGTGTGCCGGCGCCGATCTGCAAATGCCGCACCCCTTCAATCGTGCCCACCGGGCCCGCCGTGCCCAGGTCTATCACCTCCAGCGAGGCATTCAACTGACGGGCCAGCACACTCAGTGCCCCGCCTTCCACCGTGCTGCGCAGTAGCACCCCGGTCAGCGATTGCGGCGCAGCCGATATTCCCGCCTCCGCCACGCCGTGATCGGCGATGAACACCGACATGCAGATCTGATCCAGGCGGGGCTTTTCGCGCCCTTGCATGCCGGCCAGACGAATCAGCACCGGCTCCAGTTGGCCCAGCCCACCGGAAGGCTTGAGCGCGCGTTGTTGACGTCGAGTAGCCTTTTGCAGGGCCACGTGATCGAGTGCCTGGCAAGGCTCTTGCCACCAAAACAAATTCATTGGCGGTTCCTTTTTTATTGTTTTTGGCAGATTCGCATAGACCGCTAGTGCCAACGGCGCGAGCCGTTGTGCGTCCCCCTTTGACTGCAGCCCTGGTCTGTCGCTCCCCAGCGAGGGCTGGCCTAGCGGCCCCATGGCGCTACAGGCGTATCACCCTGCAGCAGGAGCGAGTATAGGGTTTTGATGTGATCGACTGCACGTTGAGCGCAGTGGCAAATTGTCACTTTTTCCCTTCGATAACGACTGAAATAAGACGATGCGAGCGTTATCGGGCACAAGCTCAGCGATTACGCGCCACCTGCCCCTCGTCGAAAATCCGCTTGGCGCCTTGATAGGTGTTTTGCCAATAACGGCTGGACAGGCTGTCCAGCCGCACGGTGCCGCCCGAAGAGGGGGCATGCACGAAGCGTCCTTCGCCAACGTAGATGCCGGCATGGCTGACATTGCTACCGCCGCTGGTCGCAAAGAACACCAGGTCGCCGGGCTGCAGTGCACCGCGTTTGATGCTGGGCGCCCGCAGGGTGCTCAACTGGGCTGTGGTGCGTGGCAACTGGATACCGGCGGCATCGCGATATACGAAGCCGATCAATCCGCTACAGTCGAAACCGCCCGCTGGCGTATTGCCGCCCCAACGGTACGGGGTGCCGACCAGACCGATGGCGCGAAACAGTACGTCGCTGGGAACCGCAGTCGCGGAACGCGGCGTAAACACGATGCTGGTTTGCGGCGCGGGGGATGAACAGGCGCCAAGCAGGCTGACCACTATGAGCAGGGCAATGCGAGCCAAGACAGGCATGGTAGACGTCCCAAAAGTGAAAGCGCCATCACTGTGTAGCGTAAGACGTGCAGGTGCAAGCCTTACGCGCCCTGCCTGTTAGCGCTGAGTCGTCTGCCCTTGGCCGGCAAGCTGCGCCAGATTGAGCGTCGGTACGCTGTCGGTGGTCAGTACGCGCTTGGCCTGCAAGTAACGTGTGCTCCAGTAACCCTGGTCCAGACGATCTATACGCACGCCGCTGCGGCGACTGGCGGAATGGATGAACTGCTGATCGCCAATATAGATCCCGGCATGGTTCACCCGGCCACCGCGGCCACGGGTGCTGAAGAAAATGATGTCCCCCGGCTGCAGTTCGCCCCGCGTCACACGGGGGGCGTTCAACTGGACCATCTCACGGGTGGTTCGGGGTAGTTTGATCCCGGCCTCCTCATGAAACAGATAGCCAATGAAACCACTGCAGTCGAACCCCGTCTTGGTTGACGTCCCGCCATAGCGGTAAGGGGTGCCGAGCAACTGCTGGCCACGATTGAGAATGCTGTCGGCCAGCTGTTCCAATTGCTGGCTTTCCAGCTCAACCAGGCGCGCCTCGATCTGTTGCTCAAACACCTCTATCTGGGCACTCAACGCCTCCAGCGGCGGAGCAGCGGGTTCAGTGTGTTGCGAAGGGGTGGAAGCACAACCTGTCAGAAATACAACGAGAGCCAAAGGCACGAAATGTGCGAAGCGTGTGGGCATGGGCACGGCCGTGTCGGTTAAAAAAGTGGCGAAACTATGCCAACCGGTAAATCGATTTTCAAATTCTATCGATCATTCAGTGACCAACGGCGATGACCGAAACTTCTAAGCGCCCCTGAACGGCACGGATATCGCAGAGGCGGCGCTCTTGGCGCGGGGGAAAGTTGAATCGCTCAAGCTTAACGTGGACCCTCGCCAGCGTAGTATCCCGACTCGACAATGCTGGATAATCACGTCGCAGGAGGCAAAAACCATTCTTTAGTTAACGCAGGGAAGTCCGCTGCTCTTAATGATTCACCGTATAGGCCAACATCATCGACAGCTGGCACAGCGGCCTGCCACTTTCTGCCTGCCATTGGTTAAAGGCCGCTTGCACCTGAGCCAGGTCACGAAGACTGGTGGGCGCCTTGTCGATGATCTCCTGCGCCTTGAGCGCAGCGACCACATCCTCGGCGGGCACGAAGGTATCTTTGCCGACCATGCGTAAGAAGCGCGGCGCCGACAAACCACCCAGCTGGCTGCCATGCTTGGCCAGATACTTCCACAGGCCGACGATGTCGCTCTGCGGCCAATCAGCAATTAACGCGCCGAAGCTGCCTTTCTCTCTGGCCACGTCCAGGATGAACTGCGCATTGCGCGGCACGCTCTTGAGCTTGCCGAAATGGCGAATCAGCCGCGCATCCTGCATCAGCCGCTCCACATGCTCAGCGCTCATCAACACGACCTTGTTGGGATCGAAGCCGAAGAATACCTCCTCGAACGCCGGCCACTTGGCATCCACCAGACTGTGTTTGAGCCCGGCGCGAAACACCCGTAAGGCCAGCTGCGACAAATACCGATCATCTGTCATGGTACGCAACGCCTCGGAACTTCTTGGCACTGGCAAGCGTGCCTCCAGCGCCGCCGTCGAGCCGAAACGGTTCAGACAGTATTCGTGAAGCCACTGGTAGTTGCGCATGGGATAAGCCTACGGAAGTCGGTTTGCTACGGGGGGCACAGGGTGCCGTGGCAGCGTGGCAAGTGCAACGTAGTGAGGCTCTTGGCCAGGGCATTCGGCCCATGAGCATCTACAGTGTTCACAGGTGCTTGTTCGTCTCGCTGTGCGTCATGCTTGCCGTTACGGGCGCATGGTAATCTCCGCCACCTTTTCCATTGCCCTGCGCACCCTTATGAGCTTCAGCCAAAGCCTTCTCCTCCTGACCGCCCTGATTCTGTTCAGCGCGTTCTTCTCTCTTGCCGAAATTGCCCTGGCCGCCTCGCGCCCGATCAAACTGCGCCAGATGGCCGACGAGGGCAGCGCCAATGCCCGGCGGGTCATCCATACCCAGGCCAACCCCGGTCATTATTTTACGGTGGTGCAGATCGGCATGAACGCCCTGGCCATTCTCGGCGGGATTGTCGGCGAGGGGTTCCTCAGCCCGCTATTCACCCAGCTGTTGGTGCCGCACATGGCCGCCGCGCAGGCCGCCACCCTGGCGTTCGTAGTGTCCTTTACTCTCACTACCTCATTGTTCATCGTGATTACCGACCTGGTGCCCAAACAGGTCGCCATGGCGATTCCCGAGCAGCTCGCCGTGCGTGTTATTGGCCCGATGCAGATCCTCACCACAGTGCTCAAGCCCGTGGTACTGATCTATTCCTGGCTGGTCAGTGGCCTGATCGCATTGTTCAACCTCCCGCGCAAGCGCGATGACAGCATTACCCCGGACGACATCATGGCAATGACCGAAGCCGGCGCCCAATCCGGCACCCTCGATCGCCACGAGCAGCAGGTCATCGAAAACATCTTCGAACTGGAAACCCGCACGCTGCCCAGTGCCATGACGCACCGCGACGCCATCGCCTATTTTCTGCACGATGACCCCGATACATTGATCCGCTCACGGATCAGCGACGCCCCCCATTCGTCCTACCCGGTCTGTGATGGTGACATCGACCACATCATCGGTTACGTCACTATCAAGGACCTGTTCAGGCGGGTGGTAAACAACCAACCCATCGCACTCAATGATCCGGGCCTGCTACGCAAGCCGCTGGTGGTTCCGGATCGCCTAACCCTGGCGGAAATGCTCAAGCAGTTTCGTCAGGCCGGCGAGACCTTCGCCTTGATCGTCAATGAATACAGCCTGGTAGTCGGCCTGGTCAGCCTCAACGACGTGATGAGCATCGTGATGGGCGACATGGTTTCGCCCTGGTACGAGGAACAGATCGTGCGCCGCGACGCCAATTCCTGGCTGATCGACGGCATTACCCCCATTCAGGATGTGCGCCGGGCGCTAGAGATCGACAGCGTGCCCCACGAAGACGAGTATGAAACCCTTGCCGGCCTGCTGATGACCATGTTGCGCCGCGTGCCGAAACGCACCGACAGCGTGACCTGGGGCGGCTACACCTTCGAGGTGATGGATGTGGACAGCTACCGGATCGACCAGGTGATGGCGACACGCATCACGCCGCAGCTGGGCAAGGAAGGCTCTGAGCAGGAGTAAGCCCAGGCGGGCAGCCTTTGGGTGCGGCTTGATTCGCCAAAGGCAACCTCCTAGGGTCTGCGCCGGGGTTGATTTCAAGCCTGCCCCGGTTTTCAGGAATGGATGCAAAAACTTGTAACAATGACTCATAAGCTCAGCAATTGAATTCCTTTACCCTTCTCGACCTTCGTTTCCATTTCGGATTTTATGGACAGTGACAGTAGCAAACCGCCCTCGCCGTGCAGGCCGAGAGCGGCTCAATCTCCAGGCAGTGCCTTTCGGCGCCTAGCCTCTCGCAGCCCTTGCGCTGCATCTCTGGTTAATCGGCTGACGTTTTCGCTGCGACCCCAACGGGTTCGTGGATCGTTCGGCTGTACCCGTTTTCCCATCAAGAGCATGCACTAAATGGAATGGATCGCTGATCCCACCGCCTGGCTGGGGCTGTTGACCCTGATCGTCCTGGAAATCGTTCTGGGCATCGACAACCTGGTCTTCATCGCGATTCTCGCGGACAAACTGCCGCCCGAGCAGCGCGACCGAGCGCGCATGATCGGCTTGAGCCTGGCGATGATCATGCGCCTGGGTCTGCTGGCCAGCATCGCCTGGCTGGTGACCCTGACGCAGCCGCTGTTCAGCGTGTTCGACCATGCCTTCTCCGGCCGCGACCTGATCATGCTGTTCGGCGGCATCTTCCTGCTGTTCAAGGCGACGATGGAGTTGCACGAGCGGCTCGAAGGCCACACTCACCAAGTCTCCGGCAGCAAGGCCTATGCGCGCTTTTGGCCGGTGGTCGCGCAGATCATAGTGCTCGACGCGGTGTTCTCGCTGGACGCGGTCATCACCGCCGTGGGTATGGTCGAGCATTTGCCGGTGATGATGATTGCGGTGGTGATCTCCATGGGCCTGATGATGGTCGCCAGCAAACCCCTGACCGCCTTCGTCAATGCCCGCCCCACCGTCATCATGCTGTGCCTGGGCTTTTTGATGATGATCGGCTTCAGCCTGACGGCCGAAGGGTTCGGATTCCACATTCCGAAAGGCTACCTGTACGCCGCCATTGGCTTCTCGATTGCCATCGAGTTCTTCAATCAGTTGGCCCGCTCGCGGCGCAAACGCAGCCTGCAGGGCGAGCGCGGGCTGCGCGACCGCACCGCCCATGCGGTGATGCGTCTGCTCGGCGGCAAGGTAGAAATGGATGAAGTGGGCGAGGAGATTGCCGACATGCTCGGCGGTGCCACGGGCGATGGCGTGCCGTTCGATCGACGCGAGCGCGTCATGATCCGCGGTGTGCTGGGTCTGGCGGATCAGTCCATCCAGAAAGCCATGACCGACCGCATGGAAGTTGACCGGATCAATCTCGATGACCCGCTTGAGAAGATTCATCAGGCACTGCTGGATTCCCCTCACTCGCGTCTGCTGGTTTCCCGCGGCAATGCCGCTGACGTGCCCTTGGGTTATATCCACAAGAAGGAGCTGTTCAGGCAACTGCTTAAAGGCGAGCACGCGGACATCGAAAGCCTGGTACGCACTCCCATCAACTTGCCCGACAGCTCATCGGTGCTCAATGCCCTGGAGCAGATGCGCCAGGCCGCCACCCACGTGGCATTCGTGGTCAATGAGTTTGGCGATTTCGAAGGCTTGCTGACGCTCACCGATATCCTCGAAGCCATTGCCGGCGAGCTTCCCGATGCCAGCGAAATCGAAGGCCCGGATATTGAGCCTGTAGAGGGTGGATACCACGCAAGCGGCGCCGTTAACCTGCTGGTGTTACGTGACCGGCTCGGTTTCAACGCCAAGCCAACGGACGACTACCAGACCCTTTCCGGGTTGGCGATGAGTGTGCTGGATCGATTGCCGTTGACCGGTGATCGAATCGAGTACGCCGACTGGCAACTGACGGTGCTTGAGGTCAGGGATCGTCGGGTGACGAAGATGTTCATCCAGCCCCAGGCGCACGCCTCACGCTAGGCATCGCATCGCGACACGCCCAAAGTCGAAACGGCTCTGGCGTGTCGCGAACTGCGCAGCGGGCGATTACAGGCTCATCAGATCGACGAAACGCGGCGTGGCGGCGTCGTCGATCTTCAGGCTCTTGAAGTCGAACAGGTTGCGATCCGCCAATTGCGAAGGCACCACGTTCTGCAGGGCGCGGAACATGATTTCGGTACGGCCCGGCGATTGGCGCTCCCAGTCCTGCAGCATGCCCTTGACCACCTGGCGCTGGAGATTTTCCTGCGAGCCGCACAGGTTGCAAGGAATGATCGGGAATTCCTTCATCTTCGAATAGGCTTCGATGTCTGCCTCGTTGCAATAGGCCAGCGGTCGAATCACCACGTTACGGCCGTCGTCGGACAGAAGCTTGGGCGGCATGGCCTTGAGCGTGCCGCCGTAGAACATGTTCAGGAAGAAGGTTTCCAGAATGTCATCGCGATGGTGACCGAGGGCCATCTTGGTCGCGCCGATCTCGTCGGCATAGGTGTACAGCGTACCGCGACGCAAGCGCGAGCACAGCGAGCAGGTGGTCTTGCCTTCCGGGATCTTTTCCTTGACCACCGAGTAAGTGTCTTTCTCGATGATGTGATACTCGACGCCCAGCGCCTTGAGGTATTCGGGCAGCACATGCTCGGGGAAACCCGGTTGTTTCTGGTCCATGTTCACCGCGACGATGTCGAATTTGATCGGCGCGACTTTCTGCAAGTACAGCAAGACGTCAAGCATGGTGTAACTGTCCTTGCCGCCTGACAGGCAGACCATGACCTTGTCGCCGTCTTCGATCATGTTGAAGTCGGTGACGGCTTCCCCGGCCTGACGGCGCAGGCGCTTTTGCAGTTTGTTCTGGTTGACCGAAAGAGTGCCCATGCTGTGTGGAGTCCGGCGAAAATTCTGGAAGCCGCGCATTTTACGCGCAAAGTCGATGCAGCCCCAGCCCCGTTGGGTCATGCCCGGCTGTCTTACGTTGCGCCTGCTGTCCCTGTGCTAGGCTGCCCGCCATGACAACCGACCTCGATCCGGCGCAGGACCTGTGCGAACACTTGCATGTCCTGCTGCGCGAAACGCCCCAGGGCTGCAGCGAATATCAGCTGATACAGATGCTTAAAGCACGCCACAGCACGCACATCCCCCATCTGCCTCTGAAGGATCCGCTGGTGCTGTTTCGCACCCACTTCTTGCTATTCAACGCGCTGTATCGCCTGCGCGACCAATTATGGGCCGCGGCCCGAGGCCACGTGTCGATCAGCCCGCTGTGCGTGCAGCTACTGCCGTACCAGGCTGGCAGCCAGGCCCTGAGCGAAGGCGATACGCTGCGCGACTACTACCTGGACATAAGCCATCTGCGCGACACCACCGAGCAAGATGTGGAGCGCCTGCTCTCCAGCTTCTGGACGCGTATGCAGGGCGGCGATGAAAAACGAGCGGCGCTGGAGCTGTTCGAACTGGATCAACACAAGGCGCTCAAGCTGGCTGACATCCGCCTGCGCTATCGCCAACTGGTCAGCCAGCATCATCCGGATCGAGGCGGCAGCACGGAACGCCTGCAATCGATCAATACCGCGATGGACATTCTTCAACGCTATTACTACTAAACCTTATGGATCCATTTGCTCTAAAGCAGCGCCGTTTAACGTAACGGGCCTGCCTATACTCCCAACCAAGGCCGCAGTGGATGGCCTGATAACAAGAGGAGTGGTAGCTATGAGCAATCACGTCTGGGGGTTATTCACCCGTCCCAACCGAGAGTGGCAAGCAATTCGCCGCACTGAACGAGGCGGGCCACTGCAATTCGTGCCAACCCTGATTCTCGCCGCAATTCCCGCCGTTTCCGCCTTCATCGGTACCACCCAGGTCGGCTGGAAACTGGGCTCAGGCACGGCGGTAAAACTCACTGAAAGCAGCGCCCTGCCCCTGACCCTGCTGTCCTATCTGGCCATGCTGGCGGGGGTGGTTGCCATGGGTTATTTCATTCACTGGATGGCGCGCACTTACCACGCCAATCCCAGCCGCAGCCAGTGCATCCGCTTTGCTGCCTTTACCGCCACGCCGCTGTTCATCGGCGGACTCGCCGCGCTCTACCCTAGTCTATGGCTGGGCATGCTGGTCGGTACCGCGGCCATTTCCTACACCGTTTACCTGCTCTATGCAGGACTACCCACTTTCATGGGCATTCACCCCGACGAAGGCTTTCTGTTCTCCAGCTCGGTACTGGCGGTAGGCCTGGTGGTACTGGTAGCCATGATGGCAACCTCGGTAATTATCTGGGGAATGGGCATCGGACCGGAATACATCCGCTAACCCCTGCCCCATCTTCCCTATAATGGCGCGCTCAGGAGATCCGCG
The DNA here is from genome assembly GCF_014836765.1 of Serpens gallinarum. Classification (GTDB taxonomy): domain Bacteria; phylum Pseudomonadota; class Gammaproteobacteria; order Pseudomonadales; family Pseudomonadaceae; genus Serpens; species Serpens gallinarum. Next base: position 67,040 of record NZ_JACSQG010000007.1, read on the forward strand.
CGCCATGCCCGAACTGTTAAATTCCCGCGTCGAGGCCTGTTATCAGCAGGCCGAGGCGTTCTTCAAACGCACCTTTCGCCGTCCTCAAGTGAGTCTGCGCCTGCGCGGACAGAAGGCCGGTGTTGCGCATCTGCAGGAAAACCTGCTGCGTTTCAATGCGCAGTTATACCGCGACAATCGCGAACATTTCCTCAAGCAGACCGTGGCCCATGAAGTCGCCCATCTGGTCGCCCACCAGCTTTTTGGTCCACGAATCAAGCCCCACGGCGAAGAGTGGCAATCGATCATGCGCGGTGTCTATCAATTGCCTGCGGACCGCTGCCATCACTATGACGTGCAGCGGCGGCCAGGCACCCGCTACCTGTATCGCTGCGCATGCCCGGATGGCGAGTTTCCCTTTACCGCCCAGCGTCACACCCTCGTCGGCAAGGGGCGTCGTTATCTATGCAGGCGATGCAAATCAACACTGGTTTTCAGTGGGGAGCGGCGAGTGGCATAACGTCGTGCGCGTGAGCGTCAAGCTCAAGGGGGATAACGCCGCATGGCGGACTGCAGCGGACGGCGAAGCAAAAAGGGTTATCACGCACGTCATGTGATAACCCCCTTGGTAAAATCTTACTGTGCGCGCTCGAAGCAGGCCACACCCGAGGTACCAAAGCGGTTGGCCGTGGTGTATTCGGACATATAGACCAGTTTCCAACCGTCAAACTGAGCGAACACCTTATCCATCTCCTTCTTGGAACGCATATCGACTTCTGCGCAACGCGTTTGCGCATTCGCACCGATACCGGTATCCCACTGGACAGACGAAATGTTCGCAGGAGCGCAACCGGCCAATGCAACGGAAGCCAGGGCGATAACCAACAGTTGTTGTTTCATACATCATTCCTTGTGCGTTAAACCTGAACCAGCATGCTCAGGCGGTGGGCACGCTATCAATTAGCCATTATCGTGTCCAGCGTCCTTAAGACGCATAGCTCACCCCCGCCAGGCCATTACGTTGCCTTGGGCTTCCTGCCTATTGCCGGCACGCCCCCTGCACCCTAACCGAGTATTCGCACTTTCCCGGCGTGATTACGCGCGCCGTCAGCTTGCCCGTAATCAACGGCCTGACTACCATCGCCCACGGGATCAAGGAGCCGAGCCATGCGTGAGCGCACCATTGCCAGCCATTTTGTCCGCGCCGCGTTGCGGGGTGCTGGGCGTCGGGGGCACGATTGCCACGAATTGCTGCGTCAGTCCAACCTGCCGGTGGCAATCGTTGACGAGCCGCGTGCCCGTGTCGCTCCCGAGCACTTCGTCCAGCTGATTCAGTTGCTCTGGGAAACGCTGGATGACGAATACCTCGGGCTCGGCGAACAACCCAGCAAGCGCGGCACCTTTGCCATGATGGGGCACGCGATCATTCATTGCCGCACCCTGGAAAAGGCCCTGCAGCGCGGCATGATGTTTTATCGCCTGTTTCCCTGGGCGGCCCAGCTCCACCTACACCGCGACAATGAATGGGCTTATCTGAGTGTCACCACCGATTCGCAATGGGATCCGGAGCATTTCCTGGTCGAAAGCCTGCTGGTGATCTGGCATCGCTTGAGCAGTTGGTTGATTGGCCAGCGCATCCGCCTGGAAGGAACCACCTTTGCCTATCCACAGCCTGCCCACGCCACCGAGTACGATCTGTTGTTTCCCGGTGCACGGCGGTTTGCGGCGGAACATACAGGTTTGCGCTTCCAAGCCCGCTATCTGGACATGCCGCTTCTACAGGATGAGCGCACCCTCAAACAGTTCCTGAAACGTTCTCCCGCAGACCTGCTCGCTCGCCCCGTGGGCGGCCACAGCCTGGCCAGTCGGATCCGCCGCCTGCTGGGGCGCAACTGTACGGACTGGCCGAACCTCGACAGCGTCGCGCGTCAATTGCACTGCAGCCCGCAAACGCTGCGCCGCCGCCTGCGTGAGGAAGGCACCACGTTCCAGGAGTTGAAGGACCATCTGCGCCGTGACCGGGCAATTTATCTATTGAGTCGCGCCGAATTTTCCATCCAGACCATTGCCGAACAACTGGGCTTTTCCGAATCGTCCGCCTTTCACCGTGCCTTTAAAAAATGGACAGACCTGACTCCCGGTGCTTACCGCGCTCTGGAGCGTTAACAGGCCGCTGAATAACGCCATCTGCTATCACAGGGTAGCTTCACAGGGCGTTACGCACCGGCACTTGCACCGTGGCCAGGAATCTCCAGAATGGCGGCCGTCATTCACCTCCGATCGTCGAGAGTGCTCCAGACATGTTTTTCAAGCGCGGCCTCAAGTCACTTATCACCACCTGGCTGGCCGGACTGCTGGCCTTACTGCCACTGGCCTTGACGCTGCTGTTGCTGACCTGGATCGTTAGCCTGCTGAACCGTTTTGCCGGACCCTCGACGCCGCTTGGCCAGCTCTTCGCGACCGTTGGCCATCCGTTTGTGGAAAGTCCGGTACAGGCTTACCTGATTGGCACCCTGCTACTGATTGCAGCCATCTTTCCCTTGGGCCTGGCGGTGCAACTTGGCCTCAAAGGCCCACTGTCGCGCCTGATCAACGGTATTTTGCGGCGTATCCCGCTCTTGGGCACGTTGTACAGCCTGACCGACCGCTTCGTTGGCCTGCTGGATAAAAAAGAAGGCGCGGATATCGGCGCCATGAGTCCAGTCTGGTGTTTTTTTGGCGGCGATGGCGTTGCAGTGTTGGCGCTACTACCCAATCCAGAGCCCATCGAGATCGAAGGGCGCGCCTACCATGCCGTGCTGGTGCCCACCGCGCCAATTCCGGTGGGCGGCGGTCTGCTCTACATCCGTACTGAGTGGGTACGCCCGGCCAATATCGGCATCGAGGCCTTTACCCGCATTTATGTGTCCATGGGATTGACTCCACCGCCCCTCAAACCCGGCAAAAATCTTCCGCAAGCAGTGTTTGACAACAGCGAAGCGCCTCAAGCCTGACGCAGCCTGGGCCTGATCGGCTATTCTGCAGTCGACTAACGCGGCGAATTGGCTCGCCCAGAACTCGGGCGCACGCAGCCTGTTACTGAGGAAATGTTGGCTGCCGGAGGGAATGGCTTCGATACGCAGCCTGTACAACGACGGACGTTTCAGCAACACCCGGACATGCCTTCTAGGCTTAGGCTTCATCCCTAGTCACGTGAGAGCCTCGCCATGCGCCCCTTTCTTCCCAGCCTGCTGATTATGTCCAGCAGCCTTGTCCAGGCCGATATCCAGACGCGCGAGATCCCTTATCAAAGCGCCGACGGTACCCAACTGCTTGCTTATTACGCCTATGACGATGCCGCCCAAACGCCACGCCCCGGTGTGCTGGTTGTGCATGAATGGTGGGGACTGAACGATTACACCAAGCGGCGTGCCCGCGACTTGGCTGCCTTGGGGTATACCGCCTTGGCCATTGATATGTACGGTGAGGGCAAGAATACCCGCCATCCGGCCGATGCCAAGGCGTTCATGCAGGCCGCCGCCGAAAATGCCCAGTCTGGCAAGGCTCGCTTTCTTGCGGGGCTGGAACTGCTCAAGCAACAACCGCAGACAGATGCCTCACGACTGGCAGCCATCGGCTATTGCTTCGGCGGCAAGGTGGTCCTGGACATGGCCCGCCAAGGAGTTCCACTGGCGGGCGTGGTGAGCTTCCATGGCAACCTGTCGCCAGCTGTTCCAGCCAGTCCCGGCAGCATCAAGGCGCGCATCCTGGTCGAACACGGCGAAGCGGACAGCATGGTCGGCCCCGAGCAGGTGAAAGCGTTCAAGGCGGAAATGGATCAGGCCGGCGCTGATTACCGCTTTGTGAGTCTGCCCGGCGCCAAGCATGCCTTCTCCAACCCTGACGCCGATGCCTATCAAGCCCAGGGCCTGGATCTGGCTTACCAGAAACAAGCCGACGAGCGTTCCTGGTCGGATATGCAGGCGTTTTTCGAGAAGCTGTTCGGGGAATGATCGCTGGCAGACGCCCACAAAAAAGGGCGACCGAAGTCGCCCTTTTTCTCGATGGAATCAGAACTTAGTTCTGGTTTTCCATCTGTGCACGGATCAGATCACCAATGGTGGTCGGGCCGGTGCTTTCCACTTCCTGCTTGGTGCGCAGCTCTTTCATCGCGTCCTTTTCGTCTTCGACGTCTTTGGACTTGATGGACAGGCTGATCACGCGGGACTTGCGGTCGATGCTGATGATCTTGGCTTCGACTTCCTCGCCTTCCTTCAGCACGTTGCGGGCGTCTTCAACGCGGTCGCGGCTGATTTCGGAAGCCTTCAGAGTGGCCTCGATATCGTTGCCCAGATCGATGATGGCGCCCTTGGCGTCAACTTCTTTTACGATGCCACGAACAATGGTGCCCTTCTCATTCAGGGAGGCGTAGTTGGAGAACGGATCGTCTTCCAGCTGCTTGATACCCAGGGAGATGCGCTCGCGCTCCGGATCAACAGACAGGATCACGGTGTCCAGCTCGTCGCCCTTCTTGAAGCGACGAACGGCTTCTTCACCAGCTTCGTTCCAGGAAATGTCGGACAGGTGAACCAGACCGTCGATGCCGCCGTCCAGACCAATGAAGATACCGAAATCGGTGATCGACTTGATGGTGCCGGAGATGCGGTCGCCCTTGTTGAACTGGCCAGAGAAGTCTTCCCACGGGTTGGACTTGCACTGCTTGATGCCCAGGGAGATACGACGACGCTCTTCGTCGATGTCCAGAACCATAACTTCCACTTCGTCGCCGACCTGAACGACCTTCGACGGGTGGATGTTCTTGTTGGTCCAGTCCATTTCGGACACGTGCACCAGGCCTTCCACGCCCTCTTCCAGCTCGGCGAAGCAGCCGTAGTCGGTGAGGTTGGTGACCTTGGCCATTACGCGGGTGTTTTCCGGGTAACGGGCCTTGATGGCAACCCATGGGTCTTCGCCCAGCTGCTTCAGACCCAGGGAAACGCGGTTGCGCTCTCGGTCGAACTTCAGCACCTTGACGTCGATCTCGTCGCCAACGTTGACGATCTCGGACGGGTGCTTGATGCGCTTCCAGGCCATGTCGGTGATGTGCAGCAGGCCGTCTACGCCGCCCAGGTCCACGAATGCGCCGTAGTCGGTGAGGTTCTTGACGATACCCTTGACTTGCTGGCCTTCCTGCAGGGATTCCAGCAGGGCTTCGCGCTCGGCGCTGTTCTCGGCTTCCAGCACGCTGCGACGGGAAACGACAACGTTGTTGCGCTTCTGGTCGAGCTTGATGACCTTGAACTCGAGTTCTTTGTTTTCCAGGTGGGTGGTGTCGCGCACAGGGCGGACATCGACCAGGGAACCCGGCAGGAACGCGCGGATGCCGTTGACGTCGACAGTGAAGCCACCTTTGACCTTACCGTTGATGACGCCCTTGACCACTTCTTCAGCAGCAAACGCAGCTTCCAGAACGATCCAGCACTCGGCGCGCTTGGCTTTTTCGCGGGACAGCTTGGTTTCACCGAAGCCGTCTTCCACTGCGTCCAGTGCGACGTGAACTTCGTCACCTACCTTGATGGTCAGCTCGCCCTGCTCGTTGTAGAACTGCTCGACCGGGATGACGCCCTCGGACTTGAGGCCAGCATGCACGGTGACCCAGTCACCGTCGATGTCGACCACGATGCCGGTGATGATGGCACCCGGCTGCATGTCGAGGGATTTCAGGCTTTCTTCAAATAGTTCTGCAAAGCTTTCGCTCATGTTGATTCCTGTGAGATCAAGGGCAGTCGATCTGCCCAAAGCCACATCCCAGACAATGTGGGTTCGTTCATATAAAAAGAGGCCTGCAGGACGAGGACTGGTCTCCTGCATGCCTCCTTGCGGTCTTCCGTTATTGGAAGTGACCTATTACCCAGCGAGCTCGCGAGCAGCGACTTCACCAAGAATTCTTTCAAGCACCTGCTCGATCGACAGTTGCGTGGAATCCAGCAAAATCGCGTCGGCTGCCGGTTTGAGTGGAGCCACCGCTCGCTGGGTGTCACGCTCATCGCGCGCACGTATCTCGTCGAGAAGACTCGCGAGAATAACAGCATCGCCCTTTTCCTTCAACTGAAGATAGCGACGCTGCGCACGTTCCTCCACGCTGGCCGTCAGGAAAATCTTCAAAGGCGCATCGGGAAATACCACGGTGCCCATGTCGCGACCATCGGCTACCAGACCCGGCGCCTCGAGAAATGCGCGCTGGCGGTGCAGCAGCGCATCACGCACTGCCGGCAACGCGGCGACTTGCGATGCGCCCGAGCCGACCTGCTCGTTGCGAATCGCCTGCGTGACTTCCTCGCCTTCCAGAATAATGAGCTGTTCCTGACCTGGTGCGCCAGCCACGAATTGCACATCCAGATGAGCGGCAAGGGCCTTGAGCCCTTCTTCGTTGGTCAAGTCGACGCTGTGATTACTGGCAGATAGGGCCAGCAGTCGATACAGCGCGCCGGAGTCGAGCAGATTCCAGCCCAGGCGGGTGGCCAACAGGCCGGCAATGGTGCCCTTGCCGGAACCGCTGGGCCCGTCGATGGTGATGACTGCTGTACTCATGCCTGACCTTCTTCGCTGACGCGAATGCCGGTCTGCGCCGCCAGGCCGAGGAAATTGGGGAACGAGGTGGCGACGTTGGCACAGTCATGGATGCGAATCGGCGCCGTGGCGCGCAGCGAGGCCACGCTGAAACTCATGGCGATACGGTGGTCGCCATGGGCCCAGACTTCGCCGCCGCCCATCGGGCCGCCGTCGATGATGATGCCATCTGGAGTGGGCTCGACTTTTACGCCCAGAGTTTGCAGGCCGTCGGCCATAACCTGGATACGGTCGGACTCCTTGACCCGCAATTCCTCGGCGCCGCGCAGCACCGTACGCCCTTCGGCGCAGGCGGCGGCAATGAACAGCACGGGGAATTCGTCGATGGCCAGCGGCACCAGCGCCTCGGGAATCTCGATGCCCTTGAGCTTGGCACTGCGCACACGCAGGTCGGCCACCGGCTCGCCACCGACCTCCTTCTGGTTTTCCAGGGTGATGTCGGCGCCCATCAGCTTCAGGATATCGATGATCCCGGTGCGCGTCGGGTTGATGCCGACATGCTCCAGCACCAGGTCGGAACCTTCGGCAATCGATGCTGCTACTAGGAAGAACGCCGCCGAGGAAATATCCGCCGGCACCTCAATCTGCGTGGCGGTCAGTGTGTGCCCGGGCGTAACGGCAGAAGTATTGCCGTCAACGTTCACAGGATAGCCGAAACCGCGCAGCATGCGCTCGGTGTGGTCTCGAGTTGGCGCCGGCTCGATGACCGAGGTCTGCCCTTCGGCATACAGGCCGGCCAGCAGCAGGCAGGATTTCACCTGGGCGCTGGCCATCGGCATTGCATAGCGCATGCCGATCAATTTCTGGCCGCCGCGAATGGTCAGCGGCGGACGGCCTTCGGCGGCGGTCTCGATCACCGCGCCCATTTCGCGCAGCGGATTGGCCACACGGTTCATCGGCCGCTTGGTAAGCGAGGCATCGCCGCTGAGCGTGGTGTCGAACGGTTGCGCGGCCAGCAGACCGGCCAGCAGACGCATCGAGGTACCGGAGTTGCCGAGGTAGATCGGTCCGGGCGGTGCCTGCAGGCCGTGCAGGCCGACGCCATGCACGGTGACGCGGCCATCTTGCGGGCCTTCAATGACCACGCCCATGTCGCGGAAGGCCTGAATGGTAGCCAGCGCATCCTCGCCTTCGAGGAAGCCCTGCACCTCGGTGGTGCCTTCGGCCAGAGAGCCGAGCATGATCGAGCGATGGGAAATGGATTTGTCGCCCGGCACGCGGATGCGGCCGTTGACGCTGCCGCCCGGCTGGGCGATGAAAATCAGATCGTTATTGGAATGCATGGCGTCCACATAGGCCCGGCGGGCCAGGATTTTGCTGAAATGCTCGCGGGCTACCCGAGCGCGAGTGAACACGCCCAAGAGGTGATGCCCATCCCCAGCGACCACCGCGGCGCGCAAGGCGTCGAGGTCATCGCGAAAATCGTCTAGTACCTGCAACACGGCGTCGCGATTGGCCAGAAAGATATCGTGCCACATCAACGGATCACTGCCGGCGATGCGCGTGAAATCGCGAAAGCCGCCGGCAGCATAACGGAAGATTTCCAGGTTCTCGTGACGCTTGGCCAGCGAATCCACCAAGGTGTACGCCAGCATATGCGGCAGATGGCTGGTAGCGGCAAGCACCTGATCGTGATGCTCGACGTCCATCTGCTCGACATCCGCGCCCAGCGCTCGCCAGAGACGCTCGATGAGCAGCAGCGCTTCGCTGTCCACGCCGTCTGGCGGCGTGAGGATTACCTTGTGGCGGCGAAACAACCGGCCGTCGGCAGCGGTAACCCCGCTGCGCTCGGAGCCGGCAATCGGATGTCCCGGGACGAAGCGCACCGGCACGCCGCCAAACGCCTCGCGGGCTGCGCGCAGCACATTGCCCTTGGCGCTGCCAACGTCGGTGAGCACCGCGTGGCCCAGATCGAAGGTGGCCAACTGGGCGAGCACCTTCTCCAGAGCCAGGATCGGCACCGCCAGTTGAATCACGTCGGCGCCTCGGCAGGCCGTCGCCAGATCCTCTTCGCAACGGTCGACCACGCCCAGCTCGACCGCCAGACGGCAGGATTCGACATTGCGGTCAACGCCGACCACCTCGCGGAACAGGCCCTTTTCACGCAGCCCCTTGGCGAAGGAGCCGCCGATCAGGCCAAGTCCCACCACCACCAGGCGTTCGAGAACAGGCGCACCGCCGCCTTGCAGCGGCTTGACGTCAGGCACTGGCGAGCACCTTGCTCAGGGCTTCAAGAAAGCGCGCGTTTTCCTGCTCGGTGCCAATGGACACACGCAGGAAGGTCGGCATGCCGTAACCGGCAATCGGCCGCACGATCACGCCCTCGCGTAGCAGGCCGGCGTTGATCGGCGCAGCGTCGCGGCCAAAATCCACGGCGATGAAGTTGCCCTTGGACGGAATCCACGCCAGGCCCAGTTCGCGCAAACCCGCTTCCAGCTGGGCCATGCCCGCGCTGTTCAGGCGACGGCCGGCGGCCAGATAATCAGTGTCATCCAGCGCCGCGCAGGCGGCCACCAGGGCCAGGCTGTTAACGTTGAAGGGTTGGCGCACCCGATTGAGCACGTCGGCAATTTGTGCCGAGGACGCGGCATAGCCGACACGCAGTCCGGCCAGACCGTAGGCCTTGCACAGCGTGCGCGAGACCAGCAGGTTCGGGTAACGGTCCAGGTAGTCCAGGCCATTGGGCAGCTCGCCGGGCTCGGAGAACTCGATATACGCCTCGTCGAGCACCACCAGCACGTGGGCCGGCACGCGGGACAGGAACTGCTCCAGCGCCTCGGCACCGAACCAGGTGCCCGTCGGGTTGTTGGGGTTGGCAAGGAACAGCACGCGAGTATGGTCATCGATGGCCTTGATCAGGCCGTCGAGGTCGTAGCCATAGTCGATGGCCGGGACCACGCGACTTTCCGCGCCCACCGCCTGGGTGCAGATCGGGTAGGCGGCGAAGGCATGGGCACTGAACACGGCATTCAGGCCGGGCGCCAGATAGGCGCGCGCGACGATATCGATGATGTCATTGGAGCCGTTGCCCAGGGTGATCAGCTCAGGGGACAGGCCAAAACGCTCGGACAGCTTTTGCTTGAGCACATAACCGCTGCCATCGGGATAGCGCGTCAGCTCAGGCAGCTCGGCACGGATCGCTTCCAGCACCTTGAGGCTTGGGCCGAGCGGGTTTTCGTTGCTGGCCAGCTTGACGATCTGCGCCGGATCGATGCCCAGTTCACGGGCCAGCTCATCGATCGGCTTGCCGGTGACGTAAGGGGAAAGCTTTTGTACGCCTGGCACGGCCAGGGCGAGGAAATCGGATTTCATAGCTACAAGCCTCACGCTCCAAGCCGCAAGCAGAAGCCACGCACCGACTCACGTACGGCTTGCGGCTTACAGCTCGCGACTGCTGTTCAGAGTACCGCCTTCGGATAAGAACCCAGCACCTTCAAGGCCACCGCTTCCTGGCTGAGCTGCTCCAGCACGGCCTTGACCAGCGGATCCTGGTGATGCCCAACGAAGTCGATGAAAAAGACGTAGGTCCACTTGCCGCTGCGCGACGGGCGGGTTTCGATGCGCGTCAGGTCAATGCCATTGGCGTGGAACGGCACCAGCAATTCGTGCAACGCGCCCGGGCGGTTACTCATCGACACGATGATCGAGGTCTTGTCGTCCCCAGTAGGCGGCACTTCTTGGTTACCGATCATCAGGAAGCGCGTGGAATTGTCCGGGCGATCCTCGATTTTTTCCTGCAACTTGCTCAGCCCGTACAGCTGGGCCGCCACATCACCTGCAATCGCCGCGCTGTTCCACTCGCTCTTCACCCGCTTGGCCGCCTCGGCATTGCTGGCCACGGCCACACGCTCGACGTTGGGGTAATGGGCATCCAGCCACTTGCGGCACTGGGCCAGGGACTGGGCGTGGGAATAGATACGGCTGATGTTCGCCGACTTGGTGTTCTCACCGATCAACAAGTGGTGGTGGATACGCAGTTCGACTTCGCCGCAGATGACGATGTCGTGCTCCAGGAAGCTGTCCAGGGTATGGCTGACCGCGCCTTCGGTGGAATTCTCCACCGGCACCACCCCGAAATTCACCGCGCCGGCGACCACTTCGCGGAACACCTCATCGATGGCCGCCATGGGCTTGCTCTGCACCGAGGCACCGAAGTGCTTGAGCGCCGCAGCCTGGGTGAAGGTGCCTTCCGGCCCCAGATAGGCAACTTTCAGCGGCTGCTCCAGGGCTAGGCAGGAGGACATGATTTCGCGGAACAACCGCGCCATTTCCTCGTTGTCCAGCGGACCCTTGTTCAGCTCCATGATGTGCTTGAGCACCCAGGCTTCACGTTCGGGACGATAGAACACCGGTGTTTCGCCCGGCTGCAGGTTGAGCATCTTGACCCGCGCCACTTCCTGGGCACAGCGCGCGCGATCACTGATCAGCTCGAGAATTTTCTCATCGAGGCTGTCGATGCGCACCCGCAAGGCCTTGAGCTGATCGGCTTCGCTCATCTCAGGCGTGCTCCTTCTCGAACTCGGCCATATAGGCAACCAGCGCCTGTACCGCATCCAGACCCACCGCGTTGTAGATCGAGGCGCGCATGCCGCCGACCGAGCGATGGCCCTTGAGATTGAGCAGGCCGCGTGCATCGGCGCCGGCCAGGAAGGCCTTGTCGAGCTTCTCGTCAGCCAGGCGGAACGGCACGTTCATCCAGGAGCGGGCATTCTTGGCGATCGGGTTGGTGTAGAACGCGCTGGCGTCGATGGCGTTGTACAGCAATTCCTGCTTGGCATGGTTGCGTTGGGCCATGGCCTCGATGCCGCCTTGCTCCTTAAGCCACTCGAAAACCAACCCGGACAGGTACCAGGAGAAGGTTGCCGGGGTGTTGTACATCGAGCCGTTGTCGGCGGCGACCTGGTAGTTGAGCATGGTCGGGCAACTGGAGCGGGCGCGACCCAGCAGGTCTTCACGCACGATCACCACCACCAGGCCGCTCGGGCCGATGTTCTTCTGCGCACCGGCATAGATCAGGCCGTATTTCGACACATCGATGGGGCGCGACAGAATGTCCGAAGACATGTCCACCACCAGCGGTACGTCGCCCACTTCCGGCACCCAGTCGAACTGCAGGCCGCCAATGGTCTCGTTGCTGGCGTAGTGCAGGTAGGCGGCGTCCTTGGACAGCTGCCACTCGTTCTGCCCGGGAATGGCGAAGTAGTCGTAGGGCTTGGCGCTGGCGGCAACGTTGACGGTGCCGTAGCGACGCGCCTCTTCCATGGCCTTCTTGGACCAGATGCCGGTGTCGACATAGTCGGCCACGCCGTTTTCCGGCAGCAGGTTCAAGGCGATCTCGGCGAACTGCTGGCTGGCGCCGCCCTGCAGGAACAGCACCTTGTAGTTCGACGGGATGACCAGCAGGTCGCGCAGATCCTGCTCGGCCTTGGCGGCGATGGCCATGTAATCGTCGCTGCGGTGGCTCATTTCCATGACCGACAGGCCCTTGCCGTGCCAGTCGAGAAGTTCCGCCTGGGCGCGTTGCAACACGGCTTCGGGCAGTGCGGCCGGGCCGGCGCAGAAGTTATAGGCGCGTTTGCTCACTTGTCACTCACTCCTGATTACCGGTTTCATCCGCGGGCGCCCCTGCGTCTGCGGCCACGTCCGGTACATTGATTTCAGCCTCTGCCTCGTCATCCAGCTCGTCGCTGTCGACCACGGTGGGCTCTTGTACGCGTTCCAGGCCGACCAGCACTTCGTCGCTGGCCAACTTGATCAGGGTTACGCCCTGGGTGTTGCGCGACTGACTGGAGACTTCATCGACACGGGTACGCACCAGGGTGCCCTGGTCGGAAATCAGCATGATTTCCTCGCCGTCCAGCACCTGGATCGCGCCGACCAGCTTGCCGTTGCGCTCATTGCTGACCATGGCGATCACGCCCTGGCCACCCCGGCCGCGCTGTGGGTATTCCTCGATCGGGGTGCGCTTGCCGTAGCCACGCTCCGAGGCGGTCAGAATCTGCGCCTGCGGCTCGGGAATCAGCATGGAAATCAGTTGCTGACCCTCGGGCAGGCGCATGCCGCGTACGCCACGGGCGGTACGGCCCATCTGACGCACGTTGCTTTCCTTGAAGCGGATGACCTTGCCGCCATCCGAGAACAGCATCACTTCGCGACTGCCATCGGTGATGGCAGCGGCGATCAGCGTGTCGCCCTCTTCCAGCTTCAGGGCAATCAGACCTGAGCTGCGCGGCTTGCTGAACTGCACCAGTGGTGTTTTCTTGACGGTACCGAAGGCGGTGGCCATGAAGATAAAGGCACCGTTGACTAGCTCTTCTTCGGCGTCTTCGCCTTCGTCGTCGGCCTCGTCGTGCTCGATAACGGTATCGTCGAGATCCTCCAGCTGCTCATCGTCGTCGGCGGCCTGCTGACGCAGCGCCTCCAGATCGACCTGCAGCATGGCGGTGATGTGCTCGCCTTCATCCAGCGGCAACAGGTTGACCAACGGACGTCCACGCGCGGCGCGCGAGGCTTCAGGGATTTCGTAGGTCTTCAGCCAATACACCTTGCCCTTGCTGGAAAACAGCAGCAGCGTGGCGTGGCTGTTGGCGACCAGCAAGTGCTCGACGTAGTCCTCGTCCTTCACGCCTGTAGCCGACTTGCCCTTGCCGCCACGGCGCTGGGCCTCATAGGAGGCCAACGGCTGGCTCTTGGCGTAGCCGCCGTGGGAAATAGTCACCACGCGCTCTTCTTCGGGAATCAGGTCGGCGATGGTCAGGTCAGTGTGCGAGGCGGTGATTTCGGTGCGGCGTGCGTCGCCGAACTCGGCCTTGACTGCTTCCAGCTCCTCGCGGATGACCTCCATCAGGCGCTCCTGATTGGTCAGGATGCGGATCAGCTCACCAATCAGGTTGAGAATTTCCTGATATTCGTTGAGCAGCTTTTCATGTTCCAAACCGGTCAGGCGATGCAGGCGCAGCTCAAGGATCGCCTGAGCCTGCTCGGGGGACAGGTAGTACTTACCTTCACGCAACCCGTATTGCTCATCGAGATCGTCCGGACGGCAGGCATCGGCACCGGCGCGCTCGACCATCGCTTCCACCGCACTGGAAGCCCAGGGCGTGGCGATCAGGCGCTCCTTGGCCTCGGCCGGAGTTGGCGAATTCTTGATCAGCTCAATAACCGGGTCGATATTGGACAGCGCGACCGTTTGGCCTTCGAGGATGTGCCCGCGCTCGCGCGCCTTGCGCAGCTCGAACACCGTACGCCGGGTCACCACTTCGCGGCGGTGACGCACGAACACCTCGAGCATGTCCTTGAGGTTCAGCAGCCGTGGCTGGCCGTCGACCAGTGCCACGGTATTGATGCCGAACACACTCTGCATCTGGGTCTGGGCATAGAGGTTGTTGAGCACCACCTCGCCCACTTCACCCCGACGCAGTTCGATGACCACGCGCATGCCGTCCTTATCGGACTCGTCACGCAACTCGCTGATGCCTTCGAGCTTCTTTTCCTTGACCAGCTCGGCGATCTTCTCGATCAGCCGCGCCTTGTTCAACTGATAAGGCAGCTCGGTGATGATGATCTGCTGACGACCACCCACCTTGTCCATGTCTTCGATTTCAGCACGGGCGCGCATATAGATGCGCCCGCGACCGGTGCGGTAAGCCTCGATGATGCCGGCCCGGCCATTGATGATGCCTGCCGTGGGGAAATCCGGGCCCGGGATGTACTGCATCAGTTCATCGACCGTCAGCTCGGGGTTGTCCATCAGCGCCAGACAGCCATCCACGACCTCACTGAGGTTGTGCGGCGGAATGTTGGTGGCCATGCCCACGGCGATGCCGCTGGAGCCGTTGACCAGCAACGCCGGCACCTTGGTCGGTAGCACGGCGGGAATCTGTTCGGTGCCGTCGTAGTTGGGTACCCAATCGACGGTTTCCTTGTGCAGGTCGGCCAGCATCTCGTGGGCCAGCTTGGTCATGCGCACTTCGGTGTATCGCATGGCCGCGGCGCTGTCGCCATCCACCGAACCGAAGTTGCCCTGACCGTCTACCAGCAGGTAGCGCAGCGAGAACGGCTGGGCCATGCGCACGATGGTGTCGTACACAGCGCTGTCGCCGTGCGGGTGGTATTTACCGATCACGTCCCCGACCACACGGGCGGATTTCTTGTACGCCTTGTTCCAGTCGTTGCCCAGCTCGCTCATGGCGAACAATACGCGACGGTGCACTGGTTTCAGGCCATCGCGCGCATCCGGCAACGCCCGACCGACGATTACGCTCATTGCATAGTCGAGGTAGGACTGTTTCAGCTCGTCTTCGATATTGACCGGGAAGATTTCTTTGGCCAGTTCGCCCATGGAAGCCTGGTTCCTTTTAGTCAGCAGGGTCCTGCGATAAGCGCGGGATGGTAACACAGCTCGGGGCTGCAAGCTTCAGGCCGCACGCTGCAAATCCAATCAGTTCGCATATGGAACTGCTCCTAGAGCGCGGCTTGGCAGCCTACCGCAGGCCGTCTCAATGCAATCGTTTACGGCACATCAGCTGCGCCAGCTTCTGCGCATCCGGGCGCTCGACATAGCCTTTCTCGGTGACGATGGCATCGATCAAATCGGCGGGCGTCACGTCAAACGCTGGGTTGACCGCCCTCACCTGTGCCACGAGGGATTGCCCACCCAGATCGAGCCCATCACTGTTGGCTTGCTCTTCCAGAGGAATGTCCTCGCCGCAGTCCAGCTGCATGTCGATGGCCGAGGTGGGTGCTACGACCATGAAGCGCACGCCATGATGCATGGCCAGTATCGCCAACTGATAGGTGCCGATCCTGTTCGCCACGTCACCGTTCGCGGCAATCCGATCGGCACCAACGATGATCCAGCCGACCTGCTCGGTCTTCATCAGGTGCGCGACGGCAGCGTCCACATTAAGACTCACCGGCATGGTGTCGCCGCCCAACTCCCAGGCTGTCAGCCGCGAACCTTGCAAGCCGGGGCGGGTTTCATCGACATACACATGGTCGACCAGCCCATCCAGCCAGGCCCCACGAATGACCCCCAGCGCAGTACCGAAACCGCCTGTGGCCAGGGCGCCAGCATTGCAATGGGTGAGTACCGCTTGTGGCCCGTCGTAATGCTTGCGCATCAGCTCGACGCCAAACTGGGCCATGATCAGGTTGGCTTCACGATCACTCTGATGGATACCGATAGCTTCGGCTTCCAGCGCGTCCAGCAGCACATCGCCCTCGTCGAGGCGACCCAGGCACTCGCGCATGCCATTCAAGGCCCGGCACAGATTGGCCGCAGTCGGCCAAGATGCGGCCAGCAACTGCATATCCGCTTCCAGAGCTGCCCGCCAGTCACCGCCGGCCGCCATATGCTTCCGCGCGCCGAGTACCACGCCATAGGCCGCAGCTATACCGATGGCCGCGGCGCCGCCCACCACCCTGTCGCGTATGGCCTCGGCAACCCCGCGGGCGCTGTCGTAGCTCAGCCAGACTTCGCGCTCTGGCAGCAGTCGCTGATCAAGTAGACACAACACACCGCTACGCCACTCAATGGCCCTGACCTTCTCCGCTGCCAGCAACTGCTCGCGCATGGCCCACCTCATGGATCACACAAAAGGCGCGGATTATACGCACTGCATCTAGGGATAACAGGCCGGCAAGGGGCCTCTAATGCACCCCCTTTTTTCGTCAGCAGCCATCACCCGAGCGGCCGGATCGCACCGCGACCGAACCGACGCGCGTCGGCTCGCTCAAACTCGCACCACCTGCAAAACTTCACGCATCGGCCGATACCTTGAGGACGCTCGCCCCAACCACGTTTCCCTTTTTTTGCGATGACCAGCATGCCGACCTTGACCAGTGCCCCTCTCGATCTTCTCTTACTGCCGACCTGGCTGGTGCCGGTGGAGCCCGCCAACGTGGTTCTTACAGGACATGGCCTGGGTATTCGTGATGGACGCATTGTGCTGATCGCTCCACGCCACGAGGCGCTAGGCCATGCGGCACGCGACGTGCGCGAACTGCCCGGCATGCTGCTTGCCCCCGGTCTGATCAACGCCCACGGGCATGCGGCGATGAGCCTGTTTCGCGGCCTCGCCGATGACCTACCTCTATTGACCTGGCTGCAGAATCACATCTGGCCGGCCGAAGCCCGCTGGGTGGACGAGGACTTCATTCGCGACGGCAGCCAATTGGCGATTGCCGAGCAGCTCAAGGGCGGCATTACCTGCTTTTCGGACATGTATTTCTTCCCGGAGATTGCCAGCGAGGTGGTCCATCAGACCGGCGTGCGTGCGCAGATTTGCGTGCCGGTGATGGATTTCCCGGTGCCCGGCGCGCTGGAGCCCGCCGATGCCATTCGCCATGGACTGCAGCTATTCGACGACCTCAAGCATCACCCGCGCCTGAAAGTCGCCTTTGGCCCACACTCACCCTACACCGCCAGCGATGAAACCCTGACCCAGGTGCTGATGCTCGCCGAAGAGCTGGACGCCGGCATTCAGATGCATGTCCATGAAATCGACCTCGAAGTCCAGCAGAGCCTGCAACAGCACGGCGTGCGTCCGCTGGCTCGGCTGCAGCGCCTCGGCCTGCTGGGCCCACGCTTCCAGGCCGTGCACATGACCCAGGTCGATGACGAGGACATCGCCCTGCTGGTGGCCAGCAACAGCAGCGTGATCCACTGCCCGGAGTCCAACCTCAAGCTGGCCAGCGGCTTCTGCCCCGTGGAACGCCTGTGGCAGGCCGGCGTCAACGTGGCCATCGGCACCGATGGCGCAGCCAGTAACAATGACCTCGACCTGCTCGGGGAAACCCGCACCGCGGCCCTGCTGGCCAAGGCCGTGGCCGGCTCTGCCACCGCGCTGGATGCCCACCGTGCCCTGCGCATGGCCACCCTGAACGGCGCACGCGCCCTAGGCCTGGAGCAGGACTGCGGCTCTCTGGAAGTAGGCAAATGGGCTGACCTGGCCGCCTTCGATCTTTCTGGACTGCATCAGCAACCGGTTTACGATCCGGTTTCTCAGCTGATTTACACGGGCAGCCGCAGCTGCGTGAAGCACGTCTGGGTCGGCGGCAAGCAATTGCTGGATGACGGACAGCTGACGCGTATGGATGAGCAACGCCTGCTCGCCACCGCCAGACACTGGGGCGAAAAGATCGCCCAGCGCTAGGCAACGTCGATGTAACCCTTGATTCAGAACGGCTGAGTACTCGGCGAGCGCGGCTGCCCTGTTGCTTGCGCACGCATATGCTTATGCGAAAAAAGAATTTTTGAGCCGCGCGTTATATCTCTATATTCGTTTTGCCGCGTACTTATAGGTCAACCGTTGAGCCGCGCATTCAGTGCCAGGGCATATTTCGCTTGGTGTGTGCCCTGCGCTTTTCGGTGATCATTCGTATGGAGCCTGTCTGCATGAACGCGGCTGTATCCCCCCACGCCCCTGCGCAACACTTTGACGTCGGTCCTTTCGATGCCGTTCTGGGCGCCGAAATTGTCGGCATCGATCTTGCCCAACCGCTCAACGATGCGGATTTCGCCCGCGTGCATCGCGCGCATCTGGAACATGGCGTGATCGTGTTCCGTGATCAGCATCTGACGCCCGAGCAACACATTGCCTTCAGCCGACGCTTCGGCGAGCTGCAGATCTGCACCAGTTCCTGCTGGCCGGCCACCCGGAAATCTTCATCATTTCCAACATCATCGAGAACGGTCAGCCGGTCGGCCTGGGCGATGCCGGCAAATTCTGGCATTCCGACCTCTCCTATAAGGACATCCCTAGCCTCGGCTCCATGCTGTATGCGCAGGAACTGCCCGAGGAGGGCGGTGACACCCTGTTCGCTTCACAGCAGGCCGCCTACGAGGCGCTGCCCGTTGAGCTGAAAGCACACCTGGAGGGCAGGCGCGCCGCACACTCCTACCTGGCACGCTACGACGATGAGGTGTTTGCCGGCATTCGCCGTCCCACCCTGACGCCCGAGCAGATTGCCGAGGTCAAACCGGCGATTCACCCGGTAGTCCGCACCCACCCGGAAACCGGCCGCAAGGGGTTGTTCGTCAACAAGAATTTCACCACCCACATCCTTGATTTGCCGGCCGACGAAAGCTGCGACCTGCTCAAGGAGCTGTTCGCCCACAGTGCCAAGCCCGAGTTCATCTACCGCCACCGGTGGCAGCCCAACGACCTGGTGTTCTGGGACAACCGCGCCCTCATCCACCTCGCTACCGGCTGCCCCAGCCACCTGCGTCGCCGCATGCACCGCACCACGATCCAGGGCGATGTGCCGTTTTGAGCGAGGAACTTGGTAATGAATGCGTTAACTGAACACCCCCAGACCTCTCGACTGACCGCTGCGGCGCCCAGCCCCCTGCTGGACGTCGATGGCGTGAGCCTGGAGTACCGCACCCGCGAGCGCATCGTGCAGGCCACCCACCAGGTGAGTTTTGCAGTCGACCCGGCAGACCGTTTTATCCTGCTCGGCCCGTCCGGCTGCGGCAAATCAACCCTGCTCAAGGCGGTGGCGGGCTTTCTCAGCCCCCAGGAAGGCGAAATACGCCTGGCGGGCCAGCGCATCGACGGCCCCGGCGCCGACCGCATCGTGGTGTTCCAGGAGTTCGATCAGCTGTTGCCGTGGAAAACCGTCAAGCAGAACGTGATGTTTCCGCTGTTGGCCTCGCGCAGCGTGGGCAAGGCGGAAGCCGAAGAGCGGGCACGCCTGTACCTCGATAAGGTCGGCTTGTCCGACTTCGTGGACGCCTACCCGCACACACTCTCCGGCGGCATGAAAGCCCGCGTGGCCATCGCCCGCGCGCTGGCCATGCAACCCAAGATCCTGCTGATGGATGAACCCTTCGCGGCGCTGGACGCCCTGACGCGGCGCAAGATGCAGGAAGAGCTGTTGGAACTCTGGGAGGATGTGAAATTCACCCTGCTGTTCGTCACCCACTCGATCGAGGAAGCCCTAATTGTCGGCAACCGCATCCTGCTGTTGTCATCCCATCCGGGCCGGGTGCGTGCGGAAATCAACAGTGCCCAGTTCGACATGCACAGCTCGGGCAGCGTGACGTTTCAGTCCACCGCCCAGCGCATCCACCGCCTGCTGTTCAACGAGCAGGCCCCGGATGTCGTGGCAGACCATGACTTCCATGCCGTACGCCTGTCGTATTGAGAACGCCCATGACCGTTAGCAACCCTCTGCGCCCCGATTACGAAATCGACCTGGCGCCCTTCACCGAAAAACCCGTGGAACGCACGCTGCCGCTGGCCACCCGCCTGTGGCAGTACGCCTGGCTGCGCAAAGGCCTGATTCTGATTACCCTTGCGGTGATCTGGGAACTTGTCGCCCGCTATCAGGACAACGACCTGCTGCTGCCGACCTTCTTGCAGACCGCCGTTGCGTTTGTGAGCGGCATTGCCAGCGGTGAGCTGCTGTACAAAGCCGCCACCTCACTGGATCTGCTGCTCAAGGGCTACGCCATCGGCATCGCCCTGGCGTTCGCTCTGACCACCCTGGCGGTGTCCACACAGGTCGGTCGCGACCTGCTGTCCACCTGCACCTCGATGCTCAATCCGCTGCCGGCCATTGCCCTGCTGCCTTTGGCGCTGCTGTGGTTTGGCCTGGGTGAAGGCAGCCTGATCTTCGTGCTGGTGCACTCGGTGCTCTGGCCACTGGCGCTGAACACCTACTCCGGCTTTCTCGGCGTCTCGGAAACCCAGCGCATGGCCGGCCGCAATTACGGCCTGAAAGGCATCCGCTTCGTCGCCCTGATTCTGGTGCCGGCGGCGCTGCCGTCGATCCTCTCCGGCCTCAAGGTCAGCTGGGCCTTCGCCTGGCGCACGCTGATCGCTGCCGAGCTGGTGTTTGGCGCGTCCTCGGGCCAGGGCGGGCTGGGCTGGTACATCTATCAGAACCGCAACGAGCTCTACACCGATAACGTTTTTGCCGGCCTGGCCGTGGTGATTCTGATCGGCCTGCTGGTAGAGAACCTTATTTTCAACAGCCTCGAGCGCATCACGATCAAGCGCTGGGGCATGCAACGCTGAACCCGTACGGGTAGGGAAAAGTCATGAGCAGTATCGTTTTCATCACCGGCGCCACGTCGGGTTTCGGGCGGGCCAGTGCCCGTCGCTTTGCCGCTGCCGGCTGGTCGCTGGTGCTCACAGGCCGACGCCTGGAGCGTTTGCAGGCCCTGCAGGACGAATTGTCGGCCCAGGTTCCCGTGCACATTGCCGCACTGGACGTGCGCGATGAGCAGGCCGTTCGCCAGGTTGTCGCGCAGTTGCCGGAAGGCTTTCGCCCGATCAAGGCCCTGATCAACAACGCCGGCCTCGCGCTGGCCCCGCAAGCTGCCCACCAGGTGGATCTGGCCGACTGGCACACCATGATCGACACCAACATCAAAGGCCTGGTCAACGTCACCCACGCCCTGCTGCCCACCCTGATCGAAACCGGCGCCGGCGCCAGCATCGTCAACCTGGGCTCGGTGGCCGGCCAGTGGCCCTACCCCGGCAGCCATGTCTACGGCGCGAGCAAGGCGTTTGTTCAGCAGTTCAGCTACAACCTGCGCTGCGACCTGATCGACAAGGGCGTGCGGGTGACCGATATCGCACCGGGAATGGCCGAAACCGAATTCACCCTGGTGCGTACCAAGGGCGACCAGGCGGCGTCCGACCGCCTCTACCGGGATACCACTCCGCTGAGCGGCGAGGACATCGCCGAGCAGATTTTCTACGTGGCAACGTTGCCCGCGCACATCAACATCAACCGCCTGGAAGTCATGCCGACCCGCCAGGCCTGGTCGAACTTCGCGGTTGACCGTGACAAGGCCTGACCTTGACCGTTGAGCGGCGCCATCCGCCGCTCAACATCGATACACCACCATCACGGAGACCGGACCACCGGATCGTGATTTCTGCTGACAGAACTCCACTGATCCGAGGTCCCTATGAACCTGTAAAAACTCGCCGGCATCAGCCTGCTGTCCGGGCTGTTGTTGTCCACCTCCCCCGTTAATGCGGAAGGCACCCTGCGCGTCGCGCAACAATTCGGCATCGCCTACTTGTTGCTGGATGTCGCCCGCGACCAGCAATTGATCGAGAAGCACGGCAAAGCCGCAGGCGTGGACATCACCGTCGAGTGGCGGCAGATCTCGGGCGCCGCCGCCATGAACGAAGCCTTGCTGGCCGGCGCCCTCGATGTGGTCACTGCCGGCACACCACCGATGCTGAACCTGTGGGACCGCACCCATTCCCGGCAGAACATCAAGGGCATCGCCTCGCTGGGCTCGATTCCCAGTTACCTGCTGACCAACAACCGGCGGATTCAATCGCTGGATGACTTCACCGAGAAGGATCGCATCGCCGTGCCCTCGGCCATCGTCGGGTTCCAGCCGCGCACCCTGCAGATCGAAGCCGCCAAGCGTTACGGCAATGACCAGTACAAGCGCTTCGATTCGATCACCATCAGCCTGCCGCACCCGGATGCCACTGCCGCGCTGCTGACGGGCGGCTCGGAAATCAGTGCGCATTTCTCCAGCGCGCCGTTCCAGTACCAGGCCCTGGAAAACCCCAACGTGCGCACGCTGCTCAGCAGCTATGACGTGCTGGGCGGCCCCGGCACCATGAACGTGCTGTATACCACCGAGAAGTTCTACACCGACAATCCGAAGACCTACCGTGCCTTCTACAACGCACTGGAAGAAGCCGAGGCGTTTGTCAAAGCCAACCCGGACGAAGCGACCGAGATCTATATCCGCCAGCAGAATTCCCGGCTGGATCGCGCCTTCATCAAGCGCATCATCCAGGACCCCGAGGTGAACTTCACCATTACCCCCGAGCGCACCTTCGTCTATGCGCAAAAAATGCGTGAGCTGGGCATTCTCAAGGTCGAGCCCAACGACTGGAAGGACTATTTCTTCCCTGCGGTGCACGCCCGCCCGGGCAGCTGATTTCCCCGTCATCGGCCCCGTTCAATTGAACGGGGCTCTGGAGATGTAATGGCTCTCTACACGCCTTATCGCCATCCGGCACTGGACACCCTGCTGCCAGTCCTGTCTGAAACCGCTGCCCGCCGCGACCGCGAGGGTGGCCACGCCCTTGAAGAAAAACAGCTGCTGCGCGAGGCGGGACTGCTCAACCTGAGCATTCCCCGCGCTCACGGTGGCGATCAGTTGCCCTGGGCGCAGCTGTATCAGCAGATCCGCACCCTGGCGGCGGTGGACAGTGCCCTGGCTCACGTTCTAGCGTTTCATCACCTTCAGGTGCTGACCGTACTGATTTACGGCAACGCCTCCCAGCAGGCTGATCTCCTCGCGCAAACCCGCGAGCAAGGTCTCTGGTGGGGCAATGCCATGAACCCGCTGGATAAGCGTCTGGTCGCCACGCCCAGCGCTGGCGGCTATCGCCTGACGGGCGCCAAAGCGTTTTGCTCCGGCACCCGCGGCTCCCGGTGGATGACGCTCTCGGCCCACGTGGAAGGCCAGCCCTATCCGCTACTGGCCGTCGTACCCACCGCAGAAGTGCGCCAGCTGGATGATTGGAACCCCATCGGCCAGCGCCAGACCGACAGTATTTCGGTGGCGTTGGATGATGTATTTATTGCCCATGAGCAGGTACTCAAACAGCCCGACGTGCCACCCAGCGCATTCCATACCTTGCGCAACTGTTTCGCCCAGTTGGTGCTGGTCAATCTCTACCTGGGCATTGCCGAAGGCGCACTTAGTACAGGCTGTGCGTTTATTCGTGAACAGGCGCGCCCATGGATCACCTCCGGCGTGGACGCGCGCGAAGACGACCCCTTCCAGCAAAACCGCGTAGGTTTGCTGGATGCCCGAATCGCCGGCGCCGAGGCGGCGGCGGATCGGGCCGGCGAATGGCTGCAAATCGCGTACGACCGAGGCTCGGCGTTGACGGTGGAGGAGCGCGGAGAAGTCTCGCTGGTCATCGGCCAAGCCAAGGTGCTGGCCCATCAGATAAGCCTTCAAGCCAGTCAGGAGCTTTTCGAAATGACCGGTGCCAAAGGCACCCATCAGGACTACGGCTTCGACCGTTTCTGGCGCAACGCCCGTACCCACACGCTGCACGACCCCCTTGATTACAAACTCAATCAATTGGGCCGCTGGCGCTTGAAAGGGCAGCTGCCGAATCCGCAGTTCTACGCCTGACTCACTCGCCGAACGGATAGGTCTCGGGAACCCCGGGCGCAGGCGCAGCGCGTGGACCTAACGGCGTGACGGCGGTGGTGCTCTCCAGCCACAGCCAGGCATCGAACTGCTCGGCCAGCAAGGCACGGAAGTAGTGGCTGACGCGCTCGGTGCGCGGCCGGTAGATCACGCCGATCGCACGCTCCAGGCGCGAGCGGTTGAGGGCCTCGCGCAATGCGACGCGGGTGGGGTCACGCCAGTCGTATAGCGCGGCGGGGTGGCCGGCCTGCAAGAACAGCTGCTCCCAGCTGTCCGCCCGGGAAGGTTGTACGGATTTGACCTGCATCGGCTCATCCCAGTTGTCCGCCGCCGCCACCTCTCCGCGGTCGGTGGACTGCCCAATCAACACGGCGTCACGCCCATAAGCCGTGCGGCACAGCTCACCGAGGTTGAACTGCCCACCCCAACCCATCTCCGTGACCGCGGCGTTGCCAATATGGGAGTTATGCGCCCAGACCACGGCCTTGGCTTCGGCGCCGCGATGGGCCAGCAGGGCGCGCAAGGTGTCGAACATATGCCGGTCGCGCAGGTTCCAGGAGGCGGTGGAGCCCCGGTACATGGCCCGGTAATACTGCTCGGCGGCCAGCACCACGCGGGCGTTCTGTTCGGCATTGAAAAAACCTTCGCCATCGGCCTGCAGATACGCCAGGCGCTTATCGAGCAACTCACGCAGCTGTTCGATCACGGCATCTTCGCAGGACGGTTCGCCAAATACACTGACCTGATGGCCGTATGACGCCGGGTCGTCCTGCCAAGGGCTCAGACAGGCATACCGCTGCTGGGCCCGGCTCGCAGCAGCCGGATCGACGCCTTGCAGATAACGCAGCACTTCGCCCAGCGAGGCCGCCATGCTGTACACATCCAGCCCGCGAAATTCCACTTGGGACGCACCCGCCTGCTGGTTGTGCTCGCGCAACCAGTGCACGAAGTCAGCCACTTCGCGGTTGCGCCACATCCAGGTGGGGAAGCGCTCGAACGCCTGACGGTGCCAATCCTGTGCCGGGCGCTGGCGCACATGGCAGTCGATGGCTGCGGCGTCCGGCCAATCGGCTTCGACTGCAACGATGGTGAAGCCATGCTGCTCGATCAGCCGGCGGGTGATGGCGGCGCGCGCCCGATAGAACTCCGAGGTGCCATGGCTGGCTTCGCCGATCAGCATCAGCCGGGCATCGCCGTAACGGTCGAAGAACGCGCCGAACGCCGGATCATCCAGGGCCGGAAGCGGCTCGGCGTCCCGCTTCAACTGCTCGACCAGCGTGCCCTCGTCTATCGGTACGGTGGATGCCTGCGCAGCCATGGGACGACCCTCACTTGCATCGGTGGGTGGCAACGAATTCGCCTGCGGGAGACGCTGTTACGAAGGAGGACCCTGATCACGGGGGGCTGTTCCCGAAGCAAGATGACCGGAAACATCGCTCACGCACGCGCGACACTTCGCCCCGGTATTGGGCAAGAGCGCACGGAAACTGGCATCATGTCGGCCTTCAGCCGCCCGCTTGCGGCGACCCGTTTGCAGGAAATCACCATGAGCAACGTCGATCACGCCGAAATCGCCAAATTCGAAGCCCTCGCCCACCGCTGGTGGGATCTGGAGAGCGAGTTCAAGCCCCTGCATGAGATCAATCCGTTGCGCGTCAACTGGATCGATGAGCGCGTCGGCCTGGCCGGTAAGAAAGTGCTCGACGTCGGCTGCGGCGGTGGCATCCTCAGCGAGGCCATGGCGCGGCGTGGCGCCACGGTGACCGGCATCGACATGGGCGAAGCGCCGCTGGGCGTCGCTCAGCTGCACCAGTTGGAATCCGGCGTCGAGGTCGAATACCGGCAGATCACCGCCGAAGCCCTGGCCGAGGAACAACCCGAGCAGTACGACGTGGTGACCTGCCTGGAGATGCTTGAGCACGTGCCCGACCCGGCCTCGGTGATCCGTGCCTGCCATCGCCTGGTCAAACCCGGCGGCCAGGTGTTCTTCTCGACCATCAACCGCAATCCCAAGGCCTACGCCTTCGCTATCATCGGCGCCGAATACCTGCTGCGCCTGCTGCCGCGTGGCACCCACGACTTCAAGAAATTCATCCGTCCCTCCGAGTTGGGCGCGTGGAGCCGCGATGCGGGGCTGGAGGTCAAGGACATCATTGGCCTGACCTACAATCCGCTGACCCAGCACTACAAGCTGGAGAACGACGTCGACGTCAATTATATGGTCCAGACTCTCAAGGAGGCCTGATGCGCCTGCGCGCCGTACTCTTCGACATGGATGGCACCCTGCTGGATACGGCACCGGATTTCATCGCCGTCTGCCAAGCCATGCGCACCGATCGCCAGCTGCCGCTGGTGTCGGAAAAACTAATTCGTGACGTGGTGTCTGGCGGTGCTCGTGCCATGGTCGCCGCCACCTTTGACCTGTCGCCCGCGGACCCTACCTTCGAGGCGCTGCGCCTGGAGTTTCTCGAGCGTTACCAGCAGCACTGCGCCGTGCACACCTGCTTCTTCGATGGCATGGGCGAACTGATCGCCGATATCGAGAAGTCCGGTCTGATCTGGGGCGTGGCCACCAACAAGCCGTTGTGTTTCGCCGAACCGATCATGCACGGCCTGGGCTTGGCCGAGCGCTCGGCAGTGCTGGTCTGTCCCGACCATGTCACGCACAGCAAGCCCGACCCGGAAATGCTTTTCCTG
The DNA here is from genome assembly GCF_014836765.1 of Serpens gallinarum. Classification (GTDB taxonomy): domain Bacteria; phylum Pseudomonadota; class Gammaproteobacteria; order Pseudomonadales; family Pseudomonadaceae; genus Serpens; species Serpens gallinarum. The sequence goes on from NZ_JACSQG010000007.1 coordinate 93,489, forward strand.
GCCTGCAACCAGCTCGACATTGAGCCCTCCAGCGTGCTGTTCGTCGGCGATGACCGCCGCGATATCGAGGCCGGCCACGCCGCGGGTATGCGCACCGCTGCCGTGCGCTATGGCTATATCCATCCCGAGGACAACCCGGGCAACTGGGGCGCCGACGTGGTGGTCGACCACCCGCTGGAACTGCGCGCCGTGCTCGACCGGGCGCTGTGCGGCTGCTAACGCCGCTGCAAGCTGCAAGCTGCAAGCTGCAAGCTAGTGAATGATGTCTGGCCGAACTCCGTAACCCAACTTGACGCTTGCCGCCTGTGGCTTGCTGCTCTCCGAAGGAGCCTCCCATGTTCGATTATTCCGCCCGCCCCGACCTGCTCCAGGGCCGGGTGATTCTGGTCACCGGCGCCGGGCGCGGCATCGGCGCCACCGCCGCGAAGACCTTCGCCGCCCATGGCGCCACTGTGCTGCTGCTGGGCAAGACCGAAGAAAACCTCAACCGCGTCTACGACGAAATCGAAGCCGCTGGGTACCCGTCAGGCGCCGTCATTCCGTTCAACCTGGAAACCGCCCTGCCGCATCAGTACGACGAGTTGGCGGCGATGATTGAGGCCGAATTCGGCCGCCTCGACGGCCTACTGCACAACGCCTCGATCCTCGGCCCGCTCACTCCGCTGGAGCAACTGTCCGGCGATAATTTCATGCGCGTCATGCAGGTCAACGTAAACGCCATGTTCATGCTCACCAGCACGTTGCTGCCGCTGCTCAAGCTGTCCGAGGACGCCTCGGTGGTGTTCACCTCCAGCAGTGTCGGCCGCAAGGGTCGCGCCTACTGGGGTGCCTACGCGGTGTCCAAATTCGCCACCGAAGGGCTGATGCAGGTGCTGGCGGACGAAGTTGACGGCGTGGCTCCCATTCGCGCCAACAGCGTCAATCCGGGCGGCACCCGCACCGACATGCGCGCCAAGGCCTTCCCAGGCGAAGATCCGCAAACCCGCCCGACGCCTGAGGACATCATGCCGGTCTACTTGTACCTGATGGGCCCGGACAGCCAGGGCGTCAACGGCCAGGCGTTCGACGCGCAGTAAGGACAAAGGGGCGGCAAACGCTTCCTAGATCCCTGCTCCAGACGCCAACAAAAAACCCGCCAACAATGGCGGGTTTTTTGTTTGATGCGGACGACTTAGCGCTTGCGACCAAAACCGGGACGCTGGCCTTCGGCCGTCGGCTGGTTGCGGCGCTTGGCCGGGGCACTGGTGCGCGGCTTGCTGGGACGCTCGGCCAGCTCGAGAGCAGGACGCTCGGCCTTGGGACGCGGCTTGCGCGGGGCGTCTTGAGCACCGGCCGGGCGCTCGCTTTGCGGGCGCGGCTTGCGCTTCAGATCGTTCGGACGCTCAGCCAACGGCGTTCCGCCCGGACGGGCCGGACGATCCTGGGTTTTGCCACGCGGTGCGCTGCGCTCGCCATCCCGAGCGGAACGCTCACCTGCCGGCTTGCCCCGCGGTGCAGTACGCTCATCGTCACGGGCTGTACGAGGGCCACGCGCAGGACGCTCGCTGGGGCTCAGTGGCCTGGCCGATCGTTTCTGCTGTCGCTCAAGCTTTTCGCGCGCCTTGCCTTTCATTTCCGGCATGGCGACCGGCTTCAGGCCCACTTCATCGCTGAGGATATCCACTTCGGCCTGGGTCAATTCACGCCAGCGGCCCATGGTGATATCGGAGTTGAGGAACACCGGCCCGAAACGCACGCGCTTCAAGCGGCTGACCACCAGACCCTGGGATTCCCACAAACGGCGGACTTCGCGGTTACGGCCTTCCATCACCACCACGTGGTACCAATGGTTGAAGCCTTCGCCGCCTGGCGCTTCCTGGATGTCGGTGAACTTGGCCGGGCCGTCTTCCAGCATCACGCCATTTTTCAGGTTTTCGATGATTTCTTCGGTGACTTCACCGCGCACGCGCACCGCGTACTCACGGTCCATCTCGTAGGAGGGGTGCATCAAGCGGTTGGCCAGTTCACCATCGGTGGTGAACATCAGCAGGCCGGTGGTATTGATGTCCAGGCGACCGATATTGATCCAGCGGCCGTTTTGCAGGCGCGGCAGGCGGTCGAAGACGGTCGGGCGCTTTTCCGGATCATCGCGGGTGCAGACTTCGCCGTCCGGCTTGTTGTAGATCAGCACGCGGCGCACCGCTTCGCTGGCTTCTTCGCGCTTGATCAGGCGCTCGTCGATGGCGATGGCATCGTGCAGGTCGACGCGCTGGCCGAGGCCGGCCACCTTGCCATTGACCTTGACGCGGCCGGCGCTGATCCAGCTTTCGATATCACGGCGCGAGGCCAGGCCCATGCGGGCGAGAACTTTCTGCAGTTTTTCGCCGTGGACAATGTGTTCTGGGGTGTTTTCGTGTTCGGTCATCTGAGCACCTCCCGGTGTGGCGGTTCCGAGTGAAAGGGCGCGCATCATACGCGCTTCCGTTACGCAAGCGTAGCGGGCTGTTGCAGGTATTCTCCGCAAGGTGGATCCGCCTGAGCCCACCCGTCGCAGAACGCCAAATCAGGGACTCCAGTGAATCTCCAGGGGGTAATGCAAAAAGGCGCGGATCGGCATTTCCAGCGGATCGTTGCCCGCCAAGGCACGGCGCAGAGTGTCAACCTTGGCCTCACCGGCAATCACCAGCAGTTGCAGGCGTGCCGCCTTCAACAGCGGCGCGGTCAGCGTCAGGCGATCGCGCGGCTCGTCCGGCGCCTGCATCGGCAGACAGCGGCGCGGACAGTCGGGATTGAGCGCAGCGGCCAATAACGGACTGCCCGGAAACAGCGAAGCGGTATGCCCGTCTTCGCCCATGCCCAGTACCAGCACGTCGATGGGCTGCGGCAGCTCGGCCAGCGCCGTATCGGCCAGTTCCGCGGCCTCCTCAAGCGTGGCGCCTGGCTGGTACACACCGATAAAGCGCGCCGCCGCAGCGGGCCCTTGCAGCAGATGAGCGCGCACCAGCGTTTCGTTGCTGACGGCATCGCCGGGTGCTACCCACCGCTCGTCCGCCAGGCTGACCACGACACGCGACCAGTTCAGCGGCTGGGCGGCCAGGCTGGCAAAGAAGTTCAGCGGGCTGCGGCCGCCGGACACCACCAGGCTTGCATACCCGTGGGTATCGATGGCTTCGCGCAGCGCTTCGGCCACCCCAGCGGCCAGGCTCTGCGCGCAACCCTGGGCATCGCTATGGCTATGCGCCGGCACATCGACCGGCAGATCCAACTGATAGATCACGGCAACTCCTGTTCGACTGAAAGGTTCGGCAACCGCGCCTTACATTAGCATGCAACATTTTATAGGCCCTGCTAGCGCAACTGATCCAGCTCGGCACTGAACACGCTGGCGCCCTGCTCCGCGCAGCTGAACGCTGCCCGCATGAAAGTAAACAGTTCACGACCACTGCCGATCCCCAGCCCCTGGGGCGCCAGCGCTGGCGCGCGCGCCTGCCATTCGGCGGCGTCGACCTTCACCTCGACGCACCCGTTGTCGCCATCGACGCGGATCAGGTCGCCGTCGCGCAGCCGCGCCAGCGGTCCGCCATCGCAGGCTTCCGGATACAGATGAATGGCCGCCGGCACCTTGCCGGAAGCGCCGGACATACGCCCGTCGGTAACCAGGGCCACGTGATAGCCGCGATCCTGCAAGACGCCCAGATACGGCGTGAGCTTGTGCAGTTCCGGCATGCCGTTGGCTTTCGGACCCTGGAAGCGCACCACCGCGACCACATCCTGATTCAGATCGCCCGCCTGAAACGCTGCGGCCAGTTCGGCCTGGTCGTTGAACACCCGCGCCGGCGCCTCGACCACGCGATGCTCGGGCGCCACGGCGGAGACCTTCATGACGCCGCGGCCCAAATTGCCCTGCAGCAGGCGCAGCCCACCCTCGGCGGCAAAGGGCCGCTCGACCGGGCGCAGAATGGCTTCGTCCAGGCTGCGCTCGCTGCCGACCCGCCAGGCCAGACGCTCACCGTCCAGGTAGGGTTCCTGCACATACCGGCTGAGGCCATGCCCGAGCACGGTGTTGACGTCTTCATGCAGTAACCCGGCATCCAGCAGGGTACGAATCAGGAAAGGCGTACCGCCCGCCGCGTGGAAATGATTCACGTCGGCGCTGCCGTTGGGGTAGATGCGGGTCAGGCTGGGCACCACCGCGGACAGCTCGGCCATGTCCTGCCAGTCGAGTTGGATACCGGCGGCGCGGGCAATTGCCGGCAGGTGCAGGCTGTGGTTGGTCGAGCCACCCGTCACGTGCAGCGCCACGACCGCATTGACGATGGCCTTCTCGTCGAGCACCTCATACAGCGGCAGGTAATCGCCGCCGTGACGGGTCAGGCGCACCGCCTGATGAGCCGCTTCAGCGGTCAGCGCATCGCGCAGCGGCGTGTCCGGGTTGACGAACGAGGAGCCGGGCAGCTGCAACCCCATCACCTCCAGCATCACCTGGTTGGTATTGGCGGTGCCATAGAAGGTGCAGGTGCCGGGGCTGTGGTAGGACTGCATTTCCGAGTCCAGCAGCTGCTCGCGGCTGGCCTTGCCCTCGGCATACAGCTGGCGTACCGCGGCTTTTTGCGGGTTGGACAGCCCCGAGGTCATCGGCCCACCGGGCACGAACAGCACCGGCAGGTGGCCGAAGCGCAGCGCGCCGAGCAGCAGGCCGGGCACGATCTTGTCGCAGATGCCCAGGCACAGCGCGGCATCGAACAGGTTGTGGGACAACGCCACGGCGGTGGCCATGGCAATCACTTCGCGACTGGCCAGGCTCAGCTCCATGCCGGCTTCACCCTGGGTGACGCCGTCGCACATCGCCGGCACACCGCCGGCGAACTGCCCCACCGAGCCGATGTCGGCCAAGGCAGCCTTGATGATGTCCGGGAAACGCTGGTACGGCTGGTGGGCGGAAAGAATGTCGTTGTAGGCCGAAACAATGGCCACATTCACTTCGCCTGGGAGCCGCAGGCGCTGCTTGTCAGTCGCCGAACATCCGGCCATGCCATGGGCCAGATTGGCGCAGGGCAACGTGTCGCGGCGCGGCCCTTGGCTGGCCGCCGCACGCATTTGCTCGAGATAGCGCGTGCGGGTCGGCCGACTGCGTTCGATCAGCCGTGCGGTGACTTCTAGAACCCGGGAATGCATCGTCGACTCCTGTGAAGATACTCAGTCGAGACTACCGCAGATTCGCGAGCGATTGGGTACAAGGCGTCGTTTCGCGCTGCGGGAGGCCCGCCCGTCCTGTGGACGCGGGAGCGTCGGCAGCGGCGTTACCACGCGTAGCGTGGGAACGATCCGTGCCGGTAGTGTGATGTCGGTGGCTACTCGCGCTCCAGCTGCGGCTCCTCATCGTCGAACGGGTCGAGTTCATCATCTGGCAGCCCTTCGTCCAGATCATCCAGCTCGTCCAGCAACAGGTCGTCGAAATCGGTCTTGAGGCCCTGCTCCATGGTGTCCAGTTCGGCGAGCAGGCTGCGAAAGCTGGTTTCGCGGGCCGGCTCGGCCTCCGCATCTTCACCCAGCGCGGCGTCGGCGCGGGCCTGCAGGCCGGCTGGCACGGGCAGGTCATCATCCTGTACCGGGCGTACCTCCGGCTCCATTTCCCGCAACTCGGCCAACGGTGGCAATTCGTCGAGACTTTTCAGGTTGAAATGATCGAGAAACGCCTTGGTGGTCGCCAGCATGGCCGGACGACCCGGCACCTCACGATGGCCGACCACGCGAATCCACTCACGCTCGATCAACGTCTTGACGATCTGGCTGTTGACCTGCACGCCGCGAATATCTTCGATTTCGCCACGGGTGATGGGTTGCCGGTAGGCGATCAGCGCCAGGGTTTCCAGCATGGCGCGCGAATAGCGCTGCGGACGCTCCTCCCACAGTCGACCCACCCAGGGCGCGAGACGTGTGCGCACTTGCAGGCGATAACCGCTGGCGACTTCCTTGAGCTCGAAGGCGCGCCCGCTACAGGACTGGGCCAGGACTGCCAGGGCGCTGCGCAGCAAGCCGGGCTCCGGCCGTTCACTCTCCTCGAACAGCTCACTCAACTGATCCAGCGACAGCGGTTTGCCCGCCGCCAGCAACAGGCCTTCCAGCAGGACAGCGAGGTCCTTTGGGTCGGAAAGATTCATCGACTACTCGACTCGCGCGCGAACATGAATGGGAGCGAAGGGCTCATTTTGCACCAGCTCGGCCAGCGATTCCTTGATCAGCTCGAGCACCGCCATAAAGGTCACCACCACACCAAGGCGGCCCTCCTCGATGCGGAACAAGCTGGCAAAGGGCACGAACGCGCCGCCTTTCAGGCGTTCCAAGACCTCGCTCATGCGCTCGCGGGTGGACAGCGCTTCGCGGGTCACCTGGTGGCTTTCGAACATGTCGGCACGGCGCATCACCTCGGCCATGGCCAGCAATACCTCTTCCAGGGCCACATCAGGAAGGAGTTTGCGCGCCCGCGCCTCGGGCGCTTCCAGTTGCGGCACATGCACCTCGCGACCGACCCGTGGCAAGACTTCCATGTCTTCAGCGGCGGCCTTGAAGATCTCGTATTCCTGCAAACGGCGGATCAGCTCGGCGCGCGGGTCGTCTTCCTCTTCCTCGCTTTCGCCACTGCGCGGCAGCAGCATGCGCGACTTGATCTCGGCCAACATGGCGGCCATCACCAGGTATTCGGCGGCCAGCTCTAGGCGCACGCTTTTCATCAGCTCGACGTAGCCCATGTACTGGTGGGTGATTTGAGCCACCGGAATGTCGAGAATGTCCACGTTCTGTTTGCGGATCAGGTAGAGCAACAGGTCGAGGGGACCCTCGAAGGCTTCGAGAAACACCTCCAGGGCATCCGGGGGAATGTACAGATCCTGTGGCAGCTCGGTGAAGGCCTCGCCATACACCAGCGCCAGACGCAGTTGCTCGGGCTCGGCGGGCAGCGCCTGGACGACAGGCTCGGCAACGGTGGAAACATCCTGCATGAAGTGCTCGCTATGGGGAGATGAACGCCAGACGACTCAATCGCGGTCCTGGAACGGCGCCGGATCCCCGCACCCCGTGCGCAGCACCTGCGGCCGGTCATCCACCAGACTGACCACCGTGGAAGCCTCCTGACCACCGAAGCCGCCGTCAATGATCAGATCGACCTGGTGTTCGAGAATCTGCCGCATTTCATAGGGATCGCTCAGCGGCAGCTGCTCGCCGGGCATGATCAGACTGGCACTCATCAGCGGCTCGCCGAGTTCTTCCAGCAGGGCCTGGGCAATCGGATGGCTGGGCACCCGCAGGCCGATGGTGCGGCGCTTGGGGTGCAGCAACATGCGTGGCACTTCGCGGGTGGCATTGAGAATGAAGGTGTACGGCCCGGGCGTATGTGCCTTGAGCAGGCGGAACGCTCCGGTATTGACCTTGGCGAACACCCCCAGCTGCGACAGGTCGCAGCACAGCAGGGTGAAGTTATGCTTGTCGTCCAGCTGACGCAGGCGGCGGATACGCTCCACCGCGCTTTTATCGCCGAGCAGACAGCCCACCGCGTAGGCCGAATCGGTGGGGTAAACGATCACCCCGCCATCGCGCAGGATGCCCACGGCCTGTTTGATCAGGCGCAGCTGGGGATTTTCCGGGTGAACCTGGAAGAACTGACTCATGACACCTCCCTGTTCAGAGGGCAGTAATAAGGGACTGGTCATTGGCAAAACGTGCCCACAGAGGTGGCAGGTCATCCGGAAGCGGCCGGTACAGGCCCAGCTCGGCCCATTGGCCGGGCGCATGAAAATCGCTCCCCACACTGGCCAGCAGGCCGAACTCACGTACCAGGATCGACAGGGTTCCTACCTGCTCTGCCGGCTGCATGCCGTTGACCACTTCCAGCGCATGTCCACCCGCGGCTATAAAGTCCATGACCAGGCGGCGGCGCTTGCTACGCGTGAAATCGTATTGGTACGGATGCGCCAGGCTGACCCAGGCGTTGGCGGCGCGCAAGCTGCCGACCGCGTCTTCGAGGCTCGGCCAATGCTGTTTGACGTCGCCCAGCTTACCGCTGCCCAGCCACTTGCGAAACGCCTCGGCTCGGTCGCGGGCATGCCCGGCGCGCACCAGAAATTCCGCAAAATGCGGACGGGCCGGCGCGTTGCCGCTGTCGCCCAGTTCCTGTTGCACCGCCCGAGCGCCTTCCAGCGCACCGGGCATGCCTTTGATGGTCAAGCGCCGGGCAATTTCCTCGGCGCGGGCCCAGCGGCCGTGGTGCAAATCGGTGATGGCCTGGCACAGGGCCGGTGCATCCAGGTCAAAGCCATAGCCGAGAATATGGATGGTCGCCCCGCCCCAGGTGCAGGACAGCTCAACGCCGTTGATCAGCTGCATGCCCAGCTGTTGGGCGGCCTGGCGTGCCTCATCAAGGCCTTCGAGGGTGTCGTGGTCGGTCAGGGCCAGCATGTGCACGCCGCGCTCATGGGCGCGCGCCACGACCTCTGCCGGAGGCAGCACGCCGTCAGAGGCGGTGCTGTGGCAGTGCAGATCGACTTTCAGGGTGCCGCTTTCGCATTCATTCATGTTTGCTATTATGCCGGCCCGACCCGCCCTTGGCTGCCGACGTGAAACAACTCATCGATTTCATTCCACTGATCCTCTTCTTCATCGTCTACAAGCTCGACCCGCGCACCGTCGAGTTCGCCGGCCAGAGCTTCGAACTGGGCGGTATCTTCAGCGCCACCGGCGTCCTGATCGCCAGCTCGGTGGTCGTCTACGGTTTAATTCTGCTCGTACAGCGCAAGCTGGAAAAAGGGCAATGGCTGACGTTGCTGGCCTGCCTGGTGTTTGGCGGCATGACCATCGCCTTCCACAGCGAAACCTTCCTCAAGTGGAAAGCGCCAGTGGTCAACTGGCTGTTCGCCGCCGCCTTTGCCGGCAGTCACTTCGTCGGCAAGCAACCGCTGATCCAGCGCATCATGGGCCACGCCATCAGCTTGCCCCAGCCCCTGTGGACGCGCCTGAACATCGCCTGGGTGATGTTCTTCCTGTTTTGCGGCGCCGCCAATTTGTTTGTCGCGTTTACCTTCCACGAGTTCTGGGTGGACTTCAAAGTGTTCGGCAGCCTGGGCATGACGCTGCTGTTTCTGATCGCCCAAGGTGTGTTCCTCGCACGCCACATGCATGATAGTGCTCCCGAAAACAACAAGGACTGAATATGCTCTACGCCATTATCGCCACCGATGTACCCGGCACCCTGCAACAGCGCCTGGCCGCCCGCCCTGCGCATCTGGCCCGTCTGCAACAGCTCAAGGACGAAGGCCGCCTGGTACTGGCCGGCCCGCACCCGGCCATCGACAGCAGCACGCCCGGTGACGCCGGCTTCACCGGCAGCCTGGTGGTTGCCGAGTTCGAATCACTCAGCGCTGCCCAAAGCTGGGCCACTGCCGATCCCTATGTCGAGGCTGGCGTCTATGCCGGTGCGGAAGTGAAGCCGTTCAATAAGGTATTACCGTAACCGCCCGTCTTCCGCCGTACTTTTCTGGACAGCCACTGGATAGCGTGCAATGAGCGAACTGCTGCTGATCGACGACGATCAGGAACTCTGCGACCTGCTGGCTACCTGGCTACGCCAGGAAGGTTTCGATGTCCAGGCCTGCCATGACGGGCAAAGCGCCCGCGTCGCCCTGGCTCAACGTCATCCGGCCGCGGTGGTGCTGGATGTGATGCTGCCCGACGGCAGCGGCCTGGAGCTGCTCAAGCAATTGCGCGTCAATCATCCCGACCTTCCGGTGGTGATGCTCTCTGCCCGTGGCGAACCGCTGGATCGCATCCTCGGCCTGGAGCTGGGCGCCGACGACTACCTGGCCAAACCTTGCGACCCGCGCGAACTTACCGCCCGTCTGCGCGCAGTGCTGCGCCGCACTGTCGCGCCCGCCATCACCAGTCAACTCGAACTGGACGACCTGTGCTTCAGCCCAGCCCGGGGCGTGGTTACGCTGGGTGATCGCGAAGTCAGTCTGACCGTTTCCGAAGGTCGCCTGCTCGAAGCGCTGCTCAAGCAGCCCGGCGAGCCGGTGGACAAGCAGGAGCTGGCGCAACTGGCGCTGGGCCGCAAACTGACCCTATATGACCGCAGCCTGGACATGCACGTGAGTAACCTGCGCAAGAAGTTGGGCCCACACCCGGACGGCAGTCCACGTATCCTGGCGCTGCGCAGCCGAGGCTATTACTACAGCCGCGGCTGAACCGGCCGGCACTCAGGTCGGCTTTTGCAAGTGTGCCCTGTCTGCTTCGCATCCTTTACGCTGCCTTTACCCTCGCCTGACCGCGCCTGACCTTGATCTCCCTAAACTGGCCACATCCGGAACACGCCGGGAATCGAAACGAGGAAGTTATCATGCGCAAGACTTTGACCGCCCTGCTGATCGCCGCCGTTCTGCCCACCATGGCCCTGGCCATGCCCAACGAGGAATCGCAACAGGGTCCGAAACACAGCCAGCACCACCGTCACCATGGCGCAAAAGCCTTTCATGACCTGGACCTGAGCAAGGATCAGCGCCGCGAGATCGGCAAGGTTATGGGCGAGCAAATGAAGCAGCGCCATGACATCCATCAGCGCTACCTGGACAAGCTGCCGGCCGCCGAGAAGCAGGCCATGCAGAAGGACCTCAAGGCTAACCAAGACAAGAGCCAAAAAGATATCCGCGCCGTGCTGACGCCCGAGCAGATCAAGCGCTTCGAAGAGCGGCAGAAGAAAATGACAGAGCGCCGCGCCGAGCGCGCCGAATTCAAGGCCTGGAAGGACGCCAAGGATCAAAAGGCTCAATAATCGCCATCCAATCGTTGTCATCCGCACCCGCCCGGCTCCGCCTTGGCGGGTGTTGTCGCTTAAGGAGAAGTTAGCGTGCGTTCACTGTTCTGGCGTGTATTTGCCAGCTTCTGGCTGGCCATTGCCCTGGTTGCCGGATTGTCCCTGCTGCTCAGTCGCACGTTGGATCGGGACGCCTGGGTGCTCAGCCAGCATCCGGTGATCAAAAACCTTGCAGCAGACTGGACCCGACACTACGAAACCCGTGGGCTTGACGCCGCCCAGCGTTATCTTGAAGAGTTGCGCCAGCAACAGCGCATCGATGTTCAGGTATTCGGCGAGAACGGCGAGCCCCTGATTGAAGGGACCTTTCCGCGTCGCGCCGCCGCGCTCGAGGAGCGCCACAGCAAACGCGAACGTCACCTGCCGTGGCGGCGCCTGACCAGCGAATACATCAGCCCCATCAGTGGTGAAACCTTCCTGTTCCTTTACCGCATTCCGCGCACGGAAGTGGCAGCCTGGCACCGCGAGAGCCTGTTCGGGCCATTGAGCGCGCTGAGCATTGCGCTGGTGGTACTGACCTTGTTCAGCGTGCTGCTCACCCTGTCGATCACCCGTCCGCTCAACCGTCTGCGCGGCGCCGTGCACGACCTCGGTCAGACAGCGTATCAGCAGAACAGCCTGGCGCAGCTGGCGGGCCGGCATGATGAATTTGGCGTATTGGCACGCGACTTCAACCGCATGGGCGAGCGTCTGCAAGGTCTGATCGGCAGCCAGCGCCAGTTACTGCGCGACGTTTCCCACGAGCTGCGCTCTCCCTTGGCGCGTTTGCGTATTGCCATCGCCCTGTCCGAACGTGCCACTCCCTCTGAACGGGAAAAACTCTGGCCACGCCTGACCCAGGAATGTGACCGCCTGGAGGCGCTGATCAGTGAAATTCTGGCCCTGGCCCGCCTCGATGCCGAACCCGGCGCCACCCACCCTATCGACCTGAGTGCGCTACTGAGCAAGCTGCGTGAAGATGCGCGTCTCGCAGCCCCGGAGCAGGAGGTGCGTATAGAAGTGCCCGGCACTCTACGCCTGCAGAGCTGGCCAGACCTGCTCGAGCGTGCCCTGGATAATTTGCTGCGCAATGCCCTGCGCTTCAATCCATCAGACCAGCCTATCGAGATCACCGCCGAGCGCCGCGAGCAACGCGTGCTGGTGAGTGTGCGTGACCATGGTCCCGGTGTATCGCCTGAGCATCTGGCCCAGCTGGGTGAGCCGTTCTACCGAGCCCCCGGACAAACCGCAGCAGGCTACGGCCTAGGCTTGGCCATCGCCCGCCGCACCGCTGAACGGCATGGCGGCACATTACACCTGTCCAATCACTCCGACGGCGGCTTTGTCGCCACGCTGGAAATCCCGGATACGCAGCCGGGATAAGAATCTGCCCCAAGAGGTCTTGACTGCCGAGCGGGTGCTACCCAGCAAGACGCTGATAACTCAGCGATACACCCCTCTCCGGCGCCTGCCCATGAGCAACGAACCGAGCATGAGCAGCATGCTTTCCACCACCAGGGCCAGCAGCAAGGCGCAGGACAACCCCCAGGCGATGGCCGCTGGGTCGAGCATGATCTGGTAACGGAATGCAGCCAAGGTCTCGGCCCGCAGCTTCGGGTCGGCAGCGCTGACGACATGCCAGGCGCGCGCATACCAACTGCCTTGCATGGCCTGCCATTCGCGCTCCAGCAAGGCGGCACGCCCGACCAGGTAACTGACACTGGCGGCATCACTGCGCATCACCGGATCGTCGCTGTTGCGGTAATGGGCGACCAGCTTGTCGAGATCGCTGACGAAGAAGCGCCGCGCAGTGTCGCTGAAGCCTGAAAGACTTTCGGCGGACTCCAGGCGGTGCGCGTCGACCCGCTGGGCATAGGCATCAATAAAGGCCGGTACCTGCACCCCCGCCAGCAAGCCAAAGGCAAACAGCAGTAAACGCAGGTAACTTCGCAGCATGCAGGGCCTCTATGCCTTGCCGTCGGCGATGCGTTCGCCACGGCGCCACAATGTCCAATCACCGGGCTGGTGCTGAATCCATTTTTCGTTATCCGTCAGGGCGTCGGTGGCCAGTACGGTCACCACATCGTCCGGCGTGGTTTCCGCCTGGAAGTCTACGGTCAGATCAGCGTCCTTGAGCCGCGCCGGGCCGAAGGGCGCGCGGCGAGTGATTTCCACCAGCTTGGTTGAGCAGAAACTGAACAACCAGTCGCCATCGCTGAGCAAGCAGTTGAACACGCCCCTGTCACGATACTCGGCGCAGACGCTGACTAGTACCGGCAGCAGCATCTGCACGGCGACCGGCTCGGGAAACGCACGGCGCACGCGATTGAGCAGATCGCAGAATGCGGCTTCGCTGTCGGTATCGCCGACCGGCGAATACAGGCCGGGCTCGGGCGTGAAGTCCACCAATTGTCCGTTGTGGGCGAAGCACCAGTTACGCCCCCACAGCTCACGGGAAAACGGGTGCGTATTGGCCAGGCAGACCTGGCCAACATTGGCCTGGCGAATATGGCCGATCACCACCTCGCTCTTGATCGGATAGCGCTGCACCAGGCGCGCCACCTCAGAATCAATGCTGGCGGCCGGGTCCTGGAACAGACGCAGCCCGCGCCCTTCATAAAAGCCGATACCCCACCCATCGCGATGCGGCCCGGTTCGCCCGCCACGCTGCATCAACCCGGTGAAGCTGAACACGATATCGGTGGGCACATTCGCACTCATGCCGAGCAATTCACACACAGACATTTCCCTCTCTCGCTCAGCCCTTACAGGCGTGGCTCGATCCGCGCCGGCCGCAGCCGCTCTTGTTCGAGTATTTCGCGCAGGGTGGGCTCCGCCGCTGGGGAATCAGTCGGACGCTCGGTAGGCGCAGCCGAAGCCTGGCGCTTTTGCCACCAGCGCTTCAGCAACCAGCGCAGGGCGACAAAAACCACGTACACGACAAATGCGATCAGTCCATACATGGACACGTCCGCCACTGCTCGCCAGACACTGTCACCGACCTTGAACAATAGATCCAGGGCAGCGATGGCAACCGCCGGCGCCAGCATCTCCCGCGCCGGATCGACCAGAGTCGGCGTGAACAGCAAAATCGCCACCGCCAACCACAACGGCTCACGCAGCCAACGCCACATCCAACGCGTCATCCGTACCCACACCAGCAGTAAACCCAGTGCGGCAATCGCATAGATTGCCCACGCGAGCAGGTAGTCGTTCTCAAACATTGATCTTTGGCCCGGGGAATGGGGGCGCTTATGATAACGACTTTTCCGCGCCCCGGCTTCCCGTTGGCGCGGCCATTCGCCACACGAGATTTCGCGCATGAGCCAAGCCCCCATCGCCCGCATCGACGCTGCGAGCAGCGACCCCTATCAGTGGCTGGAGCACCGCGACAGCGAAGACGTGCTCGCGTACCTAAACGCTGAAAACGCCTACACCGAGGCGTGCCTGGCCGAACAGGCCACGCTGCGCGAAGCCTTGTTCGAGGAGATCAAGGGGCGTATCCGCGAGACTGACCTGTCATTGCCGGCCCCCTGGGGTCCCTGGCTGTATTACCAGCGCACCACGGCCGGCGACGAATACGCCCGTCACTACCGCTGTCCGCGCCCCGCCGACAATTCTCTGACAATTGATGTTCAGAACGAACAGTTGCTGCTCGATCCCAATGCACTGGCTGCGGGTGGTTTTTTGTCCCTCGGCGCGTTCACTATCAGCCCCGATCACCGCCTGCTGGGTTACAGCCTGGATACCAGCGGAGACGAGATCTATCGTCTGCTCGTCAAGGATCTCACCAGCGGTGCAGTGCGCGAACTGCCCTTCGATGACTGCGACGGCAGCATGACCTGGGCCAACGACAGCCAGACGCTGTTCTTCGGTGAGCTGGACGAAACCCATCGCCCCCACAAGCTGTACCGTTACCGCCTGGATGAAAGCGAACCACAGCTAGTGTTCAACGAGCCGGACGGGCGCTTCTTCGTGCATTGCTATCGTTCAAGCTCCGAGCGGCAGCTGATCCTGGCCAGCGCCAGCAAGACCACCAGCGAAGTCTGGGTGCTCGACGCCAGCCAGCCGCATGATGCGTTCGTCTGCATGGCACCCCGCGAAGAAGACCATGAATACGATGTCGACCACGGCTTGCTTGACGGACAATGGAACTGGCTGATTCGTAGCAACCAGACCGGCATCAACTTCGCCCTGTACCGCGCGGCGCAAGACGCCCCCAGCCGCGCGCACTGGCAGGAGCTGCGCGCTCACGATCCCCAGTGCATGCTTGAAGGCATCGACCTCAACGCCGACGGCTACGTGCTGAGCCTGCGCGAAGGCGGTCTGCCGACTCTGCAGGTGCATCCCCAGGATGCCACCCCGTATCGCGTGGAATTGCCAGATGCTGCCTACAGCCTGCACGTGCAGGACACGCTGGAATTCGCCAGTCCGGTAATCCGCCTGCGCTACGAGGCGCTCAACCGACCCGCTCAAGTGCGTCAACTGGAACTGCTCAGCGGCCGGCAGCAGGTCCTCAAAGAAACCCCGGTGGAAGGCCCGTTCGATGCCGATGCCTATGAAAGTCGCCGCGTGTGGGCCACGGCCGCGGACGGCACGCGCATCCCCATCAGCCTGGTAGCGCGCCGCGAGGTACTAGCGGCCGGTCAACCCGCGCTGCTCTATTTGTATGGTTACGGCGCCTATGGCGAGAGCCTGGATCCCTGGTTCTCCCATGCCCGCCTGTCGCTGCTTGAGCGCGGCTTTGTTTTCGCCATCGCCCATGTGCGCGGTGGCGGCGAGCTGGGCGAAGCCTGGTATCGGTCCGGCAAACTGGCACACAAGGCCAACACCTTTGGCGACTTCATTGCCGCCGCCGAGCAGTTGATTCTCGACGGCTATACCTCGCCGTCCCGCCTGGCGATCAGTGGCGGCAGCGCGGGTGGACTGTTGATGGGCGCGGTGCTCAATCAACGCCCGGAACTGTTTGCGGCGGCCATTGCCGAGGTGCCTTTCGTCGATGTGCTGAACACCATGCTCAACCCTGACCTGCCATTGACGGTCACCGAATACGACGAATGGGGCAATCCCAACGAGCCCGAGTCCTATGCGCGAATCAAGGCGTATGCCCCGTATGAGAACGTGCGTGCCCAGGATTACCCGGCGCTGCTGGCCGTCGCCGGCTACCACGACAGTCGCGTGCAGTATTGGGAGGCGGCCAAATGGGTGGCCAAGCTGCGCGCCACCAAAACCGACAACAATCCGCTGCTGCTCAAGACCGACATGGGCGCTGGCCACGGCGGCATGAGCGGCCGCTACCAGGCCTTGCGCGATGTTGCGCTGGAATATGCCTTCCTGTTCAAGGTGCTGGGTGTTGAGGGCTGAAAAGCCAGCCTTCCAAGGCATATCGAGTTTCACACCTCGGCGCTTGGCCGCCGCTGCCAAACGCTGAGGACGCGGCTAGGCCACCTTCTCCCCAGGGTCCTTGCCTTGCGGGTCTTGGTGTTCGATCACCGCATTGAGCTCGGCGCCGAACAACAGCACGGCGGCTGAAATGTAGAAGTACATCAGCATCACGATGATCGCGCCGATGCTGCCGTAGGTCGCGCTGTAATCGGCGAAATTCTGCACATAGACACCGAAGCCCAGCGAGGCAGCGATCCACACCAGCACCGCGACCAGCGACCCCGGGGTTATGAACCGAAACTCCTGCTTCACATCTGGCGTGACGTAATAGATCACCGCCACCGCCACAATCAGCAACAGGATCGCCACCGGCCAGCGCAACCAGGTCCAGAGGATTACCAGGTACTCCTCGAAACCCACCAGCCCCGCCAGCCGCCCCATCAGCGTGGGGCCAACCACCATCAGCGCGGCCGCCGAGAGCAACATCAGGGCGATACCCAAGGTATAGAACGTGGAGAGCGGGTACAGCTTCCACATCGGGCGACCTTCAGGTACGTCATAGGCGCGGTTCATCGCCACCATCATCGAGCGCACCCCGGCCGAAGCCGTCCACAGGGCGATAAGAATGGCGAAGGAAAACAAACCGGCCTTCTGCGACTGAAACTGCAAAATGACTTTATCGACTTGCTCCATTGCCTGTCCGGGCAGCAGGAGGGCGGCCTGCTCACGCAGCCAGTCGAAGAATGGCTGCAGATCAAAGAAGCTGATCAGCGCCACCAGAAACAGCAGGAATGGAAACAGCGAGAACAGCGCCTGAAACGACAAGGCTGCCGCATAGGTCGGCATTTCATCCTCACTGAATTCCTTCAAGGCGCATTTGAACAGCTGGACGATGCCCATCCCGCGCAAATCCAAAGCGAACATGCTTATTCCTTTCGGCAAACCTGTCGCAGGGGTAGACGACCGGGACAAGATGAAGTTTCCCGCAGCCGAGGGGCGGAGATTGCGTCTGTTCCAGATAAAGCTGCAGCCTGTCGTTAAGCTCGAACGCTCACCAACGCCTGCAGTCAGCTGAGAGTAGCCAACCCGCTGGAGACTCCCGATGAACTATGACCAAACTGATCAACCGACGCCCAACGTACAGGGCTTCGAACGTACGGCTTCAATCGTGGGCGGTATCATGCTGCTGGGTTGTGGTATTCGCAAAGGAGGGCTCGCCGGGCTGCTCGAAATGGCCTTGGGCGGCATGGCGATTGCCCGCGGCGCGACTGGGCAGTGCGCCATGAAGCGCGCGCTCTGTCAGGCCTGTGCCAAGGGGGAATGTGGGGAACATAGATCGCACAGGCACTCGGGCGAGGCTGGCGAGGGCCTGTCCTCGGGAACCGGTTCAGGCTCCTCCGGTACTCGCTCAAGCACCACTACTGGCTCCACTTCAGGTACTGCCTCAGGCTCTGCCTCTACTACTGGTGGCACTCCCTCGGGTAATGCCTTCAGTTCCCCATCAGGTAATGCTTCGGGGACCACTTCTGGCACATTCTCAGGGAGCGAGCCAGGCAGAGACAACCCGTCGACACCGTCAGGTGGCGCCAAAACACCCTGATCGTCCACACAGCAAAAAGCCCCCGGCGCAACCGCTGCCGAGGGCTTGTTGTGAATCAGTCCATCACATGATTCATGCTGGAAGCAAAGAACCGCTGAGCCGTTGACGCGATTAGTCGATCGTCGCTGCCAGCTTCTCCCACTCCTTGGTTTCTTTCTTGGAAACACCACCGAGCAACTCAATGGCTTGGCGCATCCGGAAACGGGAAAGATCCGGCCCAAGAATTTCCATGGCATCCAGCACCGACACCGAACTCGCCTGCCCGGTGATGGCCGGGAAGATCAACGGCATTAGATCGCGCAGCTTGAGATCGAGTGCCGCCGCCACGGTCTGGATGATCGCGGTGATGTTGTCCTTGTTCCACTGGCGCAAGCCTTCCAGCTTCCAAAGAAGCAACTGCAGCACTTGCCGGACCTGATCCGGCGAGAGCTTTTTATGCTCGAACAGCTTGGCATCCAAGGGCACCGCGCCCGAGAAGAAGAAGCTGGCCAGCGGAGCAATCTGACTGAAGGTCTCGACCCGGCCCTGCACGTGCGGGGCGATCTGCATCAGGTATTCAGGATTCAGCGCCCACTTTTGCACCTCGGCCGCGAAACGCTCCACTGGCAGTTCACGCAGCCATTGACCGTTGAGCCAAGACAGTTTTTCCAGATCGAAGATCGGTCCACCGAGGGAAACACGACTGATGTCGAAGTGCTCGATCATTTCCGTCAACGTGAACTTCTCGCGCTCGTCGGGCATCGACCAGCCCATGCGGCCCAGGTAGTTGAGCATGGCTTCCGGCAAAAAGCCCATGCGTTCGTAGAATGTCACCGAAGTTGGATTCTTGCGCTTGGACAGCTTGCTCTTGTCCGGATTACGCAGCAGCGGCATGTATACCAGTTGCGGCTGCTCCCAACCAAAATATTCATACAGCTGGATCAGCTTCGGCGCCGAGGGCAGCCACTCCTCGCCACGCAGCACATGGGTGATGCCCATCAGGTGGTCATCGACTACGTTGGCCAGAAAATAGGTGGGCAGGCCATCGGTCTTCATCAGCACCTGCATGTCCATGCGATCCCACGGAATTTCCACCTCGCCGCGGAGCAGGTCCGGCACCTTGCATACGCCTTCGGTCGGCATCTTCATGCGGATCACGTGGGGCTCGCCGGCGGCAATGCGCTGCTGCGCGTCTTGCGGGGCGATGTGCATGCAGTGACCGTCGTAGCGCGGAGTTTCCTTGTTGGCCATCTGTTCGGCGCGCACCTGATCGAGGCGCTCAGCGCTGCAGAAGCACGGGAAAGCATGGCCCTTGGAAACCAACTCATCCGCGTACTTCTTATAAATTTCACCCCGTTCGCTCTGACGATACGGACCGTGCGGGCCGCCCACATCCGGGCCTTCGTCCCATTCGATACCGAGCCAGCGCAGCGCATCATAGATCTGCTGTTCCGACTCCCGCGTCGAGCGCAACTGGTCGGTGTCCTCAATGCGCAGGATGAATTGACCGCCATGCTGGCGGGCGAAACACAGGTTGAACAACGCGATATAAGCGGTGCCGACGTGCGGATCGCCAGTAGGCGACGGCGCGATACGGGTACGAACGGTGGTCATGGCGACTCTCGAAGCGGAGGATGAATCAAGCGCGGGATGTTAGCAGTGCGAACAATCAGGCTCCAGCAGGAGCCAAAAAGAAAGGGCGTCATCGTTGAATGACGCCCCTTATTTTTCATCGGGTACAAGCAGGACTTACGCCCTATTAATTGCTTCCGGCACCGGGGGTATCGACCAAGAGCGGATAAGCGTGCTGTTGCTTTGGCCGGAGCAGATGACGCACCAGGGCACCGAATACCCCGAGCATTCCGCCCAGCACCACGCCCAACACCAGAATCAACAGCTTTTTGGGTTTGATCGGCCGACGCGGCTCAGTTGCGACCTGATCGAGCGTGACCAGTTGTAACGCATTGGTATCAATGCGCAGGTTGCGCAGACGCGCCTCTTCCGCATGCCAGGCGGCCAGATCGGTAAGGAACAGGTCTTCGTTCTCACGCAGCTTGAGCACTTCGATTTGCCGATTGCTTTCCAGCAATTGCAACTCCTTGGTGATCTCCGCAATGCGCGGCTCGGTAAAGTCATCCGATTTGCGCTGCAGCAACGTCTTGCGCTCCGCCTCCAATGCCTCGGCACCCATGAAATACAGCGGAATCTGCTGATTATTGACTTCGGTGCGCACCACGCTGCCCTGGCTCACTCGCTGATCCTGCCCCAACGCGGATGGCGTCGTGGGCTTGCTGATGCCCAGCGACTTGGCAATGTGAATGGCCTCGCCCAACTGTTGAATCCGGTTTTCGCGACGGGTCTTGAGTTGCTGACGCAGTGCAGTCAACTCGTCTTGCAGCACGACGCGCTTGAGCTTGTCGGCTTCGGTGAGCTGGACAATGCGCGCTTCCTTGCTGGTTTCATAGTTCGCCCGAGCCGAAGTGATGTTCAGTTGCAGGTTTTTCAGACGGTTCTGGATGATGGCCTGCAAATCCCGACCAAGCCGCTCGCGTTCGCGCTGAATCGCATAAGCTACCAGGCCATTGACCACCGACACACCGTCAATGCCGTGCGGATAGGTCAACTGAATACCTAAGTAGGGGCTGAGGGTATCCGCCTTTTTGGGATCAGGCATCTGCATGGCGAAAGACGTTTCGTTAAAACGCTCAAAGGCCTGCTCAAGGGTTTGTCCTTCTCGGTCCAGCGACGCGAACAGCTGAGGATTGCTTTTGAAGTAACCCAGCCGGTTTTCATACGAATCCAGCGCAGCGCCGATGCGACTGAGGGCTGCTGAAGGGCTTAATTCATAGATACCGGTGCGATTGAGCTCATCCAGATCTTTAATGAGTGCGGGACGCATAACACTTTGTACCTGATAGACAGGAGTTGCCAGAAAGGCATAAATCCCTGCAAGAAAAGTACAAGTTCCGGCAATCAGCGCGATTAACAGCTTTTGCGTCCAGAGCGACCTAAGCAGCTCGACCAGATCGATTTCATCGTTCTGCGAGAAGTTTTTTGCGGGCAAAACTAAATCAGTCACTACAAAATTCCATCTTCCAAGTGCCTTTCCAGCCAGGCACGCTCCAAAAAACTGCCGCATAAATGTGACAAACATCACGCAGCGCATTGAAGCGCGGAATTCTGACCGAAAGAAACTAATTTTGGAAGAGACGATCTAAGTGCGTCAGCTTTTATACCTGAAGCACTTAATACCAGTTGATGCGGGTTGGCACCCTGTTTCCGACATCATAATTTTACACGAGGCCGTGTCAGATTCCTGACCAAGGCAATGAATACACCAAGCATTCCCCCAAGCACTGCCCCTAACGCCAGAATCAATGTCCGCTTAGGCTTGAGACGATTCAAGGGCTGCTGGGCCGGCTGATCCAGTCGGGCCAATTGCAAAGTTGAGGCGTCAAAATTAATGCCATCCAAGCGCGCCGCCTCCTCACTCCACACCGCAAGCTCGTCGAGATAAAGATCTTCGTTTTCGCGCTGCTTGAGCACCTCGACCTGACGATTATGCTTGAGCATATCCAGTTTCTTTTGCAGTTCGCTGATGCGCGGCTCTATGAAATCATCACTGGCTCGTGCTTGTAACGCCTCACGTTCAGCACTAAGAGCAGCGACTCCCATGAAATACAACGGAATTTCACGGCTATTGATTTCAGTACGTACTCCCCCTCCAGCCGATGAACTGGACATCGCCGAAGGCGAAGTCGGCGTGCGAATCCCCAGGGATTTGGCGATCTGGATGGCTTCATCCAGTTCCTTGATTCGGTTTTCGCGACGCATTTTCAGACCATCACGCAGCGCACGCAGCTCATCCTCAAGCAAGGCACGCTCCAGAGCGGCCTGCTCGAGCAAGCTGGCTATCTGAGCATTTTTGCTGGCCTGATAACTAACGCGGGCCGCTTCGATCTTCTGTTCCAGATTGGCCTTGCGGTTAGCAATCAGGACCTCGAGATCTTGTGAAACTTGCTTGCGCTCCTTTTCCAGAATCTTCGCAACAAAGCCGTTCACCACCCTGACCCCGTCCATATTTTCGGGATAGGTCAACGCCAAGCCAACGTACTCGCCTTGATCCTTTTTGGGATCCGGATAAAGCATTGTGAAAGATTGGGCATTGAACTCTTCGAACGCTTGCTCTTGGCTTCGGCCTTCCCGGGCCAGATCAGCAAACAGATCAGGGTTTTCACGAAAGAACTCCAAACGCTCGCCGTAAGAGGACAAGCCTGCCGAAACCCGGCGCAAGGCATCACTCGGCTTGAGTTCGTACACACCCGTACTGTTCAAAGCATCGAGCATACCCATCTCAGTGGGACGCAGGATGCTTTGCACCCGATAATAAGAGGTGGCCGTGAAGGCATAAATAGCCGCAATCAGGGTGACCAGCGCCGCAACCCCAACGATCAGCCAGCGCTGGCTCCAGAGGGATCGGCACAAATCCAGCAAGTCAATTTCGTCATTATTATTCTGTGTGGCTCGCATAGGCGTGTTTTGCATTATTTGCGGACTCCAAAAACAACGAACTGGTTTACCTCCTTGCTACAAACCAGTATTCAAAATCTGAATCTGCTGCTCTTGCCTGCAGATCACTAAGGATGCGCTTAGACTCTAAGCCAGCCTGGGCAGTTCAACTATTTTCAGCAAAATTCTTTTGCCAAAACAATGACACTATTCACGCCAAGCTCTTGGCGCATGCAACCAATAAGCCAACTATCTATTTATTCAGGGGAAGGGTAGTGAAGCTGCAAGCGAAGGACTGCTAAAGCGAGGCGATTTGGAAAGCGGCGAGACGCTGATCACTTATCCTGACTCAATTGCTGAGCCAATTGCCGTTGGCAAGCAGACATCTCCCGCCGTGTATTCCGCAAGCGCATGCGCAAACGAGCAAGACCAATGCTGCTCAGCAGTGGCCCGACTAACAGACCAGCGAGGAAACTCAGCACAAGAAAAGTGGCCAAGGGCAGCATTGCCGTGCTTTGTCCGAACAGTGTCAGCGCAACCAGTTGGCGGTTTTCTAGGATGAAAATAACGATAAAGAGGCCAGCCAGCAAGGCGGCAACACCCACCAATATACGTCTGATGATGTTCACGAGAAGGATCCTCAGCTAGCTGGGGGTAGCAGGTTATTCGTCTTCATTCACCCGATCACGCAATTCCTTACCGGGCTTGAAGTGCGGCACGAATTTGCCATCCAGGCTGACGGACTGCCCGGTCTTTGGGTTTCGACCGACCCGTGGGGCGCGGTAATGAAGAGAGAAGCTGCCAAACCCTCTAATCTCGATTCGATCCCCGGTGGCCAGAGCCTGTGACATCTGCTCAAGCATGGTCTTGATGGCCAGTTCGACATCTTTCGACGAGAGCTGCCCTTGTTGCGTGACAATCCGTTCGATCAACTCCGACTTGGTCATGGTTTTCCCTTCTTTTTCAAGCGGCTAGACCAACATTTGCAATTGGTTTTAGCATGCTGAACAGAATTTGAACAGCCCAGGCCGAGTTATTGGAAAAGTGATGATCGGGAATGGCGACGCAGGCACGGCCTTGCGTCATTGCAAAGCTGTGGCCTGGTTTGCGACGGTAAGGTTATTCGATCTCGCGGCGAAACGGCGGTAACGCATTGAGAATCGCCTTGCCATAGCGCTGGGTAACCACACGGCGATCCAGTAAGGTGATGGTGCCGCGATCCTGCTCTGTACGTAACAGACGACCGCACGCCTGGACCAGCTTGAGTGAGGCATCCGGCACGGTAATTTCCATGAAGGGATTGCCGCCACGCGCCTCGATCCATTCGGCCAAGGCCGCTTCAACCGGATCATCCGGTACTGCGAAAGGTATCTTGGCGATCACTACGTGCTCGCAATAGGCACCGGGCAAGTCGACACCCTCAGCAAAGCTGGCCAAACCGAACAACACACTTGGCTCGCCATCATCAACCCGCGCCTTGTGCTTGTTGAGGGTCTCCTGCTTGGACAGGTTGCCCTGGATCAACACCCGCTTGCGCCAGTCCCGCTCCAGGCCATCGAACACGTCTTGCATTTGCTTGCGCGACGAAAACAGCACCAGGGTGCCGTGCGCACCGTCCACCAGGCGGGGTAATTCGCGAATGATCGCTGCGGTATGTGCGGTGGCATCTCTCGGGTCCGCCTTGAGATCAGGCACGTGCAAAATACCGGCATCGGCATGGGCGAAGGGGCTGGGCACCACGGCGGTAACAGCAACGCGGGGCAGGCCGGCACGCATGCGAAAACGTTCGAAGCTGTTCAACGCCGTCAGCGTCGCCGACGTTATCAGGGCGCCATGGGCCACATTCCACAGGTTACGGCGCAAGGTTTCGGCGGCCAGAATCGGGCTGGCGTTGACCTCGATGTCATACAGCGCGCCCGTTTCAGCCAGGGTCAGCCAGCGTGCCATGGGGGGGCTGTCTTCGGGATCCTCGACGGTGAAAGCGGTCCACAGCTCCCAGTTGCCTTGGGCCCGACTGAGCAGGCTACCAAACAGCGGATACCACTCCTCGGCCTGGGCACTGCTCAGGCCGTTGCCGGGTTCGTCGTCCATGGATTCCTTGAGCAGTTCGGCGATCCGGGTGAACAGGTCGGTAAGTTTGGCAAAGCCCTTTTTCAGTTCACTACCCAGCTCGATCAAGTGCTCTGGAACTACGCCGCCGACAAAACGATGGCGCGGCCGTTCGCGGCCTTCCATGTCCTCGCCGGTCTTGAAGTCAGCCAACTGTTCGCAGGCGGCAAACATGAATTGCTGCTGGCTGCGCAGCTCACGGGCCAGTTCCGGCACACCTTCGATCAACCGGCCCAGTTCGCCAGGCAAAGGATGCTGAGCAAGCAGTTTGGCGAGATTCTTCTCTACCTGGCCGAGCCAGTCAGCAGTGGAGCGCAAGCGTGAAAAGTGGGCAAAATGATTAATAGCCTTGTCCGGCAAATGGTGGCCTTCGTCGAAAACGTAGATCGTCTCGCGCGGGTCCGGCAACACCGCGCCGCCGCCCAGAGCCAGATCGGCCAGCACCATGTCATGGTTGGTGACGATCACGTCGACCTTGGTCATGCCTTCGCGAGCCTTGTAGAAACTGCACTGCTGAAAATTCGGGCAATGCCGGCCCGTGCATTGGCTGTGATCGGTGGTCAGTCGCGACCAGTCAGTATCGGCCAACTCCTGCGGCCAGCTGTCGCGGTCGCCATCCCAGCGGTTGCCGGCCAGCTTTTCGATCATCTGGGTGAACAGTTTCTGGCTGGCTTCGTCTACATCAAGCTTAAAGCCTTCCTCTTCGAACAGTTGTGCTGTGGCACTTTGTGCATGCCCTTCCTGTAGCAGCAGGTCGAGTTTGGACAGGCACAGGTAACGGCCACGGCCCTTGGCCAGCGCAAAGCTGAAGTTCAAGCCACTGTTGCGCATCAGGTCCGGCAAGTCCTTATGGACGATCTGCTCCTGCAGGGCCACGGTGGCGGTGGCGATTACCAGGCGCTTGCCGGCGGCCTTGGCGGCGGGAATCGCGGCCAGGCTGTAGGCCACTGTCTTACCGGTACCGGTACCGGCTTCCACGGCAACGATAGCCGGCTCGCCGTCCCGGCGTCCTTCATCATCGGTGCTGATGGTGCCAAGCATTTTGGCCACTTCGGCAATCATCAAACGCTGGCCGTAACGGGGCTTGAGGCCCTTGGCTTCAAGAAAGCGGGTGTAGGCGCCCTGAATCTGGGACTTGAGTTCGGTGCTGAGCATGGGCGCGGAGCTGTATATATTTTCAGTGTTTCACAAGGGACCGCTATGATAGCGCGCCCCATCCATCAGCGGAGATTTACCGATGAGTTCGTTTGCCTTGCTGTACGCCTTGCATCTGCTAGCCGCCCTGATCTGGGTAGGGGGCATGTTCTTCGCCTGGATGATCCTGCGCCCGGCAGCCGGCGCTGTCTTGCAGGCACCGGAACGTTTGGGGCTGTGGGCCGAGGTCTTTCCGCGTTTTTTCCACTGGGTGTGGGGAGCGGTGGTCATACTTCCCGTCACTGGCGTAGGCATGTTGCATCTGCGCTTCAGCGGTTTCGAAACAGCACCGACTTATGTACACCTGATGATCGGCCTGTACCTGGCCATGCTGGCCCTGTTTTTACGCGTCAGCCTGTTGCAGGTCCCGCAACTGCGGCGCGCCGTGACGGAGCAGAACTGGTCGGCGGGCGGCGCTACGCTTGGTCACATACGGCGCCAGGTAGGCGTGAACCTCATGCTCGGCTTGGCACTGATGGCCATTGCTGGCGCCAGACCACTGCTGTAACCGCCTTCCGGGCAAGCTCCTCGCCAGCGACGGGGAGCGCTGCCCGGATGGCAGCCATCACTGCATCTGCGCTTCGACGGCAGCCTCGACGCGGCGGTTGATAGCGCGACCTTCTTCGGTCGCGTTATCCGCCACTGGACGCGCCTCGCCATAACCGATGGCATCCACACGTCCGCCTTGTACGCCGTACTGGTTGACCAGCACTTCACGCACAGCCATGGCCCGACGCTCGGAAAGCTGCTGGTTATAACTGTCGGTACCCACCGAGTCGGTGTGTCCTTCCACCACCGTGGTGGTCTGTGGGAACTGCTTCATGAATTCCGCCAGATCGCGGATATCATCAAAACTACCCTCCTTGACCACCGCCTTGTCGAAGTCGAACTTAACATCCAGTTCGACCCGGACCGTTTCTGCGACCGGCTCAGGAGCAGGCTCCGGAATCGGTTCAGGCTCGGTATAGGCCACGACCTCTTCGCCCTGACCGTGCACCCAGCAGTAGCCCCCCGCAGTAACCGCAGCGACGAGCGCACCCCAGCCCGCATAGCTGCTGCTTTCAAAAGCACCCAGCGCCGCACCAGTGACACCACCGAGGGCTGCACAGGTAGGCCAGTCACTTTTTTGTACGCCCGCGCAACCGCTCAGCACGCCGGTTATTACCAACAACGGTACCGCTTTCCTTACGATGCTCATGGATGCCTCCTGATGAATCGGCTCGAACCGATACCCAGCAGTTAAGACAGCGCAACGGAAGTACGCTAGGCGAGATGTTTCACCGCCCCGAGCCATGGATACCCCCGGCACTTCAATACTCCGCCGGGCCGCATCTTGTTAGTCGAGAACAGGCTCCTCGAGGTTCCCTGCAAAGTGGCCGGCGCGCATATTCGGGGCCTTCGCGCAGCAGCGACTGGTTGCGCATTCCTTGCAATGGTTAATTGGGATACAGTCGCTGGCCAAACAATCAACCGCATCCGTACTGAATCACTGGTGGCAACCATGAGTCCCGCCTGCCCCTGCGCCAGTGGCCTGCCACTGGCAGATTGCTGTAGCCCTTATCACACTGATATTCCGGCGCCCAGTGCCGAACTGTTGATGCGCTCGCGCTACAGCGCTTATGTGCTGGGTTTGATTGACTACCTGGTGGACACCACGCTACCAGCCCAGCAAGCCGGACTGGATCGCGCCGGCATGGCGGCCTGGAGCGCGCAAAGCGTCTGGCTAGGGTTGGAAGTGGAAAACGCTGAAGTACTTGGCGGGCAGCCCGAACATGCCTTTGTCAGCTTTACCGCGCGCTGGCACGACGGCGAGGGCGAACACCATTCCCATGAACGCTCCGCCTTCGTTCAACACCAGGGCCGCTGGTATTTTATCGACCCCACGGTGCCACTTAAGGCGGGACGCAACGACCCCTGTCCCTGTGGCAGTGGGGAGAAATTCAAGAAGTGTTGCGGCCCGTTTGTTTAAGCGGTGACCCGCACTCGCAGCACTAATCCAGTACGCGCAAATGGCTACTGTCCGGCACGCTGGCCACTACCGGCTCGATCCGCTGTCCCAGATCGCTGCCCACGGGCAGCAATGCCAAGGCACTCACATGAATGGCCGGTGCCGTTGGCGACGGTGTGACGTCTTGCAAATCGGCTCCCACCGGCGCCAGCCCGAAATCCGGCGCTTGCACAGCACTGAAAGCCGCCATGTACTCGTCGCGTGGAACGACTTCGAGACGTCCCGGAGCTGGGACTGAGACCGACCTTGGCTGCGCCGTATACGCAGACTGCTCAATCTCCTGGGGTAGTTCAGCGTCTTGAGGACAGACCTCAGCCACCGCACCCGCCCGCGCCAGTGCCGCGCGGTATTTTTCCGCCGCCACCTCATCAAGGTTGTTCTTGATCACCACACGACGTCCGGAGAACAACGCCTCGATACGGGATTCATCAGCCTGGAACAGCTGTGCCAGATTCGCCCTGACTCGAGCGGGGTCGACTCCCGGTTGCAACCGACCAGCAAAAGCGACTTCATAGCGTTTCATCAGCCCACCTGGCCTATTCGTCTCGTTCGCAGTGCAGTATGGCGCAGCCTTTTCGCCCGCTACAATCGATTGCAGCCCAGCTTTTGCTTGTTACACTGCGGTCCTTCCTTCGGAGCCAAGACATGTCCTTGCAGGCACGAACAATAAGAATAGTCAGCGTCAGCCTGTACGCCGCCCTGCTGTCCCTGCTCGGCGGCTGTTCAACCTGGATGGGCAGCAACTATCAGGATCCTGATGTGCAGTTGCTCAATGTCGAGGTCATCGAGGCCAAGTTGCTGGAACAGCAATTTCGCCTGAACTTTCGCTTTACCAACCCCAACGACCGCAGCCTGCCGATTCGTGGCATCAATTACAGCTTGCAACTCAATGAACTCAAACTGGCGGATGCCGAGTATGAGCGCTTCTTCATCGTGCCGGCGCACGGCAGCAAGATCGTTCAGGTAGCCTTGCATACCAACCTCTGGCGACACATGCGCGACCTGATCAAACTGCTGGAAAAACCTGACCAGCCGATTCGCTATCAGCTTCAGGGCGTGATCAAAACAGGCTTGATGCAAGGCAGACGCGTGCACCTTTTGCGCAACGGCGAGATAATCCCCGGCGATATCATTCCGGAGTAGTTCCATGTCCCAAGAACCCCACGTCCACGGCCCCGATTGCAACCACGATCACGATCATGGTCATGAACACCATGTCCACGGCCCACACTGCAATCATGGCCCCAGCGAACCGCTGCGCAATCCGCTCAAGGATGTCGGTCGCAACGACCCCTGCCCCTGTGGCAGCGAGAAGAAATTCAAGAAGTGTCACGGTGCCTGATCAGTGAGCCCAGCGTTGGTTTGGAGCCTGCTTGCGCTTGCCTTGCTGATCATCGCAGGCCTCGCCGCGTATGCCCTCTGGCTATGGCGGCGCGTCTGGCATCAACAGCGCCGGCAGACGGCTGCCGAGCAGCGCCATCATGAGCAGCTGGGTGGGGACTTGCGCATTCTGGCCGGCAGCCTGCTTGATGAGCAGTTGCCGCTGATTGAAGGCGCCATCCGCATCAAGGTGCTGATGGACAACTATGATCCCCAACTCAGCCAGGATCCGCGTTGTGCAGTGTTTCATCAACTGTACGCAGCCACGGCCCATGTGCCGACCCATGGGGATTGGAAGGCTCTGGATCGCCGTGAGCGGCAACGCTATCGCAGCCAGTTCAGCGAGCTGGAACTGCAGCACAAGGCGGCCGTCCGTGCCGCTTCTCGCTGGCTGCTCAATGATGCACTGATCAAGAACATCAGTCCGTAATCGCTTCAACCAGGCTCAAGCCCCGCTTTTGGGTTGGGGTTTGCGTCTGGTGTATTGCTAAGCTGGCGATCCGACTTCGTTGCACAAGGAACGCCGTGCATGCTGCCCCGCCCCTCTTGCCTGCTATCTCCCCTTGCGCTCTGCGCCGCCCTGCTGACAGCACTGACCCTGAGTGGTTGTCAGAGCCTGCTGGATGCCCGCTACCGCAACAGCGTGCCGCCAACCCAGGGTACCCTGACCTTTCATGAACTGGCCGACAGCGCTTCAGTGCGGCGCAATGCATTGGGCATGCCGCTGATTGAAGCGCACACCTTGCCCGATGCGCTGTTCACGCTGGGCTACGTGCATGCCAGCGACCGCCTGAGCCAGATGGTCGGCATGCGCCTGATGGCATCGGGGCGCCTGGCAGAAATGGTCGGCCCCGGTGTACTGGACATCGACCGTTTCATGCGCACGGTGAACCTGCGCCAGAGCGCCGAGGTACTGTATCGCCATGCGTCGCCGGAACTGAAAGCGCTGTTCGCCACCTATGCCAAGGGCGTCAATGCGTATCTGTCTCAGCATCGCGACACGTTACCGATGGGCCTGGCCGAGTCCGGCCATCAGCCCGTCGAGTGGCAGGCCAAAGATTCGGTGCTGATCTTTTGCCTGTTGAATTTTGGCCTGGCGGTCAACCTGAGGGAAGAAATCGCCGCCCTGGTGCTGGCACAAAAAGTCGGCACTGAGAAGCTCGCCTGGCTGCTACCTGTTTACCCCGACGAACCGCTGCCCTTTGACGAGGCAGACAAGCTCAAAGGACTTGACCTGACCGGCCAGATTCCTGGCCTGGCGGCCCTAGAGCAGACCGCCCGCCAAGTTGCCGGCCTGAACATGCTCGGTGTGGCCGCCTCCAACAACTGGGCGGTCGCGCCTTCGCACAGTCGCAGCGGCAAGAGCCTGCTGGCCAATGACACCCATTTGCCCCTGGCCATGCCGTCCATGTGGAATTTCGTGCATCTGCGCACCCCGCACTTCCAGGCCGCCGGCGTCTCGGTCGCCGGTGTGCCTGCGGTGGTGGCAGGTTACAACGGCGCACTGGGCTGGGGCATGACCATGGTCATGGGTGACAACCAGGACCTGTTTCTTGAACGCCTCAAGGATGACAACGGACGCCTGCAGTATTTGGCCGATGGCCAGTGGCAGCCAACCCGCGAGCGCTACGAGACGTTCTTCATCAAGGGCCAGAAGCCGGTGCGCGAGCTGATACACGAGACCCGCAACGGCCCGCTGCTCAATGGCGCGCTGCGCAAGTCCAAGCACACGCTGCAGCCCCAGGCGCTGACCAGCCGCTACGGCCTGGCCTACCGCAGCGTGCAATTGGAAGCCGACCAGAGCCTGGATGCCTTTTTTAACCTGTCCATGGCAAAAACGGTGGACCAGGCTTTTGACGCCACCCGCGACGTTCGCGCCATGCCGCTGAATATCGTCTTTGCCGACGCGCAGAACATCGCCTGGCAAGTCACCGGGCGCTACCCCAGCCGCCGTGCCGGCCGCGGTCTGCTGCCCTCGCCCGGCTGGGATAACGCCTATGCCTGGGACGGCTTTGCCGACCCGGTCCTGCACCCCTACGATCAAAACCCTCAGCAAGGCTGGCTCGGCACCGCCAATCACCGCAGCGTGCCCAGCGGTTACGGCGTGCAATTGTCCAATTCCTGGTACTACCCGGAGCGGGCGGAACGCATCGGCCAGTGGCTCGATGGCGCCCGCCGTCATGACACTCAAGGCACGATTGCCATGCAGTACGACCAGTCCAGCCCCTTCGTCGCCAAACTGCAGGCCATGCTCACCGAGCCCGGAATGGCCCAGGCACTTGAACACGCCATCCAGGCCTTGCCTGCAGCACAGCGCAGCCAAGCCCGCGAAGCTTTGGCTCGCCTGCTTGCCTTTGACGGCCTATTGGCCAGCGACTCTGCCGATGCCGCGCTCTATGGCGCGTTCCTGCATGAAAGCGCCCGACAGGCATTCCTGGACGAGCTTGGACCTGACGACAGCCCTGCCTGGCAGGCCTTGGTCAGCGTGGCTGATAGCTCCTATTCGGCCCAGGCCGACCACTTGCTGGGCCGCGACGACAGTCCGTTCTGGGACGACGTCAACACAGCCGAGCATGAAGACAAGGCGGTCATTCTCGCCCGCAGTCTGGCGGGCGCCGTGGCGCTGTTGGAAAAGCGCCTCGGCCGCGACCGCAACGGCTGGCAATGGGGCGCGTTGCACCGCTACACCTGGACCACCGACGCCAGCAAACTGGCCCCTTACATGAGCGCGAGTCAACGGATCGGCACAAGAGCACTGGACAGTTATCTAAACCGGGGGCCTTACCCCGCCGGAGGCGATCACAGCACCCTGAACGTTTCGGCGTACCAGTGGGGTCAGAATTTTGATACCTGGCTGATACCTGCCATGCGCATCATTGTGGATTTTGGTCACGACGAACCGTTGATCGGCCTGAACAGCAGCGGTCAATCCGACAATCCGGCCAGTCCCCATTACGCCGACGGCATCGATGCCTGGCGCCAGGGCGATTATCAGAGCTTTCCGTTCAAGGCCGAAAATCTTCAACAGGCCTACGGCACTGAACGCTTGATATTACTCCCTGCCCGCTAAAAATAACGACCCGCACCCGAGTAAGGGATGCGGGTCGTCAGCTGGCTATGCCTGGGTGATACCGGTGATGGTGATGCCATACAGCTCCGAGAGCAGTACAGCCGGCCCGCGCAAATCTCCATCCACCTCGCTGGGTTCCTGAGCCTCAAACTGCTGGCGGGCCCACTTCAAGGTATGCCGAACGGCCTGTTCCAGGTTGGGTTGTTTGGCCGATTCGATTTCCAGAGTGGCGGTGTTGTTGTCTTTGTTGTAGGTAATGATCCATCGGGCCATGGTCTGCCTCCTTTTTATAAATACTCTGCAGTACTCAACTTCAGCGTAGGCTCTCACCATTAATTCGCCCGTTTGAATAGTTTTTGCTCAGGCGATGGGCTTGGGCGGCGGCTCATCCGGTATGGTCGGCTCACCGGGCTCGCCTGGATACGGTGGCGGCCCGGGAGGCGGCGGTTGCTCCGGGTCACCAAATACGTCCGCCCCGTTAATGAGAACCCTCCTCCCAACGACTGTCTGTTGCGTGTGTGAAGTCCGCATGACACCGCCCTCCTTTGTGGGTGATCTCAGACATAGAGCCCGACATCAGCAGGGAATTCCCTTTTGCCGGTGAGTGACTGCAGCAACGTTGGGCGCTCGATCACCCACTGCTTTATCATCTGCCCCGCCCTGTCGCGGATGATTGGTATGCCCAGACACTTGTTAGCCTGTGTTCTCTTCACAACCCTGTTCACTGCCGCCGCTCATGCCGCACCGGCTCCCTGGTTCAGCTGGGAAAGCCTGCTCAATGGCCAGCGGATCTGCGCACAAACCAGTCCCGGTCCGGGCTGGCGCAAGGCCGCCGGCCCGTTTCGCAATGCCGCTTGCCGCCCCACCCAACACGTGCCAGCGCAGTGAGTCACTCCGCCATGCATTGCATCACACCGATCGGCCACGTCCGCTCCTGCTTCAAGGAGAAATTCGCCATTCCGCGCCAGCCACAACTGGCGCCCGCTGCCCGTGGCGTCCTGGAACTGGTCGCGCCGTTCGATCAACCCGAGGCTGTGGAGGGCCTCGAGCAGGTCAGTCACGTCTGGCTGCTGTTCCTCTTTCATCAAGCGCTGGAAGACACCCCGCGCCTCAAAGTGCGCCCGCCGCGTCTGGGTGGCAACCGCAGCCTCGGTGTGTTCGCCACGCGGGCGACCCATCGTCCCAATGGCATTGGCCAATCCGTGGTGCGCCTGGACAAGGTCGAACCCGGACGCCTGTGGCTGTCGGGTATCGATTTGCTCGATGGCACACCGATTGTGGACATCAAACCCTACGTGCCCTATGCCGATTGCCTCCCGTCTGCACACAACAGCATCGCAGCCGATGCGCCGCAGCCAATTGCCGTGGACTGGACGCCCACCGCACTGCTCCAGGCAAGCGAACATGCCCAGCGCCTGACGGAGCCCTTGGTGGAACTGATCGAACAATGCCTGGCGCAAGACCCGCGCCCCGCCTACCAGAAACCCACGCCCGAGCGCCGTTACGGCGTTGGCTTCTGGGATGTGCAGGTGCGCTGGCACTATCCGCAGCCAGGCTTGATTCGCGTGTTAGAAGTGGTCAGCAACCCGGATTGATCACACAGATCTCGGCCTTGAACTGGCATCCCACCGGCACTACGCTCAGCGAGCTGTCTTCCTCCTGAGGGCGCCCGCCATGGGCCGAACACCTCTGCCCGGACCACTGAATTACCTGGCCCGCCATCCTTCGGCCCTGCTGCTGCTCATTCAGCTCCTCGGCGTATTGCTCTATCCGTGGATGGAAAACACCTCATTCGGTCGGGCGCTGTTCGGTGCCTTCGGCCTGGTTGTTCTCGGGGCCACATTGCGCCTGGTTCGCCGCAGCGCGGCACAAGCCTGGATCGGTTTTCTGCTGGCGGCGGTGGTGCTTAGCCTGTGGGCCCTGAACCTGTTTGCCACCCGCTGGCAGCTGACGCTGGCCATCGCCATTCTGGAGGGTGCTTTCTACCTCTACGCGGCGGGCAGCCTGATCAGCTACATGATGGAAGATCAGCGCGCCACCACCGATGAGCTGTTCGCCTCCGGTGCTACCTTTACTCTGCTCGCCTGGTCATTCGCCTTTTTCTACAACGCCTGCCAGATTCTGATTCCCGGCAGTTTCGCCGCGCTGGTCGAACCTGAAGCGGCCCGCACCTGGATGGAGTTGCTGTACCTCAGTTTCGTCACCCTATCCGGCGTCGGTATCGGCGATATCCTGCCGCTCAATCCCATGGCGCGCGCGTTGGTCATGCTGGAGGCGTTTGCCGGGGTAATGTACATCGCCCTGGTGGTCTCCCGGCTGATTGGCCTCACCATACTCCGCCGTTAACGCCCATAAAAAAACCCGGCAAGCCGGGTTTCGGAAGTATTCGTTACGGTCACTTCTCGACGAAGGCACGCTCGATCAAGTAATCGCCTGGGTCGCCCATACGGGCCGAAGCCGTCAGGCCAAAGCTGTCGAGGGTTGCGCTGGTGTCGGTCAGCATGCTCGGGCTGCCACATATCATGGCACGGTCGTCCTGCGGATTGATCGGCGGCAGGCCGATATCACTGAACAGCTTGCCGCTGCGCATCAGCTCGGTGAGACGGCCCTGATTACGGAACGGTTCGCGAGTCACCGTGGGGTAATAGATCAGCTTGTCGCGCACCGCGTCGCCAAAAAACTCATTTTGCGGCAACTGTTGGGTGATAAATTCCTCGTAGGCGACTTCGCTGACGTAACGCACGCCATGGACCAGGATCACCTTCTCGAAACGCTCATAAGTTTCCGGATCCTGGATCACGCTGATGAAAGGCGCCA
The DNA here is from genome assembly GCF_014836765.1 of Serpens gallinarum. Classification (GTDB taxonomy): domain Bacteria; phylum Pseudomonadota; class Gammaproteobacteria; order Pseudomonadales; family Pseudomonadaceae; genus Serpens; species Serpens gallinarum. Next base: position 128,356 of record NZ_JACSQG010000007.1, read on the forward strand.
GCCCCGTACCGGTGCTCAGCAGATAAAGATGCTTGCCCGGCTTCAGATCACTCAGGACCAGGGTGCCGGTCGGCTTCTTGCTGACCATGATATTGTCGCCTTCCTTGAGATGCTGCAGGCGCGAGGTGAGCGGGCCGTTCTCTACCTTGATGCTGAAGAATTCCAGGTGTTCTTCATAGTTGGGGCTGGCAATCGAGTAGGCACGCATCAGCGGACGCCCATTCGCTTCCAGGCCGATCATCACGAACTGGCCATTTTCAAAACGCAGCCCCGGATCACGGGTGGTCTTGAAGCTGAAAAGGGTATCGTTCCAGTGGTGAACACTGAGCACACGCTCGACGTTCAGATTGCTCATGGTGGTCCTCGTAGGATGCCTTAAGGCAAGAAATTACAGCGATTTTACCGGCTCTTTGGTTATCTGTTAAATTAATTATTAAAATATAACTTATCGGTTAATTGAATATGCGATTCACCCTGCGCCAACTCGAGGTGTTCGTCGCCATTGCCAAGCAGGAAAGCGTGTCGCGCGCGGCGGAAACCCTCTCTCTTTCGCAATCAGCCGCCAGCAGCTCGCTGAACGAACTGGAGCGTCAATCCGACTGCCAACTGTTCGAGCGCCATGGCAAGCGCCTGCGACTCAACAGCCTCGGCGAACAACTGCTACCCCAGGCCATGGCCTTGCTTGCCCAGGGTCGTGAAATCGAAAATATTCTCAGCGGCCATAGTGATTTTGGCTCACTGGAAGTGGGCGCGACCTTGACCGTGGGCAATTATCTGGCAACTCTGCTGCTTGGTGTTTTCATGCAACGCCATCCGGAATGCAGAGTGGCGCTGCATGTGCACAACACGGCGCAAATCGTTCACCAGATCGCCCACTATGAGCTTGATCTCGGTCTGATCGAAGGCGAATGCCATCACCCGGACATAGAAGTCCAGCCTTGGGTGGAGGATGAACTGGTGGTGTTTTGCGCACCTCAACATCAGCTCGCCACGCGGGGCAAGGTCGGTCTGGACGAGCTGCGCAATGAAGGCTGGATTCTGCGCGAGAAAGGCTCGGGAACCCGCATGAGATTCGACCAGGCAGTGCGCGGTCATCACGCGCCGCTCAATGTTCGCCTGGAGCTGGAGCATACCGAGGCGATCAAACGAGCCGTGGAGTCGGGCCTGGGGATTGGCTGCATTTCGCGCCTGGCCCTGCGCGATGCTTTCCGGCGCGGCAGCCTGGTTGGCTTGGAGACCCCGGAGCTGGATTTGCGCCGGCAGTTCTGTTTCATCTGGAACAAGCGCAAATACCACAGCGCCGCGATGCGCGAGTTCATCGATCAGTGTCGAGAGCTGACCGCCAATGTGCGACGCAGTGATGAGATTGTGCTGCCTACCATTGCGTGAAACACAGGCAATCAGACATTTCCTAGCCCGGCACCGTTTCCAATTGTTGAAGCAGCAGTGCTGCCTGGGTGCGCGTTCGTACGCCCAGCTTGCGGAAAATGGCGGTCACGTGCGCCTTGACCGTCGCTTCGGAGACGCTCAGCTCATAGGCAATCTGCTTGTTCAGCAGGCCTTCGCAGACCATGGTCAACACCCGGAATTGCTGCGGTGTCAGGCTCGCCAGACCCGCACTGGCTTCGCGCTCCTCGGCAGAGACGGCCGGCCCGGCATCTGCCATCTCCGGCCACCAGACATCGCCATCGAGCACGGCCCTGACCGCCTGTTGAATGGTTTGCAATGAGCTGGATTTGGGAATGAAACCACTGGCGCCAAACTCGCGAGAGCGGCTGACCACGGCGGCTTCCTCCTGCGCAGAGACCATCACGACGGGTATTTGTGGGTATTGGCCGCGCAACAGCACCAAGCCGGAAAAGCCATAGGCACCGGGCATGTTCAGGTCGAGCAACACCAGATCCCAATCGGACTTGATAGCCAGACGCTCCTCCAGCTCCGCGATGCTTGCCGCTTCCACCAGGTTGGCTTCACTGCCCAACCCCTGGCTCAACGCCTGAAGCAACGCACTACGAAACAAAGGATGATCGTCAGCAATGAGGATTTCGTAGGCAGCCATGAAATGTCCCTGTTTTTTATATGGATCTTGGCAGACAACCAAGGATGACGAGCTAGATCGGAGTGGTCAAGCGAGATGCTTTACGGCAGAGTTTGCACCTTTTTCCCTGCGAGATGTTCTGCAATGCAAAGCAAAGCCCTACGCGCCGATCTGCTGATGTTGATTACCGCAATAATTTGGGGATCGGCCTTTGTTGCCCAGCGGGTCGGCATGGATGCCATCGGCCCGTTCCTGTTTACCGGGTTGCGTTTTTGCATGGGCGCCCTGGTGCTGTTGCCGCTGATCTGGCGACAGAAAAAAGCCCGCGAGGCACCCACGCCGGGCTTTGCCCATCGCGGCCTGTTGCTGGGCGGCATGCTGATGGGCATGGCCCTGACCTTGGGCATCAACCTGCAACAAGTTGGCCTGCTGTTTACGACGGTAACCAACTCCGGCTTTATTACTGGCTTGTACGTGATTGTCGTTCCTCTGCTGGGCTTGTTCATAGGCCAACGTGCCGGGCTAGGAACCTGGCTCGGCGCCTCTCTTGCGGTGGCCGGCATGTTCCTGCTCAGTGTCGGAGACAACTTCCACGTTGCCTCAGGCGATTGGCTGCAACTGGCCGGTGCGTTTGTCTGGGGCGTGCACGTCTTGGTGGTAGGGTTCTTTGCCAGTCGCTATGACCCACTACGCCTGGCCTTTCTCCAATTCGTCACGTGCGGGATCATCAGTTTGCTGCTCGCCGTGGCATTCGAACCCATTGCCTGGAGCGCGATTGTCCAAGCCGCCCCGGCCCTGCTGTACGGTGGTTTTTTTGCCGTGGGCGTCGGTTACACCCTGCAAGTGGTGGCACAGCAACACGCCATTGCCTCCCATGCGGCGATCATCCTGTCACTGGAAGCAGTCTTCGCGGCCTTTGCCGGCTGGCTGTTCCTGGGTGAAAGCCTGGCGATGAAAGGCTATATCGGCGCCGCCCTGATGTTCGCCGGGATGTTGCTTGCACAACTGTGGCCTCAAAAAGTAACGCCCCTCGACAAGCCGCAGACGACACAGGCCTAGGATCGAAGTCGTTGATCGGGTGGCCCCCGTTGGGATGGCCACCTGCCCCCACGCGGAAAACCTGCCAGTGCACCGCGGCTATATAAAAGCCTGCATCTCGCGATGCGACGCGTTGTTCACGTCCAGCACACGCTTGTGCTTGGCGGCCAGATAATGTTCGGTGAACAGGTCGAAATAGCCACCCAGTGCAGTGGCCGCGGGGGCGTCACCGGCCAACTCCAGGCACAGCGCCGCCACTTCGGCGGTACACAGATGCTCGGCGCGGGTCGAACGGCGCAATTGATAGCGTGACAGCTGCTCCGGCTGCAAACTGAGCACCGGCAAGCCGTCCAGATACGGACTTTTGCGAAACATCTTGCGCGCCTCGGTCCAGGTGGCGTCCAGCAGGATGAACAATGGCCGCTTGCCAGGCTGCACCGCTACCTGCTGCACCACGCGTTCAGGCGCGGCGTATTCGCCCGGAAAAACCACATAAGGCTGCCACTGCGAATCGTCCAGCAATGCCAGCAAACGTTCATCAACGTCGGTACGCGACCAACCGAAGGCGTGAGTATCGGGCACCACATCGGCAATCAGCCAACCGGTATTGCTGGGCTTGAGCGCCTCGATGTCATGCATCAGCAGGCACATGCCGGACTCGGCTGTCACGGTCGGTCGCCAGGCGCACAGGCAATAGCGAGGAATGACCCGGCACGCGGGGCAACGTTCGGCACGCGAACCACGGGCAATGAAAGGCTTGAGGCTACGCGCCAGGCGCTCGGCGCGCAGTCGGGCTACAGCATGCATGGGTAAGTCAGTGATAACTCAAGGGCGGCCAGTTTAACAGATGCGGGCTACACGCCTCGAACACCCTCGTCGACGACAGGTCAAAGCAGTTTTAGAGGGAACGTTGGATGTCACGCTTACTTGCCATGTTGTTGTGCTTCGCCATGCCTTGGGCGCAGGCAGAATCCTTGAGAAGCGAACAATTGAGTCGCGACCTGCAGCGCATCGCCCGAGAAAGCAGTGTCGGCACACCGCGGGCCATCAATGCCGATCTGCTTGACCGCGGATTCAGCGTAGAAGGCCACGAACTCATCAATCACCTGGGCGTGCAGCCTCGCCACGCAGAAGAAATGCGCCGCAATCCCGAAGCGGTACGCGAGCAGCTATCCCAAAGCGTGTGCAACAACGCAGGCTTCAAGCGGCTACTAGACCAGGGCGCTACCCTGCGTTACCAATTCACGGAATACCCCAACGGCGAGCCGATCAGCAGTCAGCGTTTTCAGGCAACAGACTGCCCCTAGGCGCCGTCACGTCAACAAAAAGCATCGCTGCCCTGGCAAGGCCGCGATGCTTGCTTGCGCCAGAACACTCAGCGCAGTACCTGCGGATCCCCTTTACCGGCCACGGCAGCGGCTTCATCAAGCGTCAGCAACGCGGTGCGCGGCACGTCCATGATGCGCGCACAGGCTGCTAGCACGTTGGCCCAAGTGGAACGGTTTGCAAACAGCATGCCCTTGTCATCGAAGGTGCCGCCCCGGTTACGATAGCCGAGCACTCCGCTAAGACGCGCATCTGGCAGAATCGGCCAGAGCACGCCGCGCGCGACTTCGGGGCGCATGTGGGTGAGTAACACACGCCTTTCATAATGGTCGGGAAACAGCCGCCCCACCGTGGCTTCGTCAGCTACGGTTTCCATCTCCCACTGGTCACGGGGGGCGCGGAAGCGGCCCGGCTCCTGAAGATACACCAGCCGATAACCACAACCGGCGTCCTTGAGGCGCTGGCAGGCGCGGCGCATTTCTTCGAGCTGATAACTGCCGTTGGCAATCAGCAGCAGCGGATCGACCCCGCCAACCTCCTCGACCACAATGGCACCATCACGTGCCAGCTGTTCGGCCTGGGCCTGATCGAAGTACACCGGGCGCTCGCGCTTGGGAATGACCATGCAGGCCAATTGGCCACGGGATTGATAGATTATGGGTAGCAGCGCCAGCGCGCTGTTGTGATCGGCAGGAAACACTACCCGTACCATATCGCTCATTTCACCCAGCAAAGCCTCGCAGAACGTCGTGTCCTGGTGCGACTGCTGATTCTTGCCGTTCTCCCAGGTGTGCGACGTGGCCACCACGGGAAAGCCCAGCCAGCCGGCGGGGCGTCCAACCTCTTTTTGCTGGCGTGCATAGATGATCGTCTGGCGCACCGCGCCCAGCATCTTCACGCAAAAGGCTTCATAACTGGCCACCAGATTCAATCCACCCTGGTTGGCCAGGCAGGCCGAGACCACGGCTTCCTCGTTGAGGGCGGTGATGATCTTGCCATCCACCGCTTCACGTTCGTTTTCCGGCTCACTGACTCGGTGTTTTAGTGCTTTCAGTACCCCGCCCAGGCGATTGCTGGCCAACTCATCGGGATTACCGACCCGGGGGCGCAACTCGGGATTGGCAGCGCTGAGTTCGACGAAGAAACGGTCCAGCGCGGCCATGGGTGAGCACGAGTCCGCCCGGTAGTGCAACGCCGGCAAACGCGGCGCCGGCGGATGGCGCAAGGCCAGGGCATGATCGCGCTCCAGCGGGCGCTCGCCACGTGAACTGAACAGCGTGCGCACGGCGGACAATTCTTCCGGGGCCACCCACAGCGGCGTGACATGCGTGTTGAACAATGCGCGGGCCTCGTCATCAAGGGAGGGGTTTCCGGGTAACGGCAGGTTGTGCGCGGCATTGCTGTCGTCGCCATAAAAGCCGAAGCCCTTGGTGGTCTCGGCAATGGCGTAGGGGATCGGCAGCGGATAGTGCAGGATGCCGTGATTCTTCTCATCCACCCGGCGGGCCAGTCGCTGCTCCATTTCCCACAGCGTGGTCACGAACGCGGCGGGATCGCGACCATCGAAGAGGATCGGGTCGAAGCCACAGTGACGCAGATGCTCGGCGAATCCCTTCAGGCCTTCGAGGGTGCCCAGTTCGGTGCGCTGCTCGATGCGCCGTCCGTTGGCGATCATCACCGGTAACGCCGTGCCGCAATCCTCGGCACGCCACCAGCGGGGAATCCAGTCGCTGCCCCGCTGCTCTTCAGCTGCACCGTCGGAAAGGAAGGCCACCAAGGTTTCACCCGGTAACGGCATGTGGGCATATTGCAGCTCGGCAAACCCAAGATAGCCGCCCTCGGCAATGCCCCCTGCGGTGTGCGGATTGACATGGCTACCCAACGGCACGCCGGCTGTACCATCAGGCGCCTGGGCGTAACTGTAGAAATCGCTCACCAGATGACTCAGCCCCTGCTCGTCGAAGCGATAACGCGCCGCCTGCTCAGGATGCTGGTTGGCGGTCAGCACGTTAAGCGCCTCGATCGCCGCCACGCAATGCCCCTGCCCCATCAACCAGCCGCGGGTCGTACCGGTCAACGCGTTCAGCGCCAGGTAACCGGCATAGCCCGGCACCATATTCAACGCCCCCCCGGTATGACCTTCCGGCTGGGCCTTGAAATCTTCGGCCTGCAACGGTGCCCCATCCAGACGTACACGACGCGCGTACGTCATGTGCACAACCAACCACAGACCCGCGGCGGTCAGCCGGTCGAGCCCCTGCAGCAGGCGATAGACACTGGCCAGGTCCTGGTGGAGTCCCGCTTGCACCAACTGATGCGCCATGCGAAATACTGCCGCGCGTGTTTCATCAGCATGTTGAAGGGGGCCGTATCCTTCGCTCCATCGGGCAAAGTCCGGCTCACGGCGAGCATGCTCAGCCAGTTCGGAGGGACTCGGCAGGATTTGATGCATGGTGTGGGCTCCGTCGCGACAAGTGTTTCGACAAGTCTAGGCAGACAGCCAGCCAAGGGATCTGATATGTATCAAGACAGCGTGACGCCGATCGGCTCAGACTGTTTTTAACGACAGGACGTGGGATTGCAAACTATGGCTTTACTCAGCTTCCTTGGCGCCATCCAGCAGGTCACGGGTTCTTGCTACCTGATCGAAACCCATGACGGCATAAAGGTTCTTCTGGATTGCGGCCTGCACCAAGGCCGTCGTGAAGAAGAAAACCGCAACCGTCTGCCTTTCGCCTTCGATCCAGCACGCATCGACGCCGTCGTGGTGTCCCACGCGCATATTGACCACAGCGGCCTGCTGCCGCGCCTGGTCAGCTCCGGTTACCGCGGCCCGATCTACGCTACCGAAGCCAGCTGTGAACTGATGGATCTGATGCTGCAGGATGCCGCGCACCTTCAGGAAAAGGACGCCGAGTGGGAAAACCGCTGGCGGGCACGGCGCGGCAAGCCGCTGATCAAACCCTTGTATACGCGTGCCGATGCCGAACAGGCGGTGAGCCAGTTCCAGCCCGTTGCTTACAGCCAGGCAGTCAAGGTCGCGCAAGGCGTGCTCGCTACCCTGCATGACGCCGGGCACATCCTCGGTTCGGCCATCGTTCAGCTGGATGTGCATGACCATGGCCGCACTCGTCGCCTGGTATTTTCCGGAGACCTCGGTAACGACTGCTCGCCTCTGATGCGCAACCCCAGCGTGCTTGAAGAAGCCGACGTGTTGCTGCTCGAATCCACTTATGGGGACCGTGATCACCGCTGCGCCGCAGACACCCTGGAGGAGTTCGCGCAGATCCTGGCAGCCGCTCAACGTGACGGCGGCAACGTGCTGATCCCTTCTTTCGCCGTGGGTCGGGCCCAGGACCTGATCTACTACCTCGGGCGCTTTTACCACGAGGGGAGCCTGCCCCAGCAGGCGGTCTTCCTCGACAGCCCAATGGCAATCCGCGCCACGGATATCTACAACCGCTACCTGGATCACCTTGACCCACTCGAGCGCCAGCAGTTAAGCGGACGAGACCTCCACAAGCTGAACGATCTGCTGCCAATCCTGCGCACCACGCCGAGCGCCGAAGAGTCCATGGCGATCAACCGCACCACCCACAGCGCAATCATTATCGCCGGCAGCGGCATGTGTACGGGCGGGCGTATTCTCCATCACTTCAAGCACAACCTCTGGCGCCCGGAATGCCACGTGGTCATTCCCGGCTTCCAGAGTAAGGGCACGCTGGGTCGCGCTATCATCGACGGTGCCTCGAGCGTACGACTGTTCCATCAACAGATTGCCGTAAAGGCCCAAATCCATACACTGGGTGGATTTTCCGCCCATGCAGGCCAATCACAATTGCTCGACTGGGCGTCCAATTTCAAATCCCGACCCGAGCTTTACCTGGTACACGGCGAGCGGGAAAAGATGCTGGCTCTGCAGACAGGTCTGCGTGCTCGACTGAACTGGGAAGCCATTATTCCCGAAGCAGGCGAGCGCATCGCGTTATAACCAAACATGGAAAAACCATCGTAAAACGATTACCCGGAGACGCTGCATGCCTTTTGAATCGGACGATTATCTGTCCCGTCATTTCCAGACCAGCGGTATCGACCTGACATCCAAGGTCGATGAGATCGCTCGCCTCGTAGTGCCTGAGTCCAGCCCCAACCAGCCGTTGTACCGCGAAATGCTCACCACCGTGATCCGCATGGCCCAAGCCGACCGCAACCGCTGGGACGCCAAAATCATGCTACAGACCTTGCGTGAGATGGAACGCGCCTTCAGCACACTCGAAAAATTCAAGCGCCGGCGCAAGGTGACCGTCTTTGGCTCGGCACGTACGCCCATCGATCATCCGCTGTATAAATTGTCCGTCGAGCTCGGCGCGACCCTGGCCCGTTACGACCTGATGGTCATCACCGGCGCGGGCGGCGGTATCATGGCCGCAGCCCACGAAGGTGCCGGACAGGAAAACAGCCTGGGCTTCAACATCACCCTGCCCTTCGAACAGCATGCCAACCCTACGGTGGAAGGCACTGAGCACCTGCTGCCGTTCCACTTCTTCTTCATTCGCAAGCTGTTCTTCGTCAAGGAAGCGGATGCGCTGGTGCTGTGCCCGGGCGGTTTCGGCACGCTGGATGAAGCACTGGAAGTCCTGACCCTGATCCAGACGGGCAAAAGCCCGCTGGTGCCGGTGGTTCTACTCGACGAGCCCGGTGGCAGCTATTGGCACGACGCGTTGCACTTCATGAGCAAACAGCTGGTGGAAAACCGCTACATCCTGCCCAGCGACATGCACCTGATGCGTCTGGCCCACAGCGCCGAGGAAGCGGCCGCCGAAATTGCCCAGTTCTACCGCAACTTCCACTCCAGTCGCTGGCTGAAGGAGTATTTCATCGTTCGCCTCAACCATGCCCTCAGCGAACCGGCCCTTGCAACCTTGCACAGCGACTATGCCGACCTGTGCCTGAGTGGCGGTTTTGAGCAGCAACTTGGTTGCGGTACGGAGCAGGATGACCCCGAGCTCAGCCATCTGCCGCGCCTGACCTTCATCTTCAACGGCCGCGATCACGGTCGTCTGCGCGAAATGTTCGATTTCATCAACTTGCCGGAAAACTGGGCTAAGTAACGCAACTGAGGCCACAACCCCTCGCCAAGAGGGGTTGTGGCGAACGCGGTGGAACGCTTCGCATGAATGCGCCCTGGTGACAGCCTTTACGCCATCCGCCCCTGCAGAAAGCTCAACGCATCGGCAGCGCTGCGCTCAGGTATTTCCTCCATGGGAATATGCCCGACACCCGCGTACGTGCGCACCTGCAAACCCGGTACGTCGCGCCGCCATAACGGCACATGTTCCGGAGAAATCCAGCGGTCACGATCGCCCCACATCAACAGGGTCGGCACACGAAGCTGTGCGACACGCTGTGGCGTCTGGTGCAACTCGCGCTTGTTGACCCGCATCATCATGCGAAAAATCTCCATCATCGCGCGGCGGTTGCCGGGGCGGCGAGTCAGGTCGTAATAGCGGTCGATTACTCCGGGTTTAATCCGTCCGCGCTCGCCATACACCTCCTTGACGCCTTGGGCGATCAACGCACGCGGCATCCACAACGGCATTGCCCAGGTCGATCCCGGTAACGCGGCAGCCGCGATCATCCAGGGAATCGTGCGCATCTTGTAGCCCGCCGGGTCGATCAGAATCAGCTTCTCGACCCGTTGCGGGGAAGCGAGGGCGAAATTCCAGGCGATATAACCGCCCAATGAATTGCCCACCAAAATGGCCTGATCGATCGCCAGATACGCCAGCAACAGTTCCAGAACCTTCAGCATGCGCTCCGCGCTGTAATCGCCCGGCGCTGGACCGGTAAGGCCGAAGCCCGGCACGTCGAAGCGCACGATGCGGTAATGCGGCGCAAAAGCCGGCACCCAGGCGTCCCAGGTATGCAGCGAGGCGACTACGCCGTGGATCATCACAATCACCGGTTTGTCACGACTGCCTTCATCGCGGTAATGCACAGTGAAGCCGTCAAGCTCGACATACCGCGAACCACGGGCGGCGCTGCCGTAACGAGCCTTGAGGCTTTCCAGCGGCAGTTCGCCAAACCCCAGCCGGGCCAGACCGGAGGCCAGTGGTGGGTGTATCGAATAACTGGAAACGGTCATGACGCTCTCTCCTCTAGCGGGGGATGCTCGCATGACAGCACAGCCACCCGGCGCTGAGTGCCCAACCTAGGTAGAGCCTGCGTCACATCGCGAAAGATCTCAGCCCGGCGCGGGATGACGCTGCGCTTGGGGCTGACTAAGCTGACGCGACGCCCACTTGTCGGACCCGCCGATGCGCCTAGTTCCTCGCCTGCTTTCCCTGCTCCTGCTCACACTGTTCGCATTGCGCTCCGCGGGGGCCGCCGAGCTGTTTTACTTGGGGCAGAAAATCCCCGACATTCAGCGTCCTTGGAGTAGCAGCGATTACCACCAACTGTTAATCGCGCTGCAAAAGGTCGACGCCAACCAGAGCAACGCGCTACCCAGACGCAGCGGCGAGTTCACCGGGCCGATTTACCAGCGCATGGTCAGCCAGGAAAACTTTCGTCCGCAGCTGAACATTTATGCCCCATTGGAGCTACGCCAGAACGAAGCGCGCGAAACGCTGTTGCAGCTCAAGGAACTGATGCGCTTATATTTCGACTTTACCGCCACGCGTCAGCCCTATGCTGCCGAAGCACTGGGTCTGATGAGCCATGCGCTGAATCAGCAGGCGATCCTGTTTACCCTTACGGTGGAGTTTTGGATGACCTTGTCAGCCGACGAACAACGCAACCCTGTACGCTTGCAGGGTCTGCGCGAGGCCAAGAATGCTGCCGGCATGCTCTCCACCAGCGCCCTGGATTACCTGGAACTAGGCAAGCAGTTCGCTCAGGACGACCTGGCGCTCTATGCGGCAGAACTCGGCAAGCTGCTACCGGAACTGTTCGTGCACCTGCCAGCGACAACCCGCGATGAAGTAGTAGCGCGTATCGCACAGCTGACCCACGAGCACCCACACGCTGAGGTCCGCACCAGCCTGGCTGAGCTGCACCCCGTTCTGCTGGCTCTTCAAATGGACATGAACAGACGCAACGCGTCACGCGGTTGACCACGAGGCAGCGCTCAGTGCATCACACACCTGAGCGCTCAGTGCACACATCGGTAAGCCTATTCCAGCAACCCCAGCTCCTTGGCGCGCGCGACTGCCTGGGTACGCCGCTGGACGTTAAGCTTGCTGTTGATGTGCCGGGCATGGGTCTTGACCGTGTGCAGGGAAATGAACAACTTTTCGCTGATCTGCTGGTTGGAGCAGCCCTTGGCTATCAGGCGCAATACCGACAATTCTCTGGCGGTAAGCGTCTCGGTCGGTTCAGACCCGTCATGCAACTCTTGCTCGGCTGGCAACAGGCCACGCAAGGCTGAGGCCACCGGGCAGTCCGGCTGGACGCGAAGTTGCGCACGCAACCACTCTGCCTGTCGCTCGATCAACGGTTGAAATTGCCAGAACCCACCGCCTTGCGCCAAATCCAGGCTCGTACGTAGCTGCTGCTGAGCCTCGCGCTCGCTTCCCCCCATACGCAACAACAGGCACAGGTGAGCACCTGCCATCGTCGCGATCATCAAGCAATCGCTGGCGCGCGCCTGTTGTTCGAGTTGGCGCAACAGCTTTTCAGCCTCTTTCGATTGCCCACGCCCGATGGCCAGCGCTGCGCGTTGCAAGGTGATATGCATGGGCAGTTGGGGCAAGAGTTCCGGAGCTGCCGCAGCCTGCTCGCCGGCATAGGTTTGCTCCAGACGAGCCAGCCAGATTCCCGCCAGCGGCAGCTGCCCCTGACTCATCCACAGCTCGCATTTGACCAGGGTTACCAGGGCCAAGTAGTAGATCGGCGGGACATCCCATGCATGCATGATGCGCTCAGCTTCAGCCAACTGAGTGAACGCCTCATCGTGCTTCCCCGCGTGTCCGGACAAACGTGCCAGAACGCAATACCCGATTACCACGCTGACATCCCGACATCGATGCGCTTCGGCAATACCTGCCTGCAGGGATTCGCGTGCTTCCCCAGGTTGCAGGCGCAGCGCTAAAAGGTAGCCCTCATACAGGTGCAGGCGCGCGCGCACGGCATAAGGCTGGCTCTGCGGATACTCACGCAACACCTCCAATCCCTGGCGAACTTCACCCAGTGCGCGCGCGATCTCCCCCCGTGCTTGTAGAACCCGCGCGCGATCGTAATGAGCCAGCGCTTCGAACAGCGGGTTGCCGATCCGCTGCGCCAGCTCGAGCGCCTCGCGGTTGCGCATCCGGGCCGGCCATAACGCATTGCGCGCCACCGCAATATTGGCTAGCACAGAGATGCACATGAAGCGCTGTCCATAACGATCAGCCGGCAATGCTTCCAGCGCCTCGCGGCAATAGTGCTCGGCCTTATCCAGCTCACCACGCCCACGCGCAATCACACCACTCAACGCCAGCCATTGGGCCAGCAGCAAGGCCTGTTCTTCCGCTGACGCAGCAGGGAGGAAATTCCCCAGTTGATAACCCAGCGATTCTGCGGCGTCCAGTTGACAGGCCATGGCCAGCGCCCACCCATACAGCATGATCAAGCGCGGCGAGGTGCTGAGCAGGGTGTCCGGCAATTCGACTTTCCAACGAAGCAACATGGCCACGTTCTGCTCGCCCAGCAGCTTCTCTTCAGAGAGGTTTTGCACCAACGATGCCGCCACATCGCTGCGCCCTGCTCGCAGCGCATGTTCCACTGCCTCGATCAGCTCACCATGGGCACCGAACCAGCGGCAGGCCCGCAAATGCAAGGTCGAAGGGGTGACCCCCGTGTCGATGTCGGGATGGCGCAGCAAATCGGAAAATAAGTGGTGATAGCGAAACCACTTACCCCGCTCATCCAGCGGTACCAGGAACACCTGGTGGGCCTGCAGGTAAGCGAGTATCTCGCTGCTGTCATGAGCCTCGCGCACCGCATCACACAAATCGATGCAAAAGCGATCCAGGTGCGCGGTCTGGTAAAGAAAGTGCTGCACCTCTGGGGTCTGTCGCTCGATCACTTCCTCAAGCAAATAATCGTGGATCAGCCCATCGGCGTTGCGAGGCTGGCCAACCGGTTCGGTTTCGCCTTCTTCCTGACGTGCCAGCAGCCATAGGCGCAAGCCGGCGACCCAGCCTTCACAGCGCGTCTGTACATCATTGAAAGTATCCTGAGATAACGGTATGCCATGCCCGCTTAGTAATGCCTGGGACTCTTCCGCGCTCAGACGCAGATCCTGCACTTGCAGCTCCAACAACTGCTGCGAAAGCCGCAAGCGGGCCAGATGCCAATCCGGACGCTGCCGACTGGTAACCAGCAACACCAGACCGGCCGGCAAATGATTGAGAATGAACTGTAGGCAACCATCCAGAACGGAGCCTTGGGCCAGATGATAATCATCGAGCACCAGCAATAACGGCTGCTCTGCTGACAAGCAGACGGCCAGCTCATCCAGCACGACGGTGAGCCATTCCTCGAACGCGAAGGGCTGATGCGGCTGACGCATCTTCAACAGCGCCAGCTCCTCTTCACCCAGTCCTGGGAAAAACTGACGCAACCCCTCAAGCAGGTATTCGAAGAAGCGCCCTGGATCACTGACGCGCGGGCTGAGTCCGAGCCAAAGACTGCGCCAGCCCGGCGGCAGACTCTCGCAAAACTCACCGGCCAAGGAGCTTTTACCAAACCCGGCAGGTGCACTGATCAGCAGGAGCCGACCACGCAACCCTTGCGCCAGCCGTTCGCACAAATGCGGACGAGGTACATGCCCAGCCGGCAATGGCGGACGAAAAAAACGGCCTGCCTGGGCGCCAGGCAAAGACTCTAGCAACGAAGTCTGCGAGCGGGATAACACCGTCATGGGCAGGTCGGCCTCAAGGGACAAACGTCGACCAGCCTAGCGCCTTCACCCCTGCTTTGAAAGGTGGCGCCCGATTCAAGATGCACTCAACGACATCCTGATCACATTACGCACATGAGCAACTGCCAATGGCGCGGCCCGACACCCAGGCGGGTGAAAACGAAAAAACCCATGCAAGCATGGGTTCTTTCGTAGCCGATGACCCAAGTGACCCCGGGTCGGATAGTGCTCGATTAACGCACGCCGGACTGGCGCAGCGCCGCCGGAGTGAACTCGCTTTCCGTGGCCTGATAGCCGAACTCGTACGCCTTGCGCTCCTCGTTCTTCATGCCCAGAGCCAGATAACGGCCAGACTGCAGGTCATACAGCGCTTCCAGGGTGTACCAGGGTACCTGGCTGTCGTAGTAGTACTGCGAATGGGCTTCGCCAACACGCCACAGATTGCCGCGACCGTCGTAATGATCGATCGCAACGGCCTGCCAGGTGTCTTCATCGATGTAGAAGTCACGCTTGGCATAGATGTGGCGCTCGCCCGGCTTCAGGGTCGCTTCCACGTGCCAGACGCGGTGCAGCTCATAGCGGCTCAGATCCTGATTGATATGGCCGGCTTTGATGATGTCCGCATACTTCAGGTTCGGCGAGTCCAGGCGGTAGCTGTTGTAGGGAATGTACAGCTCCTTCTTACCCATCAGCTTCCAGTTGTAACGGTCCGGCGCGCCGTTATACATGTCCAACTGGTCGGAGGTGCGCATGCCGTCGGCAGCAGTACCCGGACCGTCATAGGACACCTGCGGCGCGCGACGTACGCGGCGCTGACCGGCGTTGTACAGCCAGGCCAGACGCGGCTCCTTCACCTGGTCGAGGGTTTCGTGCACCAACAGCACGTTACCCGCCAGACGCGATGGTGCGGTTACCCGCTGCTTGAAGTAGAACAGCACGTTGCTCGGCTTGCTCGCGTCGTAGTCCTTGAGGGCATCGCGGAAGGCGAACTCCTCCTGGAAATACACCAGGTTGAAGGAACCATTAACCTGCGGCGTAGCCTGGGTGACCTGACGACGCACACTGCCGCCACGGTAGCGGGTGATATGGTTCCAGATCACTTCCAGACCGTTCTGCGGAATCGGGAAGGCGTTGGCGGTGCGGAAGTCATCCAGGCCGTTACCCCCCGACAGCAGCCGGGTATGGGTCGCGTTGTACTTGGTGGCTTCCAGCACGCTGGCCGGCAGCGTGGCGGTGCGGTGCGTGGTGAACACCGGAATGCGGTAGCTCTCCGGATAGCGCTTGAACATTGCCAGCTGACCGGGAGTCAGCTTGTCCTTGTACTGCTCGGCGTTCTGCGCAGTGATGGTGAACAGCGGCTTCTCGTTGGCGAAAGGGTCGGCTAGGAAGCCCTTTGCGTCCACAGCTCCGGCATTCTTGGGCAGACCGCCGGTCCAGGCCGGAATGGTGCCCGCCGCGTTACCCGCCTTTTCAGCGCCGATCGGGGTCAGGGTGGTACCCAGTTTGGCCGCCTCGGATTCAGAGACTGCGGCCATTACACCGCCGGCCAACAGGGAAAGTGCCAGTGCGCCGGTCTGCATCAATGTTTTTGTTTTCATATGCGTTTCCTTAATCGGGCAGCTTAGAAGTTCACGCCAAAGCTCAGGGCCACGAAGTCCCGGTCACTCTGGGTCGAATAATCGCCACCAAAGAAATCGGTGTAAGACAGGTTGGCGGTGTAGGTGTTCTGGTAATCAGCATTCAGACCGACGCTGACCGCCTTGCGACCTTCCTCGAAGTTGCCACCCGGGCCCGGGGAGTAACCCTTGACGTCATGCGACCAGGCCAGGCTCGGCTGCAGGTTCACACCCAGCAGGGCGTTGGGGTATTCCCAAATGACACGGGCGCGGTAGCCCCAGGAGTCAGCAGTGGTGAAGCCGTCGTTTTCGCAGAACTTGCTGACGTTGGCCTGAGAACCGTCGCCCACGGTACCTACGTTCAACGCGGTACACATCGCACCCGCACCCGGCCCAAAAATCGGATCACGGCCGTAGCGGGCTTCACTTGAACTTTCCAGCCCACCAACGTGCGTCCAGCCGATTTCACCCACCAAGGTCATACGCGAGGCGCCCATGACTTGATCGACGAAATGGGTGAAGGTGGTTTGCAACTGGGTAACTTCCTTGCGGTTGTAACCGTTCAGCTCCTGACCCGGCGCTGCAGCCAACAAAGAAGCGCCGTCATACACTGCAACACCATTGAGCTGCAGGTTGCGCAAACCGGCATAGAGCACATCGGTGGTTGATAACTGCACCGGCGCATTCGGACGATAGCTGATCTCGCCTTGCCAGGCTGTGCCAGTAGGCAAGGTGGTTGAGAAGCTCAGGCCGTACAGGCGAATATCTTCCGGATACTCGATGAAATATTGGCCGTTCGCAGCTGTCAGCGCGGCACCGGCGGCTGTCCCTAGCGCCGGGCTAAGACCATAAATACCGGAGGCAAAGGTATTGATTGTTGCTTGAGTCGCAGCATCCGGACCAGCACCGCTGAAAATCGGCATGCGGCTGTGATAATTCATGAAATAGGCGCCGAATTCGGTATCCAGTGGCTCAAACATGTAACGGAACGCCAAGCCCCATTGGCCATCGTCCTGAGCATTGCGGTCCGCACCACGCTCAACCAACAATCCCTCACCGTACGCTGACGATCTAACACCCAACCCTACTCCTGCTGCGAGGGTATTAAGCGTTCCAATAAGCGCTTCGTCGTTGATCAACACCGCCAGATTGTCATCACACCCGGGTGCCACGACGTCCGGCTGCGAGAAGAACGTACCGCAATTCTCAAGTACAGTCGGGTTCCACTCGATCTGGTAGAAGGCTTCCATCGACAGGTTATCGGTCAGGCTCTGGCCGACATAGAACATGTTGACTGGAATCAGGCCTTCCTTGATTTCCGCGCCGGGGCGACGGAAAGCGGAAACGTCCGCCGGGTTGGCCGCGTTGATGCCGTTCATGATGAAAGTACTTTCACCCCAACTGATCACCTGCTTGCCCAAGCGCACAGTGCCCGGCAGGTCGGCAATGGTGTAGTTGTGATAGACGAAGGCATCTAGCAGCTCGGCGCCTGAGGATTTGGCCAGACGCTCACGGCCCCGTTCCTCGATCGGCTTGAATGGGCGGTCTTCATCCTTAAGCTCGAAGTCATACCAGTACTTGCCGCGCAGGAAGATCCCGGTGTCGGCGTACTTCAACTCCAGGTCATGGATGCCCTTGAAGATCTTGGAGAAGGTCTCGCCGCGCTTGAAGTTCAGGTGGGAGTCGTCGGAGGTTTGCGACAGACCGCGCCCGCCGTTGTTGGCACCGATCAGGTCCTGGTCCGGCTTGGCGGTGGCCCAGCTGGCGCCGACCGACAACGACGAGTCAAACTGCCCTTCGATTTCCCCGATATTGAAGTTCAACGCAAAGGCCGGCGCGGAAAGTGTGGATGCCAGGCTGATGGCCAATGGCAGTCGTGCCCGACGCCAGAACGGTTTTGTTGTTGTCATCGACGCTACTCCATGTACTTTTTATGTTTGTTATGGCTACTACTGACTATATCCAGCGGGCTGCCCCGCATGATCCCCCGAAAGAGTGATTTGCACGCTCCAAAGTCCTCTGGCTCAGCGCTTTCGCGACTGCTCGAGTCTTCGGTGAGGCGAAGCGGAGCAATTAGCACGCCAGCACTCGCCTGACCGATTAGTCACATTGCAATGACCCACCCAACGCATCCTAGAGGGTGGATAAAAAGGCGCTGCCGGCTGCTTGCCAGCCTGCCACCTCTTTGCGGATGCGCTTTTTGTCCAGCTTCCCCACACTGGTCTTGGGAATTTCGGTAACAACGGCAATCTGGCTGGGAATAGCCCATTTATTGATGTGGCCTTGCTCAACGAAGGGCTTTAAATGCTCACGAAGATCCCGTGCTTCCAGGGTTTGCTCAGGGCGCAGCACAAGAAGCGCAAAGGGTCGCTCCCCCCACTGCGGATCGGGCAAACCCACCACCGCAACCTCGCGCACTGCCGGATGACTGCTGATCAAATCCTCCAGGGCCAGCGACGAAAGCCACTCGCCACCCGTCTTGATCACATCTTTAAGGCGATCGCGAATGTCGATGAAACCCATGTCATCCAGAGTGGCGACGTCACCGGTGTGCATCCAACCGCCCTGCCACAGCTCTTCGCTTTTTTCCGGCTCACGGAAATACCCTTGGGTCAGCCAGGGCGCACGCAGGACCAATTCACCCTGGGTTTCGCCATCCTGCGGCAACAGGCTGCCATCCTCCGCCATGAGCGCCGCTTCAACCATCGGTACCGGTACGCCGGCCTTGATGAGGTACGTGGTACGTTCGCTCTCGCTGCTGGCGAGCAGCTCTTCATTGAGATAGGCGGCGCAGATCAGCGGGCAGGTTTCTGACATGCCATACGCGGCGCTAAGCTGGATGCCGGTTTCCCTCGCCGCCAGGTACAGGCTGCGATTCAGGGCGCTGCCGCCAATAATGATTTTCCAGCCGCCGAAATCCACTCCTTGCGCCGATTTGGCATTGAGGACCATCTGCAGGATGGTCGGCACGCAGTGAGAAAACGTGACGTTCTCGCGCTGCCACAACTGAACCAGCAGGTCGGGGTCATAGCGTCCCGGATAGACCTGCTTCACCCCCAGCATCGTAGCCACGTAAGGCATGCCCCAGGCGTGCACATGGAACATTGGCGTGATCGGCATGTAGACATCGCTGTTACCCATCAATCGCACACTGTCCAGGCTGCCCACCACGCCGGCCATTGCCAGCGTGTGCAGCACCAGTTGGCGATGGGTGAAGTAGACACCCTTGGGATTGCCGGTGGTGCCCGTGGTGTAGAAGGTCGTGGCCACCGAATTTTCATCGAACTCGGGGAAGTCGTAATGCGCACTTGCCTCAGCCAGCATACTTTCGTATTCACCGACCATGCCCGGCAGCTCGACGGTCGCCTGCGGGTCATCGCTGAGCAACAGGGTGTTCTCCACTGTGGTCAGTTGCCCGGAAATCGCCTGGTAGAGCGGTGTGAATTCGCTGTTGACCAGCACGAAGCGGTCTTCGGCGTGGTTCATGGTGTAGAGAATCTGCTCCGGCGACAAGCGGATGTTGATGGTATGCAGCACCGCGCCGATCATCGGGATCGCAAACATGCATTCCAGGTAACGGTGGCTGTCCCAATCCATCACCGCCACGGTGTCGCCGGCCTTGACCCCCGCCGCAGTGAGCACGTTGGCCAGACGGGCGACCCGTTCCGTGAAGGTCGCATAACTGTGGCGCACCAGGTCGCGGTAGACGATTTCACGGGTGCGCTCGTAACGACTGCCAGACAGTAGCAGGCGCTTGATCAGCAGTGGGCTGGCATGGGCGTTGTGCGCAGGGGGAATGATTCGTGTCTGGAGCATGGCGTTTTCCGTGCGTGTTGTTATTGGTATGGATGCACTCTAGATGGCTCGACAGGAACCCCCATCAACCCAAAGGATGATTTATCACGTGACTCTTTTGACTGCTTTGGTCACGGTATAGAATCGTCGGCCTCGGCCAGTTCCGGTACCGATCAACAAGAGGTGTTTTCGATGTCCGATATCGTCATCGTCAGTGGTGCCCGTACCCCCATGGGTGGTTTCCAAGGCAGCCTGTCCAGCATTCCCGCCGTTGACTTGGGCGCCGCCGCAATTCGCGAGGCTGTGGCGCGTGCCGGTATTGCGCCCGACGCGGTGCAGGAAGTGATCATGGGCTGCGTGCTGCCCGCCGGCCTCAAGCAAGGCCCGGCCCGGCAGGCCGCGCTGAACGCCGGCCTGCCCGCCGCCACCGGCTGCACCACCATCAACAAGCTGTGCGGCTCGGGCATGAAAGCAGTCATGCTCGCCCATGACCTGATCAAGGCCGGCACCAATAGCGTGATGGTCGCTGGCGGCATGGAAAGCATGTCCAATGCGCCCTATGTTATGGAAAAAGCCCGTGGCGGCCTGCGCATGGGCCACGGCGAAATCAAGGACCATATGTTTCTCGACGGCCTGGAAGATGCCCGCACCGGCCGGTTGATGGGTTCCTTCGCCCAGGAAACTGCCGACCAGTACGGCATCACCCGTGAGCAGATGGATGAATACGCCATCGAATCGCTGAAACGGGCCCAGGCGGCCATTGCCAACGGCAAGCTGAACGACGAGATCGTGCCGATTACCGTCAGCAGCCGTAAGGGCGACACCCTGATCAAGGATGACGAGCAGCCGCTGAATGCCAAGCTCGACAAGATCCCCGGTTTGAAACCGGCCTTTCGCAAGGACGGCACCATCACCGCAGCCAACGCAAGTTCGATCTCTGACGGCGCCAGCGCGCTGGTGCTGATGAGCGCCGATGAGGCCGCCCGCCGAGGGCTCACTCCGCTGGCGCGCATCGTCGGCCATGCGACCCAAAGCCAGGACCCGAGCGAATTCACCCTTGCCCCGGTTGGCGCCATCAGCAATCTGTTCAAGAAGACTGGCTGGAACAAGGACGTGGTCGACCTGTTTGAAATCAACGAGGCCTTTGCCATGGTGACCATGCTGGCCATTCGTGACCATGGACTCGATCCCGCCAAGGTCAATGTCTACGGCGGTGCCTGCGCCCAGGGCCACCCGATCGGCTCGACCGGCTCGCGCCTGATCGTCACCCTGATCAATGCCCTGAAGCAAACCGGCGGTAAACGCGGCGTGGCATCTCTGTGCATCGGCGGCGGCGAAGCCACCGCTATTGCAGTGGAGCTGCTGTAAACCGAACGGCTGGGGGTCGTGCGAGCGACCCCACTGCCAACGTCTGCACCGCACCTCTTGCCCTACGATCACGCCCCACGCGGCCACCCCTCTGGTAGGCTCTGCTTCTTTCTTCCGCCGTAGCAGAGGGTCTTCCCATGAGCATCCGCGCCGTTTTTCTCGATCACGCGTCCCTTGATCTAGGCGATCTGGATTTCACCGCCTTGCGTGACTGTTTCGACGAGCTGACCTTGCACGACGCCAGCGAGACCGCACAGGTCAGCGAACGATTGCAGGGCGCTACGGTGGCGATCACCAACAAGGTTCGCCTGGATGCCGAGGTTTTTACCAACTGCCCGGAGCTGAAGCTGGTACTGATCTCGGCCACCGGCACCAACAATGTCGACTTGGACGCGGCCCGTGCCCACGGCGTGACCGTGTGCAACTGTCAAGGCTATGGCACGCCCTCGGTGGCCCAGCACTGTTTGATGCTCTTGCTTGCCCTGGCCACGCGACTGCCGGATTACCACGCGGCGGTACGTGCTGGGCGCTGGCAACAGGCCAAGCAATTCTGCCTGCTGGATTTCCCGATCGTCGAACTGGAAGGCAAGACCCTCGGCTTGCTCGGCCATGGTGAGCTGGGCAGCGCCGTGGGCCGCCTGGCCGAAGCGTTCGGCATGCGCGTACTGCTCGGCCAACTGCCGGGACGCCCTGCTCGCGCGGACCATTTGCCCTTGACGGACCTCCTGCCGCACATCGATGCCTTGAGCTTGCATTGCCCGCTTACCGAACAAACCCGCGATCTGATCGGTGCCCGCGAATTAGGCCTGATGAAGCCCGGCGCACTGCTGGTCAATACCGCCCGCGGTGGATTGGTGAACGAGCAGGCCTTGGCTGACGCCCTGCGCAGTGGCCACCTGGGCGGCGCGGCCACCGACGTGCTCAGCGAAGAACCACCGATTAATGGAAACCCCCTTCTGGCCGACGATATTCCGCGCCTGATCATTACCCCCCACAGCGCCTGGGGTAGTCGCGAGGCGCGCCAGCGCATCGTCGGTCAGCTGACGGAAAACGCCCAGGCCTTTTTCAACGCAGCGGCGATCCGCGTGGTCGGGTAAAATCCGCGCCTTTTTCGGGCCTGGCTTCAGGCCCAAACCAGGTTTTAACGGAGACCCCATGGACCCGCGAAGCGAAGTACTGCTGCGTCAGGCCGAGCTATTCACCGGCCGAGTGTTGCTGGCCGGGCTGCCGGCTGATGACCTGCTCGGCGAGCTGCCCGACAGCCTCGGCTGGAGCTGGCATGCTGGCGAACAGGCCACCTTGGCGGCGCGCTTCCCCGGGCGCAGTCACTTCGGGACCTGCCCGCCTCTCGAGGTTTTCACCGCTGCCGTGCTGTTCCTGCCCAAGTCCCGCGAGCTGACTGAGTATCTGCTGCAAGCCCTGGCCGCACGCCTGCCCGGTGCGCCGTTGTACCTGGTTGGGGAAAAGCGCGCGGGCGTCGAACGCGCCGCCAAGCAATTGGCCGCCTATGGCCAACCGCGCAAACTGGACAGCGCCCGCCACTGCCAACTGTGGCAGATCAGCGTCGAGCAGGCACCTGCCGCGCCTGACCTGGAAAGCCTGGCGCAGCGCTACGAACTGCAACTTAGCGACGGCCCGCTGAAGGTGGTCACGTTGCCGGGCGTGTTCAGCCACGGTCGACTGGATCTGGGCACGGCCTTGTTGCTGGATCATCTGGACGACCTACCCGCCGGCTCTTTGCTGGACTTCGGCTGCGGCGCCGGGGTGATTGGCGCGGTGCTCAAACGTCGCTATCCGCACAGCACAGTGAATATGCTGGACGTCGACGCCTTCGCCCTGGCCAGCAGCCGTTTGACGCTGGCCGCCAACGGTCTGGACGCGCAGCTGATCGCTGGCGATGGTATTCACGCGGCGCCCAAGGATCTGGCCGCCATCATCAGCAATCCGCCGTTCCATCAGGGCGTGCACACCGATTACCAAGCCAGCGAAACCCTGCTGCGCGAGGCTACCCGGCACCTCATCAACGCTGGGGAATTGCGTCTGGTGGCGAACAGTTTCCTCAAATATCCGCCGCTGATCGAACAGCACCTGGGGCCCTGCCAGACGCTGGCCGAAGGCCAGGGTTTCCGTATTTACCGGGCCAAGCGCCGTTAAGGTCACGCTGCTGGCCCCTTGTGAGCTTGCCCTTGCACGCCACATTGGGCAGAATGCCCGCCGTCCTAGGGGAGTAGTCTCCCGCGAGCGCCCGCTCGCCCGGCTCGCGTCAACATACTTGCTCAACAGAGCATGGCGCCAGCGACCTCAAGCCTGTCCAGACAGGCCCGTGGTTTGACAAGACCTATGACACGAACGACCTGACCCGGGGTGGGCAGGACGTCGTGTCATATGTGTTCAGTCGACCCACCCCTCTTAGGAAATCCCTGTGCTGGAATCTCTCCTGGTCTCGACCGGAATCGTCGCGCTGGCGGAAATCGGCGACAAGACACAACTCTTGGCTCTGGTGCTTGCCGCACGCTTTCGCAAACCCTGGCCAATCGTGGCCGGGATCGTCGTCGCCACGCTGCTCAATCATTTCATCGCCGGGGTTGTGGGCAACTGGGTTGCCGGCTTCTTCACCCCAGCCATGCTGCACGCCATCCTGGCAATCGCGTTCCTGGCCGTTGCGGCCTGGACGCTGATCCCCGATAAACTCGATGAGGACGAAGCCTCGCGCGTCAGATACCGAGGAGCCTTCATCACCACGTTAATTACCTTTTTCATCGCCGAGATGGGCGACAAGACGCAGATCGCCACGGTGATGCTCGCCGCGCAATACGATTACCTGCTTATGGTGGTCGCCGGCACCACCCTGGGCATGCTGATCGCCAACGTGCCGGTGGTCTTGGCTGGCAACTTTGCCGCCGACCGTCTGCCACTCACGTTGATTCATCGCTTGGCCGCGGCGGCCTTTGCACTGCTGGGACTGTATGCTGGATATCAAGCCCTGAGACTGGCAGGGATCTGGTAAACACCTCGCAGGATGGGGCGGTGCTGGTATCCCGCCACGCCGCCCTCCTGCATTTGCCGCTACTTGCGACGCGCTTGCTCGTACAGCGGCATGACTTTGGGGATGTTGGCCTGCAACGAACTCATGCGCGTACTCGATGACGGGTGAGTGGACAGGAACTCTGGCGGCGCGCCGTTGCTTGCCTGGCTCATCTTTTGCCACAAGGTAATGGCCGCGTTGGGGTTGTAGCCGGCGCGCGCGGCCAGCTCCAGGCCGATCAGGTCGGCTTCGTTCTCGTTGCCGCGACTGTTGGGCAGGGTCATCAGGTATTCCACGCCCATGTTAGCCATTTGCAGGCTGCCCGGCCCCACACCCAGGGCCGCACCGAGCTGGCTGGCCAGTTCTACCCCATACGCCTTGGACAGTGCTTCACGGCTGTGCTCGCGCAGGGCATGGGCAATTTCATGACCGATCACCGCGGCCAGCTCGTCGTCGGTCAGCTTCAACTGCTCGATCAAACCGGTGTAGACCATGATCTTGCCGCCTGGCCCGCAGTTGGCGTTTAACTCCTTGCTGTCGATCAAATTGACCTCCCAATCCCATTGCGCGGCATCCGGGCGAAATACCGATGCCTGGGCAATCAAGCGCTGGGAAATTGCCTGGACCCGCTTGGCATCGGCACTGGTTTTCTCCAACACCCCATGGCTGGATGCTTCGCCAATCGCCTCCTGGTAGGACTGGGCATACATCTGGTTGACCTGGTCGGTCGACAGCATGCTGAACATGTACTGCTTGCGATCAACGCCCACGGCGCCGCCGCTGGTGGTGTTCACGGCCTGGCAGCCAACCAGCAGCAAGGCGGCGACCAGGGTCGCCAGTGAAAAAGACTGTTTCATATCCAGCTCCGCGCAGGTGTGACAGCCGTCCATAGCCGCGCATGCTAATTCGTGGCGGGCAGGCACGACAACCGCACCCTCGTTCCGCACGCTAATAACGCGAGCTATCCGGCTTCCGTTGCGGCATTCGACCATACTCATAACGGTTTCAGTTCCCGTACGGCAAAGTACCGAGGAGAAACAGCATGCGTTGGCGACGAGCACGGCAGAGCGACAACGTTGTGGATGCACGCGGTAGCGGTCGTGGCTTGCGAGTCGGCGGAGGATTGGGTCTGGGCGGGATCGCCGTGGTGGTGATCGTCGGCCTGCTGATGGGTCAGGACCCGTTGCAGATCCTCGGTGAGCTGGCCAACCAGTCGGGCGGCCCCGTCGCGACTCAGCCAGGGCAACCTGCAGGTGACGACGCGCAAAGCCAGTTCGTGCGCGCCGTGCTCGGCGATACTGAAGACACCTGGGACGCACTGTTTGCCAGCGCCGGCAGTCAGTATCAGCATCCACGGCTGGTGTTGTTCAGCGGCGCCGTGAAGTCGGCCTGCGGCCTGGCCTCGGCGGCTGTCGGGCCGTTCTACTGTCCCGCTGATCGGCAGGTCTATCTTGACCTTCAATTTTTCGCAGAACTTGAACAGCGCTTCGGTGCCGCCGGGGATTTCGCCCAGGCCTATGTCATCGCCCATGAAGTGGGCCATCACGTACAGACGCTGCTCGGGGTATCAGCCCAAGTGAATGCCACCCGTCAGCGCGGCGAGCCCCTGGAAGGTGAAACCGGATTGCTGGTGCGCCAGGAGCTGCAAGCCGACTGCCTGGCCGGCGTCTGGGCCTATCACGCCCAGCAGCGGCTGGACTGGATGGAGGACGGCGACCTCGAGGAAGCCCTCAACGCCGCCACGGCCATTGGCGATGACCGTTTGCAAAAGCATACCCAGGGTCAGGTGGTGCCTGACTCCTTCACCCATGGCACATCAGCCCAGCGGACCCGCTGGTTTCGCACCGGATTCGACACGGGCGAGCCCGGGCGTTGCGATACGTTCAAGGCGCGGACGTTATAAACGCGGCATCTCGCACTCTTGTTGCGAGGCACGCTACAACTACCCGCGCAACAGCCCCCCCGTTAAGTGAACCTATGACAACCACTGGAGAAGCTCACCACAATCGCGCGCATGCCAGTCGGTCAATTCCGGCCACAGATTTTCCGGCTGATTGACCAGCACCGTCTTTGCGCCAGCGGCACGGGCGCATTCCAGGTCGAAACGGAAATCACCCACCATCACCAATCGCTGGGGCGCCACACCCCAACGTTGCGCCAGATGCAGCAAGCCACCGGGATGCGGCTTGGGTGTTGCTTCGTCACGGCCAAGAACGTCGCCGCCGGAAAAACACTCGCCCAAGCCAATGCAGTCCAAGGTCACCTGAGCCAATTCGCGGGCATTACGGGTCAGCAGACCCAGCTGTACACCGCGGGCATGCAGCTCGCGAACCAGCTCCACCGCACCGGGTGCTGGGCGCGACGCACAGGCCAGTTCGCGCTCATGCTCCAGCAACCAGGCATGCTTGGCGGCCGCCTCGTGCAGGGGCAATCCGGCCAGATGGTCGAGGATGTCCTCCTCCAGAGGAATCTCCAGTGCCCGGCGAATGGCCTCGAAATCGTGGACGGCGATAGTCAGGGTGCCGTCCATGTCAAACACCCAGTGGCGGACCTCGTGCAATTTCATGTGCGGTCTTCGCGGCGACGGATCAGGCCTTCCTGGGCGACAGAGGCCACCAACTCGCCGGCCCGATTGAAAATATGGCCACGACTAAAGCCCCTGGCATTGCCGCTCCATGGGCTGTCCATGGCATACAGATGCCACTCGTCCACCTTCAGGTTGCGGTGGAACCACAGGGAATGATCGAGGCTGGCCACCTGCATATGCCGTTGCCAGAACGAAGCGCCGTGAGGCAACAGCGACGCGGTCAACAGGCCAAAGTCCGAGGCATACGCCAGGATGTACTTGTGCAACGCATGAATCGCCGGCAACGGGCCGTCGGCGCGGAACCAGACATACCGGCACGGCTCACTTGGCGAGGGATTAAAGGGATCTCCAGGGTTCACGGGACGGATCTCGATAGGCTTTGCGCACAGTATTTTTTCGCGCATGGGCACCGGGATCAATTCAGCGTGGCGGCCAAACAGTTGCAATTCGCTGAGCAGGTTTTCGGGTCCCTCCACTTCGGGCATCGCCACCTGATGCTCGAAACCAGGCTCTTCGGCCTGAAACGAAGCGCTGCAAAAGAAGATCGGTTGGCCTTTCTGGATCGCGGTAACTCGCCGGGTAGTGAAGGAGCCGCCATCACGCACTCGGTCCACTTGGTAGACCACCGGCAGCGAGGCGTTGCCCGGGCGCAAAAAGTAGCCGTGCTGGGAATGCACATGACGACCCGGCTCAACCGTTTGACTGGCTGCTGAGATCGCCTGCCCCAGCACTTGTCCACCAAACAGCTGGGGAAAGCCCAGGTCCTGACTGGCACCACGAAACAGGTTTTCTTCGATGGTTTCCAGGCTCAGCAAGGCCACCAGTTCGTCCAACACGTCACTCATTTACAACCTCGGCAAGGCAGGTATGGCCAGCGGTATTCTTCGTCCGCTTGGCAGATGGTGTTCGTTTAGCTCAACCGCGCAATACGGTAACCAATTCGGCGATCCACGGCTCGGCATCCAGCTCTGGCGTTACGCTTTCGCTGGCGTCCAGGCGCAGCATGGGCAGCACTTCCCGAATGCCCAGCTCAGCAAACAGCTCGCGAACCTGCTCGCCGCCGCCGCAATAGGTATCGCCGTAGCTGGAATCGCCCAAAGCAATTACCGCTCCCGGAAGGCCGTACCAGGTCGGCGGCTGGTCGCGCAATGCGTAATACAGCGGTTGTAGATTTTCTGGCAACTCACCCATGCCGGTCGTTGAGGTCACTGCCAAGACCATCTCGGGTGCCCATTCCTGCAAATCGGCCAATGTGCCGCGAGGCTGATACCAGGTTTCGAAGCCAGCGGCCTGCAGCAACTGCTGGGCATGATGGGCGACCTCTTCAGCCGTGCCGTAAACCGAGCCGCTGATGATGGCAATTTTCATGAAAAATTCCTTAATGGGGTCAAGTATTGTCACATTATGCCGAAATATTGCGTGAAACCCGACCTACCGCAGTGACTCGAAACCGTGCAGATGCTCAAATAACGGGAACTCCTGCAACAAATCGTCGCAGCGCTAGTCTTAGTATCGCCACAGCACTTCCGTTCGAGAACATCATGCGTAACGAGCCCTTGCTCACTCGGGATGAACTGACATTTCTCCAGCAGCTCCTGGATGACCCGGCGTATTCAGCCAAAAGTGCACATGAGCTGACCCTCAACAGCAGCCCCGACACCCAGACCCTTCTCGCCAATCTGGGCGAACATGCGCAGCTGACACTGGAAGCACGGGTCGGTAATCAGCGCATGACCTTCCCCTTGCGCCTCACACTGGATGAATTCCGGGCCTTGAGCCTGCAACTGGATGTTCCGCAGATTTTCGAAAAGGGCGTGGTCGAGCGCCCCTGGCGCGCCACTCTGGAAACGCCGCTGAGCCTGATCGCCAAGAACGGCCAGGCCAGCGCCTTGTGGGTGCAGCAGATATCCCAGAACGGTGCACTCGTCAGCAGCGATGACGGCAGCGAGCCGCCCGAACATTTTGTCCTCGGACTGGCCCTGCCGGGTAAAGCGTTTCTTTCGCTGCGCGGTTCGCGCGTGCGCCAACTTTCACCGACCCTGGCCGCCTATCGCATCACCCCTTCGCACCACTCTGGCATCCTGCGCCTGCAGGAACTGCTCGTGCAGCTGCGCAACCAGGAGCAGGCTCTTTAGGCCGGCAGCCCTCGAGCATGAGCGCTGAGGCGCTGTGCGTGCACGCCTCGCGCGTGCCGCCAGAAAGCCGTCAATCCCACGATGATTGTCGTCTTAGGCCGACTGTTATAAGTTAGCCGGGGTTCGGTCGGCGCGGCGTCATACTGGTCAGGTACCTGGTGGCGCGCCGCCGGACCCTTCTTTCTTGTCCGTGAGCACCATGCGCAAAAACCCGGCCCCCATCCTGATCACCGGCGCCAGCCAGCGTGTCGGCCTGCACTGCGCCTTGCGCCTGCTTGAAGACGGACATCCCGTGATCGTTACTTATCGTCGCGAACGCGAAAGCCTTGTACGTCTGCGCCAGCAGGGCGCACTCACGCTGCCGGCAGACTTCAGCGATGAAGCCGGCATTCTCGCGTTCATCGAGCAACTCAAGCAGCACACTGACAGTTTGCGGGCAATTGTGCACAACGCTTCGGAGTGGCTTGCCGAAGAGCCCGGCCACGAAGCGCTGGCGTTTCAGCGCATGGTCAATGTGCACATGCTCGCGCCCTACTTGATCAACCTGCACTGCGCCGAGCTGCTGGAGCACAGTAGCCCGGCGGATATCGTGCACCTGAGCGACGATGTGGTGCGCAAGGGCAGCGCCAAACACACGGCGTACTGCGCCAGCAAGGCGGGCCTGGACAGCCTGACCCTGTCTTTCGCCGTACGCCTCGCGCCGCGCATCAAGGTCAACGGCATCGCGCCGGCCCTGTTGATGTTTAACGAGCACGACGACCCCGAGTACCGCGAAAAAGCCCTGGCCAAATCGGTGATGGGTTTTACGCCAGGCCCGGAGGTGGTTTATCAGGGGCTGCGTTACCTGCTCGACAACCCCTATGTCACGGGTACGACGCTGACCGTCAATGGCGGTCGCCACCTCAAGTAACAGTCCGTGCGATACTCCTCCATGCTACTGACTTTGAAAGGAGAACTTCGGCATGCCGCGACTGGAACCGGGAATGGCGCGTATTCGGGTCAAGGACCTGCGCCTGCGCACCTATATCGGCATTAAGGAGGAGGAAATCCTCAACAAACAGGATGTGCTGATCAACCTGACCATTCTGTACCCCGCCCATGATGCGGTGCGTGATAACGCTATCGAGTACGCCCTCAATTACCGCACCATCACCAAGGCGATCATCGCCCACGTTGAAGAACACCGTTTCGCCCTGCTTGAGCGCCTGACTCAGGAAGTCCTCGACCTGGTGATGAGTCACGCCCAGGTACGTTACGCCGAAGTGGAAGTGGACAAGCCTCATGCGCTGCGTTTTGCCGAGTCGGTGTCGATCACCCTGGCCGCCCATCGCGACTGAACCATTGCGCGAACACGCCTCGGCGCAGGCACCCATGCCGCGCCTCTACCCTCTCGGAGCACGCTCATGACCGAACAACAACGCCTGGAACTTGAAGCCGCTGCATTCCGCCGCCTGGTGCAGCATCTGCAGGAGCGCACTGACGCGCAGAACATCGACCTGATGAACCTCGCCGGCTTCTGCCGCAACTGCCTGTCCAAGTGGTACAAGGCCGCTGCCGACGAGCGTGGTATCGAACTCGATCAGGACAGCGCCCGTGAGCTGATCTATGGCATGCCCTATGACGAGTGGAAACAGCGCTACCAGCGCGAAGCCAGTGCTGAACAACTGGCCGGCTTCGAGAAGAACAAGCCGCAATGAGGCCGTTGGATGATTTTCGCGCTGCACTGCCAGACAGCGCCCATGCCTTCGCCGAGACCCTGGCCTTTATCGCAGCACACTACGACTATCGGCCGAGCGCCTTTCGCAATGGCATGCAGCAAAACGCCGTTGGCCAGAATGAAGGCTCATGCAAGATTCTCGGCCTGGCGTTACTGGAAGGCTTCAGCGACGAGGAAGCCCTGTTGGCGTTCGGCGAGCATTACCGCGCTGTGCAAGCCAGCCCGGCAGGCACCGATCACGGGAACATCCGCGCGCTGATGGAAACAGGCCTGGCGGGCGTGCACTTCGAGCAACCACCCCTGACGCGCAAGCCAGCGTGAATGCAAAGGGTGGACAGCGTTTCCACCCTCATCCACAGCCTGTAAGGCGGCGACGTTATGCCTGGCGTACCGCCTGGACCGCCTCGATATAAAGCTCTGCCTGACGCTGGTTCCTGACCAGGGCGACAAAGTCCTCACCCTGGTCATTTTTCGCCTCGAGGTCATAGCCAGCCTCGACGAAAAAGCCCAGAAAGCGCTCGAAATCGCCGACGCGCAGGCCACGGTAGGCCTTGATCAGTTTGTGCAGCGAAGGCAGCGTCTCGTCGGCTGGTTCCATGGTCAGGAACGTCTTGATCACCTCGTCGCCAATTTCGTCGCCAACCACTTTCTTCTTGTCTTTACGCATCGCTCACTCCAAACCGGGCGGACTTTATTTAAAAGGGGCAGTTTACCCCTCGCATCCTTCGCGACTCAACGAACGACGCAGACCCGTCAAGATGCCCTTTGGCCAGCGTATACTCGGCCGGCAAGCGTTCATGGGAGCCATCATGTCATTCGAACTACCTCTCTTCGCAGCTTGGCGCCAAACACTTCGAGCCGGCTATTCCCTTAATGCCCTGCGCGGCGACATCGCCGCCGGCCTGACCGTCGGCATCATCGCCATCCCCTTGGCCATGGCCCTAGCCATCGCCGTGGGCGCCGCGCCGCAGCATGGCCTGTATACGGTGCTGATTGGCGCGCCGTTGATTGCCCTGTTCGGCGGCTCACGCTTCAACGTGTCAGGACCGACTGCGGCGTTCGTGGTCATTCTATTACCCATCACCCAACAATACGGCCTGGGCGGTTTGCTGCTCTGTACGCTGCTGGCCGGGCTGATCCTGATCAGCATGGGACTGCTGCGCCTCGGCAAACTGATCAGCTTCGTGCCCTACCCGGTGGTCCTCGGCTTTACCGCCGGCATTGGCGTGGTCATCGCCACCCTGCAGCTGCAGGATTTTCTGGGTCTGCAATTGGCAGGCGATCCCCAGAATTACCTGGAGCGTGTCGCTTCCCTGGGTCAGGCCCTGCCCAGTCTGCAACTGGGCGATGCACTGGTCGGCATCATTTGCCTGGCGGTGCTGATTGTCTGGCCTCGTTATATACCCCGGATTCCGGCCCATCTGGTGGCGCTATTGATAGGCGCGCTGCTCGGCCTGTTTCTGGAGAGCATCGGCCTGCCGCTGGCCACCCTCGGCGAACGCTTCAGCTATACCCTCGACGGTATCGAACACCCTGGCATCCCGCCGTTTCTGCCCACCTTTGCCTTGCCTTGGAACCTGCCTGGTCCGGATGGTCAGCCGCTGACGCTGTCCTTTGAATTGATTCGCCAACTGATGGCCCCCGCCTTCGCTATTGCCATGCTGGGCGCCATCGAATCGCTGCTCTGTGCGGTGGTAGCCGACGGCATGGCTGGCACCAAGCATGACCCCAACGCCGAATTGCTCGGCCAGGGCATCGGCAATTTGGTCGCTCCCCTGTTCGGCGGTATCACCGCCACAGCGGCGATTGCGCGTACCGCCACCAACGTACGCGCCGGCGCCTTCTCGCCGCTGGCGGCCATTATTCACTGCGGCGTAGTCCTGCTGGCTGTCCTGCTGCTCGCGCCGCTGTTCAGCTACTTGCCCATGTCCGCGCTGGCCGCCCTGCTGCTGATGGTCGCGTGGAACATGAGTGAGGCACGCCATGTGGTGCATACGGTCAAAATAGCCCCGCGCAGCGATGTGCTGGTGCTGTTTACCTGCCTGGTGCTCACTGTGCTGTTCGACATGGTGCTGGCAGTCGGCGTTGGCCTGTTGCTGGCTGCTGGACTGTTCATCAAGCGCATGAGCGACCTGACCGACACCGCCAGCCTGCCGCGCGGTTTCCATGCGGCCCTGCAAGACCTGCCCGAGGGGGTCAGTGCCTACGCCATTCGCGGACCACTGTTCTTTGGCGCGGCGGAAAAAGCGCTCAGCGTGCTGCGTCGCTTCCCGGCCGAGGTAAAGGTAGTGATTGTTGAAATGAGCGCTGTGCCCATGCTGGACATGACCGCGCTGGCTGCACTGGAAAGCATTCGCGACGACTATCGCCGCCAGGGTATCGGGCTGATCCTGGTCGGCACCCATCCCCGCGTGCGCCTGAAACTGCGCCGCGCCGGCATTCGCCGCAGCGAGGGGCGACTGGCCTTCGTCCGTGACCTCAACCAGGCTCGGCTGCGGGCGTTGCACTGGCTCAAGCCTGAGCAGCAACACACCGAACAACCAGGGCTGGCCGCTGAGACAGGCGTGCCATAACCCCTGACCACTTCTATTGCAGCGGCGCCGGCTACCACGGGCGCCGCAATCGCAGCGCAGTTAAAGCCCTTTCACCGCGTAAATGCCCGGCGCATTGCGCCAGTAGCCCTTGTAGTCCATGCCATAGCCAAAGATGTAACGGTCCACGCAAGGCAGTCCGACGTAATCTGCCTTGAGGTCTGGGCGCGCCTTGCGGTCGTGAGTTTTATCGATAAGCACCACCGTGTGGACCTGACGGGCGCCGGCGTGCTTGCAGAAGTCGCTGATCGCCGCCAGGGTGTGCCCTTCATCCAAGATATCGTCGATGATCAGCACATCGCGATCCATGAAGGAAATTTCCGGCTTGGCCTTCCAGAACAGCTCGCCACCGGTGGTTTCGTTGCGGTACCGCGTGGCGTGCAGGTAAGACAGCTCCAGCGGGAAATCCAGTTGTGGTAACAGCTTGCCGGCGAAAATCAGCCCGCCGTTCATGACACAGAACACGACAGGATTGCGTTCTGCCAGCTCGGCATTGATTGACTGTGCGACTTGGTGGATGGCGGCTTCAAGCTGTTCGTTGGTATAAAGACAGTCAGCTTCGGCCATCACCTGGCGAATATGAGCGAGATCGGCGGGCATGGAACTTCCTCTTCAAGGCGGGGCGGAACGACAAAACCGGGCGCACGCGAAGCGAGACGTCAGGAAAAAGACTGGCAAAGGTAGCCATCGCAGCGGGTCTGGGCAAGAAGCAATGGACGCACACGCCTCATGGGAAGCCAAAATGTCGCGGATTGCTCGAAGCTTCGCCATTACAACCGGCTCACAATGTTTTACCCTAACCCGATTTTTTTGCCCGCCCCACCCGGAGACAATCCCATGCCCGTCCGTGAGATCCGCCACCCGCTGATCCGCCATAAGCTCGGCCTCATGCGCCGCGCTGATATCAGCACCAAGAACTTCCGCGAACTGGCCCAGGAATTGGGCGCGTTGTTGACTTATGAAGCCACCAATGACCTGCCGCTTGAGCTCTACGAGATCGACGGCTGGTGCGGCAAGGTCCAAGTGGAAAAAATTGCTGGCAAGAAGATCACTGTAGTGCCAATCCTGCGCGCCGGCATTGGCATGCTGGA
Organism: Serpens gallinarum; assembly: GCF_014836765.1. Lineage (GTDB taxonomy): Bacteria > Pseudomonadota > Gammaproteobacteria > Pseudomonadales > Pseudomonadaceae > Serpens > Serpens gallinarum. The sequence continues at coordinate 162,587 of NZ_JACSQG010000007.1, forward strand.
CGGTGTCCTCAGCCTGGTTCCCGGTGCCAAGGTCAGTGCCGTGGGCATTGCCCGCAACGAGGAAACCCTCGAGGCGCACACTTACCTGGAAAAACTGGCGCCGGAAATCAACTCACGTCTGGCACTGATTATCGACCCGATGCTGGCCACCGGCAGTTCCATGGTTGCCACCATTGACCTCCTGAAGAAAGCGGGCTGCAAGGAAATTCGCGCCATGGTGCTGGTCGCCGCACCACCCGGCATCGAGGCGGTGCAAAAAGCCCACCCCGACGTACAGATTTACACGGCCTCCATTGATGAACGCCTGGACGAGCACGGCTATATCATTCCCGGGCTTGGCGATGCCGGCGACAAGATTTTCGGCACCAAGCAGAAGGAAAGCTGAGCATGACCGATGAATTCAAGGAGCCTTTGTGGCGCCAGTCAATCGCTGGCGCGCAGATGCTCTTCGTGGCGTTCGGCGCCTTGGTGCTGATGCCGCTGATCACCGGCATGGACCCCAACGTGGCGTTGTTCACCGCCGGTGTCGGCACCTTGCTGTTTCAGTTGGTCACAGGTCGCCAGGTGCCAGTATTCCTGGCGTCGAGCTTCGCCTTCATCGCACCGATCATCGTCTTGAAAGCCGAAGTAGGCCTGCCGGCGGTGCTCGGCGGCATCATCGCCGCCGGTATGGTGTATATCGCGCTGAGCCTGGCGGTAAAGCTGCGCGGCCCGGCGTTTATCGACCGCTTGCTGCCACCGGTGGTGATCGCCCCGGTGATCATGACCATTGGTCTGGCCCTGTCACCCGTGGCGGTCAACATGGCCATGGGCAAAACCGGTGACGGCGCCGTAGAGCTGATTCCCTATGGCACCGCTATCTTCATTTCCATGGCCTCGCTGCTCACCACGCTAATGGTCGCGATGCTGGGTCGCGGGCTGTTTCGCCTGGTGCCGATCCTTGCCGGGGTGATCGTTGGCTGCGTCTTATCGTATCTGCTCGGCCAGATCGACACGCGCGCGATCGCCGCTGCGCCCTGGCTGGCCTTGCCGAACTTCATTGCGCCGGAATTTCATTGGGGCGCGATCCTGTACATGCTGCCCGTAGCCCTGGCGCCTGCCATCGAGCATATCGGCGGGGTGGTAGCGATCGGCGGCGTGACCGGAAAGAACTTCATCAAGAAACCCGGCCTGCACCGCACCCTGCTCGGCGACGGCCTGGCCACCTCGGCCGCCGGCATGTTCGGCGGCCCGCCGAATACCACTTACGCAGAAGTCACCGGGGCGGTGATGCTGACCAAGAACTACAACCCGAAAATCATGACCTGGGCGGCGGCCTTCGCCATTGTCCTGGCGTTCATCGGCAAGTTCGGCGTTGCCCTGCAAAGCATTCCGGTACCGGTCATGGGCGGCATTCTTTGCCTGCTGTTCGGCTCCATCGCCGTGGTCGGCCTGAATACCCTGATCCGCAACCAGGTGGATCTGTCCGAAGCGCGCAACCTGATCATCGTCTCGGTCACGCTGGTCTTCGGTATCGGCGGAATGAAGTTCGGCGGCCAAGGCTTCGCCCTCTCCGGCATTTCCCTAGCTGCGCTTGCCGCCTTGCTGCTCAATCTGCTGCTGCCCGGCGGGCAGGGCTGGAGAAACAAGGCGCTGGAAGACAGTAACCCCTGACCACAAGCACGCCTGCCATGAAAAACGCCACGCCCCTCACGGAGCGTGGCGTTTTTTATTCTCGACGACGGGGCGAAGCCGCCTTTTATTTGCTCTGCGACGCCGCCTGCTCGCACAGTGCATTGAGCGCACGTGCCCACTGCGACTGATCGTTCAGGCACGGCACCAGCGTCAGCTCTTCCCCGCCGGCCTCGATGAATTGCTCTCGGCCCCGAATACCCAACTCTTCCAGGGTCTCGATGCAATCGGCCACGAACGCCGGGCTCATCACCAGCAGCTTCTTGACGCCGCGTGCAGCCAACTCATCGAAGCGCGCCTCGGTGTAGGGCTCAATCCACTTGTTCTTGCCCAGTCGCGACTGAAAGGACACCGACCACTGTTCCGGACGCAGCCCGGCCCGCTCGGCGAACAGCTCGGCGGTACGCAGGCACTGACTGCGGTAGCACAGCGCCAGATTCTCAGGGCTGACGCCACGGCTGTCAGCCGCGCGCAAATCATGCTGCGGGTCTTTGACCAACTTGCGAATATGCCCCTCGGGAATGCCGTGGAAGCTCAACAGCAGGTGATCGAACTCCTTTTCCAAGTAGGGTTTGGCGCTGGCTACCAGCGCATCCTGATACGCGTCCTCGGCAAAGAACGGCGCCAGGGTATTCACCGTCAAGTTCAGGCCGCGTGCGGCGGTCACCCGCTGCACTTCCTGCAAGGCCGTGGTGATGGTGCTGTCGGCGAACTGCGGGTACAGCGGCGCCACGGTCACTGTGCGCACCCCCTGCTCGGCCAGGCGCTGCAGCACGCTGTCAATGGAGGGCGAACCATAGCGCATCGCCAGTTCCACGGGGCCATGCGTCCAGTGATCACGCATGGCTTCTTGCAGACGGCGGCTGAGCACGATCAGTGGCGAGCCCTCATCCCACCAGATTGACTGATAGGCATGGGCGGACTCCTCCGGACGACGATAGAGAATCAGCGACACCAGCAACCGGCGCACCGGCCATGGCAGGTCGATGACGTAAGGATCCATAAGGAACTGGTTGAGGTAGCGGCGCACATCGTCCACTTGGGGGGAATCCGGAGAACCCAGATTGACCAGCAACAGCGCGTGATCGGTCATGCTCATTCCTATCAGTGACGGCCCAGCAGATCCGCCAGCGCCGCGTCCAAATCATTAAAACGAAACGTGAAACCTGCCGCCTGCAAGCGCTCCGGCACAGCCAGTTGGCCGCCGAGCAGCAAACCGGACATCTCGCCCAGCAGTCGCAAGGCCATGGCCGGCACCGGCAGCACTGCCGGGCGATGCAACACGCGGCCCAGCGCCTGGGCAAACTCGCGATTACGTACCGGTTGCGGCGAGCAGGCATTGTACGGGCCTTGGGCGTCGGGGTGGCAGAGAAGAAAATCAATCAAGGCGATCTGATCCTGCAGATGTATCCACGGCATCCATTGCCGGCCGCTGCCCATCGGCCCGCCAAGTCCCAGACGGAATATCGGCAGCAGCCGGGGCAACATACCGCCCTCGGTCGCCAACACAGGCGCCGTGCGCACCCGTACCACGCGAATACCCAGGGTTTCGGCATGACGAGCAGCGTCTTCCCAGGCGCCACACAAGCGTGCGGCAAAGCCCTGGTCGGCCGGCTGTGTTTGCTCGGTCACCCGCTGCTCACCGGTATCGCCATACCAGCCCACCGCCGACCCGGAGATAAGCACCTGGGGCCGTTGCTTGTGCAATGCCAGCCAGGCCAGCAAGTGTTCAGTGAGGGCGATACGACTGTCACGTAGTTCCGTGCGGCGCGCTTCGGTCCACGGACGATCGGCAATGGGCGCGCCGGCAAGGTTGATCACCGCGTCCAGCGGCTGGTTACCCAGCTCATTAAGATCGCCCAGCCCCTGCACTCCGCTGCCGCACAACGCGGGCACCTGTTGGGGTCTCCGACTGTAGACCCAGAGGTCATGGCCTCGGGCCCGCCAGTAGTGGCACAAGGCGCGGCCGATCAGGCCGGTACCGCCAGTCAACAAGATACGCATGGTGAGCTCCGCTCGGGGTGCAAGATTCTTTCAGTCTGGCCTGTAAATAACCGATTGCTGGCCGAGCGCCGCACTTCACCAAGGCGTAAACTGCGGGCATGCCCGAGCAACCACCGCTTATCCATCGCCAGACACCCAGCCCACCCGTGCTGTGCAGTAACTGCGCCGCTTGCTGTTGTCGCCTGGAAGTAATGCTGGTGACCGACACGGGCGTACCTGCGCGCTTTATCGAACAGGATCGCTGGGGCGGCGAAACCATGCGCCGCCTGGACGACGGCTGGTGCGCAGCCCTGGATCGCGACAGCATGCGCTGCACCATCTACGCCAATCGTCCCTTGATCTGCCGCGAGTTTGAAATGGGCTCACCGGAATGCGTCGAGGAACGCGGTGATCTGGCCCAGGCCTATCGATAACGCTGCCCGCGCCTCAAAACCCCATCCGGTAATACAGGCTGTACACCTCTACGCCATCATTGGGGTTTTTCAGGCCCGCATTCGAATAGTGGATCACCCGTAACCCGAGGTCCTGGTCGGCGCCGAAGCGCACGCCCAGGCCCAGCCGATCCTCGAATTGGAAAGACGAGCCCAGGTCGCGGTCCTCGATTTCGGTATCGGCAAAAGCCGCCACGCCGATTCCGGCCTCGATGTAGGGCCTGAAACGCTCACCGGCAAACTCGTAGACGAACACAGGGGACAGCGAAAGACTGTGGTTGCTGGAGGTTTGGTCGCCCTGCCAGTAGCTGTAGGCGGTATCCCAGTAGCCGGTCAGACGCCCCGTGGAGGTTTCCCACCAACTGCGCTGGAAATCCCACTGCAATCCCAGTCGGTAGACCATTTCCGACTCCGAGCTCTGGCCGACGCCTAGGGTTACATCCATCGCGTGTGCGTGTTGCAGCCCGACCAGCGCAAGGGTAAACGCCGCCAGGGGGAATCCTTTTACAGGCCGTTTTAAAACTACCTGCGTTGGCAATACGTCGTTAAAAACAGCCTCAGCAAGCCGCTTGCGGCTAACGCGCTTTAGCGCGGCCCGAAGGGCGAAACGCAGTGAGTCATGCTCATTTAGAACTCCTAAACTGCGCTTCCTCGGCTGTTTTTGCCTCGTCTTGCCGGCCTCGCCTACGTTTTTAAATGGCCTGTTAATCATGGGAAACATCCTTATCCAGAAGGAAAAGAAGACAGACTTCCCGTTATATGAAGGCTCAGCCGGAGGTGAGTTCCAAACCCAGCGGTTCCAGTTGCGCTTCGTCCTGCCACAGGGTGGGCAATACCTGCTGCAATCCGCCCACCGCGCCGGTGGTGTAAAAACGTGTGGCTAAGGGCGGTCCGCCAGCCAGCAGGTCACGGGCTTGCAGCAGGCGCTGCAACTGACGCGCGACGGCTTCGCCCGTGTCGATCAGGCTCACCGAGTCTGGTACCAGCCCACGCAGCAGCGGCTTGATAAAGGGGTAATGGGTGCAGCCGAGGATCAGCGTGTCGCAGCCCTGGGCCAGCAGCGGTTCGACGAAACCGTTCAACAGCTCGCGGGTTGCGCCGCTGTCCAGTGCTCCCGACTCGATGCACTCCACCAGGCCCGGACAGGGTTGGGTGATCACCCGCACGTCATGGGCGAAGCGATCTAGGAGAGCGGCGAACTTGGCGCTTTTCAGCGTGCCGGTGGTGGCCAGCACGCCCACTACGCCGCTGCGCGTCGCTTCAGCTGCCGGTTTGACCGCCGGTTCCATGCCGACAATGGGCAATGCGGGATAGAGATCGCGCAGCTCGGCCACGGCCGCCGCCGTCGCGGTATTGCAGGCCAGCACCAGCGCTTTGGCGCCTTGTGCCAAAAGGAAGTCGGCAATCAGCCGGCTGCGCTCACGAATGAAGTCGGGACTTTTTTCGCCGTAAGGCACATAGCGGCTGTCGGCGACGTAGATCAGCGATTCTTGAGCCAGTCGCGCACGAATCTCGCGCAACACGGAAATCCCGCCGACACCGGAATCGAACACGCCAATCGGTGCACTACTGGGCATGGCGGCCTGCACAGACGGCGCAGTGGGGATCACGCTTGACCTTGAGTTCGCGGAAGCGGCTACCGAACGCATCGATCAACAGCAAACGGCCCACCAGCGGCTCACCGAATCCGGCCAGCAATTTGAGGGTTTCCAGCGCCTGCAGGCTGCCTACCAGGCCCACCAGCGGGCCAATCACGCCAGCCTCACTGCAGGTCAGCTCCGCCTCGCTGCCATGGCCGTACAGGCAGTGGTAGCAAGGGCTGGCGGCGTCGCGCGGGTCGAAAACCGCCAGTTGGCCTTCAAGGCGAATCGCCGCACCGGATACCAGCGGCTTGCCGGCCGCCACACAGGCGGCATTGACCGCCTCGCGAGTGGCGAAGTTGTCGCAGCAGTCGACCACCAGATCCACGGCGCTGACCGCCTCGGCCAGCGTGTCGCCATCCAGCACCTGACGATGGGCAACAAGCCGCACACCGGGGTTGAGACGGGCGAGGCGAGCCATGGCTGAATCCACTTTGCCCACGCCCACGCTCTGGCTGTCGTGAATCACCTGGCGCTGCAGGTTGGTCAGGTCCACGGTGTCGAAATCCGCCAGATGCAGCTCGCCAACCCCGGCGGCGGCCAGGTACAGCGCCACCGGCGAGCCCAGCCCGCCAAGGCCGACGATCAGAACGCGCCCGTGCTTGAGGCGCAACTGACCCTCGACATCGACTTGTGCCAGAAGAATCTGCCGGCTGTAGCGCAGCAGTTCGTCATCATTCAGTTCATTGAACATGGGCAGCTCCCGAGCCGGGCTGCCAACAACCCAGGCTGATGCGTTCGTGGCCGGCCAGGTCGCGGCGGCTATGGACATCGTTAAAACCGGCAGCCCCGAGCAACTCGCGCACGGCCAGCGCTTGGTCGAATCCGTGCTCGAGCAGCAACCAGCCGCCCGGTTCCAGAAAGTGCGGCGCCTGGGCAATGATCAGGCGGATATCGTCCAGCCCGTCCGGGCCGGCCACCAACGCGCTGGCCGGCTCGAAACGCACATCGCCTTCGCTCAAGTGAGCGTCATCGGCGGCGATGTAGGGCGGGTTACTGAGGATCAGACGATAACGCCGCCCCTGCAACGCGGAAAACCAATGACTGAGCGCAAACCTCACGTTGGCCAGCCCGAGACGCTGACGATTGCGTTCGGCCAAGGCCACGGCCTCGTCGATGCGATCCACTCCGGTCACTTGCCAGGCGGGCCGCTCGCTAGCCAGCGCCAGGGCGATGGCGCCGGTGCCGGTGCCCAGGTCCAGCGCGGCCAGTGGCGTAGCGGGCAGCAGCGCCAGCGCGGTTTCCACCAGCAGCTCGGTGTCCGGGCGGGGAATAAGGGTATGCGGCGCAACGTCCAGGTCCAAGCTCCAGAAGCCCTGACGGCCCAGCAGGTAGGCCACCGGTTCGCCGGTACGACGACGCCGCAGCAACTCGGCGAAGGCCTGTTGCTGTGCCTCGCTGGGCGTTTTTTCCGGCCAGGTACGCAGGTAGCTGCGCGGCTTGCCGAGCACATGGGCCAGCATCAGCTCAGCGTCCAGCCGCGCACTGGGCGAGTCGGGCAAGTCGGCGGCGTTGAGCAGTGTTTCGATAGTCGGCATACGTATTAAGTCTCAAGCGGCGAGCGGCACGCTACAAGACGCCACTCATTCAGCTTGCGGCTGATAGCGTGCGGCTTGCCGCTGCCGTTAATCGCCGAGCGCCGCCAGTTGGTCGGCCTGGTATTCCTGCAGCAACGGCTCGATCACCTGCTCCACCGCGCCGGCCAAGACTTCGCTCAGCGAATACAGGGTCAGGTTGATGCGGTGGTCGGTTACCCGGCCCTGGGGGAAATTGTAGGTACGGATGCGCTCAGAGCGGTCTCCGGAGCCCACCAACATTTTGCGCGAGTCGGAAATTTCCTTGTGCGCAGCGGCGTCCTGCTGATCCTGCAACTTGGCCGCCAGCCAGGACATGGCGCGCGCACGGTTCTTGTGCTGCGAGCGTTCTTCCTGGCACTCGACCACCATGCCGGTGGGCAAGTGGGTGATGCGCACCGCCGAATCGGTCTTGTTGATGTGCTGACCGCCGGCGCCGGAGGCGCGGTAGGTGTCCACGCGCAGGTCGGCCGGGTTGATTTCGATCGCCGCCTGCTCGTCCGGCTCGGGCAACACCGCCACGGTGCAGGCCGAGGTATGGATGCGGCCCTGGGATTCGGTTTCCGGCACACGTTGCACACGGTGGGCACCGGATTCGAACTTCAGCTTGGCAAACACGTTGTCGCCTTCGACGCGGGAGATCACCTCTTTGTAGCCGCCGTGCTCGCCGACGCTTTCCGACAGGATCTCGACCCGCCAGCCCTGACGCTCAGCGTAACGCGAGTACATGCGGAACAGGTCGCCCGAAAAGATGGCTGCTTCATCGCCACCGGTACCGGCACGAATTTCCAGGAAGACGTTGCGCCCGTCCTTGGGATCCTTGGGCAGCAGCATGCGCTGCAGCTGATCTTCGATACCGAGCAGTCGCTCCTTGGCATCGCTGACTTCTTCCTCGGCCATTTCCCGCATGTCCGGGTCGCTGTCCTTGAGCATTTCCTGCGCGCCGGCCAAGTCGCCCTGCACCTTGCGAAACTCGCGGTAGGCGAGAATCACCGGCTCGACGTCGGCGTACTCTTTGGAATAGGCGCGGAACTGCTTCTGGTTGGCGATGACTTCTCCGTCACCCAGCAGCGCCGTGAGCTCTTCGTAGCGGTCGTGGAGAATGTCCAACTTATTGAGCAGCGAGGCTTTCATTTTTTCGCGTCGCCCTCATCAAGGCCAAACAGTTCCTGGGCCACAGCCAGGGCATCGCCCCGGCCATCAGCCGAGAATTTTTTCAGTTGAACACTGGGTGCATGCAGCAACTTGTTGGTCAGGCTGCGCGCCAGCTGCGCCAACACGTCTTCGGGCGCGCCGCCATTGGCCAGCAGTCGCTGCGCCTTGGCCAGTTCCTCGTTGCGCAGTTGCTCGGCCTGCTGACGATAGGCTCTGAGCACGTCCACAGCGGCCAGTTCGCGCAAGCGCACCATGAACTCGCCGGCGCCCAGGGTGACCAACTCCTCGGCAGCCTGGGCGGCGCCCTGACGGCTCTTGAGGTTTTCCTCGACGACATCATGCAAGTCGTCAACGGTATACAGGTAGACGTCATCCAGCTCGCCGACCTGCGGTTCGATATCCCGCGGCACAGCGATATCGACCATGAACATCGGCTTGTGCTTGCGCAATTTCAATGCGCGCTCGACGGCGCCCTTGCCCAGAATCGGCAATTGACTGGCGGTGGAGCTGATAACGATATCGCTGCCGACCAACTCATCGGGAATTTCCGACAGCAACACCGCCCGCGCGCCGAACTCGGCGGCCAGCTGACTGGCGCGCTCCAGCGTCCGGTTGGCCACCACGATGCGCTTGACGCCCTGCTCGTGCAGATGTCGGGCGACGAGAGTAATGGTCTCGCCCGCGCCGATCAGCAGCGCCTGGCTGTTTTGCAGGTTACTGAAGATCTGCTTGGCCAGGCTGACCGCGGCAAAGGCCACGGACACCGGGTTTTCACCGATGGCGGTATCGGTGCGCACGGTTTTCGCCGTGCTGAAGGTGGCCTGGAACAACCGGCCCAGCAACGGACCAACCGTGCCGGCCTCGCGGGCCACGGCATAGGCGGACTTCATCTGGCCGAGAATCTGCGGCTCGCCAAGCACCAGCGAGTCGAGTCCGCAGGCGACACGCATCATGTGTCGCACCGCTTCGTCCTCGGTGTGGACATAGGCGCAAGCGCGCAGATCGTCTAGGCTCAGCCCGTGAAAATCGGCCAGCCAGCGCAGCACGGCGTCGGCTTCCGGTGACTCCTGCCGAACATAGAGTTCACTACGGTTACAGGTGGAAAGAATCGCTGCTTCGCCGCTCGACGTTAACCGGCAGAGCTGCTGCAGGGCCTCTACCATCTGCTCAGGGGTGAATGCCACGCGCTCGCGGACATCCACCGAAGCGGTTTTGTGGTTGATACCAAGGGCGAGGAAAGCCATGCGGGTCGTAAATCAAGCTAGAGAAGCCGGTAATTCTCCTACGTCGCCGGGCGTAGAACAACCTCCATCACTTATTGCCACTATTAGTCGCACCCTTTCTAGCGCCGGCAAACGGCAGCCCATGGGCTTGCCTGGAGGCATGTGTCATGATGGCGCAACAGCAGGTAAGTCTTCTTTCCCATGAAAAAATCCTTCGCAATTTTGACCATCCTGACGTTACTGGGTGGTTGTCAGAGCATCACCAGCGCCCCCGAAACCACCCCGCCGGCGCCGGTCAGCACACCCGAACCGCAGCAGTACGCCTCGTTCAGCCAAGAGACGCTGTACGCCCTGCTGACAGCTGAACTGGCCGGTCAGCGCGGTCGTTTTGATATCGCCCTGGGTAACTACCTGCAACAGGCCAACGCCACCGAGGACCCAGCCGTTGCCGAGCGCGCCTATCGGATTGCCGAATACCTCGGCTCCGAGCAGGCAGCCCTGCTCAGTAGTCAGATCTGGGCCGATGCCGCGCCGGACAACCTAGATGCACAGCGCGCCGCCGCCATACAACTGGCGCGTGCCGGCCGCTTTGACGAATCACTGGTCTACATGGAGAACGTGCTCAAGCGCCATGGCAGCACGCACTTTGACTTCCTGGCCCTCTCTGCCGCGGAGACCGACCCGGATACCCGCAGCGGGCTGATGAAGAACTTCGACCGCCTGCTGCAACAGTATCCGAACAACGCGCAACTGCTGTTCGGCCAGGCCCTGCTGCTGCAACAGGACGGTCGCCCCGAAGAAGCCCTTGCTTTGCTGCAACGCCAGCCCGTACAAGACAGTGAGATCGCCACCCTGCTGCTGCGCACACGGCTGCTGCAAAGTGTTGGCCGTGGCGATGAAGCGCTGCCGCTGCTAGAAAGAGGGATTCGCCAACACCCCGACGATAAGCGCCTGCGCCTTGCTCAGGCGCGCCTGCTGGTCGACCAGGGGCGCATCAAGGAGGCCAAGCAAGCATTCTCACGATTGCTTGAACAGTACCCGGACGATGACGACCTGCGCTTTTCCCTCGCCCTGGTGTGCATGGAGGCCAAAGACTGGCAGGAAGCCCGCGACCACCTGCAGCAACTTGTTCGCAACGAGACTCATGTGAACGCCGCGCACCTGCATTTGGGCCGAGTGCATGAGGAACTGGGCGAACCCGAACAAGCCCTCGATGAGTACTCACAGGTCGGGCCGAGCAATGAATTTCTGCCCGCCCAGGTGCGCCAAAGCAACATCCTCTTTTCCAGCCAGCGCAGCGCCGAGGCGTCACGACGCTTGCGCGGCGCCCGCCTCGACCAGCCTGACTATGCCCTGCAGCTGTACTTGATCGAGTCCGAAGCCTGGGCCAAGTATCAACAACCCGAGCGCGCCAGCAGGCTGATCGAACAGGCCCTGAAGGAATTCCCAGATGACCTCAGCCTGCTGTACACACGTGCAATGCTGGCGGAGAAGCGCGGCGACCTGGCGCAGCTGGAAAAGGACCTGCGCTTTATTCTCGAGCGCGAGCCTGATAACGCCATGGCCCTCAATGCGCTGGGCTACACCCTGGCCGACCGCACCACGCGCTACGCCGAGGCCAAGGTACTGATCGAACAGGCCCACCAACTCAACTCGCAAGACCCGGCGATCCTGGACAGCCTGGGCTGGGTGAATTTCCGCCTGGGTAACCTGAGCGAAGCCGAACGTCTGCTGCGCCAGGCCCATGAGCAATTTCCCGACGCCGAGGTAGCCGCCCACCTCGGTGAAGTGCTGTGGGCCCGTGGCAAGCACGCCGAGGCCCGCAGAGTTTGGGCCGAAGCGCTCAAGGCGCAGCCCGAAAGCAGCATCCTGCGCAGCACCCTGCAACGCCTGACTGGCTCGGAGAACCCCTGACCATGCGCCTCGGCTACCTGCTCGTTATCAGCCTGTTCGCCCTGCTTGCCGGCTGCGCCGGCCAAAAACCCCAGGAAGCCTTGCACGGCCAGGGCGATCCCGCCCAGTGGCAAGCCCACAAATCGCAAATCGCCCAGCTCGATGGCTGGCAGATCAGCGGCAAGGTGGGGATCCGCTCTCCGCAAGAGTCAGGCAGCGCCACCCTGTTCTGGCTGCAACGCCAGTCCTATTCCGATATCCGCCTCTCCGGCCCGCTCGGCCAGGGCGCCAGCCGCCTGACCGGTCGCCCTGGCGCTATCGTGCTGGATATCGCCAACCAGGGCCGTTTCGAGGCGGCCTCACCCGAGGCGTTATTGGAAGAACAGCTGGGCTGGCGGTTACCGGTTTCGAACCTGCTGTGGTGGATACGCGGTCTGCCAGAGCCAGAGCGCCGCAGCCAGGTAACGCTGGATGCAGACAGCCGACTGGCCCGCCTGCAGCAGGATGGCTGGCAAGTCGACTACCTCGGTTATACCGAACACGATGGCTATGCCCTGCCCGCGCGCATGAGACTGCAAGGCCACGACCTGACCGTCACCCTGGTCATCAAGGAATGGCGGCCACGCCTGCTGGGGCAGTAATTCACAGCGCGCGCGTTAAGAGCCCAAGCCCTACTCACTCCAACCATGACAATCATGCACGACGCCCAACTGATCCTGCCGGCTCCGGCCAAGCTCAACCTGTTCCTGCACATCAACGGACGCCGTACCGACGGCTACCATGAGCTGCAGACCCTGTTCCAGTTTCTTGACCATGGCGATCAGCTGGGTTTTCGCCGCCGCGACGACGGCGTGGTCCGTTTACACTCGCAGATTCCCGGTGTGCCCCACGACAGCAACCTGATCGTGCGCGCCGCACGCCAACTGCAAGCGCGCAGCGGCACAGCATTGGGGGCTGATATCTGGCTGGACAAGCAACTGCCTATGGGCGGCGGCATCGGCGGCGGCAGTTCGGATGCCGCCACCACCCTGCTCGGCCTCAATCACCTGTGGCACCTGGAATGGAGCGAAAATTGTCTGGCCGAGCTGGGGCTGGAGCTGGGCGCCGACGTGCCGGTCTTCGTGCGTGGTCGCGCAGCGTTTGCCGAAGGCGTCGGCGAGCGACTCACGCCAGTCACCCTGAGCGAGCCCTGGTTTCTCGTACTGGTACCGCAAGTCTCTGTAAGTACTGCGGAAATTTTTTCCGACCCGGAGTTGACACGTAATACGCCGGCCATTACAGTTCGCAGCCTTCCTGAGGGGGGCGGTCATAACGACTGCCAGCCGGTGGTTGAAAGGCACTACGCAGAAGTGCGTAACGCCTTGAACTTGCTGAACAAATTTGTTCCGGCAAGAATGACCGGAACTGGAGCTTGTGTATTTGGGAGCTTCCCAAATCGCAGCGATGCTGATAAAGTCTCGCGCCAACTTCCAGCCACTCTGCCACGCTTCATCGCTCGCGGCTGCAACAGGTCTCCTGTTCACCAACAGCTCGAAACACTGGCAAGGAAGTGAATGTTTGACATTCGGTTATACGCTACAGGGGCGTCGCCAAGCGGTAAGGCAGCAGGTTTTGATCCTGCCATGCGTTGGTTCGAATCCAGCCGCCCCTGCCATAACCTCCCCGAGGTTAGGCAAACGTAAACTGAATACGCATTTGAGTCGCAACATCCTACAGGGGCGTCGCCAAGCGGTAAGGCAGCAGGTTTTGATCCTGCCATGCGTTGGTTCGAATCCAGCCGCCCCTGC
>NZ_JACSQG010000007.1:176064-202213 GCF_014836765.1 Serpens gallinarum
CATATACTCGAGAGCTGTTCGAAAAGCCTGGCTTTTTGAACAGCTTTTTAATTCATCGGACCCACCCTCAGGCAGGTACTGCGCGTGTCCAAGATGATGGTCTTTACGGGGAACGCTAACCCCGATCTGGCGCGTCGCGTCGTTCGTCAATTGCATATCCCACTCGGCGATGTTGCAGTAGGCAAATTTTCCGACGGCGAAATCAGTGTCGAAATCAATGAAAATGTTCGCGGTAAGGACGTCTTCCTGATTCAACCGACCTGCGCGCCCACCAACGATAACCTGATGGAATTGGTGGTGATGGCTGACGCCTTCCGCCGCTCCTCGGCCTCCCGCATTACCGCGGTCATCCCCTACTTTGGTTACGCCCGTCAGGATCGCCGTCCGCGCTCCGCACGTGTGGCGATCAGCGCCAAGGTCGTGGCTGACATGCTGGCCAACGTAGGTGTCAACCGTGTTCTCACGGTCGACCTGCACGCTGACCAGATTCAGGGCTTCTTCGACATCCCGGTCGACAACATCTACGGTTCGCCGACCCTGGTCGACGACATCGAAGATCAGCGCTTCGAAAACCTGCTCATCGTCTCTCCGGACATCGGCGGCGTGGTTCGTGCGCGTGCCGTGGCCAAGAGCCTCGGTGTCGACCTGGCGATCATCGACAAACGCCGCCCGAAAGCCAACGTCTCGGAAGTCATGCACATCATCGGTGATGTTCAGGGCCGTACCTGCGTACTGGTCGACGACATGGTCGATACGGCCGGCACTCTGTGCCTCGCCGCCAAGGCCCTCAAGGACCACGGCGCCGAGCGTGTGTATGCCTACTGCACCCACCCGGTGCTGTCTGGCCGCGCCATCGAAAATGTTGAAAACTCCATTCTCGACGAGCTGGTGGTGACTAACACCATTCCGCTGTCCGCAGCCGCGCAGGCCTGCCCGCGCATTCGTCAGCTGGATATTGCACCGGTTGTAGCTGAAGCGGTACGCCGCATCAGCAATGAGGAATCTATCAGCGCCATGTTCCGCTAACGGCTTTGCCGTTGGCTGCTGCATACGCTGAACATATGCTCCGCCTTTGCGCGGAGCTTTTTGCCGAACCGCCCGGACGCTGGTCGCAAGCGAATGGTCGGCAAGGCTATTTTGGAGAAACTGAAATGACTAAATTCACCCTGGAAGCCGCTGCGCGTTCCGACCTGGGGAAAGGTGCGAGCCGCCGCCTGCGTCGTAACGAAAACATGGTTCCGGCCGTTATCTACGGTGGCAACCAAGAGCCGCTGTCCATCAGCCTGCTGGCCAAAGACCTGGCCAAAATGCTGGAAAACGAAATTGCCTTCAGTAACGTGATCACCCTGAACGTCGACGGCGCCAGCCAAGACGTCGTGATCAAGGCCCTGCAGCGCCACCCGGCGAAGAACTTCGTCCTGCACGCTGACTTCCAGCGCGTGGTTGCTGGCCAGAAGCTGACCGCCACCGTACCGGTGCACCTGATCAATCAGGAAAGCTCCATCGGCGTCAAGACTCAGGGCGGCGAAGTCTACCTGAACCTGCCGGACGTTGAAGTTTCCTGCCTGCCGCAAGACCTGCCGGACGTGATCGAAGTTGACATCGCCAACCTCGAAGTTGGCCAGGTCCTGCATATGAGCGACCTGAAACTGCCGGAAGGCGTTGCACTGGTTTCGCTGATTCATGGCAGCGACCTGCCGGTGGTCAACATCCACGCTTCTCGCGTTTCGAAGACCGCCGAAGAAGGCGAAGAAGCTGCCGAGTAATCTACTCGCAGCTGCTTGAGGAAGGGCCCCTGATGTGACTGCCGTACAACTGATCGTTGGCCTGGGAAATCCAGGCCCCGAATACGACCAGACCCGGCATAACGCAGGGGCTCTTTTCGTTGAGCGTCTGGCCGACCGCGAAGGCGTACGCCTGGCCCTCGACAAAAAGTATTTTGGCTTGACGGGTAAATTCACCCATCAGGGCCGCGATGTTCGTCTACTGATCCCCACCACCTTCATGAACCGCAGCGGACAGGCCGTCGCCGCGCTGGCGAGATTCTTCCGCATCGAGCCGGAAGCCATCCTGGTGGCACACGACGAACTCGACATGCCTCCCGGCGTCGCCAAGCTCAAACAGGGCGGCGGACACGGCGGGCACAACGGGTTGCGCGACATCATCGCCCAACTCGGCAATCAAAACAGCTTCCACCGCCTGCGCCTGGGCATCGGTCACCCCGGCCACAGCAGCCAGGTCACCGGCTACGTACTGGGCCGCGCGCCACGCAGCGAGCAGGAACTGCTCGACGCCAGCATCGACTTCGCCCTGGGCGTATTGCCCGAGATACTGGCCGGCGACTGGATCAAGGCCATGCACAAGCTGCACAGTCAGAAAGCCTGATCACCACCCCTTTACCGTCTTTATCTCCGCGAGGGATACACCATGGGATTCAATTGCGGCATCGTCGGCCTGCCCAACGTCGGCAAGTCCACCCTGTTCAACGCCTTGACCAAGTCCGGCATCGCCGCAGAGAACTTCCCCTTCTGCACCATCGAGCCGAACAGCGGCATCGTGCCCATGCCCGACGCGCGCCTCGAGGCCCTGGCGGAGATCGTCAAGCCCGAGCGTGTCCTGCCGACCACCATGGAATTCGTCGACATCGCGGGCCTGGTGGCCGGTGCCTCCAAAGGGGAAGGCCTGGGCAACAAATTCCTCGCCAACATTCGCGAGACCGACGCCATCGCCCACGTGGTGCGCTGCTTCGAAGATGACAACGTCATCCACGTCTCCAACAGCGTCGACCCCAAGCGCGACATCGAAATCATCGATCTCGAGCTGATCTTCGCCGACCTCGACAGCTGCGAGAAGCAACTGCAAAAGGTAACCCGCAACGCCAAGGGCGGCGACAAGGAAGCCATTGCGCAGAAGGGCCTGCTGGAACAGCTGATCGCCCACTTCACCGCAGGCAAGCCGGCTCGCAGCCTGATGAAGGACATGAGCAACGAAGAAAAGCTGATCATCCGTGGCTTCCACCTACTGACCAGCAAGCCGGTGATGTACATCGCCAACGTTTCCGAAGACGGCTTCGAGAACAACCCGCTGCTCGACGTGGTGAAAGGCATCGCCGACGAAGAAGGCGCGATTGTGGTGCCGGTGTGCAACAAGATCGAGGCGGAAATCGCCGAACTCGACGACGGCGAAGAAAAGGACATGTTCCTCGAAGCCATTGGCATGACCGAGCCGGGCCTGAACCGCGTGATCCGCGCCGGATACGAACTGCTCAACCTGCAGACCTACTTCACCGCCGGCGTGAAGGAAGTGCGTGCCTGGACCGTCAAGGTCGGCGCCACCGCCCCACAGGCCGCCGCCGTGATTCACACCGATTTCGAGAAAGGCTTTATCCGTGCCGAAGTCATCGCCTATGACGACTTCATCCAGTACAAGGGCGAAGCCGGAGCCAAGGAAGCCGGCAAATGGCGCTTGGAAGGCAAGGAATACATCGTCAAGGATGGCGACGTAATGCACTTCCGTTTCAACGTCTGACATTTGGCAGTCATGAAAAGCCGCGCACATGCGCGGCTTTTTGCATGGTGGCGGTCGCTCGATAACAGACTGGACATCCACCGCCTCGCTACTAGTCTTCAGGCATTAACGAGACGATCAAGGTCTCTACCATGGCCCTAAAGCATGCAACCTCAGGCGAGGTCGTCAATCTGCTGCAGACCTCTGGGTCTCTAGGCCTTATTTCCCAGGCACTGGTCAGCGCACCACGCCTGGAGCTGATGCGCCTGGTATTACCGGCCGGCAAGCTCGTGCCCCGTCACGCCGTTACCGGCCCCATCACCATCTTCTGCCACCAGGGCAATCTTGAGGTGCAGGTCGACGCTGACTGGCAACCGATGGATGCCAACGACCTTATGTATCTGGATGGCGACGTTGGGCATGCCCTGCGTGCGCTCAGCGACGCCATTGTTCTGGTGACGATCTTTCGACCACCGGGAACTCACGCCTCAGTCGATACCTGATTCAGCGCGCCAAACGCTTCGCTCATCCCTCACCTGAACGTCGGGAAAGGAAAGCAGCCATGGAAAAAACGCTACGAATTCTCAGTTTTGTCGTGCTCGCACTGATGCTGGCAAGCATTGTTTATGCCGCTGCGATCAGCGCGCTGCACTGGACCGGAATCGGCGTTTGAACCCGCCACGAGGGCTTCGCCATGAATAAACGCCAAACCCGTCTGTTCGCGCTGATTTCCACCGGCATCGCGGTGCTTGTGTTCCTGGGGCTGACCGTTGATAGCCACCGACAATTTCCCACGCTGACCAATGCTCAGAGCATCACGCCAGAGGTAACGCGTGGCAAGGACGTCTGGCATGAAAATAACTGCATCAACTGCCACACCCTGTTCGGCGAGGGTGCTTACTACGCACCGGACCTGACCAAGATCACCCAACACCGCGGTGCGCCTTACCTGACGGCCTTTCTCAAGGACCCGTCGCGTTTCTATGACGAACAGCGACACCGTCGGCTGATGCCGAACCAGAACCTCAGCGATCAAGACATCGCCGCCCTGATCGCCTTTCTCGACTGGGTGGCCAACGTCGACAACCAGGGCTGGCCGCCACGGCCGATCCTCGTGAGTGGCGCCTCGATTCCCGGCACCAGCATGAGCATTTCCCAGCAGGACGCCGCCTCGGCCAGTCAGCAGTTGCCACCCGGCGCGCGCCCGGTCAGCGGCAACGAAGATCCCATCGCCTTAGGCGAAGCGCTGTTTCGCAGCGCCACTCCCGTGTGCACGGCGTGCCATTCCACCGCGCCCGGCGTGAACCTGGCAGGGCCCACCCTCGCCGGCCTGGCGACGCGCGCCGAGCAAACCCTGGCCTCGCCGGACTACCACGGCCAGGCCGACACCGTGGAAGACTTTATTCGCGAGTCGATCATCGCGCCCAGCGAATACCTGCACCCCGGCGATATGTATTCGGCCGGCGGCACGTCATTCATGCCCACCACCTACGCCGACGCGCTGAGCGACGAACAGCTCGACCAGTTGGTCGCTTATCTGGCGAGTTTCAAATAACCGCACGCCCGGGCCGCACTCCATGCACAGGGGATGACCATGCGCTACCACTCACAGTCTGTCGCTTACTGGTATTTCGCCGTCGCCATGGTGCTGTTCGGCTTGCAACTGGTATTCGGCCTGCTCTCCGCGGCCAAGTACCTCGGGCCGGACCCGCTGCTGTATCTGCTGCCGTTCGACGTTACCAAGGTGATTCACACCAACCTGCTGATCGTCTGGGTACTCACCGGCTTCATGGGTGCCACCTACTGGCTGGTGCCCGACGAGTCGCGCACCGAGCTGTACAGCACCAAGCTGGCCTACATCCAACTTGGCCTGTGGGTGGTGATGGGTGTCAGCGCGATCATTGGCTACCTGTTCCGCTACGGCACCGGTAACAAGCTGCTGGAACAGCCCCTGCCGCATAAGCTCGTCATCGTCATCTGCATGCTGATCTTCCTTTACAACATCGGCATGACCATCAAGAAATCCGGGCGTTTCACCACCACCGAGGGCGTGCTGCTGCTCGGTTTGGCCAGCGCTGCGGTGCTCTACCTGCCAGCTCTGCTGCATTACGAGAATTACACCGTGTCGATCTATTACCGCTGGTGGACCATCCACCTGTGGGTTGAAGGCGTCTGGGAAATGATCCAGGGTGGCTTCCTCGCCTACCTGCTGATCCGCCTGTCCGGTGCTGATCGCGAGGTGATGGAAAAATGGCTATACGTGATCGTCGGCCTGGTGTTCATCGCCGGCATTCTCGGCACCGCGCACCACTATTACTGGGTCGGCGTGCCCGGCTACTGGCTGCCCATCGGCGGCTTTTTCAGTGCCCTTGAACCGGCAGCGCTGCTGGGCATGGCAATGTACGCCTACTACGCCATGCGCCGCTCGGGGCTGGCCCACCCCAACAAGCTGGCTCTGCACTGGACCCTGGGCAGCGCCGTGTTCACCCTGTTTGGTGCCGGCCTGCTGGGCTTGGCCCATACCTTTCCGAGCATCAACAAGTGGACCCACGGCACGCTGATCACCGCCATGCACGGCCATGCCGCCTTTTATGGCGCCTACGCGATGATCATCATGGCGATGATCGCCTACGCCATGCCGGCCATCACCCGGCGCGACAGTGAGGATGGCGACAGCATCGGCTATTGGGCCTTCTGGTTGCAGTTGGGTGGCATGTTCGGTATGACCCTGTCGTTCGCCACGGCCGGCATCGGCCAGGTCTATCTGGAACGGGTCATGGGCATGGGCTATCTGGACGCCCAGCTTAAAATCCAAATCCACTTCGTCATGCTCATTGCCACCGCCTCGATGTTTGCGGTCGGCGTGGGTTTGTTCATCTACGACTTCTTTCGCTATGCGCCGCGCTTCGTCGTCGATGACCAAGAGCCGCTCGTCACGCCCGGCGTGCGAGCGAACGTGTGATGAATTTGTCGGCCGCACCCATCGTACCGGTGGATGGGCACGCCGCGCCTCGCGCAGCCGAGCCTTGGTACGCGCCCAGTGGCGACGAAGTGACGATCTTCGAGCAATGTCATGCGCGGCAACTGGCAGTGATGCTCAAGGGGCCGACCGGTTGTGGCAAGACGCGCTTCGTCGAGCACATGGCCTGGCGGCTGGGCCGACCGCTGGTCACCGTTTCCTGTCACGACGACATGACCGCCAGCGACCTGCTCGGCCGTTTTCTCATCGACCATGACGGCACCCGTTGGAGCGACGGCCCGCTGACCCGCGCCGTACGAGAAGGCGCCCTGTGCTATCTCGACGAAGTGGTCGAAGCCCGTCAGGACACCATCGTCGTGCTGCATCCGCTGACCGACCATCGACGCATCCTGCCGTTGGACAAGACCGGCGAAACCCTCGACGCCGCGCCCGGCTTTCAACTGGTGGTGTCCTATAACCCTGGCTACCAGCGCATGCTCAAGGATCTGAAACCCAGCACGCGGCAGCGGTTCGTCGCCCTGGATTTCGACTTTCCGCCAACCGAGCAGGAAGTACGCATCGTCATGCACGAAAGCGGTGCCGACCACGCCACGGCTCACGCGCTGGTCTCGCTCGGCCAAAAACTGCGTGGCCTGCAGGACCGTGGCCTGGCCGAAGTCCCCAGCACGCGCTTGTTGATTGCCACCGCCCGCCTGATCGCCAGCGGCATTGGTGTGCGCAGCGCCTGCAACGCCGCCTTGATCGCCCCCCTGTCAGACGACGCCGCGCTGGTGGGTGCGATGCGGGACCTGGTCGACCTGACCTTTATCTGATGGCCGAAGCCGAAGACGTCCTCAGTGATGTTGCACGCCATGCCACTATCTATATCCAACGTCTGTGGCGGCGCCAGCGCAGCAGCCAGGCAACGCCAAAGCCAGTCGGACTGGAGGACCTTAGCGAGCGCCTCGACCTGCTGATACAGGCGGCCCTCGGTTGCCGCTTTCCACTGCGTATCGCCCAACCGCCGGCGCCGCCCACCTTGCTGCAACAGCTCTGGCAGCGTGGTGAACATCCGCGCCGGCACGCGGCCATTCCGGCAACCGACGATAGGCATATCTGGCTACCGGCGTACCTGAACACGACCGATGCGGAGGATGCGGCGCAGCAGTACCGCACCCTGGCCCTGCAACAGGCCATGCGCGCGCGACGCGGCAGCGCCACTCATGCCGAGCAACTGGAAACACCGCTACAACGCGCGCTTTATCTGCTCTGCGAAGCCTGGGCGGCAGACTGTGAATTGCTCGATCTGCTGCCGGGTCTGGCACCGGCGCTGGCTGCGCTGCGCCAGCATGCCTTGCGCACTCGGCCAGCGCTTGAGCAATTTCCCGCCGCACGCCAGCCCGTGGAGCGCTTTCTGCGCACCCTGCTGCAAGACCGCGACACGCTCTTGCCGCCCCTTGCGCACCCCGCTGCGTCAGTCACTGAAGCTCGACGCCTGGCTACGCGATTAATGCGCGTAACCGCCGCTTACCACGGGCCGCAACCCCTGTTGCTGGATTGCTGGACCGGCGAATTGCGTCCTGCTGCGGCGCACATGAACGTCGCACAACCGCCCGATGTGGAGCCGGACACGACGGTCACCCGCAGCGCCCACCTGCCTCGTAGTCCACGGGTACGCGAAAGCCAGGAAGATGAGGACGACCGGCAACCTGGCGCCTGGATGATCCAGCCTTCGCCGCCGCTGGAGCAGGCTGAAGATGCTCAGGGGCTGCAGCGACCCACCGACCGCGACGACGCCACTCCCGCCGAGGAGTTTGCCGATGCCTTGTCGGAGCTTGAAGAAGCGCGGCTGATCGTGGCGCCCGGCACGCCCAGGGAAGTGCTGATTTCCGAAGATTCGCCGCGCACACGCGCCCTGCGCGCGCGCCCGACACTCGAATCCCCTGCGCCGTATTTTGCCTACCCGGAGTGGGATTACCGCAGCCAGTCATACCGACAGCCCGGCGCGTTCGTGCACCTGTTGCCCACGCCAGCGGGGCCAGCCCAGTGGGTGACGCAGACGCTGGAACATCACCGCAGCTTGCTGACGGCCATACGCCGGCAGTTTGAAATGCTCCGCGCCCAGCGCCAGCGGCTGCGTCGCCAATTGGAGGGCAACGAGCCGGACCTTGACGCTTATCTGGAAGGCCTGGCCGATGCCCGCGCCGGGCTGTGCATGCCCCAGGCGCTGTACCAGACGCAACGCACTGCGCGGCGCGACATGGCGATCATGCTGCTGGTGGATGCCAGCGGCTCAACCGATGGCTGGCTGTCTCGCCAGCGGCGCATCATTGATGTGGAACGCGAGGCGCTGCTGCTGGTGTGCCTGGCACTGGAAGGGCTGGGGCAGCCGTACAGTGTGAAGAGTTTTTCCGGCGAAGGTCCGCAGCAGGTGACGATGCGTACGCTCAAGGCATTCGATGAACACTACAACGAGGTCGTCGGGAAGCGAATCGCCGCGCTTGAGCCGGAGCGCTACACCCGTGCCGGCGCTGCCATTCGCCATGCCAGCGCCTCTTTGATGCGCGAGCCGGCCAGCCACCGGCTGTTGCTGTTGCTCTCCGATGGCAAACCCAATGATGTTGATGAGTATGAGGGCCGCTACGGCGTGGAGGACATGCGCCAAGCCGTCAACGAAGCTCGCCTGCAGGGCATTCACCCGTTCTGCCTGACCATCGACCGCCAGGCTGCCACCTACCTGCCGGCGGTCTTCGGAGCCCGCCATTACGCGCTGCTGGCCAGCCCGGAACGGCTTCCCGCCGTTCTGCTGAACTGGCTACGGCAATTGATCACTCACTGACGTGGCTTTGGTGGCTCTTGGCTAGGCGAACAGCGCCTTGGGCGTGATCCCCAGCGCGCGGCGAAACACCTGAATGAACGCACTGACGCTCTGGTAGCCCACTTTTTGTGCGACCACAGCCAATGCCTCGCCATCGGCCAGCTGCTCCAGTGCCAACAGCAGGCGCATCTGCTGTCGCCATTGGGCGAAACTCAGGCCGGTTTCCTTGAGAAAACGGCGGGTCAGGGTGCGCCGGGGAATACCGGTATTACTTGCCCAGGCATCCAGGTCGGCATCATTGGCGGGGTTCTGCACCAATTGGGTGGTCATCGCCAACAGACGCGGGTCGCTCGGCATCGGCAAGAACAGCGCCGGCAAGGGTTTGCGTGCGAAGGCATCGGCAAAAACCTGTAGATAGGGTTCGTTGTCGCTAAGCGGCATTTCGGTCAACAGCCCTTGCAGCAAAGGCGTCAGCGACACGACCTTGGGCTCGGGCGGCATTAGCCCCCGGCTCCACTCTTGGGAAAAGCTCAGCTGCAAGCCGCGCACCTTGCCGTGGCTGACCATGCCATGAACATGCAGGGAAGGAACCCAGCCGACGTGACCGGCCGGAATTACCCACAATCCACGCTCGGTCTGCAAGCTCACTACGCCGTTTTCGACAGTGAACAGTTGGCCTTGCACTTGGGCCTTCATCATCGGGTTGTGGAGAGGACGCACCAGATGACGTACTTCGAGTAAATCCATGAAATGGCCTGCCTAGAATACTTAGCGGCATTTTAACACAGTAGGGCCACTACTTAGCCATACCCTGGCGGCACCTTCCTCGTAAGTAGTTGAGTACCGTACGCGGCGAGCGGGGAAATGCTCTGCGCTTAAAACGTGCCTAACAGGCTATCGGCCTCGCTGAAAAAACCTTCAGCGTTGAATGGACGAGTCTTGATAGCCGGGCGGCAACATAGCGCAAAACGCAGCAGCAATCTTCCGCCTGTGTCACCCCTCTTGTCGATGCGACACGCCGCCTCCATGCCATTGGGCGGATTGGGCGGGGGCATGATTTGCGCGTTTCTAACTGCACTAGCAGCATCGTCGAGCTGAGTGCCCTCCACCGCTGCTCGCCGCTTAAGATACCGCCGCTGTGGGCCGATCATTTTCCGGTTGCTGTTCGGCCTCGGCGTCTGCTTACCATTACCCGGAAAGCGTTGTCAGGCGCATCGCCTACAATCTGTTTCGCCATCACCAATACCTTGATTCTCGCCACCTTGCGCGGGCCGACGAGCCCGGGTCGGCCTGCTAACCAATTGAAAGCAACGCAAAAAATCCAAACAGAGGGTTGACAGCTGCGCCCGATCCGAGAATAATGCGCGCCAATTCGGCTACATAGCTCAGTTGGTTAGAGCGCAGCATTCATAATGCTGATGTCCCAGGTTCAAGTCCCGGTGTAGCCACCAAATCCAAGAAGCCCGCCTCGTGCGGGCTTTCTTTTTTTGTCTTCCCTCTCTTTCTCCGCCGAGTCATCACTGCGGCTTGAACCTGCGTGGCAGTTGCCTTGGCGATGGTCGCAAGGGCAGGCAATGAGACCGACATCTGGGCAAGGCCGAGGAGCAGCATTACCAGCCGCGCTCGGGATCACCATGAGCACGACGCCGACACTAAATGGATGCGATTCGTATCACCTCTTGCGCCCGTGGTGCGGACGGTTGCCGTGCAGAGCGTTGCGCTTTTGTCCTCCTTGAGCGTTCCCACGAGCCGCCAAGCAATCCGGCGCCCGCTGTATAGCCACGCATTGATCAAAGGCACCCACCCGACGCTTAGGTCAGTTTGACCCGACGCACAAGGCTCAGGGAAAACTGCCGCTGTGCAGCCCTCCTTCGCACGAGCAGCGTTCTGCATGCGATCAAGGACGCGGCAGCTGCTGCTGCCTAACTGCGCTTCATGCTCTCAATAAAATAAGCTCTTTTTGAAGTGCATCGTCAGCTGGCTGATTTTTTCTGCAGCCCTGACGCCGAACAGTGCGTGATTTATCCGGTAAAAAGTCGGCCAAAAATGCTTCATCTCTTTGTGTGAAACTGTTTTCGCCAATTCGAAACAGGAGCGGGCCAAGTCCTGCTTGCCTTCCCGGAGCGCCGCCCGACCTATCTCCCACAAACACGCCGAAAACGCGGCTAGGCTGGTCTCAGACACAGCGCCCACCGATTCGAGCGTCATCAGTATTTTCTCCACTTCTCCTTCCAGCCGGCTCGGTGAGTTTTTCCGTTTAATACTGATGCGGTCTGCTGAAAAATGGACGCGATGGGTATAGATTTTCACCGGTTGATAAGCGAATCGGGCGCCCTTGGCAGCCAAGCGCACATGCAGATTCCACTCCTGACCGCTTTTGAACCTGGCGTCAAAGCCGCCGACTTTTTTCAGCAAGTCTTTTCTATGCATCGGCGTAGAGGTCAGTATATTGGCCATTATTAACTGCGGTAACTGCTCACGCTCCTGATGGATCACCACGTTATTGATCGTCTTTACGTCGCCCTCTCTGTGTATGATGTAATCGCCATAGACTATTGAATTTGCATCAAGCTTTTTCATGGCATCAACTTGTAATGCAATAGCTTCGGCAAGTAAGAAATCGTCCGCATCCAGAAACTTTATATAGTCTCCGTCGGCCGCACACAGTGCCTTATTGCGAGCAACGCAAGCCCCCTGATTGGTTTGTGAAATGACTTTAAGCTCCTTATAATGTTCAAGCACTTCACGGGTTCCATCGGTCGAGCCATCATCAACAACAATAACCTCAACACGCCCATAGTTTTGACCAAGCACACTTTCCACGCACTTAGCAATAAAACGCTCAGAATTAAAAGCCGGGATTAAAACGGATACCAAGGGGCTGTTCATAAGCTTCTTTCGATTGGCAAACCATCATTTTGGCGTTTCCTCGAGCACTCTGTGACCAAGCCATCGGAAAGCGCGATAGGTTCTGGCCAACCAAATTTTCTACCTAGCAGTTCATCCCACTCAGCAGGATCGAACGTATAGAAGCCCGCAGCCGGGGTCAGGGTAAGCTCGCCGATGTACAGCTGCCCTTGATGTAAATAAAAATCGACTCGCAGATAGCCAAAGGAAGCAGCGAGCTCTTTGGCTATGCGCAGCATCTCGCCAAGCAATGGCGGCTTGGGAGTTGGCTCAGCACTGGAATTTTTCCCCCTGCGCCGAAAAGGTGCAAGGCTCCAATCCTCCAGATAGATCTCTTGTGTCGGGCTTAGCAGCCGCTCGTGTATGTGCTGTATAAAAATATACGGATCGTTACTGTCGCCCGGGTTGAAGACATTGAACTTATAATCATCCGGTGGCCGGCCATCACTCAGTAACGCCTTTTCAAAGAGAATCTTGGGCTTGATGAATTTATAATGCTTTTCTCGATACCGACTTGAAAAATCTGACTCCAGCCAACTCCTGGCCAGTCGGGCCAACGCCTTTGGATTTTCTTCTTCCTTGCAGGTGATGATTTTCACCTGGCCAGCGCTGTGATTAGCCTTCATTACAAAGGTCGCCGGCAACCTGTCAAATGTTTCAGGCGTAACGTCTTCGCAAATACTATAAATGGGCACCAGATACTGCTCGCCCACCGTAGCAGCCAAATAGCGTCTGACTTCGGCCTTATCCGCAAGGCGCGAAAAGACAGGGTGCGGATAACGCATCCTGTGGAATATCTTCTCGGAAAAAAAAAGCGGCTTATGGAAATTACAGAAACGCCCGTAATTTTGCCAATAACGGGCCTGATAAAAAATGAAATCCGGCGAGCGCGCTATTAGCGTACTCAAGCGCTCACCCAGCCTTAACATGCTCATTCCAGCACCCCTTGCTTGAGGTTCCGGCTGGCGGCACTCAACCTGGAGCAAGCCATTATGGTGGTAGCAATCAGCAACAAGTTCAGAAACGCCCCGGCCAGGCTAAATGCAGCCACTGCAACCATGTCGCTTTTGAACACAAAAAAACCCACGTAGATGGCCACAACCCGCGCAAATACGCTTGCCACCTCATACACCAAAAAAAACTTTTGTAACGAGAGTGCCGCTATCGCGGCAATACTGGGCCGATTTATAAAGCCAAAGAATAGCCAGCACGCCAACCATTGGGCATAGCCTCCTGCAACCTGCCACTCCTCGCCAAACACCCACTGAAACAGCCAGGGGCCCAACACCACCACGAGCAAAAAGGGAAACACACCCACCACGGCAAGCGCCGCCGTAGCTTTGATGATCAGTCCGGAAAGCTGCTCTCCTGCATGGGCGGCCTCGGTGAATTTCGGATAGAAAACATCACTGACGGATTTTCCAACCAGCATCGACGGCACCGCCATGACGGTTCTGGCCAAGGTATAAAAACCCGCTGAAGCGGGTCCAAACAGGCTCGCAAGCAGCATGACAGGCAGGCTTTGCGAGAGCGCATTTAGTAAGACTTGCGGTGCTCTGAATAACGGAAAATCTGCATGGATTCTGGCCCAGCCCTTCAGCTCCGCTATCGTTGTACGCGTACTCGACGGGCCAGAAAAAAGCCCCGCTCCCGTCGCGAGCATCACGGCGTGCAGTGCGCGTCCTGCCACCGCCAGGACAATCAAGGTACTGGCAAAAGGGTGGACAACCCCTATCCCGGTCTTGCTCATGTTCAGTAGAAGCGATTGGATTATTGCCACGCGCGCCGTGACAGAAAACTTCCCCTTTCGAATAAGCCATTGCTCCGCTACCTGCATGCAGGCTGCAAAAAACATCGCCACTGGAATCAGCATCATGAAACCAGAGATAGCCTGCAAGCCCAGCAAGCGGACCAGTTGGTCTGCCGAAAAATACAATGCCACCGCAGTTAGCACAGTGATCACCAGCGCTAGCAATACGGACAGCTTTGCTATGGCAAGCGCTTCATGATCCTTCTTGGGTAGAACAATGGCGATGGGATAGGTGAGCGCGGCAATAGGCGTCAAAACAACCAATATGGCCATGAACGCACCTAATTGCCCAAACGACTCCGGCCCATACATGCGGGTGATCACTGGCGCAAAGGCTATGGTGATCGCTTGGGCGGCAGCGGATCCTGTGGCTACGGCCAACACATTGCGCACGAAAGGTCGCTGGCTCAGGTCTTTGAGTGTGATAGGCAAAGTACGCATTTTTGTATTGATCAGCCCTTTAGCGTTTTGCCAGAGCCTGCTGTGCACTTCTAATCAGGCAAATCCTTTGTCCTCATCAGTAAAGCGTTTTTTTGCGCTTCTGCCTGAAATTCCGAGGCGGGGGCTGAACAACTGCCGAAGCCGCTGTTCCTCGCAAAAAGCGCAGGTAATGCCTAGCGCCGGATCCCTCCCGCAGGCACAGCTCCCTCCGGCACCGCACCCCGCAGCTCCTCATGCTGTAAAAAAAGGCGGATATAGCGAGCCTGATGCTGACTGATCTGTTGATTGCGGGCCTCCAGGGTTTGCTCCAGAGCCTGCATGGTATTGAGCTGTTCACAGGACAGCGCGCGGGTGTCAGCCAGCTGTTTTTCCAAGGTCCGGATTTCTGTCTGAGCCAAACGCAGCTCTGCACGCAGCGTATTGAATTCCAGCTCTTGCCGAGCCAGGGATTGCTGGCGGAATTTCCGCTCGGCGTGCAAGCGGCGTATTTGCCCCTGCCTGCCGCTCAATCTCAGGCTTTGCCATACCAGCGTCAGCAGCAGCAGGATGCTCAGCAGCATTGATCCGCCAAGCACTGCCCAGCTCAGGCTCATGGTAGTCATGTTTTTCTACGCCCTGCAAAAAGAGTAATGGCAAAACGATATGTAGATTTATGCGACAGGTCTATAATGTGGATGTGTACAGGTAAAGTTTTCAAGCACATGGAGAGCATATGAAGCGCAAGCAATCGATCGACCAGGTCCGGTGGGATCTGGCCCTACGCTATCGATTGATCGAAACCGTAGCCTGGTGGGAAGGCCGGCTGACCACTGGGCACCTGATGCAAAGCTTTGGGATCAGTCGGCAGCAAGCTTCCAAGGACATCAACACCTACCTGACTGAGCATGCCCCGAAAAATCTCGCCTACGACAAACACCTCAAGGGATATGTGCCGGGCCGGCAATTCAAGCCGCTGTTTATCGATGACAGCGCCAGTGCCTATCTGCATTTGCTCAATCAGAACCATGAACGCGCACCGCACATAGACGGACTGGCCTTGGCCTACGCACACACCGAAGTGCTCAATGTGCCAGACCGGAGCATTTGTCCGCAGATTTTGCGGCCGATCCTCAAAGCCTGCCGCGAAGGGCTACGCCTGGAGAGTGAGTACGTATCGCTGACGAACCCAGCCGCGGAACACCGGGTAATTGCCCCGCACACGCTCGTCTACACCGGCATGCGCTGGCATGTGAGGGCGTATTGTGAAAAAAATCAGGATTACCGCGACTTCGTACTCAGCCGATTTCGCGGTGAGCCTGACCTGATGGATACCAGTCACAACGGGCGTGACGCGGATGTCGGCTGGATGACCTGGGTTGACGTGGTTCTGGAGCCTGATCCGCGCTTGAGCGGGGTGCAAAAAAGCATCATCGAGACGGATTTCGGTATGCGTGATGGCCAGCTGCGTATCCCCAGCCGCGGGGCACTGGTGCAGTATGTATTGCAGCGCTACCAGATCGATTCCACGAAGATTCAGACCAAAGCCGCGGCGCAGCAGATCGTGGTGGCTAACCTGGATGAGCTGCAAGCTTGGCTGTACAACTGACCAGATCGGAGCCCTGACCTGTCAACTAAAGGCAC
Organism: Serpens gallinarum; assembly: GCF_014836765.1. Taxonomy (GTDB): domain Bacteria; phylum Pseudomonadota; class Gammaproteobacteria; order Pseudomonadales; family Pseudomonadaceae; genus Serpens; species Serpens gallinarum. The sequence continues at coordinate 192,127 of NZ_JACSQG010000007.1, forward strand.
AGGTCAAGGTGGGAGCAACGCGGCGCTCAGCGCCGTTTGGGCAAGGTTGCCAGCAGCAGCCCACCGAAAATCAGTGCGCCACCCATCCAATGGAAGCCTTGCAGGGTTTCACCCAGCAGCACGTAAGCCAACACGGCAGCGAACACCGGCATCGAATACAAGGCCAGCGAAGCTTTGGCCGCGCCAATGATTTTTACTCCCTGGTTCCAGGTCACGTAGGCCACCAGCGAGGCAAGCAGCGCAGTGTAGCCAATCGCGCCGAGTGTGCGGGGCGTCACCTCGAAGCCGCCCACCTGGCGCAGCTCAATCAGGTAGAACGGCAGAATGGCAACGAGCCCGACCGAAACGAACGCTGCCAGTAATACCAGCGGCGGCAACGCAAAGTAACTACCCCAGCGGCGCAACAGCACCGTATACAACGCCCATGCCAGCACCGCGAGCAACATGACCAGATCGCCAGGGTTGAACGACAGGCCCAGCAGGTTTTCCAGGCGCGCCTGACTGATCAATACCAGTAGGCCGCAGACCGCAATCAGCATGCCGAGCCAGGACCGCGGAGATGGCCACTCCTTGAGCAGGAAGCCGGCACTGATAAAGGTCGCCAGCGGTATGCAGGTATTGAGCAGGGTGATGTTGATGGCTGTCGTGCTTTGAGCGGCGCTGTACAACAGCGAGTTATAGGCACCGATGCCCAATGCGGCGGTCAGCGCCAACCGCCAGCCGGCCTTGCGCAACACGGCGCGCTGCTGCCAGAGCGGCACGATCACGAACGGCAATAGCACGGCAAGAGCCAAGGCCCAGCGCCAGAACGACAAGGCGAAAGGGTGGATTTCTCCTGAGGTGGCGCGGGCCACCAAAGCATTGCCTGCCCACAGCAGACTGGACAACAACAGGCCGGCAGCGGCCCAGGCGGAGCGAGAGTTCATTACGTGGTCTCAACGGCTATCGGCCACAGGGCAGCCGATCAAATGTGGGGCTTACGCCCCGAATGGCGCGCGTCACCTTACGAAGCGAACTGAAGTTTGACAAGGCAAAAAGCCATTCTCGACACTCAATGTGTCATCAGCGACAGCCGCATCGAGCCTGCAAAGGGAGGTTGCTGTTAGGTAGAAACCCGACGACGCCGCAGTCTGAAGCCCAGCCAGACGATCAGCACCATCAAGAAGCCAACCAATGCGGCCGCTCCCCATTGCAACAGGCCCGCATACTTGAACAGCTCAGTCGGCGCCAGGCTGGCCACGCGCAGTAAACGCTGCTCGGCGGCTGCGCCGTTACTGGAAATGTCCGCCAGGCCGTCACCGTCCAGATCCGGCAATCGGGAAATGTAGTCAAGCAGCGCCTGCCATTCCTTGTATTCCTGGATTCCCTCTTTCTGCGGTTCACGGTCGAACACCGCATCGCGAATCATCGCCAGAGGTTGGCCGTCGGCATCCTTGGGCACCACTTCGAGCAATCCCTTGCTGAGTTCAGAAATCAGCCAGGTGAAGCTGCCGACATAACTGGTCGCCCCGACGCTGAGCAAACCCGGCCTGGCCATATCCAGTTCCTGATATCCCTGCTCTGCTGACCCCAGCCAGATTCGGCTGACACGGTCGAACGGCACGCGGTACGGGTTGTAGCTAAACCTGATACCCGATACCCGCGGGTAATAGCTGTCGCTCTCACGCAGCTGATAGGCCAGCAGCAGCACCTCGAGAATGTTTTTAATTTCGCGGGGGGTGAAATACACCTTGATCAGCGGATAGCCGGGCTCATCGTCGAACTCCCCGATTCCCAGCGGCGCGATCCTGAACAGGTCCGATACGTTCTGCACGCCGGTGCGCCCCACAAACAGGTCATCTCGGATAGTGCCATTGCCTGTAAACGCAATATTGCTACGCGTCGCCTGACGCAACGCGTCGGTCACCAGATTGCCCAGAACGGGATCATCCCAGGCGCGGGTCAACGTCTTGTCGACCTTGGCCAGAGGTTGATCGAAGCGGTAGCCCAACGGCTGCAGAACTCGTGCACTGACCTGGCTCTGGTAATCAGCAACCTGGGCGCTGATTGCTTCATCACCCGGCAAGGCGTCGTCAATGGGGTGCAGCTGGTAATTCACCAGCCGGGGAACGCCCGCCTCGTCCAGGCGCATGTGCAGCTCGCCCAGGTACTGGATTTCCGAGCCAGCCTGCAGCACCAGCGTGCGGCCATTGACCAGCACAGGCTGGGTCAGCACCGAATGCGAATGGGCGCCGACCACGATATCGATACCAGGCACGCGTTCGACCAGCTCTATGTCCTCGCCGCGCCAACTCCCGTCGGGCTGCTGACTGACGCCCATGTGCGACAGCAGGATCACCACATCGACCTGTTCCTTATCACGCAGCGTACGCACCATTTCTGCTGCTACATCTATGGGATCGGCGAAAGTCACCGGCGTCATCAGCGGGCTGACCTCTACAGCGTCGTACCCCATCAGACCGAACAGGCCAAACCGCAGGCCACCCCTTTCCACCACCCGGTAAGGCAGGATGCGTCCCTCATCCTGATGCACCTGAAGACGGTCATCGTCTGCCTGCTGAGCTGAAAAACGGATATTGCTCGACAGAATCGGCACCAGACCCGCGCCTTCTGCACGAGCGGCGGCATCGATCATTTTCGCCAGCCCATCCGGGCGAAAATCGAATTCATGGTTGCCCAAAGTGGTCGCGTCATACCCCAACGCGCTGAGCAGGCGCAGCTCGCTGCCCAGTTCACGGGTTACGGTATGAAACAGTGTCCCCATGCTGAAATCACCGCCATCGAGCAACAACACCGGCCGCTCATCCGCCGCCGCGCGTCGTTGCTTGAGCAGCGTGGCCAGCCGGGCCACGCCGCCAACGGTAGCGTCATCGTCTGTGGTGCCAGGGGTGTATTCATTATTGGGGCCAAACCCCAGCAAGCGGGACTGCCAATCGTTGGTATGCAAAAGCGTGAAACTGCGGTCGGCTGCCAACCCATGACCGACTATCGTCAGCAGCAGTACGGTAAGCAGGAAGCGGAAGACGTGCATGAAAATCCTTGTACAGTGAGAGGGAGATCCGCTGGCCAACTGCCGGACACTCGGTCGGAATCATCCCATCTTCAACCGGTCCACACCAACAAACACCTAGGCGGGAGCCGGTCATGAACGATAAACGTAAACCCTATGTTCCTGAGGAAATCGATGACCTGCAGGACCGCATGGGATCCATTGAACAATTGGATTTCAATACTGACGATGAACGGCTGGGACGTACCGGAGAACGGTTGTCCGACGAAGAATTGCGCGACAGATTTCCACCCAAGCGCGTTCGTGAAGCGGGCATGACCGGTGGCGAGGCGCTCGGTCCGGATGTTCACGAAGACGGCATCACCCAGGATGACCTCAGTCCTGAAACACTGTTCGACGAAAGCGGGGCTCGCTCGCCCAATGAGCGCGGCCACGGAGGTGCCGCGGATGAGTCGTTGAGCGTGGTTGAAGGCAGCGAAATAGGTGGCGGGTACGGGCTGGACGAAGCCGAACTGGCGCAGATACTGCCGCTGGATGGCGAGCCGGAAAACCCGCCCGGCCAGGAGCCTATCCCCAAGGGAGATGACCCAGCGGACCATAACCCGCCCCGCAAGGGCGGCAAATAGATCAGTCGAGCAACGTGCAGGCCATAACCAGGGCATCTTCACCGCCCCCCGGCGCCGGATAATAATTGCGGCGCCGGCCAATCTCGTTGAAACCGAAGCGCTCATACAGCCGGTAGGCAGAGTGATTCGAAGCCCGTACTTCCAGAAAACACTCCTGGCCGCCCCGTTGGCGGGCTCGAGCCATCAAATGTTCGAGCAACGCCAACCCCAGGCCCTGCCCCTGAAAAGCCGGGGAAATGGTGATATTCAGCAAGTGAGCCTCATCGAGAATCAGATCGATCACGCCATGGCCGACCTGCTCATTTTCCACAAACATCACCCAGCACTCATAAGATTTCACAGCATCGACATACAGGCCGCGTGTCCAAGGATGGCTAAAGGCAGCATGTTCGATAGCCAGAACGGCGTCGATATCCGCTTCGGTCATGGGGCGGAAATTCAGGGTGTTACTCATTATTGGCACACTACTCAAGAGCCTGAAGAAAGTGGGTTCAGTGCACAACGTGCCAACGTGGCATCACTCTGCGCATTGAGTGCCAAAGCTCACGCTTGCGCACAGGTTCGTCCATCAGCAACTCGAGTCCCGGCATCGTCCAGGCAGCGCCCAAGCCTTCGATCTGTAATTCACGGTGGAATGCATGCTCATCGACTTCGCCAGCAAAGCGCAGAGCCGGGGCACCGATCAGCCACAGGCACGCGCAGGGCTGTTCATCTTCAGCCATCCGGGCCGCGATGAAGCTCTGCACGAAATCGCGCGCTTCGTCGGGACCTTGCTCCAACTGTCCGCGCATCAGCAAAGGCCAGCGCACTGGCTCGCCAACCAACCGTGGGCTGTCAGGTAGGCCAGCGGCGCGCAGCAAATCACGCAACAGCAGATAAGCCGGGTCGCGGCTCTGGAAAGCTTCGCCTGTGGGTAATTCAACCAGCAGCAGACAATTGCCGGCCCGTAACAACTGCAAGGAAAACCGGGGTGGCGTAACCGCCACAGGCGCAGGTGCCACAGGTGTTTGGGGCGAGGCCGCTGCTTCCACACCCGCCGAGGCAACTGGTGGCCGGATGCTCTCGCGCAACTGCTGCACAGACTGTGGGCCATTATTGGTAGGGAGTTTCGCTCCCTGCACAGGGGCGGCAACCTGCTTATCACGCCCAGATGATGGCACAGGCGCAGCTCGTACTTCGGCCTTGGCGACCGGAAGCACTGCCAGCACGGCCGAGTTCGAGGGTGCAGCATGGGGCAAATCCACGCGCGGCAGCCACGTGTCGATCTGCATGGCATTTAGATAGGCGCGGCGGCCACTCTCGCTGATCAAATCCCTTCCACCTGCGGATGAGCGCGCAGCACACTGGCCTGCATCAAGTTCAAGGCATTGAGATAAGCCTTGGCAGACGCCACCACGATATCGGTATCGGCACCATTGCCATTGACGATACGCCCACCTTTTTCAAGACGCACCGTGACTTCTCCTTGGGAGTCAGTGCCCTGAGTGATCGCATTGACGGAATACAGTTGCAGCGTGGCCTGCGACCCCGCAATGCTTTCGATCGCCTTGAACGTCGCATCAACTGGGCCTGAGCCCTGGGCACTGGCTGCCTGCTCATGCCCGTCGACCGCCAGCATGAGCCTGGCTTGCGGCACTTGGCCGGTCTTGCTAGTCACTTCCAGACTGGTTAGCTTGTAGTGCTCGGGCGTTTCCTCAGTCAGGGTATCGGTCACCAGCGCCTGCAAATCCTCGTCGAAGATTTCATGTTTCTTGTCAGCCAGATCTTTGAAGCGGGCAAACGCTGCATTCAATTCATCCTCCGCCAGCGCGATGCCGAGCTCGTCCAGGCGAGAGCGGAAGGCAGCACGACCGGAGTGCTTGCCCATGACCATCTTGTTGGCATTCCAGCCGACCGATTGCGCCGACATGATTTCATAGGTTTCGCGATGCTTGAGCACGCCATCCTGGTGGATGCCCGATTCGTGGGCGAACGCATTCGCACCGACAATGGCCTTGTTCGGCTGTACCGGAAAGCCGGTAATTCCGGACACCAACCGCGAGGCACTGAGGATATGCTCTGTTTCAATACGCGTATGTACACCGAGAAGATCCTGGCGAGTCTTGATCGCCATGACGATTTCTTCCAAGGCGGCATTGCCGGCCCGCTCTCCCAAGCCGTTGATGGTGCATTCCACCTGACGCGCACCCGCCACTACGGCGGCCAGCGAGTTGGCCACTGCCAACCCCAGGTCGTTGTGGCAATGCACCGAGAAGACTGCCTTATCGGCATTGGGAATGCGCGTCAGCAACTCGGCAATCAGCTCACCATATTGGTGGGGGATTGCATAGCCGACAGTGTCCGGAATATTGATGGTGCGCGCCCCCGCATCGATTGCCGCTTCAACGATGCGGCACAGAAAATCGATATCTGAACGCCCGGCATCTTCGCAGGAGAACTCTACGTCGGCACACAGGTTACGAGCCTTCGTCACCGCTCGCACCGCCTGCTCGACCACCTGGTCAGGCTGCATGCGCAGCTTGTATTGCATGTGAATCGGGCTAGTAGCGATAAAGGTGTGAATCCGGCCGGAATTGGCCCCCTTAAGCGCTTCCGCCGCGCGCTCAATATCGGCATCGACCGCGCGGGCCAGGCTGCACACGGTACTATCATGGATAGTGTCGGCAATCGTCTTGACCGCTGCGAAATCCCCGGGACTGGCAATCGCAAAGCCCGCTTCAATCACATCGACACGCAACCGTTCCAGTGCCTTTGCAATGCGCAGTTTCTCTTCCCCGGTCATCGACGCACCGGGGCTCTGCTCGCCATCACGCAAGGTGGTATCGAAAATTATCACGCGGTCATTGCTGCTCATGTCCACTCCTCGCGGCCAGCTCGCCCAGAACTCAAGCGATACGTCGCGGCAACACCGCAGCGCATCCAATACGGTGAATTGTGGCCCGAAAGGCGGCCTGGGGAAAGCAGCAGGAGACGCTTGCCATCCGCAGAACGGCAAACGTGCTGGAAATTAGGGGGAGGCGAAGATATACAGGTTGCCCTGCATACGAACCGCACCATCGATCTGGTAGGTAAAGAGATCATGCTGCTGCAGGCCGGGCCCCTGACTCGCCTGGTTGGCACCCGAAAGAGAGTATTGCGCATTGGTAAAGCGCGCCTCGCGCAACCCAACCCTCAATGCTTCGCTATTGAACTGTGCTCCTTCGCCATTGAACCCGCTGTCGATCTTGACTATGTCCAGCGTAACTCCATCGAAGCTGAACGTGCCTTTGATGTTATCAATGATAATAAATCCCGCACTTCGCCCAGGATTAATGGCAATACGCGCTCCACAGCCTCCTGCACAACGCGTCAAGTCTGGATTGGGATTAAAAGTCACCGAAGCGCTGAGAGTGATGCCATCCTGGCCCGTGACTGCACCCAACTCCTCTTCCGCCAAGGGGCGCAGGTCGGCCCATGCCATCAATGAAGAGCAGCCCAACAGAATGCTGGCAAATATTCGATGCATGATGGCTCCTCAGCGCGGCAAGTTAACCGTGCGCATTTCCAGATAGTCGAGACGCAAACCTCGAATAGCCTGTGCCCCCACATTAACGCCACTCAGACTTACATTACCGACGCTGATGTTGCTCTTGGGTACTTGGGCATAAAATTCCTGATGATTAGCCCAGGTAACCGCTGGCAATTTAAAGCGCAACTCACCATCGGAAAACACACTGAAATGCAGCGGCTGCAGCTTGCCGTGCCCGATATTGATATCGAAATAGACGTTCTTAGCCACCAGCCGATTCAGGTCTGTACAGTTGCGGCAGGCACTGGCAATTACTTTGTCTGCATACAGTTGAAGGCTGATTTCCCCTGCTAACCCCTCTGCATCGCCCCAAATATTCAGGTACGAGCCGTGCAAGGTGAAACCCTCGATATCGAGGCCGAAATAATCGCTGCGGGTCGTCGTGGCGCCTCTTATGCCGGCATTGCTGCTGCCGCTCCATGCAGTAGAGGCCACATTGAATGTCGATCCGAAACCGATATCCATGCCCTTTACCCGTGTCTCGCCATTCTTGAGCGAGGTCGAGACCATAACCAGGCTGACGCGATCCCCCTGTGCCTTCCCTATCCGCCCCCCCGAGCACATATAAGTGGTCGACGTCGGCACACCGCACAGGGAGCTGTATTCGTTGTAATCACCAATACGTTCAGCCAAGCTCCAGCCGTTTCGTAGTGTCTTCCAGGCTTCGCCAACAGCCTGCTGCGCAGTCATTAACTCCCCGCTTTTAGCGGTGAAAGCATCTACCGATGCGTTGTAGGCGCGGACATCGGGCACCAGCAAGCCTGAACAGACATCACCGCACCAGTACTTCTCGCCCAAATTGGGCTTCGGATACGTCCCGGTATTTCGAGCTGCCGCATGCAGATTACTCATGTTCGTTCTGGCTGCGACATATTCGTTATTCTTGATGTCCACGGTATTCTGCCGTGCTTGAACGGTCAGCATATCTGCATCGATGCCCTGCTTTAACGCAAGCCAGCCTCCGCCACTCAGATGCCTCAGATGCAGATGCTGACTCTGATCATTCATCACACTCAGCTGACCGTCGATTTTCGCTACGGCAAGATCCGGGTTCGTGCAGTTGGCCTCTCCATAAAGGCAGCCTTGGTAATAGGCCCACAAACCATACTTGTGCGTATCATTGAGAGGATCTGTCCAGGTCGGGGTTTGCAGCTGAAGAGCATGCGTACCCGCAGGTAACGTGGGGGAGGAATCTACAACGTTCAGTGTGAATGGGTGCAGGGGAGTACCAACCACAGCCGGAATATCTAGAGCTCCACGCTGACTGTTGGCACCTTTGACATAGAGCTTTTCCAACTCGATCGTCACAGGATTGTTTTGGGAATCCTTGATGCCAATGATTCGCGCATTCGCAGTGGATTGATCATAAAGAAAGTCACCCAGAAAAAAACCGATACCTGCTCCACTGACCTCGCCCATCTGCTCGTCGTCAAGCGGCTGCATCGCCCAACAGGTACCGCCTGATAAGATCAATACGGCCAACCACAGCGCGCGCCCTGTCATCTCAGCACCCCGCCCCTAGCGCACCGATACAAGTCGGCTCACGAGCCGTACCTCGCAAGGCGTCGTAGAGATTCAACAGGAAGGGGTATACCGCATTGGCACCCTCTCCCGTCTTGGCAAAGTTGGCAAAGGCACCACGCTGCGTCTCGACAAATTTGCCCGCATTGGCCAAATCCTGCCAAGGCACGTTTTGATTTTGCAGGGAAAAGAAAATCCCAGCCGCACCACCTTCCTGAATATTGCTTTTGGTCGGATCACCTACGTAGATAGATTTGTAGTTAGCAATGGGAAAGCAGGTGATCAAGCCCAAGGCGGCACAATCGGTTACCTTTGACAAGGTCGGGATCAGCGCAGCGATCAAGCCCGTCTCATCCGTCAGCAGGGATCCACCGGCTGGAACACCGATATGCGTAGCACGGTTGATATTAACCCCATCAATAGTGGTAAAGCCCGTGCCGTTCTGCAACAGCTCCACACCAGCGTACACTTCCGTGTCACCCGCTAGCAGCAGCGCCGTACAGTTGATCAGGTTGGCAATGCCGCAACCGGCAGTTTCTCGATAGAACTGATAAGCGATGGAGGCAGGTCCGTAAATCTTGCCTTCCATTTTTCCAGTCAACGACAAGATGTCACCCGACAGGTAGCCCATGGAGCGACCGAAACCTAACCGCAAACCTGCAACTTCGCGTACGCCCTGCGCATTCGATTTGAAAGCGAACTCGATGTAGGGGTCTAAAACCTTGAATGCCTCGATGGTTGCGTTAGGCGTATTGGCGTTGCGCACCCTGCCCAAGGCAAAATTATTGATCAAGATGTCTGCTGACTGGTTGGACGCCAGACCGGGAAGGCCTGCACGGTCGAAGTCTCCCATGCGCAGCTCTTCCATATTGGTCAGCACATCGATTTCGGCGCCCAGGTTGATCCGAGTGAACTGAAATCCGCTGTAGGTCAGCGCATCCATGGTGATCAGCGCCTGGCCGGAGATAGCCGACAATTCCTGGTCATCCATTGGCTTCAAAGCAGCCAAACTGGCAGCGCTGAAAACACAACCGCAAAGCAGAGCTAGAAGGCGTTTGCCGGGTGAAGTGAGGGGGCGCATGGACTCTTCCTTGTGATAGCCAGCAGACTCTTACAGCTACTGACTATAGGTAGCTGCGCCCTTAAAACAGACCAACCCATAGTCGTGTACTGACTGACTTGTTCAGCCTTCGAATTCTTCACTGTTACCAAGCCACCCTATGCGTAACACCGCCCTCACACGCTTATCCTCGAGAGGGAGCGCTTACGCACGTTTTTCCGCGCGCACAGACAAAACCCCAACCCGCGTGCGCGGATTGGGGTTTTGGGTTTAGGCGCTTGACGATGACCTACTCTCACATG
>NZ_JACSQG010000008.1 GCF_014836765.1 Serpens gallinarum
AAGTGATCCCTTCGCCAACAAAAAACCCGGCACATGGCCGGGTTTTTGTGGATCACTGAACGACGGGCTTAAACGATGCCCTGGGCCAGCATGGCGTCGGCGACTTTGACGAAGCCGGCGATGTTGGCGCCTTTCACGTAGTTCACGAAACCGTTTTCTTCGCGGCCATAGCTCACGCAAGCGTGGTGGATCGACTGCATGATGGCGTGCAGACGCTCGTCCACTTCACCGGCGGTCCAGGACAGGCGCATGGCGTTCTGGCTCATTTCCAGGCCGCTGGTAGCTACGCCGCCGGCGTTGGATGCCTTGCCCGGCGCGTACAGAATGCCGGCGTCGATGAACAGGTCCACCGCGTCCAGCGTCGAAGGCATGTTGGCGCCTTCGGCCACGCAGAAGCAGCCGTTCTTCAACAGCGTGCGGGCGTCGTTGGCGTCCAGTTCGTTCTGGGTGGCGCATGGCAGTGCGATGTCGCACGCGAGAGTCCAGGGACGCTGGCCTTCGAGGAACTGCAGACCAAAGTGCTCAGTCATCTCGCGGATGCGACCACGACGGACGTTTTTCAGGTCCATCAGGTAATCCCACTGCTCATCGGTCAGACCGGTTTCGGCAAACAGCGTACCTTCCGAGTCGGACAGCGATACCACGATACCGCCCATGTCCATGACCTTGCGGGCCGCGTATTGAGCAACGTTGCCGGAGCCGGAGATGGCCACGCGCTTGCCGTCGATGCCGCCCTTGCGGCGGTCCTTGAGCATTTCTTCGGCGAAGTACACACAGCCATAGCCGGTGGCTTCCGGACGGATCAAGCTGCCGCCGTAGGAGATGCCCTTGCCGGTGAAGACCGAGGTGAAGTTGTTCGCCAGACGCTTGTACTGCCCGTACATGTAACCGATTTCACGGGCACCGACGCCGATATCACCGGCCGGGACGTCGCAATCCGCACCAATGTGACGGTACAGCTCGGTCATGAACGACTGACAGAAGCGCATGACTTCAGCGTTGCTCTTGCCCTTCGGATCGAAGTCGGAGCCGCCTTTGCCGCCGCCCATGGGCAGCGTGGTCAGGGAGTTCTTGAACACCTGTTCGAAGGCCAGGAACTTGAGCACGCCCAGATTGACCGACGGGTGAAAGCGCAGGCCACCCTTGTACGGGCCAATGGCGCTGCTCATCTGAATGCGGAAGCCACGGTTGACGCGGGTACGCCCCTGATCGTCCTGCCACGGTACGCGGAACAGGATGGCGCGCTCCGGCTCGACGATGCGTTCGATGATGCCGGCTTCGAGGTAATGCGGGTTGGCTTCCAGGAAGGGCCACAAGCTGCGCAGCACTTCTTCGACCGCCTGGTGGAATTCAGGCTGGTCCGGATCACGACGCTTCAGACGGTCTAGGAAGGAATCTACTGAGATGCTCATGTGCTGCTTCCAGTGAAATTTGCCATAGGCTTGAAAAATTTAGGGGCGAGACTTTATCAAGCAAGAAGTCACCACGGAAGTGCAAAATGTCGTTTTTATGAAACTTTATGGTGCGAACTTGTAAATCGCCTCCGCAAAAGCCTAGTCAACAATCGAGGTCGTGCTGCATAGGCGCGCAGGTGCGACAAAAGCGCACAGCATTAAAACTGACACAACAAAATGGGGCCAAGCAGGCCCCATTTTGAATCCCATCCGAAGTACCGCTTACTGGGTAAGCTTCTTGTAGCGCACCCGATGCGGCTGTGCCGCGGCGTCGCCCAGACGCTTCTTGCGATCAGCTTCGAACTCGGTGTAGTTGCCCTCGAAGAACACCACCTTGCCATCATCCTCATAAGAAAGGATGTGCGTGGCGATACGGTCGAGGAACCAACGGTCGTGGGAAATGACGATGGCCGAGCCCGGGAAGTCCAACAGGGCATCTTCCAGCGCACGCAAGGTTTCCACGTCGAGGTCGTTGGACGGTTCGTCCAGCAGCAGCACGTTGCCGCCTTGCTTCAAGGTCAGCGCCATGTGCAAACGACCACGCTCACCGCCAGAGAGGTCCTTGACGAACTTCTGCTGGTCGGCGCCCTTAAAGTTGAAGCGCCCGACATAGCCGCGCGACGCCACTTCGTAGTTGCCCACCTTGATCATGTCCAGGCCGTCCGACACCTGCTCCCAGACGGTCTTGTTGCCGTCCAGGCTGTCGCGGCTCTGGTCGACGCTGGCCAGCTGCACGGTATCGCCGATCTCGATGCTGCCGGAATCCGGCTGTTCCTTGCCGAGGATCATGCGGAACAGGGTGGACTTGCCCGCGCCGTTGCCGCCGATCACGCCGACGATGGCGCCCTTCGGCACGCTGAAGTTCAGGTTGTCGATCAGCAGGCGGTCGCCATAGCCCTTCGACACATTATTGAACTCGATGACCTTATCACCCAGACGCGGACCGGCCGGGATGTAGATCTCGTTGGTTTCGCTGCGCTTCTGGAATTCCTGCGACTGCATTTCCTCGAAACGCTGCAAGCGAGCCTTCGACTTCGACTGACGCGCCTTGGCGCCTTGGCGCACCCACTCCAGCTCGGCCTTCATGGCCTTGGCATGGGAGGCTTCTTGCTTGGCTTCCTGGCTCAGGCGCGCGGCCTTGGATTCCAGCCAGCCGGAGTAGTTGCCTTCATAAGGAATGCCATGGCCACGGTCCAGCTCGAGAATCCAGCCGGCGACGTTGTCCAGGAAGTAACGGTCGTGGGTGATTGCCACCACAGTGCCCGGGAAATCGTGCAGGAAGCGCTCCAGCCAGGCCACCGAGTCGGCATCCAGGTGGTTGGTCGGTTCGTCGAGCAGCAGCATGTCCGGCGCCGAGAGCAGCAAGCGGCACAGGGCTACGCGGCGTTTTTCACCGCCCGACAGGTGTTCGATCTTCGCGTCCCACGGCGGCAGGCGCAGCGCGTCGGCGGCGACTTCCAGCTGACGCTCCAGGTTGTGACCGTCGGAAGCCTGGATGATGGCTTCCAGCTTGGCCTGCTCGGAGGCCAGGGCATCGAAGTCGGCGTCCGGTTCGGCGTAAGCGGCGTAAACCTCGTCGAGGCGGGCCTGGGCCTGCTTGATCTCGCCTACGGCTTCTTCAACGATGTCGCGCACGGTTTTCTGCGGATCGAGCTGCGGCTCCTGGGGCAGGTAGCCGACATTGATGCCCGGCATCGGGCGGGCTTCACCGTCGATCTCGGTGTCGACACCGGCCATGATGCGCAACAGAGTCGACTTACCCGAGCCGTTGAGGCCGAGCACGCCGATCTTGGCGCCGGGGAAGAACGACAGGGAAATATCCTTGAGAATTTCACGCTTCGGCGGAACGACCTTGCTAACCCGATGCATGCTGTAAACGTACTGAGCCATGACTGACCTTGGATTCAAAAATTCAGGGATATCGGCAAGCGCGAGGAGGCAGATAGCCTGATATGCACCCTTTCGGTGTCGCGCATGCGGGGGATTGCGCAAGAACCGACAGGACTGCCGCGCGCATCCGGTAAAGCTACCGGAATGCGCCGTACAGGGCAAACCGACCGCGGCTGCCGGAGCGCTTTTACGACGCTAGGCTAGGGTCTGCTCCCGTTTCACGCACGTGCCGCGACGGAGCCAGTTTTTGCGCGAGACAAGGCACGAGTCGCGAAGTTTGGTCGTTCCAAATAAGCGACGAGAAACGCTGTATCGCGCAAAAACTGGCCCGTCCCTTCGGGTTGCGCGGCTCGCGCCGAAACGGGAACAGACCCTGATAGCAGGCATCAACGTGAAGCGCATTCGCGCTGCATATGAATGTGCCTGCATATGCCGTGAATCCGAGGATAGGGTAGAATGCGCGGCTTACTTTCCTCCGCCAGCTGATTTCCAGGGGACCGCCATGTTCAGCCGTGATTTGACTATCGCCCGTTTCGACGCCGACCTTTATGCCGCCATGGAGCAAGAAGCTCAGCGTCAGGAAGAACATATCGAGCTGATCGCCTCGGAAAACTACACCAGCCCGGCTGTGATGGAAGCCCAGGGCAGCGTGCTGACCAACAAGTACGCCGAAGGCTACCCGGGCAAGCGTTACTACGGCGGTTGCGAATACGTCGACGTGGTCGAGCAACTGGCCATCGACCGCGCCAAAGAACTGTTCGGCGCCGACTACGCCAACGTCCAGCCGCACGCCGGCTCGCAAGCCAACAGCGCCGTTTACCTGGCCCTGCTCAACGCTGGCGACACCATCCTGGGCATGAGCCTGGCCCACGGCGGCCACCTGACCCACGGCGCCAGCGTTTCCAGCTCCGGTAAGCTGTACAACGCCGTGCAGTACGGCATCAACGACCAAGGCCTGATCGACTACGACGAAGTCGAGCGCCTGGCCCTGGAGCACAAGCCGCGCATGATCGTTGCCGGCTTCTCCGCCTACTCGCAGATCCTCGACTTCCCGCGCTTCCGTGAAATCGCCGACAAGGTCGGTGCCTACCTGTTCGTCGACATGGCCCACGTGGCCGGTCTGGTTGCCGCTGGCATCTACCCGAACCCGGTTCCGTTCGCCGACGTGGTCACCACCACCACCCACAAGACCCTGCGCGGCCCGCGTGGCGGCCTGATCCTTGCGCGCGCCAACGCCGAGATCGAGAAGAAGCTGAACTCCGCCGTATTCCCGGGCGCCCAGGGCGGCCCGCTGGAACACGTGATCGCCGGTAAGGCCATCTGCTTCAAGGAAGCCCTGCAGCCGGAATTCAAGGAATACCAGAAGCAAGTCGTCAAGAACGCCCAGACCATGGCCCAGGTGTTCATCGAGCGCGGCTTCGACGTGGTTTCCGGGGGCACCGAGAACCACCTGTTCCTGCTCTCGCTGATCAAGCAAGACATCACCGGTAAAGATGCCGACGCCGCCCTGGGCCGCGCCTTCATCACCGTGAACAAGAACAGCGTACCGAACGACCCGCGCTCCCCGTTCGTCACCTCCGGTCTGCGTATCGGTACTCCAGCCGTCACCACACGCGGTTTCAAGGAAGCCGAGTGCCGCGAACTGGCGGGCTGGATCTGCGACATCCTTGCCGACCTGAACAACGAAGCGGTGATCGACGCCGTGCGTGAGAAGGTCAAGGCCGTGTGCGCCAAGCTGCCGGTGTACGGCAAGTAAGCCCTACGCGGAAACACAAAAAACCCGGCAGCGATGCCGGGTTTTTTATTGCCTAGTGGAAATTGGGTGAATGGACAGAGGCGGTGGCGAAATAGTAGCTTCGGTTTGGTTAATGGTTTTTAGGTAGCCGGCTGAATGTTTCGTGTAGTTAGGCGGGATGAGTCTTTATTACGGAAGGGAGGCTGGAATTTTGATTAACACACTGATTTTTAAAGGGGAATTTGACTACAGCTGTGTTGCGGGGGCGGATTTATGTAGCGATCAGAGTTGTGCTTAAAACAGCGCGCGATCTGATCGCTGCTCGATGTATATGTTCATTGGTTGATATTACGAGACAGGGAAAAATATAATATGAATAATACAGTCTTGGCAAAATGGTTTGCAGAGCGGCCTCAGTGGCTCCAGGTTGCGGCTATCCGGCTACTTGAGCAATCTGAGCTTGCTGAAAAAGACATCTCTGAACTCGCAACTCTGTGCCAGCAAGAAGCTGACGGAAAGTTACCCAAAACAACCTACCCATTTCCCGCTTCCGCATTCTCTCAGGGCGCTTCTGGCACCTTGCGTTTGTGTTCAATCAGTGATGTTGAAGGAGTAAACGCCCTCGCTCCAAAAAAGCCACTTGAGTTCGGCAAGGGCAATATCACGATTATTTATGGCAATAATGGGGCAGGAAAATCCGGTTACGTCAGACTCCTTAAGCATATATGCGGTGCCCGCGAGACGGGAATTCTGCACCGCAATGTTTATAAGCCTGATTCCGCCTTACAGAAGGCCTGCATTTCGTTCGAGCAGGACGGCGTCACGAAGAGTCATATGTGGTCAGGACAAGGGATCTGCGAAGACCTCAGTAGCGTTGATATTTTCGATACTTCTTTTGGCAAGGTCTTTGTCAGCAGCGAAGACGAGGTGAGCTATGAGCCGCCGGTATTATCGTTTTTCAGCTCGCTCATCGTCGTATGTGAAAAGGTCGCCTCTGCCCTAGACGTAGAGACCAATCGGCACCAATCAAAAAAGCCGAGTATCTCGACTGATAAGAAGGTAACTCCAGAAGGCATCTGGTACGAATCCATCAGCGCCAAGGCCACTATCCGGGATATCGACAAGCATTGCGTATTTAGCAGCTCTGACGAGACCGAAATCCAAACACTGCAGCAACGCCTTGCCGAACAGGCGCCGGCGGATAAGGCGAAGCAGCTTAGAAAGCAAATAATTCATATCGACAGTCTGGCTCAAGATGCCCAAAAGTATCTGGAGCAATTATCGGACGAGAATTATCGACGGATCATTGCTGCTAAAAAGAACTCGATCCTCAAAAAGACAGCAGCAGATGCAACAGCGGAAAAGGTTTTCTCTGGAAGCGATTTGGAAGGCATCGGGTCTGATGTCTGGAAAGAGCTTTGGGAAGCAGCCCGGAACTATTCCGTATCAGATGCCTACAAAGAAGCCGAGTATCCGAATGTTTCGGATGGTTCCCGTTGTGTCCTGTGCCATCAGACCTTGACCCAGGAGGCCAAGGAGAAATTGAGCTCTTTCGAAAATTTCGTGAAGGGCGAAATGCAGAAAGCCGCAACGGATGCGGCCAAGGATTACGAGATCGCTAGTCAAACTATCGAGGCGCTACCAACATCGGAAACGCTGAAGACACGTATTGATGCGGCAGGAATTCCACAGGATGAAGTCGCCAGCCAAGTGACGGATTTCTTTGCTCAATTGCAGGCAAGGAAAGATCAACTCCTTGGGATCGATTCCGAAGAAGCCATTCCCGACCCACTGCTATCCCCCCAATGGATCGAAGAGTCCAACGCTCAGTCGAAAAGGCTTGTTGAACTCGCGGCAAAATATGACGAAGACGCCAAAAACGACAATCGTGAGGAGATCAAGAAAAAGTTGAGTAGCCTGCAGGCCAGAAAGTGGCTGTCTGAGCAACGCTCCGCCATTGATGAAGAAGTCAGCCGATTGAAGCTGCTGAACCAGATCCAGGAAGCAAAAAAAACGACCAACACCAAAGCCTTATCCCAGAAAAAAGGGGAATTGGCAGAAGACTTGATCACAGATGCGTTCGTGCAAAGATTCAACGCTGAGCTTAAGGCCCTCGGCGCATTTCAGGTGAAGGTTGATCTCGTTAAATCCAAGGTTTCCAAGGGCCGCGTCCTTCATAAGCTTCAGCTTCGAGGGGCCTCTCAGAATGGACTCGCCGATGTTCTGAGCGAGGGCGAAAATCGGATCGTTTCCATTGCGGCCTTTTTGGCCGACGTCACCGGCAAGAGCAATCAGGCCCCGTTTATCTTCGACGATCCAATATCCTCACTTGACCAAAGCTATGAGGAGGCCGTGGTTCAAAGGCTGATCGAGCTGTCTCAGGATAAGCAGGTCATTGTTTTTACTCACCGCCTATCCTTGGTTGGAACGGTCAGGCATTTTGCAGAGAAGAAAGCCATCAAGCCCGATGTAGTGAGCATTCGCTCTGCTGACTGGGGTACTGGAGAACCTGCTCCGATTCCACTTTCACAAAGTGACATCAAATCCGCTCTGAACACTCTCATGAACCAGCGGTATCAGGATGCAAAGAGGGCAAGTGAGAACGGCGAATTTGAACATGTCGAAATCTTGCTGAAATCGATATGCAGCGACTTCAGGACTTTGGTGGAGCGCTCTATTGAAAATGATCTGCTGTGCGGGGTGGTTCAAAGATTCCAACGCCCTGTCCATACGTTGAAACTCAAGGAGCTGGCCAAGTTGAAGCACGAGGATTGCAATCTCCTTGATTCGCTCATGACCAAATACTCTGGGTTTGAACACTCACAGCCAGCAGAATCACCTGTGGAGCTGCCGAAACCAGACGATCTTTTAACCGACATGACTTCACTAAAAATATGGCGTGAAGAATATGCAAAGCGTACTGCATAAAAGACCGAATAAGAAATTGCACCGAAAGCCTGTAGGTCCAGTTATTTAGGCGGAAACCAAGTAAAAACGGCTACGGAACCGGATATCAGGGCAAAGGTGTTGGGTCGCTCTTGGTAAATACAGCTCTTCTCTATTTCGGGGAAATGCTGCCGACGGAGCCACTAGAGAAAAAGGGGCGGATTTATTTCCTGCATGCTTTGATGGACAGCTTGGTTGCGAAGTATTCGCCTCGGCTAAAAATGGTTTGTGGGTTAGTTGGCAGAAGATTTCGTGCACTTAGGTAGTATGCGTCTTATTAGGGAAAGGGAGACTAGGATTTTATTAAAATTATTAATTTCTAAGGAAAACTTAACAGTAAGATTTTACCAGGGCGTAATTATTCAGCGCTCAACGCTGTGCCTTAAGAAAGCCGCGACCTTTCACCGCTAGACACGATCTATACTACAAGGAGATATAAAAATGGAATCAGATGAATACGAATACTCTGGATTTTGGGTGAGAGCTGGAGCCACAATAATTGACACCATATTACTATTACTAATAACCACCCCGATTATCGTCACAGTATATGGATGGTCTTATTTCACTGATGAAAGCTATGGGATAATTGCCGGCCCGGCTGATTTTCTAATCTCATGGGTGCTTCCCGCAATAGCTGTCATTGCTTTCTGGATGCTAAAACAAGCCACCCCCGGAAAAATGGCCATCTCCTCAAAAATCGTTGATGCCACAACTGGCAATCCTGCAAGCACAGCCCAGCTAATTGGCCGCTACTTTGCATACTTCGTTTCAGCAATCCCTCTTTGCTTAGGAATTATCTGGGTAGCATTCGACAAGCGCAAACAAGGGTGGCACGACAAGCTTGCGGGAACAGTTGTCATCAAAAAAACCAAGACCGGCCCCGAACCAGTTAAGTTCAGGAACACCTAACAACCCCACGCTCGGGACGTCCGTAAGCCTCGCTTTCAGACGTCCCCTTAACCTCAAAACGACAGATCAGCTTCTCGATAGTGAATGCCGCTTTTTATAGTTAAAGGCGGGCGCGATGTTGGCTTCCGAGTTCTTTTCCGTGCATTACAGACGGCGGACTGCCTGCTCACCCGGCCGTAAGCTGCAACAGGCGAGGCCGCCCTACCCGTGCAGTCTTTTAGTGTTGTTCTTTACCCCAGCACCGTCTCGGCAAACTCTGCGCGAATATCCTCTTCCGGCAATTGGTCTCCGATCAGTACCAGCACGCTGTTGCGCTGCTCGTCCAGACTCCACTCTGAATCCCAATCAAAGGCGTACAGGCGCAATACGCCTTGGAACACCAGACGCTGATCATTGCCGGCGATATTCAGCACTCCCTTGTAGCGCAGCAGCGCATTGCCGTGGCTGTCCAGCAGGCGTTCCATAAAGGCGCTGAGCTT
This sequence comes from Serpens gallinarum, assembly GCF_014836765.1. Lineage (GTDB taxonomy): Bacteria > Pseudomonadota > Gammaproteobacteria > Pseudomonadales > Pseudomonadaceae > Serpens > Serpens gallinarum. The sequence continues at coordinate 9,417 of NZ_JACSQG010000008.1, forward strand.
GTCGAGGTCGATTGGCAGCTCGGTGTTCAGCACTAATGTGTTAATGCGGTCGAGGCTTTTGGCGGGGGTCATGGGGCGCAGGCTGAGTACCGGGCCCAAATCGGCGTTCAGGTTGAACCCCCGAATATCCAGCAGTTCCGCCAGGTCGATGCGCCCGTGTTTCACAACGCGGATCGGTGCGCGGCGGTTGATGCGTTGCAGACGCTGGGTCAATGCCTCGACGGCCGGGGAGTCAACCAGATCGGTCTTGCTCAGCAGGATGCGGTCGGCGAAACCCACCTGGGCCTGGGCGATCGCTTCTTGGAGATGGCGCTCGGCATTCACCGCGTCCACCAGGGTGAGCACGCCGTCGAGCACGTAGCGCTCGGCCAGTTCCTCAGTGGCGAAGAAGGTGTGCGTCACCGGCGAGGGATCGGCCAGACCGGTGCATTCGATCAACAGGCGGTCGAAGGCCAGCTCGCCGCTGTCCAGCTTGTCCAGCAGCAAGAACAGAGCTTTCTCCAGCTCGACATGGATGGAGCAGCACACGCAGCCATTGGCCAGGGTCACGACCTGCACGGGCTCGCTGCCCAGCAGTTGGCTGTCGATGGGCGTCTCGCTGTATTCGTTCTCGATCACGGCGATTTTCAGGCCGTGGTCGGCCTCCAGCAGATAGCGCAGCAAGGTGGTCTTGCCGGCGCCGAGAAAGCCGCTGAGTACGGTGACGGGAATGGGGGGCTGGGACATGCAACAGGCTCCTGAAATGAAACGCGCCACGACGGTGCGTGGCGCGTGATTCAATGATTTACCACAACCTGCCTTGATAGGCGTCGCGAGCGTAGGGTGGACAGCGCCGCAGGCTTGTCCACCGCCACTCTGCGACCGATGGTGGACAACGCTAGGCGGTTGTCCACCCTACACTCGGATCAGCAGCAGCGGATGGGGCGACCCTTCCCGCCACCATAGCGGGCATCCTGCCGCTCGCGGAAGAATTCCTTATGGCTCATCACCGGCTGGTCCGGGTGATTGTCGCGCATATGTGCCACGTAGGTGTCGTAGTCCGGCATGCCGACCAGCATGCGTGCCGCCTGCCCGAGGTACTTGCCCATGCGGCTGAGATCATTGAACACGGCGGGTACTCCTTGATAACAAAAGCGCCAGCTCCCGTGTGGAGCTGGCGTACATCCCATCAGACGTTGTCGGGCATGCTCTGGAACGGGGTTTCCTTATCGGTCCGCTCCGTGTGCACCCAGGCCTTGCGACCGACCTTGACCGCGTAGAAAAGGATGCTGAACACCACGAACAAGAACAGAGCGCTGAGCACCGCGTTGGTATAGGCGTTGAGAATCACATTCTCCATCTGCGCCAGGCTCTTGGCCGGGGCCAGAATCTGCCCGGCAGCCAGGGCGGTTTCGTACTTGTCGGCCAAGGCCAGGAAGCCCACTGCCGGGTTCGGGTCGAACAGCTTGATCAGGCTCGCATAGGTGGTGCAAATCAACAGCCAGACCGCGGGGAACAGGGTGACCCAGACGTACTGCTGACGTTTCATCTTGATCAGCACCACGGTGCACAGCATCAGCGCGATACCGGCGAGCATCTGGTTGGAGATGCCGAACAGCGGCCACAAGGTGTTGATGCCACCCAGCGGATCGATCACGCCCTGGTACAGCAGGTACCCCCACAGTGCCACGCAGCCGGCGGTGGCCAGCACGTTGGCACCCCAGGATTCGGTGCGACGCAGCGCCGGCACGAAGGTGCCGAACAGGTCCTGCAGCATGAAGCGCCCGGCACGGGTCCCGGCGTCCACGGCGGTGAGAATGAACAGCGCCTCGAACAGAATCGCGAAGTGGTACCAAAACGCCATACCACCTGCGCCCGGCAACACCGCATGGAGAATCTGCGCGATCCCTACGGCCAGGGTCGGCGCGCCGCCGGCACGGTTGAGGATCGAGTTTTCACCAATGTCGCGGGCCACTGCTTCCAGCGCGTCCGGCGTAATGGCAAAGCCCCAGCTGCTGACCATCGCGGCCACGCTGGCCACGTCGCTGCCCACCACTGCCGGCGGGCTGTTCATGGCGAAATACACGCCCGGCTCGATGATCGAGGCGGCGACCATGGCCATGATGGCGACCATGGATTCCATCAACATGCCGCCATAGCCGATGTAACGGGCGTGGGTTTCATTGGCCAGCAGCTTCGGCGTGGTGCCCGACGAGATCAGCGCATGGAAACCGGACACCGCGCCACAGGCGATGGTGATGAACAGGAACGGGAACAGCGCGCCCTTCCACACCGGGCCGGTGCCGTCGGTGAACTGGGTCAGCGCCGGCATTTTCAGCTCAGGCGCGAGAATCAGGATGCCGATGGCCAGGGCGACGATGGTGCCGATCTTCAGGAAGGTCGACAGGTAGTCGCGCGGCGCAAGAATCAGCCACACCGGCAACACGGCGGCGACGAAGCCGTAGCCCACCAGCATCCAGGTGATCTGCTCGCCGGTGAAGGTAAACACCCCGGACCAGTAGGGATCCTCGGAAATGGCCCCGCCCAGCCAGATCGAACCCAGCAGCAGGGCCACCCCGACCAGCGAGATCTCGCCGATGCGCCCCGGGCGCAGGTAGCGCATGTAGATGCCCATGAGCATCGCAATCGGGATGGTCGCGATCACCGTGAACATGCCCCAGGGGCTGTCCGCCAGCGCCTTGACCACGATCAGCGAGAGCACCGCCAGGATGATGATCATGATCAGGAAGCAGCCGAACAGCGCGATGGTGCCGGGAATCCGCCCCATTTCCTCGCGCACCATATCGCCCAGCGAGCGGGCATTACGGCGCGTGGAAATGAACAGCACCATGAAATCCTGCACCGCACCGGCCAACACCACGCCGGCGATCAGCCATAGCGTGCCGGGCAAGTACCCCATTTGCGCGGCCAGCACCGGGCCCACCAACGGACCTGCGCCGGCAATCGCCGCGAAGTGGTGACCAAACAGCACGTGCTTGTTGGTCGGTACGAAGTCCAGACCATCGTTGTTGAGGACTGCGGGAGTGGCGCGCGTCGGGTCCAGCCGCATCACCTTGGTGGCGATAAACAGGCTGTAGTAGCGGTAGGCGACCAGATACAGGGCCACGGCGGCGACCACGATCCAGAGCGCGTTGATGGCTTCGCCACGGCGCAAGGCCACGACTCCCAAAGCACAGGCACCTATTATCGCCAATACTGCCCAGGGCAGCTGTCGAAGCAGGCTGTTGTTATTCTTATTCATATGTCACCTCCAGGAATTGTCATCCATGAACATGACGGAACGTCGCTGCTTCCAGCGCATCGCATTCGATGCCGCCACTGAGCTGTCGCAAGGCGACAACACCTGGCAGGTCCAGCTGCTGGACATCTCGCTCAAAGGGCTTCTGATCCAACTTCCGGCCAACTGGAGCGGTATAGAAAAGCACCCTTTTCAAGCCTGCCTCACGCTGAGTGCCGACGTGCAAATCCGTATGGACGTGCAACTGGTGCGCAGCCATAACCAACAGCTGGGCTTCAGCTGTCTCAATATAGATGTGGAATCCATCAGTCACCTGCGTCGCCTGGTGGAAATCAACCTGGGCGACGAGCGCCTGATCCAACGCGAACTGGCAGCATTGAGCGGCGCTTAGGAAGACAGGCCTGCGGCCAGCAAGGGCCTTGAACACGACACACGGCTGGGTAGCAACGTAGGGTGGATCGCGCTTTATCGATCCACCGGGTGGCGATCCACCGTGCGGGGCCGTGGTGGATGTAAACGACGACATCCACCCTACGGAGACTCCCCGAATCGGGTAGGAGCCAGCTTGCTAGCAATCCGTTTCCATAACCCCTGCCACTCACCAGCAAGCTGGGCTCCTACAAGCGCTACGTCTGCCAATGACGAGTGCGGATCAACTCCGCAACAGCATTTCTACTCGCGAGCGTGGGCACACCATCGCAACGCCGCAGAAGAACGTAGGGTGGATCGCGCTGTATCGATCCACCGGGTGGCGATCCACCGGGTGGCGCTCCACCGCGCGAGGCCATGATGGATCGAGAAACGCCTTCCCCCTACGGACGTACTGATCGGTAGATCGCCCTACTCAAACAACGCATCCAGCGCTTGTTCCAGGCGCGTCACGGCAATGACTTGCAGCCCTTTTGGCGCCTCCTTGGGTGCATTGGCGCGCGGCACGATGGCGCGTTTGAAGCCGTGCTTGGCCGCTTCTTTCAGGCGCTCCTGGCCGCTGGGCACCGGACGGATCTCACCCGACAAACCGACCTCGCCGAACACTAGCAAGTCGTTGGGGAGAGGCTTGTTGCGCAGGCTGGAAATTACCGCCGCCATCAAGGCCAGGTCGGAGGCGGTTTCCAGTACCTTGACCCCGCCCACCACGTTGAGGAACACGTCCTGGTCGTAGGTGGGAATGCCGCCATGGCGGTGCAACACGGCCAGCAGCATGGCCAGGCGATTCTGATCCAACCCCAGGGTGACACGGCGCGGGTTGTTGGTATGGCTGGTATCCACCAGCGCCTGCACTTCCACCAGCATCGGCCGGGTGCCTTCCCAGGTGGCCATGACCACACTGCCCGGCACTTCTTCCTGCGCGCGGGTGAGGAAGATCGCCGAAGGGTTGGTGACTTCCTTGAGGCCCTTATCGGTCATGCCGAACACGCCCAACTCGTTGATCGCGCCAAAGCGGTTCTTTACGGCACGCAGCAAGCGCAGGCGACCGTCGGATTCGCCCTCGAAATACAGCACGGTGTCCACCATATGTTCCAGTACGCGCGGGCCAGCCAGAGCGCCTTCCTTGGTCACGTGGCCGACCAGGAAAATCGCTGTGCCGCTCTGCTTGGCATAACGCACCAGCAACGCCGCGCTCTCACGCACCTGAGCCACACCGCCGGGCGCGGACTGCAACTGTTCGGTGAAAATTGTCTGGATCGAGTCGATGACCATGACCTTGGGCTTTTCCAAGCGCGCAGTGGCAATGATCGTTTCGATGCAGGTCTCAGTCATCACCTTGAGCTTGTCCTGCGGCAACTCCAGGCGCCGGGCGCGCATCGCCACCTGCTGCTGGGATTCCTCGCCGGTGACGTACAGGGCTGGCAGGCGCTGGGCGATATTGCACAGGGTCTGCAGCAGGATGGTCGACTTGCCGATGCCGGGATCACCGCCGATCAGCACCACCGAGCCGTCCACCAGACCGCCGCCGAGCACGCGATCCAACTCGCCCGATGCCGTAGAAAAGCGCGGCACTTCCTCGACACTGACTTCGGCCAGGGTTTTCAACTGGGCACGCTCGCCGGCCCAACCGGAGCGGCCACTACTGCTGCTCGGCGTACTTTCAATCAGGGTTTCCACCAGCGTGTTCCAGGCGCTGCATTCACCACACTGGCCGGCCCATTTGGGAAACGTGGCGCCGCACTCGGTGCAGCCATACATGCGTTTGGCCTTGGCCATGCCGAACTCCTCATGAATCGAAGCGGGAATGATACGAAACAGCTGGATGGATTTACAGTACGAAGAAGCATAACGCGCAGCCATCCACAGCCACTAGAGCTAGGCTGAAAAGGCACGTCTTGTCAGGAGAGACCGTCATGCCTTTAGAACACCATCCCCTGTCGCGCGAATTTCCGGAATTCCGCCAACAGCTCCAGCAACTGAACAGCACCAATCCTCAGTTCGTTCAGCTGGCACAGAACTACGAGGCGCTGGATAAACGTATTTATGAAGTGGAAGACGGCCGCGAAGCCGTGGACGACCTGGGTTTGCAGGGTTTGAAGAATCAACGCGTGATTCTCAAGGACCAGATCACCGAGCTCCTGAAAAAAGCCAACCCGGCGTCCGGCTAACGGACTATTCCCCAAACGCTACCGTTCCGTAGGGTGATCGCGCTCGATCCATTCGGCGAATCCCGGTGGATGTAAACAACGACATCCACCCTACGGGTCTATCACGAACCGCCAGCGCACCGAACTCCCCCGGATAACTTCGCCGCCGCGGATTTCATGCTGCTCCGTAGGGTGAATCACGCTTCATCGATCCACCAGGCGGGGCTCGGTGAATGTAAGAATCGACATCCGCCCCACGGACTCAGCCCCACGAAACCGCCAACATCTGAGGCTGTCCAGCACGGCTGGGAATGCTGCGCTGCGCCGCACACATCCTGACTGTTTTCAAATCACCGTCTACAGTCAGAGCATCCCCTTTCAGGAGTGGCCTCCCATGAGCTTCATCAGCGAATTCAAGGCGTTCGCCGTCAAAGGCAACATGGTTGATATGGCTGTCGGCATCATCATTGGCGCCGCTTTCGGCAAAATCGTCTCGTCCCTGGTGGCCGACGTGATCATGCCGCCCCTGGGTGTTCTGATCGGTGGCGTGGATTTTTCCGACCTGGCCATTGTGCTCAAGCAAGCCGTGGGCGATGCACCTGCCGTCGTGCTGGCCTATGGCAAATTCATCCAGTCGATCATCGACTTCATCATCATCGCTTTCGCCATTTTCATGGCTATCAAACTGATCAACCGCATGCGCCGTGAAGAAGCCGCCGCCCCGGAAACCCCTCCGGCGCCGACCAAGGAAGAAACGTTGCTGACCGAGATTCGCGACTTGCTCAAGCAGCAAAGGCTCTAGTCCTGCCGCATAGATCTCGCCACGTCGGATGGCGTTGAGCGCAGCGATACCCATCATGATATTGGGCAATTGATGGGCATCGGCGCGAGGCGAACAGGTAAACCTGAATCTCCCTGCCAGCGCCTCGAGCCATCCTACGGCTCCTGCGGCTAGCGTCGCCTACCAATAATTCTCCACCGCCACCTGACCCGGCCGGCGGGTCAGACTCAGCTGCAAATCACGCGCCTTGAGCAGTTGACGGGTGTCTTCAATCATCTGCGGGTTGCCGCAGAGCATGATGCGCGAATGCTCGGGGCTCAGTTCCACGCCAGCCGCGCGCTCCAGCTCGCCACTTTCCAATAGCGTGGTGATGCGCCCATGCAGAGCGTCGGGCTTATGTTCACGGGTAATCGTCGGCAGATAGGTGAGTTTGCCTGCGTGCTCTGCCAGGTAGTCGCGTTGCAGCAAGGTCTCGATCATCCCCTGGTACGCCAGTTCCCGCGCTTCGCGCACGCTGTAGACCAGCACGATGCGCTCGAAACGCTGCCAGACCTCGAAGTCCTGCAGGATCGATAGAAAGGGCGCCAGCCCGGTGCCGGTGGCCAGCAGCCACAGATCCCGACCGTCGGGAAAACGATCCAGGGTCAGAAAGCCGAACGCTTGGCGGTCCACCAGCAGCTCATCACCCGGGCGCAAGCGGCTCAGCTCACTGGTGAATTCGCCGTCCGGCACAACGATAGAAAAGAAATCCAGAAACTCGTCGTGGGGCGCCGAGACCATTGAATAGGCGCGCCAAACGATACTGCCACTGGGCTTGCGCACGCCCAGGCGGGCGAACTGCCCGGCCTGGAAGCGAAAACCAGGATCGCGCGTGGTGCGTAATGTGAACAAACCCGGAGTCAGCGTCTGCACCTCAAGTAAACGTTGGCGGGTGAACTTCTCTTCGCTGGCCGTCATACTTCGCCCCCTTGGTCATCCAATCATCCCCACTCTACCCCTTATCTGCTCCCGGGAAACCCGCCAGTTTTCATGCCTATTCTCGACACGCCCTTCGCCCGCCTCGACCTGATTCGCCAACCCGAGCAGGCCAATGAACCGCTGCAGGCCTTCGATGCCGCCGATGAGTACCTGCTCAGCCATCTGCATGAACAGGGTCTGATGGCTGATACGCGGGTGTTGATCCTCAACGACAGCTTCGGCGCGCTGGCCTGTGCCCTGGCACGCCATTGCCGGGTGGTCAGCAGCGGCGATTCGCACTTGGCACACCTGGCGCTGGAAAAAAACCTGCTGCGCACTGAGCTGCCCAGCACGGGCGTGACGTTTGTGCCGGCCAGCGAGCCGCTGGATGGGCCTTTCGACCGGGTGCTGATCCGCGTGCCCAAAACCCTGGCGCTGCTGGAGGAACAACTGATCCGCCTGCATGGTCAGTTGGCACCCGGCGCACAAGTGGTGGCCGCCGCGATGATCAAGCACCTGCCGCGCGCCGCTGGCGATCTGCTGGAGAAATACCTTGGCCCGGTTCAGGCCTCACTGGCGGTGAAAAAGGCACGCTTGCTGTTGGTCACGCCAGAGGATAAACCGGCACCGACCTCGCCCTACCCCACCCGCTACCGGCTGGATGCGCCGGCGCTGGAGCTGATCAATCACGCCAACCTGTTCTGCCGCGAAGGACTGGATATCGGTACCCGCGCTTTCCTGCCCCACTTGCCGTGCGTCCAGGGCGAGCTGCGCGTGGCCGACCTGGGCTGCGGCAATGGCGTACTGGGCATCGTCTATGCCCTGCACAACCCTCAGGCGCACCTGACGCTGGTGGATGAGTCCTACATGGCCGTGCAATCGGCGCGGGAAAACTGGCAGGCGGCGCTGGGCGAACGCCCGGTGGATATTCGCACCGGCGATGGCCTGGCCGAACAACCTAGCGACTCGCTGGACGTGGTGCTCTGCAACCCGCCGTTCCACCAGCAACAGGTGGTCGGCGATTTTCTGGCCTGGCGCATGTTCCAGCAGGCCAAGGCGGCCCTGAGCGAAGGCGGCGAGTTGTGGATCGTCGGCAATCGCCACCTGGGCTACCACGTCAAGCTCAAGCGACTGTTCGGCAAGGTTGAGCAAATGGCGGCAACGCCTAAATTCGTGATCTTGCGCGCAATCAAGAGCTGATCAGACCGGGCTTGCAGGATATCTGACGCTGCGCTCTGTTTGGGCAAGCTGATATCATTCGCGCCGCTTCAGGCCACATCAATGGCAGGCGCATACAGCCTGTCCGTGCTTTGCTTTCGCTGTCGCTTCGCCTTCCAATCACGGCGTCGGACCGCCACGGGGAGCTATACCATGCTGGAAAAGCTGTTCCAACTCCACGCGCACAACACCACGGTGCGCACCGAGATTCTCGCCGGAGTCACCACCTTCCTGACCATGGCCTACATCCTGTTCGTCAACCCGAGCATTCTCGGCGAGACCGGCATGGATAAAGGCGCGATCTTTGTCGCCACCTGCCTGGCAGCAGCCTTCGGCTCGGCCGTGATGGGCCTGATCGCCAACTACCCGATTGCCCTGGCGCCGGGCATGGGCCTGAATGCCTTTTTCACCTACACGGTGGTAATGGGCATGGGCCATACCTGGCAGGTCGCCCTCGGTGCGGTCTTCCTGTCCGCGTGCCTGTTCTTTTTGCTGTCGATCTTCAAGATCCGTGAATGGATCATCAACAGCATTCCCCTGGAATTGCGCTCGGCCATTGCTGCGGGCATCGGCCTGTTCCTGGCGCTGATCGCCCTGCAGAACGCCGGCGTCGTGGTCGATCATCCGGCCACCCTGGTGGGCATGGGTGACCTGTCGCAACCCTCGGCAGTGCTGGCCATTCTCGGCTTCTTCCTGATCGTCGGCCTGGTTGCCTTGAACGTCACCGGCGCCGTATTGATCGGCATTCTGGTCATCACAGTGGCAAGCATCTTCCTTGGCATCTCCGAGTTCGGTGGTGTGGTGTCGCTGCCGCCGTCGCTGGCGCCGACCTTCCTGCAGCTGGACATCGCCGGCGCCCTGGACATCGGCCTGATCAGCGTGATCTTCGCCTTCCTGTTCGTCGACCTGTTCGACAACTCCGGCACGCTGATCGCCGTGGCCAAGAAAGCCGGCCTAATGCGCAAGGACGGCTACATGCCGAAGATGGGCCGCGCCCTGATCGCCGACAGTACCGCAGCCATGGCCGGCTCGCTGCTTGGCACCTCGACCACCACCAGCTATATCGAATCCGCCGCGGGTGTCAGCGCCGGCGGGCGCACCGGTCTGACGGCCTGCGTGGTTGCCGTGTTGTTCCTGCTTGCGCTGTTCTTCGCGCCGCTGGCCGGCAGCGTACCGGCGTTTGCCACCGCGCCAGCCCTGCTGTTCGTCGCCGTGCTGATGGCCTCGGGTCTGGCCGAGATAGACTGGTCCGACATCACCACCGCCGCCCCGGTATTGCTCACCGCCCTGGCTATGCCGCTGACCGCATCGATTGCGACCGGCATCGCCTTCGGCTTCATCACCTGGGTCGCCGCCAAGCTGCTGTCCGGGCGCTGGCGCGAACTGAACGCCATGCTGGTGATCCTGGCGGTGTTCTGCGTTATCAAGCTGGCTCTTTTTTAAGTCGGCGCCAGCTTCTGTGCGTCAAGGCCGGCCATGTGCCGGCCTGTTTTTTTCCACGCCGACAGCCTCGGCCCGAACCATGAGTCGCCCATGATCCACCCGCATACCGACCCTGCCGTATACGCCGCCCAACTCGCCGACAAAAAAACACGCCTGAGTGAACTGCTGGCCCCCTTCGAGGCCCCCGAACCGCAGGTGTTCGACTCGCCTGGCGAGCATTACCGCCTGCGCGCCGAGTTCCGTCTGTGGCGCGAAGGAGAAGCACGGCATTACGCGATGTTCGAACAGGGCGACAATCGCAAGCCAATTCTGCTCACTGACTTTCCCATCGCCAGCCGCCGCATCAACGAGCTGATGCCGCAACTGCAGGCCGCCTGGACCGATCCGGCGCTGGGTTTCAAGCTGTTCCAAGTCGAATTTCTCAGCACCTTGAGTGGCGATGCGCTGATTACCCTGTGCTATCACCGCCCGCTGGATGCCGCCTGGCACGCCGCTGCCGAAACCCTGGCTGCAGCGCTGGGCGTGAGCATCGTCGGCCGTTCGCGGGGCAAGCGCACCGTGATCGGACGCGACTTCGTCAACGAGGAGCTGATCGTTGCGGGACGCACTTTCCGTTACCGCCAGCCAGAAGGCGCCTTCACCCAGCCCAACGGTGTGGTCTGCCAGAAAATGCTCGGCTGGGCCTATGACGTCCTCGGCGAGCGCGACGACGATCTGCTGGAGTTGTACTGCGGCAACGGCAATTTCACCCTGCCGCTGTCTACCCGTGTACGCAAGGTGCTGGCCACCGAAGTCAGCAAGACGTCGGTGAATGCCGCCCTGAGCAACCTGGCCGACAATGCCATCGACAACGTGACGCTGGTGCGCTTGTCCGCCGAGGAACTCACCCAGGCGCTCAATGGCGTGCGACCGTTTCGCCGCTTGGCCGGCATCGACCTGGCCAGCTACGACTTCGGCACCGTGTTCGTCGACCCGCCACGGGCCGGCATGGACCCGGACACCTGCGAGCTGACCCGCCGTTTCGAACGCATCCTGTACATCTCGTGCAACCCCGAGACCCTGGCCGCCAACATTGCCCAGCTACACGACACTCACCGGATAACCCGCTGCGCGCTGTTCGACCAGTTCCCTTGGACGCACCACATGGAAAGCGGCGTGTTGCTGGAGCGGCGCTAGGCCTCGGTCAAGCTGCCTCGCATTCGACGCTGATAAAAAACCGCCCCGAAGGGCGGTTTTTTTCAGCTTCGACCAACTCAGGCGCTGACCGGCTCGTCCAGCTGCAGGCGCTGGTTGCAGCGCGCGCTGATTTCGCGATACAGCTCGGCATTGTCTTGCAGGGTTTTTTCCCGGGCCGGGAACATCTCCTGAAGCTTACTCATCCAGGCGGCGGAAGCTACCTGCTCAGGGAAGCAGCGCTCGATCAGCTGAAGCATGATCGACACAGTCACCGAAGCGCCCGGCGAAGCGCCCAGCAAGGCCGCAATGGTGCCATCCTCAGCGGCCACCAGCTCGGTGCCGAATTGCAGGATGCCGCCCTTCTTCTCGTCTTTCTTGATGATCTGCACGCGCTGACCGGCGACTTCCAGGCGCCAATCGGCCGGGTCGAGTTCCGGGTAGAACTTGCGCAGGGCATCCAGACGCTGCTCCATGGACTGCATCACTTCCTTGACCAGATAGCGCGTCAGGTCCAGATTGTCGCGCGCCACGGCAAGCATCGGGCCGATGTTGCTCGGGCGCACCGACAGCGGCAGATCGAGGAACGAGCCGTTCTTAAGGAACTTGGTGGAGAAGCCGGCATAGGGTCCGAACAGCAGGGATTTCTTGCCATCGACCACGCGGGTATCCAGGTGCGGCACCGACATGGGCGGCGCGCCCACTTCAGCCTGGCTGTACACCTTGGCCTGGTGCTTGGCGACCACTTCGGGGTTGTCGCAGCGCAGCCACTGGCCGCTGACCGGGAAACCGCCAAAGCCCTTGCCTTCGGGAATGCCGGACATCTGCAGCAACGGCAGTGCGCCACCGCCGGCGCCGAGGAACACGAAGCGTGCACTCAGCTCGCGGCTGCCACCCTGCTTGGTGTCCTGGATCTCTACGCTCCAGCCTTCGCCATTGCGCTCAACACCCTTGACCTTCTGGTTGTAGGTCACCTTGGCGCCGTCCAGCGTGGACAGATAGTTGAGCAACTCTTTGGTGAGTGCACCGAAGTTGACGTCAGTGCCACTTTCCACTCGGGTGGCGGCAATGGCTTCGTCCTCGGGACGACCCGGCATCATCAACGGCATCCACTCGCTGAGGGTGCCGCGATCTTCGGAGTACTCCATGGTTGCGAAGGCATGATGCGCGCTCAGCGCATCAAAACGCTTCTTGAGGAAGTCGATATCCTTGGCGCCGCGCACGAAACTCAGGTGCGGGACCGGATTGATGAAGGAGCGCGGAGAACCCAAACCGCCCTTATCCATCAGATAGGACCAGAACTGCTTGGACACTTCGAACTGGCTGTTGATCAGCACGGCTTTCGTGATATCGATGGAGCCGTCGGTCGCCTGCGGGGTGTAGTTCAGCTCACAGAGGCCAGCGTGACCGGTGCCGGCGTTGTTCCAGGGGTTGGAACTTTCGACCGCTCCGGATTCCATCAGCTCGACGATTTCCAGCTTGAGGCTGGGGTCGAGTTCTTTCAACAGCACAGCCAGGGTGGCACTCATGATACCGGCGCCGACCAGTACCACATCCACGGCTTCTTTTTCGTTGCGCGCCATTAACGCTTCTCCAATCTGCAACACCTAAAAATTCACGGCAGTCACGCCTGGGTGCGAATTGCACATTCAGGGCCGGGAGGTTGCAAAGGAGTCCCGTAGCGCCTGACAGGGTGTCATGCCCGATCCGTTCGCATGCGACGCCAGGCGTCTGCACGCACAGTCACCCGTAGGCGGCTGTCAGCTCGTGATCGTCGGGTTCAGGGTGTGTAAACAGGATTAAAGGGCAGGTACATCAATGCCTTAGTCTTCATTTGCTCGCCACACTCTTGTGAAGTTGTGAAAAACCGTCTTCTCACGCTCTTTTGGAGTCGTGAACCTCAAAGGTCGACTGCCGCAGTCACATTTCTCGCTGACAACCTGCGACACACCGTATTGCTACGAGAGCGTGTTGAGCGTCTTTGACAAGAGCAAGTGGCTGGCATAAAGGCAGCACGAAATAGGCGTCTCTCTGGGACTCGGCTGCCAATCGAATACTCTTCGATGGAAGTGCCGCGCCCATGCAGGAGGCGTCCTTAATTATCGCGGGGGATTATACCGGTGGAAAACGTGAAAGTGACCGTTTGCCACGACTTTAATCACCGCTTAGGCAGTATCTCGCGAAACGATCTGGCGCAGCATCCGACCATAGACGCATAAGGGAACTCCGTACCCAACCGTCGGTCTGTTGGCTGCTCAGGACGCTGGGTATACTGCCATCACGCCCTGTTTTGGAGATTTACGTTTATGTTGAACCGCCTATCGCTGGGGCTGCTTGCAGTCGCCAGCCTGCTGTTGACCGGTTGCGCCCTTAGCCCGCAGCAACTCAGCCCTCAACCCAAACTCAAGACTGAACTGGTCGCCGTCGGCCAGGGCCAGCCCGTCGTGGTTCGGGTTGTCGATCAGCGCCCCACTCCTGATCTCGGCACTCGCGGTGGTCTGTATGCCGAGACCAGCGCAGTCAGCGTGCCCAGCGCGAATATCCTGCCGCAACTGCAGGCGCAGACTGAAGCCGCGGTTCGCCTGCTTGGCTTCGTGCCCTCGCCAGCCGCCAGCAATGCGCCGCAATTGACGGTGATTCTGGACAGCCTCAAGTATCAGTCGCCCAAGGAAGGCGTGTATGTCACCGAGGCCAACATCGCTGCCACGCTCAAGGCCGAAGTGCAGAACAGCTCGCGCCGCTACAACGGTCGTTACACCGCGACACTCAACCAACGCTTTGGCATGGCACCCAACCAGGCCACCAACACCAAGCTGGTTAGCGACGTTCTCAGCGATGCGCTGACGCGCCTGTTCAAGGACCCGACCATCGGCCAGCTGCTCGCCGAATAAGTGGTTCAGGGCTGGAAAGCCAGAACGGCTTTCCAGCCTCTCTCTATCTCTCTGCCACGTTACAGAGGCAGTTCAGCCTTGATACGGTACTGATTGCGTACCGGATTGGCGTACTGAAGGATCAGATAAGGCCGCTGCTCAACCGGGCAGGAGTGCAGGCGGCGCTGCCATTCTGCCTCGGCCTTGGCCAACTCCTCAACCCCGAACAGCTGCCGTGCTTCAGGCACATTCAGCTCTGCCTCGCGACCCTCCCACACGGCGTAGGCCAGGTAATTCACCGGGAACAGCCGATAACCACCGAGGATTCGCCGGTCCATTTCCTGCGCCACCTGCTTAGCATCCTCCCACTGCGCATCCACCTGCTCGCCAAAGGCTATATGCACGCGACCCTTGTAGCCGGTGATGCCCAGGGCGATGCTCGCATCGTCTTCACCGGGTGCCTTGGTGTAGCTGCCCGTCGTGGCGCGGGTGTACAGCTCGCGCGCCTTGGCCTGGTCGCAGGGGTCGTATTCGTAGCTGATCGACACCGGCACCAGACCCAACCCGCCGATCACCTCGGCGAACGGCTCGTCCTTGCGAGCCATATGGAACATCTTCAGGATCGCTGAATCGGTACGGTCGTCTCCGTCCTTGGCACGTCCCTCGGCCTGGGCGATCCAGATCGACTCGCCCTCCTCCCGAATCGAGTGGTTGATGTAGGCCGACAGCAATTGGAACGCCGCCAGCTTCTCGCGCCGCCCACTGATCGAGCGATGCACGATAAAGCTCTTGTTCAAGCGCATCAGGTCGCTCACAAACGGGCGCTGCAGCAGATTGTCGCCAATGGCGATGCGCGGCGTCGGCAGTCCGGCATGGTAAACGGCATAGTTGACGAAGGCCGGGTCCATGACGATATCGCGGTGATTGGCCATGAACAGGTAGCTTTTTCCGGCCTGCAGCCGCTCCAGGCCGGAATAGCTGATGCCGTCGGTGGCCCGCCTGATGGCACGCTCTACGTAGGGCTCAATCTTTTCCTGTAAAGCAGCCACACTGTCGATAGGCTTCAGTTCACGGCGCAAGCGGTAGCCAATCAGCGGCTTGAGCATCCAACCAAACAGGCTGGTCAATTGCGGAAAGCGATAGCGTGTGAGCATCGCGAGAAGTTCAGGATCACTGCACAAACGCGCCAGAACGGCGGGTACTTCCTGGTCGTTATACGGACGGATGGCGTCAAAGGGGCCCATCATGCTCTCTTGTGTTACAGGTAAGACCGGCCCCGGCGGAGCGCGGAAAATTAGCCGGCAATTATACTCACAAGTCACGGGAGAGGCGCATGCTGCAGGATATACGCAGGTATAGTTGCCCGTATTGTGGCGAGCTGGCTGAAGCCCTGCTGGATCTTTCCGTTGAAGAACAGGAGTACATCGAGGACTGCCCCGTGTGCTGCCGACCGATTCGTTTTGTGCTGCACAACGATGGTCAGCACTGGCAGCTCGACCTTTATCGTGAGGACGATTAATGCAGCATATCTATCTTCCCGCCGACCTGCTCGAAGCCCAGGTATTGCGGGCCATGCTAGCCAGCGAGAATATTGCCGCGCATATCGGTGGCGAACATCTACTCGGCGCGATAGGCGAACTGCCTGCCGCCGGCCTGCTGGTGCTGTCGGTCAGCGATGAGCAGGCCGAACGAGCCCGTCTGCTGATCGCCGCGTACAATGCCGCGCAACCGCTGCCTGTTGAAGAACCGCCTAGTTGTCCCGGCGAGTTGCTGTGCTGATTTCCTGACCGAGTACCGATAGCCCATGAGTGGCCGCTTCGCCCTGTTCCGCTGGACCCCCGCCCTGGCCGCCCTGCCCGGCTTTCCCGCCACCTTGCAAGCGCACTGGAATCTCGCCCCGGGCGCCCAGGTGTTGCTGCTGCGCGATATTCAGGGCGAACGTCACGCCGCCCTGGCACGCTGGGGCCTGACGCCGCCCTGGCTAACGGATCTGTCCCGCACGCCGGCCCACGCCCGCGCAGAAACCCTGGCCGAGCAGCCGATGTTTCGCGAGGCCTTTCGCCTGCGGCGCGGCCTACTGCCCATCAATGGGTTCTACGAATGGCGTGGCGTGCGTAAACGACCTTACTGGGTCAGCGACGAAACGAGTCTGATGTACTGCGCCGTGCTCTGGGAAGCCTATCCGGCGGGAGATCAGGTGTATTTGAGCCTGGCCATGATCACCCAGGCCGCTGCGACCCTGCGTCGCCCGCTGCTGCTGGATGAGGCCGAGCAGCAGACCTGGCTGGATACGCAAACGCCTGCCGCATCACTGAAATCGCTACTGGCCAAGCCACCCGCTCTTTTACGCGAGCGCGCACTGGCAACCTTCGTCAATGATCCGCAACTGGATGGCCCGGAGTGCCTCACGCCGGCGTGAGCATCAACCGGGACGGCGGCCTGAAAGGCCAAAGAAAAAAGGAAGCCGCCTAAGCACTTGGGGAAGGCTTGGGGTATAGGGCGGCCTCCTGGAAAACTTGGTCAATCCGTACCGCGCCAAGGCGGTGGATGACAACGCTGAGCAGAGTAAGACCTGAGCAGCCATTGTGAAAATTTTGCTTATCAATGCCTTCCATAGCAAACGCCTATCTATCCATGTTGCTTTTCCCACCCCGCCAAAATCGGTAAGGTCCTCGCTCCATCAATCAAGGAGTCTTCAATGCCCACCCCAACCCTCAGCGGACCGCAGTATTTACGTGAAGGCTTGAAACTGGTGCTCAGTCCCGGTCTGCGCCTCTTCGTTTTGTTGCCGCTGACGATCAACCTTGTGCTGTTCGCCGCGCTCATTGGCCTCGCCCTGCAGCAATTCGGTCTATGGGTTGATTATTTCATGCCCAGCCTGCCGGACTGGCTCAGTTTCCTCGAGTACCTGCTATGGCCGTTGTTTGTGGTCCTGGTGCTGTTGATGGTGTTCTTCACGTTCACTCTGCTGGCGAACGTCATCGCCGCGCCATTCAACGGCTTTTTGTCAGAAAAAGTCGAAGTGGTCGTGCGCGGCCAGGACCACTTCCCGCCCTTTAGCGGTGCCGAGCTGCTGGCCATGGTGCCCCGTACGCTGGGCCGCGAGGCGCGCAAGTTGGCCTATTTTCTGCCACGCGCCCTGGCGTTGCTGGTGCTCTCGCTTATCCCCGGCCTGAACCTGGTCGCCGCGCCCCTGTGGCTGCTGTTCGGTGTCTGGATGATGGCGGTGCAATACATCGACTACCCCGCAGACAACAACAAGCTGGGCTGGAACGAGATGCTCGCCTGGCTGCGCGCCAAGCGCTGGCAGAGCCTGGGATTTGGCGGCATCACCTACCTGGCCCTGCTGGTGCCTGGCCTGAACATCCTGATGATGCCCGCGGCGGTGGCCGGTGCCACGGTATTCTGGGTGCGTGAAGGTGGGGAAACCCAGCTGCAACAGCCTCTCTGACACGCGATATCCACAACCAAAAAGGCCGCCGATGCAATGGCATCGGCGGCCTTTTTGGCAAGCGCTCATACCGTCAGGCCAGCGCTTTCTCGATCGCCTGGATCAGCGCCGGGTCTTCCGGGGTGGTACGCGGCGAAAAACGCGCCAGTACACGCCCATCGCCCCCGACGAGAAACTTCTCGAAATTCCAGGTGATGTCGCCCGGAAACTCGGCGCCCTCACCCGCCAGCAAGCGGTACAACGGATGCCGACCCGGCTCGTTGACCTCAAGTTTGCTGCTCATGGGGAAACTGACCCCATAGTTGCGTTGGCAAAAAAGAGCGATTTCCTCATCGCTTCCCGGCTCCTGCTCAGCGAATTGATTGCAGGGCACACCCAATACAGAAAATCCCCGTTCGCAATACTGCCGGTGCAATGTTTCCAGGCCGGCGTACTGTGGAGTCAGGCCACAATGGGAGGCGACATTGACCACCAACATTACCTGCCCCTTGTAAGGAGAGAGTGGCAACTCCTGCCCATCCAAGGCACGCAACGTAAGGTCATGGAAGGCACTCATGGGAAAACTCCTTATATACACAACAAATTGCGCGACATGAAAAAGGCGTCCTCTGGACGCCTTTTCTTGTCTCAGCGTAGCAGTAGAACTCAGTGGTGGTGGCCACCCTCGCCGTGGATATGACCGTGAGCGATTTCTTCCGGACTGGCCTCGCGAACGGCGACGATCTTCACATCAAAGTGCAGACGCTGTCCGGCCAACGGGTGATTGCCGTCGACGATGACGTTATCGCCATCGATGTCGCGGATGGTGACGATCTGCATGCCACCGTCGGGCGCCGAAGCATGGAACTGCATGCCGACTTCCAGCTCTTCCACACCTTCGAACATGTCACGACCCAAAGTAGCCACCAGCTCAGCGCTGTATTCGCCGTAGGCTTCTTCAGGCTCAATGGCGACCTTCACTTCGTCACCGGCCTGCTTGCCCTCCAGGGCTTTTTCCAGGCCGACGATCAGATTGCCAGTACCGTGCAGATACACCAGCGGCGCGCCACCGGCGGAGCTGTCAATCACCTCACCGGCATCGTTGGTGAGGGTATAGTCGATGGAGACAGCCTTGTTAGTGGCGATCAGCATGGGGTGAGACCTTTTGCATAAGAATTTGGAGGGCGCAAGTTTACCCGTGACCCAGCCCGAATGCGACCCGAACACAGACAGGCGGGCATGGCCACGCCTGCTGGGATTTAAGCAGGATGAGCACGGCCATTGGATTGCACTACTCTCCTGCGGACACACCCAGCATTTACGTCACCGGCCGCCCTGGCAGTCACGCGCCTGGGTGCTGGATGCCGAACGGCGTCGCCAGCAGCTCGGCCAGCCCTTCGACTGCGGTTGGTGTCGTCAGCAGGTACGGCTCACCGATAAGGAGTCCTGATGAGCGCTCGCAATATTCTTGTCATCAACTGCGGTAGCTCCTCCCTCAAATTCGCACTGATAAACCAGGCGCACTCCCAGCCCTTGCTCAGCGGCTTGGCCGAACGCTTGGACAGTCCCGAAGCAACCCTGCACTGGTGGCGCAGCAGTCACATTCGCGAGCACCTGGCATTGCCCGGTGCCGATCACCGCATTGCACTGGAGCATTTATTGCCGATGATCAACGATGCCTGCGGCGGACGTCTGCACGGCATCGGCCATCGCGTGGTGCATGGCGGCGAGCATTTCACCCAATCCTGCCTGATCGACGATGCCGCCCTGCAGGCCATTCGCGCCACCGTCACCCTGGCACCGCTGCATAATCCGGCAAATCTGCTCGGCATCGAAACCACCCTGAACCTTTATCCACAACTGCCCCAGGTCGCCGTGTTCGACACCGCTTTTCACCAGAGCATGCCAGAGCATGCCTTTCGTTACGCCCTCCCAGAGCAGCTCTACCGTGAGCAGGGCGTGCGCCGCTACGGTTTTCACGGCACCAGCCACCGCTATGTAAGCCAGCGGGCCGCAGAGATTACCGGCTTGGCGGTGGGAGACAGTTGCTGGCTGACCGCGCACCTGGGCAATGGCTGCTCCACCTGCGCCGTAGTGGACGGCCAAAGCCGCGACACCAGCATGGGCCTTACGCCGCTGGAAGGTCTGGTAATGGGTACGCGCAGCGGCGATGTCGACCCCAACCTGCACAGCCATCTGGCGCGCACGCTGGGCTGGAGCCTGGAAGACATCGAGCGCCTGCTCAACCATGAAAGCGGCCTGCTCGGCCTGTCTGGTTTGTCAAACGACATGCGCAGCCTGGAACAGGCGCGCAGCCAGGGTCATCGTGCGGCCACACTGGCCATTGAAGTGTTCTGCTACCGCCTGGCCAAATCGCTGGCCTCGCTGATCTGTGCCCTACCGCGCATGGACGGCGTGATCTTCACCGGCGGCATCGGTGAAAACTCACCCCTGGTGCGCGGTAAAACAGTCTTCTATTTATCCTTGCTCGGCCTGAGCGTGGACAAAGTCGCCAATGCCCGCTGCGTCGGTGGCGTGACGGGTGAGATCAATCCGCCTGCATACCCTCGCATCCTGGTGATCCCGACCAACGAGGAAAAGCAGATCGCCCTGGACACCCTGACGCTGCTAAATAGCTGACCTCGAGGACCTTCGGGGACACTCGGCTTGCCTGGAACCAACATGCCTCGAGGCGTGACCGGGCGGTCAACCACCGCACTTGCAGTTCAGTGAACAATCGTTACTCTGGCGGCATTTTCAACTCGACGTTCCGAGAATTCCGCCGATGCTGAGCTTTCTGCCTGCCCCTTTGCGTGGCGTCATCGCCATGCTGATCCTGATCCTGAACACGCTGTTCTGGTGTTGGCCTTTATTTGCCTTGTCCTTGCTCAAGCTGCTATTGCCCTTTGCGCCGATACAACGCGCGCTGCGCTTCGCCATGCATTGGGTCGCGGAAACCTGGATCGGCATCAACTGCTTCTGGATGGATCTGGTGCAGCCGACCCGCTGGGACGTGCAAGGGCGCAACCTGGTCGACTTGGGGCACTCCTACCTGGTCAGCAGTAATCATCAGAGCTGGGCGGACATTCTAGTCCTGCAATATCAGTTCAACCGACGCATGCCCATTCTCAAGTTCTTCCTCAAGCAAGAGCTGATTTGGGTCCCCGTAATTGGCTTGTGCTGGTGGGCGCTGGAGTTCCCGTTCATGAAGCGCTACAGCAAGGAATACTTGCGCAAGAACCCTCACAAGCAGGGCCAGGACCTGGCTACTACGCGCAAGGCATGCGAGCGCTACAAGACCAACCCCGTGTCGGTGTTCAACTTTCTGGAAGGCACCCGCTTCACACCAGCCAAGCATGACCAGCAGCAGTCACCCTACCGCCACCTGCTCAAACCCAAGGCCGGCGGCATTGCCTTTGTACTGGATGCCATGGGCGAGCAACTAGAATCAATGATCGACGTGACCATTCACTATCCAGATGGTCGCCCAAGTTTCTGGGACCTGCTCTGCGGTCGCATCACCCGAGTGGTCATGCGCATCCACAAGCGTCCAATCCCTGCCGAGTTCATCGGCCAGAACTATGACCAGGACGAAACCTATCGCCAAGGCTTCCAGCAGTGGGTCAATCAACTCTGGGCAGAAAAGGACGCCGAACTGGAACAGTTGCACCGCGATTTTCCGGTCGCTGGCAGCAAATAGCACCCCCTTCGAGAACAACGCACCCACAAAAAAACCCGCCATTGGCGGGTTTTTTTATCACGTGACTCTTATTGCTGCGGCGGCAGCAGGGTGATCTCCACCCGGCGATTCTGCGCGCGGCCAGCTTCGTTGGCATTGCTGGCGATCGGCTGGTTCGGACCCACGCCGTAGGCAGAGATACGCGACCCGGCGATGCCCTTGGTGGTCAGGTAGTTGGCCACGCTCAGCGCGCGGTGGTTGGACAGGTTCTGGTTCAGCTGCAGCGAACCGGTGTTGTCAGTGTGACCCACAATGTTGATGCCGTTCTTGTTGAACTCTTTGAATACCAGAACCAGCGAATCCAGAGTCGGGTGGAAACTGCTGGTGATATTGGCCGAACTGCTGGCGAAGGTGATGTTGCCCGGCATGATCAAGATCAGGTTGTCGCCGTCGCGCTGGACCTGTACGCCCGAGTTCAGCAGGGTCTGGCGCAGCTTGGCTTCTTGATTGTCCACATAAGCGCCGTAGCCACCTGCGGCAGCACCACCGACGGCGGCGCCAATCAGTGCGCCCTTGGTGCGGTCCTTCTTGCTCGACGTTGCAGCGCCGATTGCAGCGCCAGCCACTGCCCCCAGACCACCATAAACACCCACCTTGCCGGCTTGCTGCTCACCGGTGTAAGGATTGTTTGTGCAGCCGACCAGCAGTGCGACGCTGGCGGCAACAGCGGTCAGGTTAAGCCAGTTCTTCATAGATACTTCCTTCGGATTTTTCTGTTGAGAGTCTCGCCCCGGCCCCTTGGAGCCAGTGGCAGGAGAGAAGTTCCGCGCAAGATTATCAGTGCCGGACGCCTATTACAGCGACACTGTAACCACAACCCTTAACTGCAGGCGGGCACTGCTTAGTTAACGGCGATCGAGGATGAAAGCCCATAATAGAGCCTTGAGGCAACCGCAATGCGGCTCAACCCATCGAGGGTTCAGGCTTTCACGAAGGGGTTTTCGCGCATTTCATCCCCCAAGCGAGTATCCGGACCATGCCCGGTGACCACTACGGCGTCTTCATCCAGGGTATAGAGGCGCTCACGAATGGAGCGCTCGATGCTGGCGTAATCACCTCCCCACAGATCAGTGCGGCCAATGCCACGGCGAAACAGCGTGTCGCCAGCGATCAGCAGTTTGTCCTGGGGAAACCAGAAACTCATCGAGCCCGGTGTATGACCTGGAGTATGCAGCGCCACCCCGCAACCGCAGGCCAGCGCTTCATCGTCGGCTAGCCAATGGTCCGGCGCCGGTACCGGTACGTAAGGTACGCCGAACATCTGGCACTGCAGCTCGAGGTTGTCCCAGAGAAACTGATCATCCTTGTGCAGGTGCAAGGTCGCGCCGGTCTTTTCCTTCATTTGCCCGGAGGCCAGGAAATGATCGAGGTGGGCATGGGTATGAATGATGCTGATGACCTTCAGCCCCAGCGCCTCCAGCCGCGCCAGGATCAGCTCGGGGTTGCCGCCCGGATCCACCACAATGGCGTTGCCAGTCAACGAATCGCCAATGATCGTGCAGTTGCACTGCAAAGGGCCGACGGGGAAGGTTTCACGAATCAGTGTGCTGGAGATGGCCATTGAAAAACTCCTGGACATGGCGCACCACGACGCCCGTGCGGATCAACTCCGCAGGGCGCCACGGTTATCAACGGGCGTTGAGTTGTTGCTGCAGGTTCTGCACCTGGCTTTGCAGGGCATTGATGTTGCGGGTCATCTGCGCGCGGAACGTGTCGAACTCGGCGGCGGTCCCTCCGGTAGGGCTGCTCTGGCTCTCCAGCTTGTTGCGCAGCAGCTTCACCTCTTGCTCCAGAAGCTTGATCGATTGCGTCGGGTTCTGCTTTTTCAGGGCTTGCAGGTCGGCGCCCAGACTCTTGAGCTGCGTACCGAACTGGTTCTGCGCTTCACCTTGCGCGTTCAACTGGGTTTCCAGCCGCTTGACCTCGCCTGGCAGCGCGCCCTTGAGGGTGCCCAGCTCGACGCCCAATCCCTTGAGGCGCTCATTGAACTTGTCGGCAACTACGCCTTGCGCCTTCAACTGGCTATCCAGTGCTTCGATGCGCTTGTCCTGTTGAGCCGCTTGGACCTTAACCTGCCGACCCAATGCTTCAAGTTTGCCATCCAACTGGCGCACTTGCAGCTTCAAAGCCTCGGTCCCGGAGGCCACTGTGCTTTCCGTGGCGACCACCTTGCCCGTGATGTCCTGAATGCGACCGGCCGCCTCCTCGCTGATGCGGGCGAAACTTTCCTGGGTGGCAACCAATTGCTGGGCCATTTGCGTGATCTGCTGATGGCTCCACCAAGCCAGCCCACCCAAGGCAAGCACCGCCGCCAGCAGTAGCGTCCACAACAGCCCAGTGGCGGAGCTGCGCTGGATCGGGGCAGCTGCCTTTCGTGGCTCTTTGTGTTCCTGCCCAGCCTCCGTTTCTGCGGCGACGAGAGCTTTGCTACGGCGCTCGCGGGGCTCGGCAGTCAGGCTCGGCAGATCACCCAGATCACCCAGATCATCGAAAGCATCGTTACGCATAAAAATCCTTCAAAAGACACGTTTAGCTGCGAGCCCGCGAGTATACCCACTCTCCGGTCCGCCAACAGTTCAGCTAAGGGTGCAGTAAGGCGCATTGCATTAAAAACGTCCAGCAGGCCGCTCGGCCGCACTCAGCCGCGCCTGGCGAGGTTACGTTCGGCTTTGACCAACCAGGTCGGCACGGTACGCACCAGGTGCTCGGTAAGGCGGTTCAGCAATTCACCACCGTTGCGCCAATGGTGCCAATACAGCGGCACATCCACTGGGGTGTCAGCAACCACTTCGCACAGCGCGCCACTGGCCAGTGATTCAAGCACCTGCAACTCGGGCACCAGCCCCCAGCCTATACCCGCCTCGATCAGGCGTACGAAGCCCTCCGAGGACGGACATAAATGATGGACAAAGCCACCCTCGATACCCAGCGCCGCCAAGTAGCGATGCTGCAAGCGGTCATCGGGGCCAAACACAATAGCCGGCACGCCGGTCAACGCACGCAACGACACGCCATTGGGGAAGTGCCGCTCGAGAAAGTCCGCGCTGGCCAGGGCGCGATAACGCATGCTGCCCAGCGCCAGGCTTCGCGCTCCGGCAACAGGCCGTTCCACTGCACACAGGCAAGCCGCCACTTCACCGGCGCGCATGCGCCTGAGGCCGACATCCTGATCTTCCACCAGTAAATCCAGGAGTAGAGGCTGCTGGGCACTGAATGCACCGATGGCCGGTGCCCACCAGGTCGCCAGGCTGTCGGCATTCAGGGCAACGCGTAAACGCTGGGTCGAACTGCATTCATCGAGGTCGGGAATCAGGTCGCCCAGGTCACTTTCCAGCAGCCTGACTTGCTGCACATGGTTAAGCAGGCGCCGTCCCATCTCAGTGGGTTCGGGGGGATTGGCCCGGATCAGAACCGGCTGGCCGACTCGGGTCTCTAATAATTTGATGCGCTGCGACACGGCCGATTGCGACAGCCCCAGGACCTGAGCGGCGCGGTCAAAGCCACCCTGCTCCACAACGGCACCCAAGGCAGCCAACAATTTATAATCAAACAAAAATTAGATCTCCTAATGAGCCATCAGCAAGATTCATTTTCCTTATATAAAACGGAACGTCAGAATCTGCATCAAGTTCCGCTTACCCAAGCCTTTACCAACCGAAAGTTGATCTCCATGAACACTCCTTTGTGGCAAAGCTATGTCAATGGTCTGCTGATTGCCGCAGGGCTGATCATGGCCATCGGTGCGCAAAACGCCTTCGTTCTGGCTCAGAGTCTGCGGCGCGAGCATCATTTACCGGTGGCGGCGCTTTGTGTGATCTGCGATGCCTTGCTGGTTGCCGCTGGGGTATTCGGCCTGGCCACGCTGCTGACGCAAAACCCGCTCTGGTTGAGTTTCGCTCGCTGGGGTGGCGCGGCCTTTCTGCTGTTCTATGGCAGCCAGGCCCTTTATCGAGCCTTGCGCCCGCAAGGCGGGCTACAGACAACAGGAAACGCTCCGCGTTCCCTTCAGGCTGTAATGCTCGCCGCCCTGGCCGTAACCTTGCTTAATCCCCACGTCTATCTCGATACCGTGCTGCTGATCGGCTCGCTTGGCGCTCAGCAGCCGATGCCGGGTGCGTATGTAGTCGGCGCCGCCAGCGCTTCGCTGCTGTGGTTTTTCACCTTGGCCCTCGGTGCGGCCTGGCTTGCTCCTTGGCTGGCCCGACCGCTTACCTGGCGACTCATCGACCTGGCAGTGGCCATCATGATGTACACCATAGCCGTGCAATTGCTGCTCAACACCTGAGACTCACAGCCGGCGCGACATGCACTTCACTCACCGCCCGGGCGCCGGCCAAACGCAGGCAGCGCCGTTTCGTAAAGGCTCTGGCACCGGCCCTCTTGCCGGATGCCGCGTGGCTAAGCCTGAGCCGCGGTGCTATGATCCCGTCTTCGCAGCAAGGGAGTACAAACTCCCAGTCAACCGCCAGCGATCCACTGCCGGCCGCCTGCCTTGCCCTGATGAAACAAAGGAGAACCTTCCATGGCTTTTGAATTGCCTGCTCTGCCGTACGCACAGAACGCCCTCGAGCCGCACATCTCTGCCGAGACGTTGGAATATCACTACGGCAAGCACCACAACACCTACGTGGTGAACCTGAACAACCTGATTCCAGGCACCGAATTCGAAGGCAAGTCCCTGGAAGAGATCATCAAGACCTCCTCCGGTGGGATCTTCAACAATGCCGCTCAGGTGTGGAACCACACCTTCTATTGGCACTGCATGAAGCCCAACGGTGGTGGTCAGCCGACTGGCGCTCTGGCCGATGCCATCAACGCTTCCTTCGGCTCCTTCGACAAGTTCAAGGAAGAGTTCAGCAAGGTTTCCATCGGCACCTTCGGTTCCGGCTGGGGCTGGCTGGTGAAGAAGGCTGACGGCTCCCTGGCCCTGGCCAGCACCATCGGCGCAGGCAACCCGATGACCAGCGGTGACACCCCGCTGCTGACCTGCGACGTCTGGGAACACGCTTACTACATTGACTACCGCAACGCTCGCCCGAAGTACGTCGAGTCGTTCTGGAACCTGGTCAACTGGGACTTCGTGGCCAGCAACTTCGCTGCCTGAAGCCAGGCCGTACATCAAGCCTGACTTGGTGCACAGTATTGACGCCCCGCCTTAGAGCGGGGCGTTTTTGTTTCCAAAGATGCAAATCCAGGCGCTACCATCAGCCGCTTTTTCACGCCACGGGCCTGCCCCCTTGCAACTGTGATTAACCGCACACTTTCCCCGGACCTTTTCGGCATTTTCCTAAAGTCTTCGACTCACCATCCGACACAGAGCAGTAGAAGCCACGCAGTAAGACGCCTTACTCAAGCGCACGCGTTCTGGGCTCCTGCCGGAACCTGTTTCAACAGGCCAACTCACCGGCAACCAGGACTGTCCAGGCCGCTCAAGGAATTCGCCTTTTGATGCAGGAACACAAACACAGCTTGTCGCTCAAGCTGCTCTGGGTCGTGCTGCTAGCCGCATTGACCGTCAGCCTGGTGGTGAGCTGCGGGCAGATCCTCTACCAGATCCACCAGACCCGTCAGGCAATCGACCAGGATGCCACCCGCATTCTTGACATGTTCCGCGCCTCCTCCACGCAAGCGCTGCGTAGCTTGGACAGGGAGATGGCAGAGTGGGTGATTGAAGGCATGTTCCAGGACGAGGCCACACAATTCGCATCCTTGGGCCAGGCCGGAGAACTGCCGCTGGCCGAACGTAGTCGCGCCCTGCAGCAAACGACCCAGCGCGCCCTGACCGACAGGCTGTTCGGGCCCACGCATTCCTTTGCCAGCCCACTGAGCGAACCCGTTCAGCCTCCTCAGGGCATCCTGAGCCTGACGCTGGATACCGCTTCGTATGGGCGCACGCTCATCCACGCGTCGCTGATGACCCTCCTGTCCGGCGTTCTTGGCTCCTTGAGTTTGACGTTGCTGCTCTACGTGATTTTCCGGCAGCTCAATCCTCTGCAGCGAAGTTTCCGCGATCGGGTGCACATCAAGCGAGACCATCCCGGGGAGCATCGACTCACCATGCTCGAGGACCATCAGCACAATCAACCGGCGCATTGGATAACCCCCTCCGAGCACCCGCTCAGCGGGACCGGTCGCCACACCCCATTGCGGCGTGAAGCCGACCTGCACCACATTGCCCTCTACGATTACCTCACCGGCCTGCCCAATCGGCAGTTGCTGCAAACCGAACTCCAGCAACAGCTCAACGACGCCAAGCGCCGCCAGCGGATGGTTGCCGTGCTCTGCCTGGGCCTGGATGATTTTCACGAGATCAATGAACGCTTCAGCTATCAGACCGGTGATCGCCTGCTGCTGGCCCTGGCTGACTATTTGCGTGGCTACTGCCAACAACCCGGCTGCCTGTCCCGGCTGGGCAGCGACCAGTTCGCCATGATCCAGATCGATATCAGCCAGCCCTATGAAGCAGCTGAATTGGCACAAAAGATTCTCGATGGGCTCGACACCCCTTTCGTCCTGGACGGTCAGCCCATTCGGCTGCATGCCACCTTCGGCATCACCCTGTTCCCCAACGACAGCAACAACGCCGAAGAACTGCTGCAAAAAGCCGAACAGACCATGACCTTGGCCAAGCGCCGCTCGCGGAACCGCTACCAGTTCTATATCGCCAGTGTCGATCGAGAAATACGCCACCGGCGCGAGTTGAACAAGGATCTGCTCAACGCCCAGGAATTGGGACAATTGCACCTGGTTTACCAACCGCAACTGAATTATCCCGACCGGGCCGTGTGTGGTGTCGAAGTCCTGTTGCGCTGGACTCACCCGGTGCATGGCGCCATTGCGCCTGACTTTTTCATACCCATCGCCGAACAGAGCCGTTGCATCCTGAGCATCGGCGCCTGGGTGCTGGACGAAGCCTGCCGCCAGTTGCGCGAATGGCACGATCAGGGGTTCGACAATTTACGCATGGCGGTCAACCTGTCCACCGTGCAATTGCACCATGCCAACCTGCCGAGCCAAGTGGATCAACTGCTGCGCTACTACCGCCTGCCCGCCGGCAGTCTGGAACTCGAAATCACCGAAACCGGATTGATGGAAGACATCGGCACCGCCACGCAGAACCTGCTCAGCCTGCGTCGCGCCGGTGCGTTGATTGCCATCGACGATTTCGGCACCGGTTATTCATCGCTCAGTTACCTCAAGAGCCTGCCGCTGGACAAGATCAAGATCGACCGGAGTTTTGTACGGGACCTGAGCGAGGACGCAGACGATGCGACCATCGTCCGCACGATCATTCAGCTCGCACGCAACCTCGGCATGCAGGTGATTGCCGAAGGCGTGGAAACGTCCGCCCAAGAGCGTTACGTCATTGAGCAGGGATGCGATGAAGGGCAGGGTTATTTCTACAGCAAACCGCTGGCCGCCGCCGATCTGACCGCCTTTCTGCACCAGGCCCGCGTGCTCGGCAAGAACCCCCACGCGTTCGTCAGCGGCTGAGCCTGGCAAGCAGCCATATGCGACACACCTGCGTGCCCGCGACCGCTTATAGCCCCTGATTGATCAGCACGGCCTTACGCACGCACCTGTCAGGCACACCAAGGCACTCAGGAGCGCCTGTCCACGTAGATGCCGAACCGCCCCTTCCTTGCCGCTGCCGGACAAAATGAATGGCTGCGCCTCGCCAGGTTTGTAGAGCCCATGCCAGTCAGCACACGAGGTGGCCTGCCGATATCACTGCTTGGCCTCCATCTGGGCGGCTATCTGCACCCGTTGCCACTCCGCGTCATCCAGCCGGCCATTGAGATTGCCGTCGAAACGGCGCAGCAGGCCGCCGAATCCTTTTTTGCCACGACCAGGGCTATCGCCACCGTCAGACTCGAATTCATACAGCCTCTGGAACCGTTACGAGAAAAGAAGCGGATTCTATGCCGCACACCAAAACGGGGGGTTGACCACTCTCGCGAGTTTTTTATCGCAGCGCCCCTTTCGCTTAATGCAAATCTTTCGCATTATGTTGTCGGTTTGCCTGTACCCCTTCTGGCTTCCTCTCTCGAACGCAAAGGATTTCGCCCATGCTCCGTACTCCCCTGGCCTCCGCCAGCCTGCTCGCCCTTGCCATCGCCCTGGCAGGCTGCGGCGACAATAACAACGAGACGACCACTGCCAGCACGCCGGCAGCCAGTGTTGAACAATCCGCCCCCGCGCAAACGAGCCAACTGGACCAGGCCACCGCCAAGGCCGTGGTCAGCCATTACGCGGATATGGCCTACGCGATCTTCAGCGACGCCGCCAGTACGGCGAAAACCCTGCAGACTGCAATCGATGCTTTCCTCGCCACGCCCAACGACGCCACTCTGCAAGCTGCAAAAGACGCCTGGGTGGCCGCCCGCGTGCCCTACATGCAGACCGAAGTGTTCCGCTTCGGCAACCCCAACGTTGACGACTGGGAAGGCCAGGTCAACGCCTGGCCGCTGGATGAAGGCTTGATCGACTACGTGGTCGAGGATTACCAGCACGCCCTGGGCAACCCCGGCGCCACCGCCAACATCATTGCCAACACCCAGATCCAGGTGGGGGAAGAACAGCTCGATGCCAGTGAAATCACCGGCGAACTGCTGGCCAGCCTGAATGAACTGGGCGGTTCCGAGGCCAACGTCGCCACCGGTTACCACGCCATCGAATTTCTGCTCTGGGGCCAGGACCTCAACGGCACCAATGCCGGCGCAGGTCAGCGCCCCGCCAGCGACTTCATGGTCGGTGCAGACGCCACCGGCGGGAATAACGAGCGCCGCCGCGCCTACCTGAAGGCCGCCACCGACCTACTGGTCACTGATCTGGACGAAATGGCCGCCCAATGGCAACCCAATGATGCCAACAATTACCGCGCCAGCCTGGAAGCCGAATCCGCCGAGAATGGCCTGCGCAAGATGCTCTTCGGCATGGGCAGCCTGTCCCTTGGCGAACTGGCCGGCGAGCGCATGAAGGTCTCCCTGGAAGCCAACTCAACCGAAGACGAGCACGACTGCTTCAGCGACAACACGCACAATTCGCACTTCTACAACGGCAAGGGCATCCGCAACATTTACCTGGGCGAATACCGCAAGGTCGACGGCAGCACCCTGTCCGGCCCGAGCCTGTCCTCCCTGGTGGTCATGGCTGACGCCGCCGCCGACGCCACGCTGCAAGCCGACCTGGCCACCACCGAAGCCAAACTGCAGGCCCTGGTGGACAGCGCCGACAACGGCGTGCACTACGACCAGTTGATCGCCGCTGACAATACCGAAGGCCAGCAACTGATCCGCGACGCCATCGCCGCCCTGGTCAAGCAGACCACCTCGATCGAACAGGCCGCCGCCAAACTGGGCATCGGCGACCTCAACCCGGACACCGCTGATCACCAATTCTGATCGTCGCGTGTTCATCTGCAGGCCGGGCTTTCCGGCCTGCAGGGTTTTTGGCCGCAACACACCCTCAGCACTCATCCAAATGCTCGTCTTTGCCTGATTCTTGCCCGAGTCTGTACCGGAGCTGTAAATGTCCGCCCTGCCCCACGGTTTCTTGCTCCTCTTTACGCTGTTCCTGACCGCCTGCCGGGACGCCTCAGATCTGGATTTCACCCGCGCCGAGCCTGGCGAAGCGCTGTCCGCAGGCTCGACCACCGTCCAGCGCAGCGATGTGAATGCGTTTTCCCTGCCTTCGGCCAACCTGGCGCCCAGCCGCCGCCTGGACTTCAGCGTCGGCAATAGCTTCTTTCGCAACCCCTGGGTGATCGCCCCAGCCTCCACCACCGCCCGCGATGGCCTGGGACCGCTGTTCAACACCAACGCCTGTCAGAACTGCCACATCAAGGATGGCCGCGGTCACCCGCCAGCTGTCGGTGCCAGCCATGCGGTGTCCATGCTGGTGCGTTTATCGATCCCCGCCGGCGCCGAGCACCTGGCGGTGGTGGAAAAAAACGGTGTCGTGCCTGAGCCTGTTTATGGTGGGCAATTACAGGACATGGCCATTCCCGGCGTGACGCCCGAAGGGCGGGTGCGGGTCAGCTACGACTATTTCCCCGTGCAGTTCGCCGATGGCTTCGAAGTGGAGCTGCGCCAACCGCGCCTGGATATCGACCAGCTCGGCTACGGCCCCCTGCACCCGCAGACGCTGTTCTCTGCACGCATTGCGCCACCGATGATTGGCCTCGGCCTGCTCGAAGCCATTCCCGAAGCGGCGATCCTGGCCCATGCCGATCCGGAAGATAAAAACGGCGACGGCATCTCCGGACGCCCCAACCGCGTGCGCGACCAGCTCACCCACCGGACCGTACTGGGCCGTTTCGGCTGGAAGGCCGGCCAGCCCAGCCTGGCCCAGCAGAACGCCGATGCCTTTTTCAACGACATGGGCCTGAGCAACTCCATTTTCACCGGCACCTCCTGCACGGCCACCCAGCAGGACTGCCTGGCGGCGCCGGAGGGCGGCGAGCCGGAAGTCAGCGACAGCATCTTCAAGCAGGTGCTGTTCTACACCCGCAACCTCGCCGTGCCGGCTCGCCGTACGGTCGATGCGCCCCAGGTATTGGCCGGCAAACGACTGTTCCATCAGGCCGGCTGCCAGAGTTGCCATGTCCCCAGCTTCGTGACGGGCGCTGACGCCGCCGAGCCGGAATTGGCCAACCAAACCATTCGTCCCTATACCGACTTGTTGCTGCACGACATGGGCGAGGGCTTGGCCGACCATCGTCCGGAATTCCAGGCCAGCGGCCGCGAATGGCGCACCGCGCCACTGTGGGGCATTGGCCTCACCGAAACGGTCAACGGCCACACCCAGTTTCTCCATGACGGCCGCGCGCGCAACCTGCTCGAAGCCATCCTGTGGCATGGCGGCGAAGCCGAGGCAGCCCGCCAGCGCGTGCTGACCTTCGATGCCGAGCAGCGCACCGCCCTGCTGGCGTTCCTGAATTCCCTGTAAGGAGTCACCATGTTCCGTCCTCTCCCGCTTGCCGTGATCTGCCTGAGCCTGACCCTCAGCGCCTGCAGCAAAGACCCGCACACCCAGGCCAGCCAGGCCCTGGCTGACAAGGTCTTGTTGCCGGCCTACAGCGCCTGGGCCACGGCTGACCAGCAACTGGCCGACAGCGCCAGCGCCTTTTGCGCCGGCACGCAGGACCTGGCGCAAGCGCGCCAGGCCTACCTCAGCGCACAAAGCAGCTGGTCCGCCCTGCACCCCCTGCAGCTTGGCCCGCTGGCCGAAGGCAACCTGGCCTGGCAAGTGCAGTTCTGGCCGGACAAGAAGAACCTGGTCGCGCGTCAGGTGGAAAACCTGCTCAACAGCAAGCCCCAGCTGACCCAGACCGATCTGGACAAGGGCAGCGTGGTGGTGCAAGGCCTCACCGCCTACGAATACCTGCTCTTCGACCCGAACATCGACCTCAGCGATGCCACGCAGAAAACCCGTTATTGCCCGCTACTGGTTGCCATCGGCAATCATCAACAGGCGCTCAGTGCCCACGTGCTGGAGCAGTGGCAAACCGGCCTGATCGAGCAGTTCAAGACGTTCCCCAACGAGCGCTACGCCGAGCCCCAGGAAGCCATCGCCGACCTGCTGCGCACCCAGGTTTCGGCCATCGACGGCCTCAAGAAGAAGCTCGGCACGCCCATGGGCCGCTTGAGCAAGGGCATACCGCAGCCGTTCCAGGCCGAAGGCTGGCGCAGCAATACCAGCCTGGCCAACCTCGGCGCCGCCCTGGCCAGCGCCGAACAGCTCTGGCTCGGCACCGACAAGGACGGCCTGCGCAGCCTGCTGGGCAGTCATCAGCACGACCTGGCCGAACGTGTGAGCTTCGCCTACACCGACACCCGCCAGCGTCTCGCCGCTCTGCAGCAGCCCTTGAGTGTGTTGCTTGTCAGCGAAAGCGGTCGAGAAGAGCTGAACGCCTTGTACGACAGCCTCAACCGTCTGCATCGCCTGCAGGAAGGCGACCTGGCCAAGGCCCTCGGCATCCAGATGGGTTTCAACGCCCATGACGGTGACTGAACACAGCAGTGACCACGCAGGCTGCTTCAACGCCTGTTAACCGGTTTGTTTCACCAAGGACTCATGTAATGCAACGCCGCACTTTTCTTGGCCTGGGCAGCGCCCTGCTGGCCGCCGGCGCGTTCGGTGGCTGGACCCTGGTCAAGCAGGGCACACAGCCGCTGATGCTCTCCGCCCGCAACGATGCCGACGGCAATCACTACGCCGTCGGCTATTACCTGGATGGCACACAGGCCTTCGCCACCCGCGTCAACGAGCGCTGCCACGACGTGGAAGTGCATCCCAGCCTGCCTCTGGCGGTGTTCGTCGGTCGTCGACCCAGCCGTGAAAGCTACCTGATTGATCTGCGCGACGGCCGTCTGCTGCAGACCCTGGCCAGCCCGGCGCAGCGCCATTTCTATGGTCATGGCGTGTTCCATAAAGACGGCGAATTCTTCTACAGCACCGAGAACGACACCTCAGACCCTGGCCGTGGCCTGCTGGGTGTCTATCGCCTGCAGAACAACCAGTTAACGCGCGTTGCCGAACACCCCACCCACGGTATCGGTCCACACCAGTTGCTGTGGATGCCCGACGGCGAAACCCTGGCGGTGGCCAACGGCGGCATCCGCACCGAGGCCGACAGTCGCCAGATGCTCAATCTCGACAGTATGGAAGCCAGCCTGGTGTTGATGGCGCGCACCGGCGAACTGATCAGCAAGGAGCACCTTGAGCATCAGATGAACAGCGTGCGTCACATGGCCGTGGCCGGTGACGGCACCCTCGTCACCGGCCAGCAGTACGAAGGCGACCCCGAACACGCCGTGCCGCTGGTGGCCATCAAACGCCCCGGCCAGCCGTTCCAGCCCTTTCCCCTCGGCGACCTCCAGCGACAGGTGATGAACCAGTACACCGCCAGCGTCGCGATCCACGACGAACTGCGCCTGCTGGCCATCACCGCGCCGCGCGGCAACCGCTTCTATGTGTGGAACCTGGACAGCAGCGAACTGCTGCTGGACACCGTCCTGCCCGATTGCGCCGGCGTAGCCGCCAGCCGCGATGGTTTCGTGGTCAGCGCCGGCATTGGCCGCTGCCGCCACTATGATTGCCGGGGACCGAAAATCCTCACCGAACCCCTTCAGCTGCCGGCCGGGCTCTGGGACAACCATTTGCGTCTGGCCTGAATGTAGGGGCGAATTCATTCGCCGAACACCGAGCCATCCGATACTGCGAGGGGGCGAGGAACCAAGCGGCTTGAAGCTTCGGCGTTCGTCGCAGCCATTGCGTGGCTTGTAGGTTGTGCGCCAGGCGAATGAATTCGCCCCTACCGTTTGCATGCCTGATGCGTAGGTAGCCTTGGGCGCGGCAGCTCGCTGGCATCGCGCCGATACCCATCACTATCCACCGCGATACGCTCAACGCCGTCTTACGCGCTCCTACGCTGTGTGCCGCTGAAGAATTACCGCGCCTGGATTGCACCTTTGCCAACAGCGTCTAGCCTGTGACTCTTAACAGTTTTGTCAAAGCGTAAGGAAACCTTTTCATGACTGCTATTTTCACCACTGCCGAAGAGTTGATCGCCGCTGCGGGCCTGGATCTGGGCCATACCGACTGGCTGGAAATGACCCAGGAGCGCGTCAACCTGTTCGCCGAGGCGACCGGTGACCATCAGTGGATCCACACCGACCCGGTGCGCGCCGCACAGACCCCGTTTGGCGGCTGCATCGCCCATGGCTACCTGACCCAGTCACTGGCCAGCCAATTCATCATGCAGTTGCTGCGCGTCGACAACCTGCTCATGGGCGTCAATTACGGATGCGACAAGGTGCGTTTCCCGGCCCCCGTCAAGGTCGGCGCCCGCGTTCGCGGCCATGGTGTGATCCAAAAGGCCGAGCCGGTGGAGGGTAACGGCGTGCAACTCGCCGTGCGCGTCACCGTCGAGATCGAAGGCTCCGAGCGCCCCGGTTGCGTGGTCGATACCTTGAGCCGCTATATCTTCCTGCCGACTGGGCGCTAACCCTCCGCCTTTCTTGCTGCACCGACTGGGCAGCAGAAAAGAAATAAAAAACGCCACGTCGCAGGACGTGGCGTTTTGGTTTCTGAGCAGCCGTCGACTGAGCACTCTGTAGGAGCCAGCTTGGGCGATGCGTTGCAATAACGTCGCCAATCGCCAGCGAGCTGGCGCCTACACACCCTCCCAAGCCATCCGAACGGCACCCTCAACAGTAGTTCAGTGCTCTACAGCCAGCGCCACGCCCTGACCGCCGCCGATGCACAGCGTGGCCAGCCCCTTGCTGGCGTCGCGGCGAATCAGTTCATGCAGCAGGGTGACCAGAATCCGACAGCCGGAGGCGCCGATCGGGTGGCCGAGGGCAATCGCCCCGCCGTTGACGTTGACCTTGGCGGCGTCCCAGCGCAGCTCCCGGCCCACCGCCAGCGCCTGCGCGGCGAAGGCTTCGTTGGCCTCGATCAGGTCGAGTTGCTCGAGGTCCCAACCGGCCTTGAACAGCGCGCGACGGGTGGCGTCCACCGGGCCGATGCCCATGATCGCCGGGTCAACCCCCGCACTGGCGTAGCCGGCAATGCGCGCCAGCACCGGCAGGCGTAGCGCCTTGGCTTTGGCCGCGCTCATCAGCAGCACGGCGGCGGCGCCGTCGTTGAGGCTGGACGCGTTGCCGGCGGTGACGCTGCCGTCCTGCTTGAACGCCGGTTTGAGTGTGCCCAGCGACTCGGCGGTGGTACCGGCGCGCGGCTGCTCGTCGAGGACAAAAGCCAGCGGTTCGCCCTTGCGCTGGGGCACCAGAATCGGCGTGATCTCGTCGGCGAAGCGCCCGGCCTCAATGGCGGCGGCGGCTTTGTGCTGCGAGGCGGCGGCGAAGGCGTCCTGCTCCGCGCGGGACAGGCCGTATTTCTCCACCAGGTTCTCGGCGGTGATGCCCATGTGGTAGTCGTTGAAGGCGTCCCACAACCCGTCCTGGATCATGGTGTCGATAACCTTGCCATGTCCCATGCGCAGGCCGGTGCGCGCACCGGGCATGACATAGGCCGCCTGGCTCATGTTCTCCATGCCGCCGGCGATCACCACCTCGGCGTCGCCGCAGCGAATCGCCTGGGCGGCCAGTTGCACGGCCTTGAGGCCCGAGCCGCAGACCTTGTTGAGGGTCAGGGCCGGCACGCTGTGGGGCAAACCGGCCTTGATCGCCGCCTGGCGTGCGGTGTTCTGCCCGGCGCCGGCGGTGAGCACATGACCAAGGATCACGTCATTGACCTGCGCGCCCGGCACGCCGGTCTGCTCCAGCAGGCGCTGGATCACGGCGGCGCCGAGGTCAACGGCCGGCACGCTGGCCAGCGCGCCCTGAAAATTGCCAATCGCGGTGCGGGTGGCGGCAACGATGACGACGTCTTGCATGGCAATTACTCCGTTCAGTCGAAGGTCATTTCCGGAACAAACTCGGGCACGATCAGACGCCCGGCGGTTTTCTCGGCGATTTCCGCGACGCTCACGCCCGGTGCACGCTCGCGCAGGATGAAGGTACCGTTTTCGATTTCCAGATACGCCAGATCGGTGAGCACCTTGCGGATGCAGCCGGCACCGGTCAGCGGCAGCGAGCAGCGCTGCAGCAACTTGGATTCGCCGTTCTTGGAGGCGTGGGTCATGGTGACGATGATGTTGTCGGCGCCGGCCACCAGGTCCATCGCGCCGCCCATGCCCTTGACCAGCTTGCCGGGGATCATCCAGGAGGCGATGTTGCCCTCCACGTCCACTTCGAAGGCGCCCAGCACAGTCAGGTCGACGTGGCCGCCGCGGATCATGGCGAAGGATTCGGCCGAGTTGAAAATGGCGGCGCCGGGCAGCGCCGTGACGGTCTGCTTGCCAGCGTTGATCATGTCGGCGTCCAGTTCGGCTTCTGTCGGAAAGGCGCCCATGCCCAGCAGGCCGTTTTCAGACTGAAGCATCACCTCGATGCCGGCCGGCACATAGTTGGCCACCAGGGTGGGAATACCAATGCCTAGGTTCACGTAGTAACCGTCTTTCAATTCGCGCGCCACGCGCTGCGCCATCTGTTCGCGAGTCAGTGCCATGGGATTATTTCTCTTGTTAGGTAGTTGCCAGCCAGATCGGGAAACTGCGCTTAGCTGCGCAGCGTGCGCTGTTCGATGCGTTTCTCGAAGGTGCCGAGAATGACGCGATCGACATAGATGCCCGGGGTGTGGATCTGGCTGGGCTCCAGCTCGCCGGGCTCGACGATTTCCTCAACCTCGACCACGGTGATCTTGCCGGCGGTAGCGGCCAACGGGTTGAAGTTCTGTGCGGTATGGCGATACATCACGTTGCCAAAATGGTCGGCCTTCCAGCCTTTGACGATGGCGAAATCGCCGCGAATGGCGTGTTCAAGGATGTAATGACGACCGTCGATTTCACGGACTTCCTTGCCTTCGGCGACCGGCGTGCCGTAACCGGTGGCGGTGTAGAACGCCGGAATACCCGCACCGCCGGCGCGCAACTTTTCCGCCAGAGTGCCTTGGGGAGTGAGTTCGACTTCCAACTCACCGCTGAGCAGCTGCTTCTCGAACAACGCGTTTTCGCCCACATAAGAGGCGATCATCTTGCGGATCTGGCGGTCTTCCAACAGCACGCCGAGACCGAAACCGTCGACCCCGCAGTTGTTGGAAACCATAGTCAGGCCCTTGACGCCGCGACGGCGGATTTCAGCAATCAGGTTTTCAGGAATGCCACACAGGCCAAAGCCACCGGCCAGTACCGTCATGCCGTCCGTGAGCCCTGCCAGAGCCTCTTCGTAGGTGCTGACGCGTTTATCAAGTCCCGCCATGGTGTTGTACCTCTTTATTGTTTTATTTGGGTAACCGGCAGTTGCCGCCGGAAGATGCAGCCAGCTTCACCCGCAAGCATTCATTTGTTAAGTTTGTTTTTCTGATCCATTGATTTGAAAGGCAAATGAATGACCGTCAAGCAACTGCGCGCCTTTCTCGCCGTGGCCCACACCCTGAGTTTTGCCCAAGCCTGCGAACGCCTGCACCTGTCGCAGCCGGCGTTGAGCCTGGCGATCAAGAGCCTCGAAGATTCAATGGGAGGGCGCTTGCTGATCCGCAGCACCCGCAGCGTGCGCCTGACGCCTGAAGGCGAAGTCCTGCTGCCCATTGCCCGGCGCCTGCTGACCGATTGGGACAATGCCGAAGACCTGCTGCGCCAGCACTTCACGCTGCAGCGCGGCACCGTGGCGATTGCCGCCATGCCCTCATTCGCCGGCAATCTGCTGCCTGAAGCGCTCAAGGTGTTTCGCAGCCGCTACCCGAAAATCAACGTGGCGGTGCACGACCTGATCAACGAGCGCGTCGTGGAGATGGTGCGCAGCCAGCAGGTGGAACTGGGCATTGCCTTCGAGCCGGAGGCCCTGGACGGGCTGGAGTTCACCTCGTTTTACACCGACCGTTTCGTCGCCGTGGTACCTGCCGACTCGCCCTTGGCCCAGCGCGATCGGCTCGACTGGAACGAGTTGCTCGAAGAAACCTTCATTACCCTGCAACGTCCCTCTGCGGTACGTGTGCTGCTGGAGGACAGCCTGGAGGCACGGCGGCGCAAGCTGGTGGTGGGGTTTGAAAGCCATCAGTTGGCTACGGTCGGGCGCCTGGTGGCCAACGGTCTGGGCGTCAGCGCCGTGCCGTCACTCTGCATCCGCCAGATGCAGGAACTCGGCGCCCGCTGCGTGCCCTTGCACAAGCCGCAGGTTGAACGCCGCATCGGCTTGCTGCGCCTGGCCGATCACAGCCTCTCCAGCGCCGCCCAGGGGCTGTGCGATGTATTGGTGAACATGACCGATTGGCCGAGTTTGCAGTTGCTTGGGGACTAGACACGGGCTGAACGGCGCCCAGCTGTAGGGCGAACAACCGTTGTGCGTTGTCCGCCAAGCGGCTGAGTAGGATGGCGTAGAGCGCAACGATACCCTTCGCGGCACCCTGGCAGTGATGGGTATCGGGCGCGATGCCACCGGTAATCCTGAGTTCCCCTGCCCCGTCCTCAACCCATCCTAGCGCTGAGGTCACAGCAGGGTGCGCATGGTGCCCAGCATGCAAACTCTTTGTTTATGCAGAAAAAGCTTTCGCCCACCTGCTCGATCAGAGCTTCGCCGGCGCCGCATCTTCAAAACGATCCACCCGGCGCAAGCTTTTGAACGCCAACATCCAGCCGCCCGTGACGCCCAGCGTGCACAACCCACCGATCACGGCCGCCGGCACCGTGCCGAACCAGGCGGCGCTGGAACCGGCGCGGAATTCGCCCAGTTCGTTGGACGAGCCGATGAACAGCATGTTCACCGCGTTGACCCGCCCGCGCATGGCGTCCGGAGTGGAGAACTGGATCAGCGACGAGCGGATGTACATGCTCACCATGTCCGCTCCACCGGCCACGAACAGCGCCGCAAAGGACAGCCAGAACAGGCTGGACAGCGCAAACACCAGGTTCGCCACGCCAAAGATCGCCACGGCGATGAACATGGTCATGCCGACATGGCGATTGAATGGCCGGGTGCTCAGGTAAAAACCCACCATCACCTCACCAAGAGCCATGGCGCTACGCAGCGCGCCGAGGCCAGCCGGGCCGACGTTCAGCACTTCCTGTGCGTAGATCGGTAGCAACGCCACCACCCCGCCGAGCAGCACAGCGAACAGATCCAGCGAAATGGTGCCGAGGATGATCGGCCGCGAGCGGATAAAACGAATCCCGGCGGTGAACCGCTGCCAGGCCGTCGCCTCCAGCGCCTGCATTTTCTCCGCATACAGCACCGGCACCCAGCGCAGCAGCAGGATGCCGGCCAGGAAGAACAACAGACAGGCCGCATAGGTCAGCCCGCCTCCGCCCAGCGCATAAAGGCCACCACCGAACACCGGCCCGGCAATGGTCGAGCCGCGCACGATCATGCTGTTGGCGGCAATCGCTGCGGCCAATTTATCCCGCGGTACGATCTGCGGCAGCAAACTGGACAGCGCCGGCCCGGTAAACGCGCGGGCGCAGCCGTAGAACACCAGCACGATATAAATGCCGGTAACCGCCCCGCCACTCAGCGACAGCCACAACAATGCCGCCGCACACACAGCTTCCAGCCCCCAGCTGAGGCTCAGGATGCGCTTGCGGTCGTAGCGGTCGATCAAATCGCCCGCCGGCATCAGCAGCAGCAACATGGGAATGAACTGCGCCAGACCGACATAGGCCAGCGACAGCGGATCGCGGGTCATGTCGTACACCTGCCAAGCCACCACCACGGCAAGAATCTGCACGGCGAACATGGCCAGCACACGACTGATCAGAAAGGGCAGGAAACCGGGTTGGCGGTAGACGGAAGCAGGTAAAGCAGAAACGTCGGGAGTAGACACGGCAAACATCCAAGAACAATGCGCCTCGGCATTCAGGTGCGAACCGTGCCGGGCCGAAAGCGGGCCAATTTACTGGAGTGGCCTGGCAACAGGCAACGGAGGCTGCAGAACTTTACAGCGCCGGCTTGCCCGGCAGTGTAGCTGTGGCCCTGCCCGCCAACCTGCCCCGGATTACTTTTTTACACAGACAAATAATGCATTTCCCGAAGCCTGCCCCCAAGGCGTTATCTTTTCATAGTCATGCTCGAACACATGAACATCAAAATAAGGCCGCAACAGCTCGTGGAGTTCAGCAAAACTCAA
Source organism: Serpens gallinarum (assembly GCF_014836765.1). Classification (GTDB taxonomy): domain Bacteria; phylum Pseudomonadota; class Gammaproteobacteria; order Pseudomonadales; family Pseudomonadaceae; genus Serpens; species Serpens gallinarum. The sequence goes on from NZ_JACSQG010000008.1 coordinate 50,528, forward strand.
CGCCACCATGGGATGTTCGTCCTGCCATGCCTGCGTCACCTCGCCGGTGGTCTTTTCAATACTGAGCTGCAATGACTGTTTTTCACCAGAGCCGCGGTAATTCCAGCCAGAGCTGAAAACAAAGCGACTCCCCTGGTGCTCGACGGCATGCCTTGCCCTGGTGCCGTTATCGATCTTGGTCTTGTCAACCGAGTTGAAGCAGAAGACCCCGCTTTCGCTGAGCGCGCCATGAACACTGGCAATGCATTCCTTGAGCTTGGGAATTCCACTGTTGTAATGAATGGAATACAAAAAGCAGGTGATCAGATCGAAGGGCTCATCAACGCCGAAGTCGCACATATCCTGCAGCGTGAAATGTGCTTCCGGACAGCGAAGCTTGGCAAGATCCAGCATGGGCTGATTGATATCCAGCCCACTGCTGCTGTAGCCACTGTCGATAAAGTGCCGAATATGAGGCCCGGTACCGCATGCCAGGTCGAGATGGCGCGTCCCTGCATTACCGAATATCTGATGCAGCCTGTGTGCACTGTTACTTTGCGCGTGGTAATTGATGCCCTCACACATCAAATCGTAATAGCCCGATAGATCGGTATATAAAGCGTTGAATGACATAGCCACCTAATAATTAACGAGCATATTCGTAGCCGGGGTCAGACAAGCCTTCTCAGGCTACCGCCCCACAACCTCCGGAATGACACGGGCAAAGGCGCCTCGGGCCAGGTACGAAGCGTGCCGAGCCAAAAGCGCGCCAATCTACTGGAACCGCTGGGCATCCGGCAAACGAAGGGCAGAAACTTCAAATCGCGACCAATGTCCAGTGTGAAGGGTTCGGACCTGTTTGCCTCTGTCCTGAAGCATCCGGGTGAAGAGCCGCATGGAGTTGGACGTGACAGTGAGTCGGGATTGATGCGTGGCAGTGAGCAGTCATCTGCTGCGGGGAGTGAAGCAATACCCTTTCACCCATGACCTGCATAGGCACCCCCATGACTTTACAGCCCAACCCCTTTCATTCGGCCCTGCTGGCGGCCGGTCTGCTGCTCAGCCTCGGCGCGAATGCCGACTCCGCACTGGAGCAGCAAGTGCGTAAGGATGCCGCCGCGATTGAGTCGCAACTGATTGAGTGGCGCCGGGACATTCACCAGCACCCGGAACTGGGCGAACAGGAAACCCGCACTGCCAAACTGGTCGCCGACCATCTCACCCGCCTGGGCATGGAAGTTAGAAGCAACATTGCCCGCACCGGGGTCGTCGGCATTCTCAAAGGAGGCAAACCCGGGCGCACGGTAGCGCTGCGCGCCGACATGGATGCCCTGCCCGTTAAGGAGCCATCAGGCTTGCCCTTCGCCTCCAAGGCTCGAGGCGACTACCACGGCACCGAGGTGGATGTGATGCATGCCTGCGGTCACGATGCGCACACAGCCATGCTGATGGCGACTGCCGAAGTGCTCAGCGGCATGAAGGATCAACTCGAAGGCACGGTCATGTTCATCTTCCAGCCCGCCGAGGAAGGCTCCAGCCTGGTTCTGCCGGGGCCGGATGCCAGCTGGGGGGCCAAAAAGATGCTGGAAGAGGGCCTGTTCAAGTCGCTCAAGCCCGATGCGATTTTCGCTGTGCACGTGATGCCAGGACCGTCGGGACAGATCAGTTGGCGCAGCGGGGCAACCACCGCTGCCAGTGACATGCTCAACATCGGCGTTACCGGCAGCCAGGGCCATGGCGGCATGCCTTGGAATACCATTGACCCCATCGTCACCTCGGCGCAGATCATCAACGGAATACAAACCGTCGTCAGCCGCAGGGCCAACCTGACTCGATCCGCCGTGGTCATCACCATCGGCACGATCCACGGCGGCAGCGGGCCGAATATCGTTCCGGAAACGGTGGAAATGACCGGCACCATCCGCACCTATGACGAGGGTGTCCGCGCTCAGGTCGGCCAGGATATAAAACTCAGCACAGAGAAAATCGCCGAAAGCGCCGGCGCAACGGCAGACGTTTCGGTGGAGCCCATGTACAGCACCACCATCAATGATGCCACGCTGACCGAACGGATGGCCCCGGTGCTGGAACGCGTCGCCGATGGCAAAGTGGCCACCGCCGACCTACCGGGCGCTGCCGAAGACTTCTCCTTCTTCGCCCAGGAGGTGCCCGGCCTGTACATGTTTCTCGGTATTACCCCGGATGGCCAGGACCCGGCCACTGCCGCGCCCAACCACAACCCCGAATTTTTCGTGGATGAAAAGGCACTGGTGGTGGGGACCCGAGCCATGGCCACGCTGGTGGTGGATTACCTTTCGAACGAAGACTGATAGCAGCTTCTACGCGACGGTGCCGCATCGCTCGATACGCCTGTAGGGGGATGTCGCTTTTTACATCCACCACAACGCCGCTGCGGTGGACAGGTGAAGCGTTGTCCACCCTACTGGACTGAGCGAGCATGCCCACCAGCGGCTTAATCAGCCTACTTCCTTTAGGTAGCACTGCCCGCAGTCAAGGCTCCATAACTCGTCATCAAGTTCCGATAATCCGGAATGTGATTGGAAAACAACGTGGCCAGGCCCTCAACATCGTTGCGCCAGTCGCGATGCAGCTCACAGGCCAATCCGAACCAGGTCATCAGCTGCGCGCCAGCAACGGACATGCGGTTCCACGCCGAATGGCGAGTAAGTTCGTTGAAGGTGCCGGAGGCATCGGTGACGACGAACACCTCAAAACCTTCCTCAATGGCCGACAGGGCCGGGAACGCCACGCACACCTCGGTGACCACGCCGGCAATGATCAGCTGCCTTTTGCCGGTCGCCTTCACCGCCGCAACGAATTCCTCGTTGTCCCAGGCGTTGATCTGGCCAGGGCGGGCAATATAGGGCGCCTCGGGGAACTGCGCCTTGAGCTCGGGTACCAACGGGCCGTTGGGGCCGTTCTCGAAACTGGTGGTGAGAATGGTGGGCAGGTTGAAGTATTTGGCCAGATCGCCCAGGGCCAGCACGTTGTTCTTGAACCTGTCTGGCTCGATATCGCGCACCAGCGACAGAAGACCGGCCTGATGGTCGACCAGCAGCACGGCGGCCTGATTTTTGTCGAGGCGTTTGTAGGGAATCGTCATGATCATCTCCTGGGCATGGGTGGAGGCTAGCCATTAAAAGCCGCGGTGGGCTTCGGCCTGCCATGGCAGATTGATTGAAGCCCATATCCAGGCACAGAGTTCAGCGTCCTTCAGACTGAAGGACCGAAGGCATGACAAAACACAAAGACTTGAGGCTTCTACGCGAAAAACCGGCCATGAGAGCCGAACCCTCATGCCTCAGAGGCTAATCGGGCCTTGCTTGAATTCACCCTGCAACAGGTTTTCGACGGTGTTGCCCATGCCATCCTGTGCAGTGAGGTCAGCGCCCTTTTCACGCAGCGCGTCGAGAATTTCCGTGCGCTAAAACAGCGCCGCGTACATGGCTGGCGTCTGGTCGGCATTGTTGCGCTGGTTCGGGCTGCACTCGCTCACCAGCAGGCGGACCGCAGCCTTTGCCAGACGGTGTATTGCGGATTGCGCGCCTCTTTCTCAGTTCTTCGTGAATTCAGTCGGGCTCTGCTGCAAAGCCCGTCACTCCTTCTTGTCGCCAAGGTCATGAATGTCCCCGGCATCCTTTGGCACCGCGGACTGCTGGTCCTTGGGCAGAATCGATGGTGTAAGTACCGAGGGGGTCGCGGTCTCCGAGGAGAACGTGAGAAACGCGAGATGCGCCTCGTACCGCTCGAGCACGTCATCAATCACCTGTTGCTTGGTGAGGCCCATCAGGTCATAGCCGCCCGAGCCGGTCTGGGTGAACACCTCGAGCCGGTAGTAGACATCGGTCTCACGGGACATCCGGCCGCTGAACATCGGCACCGGCGCCTCGACAATGGCGACCTGGTAGTGGAAGTCGCGAAAGGTATCCATGGACACCCGCAGCAGCGGCTCTTCAATGCCGTTCGCGTTGGTCATGGTGTCTCGCACCACATCGTAACCCTGGTTGCGGAACTCGGCGGCAACGTCGTCCAGCGCCGGTCGCACCGTGCGGTTTAGGAATTGGGTAACCTGCCGCAGCGACGGGAACGCTCGCAGTTGTTCGAGTCGCTGCTTCCACGACCGTTCTGGAACATGGCCGCCAATCGGGGCCATGGTCGGCCGGCGCAGCACTTGCCCCTCGCGCTCGGCCCGTTCCATGCGCAGCACCTTGTAGAAAGAGGCCATCACCAGGTAGGCAATGATGGTCACCGGCAACGCGAAGATCAGCGTCGCGTACTCCATCGTCGTCACACCACCGGCGAGCAGCATCGCTACGGTAAGCACCGCGGTGAGCACGGCCCAGAAGATGCGCAGCCACTTCGGCCCGTCGTGGGACGGATCCGGGATCGAGGCCGAGAAGTTCGACATCACCATGGCCCCCGAATTGGCGCTAGTGAGGTAGAACAGCAGCCCCGAGAGCGTCGCCAGTCCGATCAGGAACATCGCCCCCGGGAACATCCCCAGTAGCGCGTACCAGCCGCGCTCCGGGCTCTCGACCGCCAGCTCGGCGAACGTCATGTTGCCCTGCAGCACTTGGAACAAGGCCGAATTGCCGAACAGTGAAACGATAATGAAGTCGCACAGCACCGGGGCGGTGATTGCCGCAATCACAAACTCGCGCAGCGTGCGCCCGCGTGAAATACGCGCCAGGAAAACCCCCACGAACGGCCCCCACGCAAGCCAGAAGGCCCAGAAGAACAGCGTCCAGCCGCCCATCCACTGGGCGCCGCCTGGCTCGTAGGCGAAGGTCTGCAACGTGCGGGCGGGGAACGTCAGCAGAAAGCGACCAATGTTCTCGGTGAGCGCATTCAGCAGGAACGCCGTCTGCCCGGTGAAGAGGATGTAGACCATCATCGCCACGGCGCTCCACAGGTTCAGCTCGGAGATCCAGCGAATGCCACGGTCGACACCCGACGTGGTGGCCGCAATGGTCAAAACCACCGCACCAATGACCAGTGCAATCTGCAACGCAAGGCCATGTTGCAGGCCGAAGAGCACGGAAAAGCCCACGCTCAGCAAGACAACACCAATACCCATCGAGGTGGCGACGCCGAACACGGTACCCACCAGCGCGATAATGTTGATGCCATCGCCCAAGGGGCCGCGCACGCGCTTGCCGAGCAGCGGGTAGAGCGCCGCGCGGATCGACAGCGGCATGCCCCAGCGGTAAGCGAAGTAGCCCATCGCCATGCCGAGCAGAGCATACATCGACCACCCCGCGATGCCGTAGTGAAACATCGTCCAAACCACCGCATCCTGCATCGCAGCGGCTGTGCTGCCCTCGCCGGCGGGTGGGTAAAGGTACTGCACGACAGGGCCGGTGACCGAGTAGAACAGCATGTCGATTCCCACACCCGCGGCAAACAGCATCGCGACCCAGGTGGTGAGCTGGTATTGCGGGCGCGAGTGGTCCGGACCGAGCCGCACGTTGCCTTCCTTGGAAAGCGCGACCCACAGCACGAAACCGATAACCAGTGTCATCGTCACCACGTAGTACCAACCCAGGGTCGTCGCGATCCAGTCGACGGTCGCCTTCATCGTCGTGCGCGCGTCATCAGGCATGAGGATGGCCCAGATCGAGAAGGCCAGAATCACCACCGACGAGATCAGCAGAACCTGCCAATTGGTGCGCGAGGTGCGGTGCTCAAGCAGTTCCTGGGGGCCCTTGCTGAGGTCACTGCGTGAGACCGGTGTGTCGTCCTCGTCCGGTCGCTCGTGCCGACGTGGCGTACCGCCGAATTTGCTGCGCTCAAGCGGCGGATGCGGCTTTGCGGCTTGCGCGCTCGGAGCCTGCTGGCTCGGCGGAGTGGGTTCGGGGCGTTCGTCGTCGGGAGGATCGATCGGCATGGGTCAACTCCTGCCTCGGTGCGCACTGCCTCATCAAGAGGCTGATAACGCGATGAAGAAACTCGGCAACCACCTGTGCAGGAATAGCAGGGTTTTGCGATGCGGGAGTCTGTTTCTCGACTGTATTGCCATGCCGGTCTGTCGAGATCGCGGGGCGCGCACGAAGGCCGCAGCCATCGCCGGGGACGGTGGGCGTTGTTGCGCTAATCAGGGCTGTACTCGCGGGCAGCAGACGACCGGTGCCTGAGCGAGGAGCGCTTTGATCAACCGCAGCGACGAGCGGGTCGCGCGATTTGCCCGGCGGTGATGCCGGATGATCCGCACTTGGTGGCGGTAAATCGAAGCGGAGTTCGTGAGGAACGCTTAATCTGGCTGCGCTTACTCACCGCGCAGCAGATGAGCCCTTTGCCGATCACGATAGCGTGCCGGAGTCACGCCCTGCCAGCGGCGGAAAGCGCGGGTGAAAGCATTCTCATCGGAGAAGCCCAATTGCTCAGCGATCTGCGCGAGACGTTGATCGCTGTTCAGCATGTGGCAGGCCATTGATTGCAGCACGCTGTCGCGCAAGCTCTTGAAGGACAGCCCCTCTTCTGCCAAGCGACGGTGCATGTGTCGGCCGCTGATCTGCAGCTGGGCAGCGATATTCTCCTTCCCCCTTCGCGGATACGCTCTAACCAGCCGCTCCACTTCCCCAACGAGACTCAAACGCCCCACCTCGGCAAGCACCTGATCAGCCAGTTGGCGCAGATGGTCGCGCAACGCGCTGTTGGCCTGAATCTGCGACAGCGTCAGTTGATCCGCGGAAAAACTAAGCCGGCAGCCATCGGCGGAGAAATGCACGGGACAGCCCACAAGCGCCTCGTAGCGCGACGGATCATCCAGCGGCGGATGGGACAGCCAGATAGCTGAAGGCCTGAAACGCCCGCCGGTCGCCCAGCGTGTCAGGTTGACGATGCTACCCAACGCCGCCTCGACCCGCTCGGCCTGGCGCACCTGAAAGTTGGGGTGGTAATCAATCAGCACCAGACCTGCTTCGTGCTGCACCTGGAACTCCCCGCCATCACTGATCACCGGGGCGTATTCGACCAGTTCATTGAGCGCGTCGCCCAGGGTGTCACAGGTCACCAGCAGCATCCCCAGGCTGTCGAGATGCCCCACCTGAATCTCCAGCCCCAGCCGCAGGCCAATCAGGGGGTCATCGCTGGCCTCGCAGAAGGCGTCCCACAGCTCATCCTGCCAACCAATGGGCACGCGCTGCAGATTCTTTAGCCTGCCCCCAAAGTGGGCCGGCAAGACGATGTTCAGGCGTTCAGCCATCTGCAGGATGGCCTGGCTGTAACGCGGGGTAACGCTCAGCTCACTACGCTCGTGCATGGCCTGAATTGCCGGTTCCGTGTCCCGTTTGGTGCGATACGCGTATCGCCGTTTGCCATAGACTCGCGATCATAACAACAAGATAACGAGACACGCCTCTATGTACGCCATCATCGGTGCCGGCCCCATGGGTCTGGCCAGCGCACGCAACCTGCAGAAATTGGGCATCCCTTTCATCGGCTTCGAACTGCACAGCGACGTCGGTGGACTGTGGGACATCGACAATCCGCACAGCACGATGTATGACAGCGCGCACCTGATCTCCTCCAAGCGCATGACCGAGTTTGCCGAGTTTCCGATGGGCGATGCCGTTGCGCCCTATCCGCACCACACAGAGATGCGCCAGTACTTCCGTGATTACGCGGAGCATTTCCAGCTCAGGCCCCATTACGAGTTCAATACCCAGGTCGTTGAACTGAGCCCCGATGGCGACGGCTGGACGGTGGTCAGCGAGCGCGCCGGGCAGCGCCAGCAGCGCCGTTTTGACGGCGTGCTGATCGCGAACGGCACCCTGCACACGCCAAACGTGCCTGTCCTGCCCGGCCTGTTCGATGGCGAATTGATGCACTCAGCGCAGTATCGCAACCCGGAGATCTTCAAAGGTAAGCGCGTGCTTTTGGTCGGCTGCGGCAACTCCGGGGCTGACATCGCCGTCGATGCCGTGCACCACGCCGCCAGCGTGGATATCAGCCTGCGTCGGGGCTATTACTTTTTGCCCAAATTTATAAATGGCCGGCCGATCGATACCCTGGGGGGTAAGCGCCCGTTACCCAGGCCGCTCAAGCAGCGCATTGACGCCGCCATGATCCGCATGATCATCGGCAAACCTTCCGATTACGGCCTGCCGGACCCGGATTACCGCCTGTACGAGTCGCACCCGGTGGTCAACTCATTGATCCTGCATCACCTGGGCCACGGCGACATCACGCCGCGCCGCGACATCGCCGCCATCGACGGCAAGACCGTGCAGTTCAGCGATGGCGAAGCCGCGGAATACGACCTTATCCTGCTGGCCACGGGATACCAGCTGCACTACCCCTTCATTTCCCGTGAACATCTCAACTGGCCAGCAGAGCTGGACGCGCCGCAGTTGTACATGAATGTGTTCCACCCTCAGTACGACAACCTGTTCATGATGGGCATGATCGAAGCCACCGGCCTGGGCTGGGAGGGACGCAATCAGCAGGCCCGACTGGTTGCGCTGTATATCCGTCAGCAGCAGGTGGGCGCTGCTGCGGCCGCCGCCTTCAACCGAATCCGGAGCGAACGGGCTGGCGCTACCCTGGACGGCGGCTACCGGTACATCAAACTGGCCCGCATGGCCTACTACGTGAACAAGAACGCCTACCTGGCTGCCTTGAAGCAGCATAGTGACGAGCTGGAACGCGACCTGCCGACTGCACAGCAGCAGCCCTTGGCGGTGACCCCATGACGGGCGCCCCAGCACTGCAATTTGATGCAGCCAGCCTGATCCTGCTGAACATCATCATGGCCTGCATGATGTTCGGCGTGTCGCTCTCCCTGCGGCTGGAGGATTTCAGGCGCATCGCCCTGGCGCCCATCGCACCGCTGGCCGGAATGGTCGCGCAGTTTGTTCTGCTACCGGCCGCCACTTGCCTGTTTACCTGGGCGTTGAACATCGACCCCGAACTGGCATTGGGCATGATCCTGGTTTCAGCCTGTCCCGGCGGCAGCTTCTCCAATGTCATGACCTGGCTGGCGCGCGGCAACGTGGCGGTATCCATCAGCATGACGGCGGTCTCCAGTCTCGCCGCCACCGTACTGACGCCCCTGAACTTCGCGCTCTACGGCTGGCTCAATCCGCATACGCGAAACTATCTGACCCAGATCAGCCTGGAGCCTGCCAGCATGTTGACGCTGGTACTGCTGATACTGGCGTTGCCTATGGTGCTGGGCATGGTCACCGGGCGACGGCTGCCCGGCTTTGTCGCGCGCAGCGAAAAACCCCTGCGCATCATCTCGTTGCTGGTCTTCCTCAGCTTTGTCGCCATCGCCTTCAGCAAGAACTTCGGGTTGTTTATCGAGCGCTTCCACAGCTTCTTCTGGCTGGTGGTGTGCCATAACCTGCTGGCGCTGCTGCTCGGCTATGGCATGGCCCGTCTGTGCCGCTTGCCGCACAGCGACCGCCGCGCCGTCACCCTGGAAGTCGGCATTCAAAACTCCGGCCTGGGGCTGGTGATTCTCTTCACCTTCTTCCCCGACGCCGGCGGCATGTTGCTGATCACTGCCTTCTGGGGTGTCTGGCACCTGGTCAGCGGGCTGACCCTGTCGCAGTTCTGGGCCCGCCGCCCACTGCCGGCAGACGACCCTGCCGTTCAACAGCCCATCGCCACAGAGCAATACACATGACCCCGCGCATCCTCATTACCGGCGCCGCTGGCTATATCGGCCATCAGCTCGGCAACCGCCTGGCGGGTGACCTGCAGGTCATGGGTACCGACCTGCGCAGCCGCGACGATGTCACTTTTCCAATCCATATACTGGATATCCGTGCCCCCGAGCTGGCTGAGCTGCTGCACCGCGAGCAGATCACCCATGTGGTGCATCTGGCCTCCGTGCTGCAGGCCTCGAAGGATCGCCGCCGCGACTACGACATCGACGTCAACGGTACCCGCAACGTCCTTGAAAGCTGCCTCAAGGCCGGCGTCCAGCACCTGACCATTACCAGTTCCGGCGCCGCCTATGGCTATCATCCGGACAATCCGGCGTGGATTGATGAAACGCACGCCCTGCGAGGCAACCCCGAGTTCGCCTATTCGGATCACAAGCGGCTGGTCGAGGAAATGCTTGCCGAGTACCGCCACCATCATCCCGAGCTGCAGCAGTTGATCTTCCGCCCCGGCACTGTTCTCGGCGCCGACACCCGCAACCAGATCACCGACCTGTTCATGGCGCCGCGCATCCTCTCGCTCAAGGGCAGCGATTCGCCCTTCGTGTTCGTCTGGGATCAGGATGTGATCGGCGCCATGGAAATGGGGTTGCGCCAAGGCAAGACCGGCACCTACAACATGGCCGGCGACGGCGCCCTGAGCATGCGGGAAATCGCCGCCCGGTTGAACAAACCGCTACGGACGCTCCCGGTCTGGCTGGTGAAGATCGCCCTGCAACTGGCTCAATGGCGCGGCAAACCCACCAGCCCGGCGCAGGTGAAATTTCTGCAATACAGGCCGGTATTGAGCAACCGACGGCTGAAGGAAGAGTTCGGCTACCCGCTGCGCAAGACCTCGGCGGAAACGTTCGAGTATTACGCGCAGCGCAGCGGAGCACGCAAGTCATGATCGACCCCTGGCTGTGGGTTGCCCTGTTCGTGCTCATTGCCTACACCATCGAAGCCATCACCGGGTTCGGCAGCCTGGTCATCGCCCTGTCGCTGGGCGCGCTGTTATTGCCACTGCCAGAACTGCTCCCGGTACTCGTACCGCTTAATGTGCTGATGAGCGGGTTTCTGGCCTGGCGCAACCGCCAGCACATCGACCGAGCGCTGTTACTCAGGGTCATCCTGCCGCTGATGCTCGGCGGCACCCTGATCGGTTTCATGCTGCATAACTGGCTCGCCGCTGACCTGCTGAAACTGCTGCTCGGCTTGATGATCATCTGGTTCGCCGCCCGGGAACTGTGGCGCATCCAGCGCGGCACCACCGTACCGCCACATCCCAACTGGCTGAACCGCCTGCTGACCCTGGGCGCCGGTGTCACCCACGGCCTGTTCGCCTCCGGCGGCCCACTGCTGGTCTATGCCATGGCCGGCACCTCGCTGGATAAGCGTCAATTACGGGCCACCCTACTGTGCGTCTGGTTCTCGCTCAACACCAGCCTCAGCCTACTGCTGCTGCTCGAAGGCCGGTTGATTGCAGAACTGCCACGCTTGTTGTCGTTCACGCCGCTGCTGCTGGCCGGCGTAATGGCCGGCGACTATTTGCATCAGCGGATCAATGAGCAGCGCTTTCGGCAGATGGTCTACACCTTGCTGACCGCAAACGGGCCTGTTGTTGGTGTTCCAGACAGTCTGAGGATGTAACTGTGCGGCATTGCACATCGGACAGGGGGCGACTTTCCGTGCCATGGGGGGTACGACCTCATTTGTCGAACCGAGCGAAATACCCTGAGCGCACCCCTGAAATGTCTGGAAGCGACTGGAATTCCGAAACTCCAAAAATCGCTTTTTTGCTTGAAAGCAGCGATTCAGAGCGGTTGAGCGGAAATCGGCGAAAGTCAGCGGAAGAGCTGATGGCGTCCCCTGCTGGAATCGAACCAGCATCTAGCCCTTAGGAGGGGCTTATTCTATCCGTTGAACTAAGGGGACAGACGCGTTGCGCCGGCTGTGCGGCGGCGGGCTCGGCATGTTAACGAGCGACGCTGGATTTGTCATGTCGAACCTGCGAGGAAACACCGTCCTTTTGCACAGCGACGCAGGATGTTCTCACCAAGCCCGACCCGGGCTTTCCCAAGTTGGCCCACCCCTTGCTACTCCCCCTGCAAGTTTGAATTATTTGTGGAGTGCACCATGGCCCTTGGCGCCGATCTTTTTCTGCAAGGCAGCCCGTCGGCGCGCGTTGCGACGGGTGCGGGCAAGTCGCCGGATACCGGCGCCGGAGCCGATAAGGCCGAGAGCGGCAGCTTTGCCGAGCTGTATGCCCGCGAGCGCGATACCACCCCGGCCCCTGCCGCAGCCAAACCGGCCGAAACAGCCGAAACGGCTCAGGACGCTACGGACAAAGCCGTCCGCGAGCAGCAGTTGCTTGCCGATACCGGCAAGGAGTTGCCGACCGAGCTGCCACCTGAGGATGTGCAGCTGGAATCGCTGATGCTGTTCGAGCGCGACCCCGGCGTGCCGGTCGATGCCACACTCGCCGAACAGGCCCCGGACAAGGCAGCCCAGACGGCCCACGACAACCTTCTGGCTGAAGCTCAAGCCGAAGCGCTTGCCGTCGCTGAACAAGCGGCTGCCGAACTGCAGCCTGACGAACCGGTTGCCGTGGCCGCTGTTCTGACCCCGGCGGTGCAAGCCGCGGCTCTACCGGCCCAACCGTCCGCCAATGGTCGCGCTAGCGCTGCACAAGCCGCTGTGGCTGAACAACGCGCCGCGACCACCCGCCTCGCGTCTGCCGAACCGGCACTGGCCGAAGACTCTACGGAAGTTGCGGACAGCGAGCTGCGCCTTGAGCCGTTCACGCGGGAGCTGGACGCCAGCACCGCCGGCCGTGCCGCGTCTGCCGCAGCCAGTGAGCTGCGCACTGAAACGCCTCCCGGCAGTGTCAACCCTTTGACACAGGCGGTTAGCCAGGCGAACACCGCAGCAGCCCGTGAGGCCGCCACCGTGCCACAGCAGCCGCTGTCGATGAGCCAGAACGGCTGGAGTGAGGCGGTGGTGGAGCGGGTGATGTGGCTGTCCAGCCAGAACCTCAAGTCTGCCGAAATCCAGCTCGACCCCGCCGAACTGGGCCGTCTGGAGGTGCGCATCAGCCTTAATCAGGAACAGACCCAGGTGAGCTTCGCCAGCCCACATGCCGGCGTGCGTGACGCGCTGGAAGGCCAATTGCAGCGCCTGCGTGACATGTTCAACCAGCAGGGCATGAACCTGGTGGATGTCAACGTCTCCGACCAATCCCTGGCCCGCGATGATCGGCAAACCGACGAGCGCAGTGGCAGCCGAGGCATTGCCGCAGGAGGTGAAGAACATGCGGACGTGGATGACCTGACGGTCGCCACCACCGCACTGGACTCGGGACGCGGGCTGATTGATTTCTACGCCTAAGGCTCCATCGAAGGTCATTCGTTTAGCGAAAGCTGCCTTGCGAACGGCCTGGTGACAGGGCGTGGAAACGGGTCTACCCAGTCATCCGGGCAGCCCGCCGGACACGCAACCGGCGGGCAACTCGCTCAGCTCTGACTGATCCAGCCTGCCCATGCGGCGAGTGACGCCACCCCCCAACGGCACGGTATCTACCGCGACAAATCGTGAACAACATCAAAAACTGGCATAAGACTTGCTCCCTCGCTGGCTTGGATGGTGTGAGCACCGGTCGGTGACGGATATTTGGCATGACTAAGAAAACTGGACCTCGTGGCTCGCAAACGAACAAGCTGCCGCTGATTATTTTCGGTGCGCTGGCGCTGCTGCTAGCAATGGCTGTCTCGGTTGGGGTGACCTGGTATGTGGTGACCAGCAAGATCGGCGGCCCAACCGAAGAGGCGGCGCGCCTGATCGACAAAGGCTCGATCTACGAGGAGCTGAAGGATCCTTTCGTGGCGAATTTCAATCGCCAGGGCCGCCAGCGTTATCTGCAGGCCAGCGTGGCGCTGATGGGCCGCGACCGCGACGGGATGGCCGCGCTCAAGGAGCATCTGCCGGTGCTGCGCAACCAACTGGTCATGCTCTTCTCTTCCCAAGACTTCGATGCCTTGCTGACGGCCTCCGGCAAAGAGACCCTGCGCCAACTGGCCACTCTGCACGTCCAGGATTTGGCTCGCCAGCATCTTGGCAAGCCGGTCATCGAGCAGGTGTTGTTCACTAATTTCGTATTGCAGTAGGACGTTTAGATGGCTACTGACCTGCTGTCACAAGATGAAATCGACGCCCTGTTACATGGCGTCGACGATGGCCTCGTCGATACCGAAGACCTGGCCACCAAGGGGAGCGTCAGAAGCTACGACCTGACCAGCCAGGACCGCATCGTCCGTGGACGCATGCCGACCCTGGAAATGGTCAACGAGCGCTTTGCCCGCTACACCCGGGTCAGCATGTTCAACCTGCTGCGTCGCTCTGCGGACGTTTCGGTGGGCGGCGTGCAGGTGATGAAATTCGGCGAGTACGTGCATTCGTTGTACGTCCCGACCAGCCTCAATCTGGTGAAGATGAAGCCCCTGCGCGGCATCGCGCTGTTCATCCTCGACTCGCGCCTGGTATTCAAGCTGGTGGACAACTTCTTCGGCGGCGACGGACGTCACGCCAAGATCGAGGGCCGCGAGTTCACCCCCACCGAGCTGCGTGTCGTGCGCATGGTGCTGGAACAGGCGTTCATCGACCTGAAGGAAGCCTGGCAGGCGCTGCTGGAGGTGGACTTCGAGTACCTCAACTCGGAAGTCAACCCGGCCATCGCCAACATCGTCAGCCCCAGCGAAGTGGTGGTGGTATCCACGTTCCACATCGAACTGGACGGCGGCGGCGGCGACTTGCACGTGACTATGCCCTACTCGATGATCGAGCCGATCCGCGAAATGCTCGACGCCGGTTTCCAATCGGATGTCGCCGATCAAGACGAGCGCTGGTCCAAGGCGCTGCGCGAGGACATCCTCGACGTCAGCGTGCCGTTGTCCGCCACCGTGGCGCACCGCCAGCTCAAGGTGCGCGACATCCTGCACATGCAGCCGGGCGATGTGATACCCGTGGAAGCACCGGAGCATATTCTGATGCGCGCTAATGGCGTACCGGCTTTCAAGGTCAAGCTTGGCTCCCACAAGGACAAGCTCGCCCTGCAGGTGATCGAACCACTGCAACGTTCACGCTGAGTGACCCAGCCGCCCCACTGCGCGGCGCACCCCTATTTGAATCGCCTTCCCATCGCCCTGCGGGGAAGGCCAGCCAAGACAGCCGACTGAGGTAATCCCATGGCAAATGACACCCCGATGAGCCCCGAGGATCAGGCGCAGGCCGATGAGTGGGCTGCCGCCCTGGCCGAGTCCGCCGGCGATCAGAGCAGCATCGACAGCATGCTTGCCGACGCGCGTCCTGCCGCACCGCTTGCGCCCCTCGATGCCTTCGACACGCCACCGCGTGCGGACGGCCCGACCAGCATGGAAGGCCCCAACCTGGAAGTGATCCTGGACATCCCGGTGACCATCTCCATGGAAGTCGGCAATACCAGCATCAACATCCGCAACCTGCTGCAGCTCAACCAGGGCTCGGTGATCGAACTGGACCGCCTGGCCGGTGAGCCGCTCGATGTGCTGGTCAACGGCACGTTGATTGCCCACGGCGAAGTGGTGGTCGTCAACGAGAAGTTCGGCATCCGCCTGACTGACGTGATCAGCCCCACCGAACGCATTCGGAAGCTGCGCTGAGATGCATCGAGCAACGTCCCGCCAAGGCCGCAACACCTGGGGCTGGCTCGCCGTGCCCCTGCTACTGCTGGCGCCCGGCGCCCTCGCCTCGTCGCCAGCGGTGCCCAGTACCGCCGGCGTAACCTCGCAGATCGGCCAGCTGCTGCTGGGCCTGGGTGTGGTCATCGGCCTGATCTTCCTGCTTGCCTGGGTGGTGCGCCGCCTGCAAGGCCAGGTCGGACCACGCAGCAATCAGGTGATCAAGCTGCTGTCCAGCCAGGCCCTCGGGCAGCGTGAGCGCCTGTTGCTGGTGCAAGTGGGCGAAGAGCAGATTCTGCTCGGCCTGACTGCCGGGCGCATCACGCCCCTGCACGTGCTGCAGCAGCCGGTGGTGTTGCCGGAAACGGAAAACGCCACGCCGGAATTCGCCAAGCGCCTGCAGGAACTGCTCAAGCGCGATGCCAAGCCATAACAGCCTGACCTGCTGGCAGGGGCGCATGCCGTCGCCCATCGATACCGAATCAGGTGCATGAGTTCGTCTCTACAGGAATGAGCGTTTTGCCGATGTCCCTTCTAGCCCGCCTGCCGATCCGCTTGCGTCCCGCGCAAGGCCTGCTGTTTGTCCTGCTGGTGCTGCTCAGCCTGCTGGCCCTGCCGGCGTTCGGCCAGGAGGGCGATCCGCTGGGCATCAAGGCCATCACCCTGACGACCAACGCGGACGGGGAACAGGAGTACTCGGTCAGCCTGCAGATCCTGATGATCATGACGGCGCTGAGCTTCATTCCGGCGTTCGTCATGCTGATGACCTGCTTCACGCGGATCATCATCGTGTTTTCCATCCTGCGTCAGGCGCTGGGCCTGCAACAGACGCCGTCCAACCAGATCCTCCTCGGCCTGACGATCTTCCTGACCCTGTTCATCATGGCGCCGGTGTTCGACAAGATTAACGAGGACGCCCTGCAGCCGTACATGAATGAACAGCTCAGCGCGCGCCAGGCCATCGATCGCGCCGAAGTGCCGATCAAGAGCTTCATGCTCGCGCAGACCCGCGAGAGCGACCTGGACCTGTTCATGCGTTTGTCCAAGCGCACTGATATCGCCACGCCGATGGACGCGCCGCTGACCATCCTGGTGCCGGCTTTCGTGACTTCCGAGCTCAAAACGGCCTTCCAGATCGGCTTCATGATCTTCATCCCGTTTCTGATCATCGACCTGGTAGTGGCCAGCGTGCTCATGGCCATGGGCATGATGATGCTCTCGCCGCTGATCATCTCGCTGCCGTTCAAGATCATGCTGTTCGTCCTGATCGATGGCTGGGGTTTGATCATTGGCACCCTGGCCAGCAGCTTCGGCACTTTATAGAGGCGCACCCATGTCCCCGGAATTCGCCGTCGATCTGTTTCGCAGTGCGTTGTGGCTCACCGCCATGATGGTTGCGGTGCTGGTAGTGCCCAGCCTGCTGATCGGCCTGCTGGTGGCGGTGTTCCAGGCCGCCACGCAGATCAACGAACAGACCTTGAGTTTCCTGCCGCGCCTGCTGGTGATGCTGGTTACGCTGATCTGGGCCGGCCCCTGGCTGGTGCGCCAGCTGATGGAGTATGCCGAGACGCTGATCATCAACATACCCATGGTCATCGGCTAGAGCGCCATGCTGGAGCTGACCAACGAGCAGATCGGCGGCTGGGTGGCGAGCTTCCTGCTGCCACTGTTTCGCGTCGCCTCGCTGCTGATGGTCATGCCCATTTTTGGCGCCCAGTTCGTGCCCAATCGCGTTCGTCTGCTACTGGCACTGGCCATCACCCTGGTCCTGGCGCCCAACTTGCCGCCCATGCCGATGATCGATGCATTGAGCTTACGCAGCCTGCTGCTGATCGGCGAACAGGTGATCATCGGCGTGATGCTCGGTTTTGTGTTTCAGCTGTTCTTCCAGATTTTCATCGTCACCGGGCAAATCATTTCCATGCAGATGGGCCTGGGGTTCGCCTCGATGATGGACCCGGCCAACGGCGTGTCGGTGCCCCTGCTCGGCCAGTTTCTGCTGAACATGACCACTTTGATGTTTCTGGCCATGAACGGCCATCTGGTGGCGTTCGAGATTCTCGCCGAGAGCTTCACCACGCTGCCGGTGGGCGGCGGCCTGCTGGTCGAGCATTACCGAGAAATGGCTGGCAAGCTCACCTGGGTGATGGCCGCCGGCCTGCTGCTGGCCTTGCCGGCAGTCACGGCGCTACTGGTGGTCAACATCGCGTTCGGCGTGATGACCCGCGCCGCGCCGCAACTCAATATCTTCGCCATCGGTTTTCCGCTGACCCTGGTGCTCGGCCAGATCATTTTCTGGCTGGCCCAAGCGGACATTCTCGCCCACTTTCAAGTGCTCAGCGTCGAAGCCTTGCAGCTGATGCGCGAGCTGGCACAGGCCAGGTAGCCCATGGCCGAGAATGAGAACGGCGCCGAAAAAAGCGAAGAACCCTCGGAGAAACGCCTGCGCGACTCCCGCGAAAAGGGACAAATCGCGCGCTCCAAGGAACTCAATACCCTGGTGATCATGCTGGCCGGCACCGGCGGCCTGATGGCCTTCGGCGGCAGCATGGGGCTGAGCCTGATCGAGGTGATGCGCGGCAGCTTCAGCCTGCCCCGTGAAGTGCTCTATGAAACCAACACCATGGCGCTGCTGCTGCTCAATGCCGGCGGGCATGCCTTCCAGGCGTTGCTGCCGCTGCTGGTAGTGCTGTTGATCGCCTCGGTGATCGGCCCGGTGGCGCTCGGCGGTTTTCTGATTTCGGCCGACTCGCTAATGCCCAAGTTCAGCCGCATGAATCCGCTGTCCGGGATCAAGCGCATGTTCTCCAAGAACTCGTTGATCGAACTGCTCAAGGCGGTAGGCAAGTTTCTGATCGTGCTGACCGTCGCCCTGACCGTGCTGTCGGCGTTCCAGGATGACATCCTGGCCATCGCCAACGAACCACTGGAAACGGCGATCATGCACTGCTTGCAGGTGGTGGGCTGGTGCGCGCTGTGGATGTCCTGCGGGCTGATTCTCATCGCCCTGATCGATGTGCCTTTTCAGCTGTGGGATCACAAGCAGAAGCTGATGATGACCAAGCAGGAAGTGCGCGACGAATACAAGGACAGCGAAGGCAAGCCAGAGATCAAGTCCAAGGTCCGCCAGCTGCAGCGCGAAATCTCCCAGCGGCGCATGATGGCCGCGGTGCCGGAAGCCGACGTGGTGATTACCAACCCCACGCACTTTGCCGTGGCGCTGAAATACGACGAGAGCGGCGGCGGCGCGCCGGTCATGGTGGCCAAGGGCGGCGACCAGATCGCGTTGAAAATTCGCGAGATTGCCAACGAGCACAAGGTCACGGTGCTGGAGTCGCCGGCCCTGGCGCGAGCGGTGTATTACTCCACCGAGCTGGATGAGGAAATCCCCGCCGGCCTGTATATGGCGGTGGCCCAGGTGCTGGCCTACGTCTACCAAATCCGCCAATACCAGGCCGGCCAAGGCAAACGCCCCGGCCCGATGCCCGATCTGCCGATCCCCGACGACTTGCGTCGGGATCTATGAGGCATCTGCATCGCCAACGGCGACTGCCTGAAGGCAGCATTACGGTCAGGCATCGATTTACCGCGACTAATGGCATAATCACACGCCATTTATTCATACACGATGTGCACCATGACTGACGCTTCCCTGGTTCTTTACGGCATCAAAGCCTGCGACACCATGAAAAAAGCCCGCACCTGGCTCGACGAGCATGGCCTGACCTATGGTTTCCATGACTACAAGGCCGCCGGGATCGATCGCGACAGCCTGACCCGCTGGTGCAACGAGCATGGCTGGCAAACCGTCCTCAACCGCGCCGGCACGACCTTCCGCAAGCTGGATGATGCGCAGAAGGCCGAGCTCGACCAAGACAAGGCCATCGTCCTGATGCTGGCCCAACCGTCGATGATCAAGCGACCGGTGCTGGATCTTGGCGACAAGACCCTGGTCGGCTTCAAGCCGGACCTCTACTCTGCCGCGCTGGCCCGCTGAGCCGCGCCCACCCGATTACAAGGAATACGCCATGTCTACCACCCTGTTCAGCCTGGCCTTCGGCGTTGGCACCCAGAACCGCCAAGGCGCCTGGCTGGAAGTCTTCTACGCCCAGCCGTTGCTCAAGCCGAGCGCCGAGCTGGTCGACGCTGTCACGCCGATTCTCGGTTACACCGGTGGTAATCAAGCCCTGGCGATGACCAAACTGCAGGCGGCGGACATCTCCAGCGCCCTGAAGAACATCGACCCGGTGCAGGCCGCCCTGCTGACCCGCCTGGCCGAAAGCCAGAAGCCGCTGGTCGCCACCCTGCTGGTCGATGACAGTGCGCTGAACTCCACACCTGAGGCCTATCTCAAGCTGCACCTGCTGTCTCATCGACTGGCCAAGCCCCACGCGCTGAACCTGAGCGGCATCTTCCCGCTGCTGCCCAACGTCGCCTGGACCAACAAAGGCGCGGTTGACCTGGCCGAACTGCCTGAATGCCAACTGGAAGCGCGCCTGAAGGGTGACCTGCTGGAAGTCAGCTCGGTGGACAAGTTCCCGAAAATGACCGACTACGTGGTGCCCAGCGGCGTACGCATCGCCGACAGCGCGCGCATTCGCCTGGGCGCCTACGTGGGTGAAGGCACCACGGTGATGCATGAAGGCTTTATCAACTTCAACGCCGGCACCGAAGGTCCGGGCATGATCGAAGGCCGCGTCTCGGCTGGCGTATTCGTCGGCAAGGGCTCGGACCTGGGCGGCGGCTGCTCGACCATGGGCACCTTGTCTGGCGGCGGCAATATCATCATCAGCATTGGCGAAGGCTGCCTGATCGGCGCCAACGCCGGCGTCGGCATCCCGCTGGGCGATCGCAACACGGTGGAATCCGGCCTGTACATCACCGCCGGCACCAAGGTGTCGCTGCTCGATGAGCAAAACGAGCTGGTCAGGGTCGTCAAGGCCCGCGACCTGGCTGGACAGCCGGATCTGCTGTTCCGCCGCAACTCGCAGACCGGCGCGGTCGAATGCAAGACCAACAAGACCGCCATCGAGCTGAATGCCGCTTTGCACGCGCATAACTGACCGTTCGGCCAAACGGGTGACAGCGATTCGCCCCACCCGTTTTATCCCCAGAGCGCGCTATGGACACTCATGACGTTTCCGGCTTTGTCAGCTTTACCCTGGCCATTCTGCTGCTCTTTGCCGGCAAGGCTGTCACGCACAACGTTGAGCTGCTGCGCCGCTACAGCATTCCCGAATCGGTGATCGGCGGCTTCATCTGCGCCACGATCACCGCCATTCTCTATTACGGCTTCGACCTGCAACTGCGCTTTGAATTGGCCGTCCGTGACCTGCTGTTGCTCTACTTTTTTGCTGCAATAGGCCTGCGCGCCGATCTGCTCACGCTGCTCAAGGGCGGACCGGCACTGGCCATCCTGCTCGGACTGGCAACCGCCTACATCGTGCTGCAGAACCTGCTGGGTATGGGTGTGGCCAGTGTGTTCGGCCTGGATCCCAAGGCCGGCCTGATGCTCGGCTCCATTTCACTGACCGGCGGGGCCGGCACCACCCTGGCCTGGTCGGATTTCTTCGTCGCCGAACTGGGCATTGGCAATGCCCTGGAATTGGGGATGGCCGCCAATACCATGGGGCTGATCGCCGCCTGCCTGATCGGCGGCCCAATTGCCCGCTTTTTGTTGCTGCGCTACCGCCTGCAGCCCTCGCAACAGCAGCAGTTGGACGTCGGCGTAAGCCATGCCGAGGAACACCCGCAACTGGATTATTACGGCGTGCTCTGGGCCTGGATGTGGCTGAACCTGACCTTGCTACTGGGCCAGTCGTTGCATGGCCTCCTCACTCAAACCGGACTGACCCTGCCGATGTTCGTCAGCTGTCTGATGGCCGGAATCGTGCTGCGCAATAGTCTGCCGCCGCTGCGCCTGAAGCTGTTGCGCAGCGGCGTGCTGTCGCGCAAGTGGGTGCGTGCCAGTGGCTGGCCCAATGCCAATTCCGGTCTCGCGCTGATTTCCGACATCTGTCTGGGCATGTTCCTGACCATGGCGCTGATGGGCCTCAAGCTGTGGGAACTGCAAGGGTTGTTCGGCCTGATCGTGCTGGGGATCGGCCTGCAGGTGCTGATGAGCGTGGCCTTCACTCTCTTGGTAGTCTTTCGCCTGATGGGGCGCGATTATGAGGCCGCGGTGATCAGTGCCGGGTTTGGTGGCATTTCCCTGGGCTCGACCGCCACAGCCATCGTCAACATGACCGCCGTCACCCAGCAATACGGTGCGGCACACCGGGCATTCATCCTGGTGCCATTGGTGTGTGGATTCTTCATTGATCTGGTCAATGCCCTGATCATCAACTTCATAGTGCAGCTCTAATCATGTTCGTTTCTCCCTGGCGCAAGGATTTCCCCGGCATCGCGGCGCTGGTCGCCGAAGGGCAGACCTACCTGGACAGCGCCGCCACGGCACAAAAATCGCAGCCGGTGCTGGATGCCCTGCTCGGCTACTACGCCAACGGTGTGGCCAACGTGCACCGTGCCCAGCACGTGCCTGCGGAGCGCGTCACCCGCGCCTTCGAGTCCAGTCGGGCCCAGGTGGCACGTTGGCTGAAAGCGGCCAGTCCGGCCGAAATTGTGTTTACTCGAGGTACCACCGAAGCCCTCAATTTGCTGGCCTACGGCTTGGAGCACATGGTCCAGGCCGGCGACGAGATCGTCATCAGCGCCCTGGAACACCACGCCAACCTGCTGCCCTGGCAGCAATTGGCGCTGCGACGCCAGGCACGGCTGGTGGTACTGCCGCTAGAGCCGTCAGGTCGCATTGACCTGAATGCCGCTGCCCGCCTGATTGGCCCGCGCACGCGTCTGCTTGCCATCAGCCAACTGTCCAACGTCATCGGCACCTGGCAACCCTTGGCCGAACTGCTGCCGCTGGCCAAGGCTCAGAGCGCCCTGACCGTAGTCGACGGCGCTCAGGGCGTGGTGCATGGCCACAATGATCTGCAGGCGCTGGGCTGCGATTTCTATGCGCTGTCCAGCCACAAGCTCTACGGCCCGGATGGCGTCGGCGTGCTGTATGGCCGGGGCGATGCCCTGAGCCTGCTCAGGCCCTGGCAGTTCGGCGGCGAGATGGTACGCCGCGCCGATTTCGATCACGCCGATTTTCATGCCGCCCCCATGGGCCTGGAAGCCGGCACCCCGCCGATTGCCGGCGTAATCGGCCTGAGCGCCAGCCTGGAGTACCTGGCAAGCCTGGACAGCGCTGCCGTCAGCCGCCATGAACACGCACTGCATGCCCAGCTGCTCACCGGCTTGCGCGCCCGTGACGGCGTACAAGTGCTCGGCGAGCCGCATACAGCGCTGGCCAGTTTCGTGGTCCAGGACGTACACCACAGCGACCTGGCTGAACTGTTGGGTGAACAGGGCATCGCCGTACGCGGGGGTAATCACTGCGCCATGCCGCTGATGAAGCACCTGGGCATAGCCGGCGCGATTCGCGTCTCCCTCGCCCTGTACAACGATGCGGAGGATCTGGAGCGCTTCTTTATCGCCTTGGACAAGGCTCTGGAGATTCTACGATGACCCTGCCGGCCAGCGCCCAAGACGCGCTTGATGCCTTCGCCAGCTGCCCCGGTTGGGAACAGCGCGCGCGCCTGCTGATGCAATGGGGCGAACGCCTGGCACCACTCAGCGAGGCCGAACGCAGCGAGGCCAACCTCGTGCAAGGCTGCGCCAGCCCGGTGTGGCTGGTGGCTGATCTGCATGAAAGTCGTTGGAATTTCCGCGCCGCCAGCGATGCCCGCCTGATTCGCGGCCTGCTCGCCGTACTGCTGGCGCGGATCGATGGCCTGTCGCAAGCCGAACTCGCCCGCCTCGACCTGCCCGACTGGTTCAACCAGCTCGGCCTGTCCCGCCAACTGTCCCCGTCGCGCAGCAATGGCCTGAACGCCGTGTTGCAGCGCATGCGTGAGGTCGTGGTAGAGGGCTAAGCCAAGCCGGTGCCCCCTGATTGTTTCCACAAGGGGGCGCATTGGTAGGGTGGATGTCGCTTTGTACATCCACCATGGCTCCGCTCGGTGGGTCGCCACCCGGTGGATCGCCACCCGGTGGATCGATGAAGCGCGATCCACCCTACGTTTGGCTAAGACGTTGGCTTCGCAGACTTACGAATGCGCCTCGGCCTGCACGCGTTCCGCCGGACGGCGGGCGCCGGCCACCAGCTTGTCCACCGCCTTGGCCGTGGCGGCCATGCCAAAGCTGGCGGTGACCATCATCACCGCGCCAAACCCGCCGGCACAGTCCAGCTTCACGCCTTCGCCGACGAAGCTCTTGCTCTGGCACACGCCACCGTCGGGCTTGGGATAGCGCAGTTGTTCGGTTGAGAACACGCAGGGCACGCTGTAATTGCGCCCCGCCGTGCGCGAGAAGTTGTAATCGCGGCGCAAGGTCGAGCGCACTTTGGCGGCCAGCGGATCGTTGAAGGTCTTGTTCAGGTCGGCGATTTGAATCTGTGTGGGATCCACCTGACCGCCCGCGCCGCCGGTGGTGACGATGCCGATCTTGCGCCGCTTGCACCAGGCAATCAGTGCCGCCTTGGCCGCCACGCTGTCGATGCAGTCGATGACGAAATCCAGCTGCTCGGTGATGTAGTCCGCCATGGTTTCGCGGGTGACGAAATCGGCCACCGCGTGCACCTGACACGCCGGGTTGATGGCGCGCAGCCGTTCAGCCATCACGTCGACCTTGGGGCGCCCGACAGCGCCTTCCAGTGCGTGCAGCTGGCGATTGGTGTTGGTAATGCACACGTCGTCCAGGTCAAACAGGCTGATTTCCCCGACCCCCGAACGCACCAGCGCTTCGGCGGACCAGGAGCCGACCCCACCAATGCCGACCACCGCGACATGCGCGGCCGCCAGACGGGCCAGGCCGTCGGTTCCATAGAGACGGGCGATACCGCCAAAACGCTGGTCATCAATACTCATTGCCGTACCTCGAAAAGCAGGAGCGCATTATCAGGCTGAATGCGGCGGGTTTGAAGCACCGTTTGAGACGCGGAGCGCCTCGGGCTGCGTTCCCACGCGGCGCGCAGGAACGATCAACAGTCAAGGGTTCCCGCGCTCCTGCTGGGAACCGGTACGGGCCGAATTCTTCTGAGGCGCAGAGCGCCACGGCCTGCATTTCCGCGCAAAGCGTGGGAACGATCAGTGTTTTTTTTGACTGCACGGAGCATGCTGAAACTTCCCTGATCAGGCCAGGGTCTGAGTGCAAGCACGACTCGCCTGCTTCGGTGTCAGCCCGTCACCCTACCCGGACCTTTCGCACCCATGACATCGCGCAAACTCGGCATCAACCTGGTGATGGTCGTCGCCATCGCGGCGCTGTTCACCGGTTTCTGGGCATTGATCAATCGGCCCGTCAGCGCGCCCGACTGGCCCGAGCAAGTTTCCGGTTATTCGTTCTCGCCGTTTCGCCTGGGCCAGACCCCGGTTGACAACAAATACCCCAACGATGACGACATCCGGGCCGACCTGGAGCTGCTCAGCGAGCAGACCAGCAACATCCGCACCTATTCGGTGGAAGGCACCCAGGCCGACATCCCTCGCCTGGCCGAGGAGTTCGGCCTGCGCGTGACCCTGGGCATCTGGATCAGCACCGACTGGGAGCGCAACGAACGGGAGATCGCCAAGGCCATCGAATTGACCAACACCTCACGCAGCGTCGTGCGGGTGCTGGTTGGCAACGAAGCCCTGTTCCGCAAGGAAATCACCCCTGACGTGCTGATCGGCTATATCGATCGAGTGCGCGCGGCGGTCAAGGTGCCGGTGTCCACGTCGGAACAGTGGCATATCTGGCAGGAAACCCCGGAACTGGTCCGCCACGTCGACCTGATCGCCGCCCACGTGCTGCCTTACTGGGAGTTCGTGCCCCGGGAGCAAGCCACCCGTTTCGTGCTCGATCGTGCCCGCGACCTGAAAAGGCAATTTCCGAAAAAACCGCTGCTGCTGTCGGAAGTCGGCTGGCCCAGCAACGGTCGCACGCGCGGCGGTGCCGATGCCAGCCCGGCGGACCAGGCGATCTACCTGCGCGAGCTGGTGAACAGGCTGAATGCGCAGGGCTATAACTACTTCATCATTGAGGCTTTCGATCAGCCTTGGAAAATGGACGACGAGGGTTCCGTGGGCGCTTATTGGGGCGTGTACAACCTCGAGCGCCAGCCCAAGTTCGCCTTCGCAGGTCCCGTGGTGGCCATACCCCAATGGCGCCTGCTGGCTATTGGCTCAGGGGTCCTGGCGTTGCTGGCCCTGGCGTTGCTGTTGATTGACAGCAGCACCCTGAGCCATCGCGGGCGTACCTTCCTGACCGTCATCGCCTTCGCCTGCGGCTCCGTGCTGGTGTGGATCGCCTACGATTACAGCCTGCAATACAGCACCTGGTTTAGCTTGTTGGTCGGCGCCCTGCTGGGTTTTGGCGCATTGGGCGTGTTTATCGTCTTGCTGACGGAAGCCCATGAGCTGGCCGAAACTGTGTGGATGAGCAAACGGCGCCGACCCTTCTTGCCGGTGACCGCCGATGACGCCTACCGGCCCAAAGTGTCGGTGCATGTGCCCTGCTACAACGAGCCGCCGGAGATGGTCAAGCAGACCCTCGATGCCCTGGCGCGCCTGGATTATCCGGACTTCGAAGTGCTGGTGATCGACAACAATACCAAGGACCCGGACGTCTGGAAGCCGGTGGAAGCGCACTGCCAGGCCTTGGGCCCGCGCTTTCGCTTTTTCCATGTGGCGCCGCTGGAAGGCTTCAAGGGGGGTGCACTCAATTACATCCTGCCGCACACCACGCCGGACGCCGAGGTGATCGCAGTGATCGATGCCGACTACTGCGTGTCGCCCGACTGGCTGAAGCACATGGTGCCGCACTTCGCCGACCCCAGCATCGCCGTGGTGCAATCGCCGCAGGATTACCGCGACGATGGCGAAAGCCTATTCAAAAGGCTCTGCTACGCCGAGTACAAGGGCTTCTTCCATATCGGCATGATCACCCGCAACGACCGCGACGCGATCATTCAGCACGGCACCATGACCATGACCCGGCGCTCGGTGCTCGATGAATTGAAATGGGCCGACTGGTGCATCACGGAAGACGCGGAGCTGGGCCTGCGGGTATTCGAGAAAGGCCTGTCTGCCGCCTATTCCGAGCGCAGCTACGGCAAAGGGCTGATGCCCGACACCTTCATCGACTTCAAGAAGCAGCGCTTTCGCTGGGCCTACGGCGCGATCCAGATCATCAAGCGCCATGCTCGGTGCCTGCTGTTCGGCCGGGACTGCGAGCTCAGCCGCGGGCAGCGCTATCATTTTCTGGCCGGCTGGCTGCCGTGGATCGCCGATGGCCTGAACATTTTCTTCACCTTCGGCGCGCTGCTCTGGTCGGCGGCGATGATCATCGTGCCCAACCGGGTCGATCCGCCGCTGATGATTTTCGCCATCCCACCGCTGGCGCTATTCGCTTTCAAGGTTGGCAAAATCCTCTTCCTCTACCGCCGCGCGGTGGGCGTAGATCTCAAGGATGCGCTGTTCGCCGCCGTCGCAGGCCTGGCGCTGTCATACACCATCGCCAAGGCGGTGCTGTACGGCTTTGTCACGCACGGCATTCCGTTCTTCCGCACCCCGAAGATGGCCTCCAGCTCCGGCTTGATGAAGGCCCTGGCCGAAGCCCGCGAGGAAGTCTTCGTCATGCTGCTGCTGTGGGGCGCCGCCCTGGGCATCGGCCTGGCCCAGGGCCTACCAAGCATGGACGTCATCTTCTGGATCGGCGTGCTGCTGATTCAATCGCTGCCTTATCTGGCCGCGCTGATCATGGCCCTGCTCTCTTCGCTGCCCCGACCGAAGCCGAGTGTCGAGGTGGTGACGGTGGGTTGATCCAAGCTCTGGTTTCGCGGCGAGGTCGCCGCTCCCACAGCGCCACCGGCTACGCAGGCCACATTGTGGGAGGCCCGCCCCGGGGCCGACGCTTTTAATGATCGCCCCCACGCTCCGCGTGGGCACGCAGCCCAAGGCACTCCGCGCCTCAGAGGGGGAACGCAGAGCGCTCCGTCCCCACACTGGGAGCACCGTTTTCCTTTAAGATACGCGCCTTCTATTTAGCACCCCGCCCGCGGAGCCTGCATGACCACCCTTACCCCGACCTTGGAGCTTGCCTGCGAGCTGATTCGCCGTCCGTCCATTACGCCACTGGACGAGGGCTGCCAAGAATTGATGATGCGCCGCCTCGCTGCTGCAGGTTTCGAGATCGAGCCGATGCGCATCGCCGAGGTGGACAACTTCTGGGCACGGCGTACGGGCAACGCTGCAGAAAACGGCCCTGTCCTGTGCTTCGCCGGCCATACCGACGTGGTGCCCACCGGCCCGGAAGCCAACTGGCAATCGCAGCCGTTCGATGCGCAGATCAATGCCGAAGGCATGCTCTGCGGGCGCGGCGCGGCGGACATGAAGGGCAGCCTGGCGTCGATGGTCATCGCCGTCGAGCGCTTCGTTGCCGACTATCCGAACCATCAGGGCGCCATCGCCTTTCTGATCACCAGTGACGAGGAAGGCCCCGCCGAGCACGGCACCAAGGCGGTGGTCGAGCGCCTGCGCGCCCGTCACGAACGCCTGGATTGGTGCATCGTCGGCGAGCCGTCGAGCACCACCCTGCTCGGCGATGTAGTCAAGAACGGTCGTCGCGGCTCCCTGGGTGCGACCCTCACCGTGCGCGGCAAGCAGGGCCACGTGGCCTATCCGCACCTGGCCAAGAACCCGATTCATCTGGCCGCGCCAGCGCTGGCCGAACTGGCCGCCGAGCATTGGGACGATGGCAACACCTTCTTTCCGCCGACCAGCTTCCAGATCTCTAACATTCATGGCGGCACCGGCGCGACCAACGTGATTCCCGGCGAGCTGGAGGTGGCGTTCAACTTCCGCTTCTCCACCGAATCCAGCGAAGCCAGCCTCAAGCAACGCGTTGCCACCATCCTCGACAAGCACGGCCTGGACTGGCACATCGACTGGGCACTGTCCGGCCTGCCGTTTCTCACTGAGCCGGGTGAGCTGCTCGACGCGGTAGCCGCCAGCATTCGCCAGGTCACCGGCCGCGAAACCACGCCCTCGACCAGCGGTGGCACCTCGGATGGCCGCTTTATTGCCACGTTGGGCACTCAGGTGGTCGAACTCGGCCCGGTAAACGCCACCATCCACCAGATCGATGAGCGCGTGCTGGCCAGCGATCTGGACCTGCTCACCGAGGTCTACTACCAGACCCTCGTCACGCTGCTGGCCCGTTGATCATGCTGATTTGCCCGCTTTGCCAAGGCCCCTTGAGCACCGTCGACAGCGGCGTGGCCTGCCCGTCCGGCCACCGCTTCGACCGCGCCCGCCAGGGTTACCTGAACCTGCTGCCGGTGCAGCACAAGCACAGCCGCGCGCCGGGCGACAACCAGGCCATGGTCGAGGCCCGCCGCCGTTTTCTTGACGGTGGCCACTATGCACCGCTGGCCAGGCGCCTGGCCGAACTGAGCGCCGAACGCGCGCCGCAGCGCTGGCTGGATATCGGCTGTGGCGAGGGTTACTACACCGAGCAGATCGGCGGGTTATTACCGGATGCCGAGGGCTATGCCCTGGATATCTCCCGCGAGGCCGTCAAGCGTGCCTGCAAACGCGCGCCACACCTCACCTGGCTGGTGGCGAGCATGGCCCGTGTGCCGCTGGCCGATGCCAGCTGTCAGTTGCTGGCCAGCGTGTTCAGCCCTCTGGACTGGGATGAAGCCAAACGCCTGCTCGCCCCCGGCGGCGGCCTGCTGCGTATGGGCCCGACCACCGACCACCTGCTGGAACTGCGTGCCCGCCTGTACGACGAAGTGCGCCCCTACGATGACCAGAAGCATCTGTCGCTGATTCCCGCCGGCATGCGCCTGACCCATAGCGAAACCCTCGAGTACCGCCTGCGCCTGGAAAGCCCCGAGGCCCGGGCCGACTTGTTGGCGATGACACCCCACGGCTGGCGCGCCAGCGCCGAGCGCCGCGCGGCGGTGATCGATGAAGATTTCGAGGTGAATGTCGCCATTCGCTACGATTACATAGTCAAAGACTAGGCAGAGATTAGGAACCCCCATGCGCCAACCGGACATCGAGATTTACCTCAAGGACGCCGACCACCAGGCAATCACCGCCTGGCTGGAACAGGCCATCGGCCCGTGCAGCGCCTGGCAGCAGAAGGGCCAGACCTACAAGTGCCAGTGCAACGGCATTCCGGTGACTTGGCTGCCCAAGGCCGTGGGCAAGTGGCATAGCCTGCTGCTGGAAAGTGACACCACGCCCTGGGCTGACGATTTGGCCTGCGCCCGCGCCGCCTTCGCCGCGCTGGACGTTGAAATCCGCTGCGCGCCCGGCGGTTGGCAGGAAGATGAAAGCGAAGAGAACACCGACCGCTGGATTCGTATCAGCACCGACGGAAAGGAGGACATAGTCTGGCGTACCGCCTGACGGAGCTTGCCATGCGTAAACGTACCCCGATGCACAACATGATGCTCATTGCCGTTCTGGTAATGGCGGCGCTGTTTTCCCAGGATGGCCTGAAAGAGTTTTTCCAGTCAGGCAAGAGCGAGCAGACGCCCGTCGACAACAGCCAGTCGGTTGATCTCCGGCAACAGGAACTGGAGCACACCCTGGCGCTGATCCAGCGCGGCGGACCCTACCCCTACGAGCAGGACGACGGCACTTTTTTCAACCGCGAACGCCACCTGCCCGAAAAGCCCCGCGGTTATTATCGCGAGTACACCGTGAAGACGCCCGGCGAGCCCACCCGTGGCGCCCGGCGCATCGTCGCCGGCGGTCAGCCCCCCGAGGTGTACTACTACACCGAAGATCACTACCGCAGCTTCCGGCCTCTTGAGGCCAACTGATGGACGACCTGCTGGCGATGCACCTTCTTGCCGACAAACACCGCTGCGGGGTGTTTCGCGCGCACCAGGAGTCACAGCCAACGCCCTCCCCGTTGACACTACTGAAACCCTTGGCCCCCGGGCGTCTCGATCACGACGGATTGCTCGACGCCCTGGCCAAGGCGTTGGACTTCCCTGCTTATTTCGGTCGCAACTGGGATGCCGCCTGGGATTGCCTGACCGAATTGTCATGGCCTGACGACCAATTGCTGGTACTCAGCTTGTCCATTGACGTAGAAACATCGCTCGACGCAGGCGATCTGCGCCTGTTCTTCGACCTGATCAATGATGCCTGTGACTACTGGGCGCAGCGTGGCCGTGGGCTGTGCCTGCTGGTGACCAGTGAACCCTGCGACCTGCCCGTGCTGGAAAAGCTGCCGTGGCTGGCATGACGCCCTACGAGTAGCGGCTAATTTTCGTAGGGTGGATGTCGCTTCTTACATCCACCACCAACCCCCGCTCGGTGGACAATAAAAAACGTTGTCCACACTACAGCCGCAATACCTCCACTCACTTGGTCAACCCAGGATCTACGGGAAATACCGTTTATCCAGCTCCTCACGCGGGTGGGTTGCCAGTAGATGGCGCGCCATTTTCTCCGAGCCGTACACGGAGAGGTGGTTGGAATCCATGTACATGGGCACGCCGTTGTCATCCATGGGTTTGAGCACCATCCCCGACGACGCTGCATCCTCGTACGGGTTGACGAACTTGACGCCAACGCGGCGACTGAAAGCTTTCAACGCGCTGTTTTCCAGGATGTATTCCGGTCTGATCGTGACCACCATTGGACTTTCGCCGGTACCGAAGATCCGGCTGTAATTGGCGATCTTGTCAATCTGCGCATTGAAGCGCGGCATGCTGCCGACCAGTAACAAGGGCCTGGAAAGCGCCCTGAGCTTTTGCAAGTACGCATCAAAGCCCTCGGCATGGGACGACTTGCCTTCAAACTGCCGAATTCGCCAATCTTGGACAAAGATCAGGCCGTCATATTGATCGATATGCTCGAAAACGTAGCTGTAGATCTTCCGGCATTTGAGCGTGGCGTCTGCTGGGCTGCAGCCACCGCCCGCAGCCAGGTCGACCCGGATACCAAACTCCTTGCCCAGCACATCGTAAAACTTGAAGTAATGTTCCGCGTAGGAATTGCCGATGATCAGGTACTTCCGGCTCGCATGGGGATCTCCGCCCAGACATCCCAGACTGACAAAGTCGGGGCACTGTTGCTTGTCGATGGAGTTGAAGGCCTGCATGGCCGGAACGCCGGGAATATCCAGCCTGAACGGCGCGCCATGGGAAAAGAAGATGGCGCCATAGACAAACAAACCCGCAGCACAGGGCAAGGCAAACAGACGCATACCAGCTTGGGAAAATGAGGCGCGGGACGTGCGGAACGGGGTTTCGACGTACCGATAGGTGAGGTAGGCCAGCGATACGGAAAGGCCAAAGATGGCTAACGCAGCCCACCCACCGATTACAAAGGTGCCACTGCCGAAATCGAACACATAGCGGGTAAAGGAAATGATCGGCCAATGCCACAGATAGAGTGAGTAGGAGATCAAACCGATACCCACCAGCGGCCGGCTGGCCAATACCTGATAAAGGCCACCCGTTCTGCGGCCCGCCAGCAGAATCACTGTGGCCAGGCAAGGCACCAGGGCGCTCACTCCCGGAAACGGAATGCTTTTGTCATACCCAAGAAAACACGCCAGCAGCACCACAAGCGCTGGCGTGGTGTAACGCGGGCCCAAACCGGGTATATCCCGCCCAGAGCGGAACACCGCCAAAGCGCCGCCTAAAAGCAATTCAGAGGCGCGGGTAAACGAGGTGTAATAACTCCATTTGGCGAGGTTGTTATCTAGAGCAAAAACCGTGGCCACGACAGCCGAACTGCTGATCAATACCAAGGTGAATATCAGCAAACGCTTTCGATACTGATTCGGCTCGCGAGAGGCATACATGAAAAACACGAACAACAGAATGGGCCAGAGCACATAGAACTGCTCTTCCACGGCCAGCGACCAAGTGTGCAACAGTGGCCACTGTTCGGCATCGTTGGAAAAATAATCGCCCTGGCGCAATGCGTAGTTGAGATTGGAGACGAAAAACAGCGAGGACAGCGCCGACACGCCAAACTTCTTGAAGTCGTAGGGCAGCATCAAGATAAACGCGGCCACCGTGACACAGCCCAGCACACACAAATACGCGGGCAAGATCCTGTTGACGCGTCGGCGATAAAATTCAGCGTAGGTAAAACGGCCTGCCGAAAAATCCTTTAGCAGAATCGAGGTAATCAAAAAACCCGAGATCACGAAGAACACATCAACGCCGAGAAACCCTCCCGGCAACCACTGGTTGTTGATGTGAAAGATGAACACCGACAAGACTGCAATCGCCCGCAGGCCATCAATGGCGGGGTTGTAACTGACACCTGAGCTCATGACTGGGCCCTTCACTGGTCTGATTCATGGTTATGAATAACCAAAGCTTCCTGCGAGTGCGGGCCTGGACAGCTTATTCTTCCTGGGCGTTAGACAGGCTCTTAAACCAGAGTTGCGCCAGGGCATCGAGCCCTTCGGCTGAAAAATGGCAACGGTCCGGCAAGCGGTAGCGCGGCTGTGCCAATGCATCGCTATTCGGCCCCCTGAGCACACCGGGCAGATCGACGATCAGCTTGTCCTGCTGAGCGAGCAGGTGCTCATCCCTCGCGTTGTTGCACAGCGAGGCCTGGGATAAATAAATCGGCGCCGTCACGCCATCGGCGCGAAGCTTGCGGTAAAACGCCAAAAACTGCCGCTCGTAATGCCCCGCCTGCTTATGGCGGTGATTGGCCTCGCCTTGATGAAACAAAATGGCATCGACCTTGCCAAAGGTTTCCCGCAGTCCCCGGTATTGCTCGAGGAAGTACTGGTAATCAGGTCCTTCGCTTAACTGCCGCACCGTTTTGCCATGGGCGCCGGCCAGCGCAAAGATCGCGCCTGAATAGATGTTCTGGCTCACCAGGCGATCTCCCAACCGCCCCCAGACACTGCCCTGCCTGCCCTGCCCGCCCAAGGCTGGGTCTTCATAGCGGTATAACCGGCCTTGGTAAAAATTCAATACCTGCCGCCCCGGCACATAACCGATTTGCCCGGCATTGACCGAATTCGACTGACCATAGGTGAGGAATATTCCGAAGGCCTGAACATCATGTTCTTCCACGGGCTGCCGATGACGGGTGTCGGTGATACGCGCGCTGTCAGGCCTGAACTTCGCAACCAGGGTGTGCAGCAACGGGCCCTTGAACACCAGCAACCAGGCAATCAGATTGCTGCTCAGCAACGCAGCGATGACGATCAGGTAGGTACGGCGGTGTGTGTGTTCTCGCATTGTTCAAGGTCGGTTAGCTATTGCAGGGAACGGCCCGATTGCGCTTACCAGCGTAGCCAGACCGAGCGGTCTTGAGGGAAGAAACCAGTGGGAACAGACAAACCGGTAGGGACGAATTCATTCGGCTGGCTCATGAACTCAAGGTCACACACACAACCGCTGCGACATTTGCAGGGCATCGTTATAGGTTCGTTGTATCTCCGAGGTGCCGGAAGATTCAGTGCAGGCGAATGAATTCGCCCCTACAACAGATGCTCTGCCGCTCCATATAGGGAGATTAGGCGTAGCGGCGGCGCTCCGCACGGAACAACACGCGGACGATGGTGAGTTCTTTTTCGATCAGCCGAAGCAGGGAGTGGGCCTGGTGCAAGTCGCCGTTCTGGCCGCACAGCTCGAGTTGCTGGCACAGGTCGGCCAGATAGCTGACGCCCATGTTGCTGCAGCTGCCCTTGAAGCTATGTGCAGCCTCACGAAGGGTATACGGGTCAGCTTCGCGCACTGCGGTGCGCAGTAGGCTCAGACGTTCTTCGGAATCAGCCAGGTAGGTATCCAGGAGGGCGGGATACTCGTCTTCCATGATGTCCTGCAAGGTGTTGAGCATCGCCTGGTCAATATGTAATCCGTACATCTGGTCTCTCCTTGTACCGAGGCAGCAGTATGCCAAAACACCGCGCTTGGCCTATGTACCACTCGTCACACTGATTGAGGTCGAAGACGCTGGGCCAGCTCATCAAGCAACTTCTGCTCGCGCTTTTCCGCAGCGGCACGGGCTTCATCCAGGTAACGCTGCACCAACTTGCGCAGGCCTTCAAGTCGCGCATAGCACTTTTGCCACTGCTCGCGGGCCTTGCGTACATTTTCCTGGTTCCACTCAACACTGCGCTGCTGCTGACCGATAGCGGAGTCCAGCTGGGTAAGAAAGCGCTGGTAGTTGATCAGCCACTGGCCAGACACTCCCTGACCACCGGCGGTCAGCCACTGCTGCTGGTAATCGCCCAGGTAGCGGCGTAACTCGACGAGTTGATTCTCGCTGTTCTGCAACTGTTGCAAGCTGCGCCCCAACTGGCGAGCCGCCTCTCGCTCGGTTTCGGTGGCCATATCGACCACCGGCGCCAAGCGCTCTGCACGTCTTTGGCTCATCTAGCTGCTCACTTCACGTGTTTTCCGGGACCTACCAGAACGCCTGGCGTGGACGGAAAAGCGTGTCTAGCGGAACACCGCCGCCAACTGTGCGGAGTTCTGCTCCAGCTGCTCTTCACTGTCATCCAACCCCTGACGCAGGTAATGCGACATCTGCTGCTGCTTGGCGATGGCCAGGTCGGTTTCCGGATCGCCGCCGGGTACATAGGCACCGACGCTGATCAGGTCGCGGCTCTGCTGATAGCGCGACCACAACCGCTTGAAACGCTGCGCATCGCGCAGGTGATCGGCACTGACCACGTGCGGCATCACTCGGCTGATCGACGCCTCGATGTCAATGGCCGGGTAATGGCCTTCCTCGGCCAGCCGCCGGGACAACACGAAGTGCCCGTCCAGCACACCGCGTGCGGCATCGGCAATCGGGTCCTGCTGATCGTCGCCCTCGGACAGCACCGTATAAAAGGCCGTGATCGAGCCGCCGCCCTGCTCGGCATTACCGGCGCGTTCGACCAGGGCGGGCAATTTGGCGAACACCGAGGGTGGATACCCCTTGGTTGCCGGTGGCTCGCCGATGGCCAGGGCGATCTCGCGCTGTGCCTGGGCGAAACGGGTCAGCGAGTCCATCAACAGCAAGACGTTCTTGCCTTTGTCACGAAAATATTCGGCGATGCGCGTGCAGTATTGTGCGGCGCGCAGGCGCATCAGCGGCGCCTCGTCTGCGGGTGAGGCAACGACTACCGAACGCTTCAGGCCTTCCTCGCCCAGAATCTGCTCGATGAACTCCTTTACTTCCCGCCCCCGTTCGCCAATCAGGCCGACGACGATAATGTCCGCCTGGGTGAAGCGCGTCATCATGCCCAGCAGCACGGATTTACCCACGCCCGTACCGGCGAACAGACCCAAACGCTGGCCGCGCCCGACAGTCAGCAGCCCGTTGATACTGCGAATGCCCACATCCAGCGGCTCATCGATGGGATGACGGCGCAGAGGGTTGATCGCCGGTGCCTCCATGGGCACCCAATCTTCGGCGCGCATGCGTCCCTTGCCGTCCAGTGCATTGCCCGCGCCATCCAACACCCGGCCCAGCATGCCCATGCCCATGGGCAGACGGCCGCTGTCGGCCAGCGGCACGACGCGCGCGCCGGGGGCGATCCCGGCCAAGCTGCCGACCGGCATCAGAAAGGTGCGTGTGCCAGCGAAGCCCATGACTTCTGCCTCGACCCTGACCGGCGAGTGACGGTCTTCATTGATGACCAGACAGCGGCTACCTAACGCTGCGCTCAACCCTTCGGCTTCCAGGGTCAGACCGACCATACGCAGCAAGCGTCCTTCCACCACCGGCCGAGCGGGTAGTTTTACCGCGTGCTGATAGCCCGCCAGGCGACGGGCGAAGCTGGTGCGCTCAAGGCGCATCGGCAGCCTCCACGGCACCGTCGAGATCTAGGTGAAGATCGGCGGACGGCGGATGCAGGCGCTGCTCGCGACGCTGTTCGTGCAACTGGGCAAGGGCCTGGCTCAAGCGGGTTTCCACGCTGGCATCAATCAGGCTGTGCTCGGTTTCGACCCGGCAACCGCCGGGCAGCAGCGTCTCGTCTTCGAGAATGCGCCACTGTTCCTCGTGGCGCTCGCGCAGGGCTTTAACCAGTTCGAAATCCTGCGGATTGATATGGATGCGCAGGTTTTGCGCGCCCAGCGGCAACAGCCGCAACGCGGCGCGCAGGATGTCGCCCAACTGCGTGGAGTCGCTGCCTAATTCACGCTGGATCACCTCACGGCACACATGGCTGACCACCCCAACCAATGCCTCCTCAAGCTGCTGATCCTGGTCGGCAATCGGTTCCATGAGCTGGGCCATCAGCTGTTCCAGACGCTCCAGGCGCGCCTTGAGCTGCGTCTCGGCCTCTTGGCGTGCGCGCAGCTGGCCGGCATGAAATCCGTCTTTTTCGCCGGTGGCAAACCCCTCGTTGTATGCGTCCTGGCGGATCGCCTCGAGTTCTTCGAGGGTGATCGGCTGGATCTCTTCGATGGGCACTTCTTCGACCTGCACCTCGGCTTCGAGCGGCTCTTCTTCCAGCTCAACCGGCGATTCCGGTTCCACGGGTTTTGGCGGATCGAAACTGGGCAGCAACCAACGATCGAAGGCGGGCAGATCGCTGGCGCGGATCAGCTCGCTGTCATGATGGCCTGATTTGTCGGTATGCATCGCGGTCAATTCTCGTCCCGCACGGGGATCCGGTAAATCACAGTGTCCAAGGGTGCACGAAGCATTGGCGTGCCCTAAGGGGCCTCTCCACGCCCTCCTGCGTCAGCAGGGAGCAGCGCTGCGTGGAAAGCCCCGACTCGGGTGCGATATAGATTCTGCACCCAGGCGGGTCAGATCATTTCCTCGGCGCCCTTGGGCCCGATGACGATTTCTCCCGCCTCGGCCATGCGTCGGGCAATGGCCAGAATTTCCTTTTGTGCCGTTTCGACGTCGCTGACCCGCACCGGCCCTTGAGACTCGAGGTCATCACGCAGCAGTTCACCGGCGCGCTTCGACATGTTCTTGAAGATCTTGTCCTGAACGGCATCGTCGGCGCCCTTGAGGGCCAGGACCAACACGTCGCTGGAGATTTCCCGCAGCAGCGCCTGGATACCACGGTCGTCGATATCGGACAGGTTGTCGAAGACAAACATCAGGTCTTCGATCTGCTCGGACAGCTCCTCGTCCACCTCACGAATGGAGTCCATCAGCGGCACTTCGATGGCGCTGTCCAGGTAGTTCATGATGTCGGCGGCGCGCTTCACACCACCCAGCGTCGCGCGGCTGGTGTTGCTGGTACCGGAGAACTGCTTCTCGAGGATCTGATTGAGTTCCTTGAGCGCCGCCGGTTGCACGGTATTGAGCGACGACACGCGTAAGATGATGTCCAGGCGTGCCTTATGGCTGAAGTGGCTAAGCACTTCGCCGGCCTGGTCGGCATCCAGATAGGCGACCACGATGGCCTGGATCTGCGGGTGTTCATAGCGGATCACGTCGGCCACTGCGCGGGCTTCCATCCACTTCAGGCTGTCCAGACCGCTGGTGCTGCCGCCGAGCAGGATCCGGTCGATCAGGTTACCGGCCTTGTCCTCGCCCAGTGCCTGGGTGAGCATCTTGCGAATGTAGCCATCGGTGCCCGAACCCAGCCCGGTCTGTTCGCCGACCATGGTCACGAACTCGCTGAGGACTTCCTCAACCTGCCCACGGTGGACGTTGGTCAGCCCTGCCATGGCCACGCCGACCCGTTGCACTTCCTTCGGACCGAGATGACGCAATACCTGCGCGGCATCGGTTTCACCGAGGGAGAGCAGCAGGATGGCGGCCTTGTCGACCTTGTTCAGTTTACTCACTGGTTACTCGTCCCCGTTGATCCACTCTTTGACAACCTCGGCGACACGGCCCGGGTTCTCGGCGACCAGTGTTTTGATCGCATTGAGTTGTGCTTCGTAACCTTCCGACGGATTAGCCAGCATGATCTGCTGCGCCGAGCCGCTGAGGCTGAGTTCATCCTCGGCCAGCTCATCGCTCAAGCTGCCCAGACCGCCGTTGTCGACCGGCACCAGATCCTTGCTCTTGCTAGCACCGGTGAGGTTGTTGAGCAGCGGACGCAACACACCGAAGACCAGGGCGAGAATGAACAGCGCCCCGAGGACCTGCTTGGCAATTTCCCAGAACCAGGGTTGTGCATAGAACGGAATCGCTTCGATCTGATCGCCACGGTCGGCGAAGAACGGCGAGTTGATCACGCTGACACTGTCTCCCCGGCTGGCATCGAAGCCCACCGCGTCTTGCACCAGGCGGGTAAAGCGCGCCAGATCGGCTGCACTCCAGGGCGCATAGGTGGTTTCACCTGTTTGAGCATTGACCACCACCTGATCGTCCACCACCACGGCAATCGACAGGCGCTGCACGCGGCCCTGCTGCTGCTTGGTGTAGCTGATCGAGCGGTCCAGCTCGTAGTTGCGGGTTGCCTGCTCACGCTTGTCCGCCGGGAAGGGCGCGAGCATCGGTGCGCCAGTGGCTGGATCGATGATCTGCTGGCCGTTGGCATCCAGCAGCGGCTGTCCGGCGGCTACCGGGCCGTTGGCCCCTGCTGCGCCAAAACCCAGCGCTTCGGGCGCCGCGCCTGGCGCTGGTGGCTGGTTGCTCAGAGCGCCCGGCACGCCTTGCGGCGGCTGACTGCTTTGCCGTTGCTCACTGACCGACTGCTCGCTGCGCAAGGCCGGCTGATCGGGATTGAAGGTCTCGGTGGTAGACTCGACCGCGTTGAAATCCACATCGGCGGACACTTCCGCCTTGTAACGGTCGCTGCCCAGAATTGGACGCAGGATGTTGTGCACCCGCTGGGTGAGCAGGCTTTCCACGCGCCGCGAGTATTCGAACTGTCGACCGGCCACGGTCAGCTCGGTCAGTTCCTGCTGATCGGAGAGCAGATTGCCTTTCTGGTCGACGACGGTGACCTGTGACTTGTTCAGCTCGGGCACACTGGTGGCGACCAGGTTGATGATCGCCAATACCTGACCGGGCTCCAGCGAGCGGCCGCTGTATAACTCCAGCAACACTGAGGCGCTGGGCTTTCGCTCATCGCGCACGAACACCGAACTTTTCGGGATCGCCAGGTGTACACGGGCCGACTTGACGTTGTTCAGACTGGAGATCGTCCTGGCCAACTCGCCTTCCAGGCCGCGACGATAACGCGCCGCTTCCATGAACTGGCTGGTCCCCAACCCCTGATCGCGATCGAGGATTTCGAAACCGACGCTGTTGTCGCGCGGCGCCACACCGGCGGCGGCCAACCTCAGCCGGGCACGGGACATGTCCTCGGCCTTGACCAGCAGGGCGCCGGAGTTGGGCTCGACGGTGTATTGGATATTGGCACTGTTGAGGACTTCAACCACTTGGCTGGCATCCATGCCATCGAGGCTGCCATACAGCGGCCTGTAATCGGGCTGTTGCGACCAGAGCACCACGGCAAAGCCGATGGCCACACTGGCGGCCAATCCGACCAGCAGGCCGATTTGGCGCAGCATGGACATATCAGCCAGATTTTCCAGGGAAGCCAGACCGAACAATGGCGGCTTCTTGGCGCCCTCGGCCTTGGCGGGAACAGCAGCGTCAGACATTAATCACTCCGCCCTTAAACCGGCATCTGCATGATGTCTTGATACGCCTGCACAAGCTTGTTGCGAACCTGTGTCATGGCCTGGAACGAAACAGAAGATTTTTGTGAAGCGACCATGACATCCGTCAGATCGACGCCGCCCTGGCCCATCTCGAAGGCATTGGCCAACTGGCTGGCCGTATTCTGGGTCTCGCTGACCTTGTTCACCGCCTGGCCCAGCATATCGGCGAAACTGGGCACCTCACGGGTGGCAACGACCTGCTCGGCCTGACGGCTCCGCGCCATGGCGTCCGCCTGCATGGACCGCATTTCCAGCATCAGGCGATTGAACTGAACACCCTGACTCATTTATCGCTACTCCTTCCGCTGACCCAGTATTTTTGACGTCACTCACAATGAAGACCTGATGCTAGCAACAACGATGCCAGCGCTATGACCGTTCGGAAGCTTCGGAAGGCACCAGCAAACCCGTGGCACACGCGCTCCGCCCCGGCTGAGGCCAGCGCGGCGCAGTCTACCAGCGGCAAGTACCTTCCTCCTAATGGCAAAATGCCCGCACAGCGAAAGAAACATGCCTCGCATCTCAGAGGCTGCTCACTGCTTTATGATGACTGAACACCCGATTCAAGAACTCAACCGGCGTATAGGTGCGCCTCAACATCCAACCCGGCATCGCGCATCTGCGCCAGCTTGTAGCGCAGGGTGCGCGGACTGATGCCCAAGCGTTCAGCGGCCTCCTTACGACGCCCACGCTCGGCACGCAGGGTTTCCAGAATCATCTCGAACTCCCGCCGACGCAGGTCCTCGCCGAGCGCGCCACTCACGTCCCCCGATGTCTCCTCGCCCAAGCCTCTCGGTGCAAGGTCCTGCACGGGCGCCGCGACCGGTGCCATGCCGATCGGCATATCCAGGCACAGGTCCTGCGGCTGGATGGTGCCGTTCTGCTGCAAAATCAGTGCGCGCTGGATGGCGTTATCCAACTCGCGCACGTTGCCCGGCCAAGCGTGCTCGCGCAGACACTGGCTGGCTTGCGGCGACAGACGTACAGCAGGCATGTTCATCTTGCGGATGTACTTGAGCAGCAGTCGCTCGGCCAGCGGCAGGATGTCGCCTCGGCGCTCACGCAACGGCCGCCAGGCCAGCGGGAACACGGAAAGTCGGTAATACAGGTCTTCGCGGAACCGCCCGGCGGCGACATCACCCTGCAGGTCGCGGTTGGTGGTGGCCAGTACGCGGATATCCAGGCTCATGGGTTTGCGCGCGCCGACCCGCTCCACCTCGCGTTCCTGCAATACGCGCAGCAATTTGGCTTGCAGGCCGAGCGGCATTTCGGAAATTTCATCGAGCAGAATGGTGCCGCCCTGCGCCAGCTCGAATTTGCCCGGCTGCGCAGCAATCGCGCCCGTGAACGCGCCCTTTTCATGACCGAACAGCGTGGCCTCGAGCATGTTGTCCGGAATCGCCGCACAGTTGATCGCAATGAACGCCTTGTCTGCACGCGGCGAGTGCTGATGAATAAAGCGGGCCAACACTTCCTTGCCGGTGCCGGACTCACCAGAGATCAGCACTGTGGAGTCGCTGCGTGCCACGCGGGCAGCCAGCTCCAGTAACTGCCGGCTGGCCGGCTCTTCCGCCACCGGCCCCTCAGACTCGCCTGAATCCATGCGCCCCAAAGCATGGCGCGCCACCAGATCCAATAACGTCTTGGGCTCGAACGGTTTGAGTAAATAATCCGCCGCCCCCTGACGCATCGCGTCCACTGCCCGCTCGACCGCGCCATAGGCGGTCATCAGCAGCACCGGGACCTGCGGATAGCGGCTGCGGATCACGCCGAGCAACTGATGGCCGTCCATTCCCGGCATGTTTACATCGCTGATCACTAGACCGAAGCCTTCCTCCGCCAAGGCCTGCAGCGCGGCCTCGGCCGACTCCACCGCCCGGAAGGCATAACCGCCCAACTCCAGGGTATCGGCCAGGGCGTCGCGCAGGGCGCGGTCGTCTTCTACCAGCAGAACCTTGGCAGACATGCAATTACTCCTGAAGTCCGGTACGCGAGACCATAATCAACGGCAGCTCGAGGATCGCGCAGGTGCCTCGGGCGACCCGTGAGCGCACCAACAACTCCCCACGGTGCGCACGGGCCACTGCTTTGACCACCGCTAGGCCGAGGCCGGTGCCGGTGGTCTTGGTGGTTAAGAAAGGTTCGCCCAGGCGCGCCAGCAAGGCCGGCTCGATCCCAGTACCGTTATCACTGACGCACAAACGCAGTACGTCGCCCCGGCGCAGCAGGTGCACTTTCAAGCGCACCTGTGGACCGGCCGCTTGTACCGCGTTGGTGATCAGGTTAAGGATGGCGCCCACTAGCGTGTCGCGGTTGCACAGCAGTTCGCCGTCACGCGCATCGCCCTGCCAACGCACCTGCAGGCCACTCACATGCGGCTCGGCGGCCTTGCGCAGGGCATCAAACAGCTCATGGGGCGCCAGTCGGTCCGGCAGCGGCAACTCGCCCTTGGCGAACACCAGCATGTCGCGAACCTGGTGCTCCAACTCATAAAGGCGCTCCTTGATACGCCCGGCAAAGCGCTGCTGCTGTTCGGCCGGCAAGGGACGCTCACTCAAGTGACCGGCGTACAGCAGGGCCGCCGATAGCGGCGTGCGAATCTGATGGGCCAGCGAAGCCACCATATGTCCCAGCGCTGACAGTCGTTCGTGGCGCGCCAGTTGCTCCTGCAGGCGGCGGGTTTCGGTCAAATCCTGAAGCATGACCAACTGGCCTGGCTCGGCATCCAGCGAACGGGTGGCAATCGACACGCGGCGACCATTGCGCAGGGAAATTTCGTGTCCGTCATCCTTGCGCGGAGCGAAGCAA
Organism: Serpens gallinarum; assembly: GCF_014836765.1. GTDB lineage: Bacteria > Pseudomonadota > Gammaproteobacteria > Pseudomonadales > Pseudomonadaceae > Serpens > Serpens gallinarum. The sequence goes on from NZ_JACSQG010000008.1 coordinate 93,370, forward strand.
CGCACGATCACCTCGCGCCACAACTCACCTTCCAGGGGCTCACCCAGCAGCGCTCGCGCCTGCGGGTTGGCCTCGCGAATCCAGCCCTTCCCATCGATTACCACTACACCACCGGGCAATAGATCCAGGAGGTTCTGCAGGCGATAGGCCAAGCGCTCCTGCTCGGCAAGCTCTTGCATCCGCTGGGCGCTGACCAGTTCCAGCTGACCCTGCAGTTCGTCTACCCGCGCTTCCAAGTCGGACTGTGCGGGCACCCCCGGCGTCGCAGGCAAATCGAGGGGAGAAAGAAGGGCTGGGTTCATACTGCATCCTGGCTGACACCGTCATAAAAAAGACAGTCGAAGAGCCTCGAAGCAATCCCCATGCCTGAAATAATCTTGCGTTATTTCAATGAGTTACGAAAGCCCGCCAAACGAATGACAATGGCGGCCTGCTATCACCTTCGCGGCGAGGGCGCCGCTTTCACAAAAGGCCGCGCCAGTTGACGCGTCGATTGTGGGAAGTCCCACCCCGGGCCGAAGCTTTTGCGTTCGGGCATAACCGAGGCGTCGGCCGAACGCTTCGCGGCGAGCGCGCCGCTCCCACAAAACCGCGCCAGCGGATTACAGGGTGTTTTCTTCTTCGCGACGATTCATGCCGTACTTACGCATCTTTTCCACCAAGGTGGTGCGTCGGATACACAAGCGCTCAGCAGCACGTGCCACCACACCGCCCGCCTCGTCCAGCGCCTTCTGGATCAGGCCCTGCTCCAGATTCCCCAGATACTCCTTGAGATCCAGGCCTTCCACAGGGAGCGCTCCTGCCATTTCAAAGCTAGGCATGCTGGCACCGATATTGGCGCGCACTTCGAGCTCTTCGCGCAAGGAGTCAGCCAGGCCTTGGTCTTCATCCTCCACATAGCGAAATTTCTTCGGCAGTTCGGAAACGCCGATCACCCCATAGGGGTGCATGATCGCCATGCGCTCCACCAGATTGGCCAACTCGCGAACGTTACCCGACCAGTCATGCTGGCAGAGCGACATGATCGCAGCCGAATTAAAACGGATAGAACCGCGCTTTTCATGCTCCATGCGCAGGATCAATTCGTTGATCAGCACCGGGATGTCTTCAACGCGCTCGCGCAGCGGAGCCATCTCGATGGGGAAGACGTTCAACCGATAGAACAGATCCTCGCGGAAAGTACCTTCCTCGATCATCTTTTCAAGGTTCTTGTGCGTGGCTGCAATGATGCGCACATCCGCTTGCAGCGTCTTGTTGCTGCCGACCCGCTCGAAGGTTCGTTCCTGCAACACGCGCAGCAGCTTGACCTGCATGGCCAACGGCATGTCACCGATTTCATCGAGGAACAACGTACCGCCGCTGGCCAGCTCGAAGCGCCCGACACGGTTGGAAATGGCCCCGGTGAACGCACCCTTCTCATGACCGAACAGTTCACTTTCCAGCAACTCAGCAGGAATCGCTCCGCAATTCACCGGAACGAAGGGCGCGCCACGACGCTTGGAGTGATAGTGCAGATTACGCGCCACCACCTCCTTGCCGGTTCCCGATTCGCCCAGGATCAACACACTGGCTTCGGTGTCGGCCACCTGCTGCATCATTTGCCGCACGCCCTGAATAGCGCGACTGGTGCCGACCAGGCTACGAAACAGGTTGGGTTCACGCAGTCGGCCGCGCTCGCGGGCCTCGTCATACATCTCGCGATAGACCTGGGCACGATGCAAGGAGTCGAGCAGCTTGTTGTAACGGGGAGGGCTCTCGAGGGTGATCAGCACCCGACGGCGCTGATCTTCCGGCCACGTTGCCAGCTCAGCCGGCTCGCCGAGCACCAACAAGGGGAGGAATTCGTCCCAGGCAACCAATTGCCTGACCAATTCCGTCACCCCCCCTCGAGCGCTCACCTCACCCAGCAGGACGCACAACACATCGCGACTGGAGTTCAGTTCTTCAACGCGCGCACTCCAATCACTCGACGTGCAAACGAGATGAGATTCCCCGAGAAAATTCAGAATGACCGCCAAGTCACGCTGGCGCTCAGCATTGTCATCGATCAGTAAAATCTTGGTTTCACGCCACATGGAATTGACTTCTGGCCTGGTCTTTTTTTAGTGCTTATGCGATTTGGGTATCGCTGGCAGATGGCGGCCATTTAAAGTCAAAAGGCCGGCACCAGTCAAATTAATGACAAGAATGTCGCAACTAAAGTCCAGTTATGCTGTCACAAATCAATTTCGTCAAAAGTACAACTAATGCAAACTGTGAAGTGATTCACAAATCTTATGAGAAAAGGGTCACCTCTAGCTTTCTCACAACAAATGCAGCACCCAGCCGGAAGAGAACACGCCTCGGCTGTGATTCAAAAAAGGATTGGTAGCGATGGGGCTGGGTCAGGCGATGCCGTCCCAGCCCGCCTTGATTTCACGCAGCAAACCGGCAACTTCATCGAGAATTTTCGCATCGTTCTTGCGGTTGGCCTCGATCAGCCGACGGCTCATGTAGTCATACAGCCGATCATAATTGGCCGCCAGCTCGCCGCCGGTTTCGAGGTTCAGGCCTTCGCGAAGCCCGCCGACAATGTCGATGGCCTTGCCAATCAACATGCCTTTAAGTTCGATCTGGTCACGCGACATGGCGCCCTGCGCCTGGGCAATGCGGTCCAGCGCGCCGGCCAGCAGCATCTGGATCAGCCGATGAGGACTCGCTTCGGACACCTGCGCATGGGTATTGACCTGCTGATACTGCTTGAGGGCGGAACGGGAATACATGCGCCTCTACTCCTGAATAGCGTAATAACCTGCCTTTTGTATCGACCGGGCCACAGGAAGCTTTAGGGAGGCAGGTAGGTGTTGAGAGGAGAGGCTGAATTTGAGCCGAAGCGCTTGCTTGTAGCATCTGACTCTGCAAAGCAAAGCTTGGCCGCGAGATCGAGACTCCCACACATAGCTTGCGGGGCAACTCGGCTCACCTTGGGAGGCCTGACCAGGGCCGAAGCTTTTCAGAAGAAATGAGTCCAGTAGTTTGCTTCACTCGCTCGCCTGATAAGCCTTTACGCCACTGGTGGACTGATGCAACTGGCGCAGTTCGCTGCCTACCTGCTGTTTTTCCTTCTCACAGGCTTCCAGCACTTCGCGATAGAGCTCAAGCAATTCGCCGAGGTTTTCCACCAGCTCAGCGCCGCCCTCTGCGCCTTGCGCCATGACTTCGTCCACAACGGCACGACACATCGAATCCAGCTCGCCAATGGCATTCCAATCCTGGCGCTCCAAGGCCTCGCGTAACGCGCTGCGGGCGGACTCCAGACTCTTGATGGCTTCTTGCATAAACCGCTTCCCCGAATATTCGCCCAAGCCACGGTGCTCGAGCGAGTGTGTCTTCACGCCCCGATCACAGACGGAAGCGAATAGTTAGCCACTTTTTATAATGTCCCTGACGCCTGACGGATTACCGGAAACTCTCTGTCGACGTCAGCTTGTCAGTTAACGCCTCAACAATCAGTCATCGCTCTTCTTATTCAGCGCATTGAGCGTGGCCATTACGCTCTCTCTCGTTGCATTGAGGCGGGCCACAAGGCCATCCATCGCGTTGAATTTTTTATACATCGTCAGCGTCAGGTTCTCGATGCGCCGGTCCAAGGAAGCCTGCTCTTCAGCCAGCCCTGTGATCGTTGAATTCAGGCTAGTTTCGCGCGATGCCAGCAAACCGCTCGCTCCTGAATAGACAGTCGTGATATCACCAATTCGGTTGAATAAGCCCTTGTCACCGGTGAAGAACTGCTTGATCCCGGCCGGGTCATCGGCCACTGCGGCTTTTAGCTTATCGTTGTCCAGCGCCAGCGTGCCGTCACGATTGGTGCTAACACCCAACTGAGCCAGCACCTGCAGACTGCCAGCGCCGTCCACAGGTGACGTCAGCGCGGTACGCATCTGTGACATCATCGAGCGCAGCGTAGAGTCAGCCACCAAAGCGCCAGCCTGGGTTGTTGCGTTGCCATCCTTGTCGGTAGTGGCGGTCACCTTGCTCAGACCGTTGGTCACGGTCAGCAAAGTGTTGTAAGCCATCACGAAGGACTCGACCGAAGCTTGGATACCCTCGGTATTGGCCGATACGGTTAGAGTTGTGGTGCCTTCTTCCTGTAACTTGATGGTCAAACCCTGCAGGCCCGTGATGGTGTTGTCCTTGTTACTCATCTCCAGGCCGTCAATGGAGTATTTCGCGTTAGCAGCTGGAGTGATAAAGCCGGCACCGTCAACGCTCTCGCTCTGCTTCTGCTTGCCATCAATATCCAGACCCACGAGGGAGGTGCCCGCAGTACCCGTCACCGAGATATCATTGCCATCACCCGTCAACTCGGAAGACAGCACCAGACGCGAACCGCTATTGTCGGTAAGGATGTTGGCACTAATCCCCTTGCTGGAGAGCTGACTATTGATCGACTCGCGGATGTCCTCCAGAGTCGCACCATCACTGATAGCAATCGCATACTCTGCGCCGTCACCCAGCTTGATCTTCAGCTCGCCAGCATCATAAGCGGCATCCTTGGCCTGCACGGCTGAGACCACCTTGGAAGCTGTCGCGAGACTTTCGACCTCCAGCTTATACGAGCCCGCCACGGCACTCGCCCCCATGGTCACGCTGGCCACGCTCGTCTTTGAAGAGACTGCCTTATAACCATCGAAACTGGTGGAGCTACTTTTCAGTGCCAGCAAAGAGGACTCAAAGGTTTCCAGCGCACTTTTCAACATGCCGACCGCCGACAGCTGGGTCTCCGTGCGGACCTTCTGATTATCGATCTGCGACTGCTTGGGCGCTTTTTCAGCCTCAACCAGCGCCGGGACCAGTTTATTGATATCCAGCCCCGAGCCCAGACCAGTAATGGTGGTGATCGCCATGTTGAACTCCAATTGATTTACTGACGCTTACCTTGATGGAGCAAGATTCGAACCATAGCCAGGCGACATGGTCCGTCCGCTCTACAAAACCTCTTACCGTCGGGGTAGCTATACCTGCCCGGTAAACAACAAACTGCCGGCATCCTGCAGACGCCTGGCCAGCTCGAGCGCTTCCTCGGATGGCAACTGGCGAAGCACTTCGCCGGTTTGCCGAGCTATCACCTTGACGACGATACGCCCTGAGTCTTCGTCGATGGAAAACTGCAGGCCACGCTGCGCCTCATCGACGAACTCCTGAATGTTCTTGATCGCTTCCACCACGCGCTCGCGTTCGGGTTCGACCTGGGATTGCGGTTTACTTTCCTGCGCTTTGACCTGCCTGGCCTGCTCGGCCTCGACTGTCAAAGGCTTCTGCGTCGTATACAGCGCATTGAGAGAGAGACTGACGTCCATCTGACATTTCCTCGGCTAAAAGAGAGGGCGCACCAGGCGCCCTCTCTTGTTACCGCATGGGTGATTAGCCCAGCAGTTTCAGTACAGCGGACGGCAGCTGGTTAGCCTGAGCCAGGATCGCGGTGGATGCCTGTTGCAGGGTCTGCTGCTTGGTCAGCTCGGCCGTTTCGGAGGCGAAGTCAACGTCCTGGATGCGGCCACGGGAAGCAGTGGAGTTTTCCATGATCGCGGTCAGGTTGTTGATGGTGCTGTCCAGACGGTTCTGTACGGCACCCAGGTCAGCGCGCTGGGAGTCGATGCGAGCAATGGCCTTGTCCAGAATGAACAGGGATTCTTGGGCATCAGCAGCGGAAAGGATGCTGGAATCCTTGACGTTGGACAGGGTCGATGCAACCGGAGTAGAGCCGAACAGGGTAGCTGCCGAACCATCACCGCTGATGGAGAAGGCCTTGGAAGAGTCCAGGTTTACTTCCCCACGAACGATGGTGCCGTCAGCAACTGCGGCGGCAGTTGCCTCTGTGTCATCACCGGCCTTAACCGACACGTTGGTCGTACCACCGATGGCGGTTTCGCCGTCAGCGAAGCCGAAGGAGAAGTTCTCACCCGACTCGTTGATGGCCTGCAGCTTGCCGTCGTTGTAGCTGACAGTGATGTTCAGCTTGCTGGCGTTGTCGCGCAGCTGCTCAAACAATTGCTGCTCGTTGGTAGCGCCCAGAATATCGACGCTTTCTTCGCCCACGGTCAGCTTGAAGGTACCGGCAGCGCCGGAAGTCAGAGCAGAGCCGTCGAAGGTGACAACGGTACGAGCAGTAGCAGACAGACCACCGATGGCGCCGTCCAGTGCGTCGGCAACAGACTTGGCCGAACCGCTGGCAGCGTACTCAACGGTAACAGCCTGGCCACCGCCGACTACGGTTGCGCTACCGGAAGCCATAGCAGTAGTACCGATGGCGCCGCTGCTGACCGAACCGATTTGGTTGGAGCCAATCTTGTTGGCGGCAACGCTGTCCATGCTGATGTTGATGGTTTCGTAGGAGTTCGCACCCACCTGGAAGGCGGTGGTACCGAAGGAACCGTCCAGCAGGTTGCGGCTACCGAAGGTGGTGGTTTCAGCGATACGGGTCAGTTCAGCGGTCAGCGCGCTGTACTCGGCCTGCATGGAGGCGCGGTCTTCGTCACCGTAGGAACCGTTGGCCGACTGCAGGGCCAGTTCGCGCATACGTTGCAGGATGGAGGTGGATTCGCCCATGGCCGCTTCGGCGGTTTGTGCGATGGAGATACCGTCGTTGGCGTTTTTGGTGGCAACGTTCAGGCCGTTGATCTGGCTGGTCAGACGGTTGGAAATCTGCAGGCCGGCGGCATCGTCCTTGGCGCTGTTGATACGCAGGCCGCTGGACAGACGCTGCATGCTGGTGGACAGGCTGTCCGAAGCACGGTTCAGGTTCTTCTGAGTAGTCAGGGAAGCAATGTTGGTATTAACGGAGAGAGCCATCTATGGAATCCTCATGGGTTGGCTTAAGGTTCCCACGCCCTCGGCTTGCGCCTGATGTGGCCTGGAGAACTGTCATAAGGGTTATCGTCGGCTCCCGCGGATGCTTTAGGGGTACCTGCGTCTTTTTTCGCCACTACCACGCCATTACGTGTCTTAGCGCACATTCGCAACCACGTCGCGCGAGGTGATCCGCATGATTTCGTCGCCCCTTCGGCGGGGCCGCAGGAACGAGTTGAGCGAGAAGAATCGGAGCCTAGACTGGCCGTCACACTGGTATGTTTCGCGTCGATATCCGTTACCAGCACGTCGTAAACGCTGCGCCGCCCAGCAACCCCATACACCCGAACAACGCAACTAAAACGCAAAAGCCCGCAACTTTGCGGGCTTTGCTTAGCGATTAACCTGGCAACCAGGCCTTGCGCCATAGCTCCAGGTTTTCGCCTTCAAGCATCCAGTCTTTGTGCACGGCGGCACGCAGTTCATCACCCGTTTTCGCCGTCGCGTCCAGGTCGGACAGGTGCATGCGAATCGCATCCACCCAATCCTTGAAGCGGTTCTTCACCCGTGTCACCGGCAGATCGCCCTGGTAACAAACCAGATCGGTGCACACCACCGGGAAGCCGCAAGCGCCGTATTCCAACAAGCGCAAGTTGCTCTTGCACTCATTGAACAGGTTCGGCTCAACCGGTGCCAACGCTAGGTCCAGATTCAAGCCCGCCAGCGCAGCCGGATACTTCTCGATATCGATTCCGGGGTGAAACTCGTGCACATAAGGCCGCAGTTTGTCCGGGCACATGCCGAAGAAGACCCACTCCACTTCGTTAGCCAATTCCTTAACCACATCAGCGATCATTTCCAGATCACCGGTATGACTGGAACCCCCCGCCCAACCCACTCGCGGCTTATCAGACACGCGCCGTTCGCTGCCCAGGCCAGTCCACCAACGCGGATCCAGACGATTCTTGACAACCTGAATATCCGCATGCATGCCGGCAAAGGCTTCGGCTAACGGCTCGGTAGACACCACAAAGCGATCCACGTAGCCCAGGCCACGTCGTATGGACTTCAGAATATCCTTAGGTATGTGACCTCGATGAACACTCTTGATCGGTAAATTGGGGAGGTAATCATCCAACTCGAAGACCTTGAAGGCCTTTGAGAATTTATTCATCCGACTCAATATTTCCAGCTGGGCATCCGTTACCTGCCGCTGCAACACAATGGAGTCGGGGTTATAACGCTCCAGCTCAGGAATGCTAAGCAACCGGCCTGACAACGTACCATCGATAAGCCCGGCCTCCTTCGCCGCATTGAACGGCTGGATGACCCGATACTGACCGCAACCCGTCTTGTCTGCCATATGGGCCAAGACCACCGGCAGCGGCCGCCAGCTCAAAGGACGCCAGGTGAGATTGGCATCCACCTCAATTTCGAAGCCCTTGCCATTCAACGATAAATTGGCGTTGTACGCCGGATCTCGTGCAATAAGGGGCAGCCATTTTTCATACATCGCATCCTGCTCAGCGATAAAGCGCTTGCGCTTGGCCTCGGCCTTCCCAGGATCAACGTTATTTTGACTGACGTTGCCCACATGCATGACGACCGAGTGCGGCGTCCATACGGTCAGATAGCCCGCTTCACGCACTTTTAGGCACAGGTCAACATCGTTATAGGAAACCTTGAAGGCCCCTTCATCCAAGCCACCCACATCCTCGTAAAGGCTCTTGCGAATCAGCAAACAGGCCGCTGTCACAGCCGTCAGATTCTGATCAACCTGCATCCGTTGCATGTAGCCAGAATCGGTTTGCTCCGCACCAATGAAGGGATGGTCCGCAGGGCCCCGCAGACCAAGGATTACCCCGGCATGCTGGATTTGACCGGTCGGATACAGCAACTTGGCACCCACGATGCCAACCTCGGGACGCTGCCCGTGGTTCATCAATGCTTCCAACCAGTCTTCACGCAAGATCGCGGTATCGTTGTTGAGCAATACGAGGTATTCACCGCGGGCCTCACGGGCCGCCATATTGTTGATTGCTGAATAATTGAACGGATGCGGGTAGCGCAGTACGCGCACCTTGTCGGCCCCCATTTTTTCTACGCCATTCAGCCAATCACGCGCCTCCGCCGTCTCGCTATTGTTATCGACAATCAGCACTTCGAAGTTGGGGTAGCGGGTTTTCTCAAGCAGGCTCGTAATGCAGCGGAGCAGCATGGGTAGCTGATCCTTGGTCGGCACGATGATGGAAACAAGCGGTTTGTCTTCATGGTTGTAGACCAAACGATAGCGACCAGGCAGGTCAGTGACTACTTTGCCATTGGGATAGCCGCGACGCTGAAGGTGACGCTCCAGAATACTGACTTCATCCGTGATATTGAGCAGGCTGATGGAGTCGGCAATTAGCAAGGGCTCGTCTAGGTGACCAATGGCAGAAATGCCTTTTTGCTCAATCAAACGCGTAATCAGGTCGAATTCCAAGGCTGCTGGGTAGCGAGCATCGAAGCCACCCAATTCTTTCAGCGCATCCCCCCGAAACAACCAGCGACGCGCCGTGGCACTTGGCAAACTAAGGAGTAGATCAAGATTGAAATCAGGGCGGAATAAAGCACCCACCCCCGTCTCGCTTAGCACCAGTTCATCGGCGTAAACGGCATCGCAAGGCAGTCCTGCGGAAAGCTCCACCGACAGCATATGCAGACCACCACGGGTGAACTCCACGCCATTGCCTAGCAACACCACCCAATCCTGGGCTTCGGCTTCAATGCATTCATTCAGCGTATCGGCAAGGCTGGGGCCCTGTGAAACCTGCCGAACATTGGCAGGAAAATCCACCGCATGGGGCACTTGTCCAAGTACCGCGACCTCCAACTGCAGATTCCGGGGCGCAGAAGCCAAACTGTCCAACGTCCTCCGCAGCGCTTGTGCATCCTGCTCCCCACCGAGGATGTAAACACCCACTCGTACGACAGGCGTGGCAGAAAGCCGTTCGTCGATTAGAGCCTGCTGATGCGGCTGAATGACTCTTTCTTTAGCCCAGGTTTGGAGTGAAAACGCGGTAGCGGCTCCCTGTTCAGCAACGATGGGAACAACGGACAGGACTTTTTGTAGATCAAATTCCTCCCACTGATCCGACTCAAGTGACGAAATCCGCACGCGGCTGTTTCCCTGACTGCGATAAAGGCCCATGGACTTTATTTGCCGGGGAAAAAGCACGACCGCTTTCTTCCATAATTCCAGAATATCGGATTGCTGCTGTCGCTGCTCCTCATGCTGACGAAAGCATGATAACGGTTCTACAAGGTACGCAAGATCGCCATGCGTCAGGATATTTACATACATGGCCAGATCGTTGATAGCTCGAATCGTCTCACCCTGCAGACAGCATACATTAGGCGTGACGTTAACGAGATGTTCCCGACGAAACATAACAGTACTGGGCTCACCGATAAAATTCATCGGATAGTCGGCCAGATAACTTATCAGGTCACGCCCGTTGATACGTGTATCCTTGAGAAATGGGCATTTGGTCGCTTGAATCTCAGGGAGAGTTCTACCCAAACCATCGATCAGCAGTCTTCGGGATGTAACCAGACTTATGGAAGAATCACCATTGAAGACTTCAACCATACGCTCAATACAGGTCGGCAGCAGTATATCGTCATCGTTAAGAAACTTAACGAACTGCCCTCTCGCCTCAGTCACGCACTGAGTATAATTTAACAAACCACCAAGACCCGGCTCGTTACGGATAATTCTTATAGGCTTGGAGGCATGCACAAGATAGCGACTCAGGATATCCTGGACATCCAAACCTGGACAATCATCACTAATCAGAATTTCTATATTGCCGTACGTCTGCAGCAAGGCACTTTGTAGAGCAGCCTCGAAAAATCTTGGCTTATAGGTGGGAACAACAATACTAACTAAAGGACTCTTGATTTCCATTTAAAACCCATAATCCAAAAAAATAAATATCAAACACAAACCATGTGAGAACAATTATCTATTGCCCGAACAACCTCTGCCGGGGAGTTCCACATCAGCACATCCAGAATGGATAGACTCGATTCCGGCGTATACGTGCCCGTCTCATAAAAAAACGGATCAAACTCTAAAAAAACCAAATCGGTATTGGCAGCCCTGAACTTGAGCGGATCGAAAAGATCCCGCCCCCCGATAGGATTCAAATAAATATCTGCCTCCAACTGCCGACTTATAGCAGGAGCCCAGTCACCCGCCTCTTCAACGCCAGTGAAATCCAGATCCATCTGAGAGCAGATTGAGAAATTGAATGGGATACCCAAATAATTACAAACCTCCTGGAGACCACGGACATTAAGATCAACCAAGGAGTCACTGTTCAGGCCAGAAAAAACCCTCTCCACAAGAGCAACTACAGAAGTATAGAAAGGCGCTTCCCGACGGTAGTGAGACAGCTTTCCCAGTAGCGATTTTTTAGTAACTGCAATATCTAGAACTCGGGCCTGAAAAGTTTTTATTGATATGGATGAGTTAGAAAGAGGAGCATTTATATAGGCCCACCCCTCATTGGGATGTAAAACCCTATTACGTGCCATCCATGACTTGGGCGTGTACTGGGTCACATCAAAAACCACCCACTTGTCCGTATGGGCTATTAATGCAAAATGACCCAGGAACGGAAAAAAATAGGGCTGCATAATCCCTAATTTCACACGCTAACCCTCAGCTTTTGGCGAATTTTTTCAGCATTATCAAATGCTGCGCGCACGATCATCGCAATTTCTCTCGAGTCACTCTCGTCAATCACCTGACCGATAGGTAGCTGTAGAACTCTTCCACACAAACGTTCGGTGACAGGCAGTCGATCGGATGCATCGGGGAATTGGCTTGCATAGGGAACGCAGCGATGGAGGCCTGGATAGAAGTAACGACGCGCCAACACATTTTCGGCAGAGAGAACGTGCTGAAGTTCATCGCGAGTCAACCCAAACTCGGTCTCATCCACATCGCAAACAACATATTGATAATTGGTTTTACTTACAGCGCCTGGGGTAATCAAACGTAAACCCGGAATACCTTCTAACCCCTCTCGATAAGAATTAAAAATCCTCTCGTTGCGAGCCACTATATCCTGGAATGCATCCAGACTGAGCAAGGCTACTGCAGCCTGCGCCTCTGACATACGGCCATTTGAAGTACGCAGCACAGCACGAAAAGACCCGGCGCCGTAGCTACTGCGGATATTCCGCAAGTGCGCAGCGAGCTCATCATCATTAGTACAGATGCAACCACCTTCAGCCGCACTCAGTACTTTTGTGGCATGGAAAGAGAAAACCTCAAGATCGCCCGCAGCGCCAACTGGATTTTCATCAATCTCACAGCCAAAGCTATGTGCAGAGTCAAAATACAGCTTTACTCCATACTTCTTTGCCAAGTATTCAAGCTTGACCTGCTGGCACGCATCACCCCACAAATTGACGGCCAGAATCCCACTGACCTCACCTGCATATTGTTTCAGCAAAGTCTCTACCGACTCTGGCTCTATCTGGTGGGTCAGTGGATCCACATCACAAAAAAGAGGCTCTACCCCCGCCCAACTAAGCGACTGAGCGGTTGCGATAAACGTGTATGCTGGGGTTATAACTTTATCGTGCAAGCCAAGTGCATCGGCCGCCATCATTAACCCAATAGTTGCATTCGTGACACAAATAGCGTGTCGAACATTTAAAAATTCTTGCAGCCTGGTCTCTAACTGGCATACCAAAGGACCCTGATTAGTGTAGTACTGCCGATCAAATATTCCTCGCATAGCAGTTTCATATTTCTCCCATTCAGGAAAGTAAAGCTGCCCTACGGGTACTGGCTGATCAAAGAGGGATTTTCCGCCCAACACGGCAAGCTCACGGCTACTCACGGTTTAACCTCGCACGCAGATCCGCAGCATGTTCTTGCATAAACAGCAGGAACATTGAAATTTTACTTATATCGTCTTCTGAAACTCTATGACCGCAGGGCATCAGCATGAACCGCTCGGCGAGGGTTTCGGTTATAGGAAGGGGGCCAGAAACTGTTTTATATCTGGTTTTTTTCAGATGCAGCGGTGGCGAGTAATAAGCTCGGGCCAGAATATTTTCAGAGTTTAGTAGCCTCAGTGTTTCCTCACGCGTTAAGGGCCAATCATCCTGCAATTCTATCAAAATGTTCTTAAAACCAGTCTGCTCCGCCTCATTGAAGGCAACCAGACGAATCCCCGGTATATATTCCAAAGTTTTCTGGTAATGCCTATATCGAACAAGGTTTTCCTGCACCAGCGTATCTAGATCATCTAAAGCCGCAAGTGCCATAGCCGCATGGATTTCATTCAATTTCGCATTCAAGCCAAGATCTTCGACATTATCTTGCCCACTAAAACCGAAGCCACGCATAATCGTCAGCTTCTTTGCCAGAGCAGGATCGTTTGTGGTCACATAACCACCCTCAAATCCATTCAGCAACTTGCTGGCATGCATCGAGAAACACTCTGCTGAACCAAAGCTTCCAACTTTTCGGCTATCTAGCACCTCGTAAACCGATTCTACGGCATCAAACATTACAGGAATGCCTGTTTCTGCTGAGAGTCTTTCCAGCCCAGCCGCATCGCAACAATTGACAATAGGGTGAACAGCCATGATCAGGGCTGTATTTTCATTCAACAATGGCCGCACCGTATCAGGACTCATTGCCATGCTTACCGCATCAACATCACAAAATCGAGGCGTGTAGCCGGCCCAGGCAGCCACGTCAGCCATACGCCTATAGGTCAAAGACGGCATGATTATCTCATTTCGTCCAGACAATGCAGTGCATCTTATTGTCAATACCAGCGCCCAGAATCCGCTGCAAAAAGATATACAGTGGCTTACTCCGTGAAAACGCGCCAAACGGCTCTCTAACTCCTGCACCAGTGGACCGCGATTAGTAAACTGGCGAGCCTCATAGAATACTTTTGAGTACTCCAGAAACTTATTGATGTCGGGGGTATACAAGCTTGATGTAGACCGAGCTCTTTCAAACAAAGGCTTACCACCCCAAACCGCTAAATCAGCACAGCTTAACTTGCCAAGCATTTGCTCACCTATGCCTTGCGAGTCAAAATAACGTCGTAACGGTAATGTGCCGCATAATACTCCTTCGGCATTCTTTTGAACTCCGCCTCCCAGCCGCAATCTTGAGCAAGCAGTCGGAACTCCGCTTCACTTCGCCATATACCGATTTTGGAGTTGAACTCTTTAAGCTCTTGCGTATGATCAAGCCCATCGGTATAGAAAAATGCCTGCCTATCCAAGTCTGGAAGATTACCGATAAAGACCCGTTCAATCCGCTTGAACTTACAGCTCAGATTGGTTAGAACCAAGCGAGCGACTTCTTCAGGGAAGTAAGAGAAACTTCCGTAGCACAGAGCCTTGGTGAAGCGCTCAGGATTCGACTCCGAAACGATGTAACTGCCGACATCTGACAGCTCGAACGAGCGTCGCGGCCTTTCTTCAAAATACTGTTTGGCCCGCGCAATCAGCACTTCAGAGAAGTCCACACCGTGAAACTCGCTGCATTCACCGTAAAAGTATTGGGACAGCGCCCCATTACCACAGGCAAGATCCAACAACACATCATCCGGACGCAGCGTAAGGCTTGATCTTACGCTCCCCACTATCATATCGATTTGTTCTTGCGAAACGGGTTGACCATGCACCGTGCGCTTGACCTGCCCCCAAAAATCATTATCAGCAACTTTTTTGGGATGCTCTTTAAAATCAGATTCCATGAATTACCTTCAAACTATCTAATCAGGAAGTCAGACGATTTACGGCAAGCTGACACAGATCAAAAATCCGTCGAACCGCCAATCGTCCGTCATTTCAAACACTTAAGGTGCTGCTGCAAATATCTTGCCAGCTCCCGAAACAACGGATCTACCTGCATCTAAAAAGTCAATCCAATTTCCTTGCAATATAAAGCACGGTCGTTTCTTTCAAACCCAATTTCTCGAAAAGCTCTTTGCCGAAGTAATCCATTCCCAACTGGTCAAGTTGAAAACCATGCTTTTCAATTTTGCTCACGTAATCTTCATGAGCATAGAGGCGCACATGGTCATCTTGACCGTACAACCTCCAACGTTCAGCCGGATCAGTAACGCCAGGATCTTCCAACGTCTTTTCAAGACCTACAATAATGGGTGCCATTAGAATTCCGAATCCTCCTTTTCGAGTAATTCTAAGGAGTTCTTGGATAGCGGCATCATCGCTTGCAACATGTTCCAAGACATGACTACAAATGAAAAAGTCGAACGACTCGTTTTCAAATGGCAGATTTTGCAAATCGACCTTGTAATCAACCCCTGCCATACCTAAGTCGGCAGTTGCATATTGGAAGCCTTTCTTACGTAGAACACGGCTCAGACCCGCCTCAGGGGCAAAGTGAATGACTTTGTCGCCTTGGCGCAATCCGCCTCGCTGTATCTCTTGCTCAATCCAAAGTGCATAGATTCGCTCCCGATCCGAGGCGCCGCATGCACTACAGCTGTAAGTGTCATGCGCTGTCATTTCCCCTTTGCCGAAGTGTTCAAAACCATGCTTTTTAGCAATCTGCCGATACGCTTCTGGGATGGGGTTGAAGCGAATTGCCTCTGTATTACAGACAGGACAGACAACATCCGAAGACAGCATAGAGCTCGGCGCTGCCCCTTTGAGGGTTATCTCCTCAATAATTGCCAGGAGATTATTTGCCACGCGGTGCTCTTTTTCACCCTGATGAGTCAACGCATTTCTAAAATAATGCATCGATTTCGGGATATTACCCAAGCGATAATGAACAATCGCAATGTCATTAGCCAACTCAGAGTGAGCCCCTACAACACTTTCAATTTTCTCCAGCAAGGCCAATGCATTCGCATACTCCCCCCGCGAAAATAAAAGCTCTGCTGTTTGCCGCGCTTGCGAAATAGTTTCCATGTTTTACCCTAAAAAATAACCGGACTATTCGTATAAAGATTCACTTGTTCTTACCGCTTCAAATCCGTTTTTTCAAAAAAAACGGCGCGAACTTCGTGTGAAGTCGCGCCGCTACACAATCGATGCTGCTTACAACCGATCAAACAAACTCAGCTGACTCACCCGGACAAACGCAGCTTGAGCAGCCTCAAGCTTGGTTTGTTGCAACATCAGGCGTGAGGCAGCCTCGAACTGGTCGGTGTCGCGAATGGCCGATTGGGTCGAGTCATTCATAATGCTCAGGCTTTCATTTTCGACGAGCAGCGTGTCGATGCTGTTCAGACGTGCGCCAATGTGAGCTTGGGTGCTTTCGATCTGAATCATGCCGCTATCGATATTGCCCAGGGCCACTGCAATGGCTTCCCGGATACGCAGGCCACCCCCTTCAATGCCATCAGCGGGCTGCTCAAGCGCTGCACGCAGATTGGCAATGGTATTGAGGAGATTCTGGTTTTCCTGGGAATCGGCCGTGACCTTGAACAGATCATCCGCTGCCGGCGTTCCGCTGAAGCTGAATTCGACGCCAGCTACCGTCAACGTATTGGTCGCGCCATCGAAAGCGCTGGGGATCAATACATTGCTTGGCTGAGCAAAGGCCTGATAACCAGTACCGTCAAACTTCAGCGTCACGCCACCATCTGGGAAGCCTGTCGTGTAAGCATCCACATCCACCACGGTTGAGGCGCTAATTTGTGCGGCGGAATTACTGCTAACAGCAAACTTTTCGGGGGCCATCCCCAGGTCGAAACTGTGGCCATCTAGCAGCGCTGCGAAGTCCGACTCACCCGTCTTCAGCATGGTGTCAAGGTTGAACTCGACACCCCGGAAGGTGATTTTCGGATTTTCCTGGTTAGGGTCATAAGACCCGGAGTCCACGGCAACACCCGCAGCCGTCACGGTGTAGCCGATGCTGCCGTCTGTGTTGGCGCTGATTTCCAACTTGTAGGGCGCATCCGCTCGGAAGGTGCTGTCGAAATCCCGCTGATTGGAAACCGTACCCTGGGACAGGTACATCCGCTGCCCACTCGCGCCTACAGTGTCGAGACTCGACGCTGTGCGGCTGACATTGCGCGCAGTTTCGAAAGCGCTATAACCGCTGTCGTTAATGCTGATCTGCAATCCAGTGGCAACTTGAAGGTTCTGCTGTCCCTGATCACCCTGATAGCTGTAAGTGCCGTCACTGTTCAGCACATAAGGCTGGATACCACTCTGACTACCACTGAACCAGTATTCGCCGCTGGCGTTCTTGCTGTTCATCAGACCGAACAGCTCTGCTTCGATCTGCTTCAGCTCAGCCGCGATGGCCGAACGGTTCTGGTCGTTATAGGCACCGTTACCCGCATGCCCAGCCAACTCGCGTGCACGCTGCGAGATGTTGATCATGGACGACAGAATGCTCTCTTCCTGGGTCAGCGAGTTGGTGGCATCGGTCAGATTGCTTTTGTATTGGCTCAACAGCGCGGATTGCTGTTCCAACTGCAGCAGACGGGCCGACCCGATGGGGTCATCCGCCGGCGTCTGAATACGGTTGCCCGACGTGATCTGCTCTTGGGTCTTGACCAGCGCCGAGTAACCCTTTTGGTAACCATTCACGTTGGCGTTGAACATTTGATTAGTCGAAAGACGCATGGTTCGTCACCTGACCTTAGAGAGCGCTGAGCAGCGTGTTGAAGGTTTCCTGGGCAGCCTTGATGATCTGCGACGAGGCGGTGTAGTACTGCTGGAACTTGATCAGGTTGGTAGCCTCTTCGTCGAGGTTGACACCCGACAGCGACTCGCGGGTCGCGGTGGCCTGAGTAAGAATCGCCTCGGTGGCGCCGTTGTCCGCCTGCGCCTGGGCGGTCTTCGCGCCAACCTCGCTGATCAGCGAACCATACGCGGTGGTGAAACTGGAGCCCTTGCCGGCAGCATCGACGTCGACCGTCGCCTTGCTCTGCAAATCCTGCAGTTTGAGCGCGTTGCGGTTGTCCGACTGCCCATCTCGGTTGAAGGAAATAGTGAAGCTGTCGTTGTTGGCTGGAGAACCACTGACAGTCGCACTGAATTCAACCGTAATACCCGCAACGGTCACCGCCAGAGGCAGCTCTTTGGATTGGCCCGGAATGTAAGTGCCCGCCGCAGCCGTAATTTCGGCGCCATTCACATCGTAAAGCGTGTAGTCCTGCATGCCGGTTGCCGCATCTACCTCGCCAAACACCACTCGGACGGGCATTGCAGCTTTGATCGCATCTTGCTGAGCTTGCTGATCAGCAGCCGGCGCGTAGATGTCCAGATGCGTCTTCAGCTCCGGCTGGCTGATACTGCCCGTGCCGTAGTTGCCACTGCCGGTGGTCGCACTCAGCGGCGCAGCCAAACCAAGGCGTTTGGGCTCGGTAAGCGCCACCGAAATATCGCCCGCGGCATGACGGGTGGGAATCAGCGTGAAGGTATCGCCCGCTGCCGGAGCGCCGCCCGCAAAACTCAGACTAAAGCCATCAGCAAGCTCCGGCTCCGGATCGATCGCCAGATCGAAAGCGCCCATATCCGTGCCGTCGGATCGACGCACCGTAAACTCGGTGGCACTGGTGAACTCTACTTCATAGTCATACTTGCTGAGCTGGCTGGTATCGGTGATCCGCACGTCGAAATTGCCTGAGCCGGCGCTGTTGCCCCCTTGGGCAATGCTGCGCTGATTCACCACATTCGCGGCGTTGATATCACCAAACAGGGTGGCGCCAAACTCGCCATTCAGATCGAGACCCTGGCCCAATTGCTGATTGACCTGATCCGCGATGACCAAGGACAAACGGCCCAGTTCATTCATGGCCGGATCGAGCACTTCGCTGCGGTAACGCAGCAGGCCACCCACAGTGCCGCCCGTCACTACATTAGTGATATCAATACGCGTGGTCGGCGTGGTGAAGATCATCGCCAGACGGGAAGGATCGTCTTTGCTCGGCTCTGCCGTCAGGGTATTGGCCTGATTGCCGATCACCAGCGGCTGACCGCTGCCGAGGAACAGGGCGAACTGGCCGTCCTGATCCACCACCTTGACGCCTACCAGCCCAGACAGCTCGCGCACGGCCTGGTCTCGCGAATCCATCAGATCGTTCGGCTTGATACCGTTGAGGGATGCCGTCTTGATCGCGACGTTGAGCTTCGCCACCTTGTCTGCCAAGCCATTGACCGTGTCCGTCATGGTCTTCAGCTGGCTGTTGACGTAGGCCCCCTGGTCCTCCATTTGCGTCTGCACCGAGCCGAAACGATTGCTCAACGATTCAGCGGAGGTCATCAACAACTGGCGCGAGGCAAGGTCAGTGGGTTTGCTGACCACGTTCTGCACGGAATCAAAAAAACCCTTGAGCACCACGTTCACACCGGTGCCGCTATCAGCCAGCAGGGAGTTGATCTGGCTGATGCTGTCCAGGTACGACTTGGTATCGCCATTCAAGGCGGTGGCGCTCTGCAGCTGCGTGTCGATGAAGCCGCTGTACATACGGCGCACATCGTTCAGCGTGGTGCCGCTGCCGATAAAACCGGCCGGGCCGATGTATTGACCGCCAGACGACTGCTGTGTCACCTGCTGGCGCGAAAAGCCGGGCGTGTCTGCGTTGGTGATGTTGTGACCGACGGTGCTCAGGTGGGCCTGGCTGGCCGCGAGCCCGGAAATGCCGATGGAGAGCAAACCTGCCATGTTTCAGCTTCCTAAATGTTCTTCGTCGTGCCGGCGGCGGCGACCATCTGGTAGGTCTGCAACTGCTTGGCGATCTGGTTGACCTTGCGCGCGTACTGCGGATCGGTGGCGTAGCCAGCCTGCTGCAGTTCACGCATGAACTTGTCCGGGTTATCGGCGGTTTGCAGCGCTTCTTGATAGCGGCCGTTGCTTTGCAGGAAGGTCGCGTAGTCGTCGAAGCTTTGCGCGTAAGAGGCGTAGCTGCGGAACTCGGCCTGCTCCTTCACCGCCTGGCCGTTGTAGAACTCGGTGGTGGTGGTGCTGGCGGAATCCCCCCCCCAGCCATGGGCCTTGATGCCGAACAGGTTGTGGCTGCTGCTGCCGTCGTCCTGGCGAATGATCGAGCGGCCCCACCCGGTTTCCAGCGCGGCCTGGGCCACCAGGTGGCGGGCATCGACACCCAGGCGTCGAGCAGCGCCTTCGGCCATGGGCAGCATGGCGGCGACAAACTCTTCCGGCGAATTAAAACGGGTGGGCATCGGCGCCGAATCGCTTACCGGCCGGCCATTGACCAGCAGCCCGCCACGCTCGGGAGCCGCGTAGGCTTGCGCGGGTTTCCAATCCAGGTCCACCAGCGGCTGGCCCGGCTGGGCAGTCGCCAGCGCGGCGGTTTCGGGCGCTGCCTGGGTAGCACCGCCACTGCGATAGCTCGGCAGACTCAAGCGCCGCGCCTTGAGCAATTGTCGGTCGTCGCGCAGCTCACCGTCGCTGCCGCCGGCCAATGTCGGCCGCTCGACTGCCGCGCCGGCCAACGCCGGCGCGTCGGCACTGCGAAACGGATTCTCACGCACGCTGGCTTGACGGTCCTTGCTCAGCTGTCGCACCAGGACATCGGCCAGGCCGATGCCGGCGCCCTGCTTGGGCAGCGTCACGGCCATCTGCTGATCGTGCATGTCGCGGTAATGCTTGCTGGTCTCGCTGTTCATGAAATTGTCGTCGGCCAGCACGTCGTTGGCCTGACGCATGGCCTTGAACATTTGGCTGAGGAACAGCGACTCAAACTCCTGAGCGACCTTGCGGGTGTTTTCCTCGCTGTCGCGATCCTTGCCGACCTTCAACTGATTTAGGCGATTGAGGTCGGTGTAGGCGCCACTGTCGCCCACACTGGGAGCGCTAAATTTCATGCTCATCCCTTAGATCACAATCAGGTCGGCTTGCAGTGCGCCGGCCTGTTTCAGGGCTTCAAGAATGGCCATCAGGTCGCTGGGCGCTGCGCCCACCTGGTTCACCGCACGGACGATTTCGTCCAGGGTGGTGCCCGGCGCGAATTTGAACATCGGTTTCACTTCTTGCTGGGCATTGACCTTCGAACGTGGCACCACCACGGTTTCGCCATCGGAGAACGGTGCTGGCTGACTGACGATGGGGTCTTCGGTGATGCTCACGGTGAGACTGCCGTGGGTGACCGCGGCCGGCGCTACGCGCACGTTCTGACCGATGACGATGGTACCGGTGCGCGAATTGATGACGACTTTGGCAGCTGCCTGGCCGAGATCGATTTCCAGGTTTTCCAGAATCGACAGGTAATCGACACGCTGATTGGGGTTCAGCGGCGCACTGACCCGCACCGAGCCACCGTCAATCGCCTGGGCGACATTCGGGCCCAGCAATTCGTTAATGCGGTCGACGATGTTCTTCGCCGTGGTGAAGTCCGGGCGATTGAGGTTGAGGGTCAGGCTGGTGCCTTGGTCGAAACCGCTCGGCACCGCGCGCTCGACGGTAGCGCCCCCAGGAATGCGGCCCGCTGAGGGCACGTTGACGGTGATACGCGAACCGTCCGCGCCGCCGGCATCGAAGCCGCCTACGACAAGGTTGCCCTGGGCAATCGCGTAAATGTTGCCGTCGATGCCCTTGAGCGGCGCCATCAACAGGCTGCCACCGCGCAGGCTTTTCGAGTTACCGATCGACGACACGGTGATGTCGATGGTCTGCCCCGGCTTGGCAAAAGGCGGCAGGTCGGCGTGGATCGACACCGCCGCGACGTTTTTCAGCTGCACGCTGCCCACACTGGGCGGCACCTTGATGCCGAACTGGGCGAGCATGTTGTTGAAGGTCTGCAGGGTAAAGGGCGTTTGCGTGGTCTGGTCGCCGGTACCGTTGAGGCCTACTACCAGCCCGTAACCGATCAGCTGGTTGGATCGCACGCCCTGGATGCTGGCGATATCCTTGAGCCGCTCGGCCTGCACGGCGAAGCTGGCCAGCAGGCCGAGCGCAATAAGCAGGTACTTGGTCATGGGTTAATTCCTAAGCGGCGGTTGTCGTGCGTAGCTGTGTTAAGTAGGGGCGAATTCATTCGCCTGGCATCGCGTTTTCCGACTGCTGCGGGGATGCGACGAACCAGGCGGCCGATGCCGTTGTGGTTGTCGCAGCCGCTGCGTGGCTCGGTGATCATGCGCACGGCGAATGAATTCGCCCCTACAGCGGTTATGCCAGACGAGCCATTCGGCAGAACCATCATCGCCTGCGCCCCCAGGCCGAAGCCTTTGCAGCACCTCATTCCGTCACCTAGAACGGCCACATTGGGCTCATGAAGAAGCGGCTCAACCAGCCCGGCTGGCTGGCATCGGCAAAGGCGCCGGTGCCTGAGTAAGTGATGCGCGCATCGGCCACGCGGGTGGACGACACGGTGTTATCGGTGCCGATATCGTCGGAGCGGATCAGGCCCGCAATACGTACCAGCTCTTCGCCAGTGTTCAGAGTCATCCACTTCTCACCGCGCACCGAAAGAATGCCGTTGGGCAGCACTTCGGCCACAGTCACGGTGATCGAGCCAGTTAGGCTGTTGCTTTGCCCGGCCTTGGCCGAGCCGTTGTTGTCCCGCTCCCCGGCGAATTCCGCGCCCAAGGTCATGGTATTACCGGTCATCGGATTGGTCGCCGACACCGCGCCGCCGAACAACGAGGTCAGGCCAATGTTGGCACTGCTGTCTTTGCTCAACTGGGAGTTAGCACTCTTGCTGGCCTGGGTCCTCTCGTTGAGGGTGATGGTGATGATGTCACCGACCCGGTAGGCCTTGCGGTCGTCGAACAGGTTCATGCCGAACCCGGACTGGTAGATCGCGCCATTGTTCTGTTCGACAGGCAGCGGCGTACGCGGCAGCACCGGCGCGTAATACGGCTCGTTGGGCTTGGCCGGCGGTGCCATGCAGCCACTCAACAGAGCTAGAAACGTCAGGGAGAACAACAGCCGGAGCATCAGGAGGCAACCTCGCAAAAGGATCGAGGGGCGCGGCTTACAAGCGCACGCCCCTACGGCATTACAACTGCTGGGTCACAAAGCCGAGCATCTGGTCAGCGGTGGAGATGACCTTGGAATTCATCTCGTAGGCACGTTGGGTGGTGATCATGTTCACCAGCTCTTCAACGGTACTGACGTTGGAGTTCTCCAAGGTGCTCTGTAGCACTGTGCCCAGCCCGTTCAGGCCTGGCTGGCCAACCTGCGGCGCGCCGCTAGCGGCGGTTTCCTGAAACAGGTTGCCACCGGTGGCCTGCAAGCCGGCCGGGTTGATGAAGTCTGCGGTCTGGATGTTGCCAATCACCTGCAGCTCGGCCTCGCCGGCCAGGCCGATGGAAACGGTGCCGTCTTCACCGACGCTGAAGGTCTGGGTTTCCGGCGGCACGACAATCGCCGGCTCTACCGGAAAGCCGCTGGCGGTGACCACCTGGCCTTCGGAGTTGAGGTGGAAGGTGCCGTCGCGGGTATAGGACAGACTGCCGTCGGGCATCAGGATCTGGAAGAAACCACGGCCGTTGATGGCCATGTCCAGCGGCTGCTCGGTGGTCTGCAGGCTGCCGGCGGTGAAGTTCTTCTGGGTGCCGACGATGCGCACGCCCGTGCCCAGTTGCAGCCCCGAAGGCAGCTCGGTGTCCTGGGTGTTCTGCGCGCCCGGCTGGCGACGTACCTGATACATCAGGTCCTGAAACTCGGCGCGGTCGCGCTTGAAGCCCGTCGTCGAGACGTTGGCCAGGTTGTTGGAAATGGTGGTCAGGTTCATGTCCTGGGCGGACAGACCGGTTTTACTTACCCACAGAGCCGGAAGCATGGAATGTTCTCCTTCATCGACGCCCAGGGGCGTCGCAAATAATTAGCTGATCTGCATGACCTTGGTCATCGCCGCGGCATCATCTTCGGCGGTACGCATCATCTTGATATGCAGTTCGAATTGGCGGGACAAGGCGAGCATCGAGGTCATCTCGGCTACGGCGTTGACGTTACTGGTCTCCTGGAAGCCGGAAACCACCTGCACTGTCGCATCGGCGTCGACTGGCTGCCCGCTCTTGTGGTGAATCATGCCGTCGAGGCCTTTTTCCATCTGCTGCAAGTCAGGCTTGACCAGCTTGATGCGGTCCACCTCGGCCATCACGTTGGGGTTCTCGCCCAGCGCGCGAATGCTGATGGTGCCGTCGCGACCGATCTCGACCTTCTGCTCCGGCGGAATCACCACCGGGCCGGCATTGCCCATCACCGGCAAATCATTGCCGGCACGCAAGATGCCGACCGCATCGATCTTCAGGCTGGCGGTACGCACATAGGCTTCGCCGCCTTGCGGTGTTTGTACGGCGATCCAGCCCTCGCCCTCGATGGCGATGTCCAGGTCGCGACCGGTTTCCTGCAAGGCGCCGGGGGTGAAGTCAGTGGCCGGACGCTCGGTCATGGCATAGGCCCGCGCCGGCAAACTGTCGCCGAACACCGGCATCGAGCGCGCCTGCTCAAAATCACGACGAAAGCCATTGGTGGAGAGGTTGGCCAAATTGTTGGCATGCGCCCGTTGCGCCAGCGTGTTCTGGCTGGCACCGGTCATGGCCACATAAAGCATCTTGTCCACTGCGTCCTCCGGCAGCTTGTTGCCGCCTTATCAGAGTTTGCAGTGGAATTAGCAAACATCATGCCAGGCAAGGGGGCAAGCGCATGAACCTACGGGAAAAGGCGCCGGTACGGGGAACTCATTCGCCTGACACCGAATCTTCCGTCACTTTCGAGAGAGGCGACGAACTACCCAACCGATGCTTTTGTACGTGTCAAAGCGGATGCGTGGCCTGGAGGCCATGCGCCAGGCGAATAAATTCGCCCCCTACAAAATCACGTCATGCAGCGCCGAATGATAGGTGCAGCGCTGTCGCTGCGTCCGCGGGCCTCCCGCGGGTGCGTATCAGACAGACAGGGTTATTGCATGAATCTATGACAAAAAAAAAGGGACGCCCATGGGCGTCCCTTTCCTTAAAGCTGTCCGCATCAGCCCATCTGAATGGTGGTCTGCAGGATAGTGCTTTCGGTGGTCACGGTCTTGGCGTTGGCCTGGTAGTTGCTCTGCGCCTTGATGAGCTGCACCAGTTGCGCGGTCAGGTCGACGTTAGACTCCTCCAGTGCGCCTGCCTGCATGGCGCCAAAGGTGCCGGTCTTGGCCGTACCCTCCACCGGCACGCCTGAAGCGTAGGTTTCCAGCCAGGCAGTCCCGCCAACCGGCTTGAGACCTTGGACGTTGGAGAAGTTGACCAGCATCACTTGGCCGATCTGCTTAGACTGTCCGTTGGTGTAGCTGGCGAACATCACGCCCGTTTCGTCGATATTCAAGCCGGCTAGCTGACCCGTGGCGTAGCCATCCTGAGTCTGGGTGGTGACCGAGGACACTGCGTTGTACTGGGTCATCTTAGTCATGTCGATGTCCACACTGGCAACAGCGGCAGAACCGTTCCCCGCCCAGGTACCATCAGCCCGCTGCTCGCCCGGCAGCCAGTTGGTCAGCGAAAAAGTACCATCCGCATTGACAGTAATACCCGGCGTACCAGCCGTCGCCGTATCCAGGGCTCCGGAGGAGTCGAACACCAAGTCTACAGTCTCAGGCACTGGTGGCTCCTGGCTGGGGTCGGCTGGATTACGCCCATCGACCAGCACCTGCATCGTCCAATTACCACCCGCCGTCTTGGTGAAGTACTGGCTCATAGTGTGGGCGTTACCTAGCGAGTCGTACATCGGCACCGACGTTGCCCAGTTGTAGGTATTGGTATTTTGCGGATCAAAAGCCAGGGTAATTGCCTTCGCCGAGGAATCCAGATTCAGGGTTTCGGTAATCTGGGTCGTGGCCTTGGGCGCCACGTTGCTGCTATCCAGCTGCAGGTCGACCTTCTGCCCCGCTACGATATCGCCCGCGGAGTTGATGCCGTAGCCCTGCAGCTTATAGCCTGCACTGTTGACGATATAACCGTCCTTGTCCGTACCGAACTCACCGGCGCGGGTATACATCATCTGACCCTGAGCGCTCAGAGCAAAGAAGCCATTGCCATTGACCGCCAGATCCAGGCTGTTGCCTGTGTTATTGATATTGCCCTGGGTGAACTGCTGAGAAATCGCAGCGGTCCGCACACCAGCACCCGCAACCTTGCCGCCGGTACCGAGGATGGATGCCGAGTACACGTCAGCGAATTCCGCACGCGAGCCCTTGAAGCCGGTGGTGGCGACGTTGGCGATGTTGTTGCCGGTGACGGCGAGATCTTTGTTGGCTGCGGCCAGACCGCTCAGAGCGACGTTGAACGACATGAGTTAACTCCTTGGAAATCGGTTTTATTGGCCAATGGTCTGTACGCTGGAGAGCGGTACGCGCCCCATGCCAGCCAGGTTCAAATACATTTCACCGCCACCCAGGGTGACGCTGTTGACGGTGGCCGGCAGGAAGGTCGGCAGCGCGGTGGCTTCGCCATCGATCATCGCCTCGGCGACAAAGGTGTAATTGCCCGACTCCACTGGATCGCCAGCGTTGTTGACGCCATCCCAGATGAAGTCCACGGAGCCTGCGCTCCATTCGCCCAGCTCCAGGGTTTTCACCACGGCGCCGCTGTCGTTGTAGACCTTGATATTCAGGTTGCTGCCGCTGGCGGGCATGATCACGTTGCCCGTGAAGCTCTTGCTCGTGTCCACCAGCGCCTGACCGCTCTGCACAATCACCGAACGACCCACCAGGGAGGAGGCCTGCAGCGCCTGGGATGACTGGTAGGAACCCATGAAGGACTCCACCGTCGAGTTCAGGTTATTCATGCTTTCCAGGCTGCTGAACTGGGCCAACTGGGCCACGAACGCCGTGTTATCCTGCGGGTCCAGCGGGTTCTGGTTTTCCATCTGCGCGACCAGCAACTGCAGAAAGGAATCCTTGCCCATGGCGCTGTCGCCAGTGGTCTTGGCGGCAGGTTTGTGCTGGTACTGGTCCAGTACGGATTGGGCGGTGTTGTTATTGACAGTGCTCATGTCGATCCTTCGCCTTACTGACCGAGAGTCAGTACTTTCTGCATCATGGTTTTCGCGGTGTTCATCATTTCCGCATTGGTCTGGAAGGCCCGGCTGGCAGAGATCATGTCGGCCATTTCTTCCACCACATTGACGTTCGGATAGAACACGTAGCCTTCCGCGTTCGCAGCCGGATGGCTCGGCTCATAGCGGGCCTGCAGCTCGCTCTGGTCCTCGACGATGCCGGTGACCTGCACACCGACGCCGGCATTGCCACGCTCATCGAACAGCGACTGACTGGCGTTGGGATTGGTCGCATCGTGCAACACGGTGGCAAACACCGGCTTACGGGCACGATAGGTCTGATCGATGCTGGAGGACACGGTCTCGGCGTTGGCGATGTTGCTCGCCACGGTATTCAGACGGGTGCTCTGGGCGCTCATGCCACTACCGGCGATGTTGAACACGTTGGTCAGCGACATGGCTTACTCTCCGCGCAGGGCCGACATCAGCCCTTTGAATTTACTGTTGAGGAAGGTAAAGCTGGCTTGAAAGTCCACGGCGTTCTGCGCGTAGCTGGCCTGCTCGACCTGTGCATCGACGGTGTTGCCGTCGATGGACGGGTGATGCGGGGTGCGGTATTGCAGCGCCGCTTCACTGAAGGACACGCCCTCGCCTTCGATATGGCGGGCCTGGGTACGATTCAGGCTGAACGTGCTGCCTTTGCTCTGCTCCATCTGCGCCGCGAGGACGCTGGAAAATTCCACATCACGCGCCTTGTAATGCGGCGTGTCGGCGTTGGCGATGTTATTGGCCAAGACCTCGGCACGCTGGGAGCGGAAGCTCAACGCCTTCTCATGAATGCCCAGGGCTTTGTCGAAACTGATGCTCATGCTCAACCTCTTTCCCATCATTGGGACAGGGAACTGCGGTCGCCAGACAATTGCCGACCGCGGATACTGACTGAGATAAAGCAATCATTGTGCCACTTGCATGGACAGCCATGATTCAGCGAGCCCGGGAGGACGTTACTGCGCCCGGTTAGCAAAATAGCGGCAAGCGTTTACCGCCTGACGGCAATCAAGGCGGCAAAACCCGTGACGAACTCGCCATCCGCAAGACCAGTGATGTCGCCCCGACAGCAAGAGCTCGGCCCGAGGTCGAGCCTTCCACAATGCGCGCGCGCAATGGCTCGGATTGCAGTGAAGGTGGTCACCTCGCCAAGAAAGACAAGGTCAGCGAAGAGGGTTTATTACAACTGCGCAGCTCTGGGCCTCAGAAGACGCATCTCAATCATCCAGCGCATTGCGCAGCAAGCGACCGATCTGCTCCAGCGGATAACCACGATACGCCAGGAAGCGTCCTTGCCGAGCGCGCTCCTTGGCGTCCTGCGGCAGCTGACCGGCGAACTTGCGCCGCCAGACCTCGCGTAGCTGCTCGGTCCAGTCCACCTCGCATTGACTCAGCGCCTGCTCGACTTCAGCACGCGGCAAACCACGCTGGTTGAGCTCTTCGCGAATTCGCGCCGGGCCACACCCGGCGCGGGCGCGACTGGCGATATAGCTTTCCAGATAACGCGCCTCATTGAGCAGTCCCTCTTCCGTCAATCGGTCGAGAGCGCTGTCGATCAGCTCAGGCGGCGCGCCACGCTGACGTAGTTTGCGGGTCAACTCGGCGCGCCCATGTTCGCGGCGCGCCAGCAAGTCCATGGCAACCCGGCGCACAGCGACAGGCGTATCCAGAACAATAGCCATAGATCAGACGATTACTGGTCGCTGGCCAGTTCCGCCTTGGCAGTAGCCTTTGCGTCGGCCTCGGCCTTGGCACCAGAGCCCGCCTTCACATTGACCGGGGCGGCCAGCAGCTTTTCACGAATGCCCTTGTCCAGCGCCTCGCGCACGTCGAGGTTGTCTTCCAGATACTTGGCGGCATTCGCCTTGCCCTGGCCGATCTTGTTGCCCTGGTAGCTGTACCAGGCACCGGATTTCTCAACCAGACCCTGCTGCACGCCAAGGTCGATGATCTCGCCGTTGCGGTAGATACCCTTGCCGTAGAGGATCTGGAACTCGGCCTGACGGAAGGGCGGAGCGACCTTGTTCTTCACGACCTTGACGCGGGTTTCGCTGCCAACCACCTCATCGCCTTCCTTGACCGCGCCGGTACGGCGAATATCCAGACGCACCGAGGCGTAGAACTTCAACGCGTTACCACCGGTGGTGGTTTCCGGGCTGCCGAACATCACGCCGATCTTCATGCGGATCTGGTTGATGAAGATCACCAGGCAGTTGGCATTCTTGATGTTGCCAGTAATCTTGCGCAGCGCCTGGGACATCAGGCGGGCCTGCAGGCCGACATGCATGTCGCCCATTTCACCTTCGATTTCCGCCTTGGGCACCAGGGCTGCCACGGAGTCGACCACAATCACGTCGATGGCGTTGGAGCGCACCAGCATGTCGGTGATTTCCAGCGCCTGCTCACCGGTGTCCGGCTGCGAGACGAGCAGGTCATCGACATTCACGCCGAGCTTGCCGGCGTATTCAGGATCCAATGCGTGCTCCGCATCGACGAAGGCACAGGTGGCGCCCATCTTCTGCGCCTCGGCAATCACCGACAGGGTCAGGGTGGTTTTACCCGAGGATTCCGGACCGTAGATTTCCACGATACGGCCCTTGGGCAGGCCGCCAATACCGAGCGCAATATCCAGGCCCAGCGAGCCGGTGGAAATGGCCGGAATGGCCTGACGGTCATGATCGCCCATGCGCATCACCGCGCCCTTGCCAAACTGCTTCTCGATCTGGCCCAGGGCCGCCGCCAAGGCGCGCTTCTTGTTCTCGTCCATTGAATTCCTCACGTATTCGACAGGGCCAGACGGCCGCAACAACTGTATAAGTAGCCAGTATTAGAGCATAGGCAAAAAGACTCGCCTACCCCTCGCCGGGATTTTCTCCGATGACCAGTCGCAACAATCCGTGCAAGGCCGCTTCTACCGACCGACGGCGCACTTCGGCGCGATCGCCGGCAAAACGATAACAGTGAGTCGTGACCTGCGCGCCATCGGCCCAGGCCAACCAGACGGTACCGACCGGCTTGTCCGGCGTGCCGCCATCCGGCCCGGCAATACCGCTCACCGCCACGGCAAATCGCGCGCCGCTGCAGCGCCCCGCGCCCAGCGCCATGGCCTCCACCACCTCGCGACTGACCGCGCCGACCGTCGCAAACAGCGCGGCCGGCACCCCCAGCTGCGCGATCTTCTGGCTATTGGAATAGGTTACATAGCCGGCTTCGAACCAGGATGAACTGCCAGGGATGCGCGTGATCGCTTCGGCAATCCCGCCCCCCGTGCACGATTCGGCGGTGGTGACCTGCGCGCCAAGGCGTTGCAGCTCAGCGCCCAGCCGATGAGCTAAATGAGTGAGTTCGTCCATGTCAGCTCCTGAGGTCTAAGTGATTTTGTCGCAAGCCGCACACGAAGCCGCAACAGACCCGGTTAAAGGCTCAAGGGGGAATACCGTACACTAGGCGGCTTTGCGATTCAGCCGGACATTGCCCACACCATGAGCCACAGCGACTTTTCAGCCCACACGCCGATGATGCAACAGTACTGGAGACTGAAGACCCAGCATCCCGACCAGATGATGTTCTACCGCATGGGGGACTTCTATGAGCTGTTCTACGAGGACGCCAAGAAGGCCGCCAAGCTGCTGGACATCACACTGACCTCACGCGGACAGTCTGCCGGGCAAGCGATCCCCATGGCCGGCATTCCCTTCCACTCCGCCGAAGGCTACCTGGCGCGCCTGGTCAAGCTGGGCGAGTCGGTGGTGATCTGCGAGCAAGTCGGCGATCCGGCCACCAGCAAAGGCCCGGTGGAACGTCAGGTGGTGCGCATCCTCACGCCGGGTACGGTCAGCGACGAAGCGTTGCTTGATGAGCGGCGCGACAACCTGTTGGCCGCCCTGCTCGGGGATGACAAGCTGTTTGGTCTGGCGGTTCTGGACATCACCAGCGGCCGCTTCAGCGTACTGGAAATCAAGGGCTGGGAACCGCTGCTGGCCGAACTGGAGCGTCTCAACCCCACTGAATTGTTGATCCCCGATGACTGGCCGCAAGGCCTGCCGGCGGAAAAGCGCCGGGGCGTACACCGCCGAGCGCCTTGGGATTTCGAATGTGATTCGGCGTTCAAGAGCCTCTGTCAGCAGTTTGCCACCCAGGACCTCAAGGGCTTCGGTTGTGAAGGCCTGACCCTGGCCATTGGCGCCGCCGGCTGTTTGCTGGCTTACGCCAAGGAAACCCAGCGCACGGCCCTGCCCCACCTGCGTGGCCTGCGTCATGAGCGTCTCGACGACACCGTCATCCTCGACGCAGCCACCCGTCGCAACCTGGAGCTGGATATCAACCTGTCAGGGGGACGAGACAATACGCTGCAGTCAGTCCTCGACCGTTGCCAGACCGCCATGGGCAGCCGCCTACTCAGTCGCTGGCTGAATCGTCCGTTGCGTGACCGCGCCGTGCTGGAAGCCCGCCAGGATGCCATTACCTGCCTGCTGGAAAATTACCGCTACGAAAACCTGCAGCCCCGCCTCAAGGAAATCGGCGACGTGGAGCGCATCCTGGCGCGTATCGGCCTGCGCAATGCCCGTCCCCGGGATCTGGCTCGCCTGCGCGATGCGTTGGCCGCACTCCCCGAACTGCAATTGGCCATGCAGGACCTGGTGGCGCCGCATCTGCTGCAGCTGGCCGACAATGTGCGCACCTACCCAGAGCTGGCTGAGCTTCTGCAAAAAGCCATTATCGACAACCCGCCAGCGGTGATTCGTGACGGTGGCGTGCTCAAGGTCGGCTATGACACCGAACTCGACGAGCTGTTGTCGCTGTCTGAAAACGCTGGCCAGTACCTGATGGATCTGGAAGCACGCGAAAAGGCTCGCACCGGTCTGCCTAACCTCAAGGTTGGCTACAACCGAGTGCACGGCTACTTTATCGAGCTGCCGAGCAAACAGGCCGAACAGGCGCCCGCCGACTATATCCGTCGACAGACGCTCAAAGGCGCCGAGCGCTTCATCACGCCCGAGCTGAAGGCCTTCGAGGATAAGGCCCTGTCGGCCAAGAGCCGCGCTCTGGCCCGTGAGAAAGTGCTCTATGAAGAGTTGCTGGAACACCTCATCGGCCAGTTGGCACCGCTGCAGGAAACTGCCGCCGCACTGGCCGAACTGGATGTGTTGAGCAACCTGGGCGAACGCGCGCTGACCCTGGACCTCAATCGCCCACGGTTTGTCGACGAGCCCTGCATGCGCATCGAGCAAGGCCGTCATCCGGTGGTCGAACAGGTCCTGGCCACACCCTTTGTCGCCAACGACCTGAACCTTGATGACAGCACTCGCATGCTGATCATCACCGGGCCGAACATGGGCGGTAAATCCACCTACATGCGCCAGACCGCGCTGATCGTGCTGCTCGCCCATGTCGGCAGCTTCGTGCCGGCGGCGCAGTGCGAACTGTCCATGGTTGACCGCATTTTTACGCGCATCGGCTCCAGCGATGACCTGGCGGGCGGGCGTTCCACCTTTATGGTGGAGATGAGCGAAACCGCCAACATCCTGCACAACGCCAGCGAGCGTAGCCTGGTGCTGATGGATGAAGTGGGACGCGGCACCAGCACCTTTGATGGCCTGTCCCTGGCCTGGGCCGCTGCGGAACACTTGGCTCAGCTGCGCGCCTGGACGCTGTTTGCCACGCATTACTTCGAACTGACCGTCTTGCCCGAGAGCGAGCCGGTGGTCGCCAACGTGCACCTCAGCGCCACTGAACATAAAGAGCGCATAGTCTTCCTGCACCATGTTCTGCCTGGGCCGGCCAGCCAGAGTTATGGGTTGGCGGTGGCGCAACTGGCCGGAGTGCCCAATCCGGTGATCGACCGCGCCCGCGAACATCTGGCACGCCTTGAGGTCACCAGCTTGCCTCATGAGACGCCACGCGCGCAGCCGGGACAATCTGTCGCACCGCTGCAAAGCGATATGTTCGCCAGTCTGCCGCATCCCGTGGTGGACGAGCTTTCACGCCTCGACCCGGATGGACTAACGCCGCGTCAAGCGCTGGATCTGCTCTATGGGTGGAAGAAACGCATCTAACGACATTGCCTGGGAGCTGCTAGAATCCCGCGCGTTTTCAAGATTGCCCGGTCATAGCCTGAGCCGCGGCGGTCCGTATTCAAGCGGGGACCCTACCCAAGACTGGGCTCCAGCCGTCGCCAGAGGAGAGTATCGACATGACCTTCGTTGTCACCGACAACTGCATCAAGTGCAAATACACCGATTGCGTGGAAGTCTGCCCGGTAGACTGCTTCTACGAAGGCCCCAATTTTCTCGTCATTCACCCCGACGAGTGCATCGACTGCGCCCTGTGCGAGCCGGAATGCCCGGCCCAGGCGATCTTCTCTGAAGATGAAGTCCCGGAAGATCAGCAGGAATTCATCGAGCTAAACGCCGACTTGGCGGACGTCTGGCCGAACATCACCGAGAAGAAAGAATCGCTGCCCGATGCCGAAGAATGGGACGGCGTGAAGGACAAGTTGCAGTACCTGGAGCGCTGATCGGCGCACGTACTGTCAAGCCCGCTTCGTGCGGGCTTTTTATTTGGTTTTTTTTACCGTGACGGGGCGGCTGTGTTTGCGCACGGTAAGTGGCTTTTAGCTTCGGCAATAAAAAACACCGTTTCCCGCACAACGGAAAACGGTGTTTTGTGAAGAACATCGAGACGACCGTGGCCGCGCTACTGGAACAGCGACTCGCTGGACAATCCGTTCTTCTCGAGTATTTCACGCAGCCGCTTGAGCGCCTCGACTTGGATTTGCCGCACACGCTCACGCGTCAATCCAATTTCCTTGCCGACTTCCTCCAATGTGCTGCTTTCATGGCCGCGCAAGCCGAAGCGCCGTATGACCACCTCGCGCTGCTTCTCGGTGAGGTCCGACAACCACAGGTCGATGCTTTGCGAAAGATCGTCGTCCTGCAGCAGTTCACAGGGGTCGGTGGGCCGGTCATCGGTGAGTGTATCGAGCAGGGTCTTGTCCGAGTCCGGCCCGAGAGAAACATCGACGGAGGTCACCCGCTCGTTCAGGCCGAGCATACGCTTTACATCGGCGACGGGCCGTTCCAGTAGGTTGGCGATCTCTTCAGGGGAAGGCTCGTGGTCGAGTTTCTGAGTCAACTCGCGCGCGGCGCGCAGATAGACGTTGAGCTCCTTGACCACGTGTATCGGCAAACGAATGGTACGGGTCTGATTCATGATCGCCCGCTCGATGGTTTGCCGAATCCACCAGGTGGCGTAGGTAGAGAATCGGAACCCGCGCTCGGGGTCGAATTTTTCCACGGCGCGGATCAGTCCGAGGTTGCCCTCCTCGATCAGATCCAGCAATGAAAGGCCGCGATTGACGTAGCGCCGGGCGATTTTAACCACCAGCCGCAAGTTGCTTTCGATCATGCGCTTACGTCCAGCCGGGTCGCCCCGCTGCGCCAAGCGCGCAAAATAGACTTCCTCTGCTGGGGTCAGCAGTGGAGAGAAACCGATTTCGTTGAGATATAACTGTGTGGCATCAAGTGCACGACTATAGTCAATGTACTTGTGCTGTCTTGCTGCTGATGATTTGGCCTTTGAACTGGCGACAGGTCTTTCGCTTTCTTCGCTCAGTGTTTCGTCGAAAACGACAGCAGGCTCCAGAAGGAGCACTTCGTCGTCGACTTCAAACTCAGGCGCTTCTTTGTTGAGTGCCATTGTTATTGTCCCTTACTGAGTTCGACAACAGCTCAGGCACACGCATTCCTTGTGTACCAGAGCCCATCCGCAATGCGGGATGGGCGGCAAATCTTAGCGACGCGGCAAATATTGTTGGGGATCGACAGGTTTACCCTGGCGGCGAATCTCGAAGTGGAGCTTCACCCGGTCCGTCCCTGTTGATCCCATCTCAGCAATGGTCTGCCCGGCCTTGACCTGCTGTCCTTCCCGCACCAACAGTCTACGATTGTGCCCGTAGGCGCTCACATAGACGTCGTCATGCTTGATGATCAACAACTCGCCGTAGCCCCGCAAACCACTCCCGGCGTACACCACTAGACCATCAGACGCTGCTAAAACAGGCTGTCCTAATTGCCCAGCGATATCAATTCCTTTATTCAAACTCGCGTTTGAAGCAAACCGCCCAATCAGTTCACCAGCCGACGGCCAGACCCATCCAGCAGATGAACGGGCGGCTGATGTCGACGACAAGGCCGGTTGAGGGGTTGGCGTGGCAACCGCAGCAGGTGTGGGTTTTACAGAGGACGGACTGGCTGGCTTGGGAACTATAGGCTGCGCTGAAGCGGTGGTAGCCCGTTTGCTTACAGGCTTTGCAACCGTTTGTCGGATCGCCGATTGGCTGCCCTTGCTCGCACCCGAAAAGCGAATGGTCTGCCCAGGATAGATCACATAAGGTGGCGGAATGCGATTATGTTGCGCCAGGGCTTTCCAGTCCCAACCGAAGCGAAACGCGATCGAATAGAGCGTTTCGCCTGACTGCACCCGATGCTGGCCTCGCCGAAGTGGCTCGCGCAGATAGGCACTCTGATTGCGATCAATGACCGGCACCCCACCAGGAGGAGGCGATGCACAGCCAGCGAGCTGCAGGCCAGCAATGACCAATGCCAAGCCAGCCAGCTTGCTAACGTTTCGCGCGCTCCCAGAGGGATTCAAACGGTCACTCTCCTGGCCTCATGCGAGGCACTTCAATAGGGGCGTTCACTGCTCAGCTGCCGCCACGGATTGCTGCCTGGCCAGACGCTCGATACCCAGGACCATTCCCACAGCCAGCACAGCCAGCACAAGCGCCAATATCACCTGAGGATCCTGACCACTGACTTGTGCATACCCAGCCGGCATAAGGTTCTCCTGCAGTAACGGATAGGACTCACCGCGGCTGTTGGTCTGCCAAGTCAGGGTGTGCTTCCACGGCCAGACTTTGCCCAGCGAACCGAGCATGATGCCCGTCAGCGTAGCCAGGGTAAGGTCACGCACATGCGCCAGCATCCAGCTCAGCAGCCGGGAAAAGCTCAGCAAGCCCAACAAGCAGCCGGCACTGAATACCGCAAGGATAGCGATATCCAGGTTTTTCACCGCGCCCAGCACTACCGGGTACAAGCCAAGCAGTACCAGAATGAAGCTGCCGGAGATCCCCGGAAGGATCATCGCACTGATGGCAATCGCGCCGGCAAAGAACAGCGTCAGCGGATCTGCCGCCAGTTGCAACGGTGCCGCTAGGGTAATCCACACCGCCAGCGCCAGGCCCACGACAAAGCCCAACATGCGGTTCCAGCTCCACGAGACCACTTCGCGCCCCACCAGGTGGACCGATACCAGCACCAGGCCAAAGAAGAACGCCCACAACGGTACCGGATGGGTATCCATCAGATAGCTGATGGCTTTGGCCAGTGTGAATACGCTGGTCAGAACGCCAAGCATCACCACCAGCAAGAACGTAGCGTTACACGCCTGCCAGGCACCCTTGATTCGCCCCCGTACAAACAGGGCTAACGCGGCGGGAATCGCGGCCAGCGAGGCCAGCAACTTGTCGTAGATGCCGGTGATCAACGCGACAGTGCCACCGGAAAAACCGGGCACCACATCAACGGCGCCCATGGCCATGCCCTTGATGTACAGCAGAATGGTTTTCTTCATGATCTTCCGTGGCGAGAGTCAGGCCAGCGGCCCGTTGAGCAAGGGGACGAAACGCACAGCATCCAGTACGTGGCGGGAAAAACCATGCTCCTCGCGCACGATCAATAACAACTGCTGCTCAACGCCGCTACCCACCGGAATCACCAGACGTCCACCCGGCGCCAACTGATCGAGCAACGCCTGCGGGACGGTACTGGCTGCAGCCGTGACAATGATGCCATTGTAGGGCGCCAGCGCAGGCCAGCCCTCCCAGCCATCGCCCCAGCGAAACACCACGTTACGCAACTCCAGTTCGAGCAGGCGCTCCTTGGCACGGTCCTGCAGCCCCTGGATACGTTCGACCGAGAACACGCGTTCGACCAGCTGGGCCAGCACAGCCGTCTGATAACCGGAACCGGTGCCGATTTCCAGCACCTTGTCCAGAGGACCAGCAGCCAACAACAGCTCGGTCATGCGTCCGACCATGTAGGGTTGCGAGATGGTCTGATTGTGGCCGATGGGCAGCGCCGTATCTTCATAGGCACGATGCGCCAGCGCCTCGTCAACAAACAGATGGCGCGGCGTGCGACGAATGACTTCCAGAACGTGGGCGTTGGACAACCCTTCCTCGTAGAGGCGCTGAATCAAACGCTCACGGGTACGTTGCGACGTCATGCCGATGCCGCGGCGCGCCAGGCCATCGTGCTCGCGGTTGATCACAGCAAGTCCTCCAGCCAGGTGTCGAGACCACGGAAGGCCTCATGAAACGTCCTATCCAGCTGCAACGGGGTCACCGACACATACCCTTGCATCACCGCATGGAAGTCTGTGCCCGGTCCGCCGTCTTCGGCGTCGCCCGCCACGGAAATCCAGTAGCCTTCCTTGCCGCGTGGATTCACCACCTTGACCGGCGGCTTGGCCTGCGCCCGATGCCCGAGCCGAGTCAGGCGAATACCCCGGATACGCTCCAGTGGCAGATTGGGAATATTCACACTCAGCACCGTGCGTGGCGGCAGGTCCAGGCGCTCATGGTTGGCAATCAGCGTTCGCGCGATGTGCGCTGCGCAAGGCAAATTGTCCGGCAGTCGCGACACCAGCGAGAAGGCAAACGGTGGCAAACCGGTGGAGCGCCCTTCAATAGCCGCAGCGACCGTACCGGAGTACAGCACATCGTCGCCGAGGTTGGCGCCCAGGTTAATCCCGGAAACCACCATGTCGGGCCGCACGTCGAGCAAGCCGTTGAGAGCCAGATGGACGCAATCAGCGGGCGTCCCGTCAACCCCGATGAAACCATTGGGCATCCAGTGCGGATGCAGCGGCCGGTCCAGGGTCAGCGAGCTGCTCGCACCACTCATATCTTGCATGGGTGCAACCACCACGCACTCGGCATAATCGGCCAGCGCATCGTGCAGCGCGGCAAGTCCGGGCGCATGCACCCCGTCATCATTGGCAATCAGAATACGCATGAAGAATCCATCGGTCCCGCGGGCAACAGATCTAGCAGTTCACGCACCACAACGGTGGCGAAACATCCGGCCGGCAGGACGAAGTGCAGTTGCAGAATGTCAGACGCGGGATAATGCCATGTCAGGTCGCCAATGGGGAGGCGCAGGATTCGCCGCTCATGGTTCATGCCCGCCTTCTGCAGCCAGGCACACAGCTCTTCCTCGCTCGCTGCGACGGCCTGCTCCAGCGCCAGGCTCGACCCGCTGCTTTCCGGCTTGCCTTCGCCCCACAGCGGTCCGGTGGGATGCAGATCGAGAATGGCCAGGCGCGGATCCTGACATTCAGCTTCTCCCGCCGGAAAGAAACTGCGGCTGTCGGTGAAGGCCAGCAGATCGCCGATCTGGGCACGATCCCAGGTGCCTTCGTCCACCCGGCGTGCCAGCACTCGGTTGAATACATAACTGCGTGCCGAGGAGAGCAACCGTGAGCGCAGGTTGCGCTGCACGGGCAATTCCTGACGCGCAGCAAAATCCCGCGCCTGCAGGACGTTGCCGCCGTCAAACCCGAAGCGCTGCAGGCCAAAGTAGTTCGGCACACCTTCGGCCTTGATGCGCTGCAAGCGGGCATCCAGCTCAGCGTGATCGGCCCGCAGGTGCGTCAGGCGCAGCGTGAAGCCATTGGCCGCATGGGCGCCGCGCTGCAGCTTGCGACTGTGGCGAACCTGTTTGAGCAGATGCAACGTTTCGTCTTCGGCGGCGCTCAGATCAGGGTCGGTCTTGCCGGGCAAATGCAAGCTAAACCATTGCCGAGTCAGCGCCTGACGATCCTTCAGGCCGGCGTAGCTGACCAGCTTGAGTGGCACGCCTGCGGCGCGGGCAATTCTCCGCGCGGCTTCTTCGGTGTTCAGGTTGCGCTTTTCAACCCACAACCAGAGATGCTCGCCAGCGCCGCTGAGCGGGATATCAAGCACCTCATCAACCTGGAAATCCTCGGCGGTTTCCTTGAGCACGGCCTGGCCGCAGGATTCCCCGTAGGCGCGTGGCCCGAGCAACTCCAGTTCGTTCATTGCGCCAGCAACAGGGCTACGGCATGTACGGCGATCCCCTCCTCGCGCCCGACGAAGCCGAGCTTCTCGGTGGTGGTGGCCTTGACGTTGACCTGATCGAGCTCGACCTGCAGGTCTTCGGCGATCAGCGCACGCATGGCTTCGATATGCGGCGCCAGTTTCGGTGCCTGGGCAACGATGGTGGCGTCGACATTGCCGACCCGCCAACCTTTGGCCTGCACCTGCTTGAGCACATGACGCAGCAGCACGCGGCTGTCGGCGCCCTTGTAGGCTGGGTCGGTGTCCGGAAAATGCTTGCCGATATCGCCCAGCGCCGCGGCGCCCAACAGCGCATCGCTCAGCGCATGCAGCACCACGTCGCCGTCGGAATGGGCGAGCAGCCCGTACTTATGGGGAATTCGCAGACCACCGAGGGTGATGAAATCACCTTCGCCAAAGCGATGTACGTCGTAGCCGTGACCGATACGCATAATGGAAAACCCTGCAAAAGACAGGGCGTGATTCTAACCGAAAGCGGGCCTGGGCGCCGGTTGGGCGCGCGTTGCAAAGACGCGCGTGCCAGGCCCATAGGCATTCAAGCGTAGGAGCGCGCTCGATCGCGATTCCACACACACCACGGTATCGTCTGCCTCGCGGGCGAGTCCGCTCCTACGACAGCCTTAAACTAAACCAGCTTTTCCGCGTGGTAACGCAGGTGATCGTCAATAAAACTGGCGATGAAGTAATAGCTGTGGTCATAACCAGGCTGCAGACGCAGGGTCAGTTCATGCCCGGCCGCTTCGGCAGCGGCGCGCAGCACCTCCGGCTTGAGTTGGACTTCCAGGAAATCATCACGGTCGCCCTGATCCACCAGCATCGCCAATTTCTCGTTGGCTCGCGTGAGCAGCGCGCAGGTATCCCAGTCTTGCCATACGGAACGATCGTCGCCCAGATAGTTAGAGAAGGCCTTTTCACCCCAGGGGCAGTTGGACGGGTTGGCGATTGGTGCAAAGGCCGACACCGATTGGTAACGTCCTGGGTTCTTCAGCGCGCAGACCAATGCCCCATGGCCGCCCATGGAATGGCCGCTGATTCCGCGTTTGTCCGAGGCCGGGAAATTCGCCTCGATCAGCGTGGGCAGCTCGTGCACCACGTAGTCATACATACGGTAGTGCCGGGCCCAGGGTTGCTGGGTGGCATTCACGTAGAAACCGGCGCCTAGACCGAAATCCCAAGCGCCTTCGGGATCGTCCGGCACCTCGGCCCCGCGCGGGCTGGTGTCCGGCGCAACAATGATCAACCCCAGTTCGGCGGCCAGCTTGTGGGCGCCGGCCTTCTGCATGAAGTTCTCATCCGAACAGGTAAGACCGCTCAGCCAGTACAGTACCGGCAGCTTGGCGCCCTGCTCCGCCTGCGGCGGCAGGTAGACGGCAAATACCATGTCGCAGTTCAGGCTGCTGGAGCGGTGGCGGTAACGTTTGTGCCAGCCACCGAAGCTCTTGTTGCAGGAAATGTTTTCAAGGGTCATGGGTATGCCTCTCGTAGGGTGGAAAACCGCGAAGCGTTTTCCACCACTCCCAGGTGGATAAGCCGTCTGGCGACGGCGTTATCCACCCTACGGATCAGAAATGGATGACGGTGCGGATGCTCTTGCCTTCGTGCATCAGATCAAACGCCTTGTTGATCTCTTCAAGACCCATGGTGTGAGTGATGAAGGTATCCAGCGGGATCTCGCCGGTCCGGGACTTCTCCACGTAGCTGGGCAGCTCAGTGCGGCCTTTGACGCCACCGAACGCCGAACCGCGCCACACGCGCCCGGTCACCAGCTGGAACGGCCGGGTGCTGATTTCCGCGCCGGCAGGTGCCACGCCGATGATGGTCGACTCGCCCCAACCCTTATGCGCGCATTCCAAGGCGGCACGCATCAGATCCACGTTGCCCACGCACTCGAAACTGTGATCCACGCCGCCGTCAGTCATTTCCACGATCACGTCCTGGATCGGCTTGGCATGATCCTTCGGGTTGACGAAATCGGTGGCGCCCAGCTCGCGGGCCACATCGAACTTGGCCGGATTGATGTCGATGGCGATGATGCGGCTGGCCTTGGCCATCTTCGCGCCGATGATTGCCGCCAGACCAATACCGCCCAGACCGAAGATCGCCACGGTGGCGCCCTCTTCCACCTTGGCGGTGTTGAGGACCGCGCCGATGCCAGTGGTCACGCCACAACCGAGCAGGCACACCTTCTCCAGCGGTGCCTCCTGGGGAATCTTGGCCAGCGACACCTCCGGCAAAACGGTGTACTCGGAGAAGGTCGAGCAGCCCATGTAGTGGTAGACCGGCTCGCCGTTGTAGGAGAAGCGCGTGGTACCGTCCGGCATCAGACCCTTGCCCTGGGTGGCACGTACCGCGCTGCACAAGTTGGTTTTGCCGGACTTGCAGAATTTGCACTCGCCGCACTCGGCGGTGTACAGCGGAATGACATGATCGCCCACGGCCAGCGAGGTGACCCCTTCACCCACCGCCTCGACAATGCCGCCGCCCTCGTGCCCCAGGATGCAGGGGAACACGCCTTCGGAATCCTGCCCGGACAGCGTGTAGGCGTCGGTGTGGCACACGCCGGTGGCGACGATGCGCACCAGCACTTCACCGGCTTTCGGCGGGGCGACATCGACTTCGACGATCTGCAGCGGCTGGTTCGGCCCGAAGGCAACGGCGGCACGGGATTTGATGGTCATGGACACGTCTCGTAGTGAGGGATGGAAAGAGTCCAAGTGTAATTCACAGCGAATCAGGGATAATCTGCAATCCAGGAATACATTATTGCCATACAGGGATTATCCATGAAGGAAGCTTGCTCGTGAGCCGCTGGGATGGCTTGGATGAATTCGTCGCGGTTGCAGAATGCGGGAGTTTCTTACGCGCAGCCGAGCGGTTGCGCCTGTCATCCTCACAGGTCAGCCGCCAGGTTGCGCGCCTGGAAGAACGCCTGCAGACCCGGCTGCTCTACCGCACGACGCGGCGGGTTTCGCTGACCGAAGCCGGGCAGACTTTTTTGAGCCGTTGCCAGCGGCTGATCGAGGAACGCGATGAGGCGATCAATGCCCTCGGCGAATTGCAAAGCGTGCCCAGCGGATTACTGCGCATGACGTGCGCGGTGACCTATGGCGAGCGCTTTATCGTGCCGTTGGTTAACCAGTTCATGGCGCAGCATCCCAAACTGCGGGTGGAAATCGAACTGACCAACCGCACTCTCGATCTGGTGCAGGAAGGCTTCGATCTGGCCATTCGCCTGGGCCGACTGAACGACTCCAGCCTGGTCGCCACGCGACTCGCTCCGCGTGCCATGTACCTGTGCGCCGCGCCGGCTTACCTGGAACGCTATGGCCGGCCGCACAGTCTGTCGGAGTTGACCCGGCACAATTGCCTGGTGGGTACCGGCGACACCTGGCTGTTCGAGCAGGACGGTCGCGAGCATCCCTTCAAGCCGCAGGGCAATTGGCGTTGCAACAGTGGCGAGGCGGTGCTGGACGCCGCCCTGCGCGGCTTCGGCCTGTGTCAGTTGCCGGACTACTACGTGCGTGCACCTTTGCGGCGGGGCGAACTGGTCTCGTTACTGGAAGCCAACCAGCCACCCCACAGCGCGGTTTGGGCGGTGTACCCGCAGAGACGCCTGCTGTCAGCCAAAGTGCGCCTGTTGATTGACGTACTGAAAAGCGGGCTGAGGCAGGATGCCGAGCGCTCGCCTGAAGGCATTCTCACTGCTTCCAGCGCTGCGCCAGCCACTGCAGATCTTCCGGGCGGGTAATCTTGAGGTTGTCGGCACGCCCCTCGATCAGGCGTGGCGCCTGCCCGGCCCACTCCATCGCCGAGGCCTCGTCGGTGACCGCCACGCCGGCGACCTGTGCATCGGCCAGTGCATGCTGCAAGGCACCGAGGCGAAACATCTGCGGGGTATAGGCTTGCCAGACCACGGAACGGTCGATGGTCTCGCGAACTCGTCCATCCTCGCCGGCCCGCTTCAAGGTGTCGCGCGCCGGTACGGCGAGCAAACCGCCCACCGGATCGTTGGCCAGCGCGCCGAGCAGATTGTCCAGATCGGCGCGTGCCAGGTTGGGTCGCGCGGCATCATGGACCAGCACCCAGTCATCGGCTTGCGCGCCCAGCTCTTCCAGACGCAGCAAGGCATTGAACACCGAATCAACGCGTTCGGCACCGCCGTTGGCGCGCTGAATGCGTGGGTCCTGGGCACAAGGTAGCTGGGGCCAGTAGGGATCGTCCGCCGCCAGGCTGAGCACCAGCCCCAACAAGTGCGGATGATCGAGAAAGCATTCCAGGGTGTGCTCGAGAATGCTCCGCCCGGCCAGCGTCAGATACTGCTTGGGCCGATCGGCCCGCATGCGACTGCCGACACCGGCAGCCGGAATCACGGCCCAGAAGGCCGGCAACTTCAAATCAGTCATTCTGTGAGCTGAAAAAGGGTTTCGCCCTCTTTCACCATGCC
The DNA here is from genome assembly GCF_014836765.1 of Serpens gallinarum. Taxonomy (GTDB): domain Bacteria; phylum Pseudomonadota; class Gammaproteobacteria; order Pseudomonadales; family Pseudomonadaceae; genus Serpens; species Serpens gallinarum. Next base: position 136,816 of record NZ_JACSQG010000008.1, read on the forward strand.
AAGTTCGTGTCGGGCCCGCTCTTCAACGGTTTCCAGGCCTCGTTTGAGTTCCAGCACTTCAGCTTCGAGAATGCGATTGCGTTCCAGCAAGCGCTCATTCTCGTTTTGCTGGGTCGCGATCTGCTGGTTTAACTCATTGATTTCCGCAAAGCCGCCATCCCCCATCCACAGACGATATTGCAACGCGCCGAGCATCAGCACTAGCAGGGCAAACAACCAGAACGGTGGTTTCGACATAACGGGTCCAGGATCGCGGGGTACCGGAAGTACAGCACCAGCGGCTGCAAGTGGAACGGGGCTAACTTAGCCTTTGCGCACGGCAAAAGACCAGTCCCCGTTGTGATCTGGATAAAAAAGGGCAGCTTGCGCTGCCCTCTTTTATACCGGTTGCCAAATCAGCCGCGGAACTCGGCACGACCCTTGTAGGGCGCCTTGCCACCCAACTGCTCTTCAATGCGCAGCAGCTGGTTGTACTTGGAGACGCGGTCGGAACGGCACAGGGAGCCGGTCTTGATCTGACCGGCGGCAGTGCCTACGGCCAGGTCGGCAATGGTGCTGTCCTCGGTTTCACCCGAACGGTGGGAAATTACCGCGGTGTAACCGGCGGCCTTGGCCATCTGGATGGCTTCCAGGGTCTCGGTCAGCGAGCCAATCTGGTTGAACTTGATCAGGATCGAGTTGCCGATGCCCTTGTCAATGCCTTCCTTGAGAATCTTGGTGTTGGTCACGAACAGGTCGTCACCGACCAGTTGTACCTTCTCACCGATCTTGTCGGTCAACACCTTCCAGCCCGCCCAGTCGGACTCGTCCATGCCATCTTCGATGGAAATGATCGGGTAGCGCTGGCTCAGGTCGGCGAGATAATCGGCGAAACCGGCGGCGTCGAACTTCTTGCCTTCGCCGGCCAGGTCGTAGGTGCCGTCTTCGTAAAACTCGCTCGAAGCGCAGTCCAGTGCCAGGGTCACGTCGTTACCGAGCTTATAGCCGGCATTGGCGACGGCTTCGGCGATGGCCGCCAGGGCATCTTCGTTGGACGCCAGGTTCGGCGCAAAGCCACCTTCATCACCGACGGAAGTGCTCAGGCCACGTGCCTTGAGCACAGCCTTGAGGTGATGAAAGATTTCCGTGCCCATGCGCAGCGCGTCGGAGAAGGTCTTGGCGCCGACCGGCTGAACCATGAACTCCTGAATGTCGACGTTGTTGTCGGCATGCTCGCCACCGTTGATGATGTTCATCATCGGCACCGGCATGGAGTACTGGCCGGGCGTGCCGTTCAGGTTGGCGATGTGCGCGTAGAGCGGCAGGTCCTGATCCTGGGCAGCAGCCTTGGCAGCGGCCAGGGATACGGCGAGGATGGCGTTGGCGCCCAGCTTGGCCTTGTTCTCGGTGCCGTCGAGTTCGATCATGGCCCGGTCGAGGGCCGCCTGGTCGATGGGGTTCTTGCCCAGCAGCAGGGAGCGGATCGGGCCATTGATATTGGCCACGGCCTTCAGCACACCCTTGCCCAGGTAACGGCTCTTGTCGCCATCACGCAGTTCCAGCGCTTCGCGCGAACCGGTGGAGGCGCCGGACGGTGCACAGGCACTGCCCACGATGCCGTTGTCGAGAACCACGTCGGCTTCCACGGTCGGATTACCGCGGGAGTCCAGAACCTCGCGGCCCTTGATGTCGACGATTTTTGCCATGCTCGTTATTGCTCCAAAGGTTGAGTAAAGCCCGAGGCAATGCCTCAGGCGGTCTCGATAACGGGGAATTGCTTGACCAGGTCATCCAATTGCTTGAGCTGGGTAAGGAAAGGCTCCAGCTTGTCCAGGCGCAAGGCGCAGGGACCGTCGCACTTGGCGTTATCCGGATCCGGATGGGCCTCCAGGAACAGCCCGGCCAGGCTCTGGGACAGACCGGCCTTGGCCAGGTCTGTCACCTGGGCGCGGCGCCCGCCGGCGGAATCGGCGCGACCGCCCGGCATCTGCAGGGCATGGGTGACGTCGAAGAATACCGGGTACTCGAACTGCTTCATGATGCCGAAGCCGAGCATGTCAACCACCAGGTTGTTGTACCCGAAGGAAGAACCACGCTCGCAGAGAATCAACTGGTCGTTGCCGGCCTCTTCGCACTTATTCAGGATGTGCTTCATTTCCTGGGGCGCGAGGAACTGGGCTTTCTTGATATTGATCACCGCGCCGGTCTTGGCCATGGCCACCACCAGATCGGTCTGGCGGGACAGGAAGGCCGGCAGCTGGATAATGTCGCAGACCTCGGCTACCGGCTGGGCCTGATAGGGCTCATGCACATCGGTGATCACCGGCACGCCGAAGGTTTTCTTCACCTCTTCGAAGATTTTCATGCCTTCTTCCAGGCCGGGGCCGCGGAAGGAGGTGATCGACGAGCGGTTGGCCTTGTCGAAGCTGGCCTTGAACACGTAGGGGATGCCGAGCTTGTCGGTCACCCGCACGTATTCTTCACAGGCACGCAGGGCCAGATCACGGGACTCGATGACGTTGATGCCGCCGAACAGTACGAACGGCTTGTCGTTGGCGATCTCGATGTTACCGACGCGGATGATCTTCTGGGTCATGCCTTCTGAGCCTTGTAGTCCAGAGCCGCATTGACGAAACCACTGAACAGCGGGTGACCGTCACGCGGGGTGGAGGTGAATTCCGGGTGGAACTGGCAGGCCACGAACCACGGGTGGTTCGGTGCTTCGACTACTTCCACCAGTGCGCCGTCCATGGAACGACCGGTGACGCTGAGACCACCTTCGAGCAACTGCGGCAACAGGTTGTTGTTGACCTCGTAACGGTGGCGGTGGCGCTCTTCAATCACCTCGGCACCGTAAGCCTCACGCACCTTGGAGCCGTTTTCCAGTCGGCACTCCTGGGCGCCCAGACGCATCGTACCGCCCAGATCGGAGGCATCGGTGCGTGTTTCCACCGCGCCCGTTGCATCCTGCCACTCGGTGATCAGGCCGACCACCGGATGGCCGCTGGCCTTGTCGAACTCGGTGGAGTTGGCATCGGTCCAGCCCAACACATTGCGGGCAAACTCAATGACCGCCACCTGCATGCCCAGGCAGATGCCCAGGTAGGGAATCTTGTTTTCGCGTGCGTATTGAACAGTGGTGATCTTGCCTTCCACGCCGCGCAGGCCAAAGCCACCCGGTACCAGGATGGCATCCACGCCCTCCAGCAGGCCGGTGCCCTGGTTCTCGATGTCTTCGGAGTCGATGTAACGCAGGTTGACCTTGGTGCGGCTCTGGATGCCGGCGTGACTCATCGCCTCGATCAGCGATTTGTAGGCATCCAGCAGCTCCATGTACTTGCCGACCATGGCGATGGTGACTTCTTTTTCCGGATTCAGCTTGGCATCGACCACGCGCTCCCACGCGGACAGATCGGCACCGTCGCAGTCCAGGCCGAAGCGCTCGAGGACATAGTCGTCCAGGCCCTGGGCATGCAGGATGCCGGGAATGCGGTAAATGGTGTCGGCGTCCGGCAGGCTGATCACCGCACGCTCTTCAACGTTGGTGAATAGGGCGATCTTGCGTCGCGAGGACACGTCGATGGTCTTCTCGGAGCGGCAGACCAGTACGTCGGGCTGCAGGCCGATGGAGCGCAACTCCTTCACCGAGTGCTGGGTCGGCTTGGTCTTGGTCTCGCCGGCGGTGGCGATGTAGGGAACCAGCGTCAGGTGCATCAGCATGGCGCGCTTGGCGCCTACTTCCACACGCAACTGGCGGATCGCTTCCAGGAACGGCTGCGACTCGATATCGCCCACAGTCCCGCCGATTTCTACCAGGGCCACGTCGGCATCGCCGGCGCCCTTGATGACCCGGCGCTTGATCTCGTCGGTGATGTGCGGAATGACCTGGATGGTGGCGCCCAGATAATCACCCCGGCGCTCGCGGCGCAGCACGTCTTCGTAGACGCGACCGGTGGTGAAGTTATTGTTCTGGGTCATGCGGGTGCGAATGAACCGCTCGTAGTGACCCAAGTCCAGGTCGGTCTCGGCGCCGTCGTGGGTGACGAACACCTCACCGTGTTGGAACGGGCTCATGGTGCCAGGATCGACGTTGATGTACGGATCCAGCTTGAGCATGGTGACCTTCAGGCCCCGCGCCTCCAGGATGGCTGCCAATGAAGCCGAAGCGATGCCTTTCCCCAAAGAAGAAACAACACCACCCGTGACGAAGATGTAGCGCGTCATGTAAAACCCTAGAAGTCTGCGTTTAAGCGGCCGGCGCCGCCGGGGATAGCGAAGGAGCAATTGCGTACAAATGCAACAATAGCCAACTCCCACGGGCTCCCGAAGGGATCCGCGCAGAAGCTGTAGTAAGACGGGAGCGCAGTCTACCCGAATCGGTTTGGCAGCTCAAACCTCGATCATCGCCAATCGGGCGCGTGCCAAATCAATTCGCCCGTCCCTGCGGCTTCGGGCCGCCACTGCGGCAAATTGCCTACGGCAAGCAACTCTTCCCCTTGGTAGAGCAGTGGCAAACGGTTGCGCACGAAGGCCGGAATATTGCTTTCGTTGAGCAAACGTTTGAGATCACGCCGCCCGCGTCCCGACAAGTGGATGCGTTCGCCACCGCGCCGATACGCTAGACGCAATGCGCCGCCCGGTAATTCACCTGACCAATGGACCGCACCATTGCCCGGCAAGACCACGGGCGTCGTCCCGGCAAACGGCGGCAGCGCGACCGGCTCAGTCAACCAGTCGCCGCTCAACCACCACAGCCGCCCTTCGGCCCGACGCAGCTCGCCATCGGCGAGACGCCAGAGCGGCATCGCATCGTCAGCAGCTTCGCGCAGACTGCGCCAACCCGCCCAATGGTCGGTGTCAGGCAGTCGGGTCAGCGGCGCCAGCCAATGGCGCAAAGCGTTACGTTGGCGGGCATCGGACAGCTGCAGAAGCGGCGCCAGGCTCAGTGACGGTAGAGCCAGCCAGGCAAAGGGCGCCGGCGTGCTGGCCGGTGCCAGATCCTGCATCGCCAGCTCGCCCAGCAATTGCTGCGCTTCTGCCATGTGCATCGCGCTGCGCGCCAGACTCTGCGCAGCCTGCGGCCATTGCTGGGTAAGCACTGGCCAGACGTCATGGCGCAGAAAATTGCGGGCGTACGCCGTGTCACGGTTGGACGGGTCCTCGACCCAGGACAATTCATGTTCGCGAGCATAATGTTCCAGTTCGGCACGCGACACGCTCAAGAGTGGCCTCACCAACTGGCCACGTCCCAAGGCACGACTGGTCGGCATGGCGGCCAGGCCACGTACCCCAGCTCCCCGCAGTAGGCGGAACAACAGGGTTTCGGCCTGATCGTCGCGGTGCTGGGCAGTGACCACCACCTCGCCTTCACCCAGGCCGGTTGCGAGCGCCCCATAGCGCGCCCGGCGCGCCGCCTGCTCAATGCTGGCGCCGGGCGGGACCTCCACCCTGACAACTTGCAACGGCACTCTCAGCTGCGCGCAGAACGCCTGGCAATGTTCCGGCCAGGCGTCGGCCACCGGTTGCAGACCGTGGTGGATATGGATGGCAGTCAGTGGCGGGAGCGCATGCTGCCGATTCAGGCGAGCCAGCAGATGCAACAGCACAGTGGAATCCAGGCCGCCAGAAAACGCCACGCGCCAGGCCGGCGCATTGCACCAAGGCGACAGTATGTCGAGCAGGCGGGATTCAAGCGACATAGGCGCAGCCTCAAACGGCTGGTAAAAGCTGGGGCGCCTGAAGGGTCAACTCCAAGGCCCCGCGATGGATCGATAGAGCACGACCCACCTTGATTCTAAAACGGGCTTCAGGCGATACCGTAGCTCATCAAACGCTCGTAACGGCGCGCCAGCAAAGCATCTGTATCCAATCCCTGCAGCATGTCCAGTTGCGCAATGAGGCTGGCGCGCAGGCTTTGCGCCATGGCGGCCGGGTTGCGGTGGGCGCCGCCCAGCGGCTCCTTGATCACCTCGTCCACGATACCCAGATCGCGTAAGCGCTCGGCGGTGATGCCCATGGCTTCAGCCGCCTCCGGGGCCTTTTCGGCGGTACGCCAGAGAATCGAGGCACAACCTTCCGGGGAAATAACCGCGTAGGTGGAATACTGCAGCATGTTGAGGTTGTCGCACACGCCGATGGCCAGTGCTCCGCCGGAACCGCCCTCACCCACTACGGTCGCGATGATCGGGGTTTTCAGGCGAGCCATGACGCGCAGGTTCCAGGCAATCGCTTCGCTCTGGCCGCGTTCTTCGGCATCGATGCCCGGATAGGCACCCGGGGTATCGATGAACGTCAGGATCGGCATCTTGAAGCGCTCGGCCATTTCCATCAGGCGGCAGGCTTTGCGGTAGCCTTCCGGACGCGGCATGCCGAAGTTGCGGCGCACCTTCTCGCGTACATCGCGGCCTTTCTGATGGCCAATAACCATTACCGGCTTGTCGTCCAGGCGAGCAACGCCACCGACCAGGGCCGGGTCATCGGAGAAATGGCGATCGCCATGCAGTTCATCGAACTCGGTGAACAGGTGCTCGACGTAATCGAGGGTATAGGGGCGTTTCGGATGACGAGCCAGTTGCGCGATCTGCCAGCTGGTCAGGTTGCCGAAGATGCTTTCGGTAAGCGCATGGCTCTTATCCTGCAGGCGAGCAATTTCATCGCCGATATTCAGCGCGTTGTCATTGCCCACCAAGCGCAGTTCTTCGATCTTGGCCTGTAGGTCGGCGATCGGCTGTTCGAAATCCAGGAAATTCGGGTTCATAAATCATCCGTCTTGTTTCGACGGCCAAGCGGCCGGGCGGCTATTCGATATGGCGCCTTACCTTACGGGATCAGGCGCCCACGGTCGAGGCTGGCATGCGTACGCTTAGTAAGCGCCGCTTGCTAGCGGTAGTGCAGGAAGACGTTGTCGCGCCCGAACTGGTCACGCAACGCTTGAATCAAGTTGTCGGTCGGGTCGATCCGCCAGTCCGGGCCGAACTCTAGCAAGGCGCGTGCCTGACTGCCGGTGTACTCAACGGTTATCGGGCAAGCACCGCGATTGCGGCCGCACACATCGGCCAGCCAGCGCAAGCGATGGCCGTGCAGCGCTTCGGTCGTCACCTTGAGCCGCAGGCTCTCGGCCAGACCGGTGCGCGCCTCTTCCAGGCTCATGACCCGCTTGGCGCGCAAGCGCAACCCGCCGGAGAAGTCGTCATTGCTGACCTCGCCCTCCACCACCACCAGGGTATCGGTCTGCAACAAGGCCTGGTTACTGGCGAAGGCATCGGCGAACAACGAGGCTTCAATACGTCCCGAACGGTCATCCAGGGTAATGAACCCCATCTTGTCGCCCTTCTTATTCTTCATCACGCGCAGGTTGACGATCAGTCCGGCAACGGTCTGGGTGTCGCGGGCCGGCTTCAGCTCGACAATCCGCTGACGGGCGAAACGACGAACCTCCCCTTCGTATTCATCGATCGGGTGACCGGTCAGATACAACCCCAGGGTTTCCTTCTCACCGCGCAAGCGTTCCTTGAGCGACAGCTCTTTCGCAGCGCGGTGATTGGCATAGACGTCCGCCTCGGGCTCGGCGAACAGGCCACCGAACAGGTCCATATGACCACTGTCGAGGCTGCGCGCGGTTTGCTCAGCGGCGTGGATGGCTTCCTCCATGGCCGCCATCAATACCGCACGGTTGCGGTCCACACCCGCCTGATAGGATTTGGGGTCGGCCGAGAAAAACGGCCCCAGGCGATCCAATGCGCCACTGCGAACCAGGGCTTCCAAGGTGCGTTTGTTGATGCGCTTGAGGTCTATCCGTGCGCAGAAGTCGAACAGGTCCTTGAAAGCACCACCCGCCGCACGGCATTCAGCAATCGCTTCCACCGGACCCTCGCCAACGCCCTTGATCGCTCCCAGGCCATAGATGATGCGGCCATCATCACCGACAGTGAACTTGAATTCGGAGTGGTTCACATCCGGCGCGTCGATGCGCAGCTTCATGTGCCGGCATTCTTCGATCAGCGGCACCACCTTGTCGGTGTTGTGCATATCCGCTGACAGCACGGCAGCCATGAACGGCGCCGGGTAATGGGCTTTCAGCCAGGCCGTTTGGTAAGACACCAGACCGTAGGCCGCCGAGTGCGATTTGTTGAAGCCATAACCGGCGAATTTCTCCACCAGATCGAAGATGTTGCCTGCCAACTCGGCGTCGATGCCGTTATTGGCGCAACCTTCGATAAAGCCGCCGCGCTGCTTGGCCATCTCCTCGGGCTTTTTCTTGCCCATGGCGCGGCGCAGCATGTCGGCGCCGCCGAGGGTATAGCCGGCCATGACCTGGGCGATCTGCATCACCTGTTCCTGATACAGGATGATGCCGTAGGTCGGCTTGAGCACCGGTTCCAGCCCCGCGTACTGATAGTCCTGATGCGGATAGGAAATGGCTTCGCGACCGTGTTTACGGTTGATGAAGTCATCCACCATGCCCGACTGCAGCGGGCCGGGGCGGAACAGTGCCACCAAGGCAATCATGTCTTCCAGGCAGTCCGGCTTGAGCTTCTTGATCAGCTCCTTCATGCCGCGCGATTCGAGCTGAAACACGGCCGTGGTTTCGGCCTTCTGCAGCATCTCGAAGGTTTTCTTGTCATCCAGCGGGATGAAGTCGATGTTCAGCGGCTCCAGACCCTGCTTGGCCTGTTCGCGGTTGATCGTCTCCATCGCCCATTTGATGATGGTCAGCGTGCGCAGGCCGAGGAAGTCGAACTTGACCAGGCCCGCGGACTCCACGTCGTCCTTGTCGAACTGGGTGACCAGCCCGCCGCCTTCGGCATCGCAGGCAATCGGTGAAAAATCGGTGAGTTTGGTCGGCGCGATGACCACCCCCCCGGCGTGCTTGCCAGTGCCCCGGGTAATGCCCTCGAGCTTGAGCGACATTTCCCAGATTTCCGCCGCTTCCTCGTCCACCTTGAGGAAATCGCGCAGCGGCTCTTCCATCTCATAGGCTTTTTCCAGGGTCATGCCGACTTCGAAGGGAATCATCTTCGACAGTCGATCAGCCAGGCCATAGGACTTGCCCTGGGCGCGCGCCACGTCGCGCACCACCGCCTTGGCGGCCATGGTGCCGAACGTGATGATCTGGCTCACGGCGTTGCGGCCATAGGCATCGGCCACGTACTCAATCACCCGGTCGCGACCGTCCATGCAGAAGTCGACGTCGAAGTCGGGCATGGATACCCGTTCCGGATTGAGGAATCGCTCGAACAGCAGGTCGTAGGCCAGCGGGTCGAGGTCGGTGATCTTCAGCACGTAGGCGACCAGGCTGCCCGCACCCGACCCACGGCCGGGACCAACCGGCACGCCGTTGTTCTTCGCCCATTTGATGAAGTCCATCACGATCAGGAAGTAGCCGGGGAAGCCCATCTGGATGATGGTGCCCAGCTCGAACTCCAGACGGTCGATATAGACTTGCTTCTTCGCCGCGTAATCCGGGGTCTCCGGCGGCAGCAGCACCGCCAGGCGTTCTTCCAGCCCCTCGTAGGACACATGGCGCAGGTAATCGCCGATGGTCATGCCTTCCGGTACAGGGAAGTCCGGCAGGAAGTGCGTGCCCAGCTGCACATCGATGTTGCAGCGCTTGGCAATCTCAACGGTGTTTTCCAGCGCTTCGGGCAGGTCCGAAAACAGCTCCCACATTTCCTCGGGGCTTTTCAGGTATTGCTGGTCGGAATAGGTGCGCGGTCGCCGCGGGTCGTCCAGCGTACGGCCTTCACCAATGCACACGCGGGTTTCGTGGGCGGCGAAATCCTCCTGGTAGAGGAAGCGCACATCGTTGGTCGCCACCAGCGGCGCACCGCAGCGGTCCGCCAAGGCCACCGCAGCGTGCAGGTATTCTTCGTCGTTGACCCGGTTGGTGCGCTGCACTTCGAGGTAGAAGCGCTGCGGGAACACCGCCTGCCATTCCGCGAGCAAGGCGGCGGCAAAGGCTTCGTCCCCGTTGAGCAACGCCTGGCCAATCTCCCCTTCCTTGGCGCCGGACAGGGCAATCAACCCATCCGCGGCATCCTTGACCCACGCACGCTCAATAATGATCTGCTCATTGCGCTGCCCTTCTGTCCAGCCGCGCGAAACCAGCTCTGTCAGGTTGCGATAACCTTTGGCATCCATGACCAGCAGCGTCATACGGGTGAGCGGGCCGTCCTCGTCGCGTCCGGCCAGCCAGATATCGGCCCCGCAGATCGGCTTGATTCCAGCCCCTTGGGCGGCCTTGTAGAACTTCACCAGCGAGCACATGTTGCTCTGATCGGTGACCGCCACTGCGGGCATCCCCGCCCCGGCCGCCGCCTTGACCAGCGGCTTGACCCGCACCAGTCCGTCGACCAGGGAAAACTCGGTGTGCAGGCGCAGGTGAACGAAGGAAACAGGCATGGACGACCTTACGATGACGACGACAAGCGGGGGATTGTAACGGAAAGCACAGACTGCAAGGCGCAGCCTGCCCGAAAAGCGGACCATGTGCACAGCGCGTCACGGTGCCGCCAAGACTCCGGATAAAGCTCGTGGCGACGCGGGCGTTAGGGCGCCAGTACGCTCTCTGCCATGACCGTGACGATCGCCTCCTCACGCAATTCCAGTAGATTGCGCACCGGCGCAAAGGAGCGTCGATGAATGATCGTCGGACCGAGGCGTTGCAAGGCTTCGAGGTGGCCTGGGGTGGGATAGCCTTTGTGGCTCGCCAGGCCGTAGCCCGGATAAATCAGATCCAGCGCCTGCAGTTCCCGATCACGGCTGACCTTGGCAAGAATCGAGGCTGCAGCGATTGCTGGCACACTGGCATCGCCTTGGACCACCGGTGCGCTGGGCACCGCCAGTTTCGGGCAGCGATTGCCGTCGATCAGCGCCAGTTTCGGCGTGACCGACAGGCCTTCCACAGCTCGCTGCATGGCCAGCATGGTGGCGTGCAGGATATTGAGGCGATCAATCTCATCCACCTCGGCGCGTGCAATGCACCAGGCCAGCGCCTTCTCCTGAATCTCCTCAAACAGCTCATCGCGTCGAGCTTCGGTAAGCTTTTTGGAGTCATTGAGCCCTTCGATAGGGCGCGCGGGATCAAGGATTACCGCCGCCGTCACCACTGGGCCACACAACGGCCCGCGGCCGACTTCATCGACCCCGGCAACCAGTTCTTCGACCAGGCTGAAATCCAGACCCAGTTGCATCAGCGTGCCTCCCCGACCAACTCCAAGATCGCCTCGGCAGCCTGACGGGACGCATTGCGCCGCAAAGCGCGGTGAATCTGATCGAAGCCATCGGTTTGCGCATGGCCATCGACGATCAGCGGCGCCAGGGTCTGGGCCAGCGTATCGGGCGTAGCGGCCTCCTGGATCAACTCGGGGACCAACAAGCGCTGGGCGAGTAGATTCGGTAGGGAAATATACGGGCTTTTCACCAGACGCTGGAGAATCCGATAGGTTAGCGGCGCCACCTTGTAGGCCACCACCATGGGACGCTTGTAGAGCAGGGCTTCCAGCGTTGCCGTACCAGAAGCGATCAACACCACATCACAGGCCGCCAGGGCCAAGTGAGAGTTTCCATCGAGCAAGCTGAGCGGCAGATCACGACTGGCCAGCATGCTCTCCAGCTGGGCACGCCGTTCGGCATTGGCGCAGGGCAGGACGAAATGCACATCCGGTCGCAGGCTGCGCAGGCGCTCGGCCGCATCCAGGAACAACGTCCCCAGCTTGGCCACCTCGCCTCCACGACTGCCCGGCATCAACGCAACCACTGCGCCCTGGGCGGGCAGGTGCAGCGTCTCGCGAGCGGCCAAACGGTCGGCGTCAAGGGGAATGTCGTCAGCCAGCGGATGTCCGACGAAGCGCACCGGCACATCATGTTCGGTATAAAACTGTGCTTCGAAGGGAAACAGCGTCAACATCAGATCGCAGGCCTTACGGATCTTCAGCACGCGTTTTTGTCGCCAGGCCCAGACCGAGGGACTGACGTAATGTACCGTCTTGATGCCCGCCTGACGCAGTTTCAGCTCGACATCCAGGTTGAAGTCCGGCGCATCAATGCCTATGAACACGTCGGGCTTGGCGGCGACCAGCTCGGCAATCAATTGCTTGCGGCGCTTGAGCAGTTCGGGCAGCCGGCCAAGCACTTCGACCAGCCCCATGACAGCCAGACGCTCCATGGGAAAGATAGAATCCAGCCCCTCACGCGTCATCAGCGGGCCGCCCACCCCGATAAACTCCACCTCGGGATGGCGCGCCTTGAGTGCTCGCATCAGGCCTGAGCCAAGAATATCGCCAGAGGCTTCACCCGCCACCAGCGCGACGCGCAATTTGCTATCACGCATGGGCTTAGCGGGTAATGCCGCGGGTGGAGTGACGAATCGAATCGCAAAACAGCGCCACTTCCGGGTGGCGAGCCGCCGGCTCGCTCAGCTCGGCCATTGCCTGCTCGACCGTCAAGCCCTGGCGGTACACCACCTTATAGGCGCGACGCAGGGCCTGGATGGCCTCATCGGAAAAGCCACGGCGGCGCATGCCTTCGAAGTTCATGCTGCGCGCCTCGGCCGGATTCCCGAACACCGTGACAAAAGCCGGCACATCCTTGCCAATAGCGGTACCCATCCCGGAAAAGCTATGGGCGCCGATGTGGCAGAACTGATGCACCAGGGTATATCCAGACAAAATCGCCCAGTCGTCCATGATCACGTGCCCGGCGAGCGCCGTGTTATTGACCAGAATGCAGTGGTTGCCAATAACGCAATCGTGACCGATATGCGCGTAGGCCATGATCAGGTTGTGATCACCAATGGTCGTCTCGGAGCGGTCCTGGACAGTGCCACGGTGAATCGTCACACCTTCACGAATCACGTTGTGATCGCCAATCACCAGGCGCGTCGGCTCCCCCTTGTATTTCAGGTCCGGGGTGTCTTCACCGACGGTTGAAAACTGGAAGATCCGGTTCTGCTTGCCGATCCGCGTTGGCCCCTTGAGCACAACGTGGGAGCCGATGACCGTTCCCTCGCCGATTTCTACATCCGGGCCAATAATCGACCAGGGCCCCACCACCACATCAGCGGCCAATCTGGCGCTCGGATCGATGATTGCGCGCGGGTCGATTTCACTCATAGCTTGCGTTCCGCACAAATGATTTCAGCCGAGCATACAGGCTTGCCGTCGACCGAGGCCTCACAGGCGAACTTCCAGATGCCGCGCTTGGAGCTGAGAAAACGCGCTTCGAGAATCAGTTGGTCACCCGGCACCACCGGCTGGCGGAATCGCAGCTTGTCGGAACCAACAAAGTAATACAGGGTGCCATCGCTCGGCTTGGCATCCATCATCTTGAAACCGAGCAGGCCGGCTGCCTGCGCCATGGCCTCGATGATCAAGACACCCGGCATGATCGGATGCTGGGGAAAATGACCATTGAAAAAAGGCTCGTTGACAGTGACATTCTTGTAGGCACGAATGCTCTGGTTTTCCACATCGAGCGTTACCACGCGATCCACCAACAGAAACGGGTAACGGTGTGGCAGGTATTCGCGAATTTCGTTGATGTCCATCATGTATAAAAGAGCCTTACAAAACAAAAAAAGGGATGCAGTAAACGTTAAGCTTCAGATGAGGCATCCCCGTCTGGGGTCACTGCCGCCAGACGCTTTTCCAATTGCTGCAAACGGCGCGCCATGTCATCAAGCTGGCGAATGCGCGCGGCGCTCTTGCGCCAATCCGCAGCGGTCTGCATGGCCGTACCCGAGGAGTAGGAGCCGGGTTCGGTGATCGAACGCGTCACCATGGTCATCCCGGTAACGAACACGTTGTCGCACACCTCAATGTGCCCAACCATGCCAACGCCGCCCGCGATCATGCAGTGACTGCCGATCTTGGTGCTGCCGGAAATGCCGCAGCAGCCGGCCATTGCTGTGTGGTCACCGATCTGTACGTTGTGGGCAATCATGATCTGGTTATCGAGTTTCACACCGAGACCAATCTGGGTATCGGCCAGGGCACCGCGGTCTATAGTCGTATTCGCGCCAATTTCCACGTCGTCGCCGATCGTTACGCCGCCGATCTGGGCGATTTTCTGCCAGACACCTTTCTCATTGGCAAAACCGAAGCCTTCGCCACCGATCACTGCACCTGACTGAATGACCACCCGCCGACCAATGGTCACGTCGTGATACAGGGTGACGCGTGGTGCAAGCCATCCGCCCTCGCCGACACTCGACCGTGCGCCGATGAAACAGTGCGCACCGATACTCACGTCAGCACCGATACGCGCGCCGCTTTCAATCACCACATAGGCGCCGATACTGGCGCTCGGGTCGATCTGCGCATCCTCGGCCACCACTGCACTCGGATGGATGCCGGGCGGTGCCTTGGGCTTGCGGTCGAACAGATGAGACAGCTCGGCATAGGCGAGATAGGGATTGGCAACGATCAGCGCATCGCCCTGGTACCCTTCGGCATCCGCGGCGGTCAGCAAGACTGCCGCAGCCTGGGTCTGCGCGAGGTATTTTCGATACTGCGGGTTGGCCAGGAAACTGAGCTGCTCCGGACCGGCATCCTGCAGGGTGGCCAGGCCATAGATCGATTTGTCAGTGGCGCCACGTACGGCGGCGCCCAGACGGTCGGCGAGTTCGCCGAGAGTGAACACAATAGACTTCATATTCAACGCAACTGATTCATACGCTCAATAACTTGACGGGTGATATCGAACTGCGGCTTCACTTCAACCACCGAACCGCGTTCGAGCACCAAATCGTAATTGCCTTTCTTGAGGACTTCTTCGACAGCCTTGTCGAGCTTCGGCTTGAGCTGCTGCAGCATGTCACGATCCGCAGCGGCCTTGGACTCGTTCAGTTCCTTGGACTGGAACTGGAAGTCCCGTGCCTTCTGCTTGAAATCCAACTCCAGACGCTCACGCTCGGCAGTGGCCAGCTTGTCGCCTTCCTTTACCAGACGATCCTGAATGCGTTTGGCATCGCCTTCGAGGGTCTTGAGCTTATTCAGCTGCGGGCCGTATTTCTTTTCAGCATCCTCTGCGTAGCGCTTGGCGGCATCGGATTCAAGCAGCGCCATCTGATAGTTCAAAACAGCAATCTTCATTTCAGCGAACGCCGGCGCCGCCAGAAGGGCGGTGGCGATCACAACCAATTGGGTCAACTTACGCACGGTGCACTCCAGGGTAGTAGTCAAGCTATTGCTAGGAATTAAAACGTCTGGCCTAGGGAGAACTGGAAGATCTGGGTATCGGCGTCTTCCGGTTCCTTAATCGGTTTGGCCAGGCTGAAGCTCAATGGCCCCATGGCGGTGATCCAGGTCAGCCCCACACCGACCGAACTGGCCAGGTTGTTGAAATCGATATCGCAACTTTCATAACGCGCCTCGCGCGCTGCGCTGCACTGGGTATCGAAGACGTTACCCACGTCCCAGAACAGCGAGGTGCGCAGCGAGCGCTGGTCCTTGACGAATGGCAAGGGGAACAGCAGCTCAACGCCGCCTTGGATCAGCACGTTGCCACCGAAAGGTAGTGGGTCCTGATCCGGGTCGGTAAAGCGCCCAAACTGGTCGTACAAGGGATTTCCATTGGCATCAAAAGCCACTGCGTTAGCTCGTGTGATCAGACTCGGCGTACTCCGCGGCCCCAAGCTGCCATCCTCGAAACCGCGCACCGAGTTGAAGCCCCCGGCGTAATAGTTCTCGTAGAAGGGCAATCCGTCGCTATTGCCAAAACCATCGCCAAAACCGAGCTGCGTATGGAACCGCAGGCTGTACTGATCGCCCAGCGGCTTGAAGATCTGGCCACGGTAATCGATCTTGTAGAACGACAGGTCGCTGCCCGGCAGGGTAATTTCCGCGGAGAGGCTTTGTGAGTGTCCGCGCGTAGCCAGTACGCCACGGTTCAACGCCGACTGCGACCAACCGATCGAGGCCTTGTAGTTGGTATAGGAATCGCCTTCCGAATCGATGAAATCGACGATTTCATCCACCGTGTAGCTACCCGTTTCGATTTCGTCCTGCTGCGCACTCAAGCCGTAGCTCAGACGTGAATATTCGCTGATCGGGTAGCCAAAATTGATACCCAGGCCATAACTGTTTACCGAGTAGCTGGAGACGCTGTAGTCCAGCTCATCATAGTCAGTCTTGCGATAGAAGGCGTTGTAACCCAGGCTGACGCCGTCCTCGGTCCAGTACGGATCAAGGAAGCTGAAGTTGTAGCGCTCCTGGTACTCGCTACGCGTCAAACCGAAGCTGACGCGGTTACCGGTACCTAGGAAGTTGTTCTGGCTGATAGAGGCACCCAGGATCAGACCGGCGTTCTGAGCGAAGCCGATGCTGGCCATGATCGAACCCGAGGGCTGCTCCTCGACGCTGTAGTTCACATCAATCTGGTCGTCGGTGCCAGGCACCTGCGGAGTTTCAACGTTGACCTCGCGGAAAAAGCCCAGGCGCTCCAGACGCGTCTTGGATTGGTCGATCAGATAAGTCGAGGCCCAGCCGCCTTCCATCTGGCGCATCTCACGGCGCAGCACTTCATCCTCGGTCTTGGTGTTGCCGCGAAAGTTGATGCGATTCACGTACGCGCGCTTGCCCGGATCGACGACAAAGGTCACGGTGACCGTATTGTCTTCATCGTGAGCTTCCGGCACTCCATTGACGTTGGCAAAGGTATAACCTTCATTGCCCAGGCGACGGGTCAGCAATTCGGACGTGGTGGTCATCACCTTGCGCGAAAACACCTGGCCTTTCTGAACCAGCAACAAGGCGCGGATTTCTGACTCCGGGACTTTCAGATCACCCGACAAGCGCACGTCGCGGATGCTGTACTTCTTGCCTTCATCAATATTGACGGTGATGTAAACATGCTTCTTATCAGGCGTGATGGACACCTGGGTCGAGGAAATATCCATGTTGATGTAGCCGCGATCCAGGTACCAGGAACGCAAACGCTCCAGGTCACCGGAGAGCTTTTCCCGCGCATATTTGTCGTTGTTCTTGAAGAATGAAGACCAACTGCTGGTCTTGAGCTCGAACAGATCGGTCAGCTCTTCATCAGAAAACACGCTATTGCCGACGATATTGATGTGGCGAATGGAGGCAACACTGCCTTCATTGATATCGATCTTCAAGGCAACGCGGTTGCGCGGTTGCGGCACGACTTCAGTCTTGATTTCAGCCGAGTAGCGCCCCTGGGACACATATTGGCGTTGTAGCTCGTTGCGCACACCCTCAAGCGTGGCGCGCTGGAAAATCTCACCTTCAGCCAGTCCGGACTGCTGCAGTCCCTTGAGCAGGTCGTCGGTGCCAATGGCCTTGTTACCGACGATTTCGATACCCGAGATCGAGGGGCGCTCCACCAGATCGATCACCAGCACGTTGCCGTCACGGCCAAGCTGGATGTCCTGAAAAAAACCGGTCTTGAACAGCTCGCGAGTCGCTTCCACCAGACGGCGATCATCCACCTGATCACCCACGTTCAACGGCAAGGCACCGAAGACACTCCCGGCCGAGACGCGTTGCAGGCCATTAACCCGGATATCGTTAATGGTGAAAGAGTCAGCGTGGACCTCGGCGATCATGAGCGCGGCAAGCACCGCTGGTAGCAAGCGTTTCATGAAGTCCTTTTTATTTGACTGATGAAGATCGGCCTCGAGGGCGGATCCGGAATTCAGCGACGCGTTACAGCCTGCCCAAATCATTGAACAGCGCCAGCAACATCACCCCAATGACCAAACTGATGCCTATCTGCATGCCCCAGGCCTGGACTCGCTCCGGCAACGGTTTGCCCCGTACCCATTCGCACAGGTAGAACAAGAGGTGACCGCCATCCAGAACCGGGATCGGCAACAGGTTGAGAACGCCCAGGCTAATGCTCAGATAAGCGAGAAAATTGAGGAAGTCCGCTATCCCGGACTGGGCCGAAGTGCCGGCCACTTTAGCAATCGTTATCGGCCCACTCAAGTTTTTTACCGAGAGCTCACCGAAGAGCATTTTCTTCAGTGAATCAAGGGTCAACAGGCTCATGGTCCAGGTGCGCTGCATGCTTTGCAGAACAGCCTCAACGGGACCATAACTAATTTCGCGCAGCATATCGTCTGGCCAGTCGATGGCTGTGGCTCCTGCACCCAGATAGCCCACACGGGCCTCCTCTTCGCCACGGCTGGCCAGCGTCACCTTGATCGGCTGTACACGGCCATCGCGCTCCACACTGAACACGACTAACTGACCGGGGCGCTGGCGCACGGCATCAACCAACTGCTGCCAGTCATCCACCTTGACGTCATCGATAGCCACCAACGTGTCACCGTTGCGCAGCCCTGCCGCAACGGCCGGCCCCTGCGGGTCCAGTTGCGCAAGCACAGCAGGTACCCGTGGCCGCCAGGGCCGCACACCCAGCGCGGACAACGGATCAGGCTCTTCGACCCCCCTCTGCCAGGCCGCCAGGTTCAGCGCATAGTTGCGCTCGATGCTGCCACCCGGTTCGCGCACACGGATATCCAGCGTGCCGGTTTCCCCCAGTCGGCGAATCAGTTGCAGATTGACTGCGCCCCAGCCGATGGTACTGCGGCCGTCCACGGCGAGAATTTCCTGGCCCGCCTGTAGGCCGGCCTCGGCAGCCAGACTGTGCGGGGCCACGTGACCGATTACAGGACGTACCTGCTGCGACCCGATCATGGCCAATAGCCAGAAGAACAGCAGGGCAAGCAGGAAGTTGGCAATCGGCCCGGCAGAAACGATGGCGATGCGCTGACGCACCGTCTTGCGATTGAATGCTTGCTCGAGCATCGCGCCTGGCACAGGTGCTTCACGCTCGTCGAGCATCTTCACGTAGCCGCCCAGGGGTATGGCGGCAATCACAAACTCGGTCCCCTGGCGATCATGCCAGCGTACCAGTGGAGTACCGAAACCGACGGAAAATCGCAGGACTTTCACGCCGCAGCGGCGCGCCACCCAGAAGTGGCCAAACTCGTGGAACGTCACCAAAACGCCCAAGGCGACCAAGGTGCCCACGATCATATAAACAGCACTCATCGAAATCCTCCGCAGCAAGTCCCTGCTTCAATGCCTGGGCGCTTCCTGCCCATTCAACAACCGTGCTGTTGCAACCAGCCCTGGGCCAATTCACGGGCTCGACTGTCAGCCCGAAGCACCGCCTGCAGCGCTTCGACCGACACAACCGCCTCGGCGTTCAATACGAACTCGATAATAGTCGCGATCTCGGTAAAACGGATACGCCGTTCGAGAAACGCCGCGACCGCCATCTCATTGGCAGCATTAAGCATGGCCGGGGCACTGCCGCCCGCTTCAGCGGCCTGCCGCGCCAGGCGCAAGCAGGGAAAACGCTGTTCGTCCGGCGCCTGAAAATCCAGCCGGGCAATTTTGAACAAATCCAAGGCCGACACGCCAGCGTCGATCCGCTCGGGCCAGGCCAGCGCATGGGCGATAGGTGTGCGCATGTCCGGGTTGCCCAACTGAGCAAGCACCGATCCATCCACATAATCGACCAGCGAATGAATCACGCTCTGCGGGTGGATCACCACTTCAACCTGCTCTGGCCGGGCATCGAACAGCCAGCAGGCCTCGATCAGCTCCAACCCCTTGTTCATCATGCTCGCCGAATCCACGGAAATCTTGCGTCCCATGGACCAGTTCGGATGTTTGCAGGCTTGTTCGGGCGTGACATCGGCCAAGGCCGACACCGGCATTTCGCGAAACGGCCCACCCGACGCGGTGAGCAGGATACGCCGTACGCCTACAGCCGAAAGCCCACGACCGAAATCGCGAGGCAGACTTTGGAAAATTGCATTGTGCTCACTGTCGATCGGCAGCAAGACCGCGTTGTGCTCACGCACCGCCTGCATGAACAGGGCACCAGACATGACCAGTGCTTCCTTGTTGGCCAACAGCACGCGCTTGCCGGCCCTAACGGCAGCCAGAGTGGGCTGCAAGCCCGCCGCACCGACAATCGCTGCCATCACCGCATCGACGTCCGGGTGGGCCGCAACCGCGCACAACCCCGCCTCACCCGCCAGCACCTCGGTTTTCAACCCGGCCAGACGCAGGCGTAATTGAAGCTCACGTGCGGTCGCCTCATCGGCCGCCACGGCAAACTGCGGGCGATGGCGCAGACACAACGCTTCAAGCTCGGTCAACCGGGAAAAGCCGGTCAAGGCGAAGACTTCGTAGCGTTGAGGATGACGCGCCAAGACATCCAAGGTGCTGAGGCCAATGGAACCGGTCGCACCCAGAACAGTGATCTGTTGCGGCCTCACAAGCTGCCCCAACCGGCCAGCCAGAGCAGTACCGCGAATACCGGTATGGCTGCGGTCAGGCTGTCGATGCGATCCAGCACGCCGCCGTGACCGGGGAGCAGATTGCTACTGTCCTTAAGTCCAGCCTGGCGCTTGAACATGCTTTCTGTCAGGTCGCCTACAACGGAGATCAGCACAACCACCGCCGCACCAGCTATCGCGATCAGCAGCGCAGATCCTGACCAATCACGGGTCAGACCTACCGCCAGAGTGACCAGCAGGCTGGCTGCCAGGCCACCGAACACGCCTTCCCAGCTCTTGCCAGGACTGACCTGCGGCGCCAATTTGTTTTTGCCGAAGCGCCGCCCACTGAAATAGGCACCGATATCCGCAACCCAGACCAACACCATCACGGCAAGGATGAGGCCATTTGCCTCAGGCCATTGCTTGAACAGCATCAATCCCTGCCAGGCAGGCAAGAGGATCAATAGCCCGATCAGCAGCCGCACCGGCAGTGCCCGCCAAGCGGCCGCACTGCGTGGATATTTAAGCACGGCGACAACCGCTACCAGCCACCACGCAACACCCAGCAGTAACACCGGCGCCGCTAGAATTGGAAAGCGGTGCAGCCAACCGAGCAAAATGGCGACAATCAAGGCATAGGCAAGACGCTGCGACTGACCGTGCAGGCCTGCCAGACGCGCCCACTCCCACCCCCCCAGTACCACTACCGCCCCAATGAACAGGGCGAAGGCGACGCCTTCCAGCAGAAAAAAGCCTGCCAGGGCAACGGGTAGCAAGATCAGCGCGGTGATAATCCGTTGTTTCAACATCAGCGATGCGACTCCGCAGCCACTTGCTCGCAGGTCTTGCCGAAGCGGCGTTGGCGAGTGGCGAAATTGGCCAGCGCCTTGCGCATGGCCTCGTGTTTGAAATCCGGCCAGTACAGATCGGAAAAATAGAGCTCGCTATAGGCGAGTTGCCAGAGCAGGAAATTGCTGATGCGATGTTCGCCGCCCGTGCGGATGCACAGGTCCGGCAGAGGCAGATCACCTGTGGTCAGGGCGCTTTGCAACATCGGGGCCGTTATCTCCTCGGCGCGCAGCTCACCGGCTTGCACTTGGGTAGCCAATTGCTGCACGGCTTGAACGATATCCCACTGACCGCCGTAATTGGCCGCGATCTGGAGCACGAAGCGGCGATGCCCGGCGGTGAGTTCTTCTGCCTCGCGCATGGCTGCCTGCAACTCCGGATGGAAGCGCGAGCGATCACCGATAATGCGCAGCCGGATGTCGTTCTCATTGAGCTTTTTCGCCTCACGACGCAATGCACTCAAGAACAGCTCCATCAGCGCACTCACCTCATCGGCGGGGCGCTGCCAGTTTTCACTGGAGAAGGCGAACAGCGTCAAGACCTCGACGCCCGACTCGACGCACACCTCAATGGCGGCACGCACCGCACTTACGCCGGCCTTGTGACCGGCGACACCAGGCAACAGGCGTTTCTTTGCCCAGCGGTTATTCCCATCCATGATGATTGCCACATGCCGAGGCACAATCCCCGGCGAGGCGTCCTGTTTCTTCATGTTCATGCGGTTGCCTGCCCGGCTTAAACGGCCATCAGGTCGGTTTCCTTGGCTTCCAGGGCCTTTTCGATCTCACCCACAAACTTGTCGGTCAGTTTCTGCACATCATCGGCAGCACGGCGCTCCTCGTCTTCGCTGATTTCCTTTTCCTTGACCAGATCCTTGAGCTGAGCCAGCGCATCGCGACGGATATTGCGCACCGCCACACGGGCGTTTTCAGCTTCGGAGCGCGCCTGCTTGGTGAAACCCTTGCGGGTTTCCTCGGTCAGCGCCGGCATCGGTACGCGGATGGTCGTCCCAGAAGTAGCCGGATTGAGGCCCAGATCCGAGGTCATGATGGCCTTTTCCACAGCCTGGATCATGCCCTTGTCGAATACCGACAATGCCAGGGTGCGAGAATCCTCAACGGTCACGTTGGCGATCTGGCGCAGCGGGGTATCGCTGCCGTAATAGGACACCATGACGCTGTCCAGAATGCTCGGATGAGCACGCCCGGTACGAATCTTGGCGAATGCGCCTTGCAGAGATTCCAGGCTTTTCTGCATACGCTCCTGCGCGTCTTGCTTGATGTCGTTGATCATTCGTTCGACTCCTCGATCAGGGTTCCTTCGGCACCACCCAGAACAATGTTCAGCAGGGCACCCGGCTTGTTCATGTTGAAAACCCGCAGCGGCATCTTGTGGTCGCGGCACAGGCAAATAGCGGTCAGGTCCATCACACCCAGCTTGCGATCCAGCACGCCATCATAGGTCAGGCGCTCGAATTTTTCGGCGTTCGGGTCCTTGAATGGATCGGCAGTGTACACGCCATCCACCTTGGTCGCCTTGAGCACTACATCGGCACTGACTTCAATCGCGCGCAGGCAAGCGGCCGAGTCGGTGGTGAAGAAAGGATTGCCGGTGCCCGCGGCGAAAATCACCACTTCACCGGTCTTCAGATGGCGCATGGCCTTGCGACGGTCATAATGGTCCGTCACACCGACCATGGAGATAGCCGACATCACCAGCGCAGGGATATTCGAGCGTTCCAGCGCATCACGCATGGCCAGCGCGTTCATCACCGTGGCCAGCATGCCCATGTGGTCACCGGTGACACGATCCATCCCGGCCGCGGAAAGTGCAGCACCGCGGAACAGGTTGCCACCGCCAATCACCAGGCCGACTTGCACGCCGATGCCAACCAGTTGGCCGACTTCCAGCGCCATTCGATCAAGCACCTTGGGGTCGATGCCGAAATCTTCCGACCCCATCAGGGCTTCGCCGCTAAGTTTGAGCAGAATGCGTTTATAGCGAGGTTGCTGACCACTCACCTGCTGAGCCATTGCGAGTCTCTCCTGCGGCGTAATTCAAATTCACAGGCCTGTGCCTGCATAGTTGCGCTGTATCAGCGCCTGTCTATAAAGGGGTAACACCCCGGGGCCGACAAACAAATTCACTGGCCCTGCTTTGACGAAGAGGCCGCACGCGTGAGCGGGCAGCCTCTTCGGAACTACAGCATTTGAAGCGCGCCTGTCTTACTGCTTGCTGGCAGCAACCTGGGCGGCTACTTCGGCAGCAAAGTCGACTTCAGCCTTCTCGATACCTTCGCCTACTTCGAAACGCACGAAGGATACGACTTCGGCACCGGCCTTCTTGGCCAACGCACCGACTTTGACTTCCGGATCCTTGACGAACGGCTGCTCGACCAGGCTGGCTTCAGCGAGGAACTTGCTGATGCGGCCCTTGATCATGTTCTCGACGATATTTTCCGGCTTGCCGGCAATCTTGTCGGCGTTCAGCGCCAGGAAAATTTCCTTTTCCTTGGCCACGGCTTCTTCGGAAACCTGATCCGGAGTGACGAACTGCGGGTTGCTGGCCGCAACGTGCATGGCAATTTCACGAGCCAGTTCGCTGTCACCACCCTTGAGGGTGACCAGTACGCCAATGCGATGGCCGTGCAGGTAGGCACCGACTACATCACCTTCGGTGCGGGTCAGGCGACGGATGTTGACGTTTTCGCCACACTTGGCAACCAGGGCTTCGCGAGCCGGCTCCATGTCGGCGATCAGCGGAGCAGCATCGCTGTAACCCGCGGCGAACGCTTTTTCGACGCTCTGTGCGACAAACGCCTTGAAATCTTCCTGCAGGGCCAGGAAGTCAGTCTGCGAGTTGACTTCGATGATCACGGCAGACTTGCCATCATCAGCAACCTTGACTGCGATGGAACCTTCGGCGGCGATGTTGCCAGCCTTCTTGGCAGCCTTGATGGCACCAGCGGCGCGCATGTCGTCGATGGCCTTTTCGATATCGCCACCGGCAGCGGTCAGGGCCTTCTTGCAATCCATCATGCCTTGGCCAGTACGCTCACGCAGTTCTTTGACCAGGGCTGCAGTAATCTCTGCCATGTTAGCAATCCTCTAAAAAGGGTTTCAACCAGATGCCCGGCAGGCCGGACACTCAATTCGGAAGTGGCAAAAAGGGGGCTTCGCCCCCTTTTTGCTCAACGGGTCACGCCAAAGCGCTTCGTGCTCAGCCTGCGGCGGCTTCGGAAGCGGACTCTTCGACGAACTCTTCAACACCACCGGCATTCTTGCCACGCAGTACAGCGTCGGCGAAGGCGCCCAGGTACAGCTGAACGGCGCGAATGGCGTCGTCGTTACCCGGGATAACGTAGTCAACGCCTTCCGGACTGCTGTTGGTATCGACAATGCCGATTACCGGAATGCCCAGCTTGTTGGCTTCGCTGATAGCGATACGCTCGTGATCAACGTCAACCACGAACAATGCATCAGGCAGACCGCCCATATCCTTGATACCACCGATGCTGCGATCCAGTTTTTCCAGATCACGGGTGCGCATCAGGGCTTCTTTCTTGGTCAGCTTGTCGAAAGTACCGTCCTGGGACTGGGTTTCCAGCTCGCGGAGGCGCTTGATCGATACACGGATGGTCTTGTAGTTGGTCAGCATGCCGCCCAGCCAGCGGTGATCGACATACGGCATACCGCAACGGCTAGCTTCTTCACGAACGATCTTGCCAGCGGAACGCTTGGTGCCAACGAACAGAATCTTGTTTTTGCCCGAAGACAGCTTTTCGACGAAGCTCAAGGCTTCGTTGAACATCGGCAAGGTTTTTTCCAGGTTGATGATGTGGATCTTGTTGCGCGCGCCGAAAATGAACTTGCCCATTTTCGGGTTCCAGTAACGGGTCTGGTGGCCGAAGTGCACACCGGCCTTCAGCATGTCGCGCATAGTGACTTGAGACATTTCAATTCCTCGATAAGTCGGGTTAGGCCTCCACGCATCCCGATTTCCAACCCTTGCGGGCACCCAGAAAACCGTGTCGATACGTGTGTGGATTAAGGTCGCTGACAGGCACTGCCCGTCGAGCGGCGCGTTTTATAGCATAAAAGCGGATCACAAGCTACAGGCCAGTGTAGTCCCTTGCAGCGCCGCGTCGCCCGTCCTTAGTCGCTTTGGTTTATCATTTGCCTTCCCTTTTTGTCTTGCGCCCTACGCGCCGAAGAGTATTCCCATGAGTGTTTCCATCAAGACTCCCGAAGAAATCGCAAAAATGCGCGTCGCTGGCCGCCTGGCCGCCGAGGTGCTGGAAATGATCGAAGAACATGTCAAAGCCGGCATCACCACCGATGAACTCGACCGCATCTGCCATGACTACATCGTCAATGTTCAACAGGCCATTCCTGCGCCACTGAACTACCACGGCTTTCCAAAATCGATCTGCACGTCGATCAACCACGTGGTCTGCCACGGCATCCCGAATGACAAGCCGCTCAAGGATGGCGACATCATCAATATCGACATCACCGTGATCAAGGATGGCTACCACGGCGACACCAGCAAGATGTTCCTGATCGGCAAAACGCCGGAGTGGGCTGATCGCCTGTGCAAGATCACCCAGGAATGCTTGTATAAAGGCATTGAACTCGTACGGCCCGGCACCCGCCTGGGCGATATCGGCGAAGTGATTCAGAAGCACGCAGAAAAAAATGGCTTCTCCATCGTGCGCGAGTATTGCGGGCACGGTATTGGTGCAATTTTTCATGAAGAGCCGCAAGTCTTGCACTATGGGCGTGCAGGCACCGGCCTGGAGTTGCAGGAAGGCATGACGTTCACCATCGAACCCATGCTCAACCAGGGTCGCCCGGAAACCCGCACCCTGGGCGACGGCTGGACCGCCATCACCAAGGATCGCAAGCTGTCCGCACAATGGGAGCACACCATCCTGTGCACCGCCGACGGCTACGAGATCCTCACCCTGCGCAAGGATGACACCATCGCACACACATCGGCCTGAATCCTGCTAGCGCCGAGCCCCCATGTTGCACTAACAAGGCCGCAGCCATGCCCCAGGTGGATCCCGAACTGTTCGACCCCGGTCAATTCCAGGCCGAACTGGCGCTCAAAAGCAGCCCTATCTCAGCCTTCAAGAAGGCCATTGGCCGCGCTCGCACCGTGCTCGACAAGCGCTTCACCGAAGGCCGCGATATTCGCCGCCTGGTCGAGGACCGCGCCTGGTTCGTCGACCAGATCCTGCGTCGCGCATGGAACCGCTTCCCCTGGAGCCAGAATGCCGACATCGCCCTCGTGGCGGTCGGCGGCTACGGTCGTGGCGAACTGCATCCCTATTCGGATATCGACCTGCTGATCCTGCTGGCCGACAACGATCACGAACTGTTTCGCGAATCCATTGAGGGTTTCCTTACCCTGCTCTGGGACATTGGCCTGGAAGTTGGCCACAGCGCTCGCTCACTGGATGAGTGTGGCATCGAGGCGCGCGCAGACCTGACTGTGATCACCAACCTGATGGAAAGTCGCACCATCGCCGGCCCTGAGCACCTGCGCCTGCACATGCAGACCCTCATCAGCCCACAACAGATGTGGCCGAGCGAAGAATTCTTCGTGGCCAAGCGCCAGGAACTGCGTAAGCGCCACGCGAAATACAACGACACCGAATACAACCTGGAACCCAACGTCAAAGGCTCGCCGGGCGGGTTGCGTGACATCCAGACCATCCTGTGGATCGCCCGCCGGCAGTTCGGGACGCTGAACCTGCACGCCATGCTCAGCCAGGGTTTTTTGTTGGAAAGCGAATACAACATGCTCGCACATGCCCAGGAATTTCTCTGGAAAGTGCGTTACGCCCTGCACATGCTCGCCGGCCGCGCCGAAGACCGCCTACTGTTCGACCATCAACGCAAGATCGCCGGCCTGCTGGGTTTCATCGACGATGACATCAAGCTGGGGGTCGAACGCTTCATGCAGAAGTACTACCGCATCGTGATGGGCGTTGCCGAACTCAACGACCTGATCAAACAGCATTTTGAAGAGGTCATCCTCAGTCATCCCGACAGCGCGCCACCCTACCAGTTGAATAACCGCTTCCAGGTACGCGACGGCTATCTGGAAGTAACCCATGATCAAGTTTTCAAGCGTACGCCGTTCGCCCTACTGGAAATCTTCGTGCTGCTTGCCCAGCACTCGGAAATCAAGGGCGTGCGGGCCGACACCATTCGCCAACTGCGCGATCATCGCTACCTGATTGATGATGAGTTCCGCCAGGACATTCGCAACACCAGCCTGTTCATTGAGCTGTTCAAATCCAGCCAGGGCATCCACCGCAATCTGCGACGCATGAACCGCTACGGCATTCTTGGCCGCTACCTGCCGGAGTTCGGCCTGGTTGTGGGCCAGATGCAGCACGACCTGTTCCACATCTATACGGTCGACGCCCACACCCTCAACCTGATCAAGCACCTGCGCAAATTCAAATGGCCAGAGCTTGCCGACAAGTTCCCCCTGGCCAGCCTCCTGATCGATCAGCTGCCCAAACCCGAACTGATCTATATCGCCGGGTTGTATCACGACATCGGCAAGGGCCGTGGCGGCGATCACTCGGAAGTCGGCGCCGCCGACGCGCAAGCCTTTTGCGCCCGCCATCAGCTACCGCCCTGGGACAGCCGTCTGATCGTCTGGCTGGTGCGCAACCACCTGGCCATGTCCAGCACCGCGCAGCGCAAAGACTTGTCCGACCCCCAGGTGATCAACGATTTCGCCCAACTGGTTGGCGACCGTACCCGCCTGGACTATCTCTACGTCCTGACCGTGGCCGATATAAATGCCACCAACCCGTCACTGTGGAACTCCTGGCGTGCCAGCCTTCTGCGCCAGCTGTACGAGGAAACCAAGCGCGCACTGAACCGCGGCCTGGAAAACCCTTTGGATCGCGAGGAGCTGATTTGCGCAACCCAAAGCGCCGCACTCGACCTTCTGGCGCAACGCGGGATTGACCCGGATGCCGCCGAACAGCTATGGGCCCAACTGGGCGACGATTACTTCCTGCGCCACACTGCCAGCGACATTGCCTGGCACACCGAGGCAATCATTCAGCACCCCAACGGCAGCGATCCACTGGTACTCATGCGCGAGACTGCCCAGCGCGGAGTCGAAGGCGCCACGCAGATCTTCATCTACGCCCCCGATCAGCATGACTTTTTTGCCGTCACCGTGGCAGCTATGGCCCAGCTCAACCTGAGCATTCACGACGCCCGCATCATTACCTCAAGCAGCCAATTTACCCTGGACACCTACATTGTTCTGGACGGTGATGGCGAGCGCCTGCTCGACAAGCCCGAGCGCGTCGAGCGGATCCGCAACGGCCTGATCGAGGCCCTGAAGAGTCCCGATGACTATCCGGCAATCATCCAGCGCCGTATCAGCCGCCAGCAGAAGCATTTCGCCTTCGCCCCGCAAGTCACCATCCACAATGATGCCCAGCGCCCGGTTACTGTCCTCGAATTGATCGCCCCTGACCGCCCCGGCCTGTTGGCGCGCATTGGCAAAATCTTCCTCGATTTCGACCTGTCGCTGCAAAACGCCAAGATCACCACGCTAGGCGAGCGGGTCGAGGACGTCTTCTTTGTCACCGACGCCAATCACCAACCCCTGTCCGACCCGGAATTCTGTGCGCGCCTGCAACAGGCCATCGTCGAGCAACTGACCGTGGACGGGGCGCCAAACCTCGATCTCAACCGCATCAGCATCTGATCTACCCACCGCCGCCTTCGGACGCCACCTGCCTGCCGCAGCTCGCAGGCGGAGCCCGGGGGCCCGAGCCCCGGAAAACCCATGAATCCATCCCTGAACCTGCTGC
This sequence comes from Serpens gallinarum, assembly GCF_014836765.1. Classification (GTDB taxonomy): domain Bacteria; phylum Pseudomonadota; class Gammaproteobacteria; order Pseudomonadales; family Pseudomonadaceae; genus Serpens; species Serpens gallinarum. Next base: position 165,768 of record NZ_JACSQG010000008.1, read on the forward strand.
AACCCTACCCCTTCGAGAAGCTCCGCAGACTGCTGTCCGACGTGCAGCCGCCCGCTGACAAGACGCACATCGCCCTGTCCATCGGTGAACCCAAGCACAGCTCGCCGAGCTTCGTCGCCGAAACGCTGAGCGCCAACCTTGCGCACCTGTCGAGCTACCCGACGACACTGGGCATTGCCGCCTTGCGCGAAGCCATTACCCGATGGTGTGCAGGTCGCTTCCGGGTGCCTTCCGGCTGGCTTGATCCGGCTCGACACGTGCTCCCGGTCAGCGGCACCCGCGAGGCGTTGTTTTCTTTCGTGCAGGCGGTTTTCGACCGCGAGCGCGGCGGCCTGGTTATGAGCCCAAACCCGTTTTATCAAATCTATGAGGGCGCCGCCCTGCTCGCCGGCGCCACGCCGCATTACCTTCCCTGTTTGGCGCAGAACAACTTCATCCCTGATTTCGACGCAGTGACCCCTGACACCTGGCAACGCACTCAGATCCTGTTTCTCTGCTCGCCCGGCAATCCGACCGGCGCCCTGCTGCCATTGGACACTTTGAACAAACTGATTCATCTGGCCGATGAGCACGACTTCGTCATCGCCGCCGACGAATGCTACAGCGAGCTGTATTTCGACGAGCAAAACCCGCCCGCCGGGCTGCTGACCGCTTGCGCTGAACTGGGTCGTCACGATTTCAAGCGCTGCGTGGTGTTTCACAGCCTATCCAAGCGCTCCAATCTGCCGGGATTGCGCTCCGGTTTCGTGGCCGGTGATGCCGAGATCCTCAAAGCCTTCTTGCTGTATCGCACCTACCACGGCTGCGCCCTGCCGGTACAGACACAGCACGCCAGTGTCGCCGCCTGGAACGATGAAGTGCATGTACGTGCCAATCGCAGCCTGTATCGGGAAAAATTCGATGCGGTGCTGGAGATCCTCGCCCCCGCACTGGATGTGCGTCGTCCGGACGGCGGCTTCTATCTGTGGGCAGGCACTTCCATGAACGAGCAAGCCTTCACCCGCGACCTGTTCGCTCAGCAGCATGTCACGGTGATACCCGGCACCTACCTGTCGCGTGAAGTGGATGATGTAAACCCTGGCAGTAACCGGATACGCATGGCCTTGGTCGCACCACTGGCAGAATGCGTGGAAGCCGCCGAGCGTATCCGCACTTTCGTCGAGTCACGCTGAGCAGCCCACGTGGCCCCACAACAGCGTTGCGGGGCCGACGTGACATCAACCAATCAAGCCGTTCTGTGACGCTGATTCAGTGAGCGATATGCCAGGGATAAAAAGACAGGCAAAACAAAAGGGCCACCACAAGGGTGACCCTTAAATCCCACAAAAGGCGTGGGCAAGAAAATGGCGTCCCCTAGGGGACTCGAACCCCTGTTACCGCCGTGAAAGGGCGGTGTCCTAGGCCACTAGACGAAGGGG
>NZ_JACSQG010000009.1 GCF_014836765.1 Serpens gallinarum
TGGTCAGTCACTTGAAAAAAGTGCCGCGAGCGCCGAAGGAGCGGGTGTTTTTGGGGTTTTTCTACAGCTTCGTTAGAACTCATGCGCTCCTACACTATTGATTGTGCTCATCTCAAGGATGAGGGTTCCTTTTGGCAAGCGTATCTAGCTGTAACTGAACCGGAAGATGCTGGTTATTTCGGCTGCAACCTCGATGCGTTTTGGGACGCTCTTAACGGAGGCCCTGGTTGGCCGGGAGAGTGTCAACTGATGTTCATCAATACTGCAAATCTCAAAGCGCTGCGAGAGGGGCGCTTCTATCAGGTGCTTCGAAAAATCTCACGAGATTCGAAACTTGTCGAGGTGCGCCTTGAATGAGAGTTCTAACCCGGCGCTCAACCTCTCCCTTCTGTCGCTGGACGCTGCGCGATAAAGCCGCGCAGCGCCGGTTCTCTGTTTTGTTCTCCTGCAGTGGAATGTAGCATCTCATAGAGGTCACGAGGCTTCGTTAAAATAGAAAATGTAGGATGGATAAAAAATGGAACCTGTCTCAATGGTAATTGGTGGAGCAGCTTACTACGTTGCAACAAAATTTGTAGACCAATTTATATCTCAGGAAGGGTACGGGTGGTTTCGCAAGATGCTTTTTCCCAAGCAAAGATATGTAGACAGGCTCTATCAACTGATTGAGGAAACGGCTACAGAGTTTGAAGTCGAATATCCAATTGAGTCAGATAAAGTTCCATTTTATCACTCTCAGCCATTATTTGATGTGTTAAACGAATACATTTTGTTTAAAGAGTTGCTCGATAAAACTGAGTTATTGAATAAGTTTAGTGATTATCCAAGTATACTTCCTCCAACTCAAAATCAACTTGAGCGTTTTTATGCGATTCTTGCGCTTAAAATAAACAAGTGCAAAACGTTAAAAAGTCTCCATATCGAAGAAACTTATAAAGAAAAAATATTCGATATCAGTGACGAACTTATTCAAATTAAACTTTTGTTGCGATCTATAGATGAGAAGCTAACTTTTCACTTGAGTGATGATTGGTTAAATGAGAAAAACAGACAAGCAATTGCTGATTTGGGTGGACGATATACACCTGAGTTGAACGTAAAGCTTGATATTTCAAAGGTATTTGAGGGCCTTGGAAGGACTCAAGCATTTTCTGATATGTTTTATTCGCATATCGACAGTTTTCTTATAAAAGGAAATAAGCTTCGTCAATGTGATGAAATTTCTACACCACTATCTGTAATGGTTCGGTCCTTAAATGATATTGCAAATCTCTATCAAGAAATCGACATTTCTAAATTAAGTGAAGTTCCAACGAAGAAGTTTATTGATAATGTTTCTAGATGCCGGGTAGCTATTAGTGAGTCGGAATCAGTATTGTGGGATTTGCGGGAAGAGTCAAAAAAAGAAGGTGAAACCAATCACTACAGTGATAAGTATTCATCCACTTTGAGAGAGCTTCGGGATCTTGATTATGCGTGCAATAATTTACTTGCATTCATTAACTCAATAACAGTGAAGTTAGCTAACAACCAATTCTTACTTCTCGAAGGAAAGGCTGGAATAGGTAAATCTCATTTACTTGCTGACGTGATTAAAACACGGATTGCCTCGGGTTACCCTTCTCTATTTATACTAGGGCAACAACTTACTTCAGATGAATCTCCTTGGTCACAAATATTTAAGAGATTACAGCTTAAGGTTACTTCCCGTGAGTTCCTAGAAAAGCTGAATTTATTTGGTCAAAAAAGGGGAAAAAGAGTCTTAATCTTTATTGATGCAATTAATGAAGGAAATGGCAACAAATTCTGGAATGATAACATCAACAGTTTTGTGGATGAAATCAAACAATTTGAATGGCTTGGCCTAGTAATGTCAGTCAGAACAACATATAAAAGTGTAACAATTTCAGATGAGAACGTGGAGCGCAATAATTTTGAAATTCATGAGCATATTGGATTTCAAAATGTCGAGTTGGAAGCGGTCAGCTTATTTTATGATTATTACAGTATAGAGAGGCCATCGTCACCTAACCTTAATCCAGAGTTTAGAAACCCTCTATTTCTTAAGTTGTTGTGCGAAGGGATTAAGAAAAATGGCTTAACGAAAGTGCCTGTTGGGTTTAATGGCATTTCAAATATTCTGAATTTTCTAGTGGAAGGTGTAAATAAATCATTAGCATCACCCAAAAAATATGCTTTCGACTCCAGCTTTCCCCTTGTTAAAGAAGCTCTCAACGAAATAATAAAAGTTAAACTGAATATTGGTGGAAATAGTATTTCACTTAAAGAAGCTCATTCAGTGGTTCAATCTGTTGTTCATGATTATGTGACTGATAAAACTTTTCTTAGCGCCTTGATTGACGAAGGGTTGTTAACTAAAGGCATAGTAAGAAATGATGATAATTCTACCGAGGAAGTAGTTTATGTGGCTTTTGAAAGATTTGATGATCATTTAACCGTTAAGTTCTTATTAGACGATGTTGAAGATATCGAAAATGAATTTAATTCTAATGGTCGCCTGAAAAGTTATTTTAAAGATGAATATGACTTTTATATACACTCGGGGATAGTTGAGGCTCTATCCATTCAATTGCCAGAAAAGTATGGGAAAGAGCTTTATGAATTATTGCCGGAGTTCAGTGATAATCATAATTTACTAGAAGCATTTATTGAAAGCTTGGTTTGGCGAGATATCCATGCTATTGATTTCGAAAAAATCAAACCTTTCATCAATGAGCAAGTATTTGGGTTTAACAATAGCTTTGATCATTTTCTAGAGGCAGTGATCTCTATTTCAGGGTTAGTTGATCATCCCTTTAATGCTAACTTCTTACATAGTTGGCTAACAAAGCACTCTTTACCAGATCGTGATGCGTTTTGGACTACACAACTTAAATACAAATATAGTGAAGACTCAGCATTTAGGCATCTAGTAGATTGGGCATGGGATAGAACAGATAAAAGCTACATTTCAGACGAATCAATCGAGTTGGTTGCAACTAGTTTATGCTGGTTTTTAACTTCGAGTAACCGGGAGCTTCGGGATTGTTCTACCAAAGCTTTAGTAAGTTTACTCGAAAAAAGAATTCCTGTATTGAAAAAGATAATTGATAAGTTTGATGGGGTAGACGATCCTTATGTTTGGGAAAGAATATTTTCAGTTGCATTAGGCTGTACATTGCGAACGGATAATGTTCAAGAACTAAAATATTTGGCCGAAACTGTTTACCAAAAGGTATTTTGTCCTGAGTATGTGTATCCAAATATCTTACTTAGAGACTATGCGAGAGAGATCATCGAATTTGCTACTCACTCTGGACTGGTGCTTGACGGTGTTGAACTGTCTAAGACTAAGCCTCCATACAACAGTAGTTGGCCTGACGAGATTCCTTCAAAAGAAGAACTAGAGTCCCTCTATGATAAAGACCCTTATTGGACACTTTGGAGCTCGATTATGGGAGGTGGTGACTTCTCACGATATACGATTGGAACAAATCACAATCACTCGGATTGGTCTGGTTGCAAGTTTGGTGAACCCCCTATTGACCGTAAGCAAGTTTTTAAAACTTTCCAAAGTAAATTAACTGATAACCAAAAAGAGCTGTATGAAGCTACTGACCCTATCATTTATGATGATAATGCCGAAGAAATTACGTTTGGTAGCACTACAATTAGGCTAGGTAGCGCGATAGGCAGAAAAGCTCAGGAAGAAATAAGGGCGAACAAAGAATTGTTTAAAAAGTCTTTGTCGGATGACCTGTTAATTGAGTTTGAGAATGATATAGAGCCGTACCTAGATCACAATAATAACTTGCTGGAAACCGATAAACACTTTGATCTTAGAGTAGCAGAGCGCTTTATATTTAAGCGTGTTGTGGAGCTTGGTTGGGATCCTGAGAAGCATGGTGATTTTGACCGACAAATAGGAACTGGCCGTGGGCGCAGAGAGTCATTTCAAGAGCGGATTGGTAAGAAGTACCAATGGATTGCTTATTATGAATACATGGCAAAGCTAGCCGATAATTTTATTCGTTTTGAAGGATATGGTGACGAACGAAAGGAAAGCCCATATCAAGGGCCATGGGAGCCTTACGTAAGAGATATAGATCCTACTATCTTACTTAAAGAAACAGGAACAAAGGTGTTAAGCAATCAAGAAATGTGGTGGCTTAATGATGAAGTATTTGATTGGACTTGCTCTTATGAAGAATGGGTGAAAAGCTCTACTGCGATAACTAATCCATATGGTTTGATTGAAGTTAAAGATGACAACGGTGATGAATGGCTGGTATTAGAAAGTTATCCGTCTTGGAAAGAGCCCAAAATTATTGGCAACGATGACTGGGGGCACCCACGAAAAGAGGTTTGGTGCCATCTCAGAAGTTATATCGTTAAATTAGAAGAATTTGAAAATTATAGAGATTGGGCAATAGGCCAACACTTCATGGGCAGGTGGATGCCGGAAGGAAGTGATAGATACCAATTATTTAATAGAGAGTTCTATTGGTCCGAAGCATACCAGTTTTTTAAATCAGACTATTATGGTGGCTCAGATTGGACCTCGGTATCAGACCAAGAGTCCAGAGCTAAGATAGCTGACGTTAGTATTACTTCTGTTAATTATTTGTGGGAAGAAGAGTTCGATAAATCAAAAATAGAAACTTTGAGCTTTTTGAAACCAAGCAATTTAATCTTCGAAAAAATGGACTTAACGAGCGGGGAAATAGAAGGTAGCTTCAAGGATCAAAACGGTACTATCGTTTGCTTTGCAGCTGAAGCTATACATGCTTCAAAGGCACATTTACTTATTAAAAAAGAACCATTTTTAAAAATGTTAGGTGAGAATGGCTTTGAAGTAGTTTGGACATTGTTGGGTGAGAAAGGTGTTATAGGTGGCTCACTTACCTCAAATCATCATTATGGCCGACAGGAGTTTAGTGGAGCGTTTTATTTTGATAACAATCAGCTAAAAGGGAGCCATAAAACTTACTCAACGCGATAAATGAATGTAAGAACTGAATGATAACTAGTATATATAAGTGGTGTTAAAAAGGAGTGATGCTTAAGAAACCCCAACTTGAGGGGGGGCTGCCGAAAGGAGAGAAAAGGGGACAGATTTATTTTCCTTAGCGCAGCTCTGGCCTATCGGAACCACCGGCTGCTTCTGGCCGGATAGCGACGGCCTGGCATAGATCGTCGCTATTGCTCGGGATTTCAAAACTGCACTGGTCGCTCGGTCGCTCGGTCGCTTCCAGAAGCGGTCAGCCTTCACGAAATTAGGGGCGATTCGTATTGCACAAATCCAGTGTTCAAAGTCCTCCGCCGAAGCGGTATTGCCAAACAATGCCCAGAACATCGTATTGGCTGCCAGTACGGGTGTGCGCGCCCTCACTGGTAAACAGCTTTAGCGAATGGTTCCGGCTCAACGGCAGCGTGAGAGTGCCCCCGTAGCGTGTGTTTTCCTGAAAGTCGTGGTTACTGACCCCATCAACAGAAGTGCTCCCGCCCGAGAAGTAGGTCGTATCCAGCGCTACCCAAACACCATTGCTAAAGGCATAGATAACATGCGCTTGTACCTGGTAAATCGGGTCTTGGGAAACCGTACGGTGGCCGAGGAAGTCGTCATTGTCGGTGAAAAAGGTTCCCGCACCGGATAACTCCAATGTCACTGCCCCCAGGCGCTTGGAAATCCCCAGCTCTGGCTTGAATGACCAGCGATTGTTGCCGAGATTTATGAGCCTACTGGAATCGTATTGGCCAACTGGCGGTGTGATTGCCAGGCTGGCGCCAATAATCAAGTCCTGTTGGTAGTTAGGGAATTCAGCCAGGGAGAGCGACGGGGCGCCATAAAAGTTAACCGAGAATCGAAATCTTGGATCGATCAGCCCTGTGACATTACGTTCCCTGGGTTCACCGGCAAACAGAGCAGAACCCTCCAGTCTCGCCTCGGGCACAACGATATCGAACTTCCCGGAGCGACCCCATACGTCCAACGATCTGGCAAAGGCAAAGACGGTAGTCTTGATATTAATTTGGCCATTTTCGAGCGTATTGAGGGGTTCGCGGTCACACTGCCATCCATATCGCTGTAGCCCACGAGCAGAAAATTGATACCGACCGGCGTATTGGCATAAGACCTGGGTTCGAGATCTTCTGCGACTGCTCCGTTGGCTATAAGCGACGCGCATGCGAACCGGACCAGCCTAACGGCGCAGAGTTTGGGCATCGTCCACATTCGCGTGCTTCCTACGGCCCCAGAGTTCTATTGTTGTAGCGCATCTGCCTACATCTGACCGCTACCAACAATGCTGCGCGGCTGCACTCGCTGTTTGATCGGGTGGTCCTGCTGATCGGTGCCTCGTCTGGTGAACGACAACTTGGGCGTTAGCAGCCTTTCGCGAACGGGAGCAGCGACCCTAGGCAACCCTTAGGCGTGGCAAAATTCTGGCGGCTTCACAGCATCCTTGTGGCCCAACCTTTCACACCCGCCACGACTCCACTTCCCACCAACTGGGCAACAGCCCCCTCACCTTCGCCCGCCCAAATCGATCATCCAGCAGATACACCACACCACGGTCGTCGGTGGTGCGAATCACCCGGCCGGCGGCTTGAACGACTTTCTGCATCCCCGGATAGAGGTAGGCGTAGTCGTAGCCGTTGGCCTCGCCGAAAATGTCCTGCACGCGTGTTTTGATTTCTTCGTTGACCACGTTGAGCTGGGGCAGGCCGAGTGTGGCGATAAAGGCGCCGATCAGGCGTTTGCCGGGCAGGTCGATGCCTTCGCCGAACGCGCCGCCCAGCACGGCAAAGCCAATGCCTTCCGAGTGCAGGGTGAAACGGTCGAGAAACGCCTGCCGCTCGCCTTCCTGCATGTTGCGGGTTTGCACGCTGGTGGGGATGTCCGGGTGCAGGCTCCTGAACAGCTCGCGCACTTGCTCCAGGTAGGCGTAGCTGCTGAAGAAGGCCAGGTAGTTGCCGGGCTCGCGTCGGTACTGCTCGGCCATCAGGTGGCAAATGGGCGCCAGGCTGCTTTCACGATGCTGGTAGCGGGTGGACAGGTTGCGCACCACGCGAACGCTCAGTTGCTCGGCCGCAAAGGGCGAGGCCACGTCGATCCACTGGGTTTCTTCCGGCAGGCCCAGCAGGTCGCGGTAGTAGTTGGCGGGTCGCAAGGTGGCCGAGAACAGCGTGGTGGTGTGGGCCTCGTCGAAGCGCGCGGCGAGGAACGGCGCCGGCACCACGTTGCGCAGGCACAGCGTGGTGTCCAGGCTCAGCGCGTTGCTGGTCTGACGGGTGATGTCGCACAGCGAATGGGGGCCGTAGGCCTCGCTCAGGCGACAGAACAGCATGGCGTCCAGGTAGAACTGCAGCAGGCTGCGGTCGTTGCCGTCAGGCTGCTCGCTCAGGTGATCGGTGATGGCGGTCACCGCTTTTTGCAGGGCCGCGACGAATAAATCCGGCACGCTGGGGTAAATCTGGTAGTCGTGCTCTTGCACCCGGTTGAGCTGTTCCCAGTGGCGACCCACGCGCTGCAACTCGCTGCGGATGCGCGCCGGCGCCCGGCGGAGCAGGTCGTGGAATACGGCTTGATCCAGTTCGGCGCTGTACATGCTGCGCGCCCGGTCGACCAGGTTGTGCGCCTCGTCCACCAGCACGGCGACGCGCCATTCGTTGAGGGTGGTCAGGCTGTAGAGCAGGGCGCCCATGTCGAAGTAGTAGTTGTAATCGCCGACCACCACGTCCGCCCAACGGCACAACTCCTGGCTCAGGTAGTAGGGGCAAACCTGGTGTTGCAAGGCGATGCGGCGCACCTGCTGCTGGGAGAGCCAGCCGTGTTGCAGGGCGGCGTGCCGAGCAGCCGGCAGGCGATCATAGAATCCTTTGGCCAGCGGGCAGGACTGCCCATGGCAGCTTTTGTCCGGGTGTTCGCAGGACTTGTCCCGCGCCACATGCTCCAGCACCCGCAACGGTGTGGCCCGATCCTCATGGCGCAGGCTGTGCAGCGCGTCCAGGGCCAGACGGCGGCCGGGTGTTTTTGCGGTGAGGAAGAACAGCCGATCCAGTTCCTGACTGGGCATGGCCTTGAGCTGGGGAAACAGCGTGCCCAGGGTCTTGCCGATGCCCGTCGTGGCCTGGGCCATCAGCGTGTGGCCATCGCGGGCGCTGCGATAGACCGCTTCGGCCAGTTGCCGCTGGCCATGGCGAAAGGCTGGGTAGGGGAAGCTCAGGGCGTCCAGATAGTCGTCACGCTCTATACGGTGGGCCTGTTCCTGCTCGGCAAAGCGTAAAAAGCACAGGCACTGTTGATCGAAGAAGGCTTTCAGGTCAGAGGCGCGGAAACGCTCGGTAAAGGCATGCTCGACCTGGGTCATCACCTCGAAATACACCACGGCCAGTTCCAGTTCTTCCAGCCCGAGTTGCTCGCAGAGCAGCCAGCCGTAGACCTTGACCTGGGCCCAGTGCAGCAGCCGATGGTTGGCGGGGATGCGGCTGATGTCGCCGCGGTGGGTCTTGATCTCTTCCAGACGGTTGGCCTCGGGGTCGTACCCGTCGGCGCGACCGCTGACCAACAGCCCCGGATAGGTGCCACTCAACGGCAGTTCCGCGAGGTAGTGCCCGCCACGCCGGCTGACCACGGTCTGATGCCCGGCGATGCCTTCCTGGGCGGTGGGCGAGGGCGTAAAACGCAGGTCGAGGTCGCCCTCTTTGGCGGTGAATTCGCACAGCGCCCGCACCGCGACCCGATAGCTCATGCCGCTGCCCAGGTCACGTAACACACCTCAACGGCAATGCCCTGTTCGGCGGCGAAGGTCAGCCAGCGTTTCTGGTTGTCCTGCAGGCGATCGCCGGGGCCTTTCACTTCGATCATGCGGTAGCGCCGCTCCTGCGGGTAGAACTGGATCAGGTCGGGCATGCCGGCGCGGTTGGCTTTCAGGTCCTGCAGCAGGCGGGTGAAACAGGCCTGCAGGTGCTGCGGCGGAATGCAGTGCAGGGCCATTTCCAGGAGCGGCTCATCGAGCATCGCCCAGAACACGAAGGGCGACTGGATGCCGTACTTTTCCCGGTAGCGCGCGCGCAGCAGTTGCGGGTAGTCGGGGTGTTCAAGGCGCGCCAGGCACTGCTCGAACAGTGCCTGGCGCCGAGGGTGGAAGTCCGGGCTGTACAGGTCCACCGGGCCGCTGTGGAACGGGTGGAAGAACGCGCCCGGCAGCGGGGCGAAGATGGCGTCCCAGCACAGCAGGCCGAACAGGCTGCAGAGCAGGGAATTTTCCACGTAGAACACTGGCGCCGCGTCCTGATGCAGGTGATCGCGCACGGCGATTTCCACGCTGCTCTCGGCAGGCGCAAGGGCCAGGTCGAGGCGCGCCTCCGCAAGGGTTTTGGGCCGCTTGCTCAGCGGTAAGCCGAGCCGGCGGCGCAGGCGGGTCAGGGCGCGCTCCAGGCGCTGGCTTTCCTCGTCACTGCCGGGCTGTTGGCTGAAGAGTTGGGCGTACTCAAGGGCTTCGGCATTGCGGCCCAGGTTTTCCAGCACGCGAATCTGCCGCCAGCGTGCCTCGCCGTGGCTGCTGTGCCGGTAGAGCGTCAGGGCCTGTTCCAGCTCACCGCAGCGTTCCAGTTGCTGAGCGATCTGGAACAGCAGCCGTGACTGGCGGGTGCGCAGGTGGGGGTTCTGCGAAGAGAAGGCCAGCAACGCCGGCAGTATCGCCTCCACGGCGAGGCCCTCGTCGCAGTGCTGGCGCAGCCCGCGCAGGTGCAGGTAATCCTCAATATCCTGGCGACACTGGAAGCCACGCGAGTGCGGGCTGATGTCCACCGGCTCGTAGCGGTATATGCCCAGGTCGGCCAGCACGAACTCGGACCAGTCCTGGCTCAGGTTGCCGAAAAACATCAGGCGCAGGCGGTCGCAGAGTTCGCCCACCTGCAGGCTCAGCAGCCGATCGTCCAGGGTGGGGCACCAGTTGCTAAAGGTCTGTTCCGGCAGGTCCTGCGCCTGCAATTGTTCAAGCAGCTCGCTTTTCTTTTGCGCGGCGCGGCGATCCGGCAGTGGCAGGTGGGCGAGCACTTCATCCTTGCGTAACAGCTCGGCCACTTCAGCTGCGCTCAGAATTGCCTGCTCGCTGACCCAGCCAAGATCCAGCAGCGGACGGGCCGCGGCCAGGCTGTCGCCGATCTCCGGGTAGCCGAGTTTGCTCAGGCGAAAGTGGCAGCCACGGCGCATGACCATCCGCACCAGCAGCGCCTGGGCGGGCAGCTCCAAGGTGTGGAAGCTCTCGATAAAGGCGAGTTCCTCAAGCGTCAGCAGGTCGGCATAGCGCTCGCGCACCCAGGCCAGGGCGGTGCGAAAGTTGTCGAGGTAGTAAAACTCGGGGGCAAGCGAGGAGGGCATGGCGCGGCAATCACTGGGTTTTCATACAGGATTGTCCGGCCTGGAGCGGGATTGAGCAACCGCAGGTGACGACGGGGTTGCGAGCGTTATTCGGGCCCGCCCGCTTACTGAGTCGTTCCGGTCCCCTGGCCACTTGCCGGGTCGATGACCTCTCCGCCTTCACTGCCGTGTTCGGTACCAAGGCCGGTGCCTTGTTCCGCGGGGGGAGCTGTTTGGTCATTGCGATCAGGGTCCATCGAGTCGTCTGACCCGCTGGAAGGCTGCTCGTGACTGGGCGCAGGTGTAGGTTCGGGTGCGCTGCGTTCGGTTTCATCCACGTCGCAACCGACCAATGCCAGGGCAAGCAGAGCCGTTATCAGGTAGCCAAACCGCATGGTGCTGTCCTCCTAATACCGATGGTTGGTGACCCTGCGCCGTCTGCGCCGCATGAGCGCGATGAGCACAATAAGCAGCACGATGACGCCAACGACCATGGCCACGCGTGCAAACAGAACCAGGTCAGGCGCTGAGGTCTTCCCGGCGCGCAGGTTCTCGACCTGGCCCACCGTGACTTCGGCCTGGGGATTTCCGTAGGTCTGGATCAGGTAATTGGACAGGGTTGCGATTTGCTGATCGGAAAGTTCATGGGCGAAGCCCGGCATGCGGATCTCATGGCCTTCGGACACTCGATGAATTCCCTGGAGGATCACCATCGCCAGGTTGTTGGTCTCAGGCCTTCCGGTCGCGGTGTTTTGATACAGGGCTGGAAGCAGGGTGTCGAAGGTGCCTTCGCCGTGGGCCTGGTGACACGCGGCGCAGTAGCCGTCATAGAGCTGGGCTCCGGTCATCTCGTCAGGGTTTTCAGGCCAGGCGCCGCTGCGTGAGCGGTGGACCGCGTTGACCGCGCTACCCCAGGCGTACACGGGCTTCTCGATGCCTTCTTGAACCACGGCAGGAACCGTCTTGAGATAGACGGCGATCGCGTGCAGGTCCGCGTCGGTCAGGTACTGCAAGCTATGGTCGATGGCTTCCGCCATGGGCCCCGAGGCCTGGCCTTTGGCGATATTGCCGGTTTTCATGTAATGCACCAGCTCCTCGGTGCTCCAGCCGCCGATGCCGCTGTTGACGTCGGAGGTGATGTTGGGCGCGTACCAGACGCTGACTTCGCCACCGGCCAGGTCTTTGGACGACATTTCGGCCATCAGGAAATTGCGCGGCGAGTGACAGGTGCTGCAGTGGGTCAGGCCCTGCGCCAGGTAGGCCCCCCGATTCCATTCAGCGTTCTGGCTGGGGTCGGGCTGGTAGGGCTCGTCATCCAGAAACAATGCATTCCATACAGCCATGGACAGCCGAATGTTGAATGGAAAGGGCAGCTCCGTTGCCGGTGGGCGGGTTTCCACCGGCGCCACGCCGCTCATGAAGTACGCGTACATCGCTTCGATGTCTTCGTCTGTTGTCTTGGCGTATGAGGTATAGGGCATCGCGGGGTAGAGGTATTTGCCGTCAGCGCGAATGCCTTTGCGCACCGCGTCGTCGAACTGCTCCAGGGTGTAATTGCCGATTCCCGCTGTTTTCGACGAGGTGATATTGGTGGCGATGACATCGCCCAGCGGCGTCGACAAGCGCAGTCCGCCGGCAAAGAGCTCTCCGCCTTCGAGGGTGTGACAGGCGACGCAGTCGCCCGCCCTGGCCAGGTACTCACCGCGCTTGACCTGTTCATCGTCAAACGGAGCTGCCTGGGCGCCCAGGCTGAGGACCACCGCGATGCTCGCCAGGAGGTGCTGACCAATGCTCTGCTTCGTTCTTTCAATGGTCATGAAAACTTCCTTCACGCTTACGCGATGGGCGCGTCATGGTTAACAGTCCATGCGCTCGAGGAGCCAGGCAGCATGTGTTCGACGCTTCGCAGCGCCACGGCCACGGCAGCCAGCGTCGAATTGCACGTGCCCGCAGTCGGCAATACACCCGTGCCGACCAGATAAAGGTTTTCGTGGTCGTGGGCGCGTCCGTACTCGTCACACACGGACGTATGCGGGTCGCTGCCCATGGTTAGCGTCCCGCAGATGTGCTGGTTATTGGCGAAATAATCATCCTTGGTATACCGAAGGTTACTGCCGCCCATCAATTCTGCGATCCGGGCGAAATCCGCCTTGCCGGCGATGGCGCCACCGCGGGTGTAATCGTCAATCCTGTAGTGGGCCTGCGGTTTCGGGATGCCCAGGGCGTCTTTCTGATCGCTCAGGCTGATGCGGTTTTCCGGGTTGGGCAGCACTTCCAGCACGGTCTTGACGTTCATTTCATGGGCGGCGCTATAGCGCAGGCGCTTTTCGAACTCGGGCCCATAGACGCCTTCCAGCAAGAGCCGTTGAGTGGTGCTGTCGACGCGTGAAATGTTGGTGAAATCCAGCCGGTATGCGGAATATTCCGAACGGAACGGGCCGTCGCGCAGGGTGTTGATCGAGCTTGGGCTCTGCGGTCCGCGCCCAAGCCAGACCTCTTCATCGGCATCGAAGGTCAGTGACGTGCTCGGATGGTCCATCAGGTTGCGGCCCACCATTCCCGAGCTGTTTGCCACTCCGTTGGGGTATTTATCACTGGTGGAGAGCAGCAAGAGCTTGGGACTTTCGATGCCGTTGGCGGCAACGATGAATGTTCTGCCCGTAACGCGGTGGGAAGTCTTGTCCGGATCGTAGTAATGCGCGGCCACGATTCGGTCTTGGGCATCATGTTCGAGCTGATAGACCACGGCATTGGCAATCAGCTTGGCGCCGGCCGCTTCGGCGGCGTCCACGGACAGCCCTCCGTGGTACTGCGCATCCACCGGGCAGATCGGCTGACAGTTGTTGCTGCCGCAGCAGGCGGGGCGGCCGTCGAAGGTGCGGCTGTTGCGTGCAACGGTATTGCCCACCACGGGGTAGACGCCAGCCAGGCGTTCGCGCAAGCGGCGCATCGCGTAGGGTTCGGCCACGGGCTCCAGTGGGAACGGCTTGCTACGAGGCGATTCCGGATGCTCTTCCAGAGAACCGGCGACCCCCATGATTTCCTCGGCTTCCTGATAGAAGGGCTCGAGCGCGTCATAACTGAACGGCCAATCGACACCCACGCCGTAAAGGCTTTGCATGAGCATGTCATTGGGGACATAGCGCCAGGCATGCGCCGCCCAGTGCCAGGTGGTGCCGCCCACCATGCGGATGTATTCGGCTGGATACGGATACGGCCCGGCCTGGACCAGGTAACCATTGTCCTTGGGCGCATACACCGGGTGGGGTGCCCAGGGCGAGAACGGATACGGCGACATCCAGTCGCTTCGGCGCGTCGAATTACGGAAATTGGCCACCAGTTGGGCGCGACCCACGCGGGGGCCGGCTTCCAAGATCAGCACCGAGGCGCCGCGCCTGGCCAACTTGAGCGCGGTCAGCGCGCCGCAAATACCGGAGCCAATCACAACGAAATCAGCAGACAACTCTTCGGCCACGTGGCGACCCTCTCAAACCGGTTTACTGGCCCAGCTGCCATAAGCGCCATGGCAATAGCTGGGCGGCTTCAGCACATCGCTGACGAACACTGCATTCAAGGCGTTTTCATAGGCGAGGCAATGCACCTGCTCACCGTCGCTCACGATGCCGAGAAACCAGGCCGTGGCAATTTTGCGCGGCACCGGCGCGAGCGAGGGATAGTCGCTTTCGAGTACCGCCTGCAGTTGGAGGGGACCGATCTGGCGATCGTTGATCAGCTTCAACAGTTCGCGGGTTGCCGCTGAAAAATTGGGGTCCGCCTCGGTCAGCGCATCGAAGAGAGTCGCCGAGAGCTCAGCGTCCAGAGACTGGCGACCGGCGATGATTGCCGAAACGGCCATGAAGGCGCCGCGCTCGGCGTCCGGGGCAGTTTGTGC
Source organism: Serpens gallinarum (assembly GCF_014836765.1). Lineage (GTDB taxonomy): Bacteria > Pseudomonadota > Gammaproteobacteria > Pseudomonadales > Pseudomonadaceae > Serpens > Serpens gallinarum. Next base: position 14,259 of record NZ_JACSQG010000009.1, read on the forward strand.
GACGGCCCAGGGAATCAGGGATGCCGTATAGAGGGTGAGCATGCCCATCAGCAGGCCCCGGCGCGACGGATCTTCGGGGGCGTGAGGTGAGAGGCTGACGACTTTTTTTCTTACCAAGGACATGGCAATACCAGAGTCAGATCAGTCCGGCTTTAGCGTCGAGGCCGATAACGAAGGAGTGTTTGTTATAGGCCAGCACGAATTCGTAGAGTTCAGAGTCGCTCCACATTTCCCTCGTGAGGGGCGACTAGGGTCCGTGGACATTTGCAGCGAGCCGCGTAGTGGCTCCATTGCGCTAGCAAGGCGACACCCGCTCCCGGCGGGTTTGTCGTAGCCTATGGATCGCTCGTCCTGCTTTCTCTGAAGATTGGCGCCACCCGGCTGCACCGGTTCGGTTGACCCGCAGCAGCCCTCTGGCGGTTTATCGATTGGTTGCGCCTATCGGAGGCTGAGTGAGGGGGCATGCTGCATTTGACCTAAAGCGGCCCCGTCGCATTAGGCAAAAATACGGCCTGGGTTTTTCGGGCCCGAAACATAATTCGTTCCCTTTTCTCTCTCTTCCTCAAGTTCCGGCCTGACGAACCTGATTTTCCAGTTCGGTCTTGAGGGCCGGATCGAGCCTGAGCTGCTTGGCCAGCTCATCAAGATAGGCGCGTTCCATGAAGTGCTCTTCATCCACGAGCATGACGCTGGCGATGTACATTTCAGCTGCCATTTCCGGAGTGCTGGCGGCGCGCGCGACATCGGCCGGGTCGAGGGGCTTGTTCAATTCGGTGTGCAGCCACTGTTGCAGTTCCTGATCGTTGTCGAGCTTGACGAACTCGCCCTCGATCAGCGCTTTTTCGCGCTCGTCCACATGCCCATCGGCCTTGGCCGCCGCCACCAGCGCCTTGAGGATTGCTTGGCTGTGCAGTTCGACTTGGGCCGGCGGCAATCGATCAAGGGTTTGCGGCTCGCCTTGTGGCGCGCTGCCCTGCTGGGCTTGCCAGTTGCCGTAGGCCTTGTAAGCAATCACGCCGAGGGCCGCCAGGCCGCCGTAGGTCAAGGCCTTGCCGCCGAACTTGCGCGCCTTCTTGTTACCCAGCAGCAGGCCCATCGCGCCCGCCGCCACGGCACCGCCGCCCGCGCCAGAAAGCAGGCTGCCCAGATTCCCGCCGCCCGCACCGCCTAACAACCCACCCAACCCGCCATTGGCGACGGGTTTGCCGGTGGTGCTCTTGCTGCCCTGTTTCTGCAGCAGATCCTGGCCAGATCTGAGCAACTGGTCGAGTAAACCTCGGGTGTTCATCTGAGCGTCCTCAAAAAAGTAAATAACGGCTGCAGGGTAAAGCTTGCCTTGCGCCTCGACGTGGCGCATTTGCATCCGGATGTTGCATTTTTTACGAACGCACTGCACGAGTAAACGGGAGGCGGGGAGCGCGACTGCCCAGCGGCACGCTCGAAAAACGCGCAGGGTGCGGCATGCCTCGATTACGCTCGCACCCGTCGTGCGGCTCAGGTCGTGCGGGGCAGCACGGTGAGGACGCGCACGATGAAGGCGTGCAACTCGGTCATGTAGTTGCGCAGAAACTCCCGAGTACTCTCGTTGGTAACCTCGCCGTCGGCCGTGATAAGCCCTTCCTTGAAGTGGATGTAGGCCTCAACGGTGTTCATCAGTGGCGAGTTGCAATAGCACAGCACGCCACGCAATTGGCTCTGGGCCACCGCAGTGCCAATAGCCCCAGGTGACGTGCCGATCACGCCGGAAGGTTTGTGCGCCAAGGAGTTTTGGCCCCATGGACGGCTGGCCCAGTCGATTGCGTTTTTTAGGCCGCCGGGGATCGAACGGTTGAACTCAGGGGTGACGAACAGGAGAGCATCGCAGTCGGCGATGGCCTGCTTGAAGGTCCGGGCCACTGGAGGGTAGTCGGCATCATAGTCTTGGCTGTAGACAGGCAGATCCTTGATCGGGATCTCGACGAGTTGCAATTCGGGGGGTGCCAATCGAGTCAGTGCCTGGGCAAGCCGACGATTGATCGACGTCGAGGACAGGCTACCAACGAAATACCCAACCTTGTAACTGGCCATATTCGTTTTCTCCTAAGTGAGATTTCCTGGTGGAACCTTGGCCTTTGACCCGACTCCTGGCAAGAACGCGCAGGCATGTCGTCGGCCAATGATGCCGGCCGGCGTTGTGCCGCAATAAGGCTGGTGGGTTAGCGGTTGATGCCGCCTTGCATGCCGGAGCGCTTGTCAGCGGGCGGAGGCCCGGATTCGCTTACGGGTAGGACACGGTTTCCACCCAATTGGCACCTTTACCCGAAGGCGCGTTGCCGGCGCGGGTGAGCGTACCTTTCTCGGGATCGATGGCGTAGACCCCGATCTCATCGCTCTTCTCGCCGGTCACGAGGAGCCATTTACCACTCGGATCGACCGCGATGCCCCGTGGTTGCTTCTCGACTGCAATGTTTTGCAGGTAGGTCAGCGTACCGGTCTGGCCGTCGACGGCAAAGACGCTGACGCTGCTGCCGGTGCGCTCGCTCGTATAGAGGAAACGGCCGTTGGGCGTGAGGCGAATGTCCGCACACCAGATCAGGTTGTCCGGCAGCGTTGGCGCAGGCTGGCCGGGCGTGGCCGCAGGCCGCGGTTGGCCGTGCACCAGGCCGGCGCTGGCTGGAACCGATTGCACGCTGGCGACTTCGGTCAGGGCGCCGGTGGTCTGATCAATCGAGTAGCTGGTGACGGTGCCGGCCATTTCGCCGAGCAGGTACAGGAAGCGGTTGTCCGTGGCGATCACGGCATGGCGTGGGCCGGCGTTTTTCGGCAATTTGACCGAACTACTCTGGGTCAACTGGCCCGTTTTTTCGTCGAATGTGAACACCAGAAGCTGGTCAGAGCCCAGGTTCGTGGCGTAAGCAAAGCGGTTGCTGTGGTCGACGATGATGGCGTGGGCGTTGAGCCCAGTCTCAACCACTTGCTGCGAACCGTCCTGAACCATGCCCTGGGCGTCAATCGCGTTGACCATGACCTGATTGTTGCCGTAGGAAGCTCCCAGCAGATAGTGGCCGGTGCGGTCGACAGAAATGTAGGCCTGACTGTCGGCTACGGCGGCCTTGCTCAGCAGTTTGAGCGAGCCATCCGCCGGGTCCACGGCAAACGTTGCGACACTAAAGGGCTCCGAGCGGATGGAGGCATACAGCTTGCGATGATCCGGACTGAGTGCCAGGGGCATCACGTTGTCACCGGCTTGTGTGGACGTGAGTAGGGTCAGAGTGCCGTTATCGGCCAGGCGATAGCTGCCGATGGTGCCATCGACGGCGTTGGACACAAAGGCGTAGGTCTGGGCCTGTAACAGCGGGCTGGCGAGGGCCATTGCAGCGGATAGCGAGAGGGCTTTCAGGGTGTTGAGCGGGGTCATGTTGTGCCTCCACTCCGGTGCGACGGGGCGCGACCGGCATTGGCTGGGTGAGGAGCTTTTTTGACCGTCCGCCACTCTGTTCTGCTTAATGCGCCAGCCGCTGTTGCCCAGCCTAAACGGACGAAGATGGCCAGTTCCTCATCGCTCAGGCAATGCTTCGCTTCTCTTTGTGTAGATGCAGCCAGCATTCACCCAGCGCCAGCAGAAGAAAGCTGGCGTCTGGCACGCCAGGGCTGCTGACCTACCAGCCATCCCTGCAACCCAGCCTATCGACTCTCCAGCGTCGCAATCCGATTGATGCCGATGATTTGGTTGCTCCAGATCATTTCGTAATGTCCGGTCTGAATGATCGAGGTAACGGGTCGGGGCGTCATCAATGCCCAGCAAATGTTGCCGGGGGAGCGGACCGAGTTGTAGCGCAAGCCCGGGCAGCCGGTTCGTTTCAATTCATGCCCCCATTGGCGCGAATGGCTGTAATCCTCGGGCGCGTAGATGGGGTCGGTCAGCGGCACTGCCGTGGCGTCTTTCATGCCGGTATCGTTGAAGCGGCACGTGAGCCCGCGAAAGGTAAAGCGTTCGTAGCTGAGCCCTGGCACGTTCGACCAGTAGCGCGCCTGGTGGTAGCGCACTTCGGCGATCGCGGTGCCCATGCTGTCGGCCAGGTAGAGCACGCCAAAACTGCCATCGCTAAAACGCGAGCCCTCAGGGTTCACATGGGTGAAGGGCGCCGTGGCATAGGCGCAGCCGGTAATACCGAAAGGAATCTCATCGCGGGCCACCAGCTCCAGCCGGCCGATTTCGTTCTGCAGGCGAGGATTGGTCAGGGACTGGAGCTGGAAGAGCGCCTCGAAGTCCTTTGCGTCGGCCACATCATCGAACAGGGCGATGGGGGGAAACTTGGAGTTGACCAACCGGTAGGCCCGGAGGTTCTCGCCGCTGGAAATGGCCAGGCTGCCAAGCCTTACCACTGGGCGCCCCGCAGCGCGTCGATGCGCCGAAAGGTCTCGTACAGGGAGATCATGTCGCCCTGGGCCATGATGTCCAGCGGCGTGCGGCCATTGAAGAACGCGTTGTGGTTCTCCATCGCGGGGAAGCCGTAAACATTTTCGGGGTTGTCGAAAATCAGGCGAAGCGCGGCGTGGATGTTCAGCACCATGCTGATGCGTTGCAATTGATCGGCGTCCAGCGCCACGGACCAGGCCGGGTCCTGTTGCCGGGCGCGGGTGTATGTGCTGCGTGAGATGCGCAGGATGCGGCAGGCCTGTTCGGACGAAGCCTGCCACTTGTCGAGGATATTCAGCGCCGCCCGCAGACCTGCTACGCATTGCTCCCGTGAAAAGTCTCGGGCTGGAGCAGCGGTTGCCAGGGTTCCCATAGCAAAAGCTCCTTTGCTTGATTCTGTAGACTCAATAATAGCTGTGTTGCGTCTATAGATCAAAGTGGGTTGGAGTAAATGCACCTGTCGACAGCTGAAATCGATAACAGGTTAGGCTGTCACAGCTGTCATGAACGTCCACTGGCTAACGTTTTATAGTCCGAGCCGTTAGCGTTCAACGGAGGCACACATGAACCAGTTCACCGGGGGCTGCCTGTGCGGCAATGTTCGACTTGTGGCGTCGGGACGCCCTTACCGGGTTGGCCTTTGTCACTGCCTCGACTGCCGCAAGCACCATGGCGCGCTGTTCAACGCGTGCGCGGTATTTCCTCAGGATGCGGTGACGGTCGAGGGCGAAACGCGCGATTACGGCGGACGGTTTTTCTGTCCCCGCTGCGGCTCGTCCGTGTTCGCCCGCACCGCAGACGAAATCGAAGTGCAACTAGGTGCTTTGGATGCCCCTGACCAACTGACGCCCACCTACGAATGCTGGACCCTCCGCCGCGAGTCCTGGTTACCGGCGTTTCCGCTCACCAGACGTTACGAGCGTGATCGTGATGACGCGAGTAGGTTTGAGGGGTAAGGCGCCGGACGCAGCTTAAAAACGTTGCATGGTGTTGAGCGCAGCGATACCCATTGTCGTAGTTGGCATTGATAGGTATCGGCGCAATGCCACGAGGTAAATCGTCACCCTCTGTGCGCCTCAACCCATCCTACGGCTGAGCGGTGTACCGGAGGGAGATGCGTTCGGGCCACGCCGGGGCGGCTGTTCAGCCTTTCCTTCCCAGCGTCTCAAGCATGTGCGCGGCCAGCGCCTCCTGTCCGCGCTCCCGCAGGTTTTCCGCCGCGCCGCGTGCATCCCGTGCTTCCCTGTTCTGGCTGATTTTCGACTTGCCGGTGAGGCGGGTAATTTCGATCTCGATGCCGACGATGGCGGCGAGCATCTGGTCGATGTAGTCGCGGCTGGAATCGGACATTTTCCACGGCTTGAGAGGTTCGGCCTGGGCTTCGTGGGTGCGGGTCAGGCGCCCGACGACGCCGCGGACGAATTTCTCATCGTCGCGAATGCGCAGGCGGCCATGGGCGTGGACGACACGGTAGTTCCAGGTGGGCACCTGGCGGTGGAATTCGTGTTTGCTCGGGTACCAGTTGGGCGAGACATAGGCCTGTTCCGCACGGAAGATGACCATTACTTCGCTGCCGTCGGCGATGTCCTGCCACAGCCGGTTGGCGCGGGCGACGTGGGCGAGGAGTGTGCCCTGCGGGCCCTGCGCCGAGGCCAGCTCGAAGGGCAGGTGATTGGCATCCAGGCCCTCGGGACCGAGGACAACCAGCGCGCCGAGGGGGTAGTCCCGAATCAGTTGGTGCAGCGCTTCCGTGCGGTTTTCTGCGAAGTGGGCGGGGACGTACATGACGGCAGGCTCGTGATGGCAGGAATGCCATCGAGTGTGCCACTGGCGGGTGACTTACAGGAACCGGGTGCCGCAAAAAAGAGCGCTTCCACTGGCCTGCCATGGGCAGGCCAGTGGCGCGAATTTTACAGTTTGAAGCGGCGAATCTGCGCTTGCAGCGTGGCGCCCAGACGCGCCAGCTCATGGCTGGCGGCAGCGGTCTGTTCGCTGGCGGTGGCGGTCTGGTCGGAAATGTCGCGCACGCGCACGACGCCGTGGCTGATTTCGTTGGCCACGCTGGCTTGCTGCTCGGCTGCGGTGGCGATCTGCTGGTTCATGGCCTGCATGTTGGACACCATCTGGGCAATGGTAGCCAACGAGGTACCGGTGTTCTGACCCAATTCTACGGTGCGATCAGTCAATTCGCGGCTGCTTTGCATGGTCTGTACGGCCGCCTGGGTACCGGCCTGCAAGCCAGCAATCAGGCTTTCGATTTCCTGGGTGGACTGTTGGGTGCGCTGGGCCAGGCCACGCACTTCGTCCGCAACCACGGCGAAACCGCGTCCGGCTTCGCCGGCGCGGGCGGCCTCGATGGCGGCGTTCAGGGCCAGCAGGTTGGTCTGTTCGGCAACGTTCTTGATCACATCCAGCACGCTGCCAATCTTCTCGCTTTCCTGCTGCAGGTGGTTCATCGCCGCCATGGAGCGACCGACCTGTTCGGCCAAAGTGTGGATTTGCGTCAGGGTTTGCTCAGCAAGCCGGTTGACTGCAAGTGCCTCTCGGTCTGCGTTGTCGGCGGCATGCGATGCCTGTTCGGCATTGCTGGCCACGTCCTGCACGGTGGCGGTCATTTCCTGCATGCCCTGGCTGGCCTGAGCGGTCTCCGCCATCTGGCGCTTGGCGCCTTCACTGGTTTGCAGGGTAACGGCGGACAGCTCTTCGGCGGCGCTGGCAATCTGATTTGTGCTGTTGCCGATGTTGCCAATCAGCTCACGCAGGCTGTCGCGCATCGCGGAGACGTGCTGTTCCAGTGCGCCGAATTCGTCGCCACGCTGGCTCACGGGGTGCATGCTGAGGTCGCCGTCGGCGATCCGGTCGGTAGTCTCCAAAGCCAGTTGCAGGGGCTGGACGATCTGGCCGGTAATGATGCGTGCCACCAATAGGCCCAGCAATATCGCGCCCAGGGCGGTAAACAGAATGGTCAGTTTGGCGAAGCGGGTCTCATCCAGGCGCTGTTCAAGCAATGCTTCGTACAAGGTGCGACCGGTGGTGAACAGGTTGTCTTTCGCGACGCGCAGGTCCTCCATGGCTTTGTCTTCGTGGGTAAAGGCGGCGGCACTGCCCTGGTAGGCAGTCTGGTAGGCGCGCAGCGCGTCACGGGCAGTAACCAGGAGAGGTTCCTGATGGTTGAAGTACGCCGAGCGGTTGTCGAGTCGAGTCAGTACGGACTGCATCGTGGCCAGACCTTGCCTCTGCAGGTCGTGGTTATCTCGCTGGAGCTCATAACGCATCAACGTTTGACGGCCCAGCAACATGTCGCTCTGCATGCTCATCAGTTCGCGGGTGAGTTCAAGGGTGAGCTCAAGCGGGAAGGGGTTGTTGTCGATGAGGTTGCGGTCCAGTTTGTCGAACGCCCCCAGCACCTGGCCGCCGGATAGGGCCTGTTGTGAGGTGTGCTGGATGCGGGATTGCAGCGCTTCGTCCAATTGTGTGAACGCTGCGCCGTACTGCTCGCCCAGTGCCAACAGGCGGTTGGCGACATCAATATGCTCGGGGACATCGAGATGCTTGCGCATTTCCAGTTGTTCAGCCTGCAGGCGTTGCAGTTGGTTCTGCGCAGCCTTGCGATCCGTCTCCTTGATGCTCTGCCGATAGGTCTGGACGGTGAAAACCAGTTCCTGGGTGAGTCGCTCGAGAATCGCGATTTGGCCAAATTGATCGGCACTCTTGGAGAGCCTGTCCAGCGACAGCCAGGCCGTAATGGCAATCAGGGTGGTGAGGGCCAACACAAGGGCGAAGCCGATGGTCAGCTTGCCGGTGACCTTGATATGGGTGAAGAACGCAAATGCGCGACCGTCATTCATGTGTGCGGATGCTCGAAGCAGGTGAATAAAAGGTGCAATTCCATTGCGGTGGAGTTGTTGTTGGCTGCCGCAGCATTCCGAATGGAGATCGCTTGATGTGAAGTAAATGATAGCATTTTGATGTCAATGTTCTTTCTTGGCTTCTGAGCAAAACCAAATAAAAACAGTTATTTAGCGCAATATCATGATTATTTAGACGATGTTTCAATCTGGACTTGGTGGTTCACATTGAGTGAGGAGCTCCCGGTTCTGTTTTGGCGAGCTTTGGGGAGGCGGGGTGCGAAGAACTACCGGAATACAGGAGGCCGCCCCGCGATCCTCTCCAGGAGCGTAGGGCAGCATTCAGACAGCCTCAGCTCCGATGCACGGACTGCCCGGCGGCGAAGGTTTCGCGCACGGCGCGGTCGTCGCCCAGGATCATCAGGGCGAAGAGCTTTTCCCGCAGCGTGGTCGCTTGGCTGAGTCGCTGACGGATCAAGGGGGTGGCCTGGTAATCGAGCACCACGAAGTCGGCGTCCTTGCCCGGTTGCAGATTGCCGATCTTGTCGTCCAGATAGAGCGCACGGGCGCCGCCGAGGGTGGCGAGGTATAGCGCCTTGAACGGATCGAGCTTCTGCCCCTGCAATTGGAGCACCTTGTAGGCCTCGTTGAGGGTCTGCAACTGCGAAAAGCTGGTGCCACCACCGACATCGGTGCCCAGACCGACGCGCACGCCGTGGCGTTCCGCCTGGTCCAGATCGAACAGGCCGCTGCCAAGGAACAGGTTTGAGGTGGGACAGAAGGCCACCGCCGAGCCGGTTTCCCCCAGGCGCTGACATTCTTCGTCGCACAAATGAACGCCGTGGGCGAATACCGCGCGCGGGCCGATCAGGCCGTGATGATCGTAGACATCCAGGTAGCCGCTGCGCTCGGGGAACAGCTCCTTGACCCAGGCGATTTCCTGCTGGTTTTCCGAAAGGTGGGTGTGCAGGTACAGGTCCGGGTATTCCTTGAGCAACTGGCCGGCGCGGTTCAATTGCTCGGGCGTGCTGGTCGGTGCGAAACGCGGGGTGACGGCGTAGTGCAGGCGGCCCTTACCGTGCCAGCGCTCGATCAGCGCCTTGCTGTCGGCATAGCCGGAGTCGGCGGTGTCGGTCAGGTACTCCGGGGCGTTGCGATCCATCAGTACCTTGCCGGCGATCATGCGCACGTTGAGCTTCTGGGCCTCCTCAAAGAAGGCATCCACCGATTGCGGGTGCACAGTGCCGAAGACCAGCGCAGTGGTGGTGCCGTTGCGCAGTAGCTCTTGAAGGAACAACTGGGCCTGTTCACGAGCGTGCTGCGGGTCGGCGAACTTGGCCTCGTTGGGGAAGGTGTAGGTTTCCAGCCAGTCGAGCAGTTGCGCGCCGTAGGAGCCGATTACGCCCATTTGCGGGAGGTGGATGTGGGTGTCGATAAAGCCGGGCGTGATCAATGCATTGGGGAATTCACGCACTTCGACAGTGGCGGCCAGGGTGGGCAGCAGGGTGGCAGCATCGCCCAGCTGGACGATTTTGCCGTCCTCGACCACCAGCACGCCGTCCTCAAGGTATTCATAGGAAGCCTCCGTGCCAACCTCGCGCGGGTCGGCAAGGCAATGAAGCAGGGCGGCGCGAAAGGCAGTGCGTTGGGTCATGGGGTTCTCAGAAGTCTATTGGTTACGTACGGGCCCCATGTAGGGTGGACAACCGTTTTTAGTTGTCCACCAAAACGGCGCCTGTGGTGGATGTAAAAAACGACATCCACCCTACAACAGTTGTATGGGCTTATCCCCGGCGCGAAGCCGGTAGCAGCATAGGCACCGACTTCTCGCCGTGCTGACGTTGTTCACCGAAGCGGGCGTTGTAGGTGGCGATCACCTCGCCGGCTATGGACACGGCGATTTCCATCGGCAGTTTACCCTTTACCTGGGCCAAACCCATGGGGCAGCGTATGCGCTGGATGACCTCGGCTGGCACGCCGCGTTCTTGCAGGCGGTGTGCGAAACGGGCGCGCTTGCTCTTCGAGCCGATCAGCCCGAACCAGGCGAAGTCGTTGCGCGTAAGGATGGCGGCGGCCAGTTGCAGATCCAAGAGGTGATTATGGGTCATGACGATGAAGTAACTGCCGGCGGGCATCTCCTGCACTTCATCGATGACGTCCTCGGTGAGTACCTTGTCCACCCCGGCGGGAATCTGCGCGGGAAATTCCTGTTCCCGCGAGTCGATCCAGCGTACCCGGCACGGCAGGCTGGCCAGCAGCGGCACCAGCGCGCGGCCGACATGCCCGGCACCGAACACGGCAATGTATGCCTGCGGCTGGCCCATGGGCTCGAACAGCAACACAGTGACGCCGCCGCAGCACTGGCCAAGGCTGGCGCCGAGGGTGAAGCGTTCCAGGCGCGGTTCGCGGCTGCGGCTTTCCAGCATCTCGCGGGCGATCTGCAGGGCCTTGTATTCCAGATGGCCGCCGCCGATGGTGTCGTAGCTGCGCTCGGCGGTGACCACCAATTTCGCGCCGGCATTGCGCGGTGTCGAGCCACGCTCCTCGATGAGGGTCACCAGCACGCAAGGCGTTCCCTGTTGCTGCAGCTCGGCCAGAGCCTCGATCCAGGCGGTGTTGCTCATGGCTGGGTTCCTAGTCGTACGGATAGCCGCCCCGTGGAAAACCGCGCAGCGTTTTCCTGCGGAGAATTCGTGTTGTAGCCAAGGTGGACAAGCAGAGCGTTGTCCACCCTACTCATGAGCTGCAAGCCGCATGTAACCATCAGGGGGACTCCGTCATGTTGGGCTCCTCGCTTCGCTCTTGAAGCTTGGAGCTTGCCGCTCTCATCTGCTCCACGCCCCACAGCACCCGCTCCGGGGTCGCCGGCGCGTCGATGTGCGGCTGCACGCGGTAGTCGGCAAGACTCGCCACCGCGTCCTTGAGCGCACACCACACCGAAATGGCGAGCATGAACGGCGGTTCGCCGACAGCCTTGGAGTGAAACACGGTGTCTTCCGAGTTCTTGCGGTTCTCTACCAGCGTCACGCGCAGGTCCGCCGGCACATCCGTCACCGCCGGGATCTTGTAGCTCGCCGGCCCTGAGGTCAGCAGCTTGCCGGTGTCGCTCCACACCAATTCTTCCGTCGTCAGCCAGCCCATGCCCTGCACGAAACCGCCTTCCACCTGACCCATATCGATGGCCGGGTTCAGCGACGCGCCGACGTCGTGGAGGATGTCGGCGCGCAGCAGTTTGTATTCGCCGGTCAGGGTGTCCACCAGCACTTCGGAACAGGCCGCGCCGAAGGCGTAGTAATAAAACGGCCGGCCCTTGGCCTGGGAGCGGTCGTAGTAGATCTTCGGCGTGCGGTAGAAACCGGTGGCCGACAACGACACCTGGCCGAAATAGGCCTGTTGGATCAGATCCTCGAAAGCCAGGAACTGGTCGCGAATGCGCACCTGGCCGTTCTTGAATTCGACGTCTTCCTCGCTCACCTGCCAGTGGCGGGCAGCGAAGTCCACCAGCCGCTGCTTGATGGCCAGCGCGGCATTCTGCGCGGCCTTGCCGTTCAGATCGGCGCCGCTGCTGGCGGCGGTCGGCGAAGTGTTGGGCACCTTGTCGGTGTTGGTGGCGGTGATCTGGATCTGGCCAATGTCCACCTGGAACACCTCGGCGACCACCTGGGCGACCTTGGTGTTCAGGCCCTGACCCATCTCGGTGCCGCCGTGGTTCAGGTGAATGCTGCCGTCTTTGTAAATGTGGATCAGCGCGCCCGCCTGATTGAGAAAGCTGGCGGTGAAACTAATGCCGAACTTCACCGGCGTCAGCGCCAGGCCTTTCTTCAGCACCGGGCTTTTGGCGTTGTAGGCGCGGATCGCGGCGCGGCGCGTGGCGTACTCACTGCTGGCTTCCAGCTTGGCGGTCATCTCGGCCAGCAGGTTGTGCTCGACGGTCTGGTAGTAGTGGGTGACGTTGCGCGACTCCGTGCCGTAGTAGTTGCGCTTGCGCACCGCCAGCGGGTCCTTGCCCAGCGTGCGGGCGATGTGATCCATGATCTCCTCAATGGCGACCATGCCCTGCGGGCCACCGAAGCCTCGAAAGGCGGTGTTGGAGGCCAGGTTGGTCTTGCAGCGATGGCCGTTCACCACGGCGTCGCCCAGGTAGTAGGCGTTGTCGGCATGGAACATGGCGCGGTCGACGATGGAATTGGACAGGTCCGGCGAATAGCCGCAATTGCCGGCGAGGTCGATCTTGATGCCGTGCAGCAGGCCATCGTCGTCGAAGCCGACGTCGTATTCGACGTAGAACGGGTGGCGCTTGCCGGTGATCTGCATGTCTTCCAGGCGCGGCAGGCGCATCTTGGTCGGCCGCCCGGTCAGGTGCGCGATCACCGCGCACAGGCACGCCGGACCGGCGGCCTGGGTTTCCTTGCCGCCAAAGCCGCCACCCATGCGGCGCGTGTCGATGACGATCTTGTTCATCGACACGCCGAGCACTTCGGCGACCAGCTTTTGCACTTCGGTGGGGTTCTGCGTGGAGCTATGGACGAGCATGCCGCCGTCTTCGCTCGGCATCACCGAGGCTGCCTGGGTTTCCAGGTAGAAGTGTTCTTGTCCGCCGATGTGCAGCGTGCCGTGCAGACGGTGCGGCGCCGTGGCCAGTGCGGCGTCGGCGTCGCCACGTTGATGGGTATGGCTGTCCAGCACGAAGTGGTGGTTGCGCAGCGCCTCGACCACGTCGAGCACCGGTTCCAGATCCTGGTACTCGACGATGGCCGCCTGCGCCGCCTGGCGGGCGTGTTCCAGGCTGTCGGCGGCCACCGCCAGCACCGGTTGGCCGATATATTCCACCAGGCCGTCGGCCAGCAGCGGATCGCCCGGGGCGATGGCGCCGATGTCCAGCTGGCCAGGTACGTCCTGGGCGGTGATGACGAGGGCCACGCCGGCAATTGCGTAGCAGGGCGTGGTGTCGATGCGCCGGATGCGCGCGTGGGCGCGCTCGCTGATGCGCGCGTAGACGTGCAGCTGGTTGGGGAACTCCAGGCGGTCATCGACATACAGCGCTTCGCCCGTCACGTGCTTGGCCGCGCTGTCGTGGGGCACGCTGCGGCCAACGCCGGTGTGCAGATCCTGCTTGAACAGGGCGGCGAGCTGTTCCTGGGTCTTGACGGTCGCGTGATCAGACATAAGCGGTCACCCGGGTGGCGGTTTTCGGTGCGTTCAGCTCCAGAAAGCATTTGCGCAGCAGGTTCTGCGCGACCAGCAGGCGGTACGCGCGACTGGCGCGAAAGTCGCTCAGCGGGGTGAAGTCCGTGGCCAGCGCGGCGCAAGCGCGCTCCAGCGTGGCGAGATTCCACACTTCGTCCTGCAACACCGCTTCGCAAGCCGCGGCGCGCTTGGGAATCGCCGCCATGCCGCCGTAGGCAATGCGCGCCGACTGCACGACACCGTCCTCAATCGACAGGTTGAACGCTGCGCACACCGCGGAAATGTCGTCGTCCAGACGTTTCGACACCTTGTAGGCGCGAAACTGCTGGTTGGGGCGTGCGCGCGGAACCAGGATCGTTTCGATGAATTCGCCCGGCTGGCGCGCGGTCACCTTGTAGTCGATGAAGTACTTCTCCAGCGCCAGGGTGCGCCGGGTCTCGCCCTTGCGCAGCACCAGTTGGGCGCCGAGGGCAATCAGCAGGGGCGGGGCGTCGCCAATGGGCGAGGCGTTGCCGATATTGCCGCCCAGGGTGGCCTGGTTGCGGATCTGCAGCGAGGCGAAGCGTTGCAGCAGGGTGCCGAAGTCCGGGTATTCCTGGGCAAGAACGTCATGGCAGTCGGTGAGCGAGGCCGCCGCGCCAATCCGGATGTACTCGTCATCCAGCGTGATCCGTTTCATTTCGGCGATGTGCCCGACGTAAATCATCACCGGCAGCTCGCGGTGAAACTGGGTGATTTCCAGCGCCAGGTCAGTGCCGCCAGCCAGCAGGCGTGCCTCGGGATTGGCCGCATAGACTGTCGCCAGCGCGTCGCTGGTAAGCGGTGACAGGCAGCGTTTCTGCCCGTCATCCAGCTCGGCGGTTTCAAGCGGGGCGATGGCTTGCAGGTGTTTCACTGTCTCGGCTTCGGCTATGTCGAACTGGTCCAGCTGCGGATGGCTGCAGGCCTGTTCAGCGGCGGCCAGGATCGGTCGGTAGCCGGTGCAGCGGCACAGATTACCCGCCAGGGCTTCGTGGGTGGCGGCGGGGTCGGCGCCAGTGGCGGCGCTGTTCTTCTGCAGGGCGAACAGGCTCATGACGAAACCGGGGGTGCAGTAGCCACACTGCGAACCATGGCAATCGACCATGGCCTGCTGGACGCTGTGCAACTGCCCTTGGTTCTTGAGGTCTTCGACAGTGATCAGTTGTTTGCCGTGCAGGGCAGAAAAAAAGGTCAGGCAGGCGTTCAGCGTGCGGTAGCGCAGGCGTGTGCCGTCCAGTTCGCCGACCACTACCGTGCAGGCGCCGCAATCGCCCGAGGCGCAGCCTTCCTTGGTGCCGGTCTTGTGCAGGTGTTCGCGCAGGTACTGCAGCACCGTGGTGTTGGGGTCGAGCGTCTGCTCGCTGCGCATCTCGCGGTTGAGAAGAAACTGAATCAAGGCAACGCCTCCGGGTGATTTCGTGCAGCAGGGTGAGTGGCGAGCGAGGCTACCTGGTGGCTTGCCTCCAGCCCGCACCTGCTCCTGGCTGAACGGCCTGTGGTTCAGAACAAGTCTGGTCCACTTGAGCGGAGCCTGCCGCGCGCATCGATAGGCGTGGCCGTGGCGATGCGCTGCGCGATCGCGCCGTTATCGACGACGTCCTGCCCTTGCCAAGCAAATGGCTCCAGGCTGGTGCGCAGGCAGGGTTGGTTGCCATGTGCTGGTGCGCATAAATACCGGCCATGGCCTGAGCTGCGCGGGCCTGCCCGTGGCTATTTGTGCCGGCTTTCCAGGCGGGCTGCGGCTCGCGCCTGTCCTGTGTATGGCCTCAGCCGAAATGGCATGCAACCTGCACTACTCAGAAAGCCTGCCCATGGCGGCAGGCCGACTACAGAATTATCCAGGCGCCGCGCCAGTCGCGCGGGGCAGGGGATACCGGGCAACGGCGCCCGGAACATGATCCCCACGATTACCAGGCAACGGCGCCTGAAGCTGCTCGGACAGCTTCAGGCGTTTTTTTTTTGATTTTTTTGCCGGCAACCACCGGCAGCGACGTTGAGCGAGGTAAGAGATGAACGCCATTGTCACCCCAGCCACGCGTGAAAAGCGGATCATCATCGGCAACGGAATGGTCGGCCATCACTGCATTGAGCAGCTGATCGCCCTTGGCACGCTGGCCCACACGGAACTCCATGTGTTCGGCGAAGAGCGCCAGCGCGCCTATGATCGCGTTCACCTGTCCGAATACTTCGGCGGTCGCGATGCTGAATCGCTCGCCATGGGGGAGGCGGACTTCTACGCGCAGAACGGCGTACACATGCACCTCGGCACCCCGGTGCTGGAGATCGACCGCGAGCGCAAGGAAGTCGTCACCCCTGACAGTCGCTACGCCTACGACCAGTTGATTCTGGCCACCGGCTCATACCCCTTCGTGCCGCCGATCCCGGGTGCAGAGGGCAACGCCCGGCTGGTCTATCGAACCCTGGATGACCTCGACGCCATTCGGGCTGCGGCCAGTAACGCCCGCCGTGGTGTGGTGGTGGGCGGTGGTCTGCTCGGTCTGGAAGCCGCCAATGCACTCAAGTCCCTGGGCCTGGAGGCCCATGTGGTGGAGTTCGCCCCGCGTCTGATGCCGGTGCAACTGGATGCCGAGGGTGGCGCCGCGCTGCGTGCCCGCATCGAAGCGCTGGGCGTGGGCGTGCACCTGTCACGCGCCACTCGGGAGATTGTCGCCGGCGAGGACTACGCCTACCGGATGGCGTTCGAGGACGGCGAGTACCTGGAAACCGATCTGATCGTCTTTTCTGCCGGCATCCGGCCGCAGGACGCTCTGGCTCGCAGTGCCGGACTGGAGATCGCCCCGCGCGGCGGTGTGGTGGTCGATAACGATTGTCGCACGTCGGATCCGGCCATTTTCGCCATCGGCGAATGCGCCAGCTGGAACGGCAGCGTATTCGGTCTGGTGGCTCCGGGCTACAGCATGGCGCGCACGGTCGCTGCGCAATGGGCCGGTGTCGCCCACGAGGCCTTCACCGGCGCCGACATGTCCACCAAGCTCAAGCTGCTCGGGGTGGACGTCGGCTCCATCGGCGACGCCCATGGCGCCACACCAGGCACTAAGAGCTATCGCTTTATCGACGAGGCTTCCGCCAGCTACCGGCGTTTGGTGGTGTCCGCCGACGGCAAGCATGTGCTCGGCGCGGTGCTGGTCGGCGACAACAGCTACTACGACACCTTGCTGCAGTACGCGCAGAATGGCATTGCCTTGCCACAGAACCCGTCCAGCCTGATCCTGCCGCTGTCTGATGGCGCGCCGGCGCTGGGGGTCGATGCGCTGCCGGACGCCGCAACCATCTGCTCCTGCCATAACGTCAGCAAGGGCGCGGTCTGTTGCCAGGTGGACGCCGGCCTGACCGAGCTGGGCGATCTCAAGGCCGCCACCAAAGCCGGCACCGGGTGCGGCGGTTGCAGCGCGCTGCTCAAGCAGGTCTTCGAGCATGAACTGAGCGCCCGTGGCGTCGCGGTGGACAAGAGCTTGTGCGAACACTTCGTCCACACCCGCCAGGAGCTCTACGCGATCGTGCGGGTCGAGGGCATCCTCAGCTTCGAGGAACTGCTGGCCAAGCATGGGCGCGGCCATACCGGCTGCGACCTGTGCAAGCCGGCTGTGGGCTCGATCCTCGCGTCCTGCTGGAACCAGCCGATCACGGATCCGTCGCTGGTGCCGCTGCAGGACACCAACGACACCTTCATGGCCAACATGCAGAAGAACGGCACCTACTCGGTGGTGCCGCGCATCGCCGGTGGGGAAATCACTCCCGACAAGCTGATCGCCCTGGGTGCGGTGGCAAAGAAATACGACCTTTACACCAAGATCACCGGCGGCCAGCGCATCGACCTGTTCGGCGCCCAGCTGCATCAGTTGCCGGACATTTGGGGCGAGCTGATCGCGGCGGGTTTTGAAACCGGGCATGCCTATGGCAAGTCGCTGCGCACGGTGAAGTCCTGCGTCGGCAGCACCTGGTGCCGCTACGGCGTGCAGGACAGCGTCGGCATGGCCCTGCTCCTGGAGAACCGCTACAAGGGCCTGCGCGCGCCGCACAAGTTTAAGTTCGGCGTTTCCGGCTGCACCCGAGAATGCGCCGAAGCGCAGAGCAAGGACATCGGCGTGATCGCCACCGAGAAGGGCTGGAACCTCTATGTGGCAGGCAACGGTGGCATGCGCCCGCGCCACGCCGAGCTGTTTGCCACTGACCTCGATGACGCCACGCTGATCCGCACCATTGACCGCTTCCTGATGTTCTACATCCGCACGGCGGACAAGCTGCAGCGCACCTCGGTGTGGCGCGAAAGCCTGGACGGCGGCCTGGACTATCTCAAGGACGTGATCATCCACGACAGCCTGGGGCTCGGCGCCGAACTGGATGCGCAGATGCAACTGGTGATCGATCGCTACGAATGCGAATGGGCCAACGCCCTCAAAGACCCGGAAAAGCTCAAGCGCTTCCGCACCTTCGTCAATGATCGGCGCGCCGATCCGGACATTCACTTTGTCAGAGAACGCGGCCAGCGCAGGCCGGTGCGCGCCTCTGAACTTCACCTGATCCCCGTTGCCCAGGAGGTGCTCTGATGAGCCTCAATGCCATGTGTCTCGACTCGCAAACCGTCAGCCCATCCGCTTCCTGGCGTGCCCTGTGCGGCCGCCGCGATCTGGTTGCTAACTCGGGCGTGGTCGCCTGGCTGGATGGCATCCAGGTGGCGCTGTTCTACCTGCCGGAGAACACGGCGGGCGACAGGCTCTACGCCATTGAGAACCGCGACCCGAAGTCCGGAGCCAATGTTATCGGCCGCGGCATCGTCGGCTGCCTCAAGGGCGATCTGGTCATCGCCTCGCCGCTGTACAAGCAGCATTTTCGCCTGCAAGACGGCACCTGCCTGGAATACCCCGAGCAGCGCCTGCGTGTCTGGCCGGCACGTTTGAATGACGATGCCGTGGAAATCGGCGTCGCGTGAGCCCCGCATTGTTTTAACCCTGTTTTTGACTGCATACGAGAGACCGCCATGTCCTACATAGTCCCTTCGGAGTTCGCCACCAAGATGGTGGACGCCGGCGAATCGAAGATTTTCATGTCTACCCGCGACACCCTGATCCGCGCGTTTATGGCCGGTGCGATCCTCTCCCTGGCCGCGGTATTCGCGGTGACGATCACCGTGCAGACTGGTTCGGCGTTGGCCGGAGCGATGCTGTTTCCCGTCGGCTTCGTGATGCTCTACCTGATGGGCTTCGACCTGCTCACCGGGGTGTTCGTGCTGACGCCCCTGGCGCTGCTCGACCGTCGCCCCGGCGTTACGGTCAACGGCGTGCTGCGTAACTGGGGGCTGGTGTTCCTGGGTAACTTCGCCGGCGCATTGACCGTGGCCTTCATGATGGTCTTTGTCTTCACCTACGGCTTCTCCATCGAGCCCGGCGAGGTGGCGCACCGGCTGTCGCACATCGGCGAATCACGCACCCTGGGGTATGCCGAGCACGGCCTGGCCGGCTGGATGACTATTTTCCTGCGCGGCGTGCTGTGCAACTGGATGGTCTCGATGGGCGTGGTCGGCGCGATGATCTCCACCACCGTGGGCGGCAAGGCCATCGCCATGTGGATGCCGATCATGCTGTTCTTCTACATGGGCTTCGAGCACTCGGTGGTGAACATGTTTCTGTTCCCGGCCGGACTGATGATCGGCGGTGATTTCTCGGTAATGGATTACCTGCTGTGGAACGAAATCCCCACTGCGCTGGGCAACCTGGTGGGTGGCCTGGCCTTCACCGGCCTGACGCTGTACGCCACCCACGTGCGTACCGCTGCCAAACGTTCTTTCTGATCAGGACGTAACGCACAGGCTCCGGACTGCCGGAGCCTGTGCGTTTGAAGCCAGAATCCCATGCCCAGCCAACTTGCCATTTCCCTCGGCCAGCACACCGACAAGGGTCGCAAACCCGTCAACCAGGATTTCCACGGTGCCTGCCTGCCCGCCGAGCCGCAGCGCTCCACCAAGGGTATAGCCATCGCCCTGGCCGACGGTATCAGTAGCAGCGCGGTCAGCCAGATCGCCAGTGAAACCAGCGTCAAAGGGTTCCTCGCCGACTATTTCTGCACCTCGGAAGCCTGGTCGGTAAAGACCTCGGCGCAGCGTGTGCTGGTGGCGATCAATTCCTGGCTGCATGCCCAGACCCGGCAGAGCCAGTACCGCTACGACCGTGATCGCGGTTACGTGTGTACCTTGAGCGTGCTGCTGCTCAAATCCACCACGGCCCACCTGTTCCATATTGGCGATGCGCGCATTTACCGCCTGCGCGACGGTGCGTTGGAACAGCTGACCCGCGATCACCGTGTCTGGGTCTCACAAGACACCCATTATCTGGGCCGCGCCATGGGCATCAACTCGCATCTGGAGATCGACTACCAGACGCTGCCCCTGGAAAGGGGCGATCTGTACTTTCTTGCCACCGACGGCGTCTATGAGCACGTCTGCGCGCCGTTCGTGGCGCAGGTGATCGATGCGCACGCGGATGATCTGGACACGGCGGCGCGCTTGATCGTCGAGGAGGCCTTCGCGCAAGGCAGCGATGACAACCTGACCGTGCAGTTGGTGCGGATCGACGACCTGCCCGATCAGGGGGCCGACGAAGTCCAGCAGCGGCTCGGCGAGCTGGCATTGCCGCCGCTGCTGGATGCCCGGATGCAGTTCGACGGCTATCGAATCGTCCGTGAATTGCATGCCAGCAGCCGCAGCCATGTTCATCTCGCAGTGGACGAGGCCAGTGGCAACCGGGTGGTGTTGAAGACGCCTTCGCTCGACCTGCGGGGCGATGCGGCTTATCTGGAGCGTTTTCTCACCGAGGAATGGATCGCGCGGCGCATCGACAATCCCCATGTCCTCAAGTCCTGTCTGCCGGCGCGCAAGCGCCACTACCTGTACACCGTCAGCGAGTTCATCGACGGCCAGACCCTGGCGCAATGGATGATCGACCACCCGCGTCCCGACCTGGAAACCGTGCGCGGCATCGTCGAGCAGATCGCCCGTGGCCTGCGTGCGTTCCATCGCCTGGAAATGCTGCACCAGGACCTGCGCCCGCAGAACCTGATGATCGACGCCACCGGCACGGTAAAAATCATCGATTTCGGTGCCACCCGCGTAGCGGGCTTGGCCGAATTGGGCGGGGTGCGGCAACAGGACGATGTGCTCGGCACCGCGGCCTATGCCGCGCCGGAATATTTTCTCGGCGAACCTGGCAGTTGCCGCTCGGATCTGTTTTCCCTCGGCGTGATCACCTACCAGATGCTCAGTGGCAGGCTGCCCTACGGCGCCCAGGTGGCCAAAAGCCGAACGCGGGCGGCGCAACTCAGCCTCAGCTATCAATCGGTGCGCGACAGTACGCGGGAAGTGCCGGCCTGGATCGATGATGTTCTCAAGAAAGCCACGCATCCAGACCCCGCCAAACGCTATGGCGAACTGTCGGAATTCCTGTTCGAGCTGCGCCAGCCCAATCAGGCCTTCCTCAACAAAAGTCGTGCGCCGCTGCTGGAGCGCGATCCGGTGTTTTTCTGGAAGGGTGTGTCGTTGATCCTGGCGCTGACCGTCGTCGTGTTGATGCTCCGCTGAGTCAGTGGCGCACTCTGTGGCGATGGGCGTGTGCCTGATAAGCTGCATCCCCACCTGTGCAATGTGACGTATCGAGCCATGCCCCCACTCGCCATCGCCGACGAGACAGCCGCTCCTCGTGCCGCCCTGGTCCGTCTGCTTGCGGATCTCGTCCATGAGGATGGCGTGCACCCGACCGCCATTGACGCCTTGCACCTGATTCGCTGCGCAACACCGGGCGAACTTGTGCGCGGGCTGCATAAGCCGGCGCTGTGCATCATCGTGCAGGGCCGCAAGGAGGTTTGGCTGGGCGAGGAATGCTACGCCTACGACGCCCTGCATTATCTGGTGGTTTCGGTCACCGTGCCGGTGGCGGGCCAGGTTGTGGAGGCTTCGCCACAAGCACCCTATCTGTGCATTCGTCTGGACATCGATCCGGTGCTGATCGCGCCATTGATTGCCGAGATGGGGCCGCCGGACCCGAAGCGTGAAGGGGTGACGCGGGGGTTGTACCTGGATCGTGTCGACGCAGCGTTGCTGGACGCGACGTTGCGGCTGGTCCGCCTATTGACCAGCCCGCAGGATATTGCGGTGCTCGCGCCACTGGTGCAGCGGGAAATATTCTATCGCTTGTTGTGCGGAGGGCAGGGGCGCCATCTGCATGAGATCACGGTGCGCGACAGCCAAGGCCACCGTGTCACGCGGGCCATCGAATGGCTGAACCGCAACTATGTCGAGCCGCTGCGTATCGAGGAGCTGGCGCAGCGGGTCAACCTGAGCAGTTCGACCCTGCACCACCGCTTCAAGGCGCTGACGGCCATGAGCCCGCTGCGCTACCAGAAGCAGCTGCGCCTGCAGGAGGCGCGCAGGTTGCTGATCGGCGAGGGACTCGACGTGTCCAGTGCGGCGTACCGGGTCGGTTACGAAAGCCCCTCGCAGTTCAGCCGTGAGTACAGCCGACTGTTCGGCGCCTCGCCGATCAAAGACCTGGCCCGACTGCGCAGCACAGGCTGAGCCTCGCAGCCCCGGCTAGGGCCTGGGCATATGGCGCAGCCCCTGCACCGCAAAATGCCCGCCCACCCATGCCGAGAAAAGCCCGGTACGGTTCAGGCTAGGCGGGCAGCTCAGTAAACACTGGCGGTCGGGCGGACGATCAGTTCGCTGACATCCACATCGGCTGGCTGGTCGATAGCGTAGGCAATGGCGCGGGCAATAGCGTCGGCGGGGATGGCGATGCGGCGGTAATCGCGCATGGCCTCACGGGCACCGTCATCGGAAATGCTCTCTGCCAGCTCCGATTCGGTGACCCCGGGGGCGATCAGCGTCACGCGGATGTCGCCATCGACCTCTTGACGCAGCCCTTCAGAAATCGCCCGCACCGCGTACTTGGTGGCGCAGTAGACCGCGGCGGTAGGGCTCACCGCATAGGCGCCGATGGAGGCGATGTTGATGAACTGGCCCGAACGCTGGCGCTGCATCAGCGGCAGCCCGGCAGCAATGCCGTGCAATACGCCACGAATATTGACGTCGATCATCCGGTTCCACTCGTCCACCTTCAGCGCGTCGAGCGGTGACAGCGGCATGACCCCGGCGTTATTGATGATGACGTCCACCCTGCCGAACTGCTGCTCAGAGAAATCGATGAAGGCCTGGGCGTCTTCAAGGCGGGTGACATCCAATGAGAGAACGCGCACCTCGCCGCCTTCATCCTCGATACGTCGGGCCAGGGCTTCGAGGCGTTCCAGGCGTCGAGCACCCAGCACGACCTTGGCGCCCTGGCGGGCCAGCAGCAGAGCTGTGGCCTCGCCAATGCCGCTGCTGGCGCCCGTGATGGCGACCACCTTCTGTTCAATGTTCGGCATGTGTGTTCTCCATTGTTCATTGTTCTGGCACCAATGTGTGCCGTGGAACACATGCTAGAGAGATGGCCTGGCCAGGCGTTAGATCGATCCTGCCGTGCTCTTGCCTGATTCTGGCGACGTAACAGCCTTGTCAGGCACCGCTGCGTTTTCTGTAGGGAGGGACGGGGCGTATGCGCACTGTGTGCCATGGGGGGAAGAGTGACGGGGCACAGGGGCTAGCGTTTGTGAAAGATTTCCGCGGTGTAGGCATCGCCAAAAACACGGTCTACTTTCAAAGGCGGTTGTGAGAGTTACATCACAAGGATTTGATCAAGGAGCGATCAATGAACACCCCGCCACTCGACTACATGTCCCCCGAAAACCTGCTTGAGCTGGAGCGCATTCGCCGCAAGGCACGGCGCTATATCCAAACGAACCCGCCGCAGGGCCCCGCCATTTTCAACCGGGTGGAGCCGCTCGAGCTGGAGGACATGGAGCCCGTGGACAGCCGTCATTATCCCCGCTTCACCGCGTGCTGAGCTCCACGGGTTGCGAGTGTGCCTAGTAGCCCGTCGAACGATCGACCCTAGCTGTTGGCTTCAAATATCACATAGACCTTCTCGCAGGTTTCCAGCACTTCCCAGGTGCCGTTGAAACCGGCGGGAATCACGAAGCGGTCGCCTTGGGCGAGTTCCTTGCGGTTACCGTTCTGATCGGTAATGACCGAGCGGCCAGCGAGAATTTCGCAGTACTCATGTTCGGTGTAGTGGACTTTCCATACGCCCGGTTCGCCTTTCCAGGTACCCGCCTGGAACTGGCTGCACGGACTGGCATAGACGCTGCGCACGCTTTGTTGCGGGTTGCCGGAGATGATTTTTTCGGTAGCCGGCAGGTAGTGCTCTGCGGCTGGCGTTGCGGTGGCGAAATCGATGATCTGTTCGATGGTCATTAGAGGCCTCGGAGAAGGAGAGGTTGGCGGTCCGGCGATCCGTCATGTAAACAAACCTGGCTAGGACGTTGGCTTGTGACTTCCTTGGACGTTGAAGGAGAAAGGCGTAACAATCGGCCCCCACAACAATAATCAGCCGGTAAGGACGCGTCCATGACCACCCCAAACTATGACCTCGTGGTGTTTGGCGCCACCAGCTTTGTTGGCCAGATTCTCACTCACTACCTGGCCGAGCATCTGTCGAGCCAGGACGTGCAGTTACGTTGGGCCATTGCCGGACGTGCCGAAAACAAACTCAATGAACTCAAACGCGCGCTGGGTACAGCGGGGCAGTCGCTGCCGATCATCGTGGCAGATGCGGCCAACGAAGCCCAGTTGCAGGCCATGTGCACGCAAACGCGGGTGGTGGTGTCCACCGTTGGCCCCTATGCGTTGTATGGCGAACCGCTGGTCAAGGTTTGCGCAGAAAGTGGCACGGACTATTGCGACCTCACCGGGGAAACCCAGTGGATCAAGCGGATGATCGAGAAATACGAGCCCATTGCTCAGCAATCGGGCGCGCGCATCGTGCATTGCTGTGGTTTTGACTCAGTGCCGTCGGACATGGGCGTGCGCTTTCTGCAGGAACAGGCCATGACCCAATGGGGCATGCCCGCCACCCACGTCAAGATGCGCGTCAAGACGCTCAAGGGCGGTGCGTCCGGCGGCACAGTGGCCAGCGTGGTCAATCTGGTGAAGGAGGCGGCCGCCGACCCCGCGTTGCGCAAGGAGTTGGCCAATCCCTATTCCCTGTGTCCCCAGGACCACGGTTTCACGCTGCGTCAGCACTCGCTCAAAACCGCCCAATTCGATCAGGACTTCAATGCCTGGACAGCGCCCTTCGTGATGGCTGCGATCAACGAGCGTGTGGTGCACCGATCCAATGCCTTGTCGGGCAACGCTTATGGCAGTCGGTTCAGCTACGACGAAGCCGTGCTCACGGGCACCGGGATGAAGGGTCGCTTGGCGGCGTTGTCCATGGTGGCCGGCCTGGGCGCGTTCATGTTGGGCATCGTCATTAAGCCCGTGCGCGGCCTGATGGAGCGTTTCCTGCTGCCCAAACCGGGTGAAGGTCCGAGCCCGGAAGCGCAATTGACGGGTCGCTATGACATGCGTTTCTTCGGCCGAACCGATAACGGCCAGACCCTGCGGGTCAAGGTCACCGGTGATCGTGACCCCGGATACGGCTCCACCGGCAAGATGCTCGGGCAAGCGGCAATCAGCCTCGCGCTGGACCATACCAACGACGGCAGCAAGCCCGGACGTCCAGGAGGCTTCTGGACTCCCGCCAGCTTCTTCGATGAACGCTTTATCGAGCGGCTGACGCGCTACGCAGGGTTGCGCTTTGAGCGGCTGTGAAGAGGTGTGCGAACATGTAAACGCCTCGCGGCTCCACACAACGATGTGAGTCGCTCCACCTTCCGTTTCCGATTGAGTGTTCCATGCCTTCGACCGCGTGTTCTGTCCCGCTATACCTGCCCCCCTGCGAGGCCCGGCGATGAACGATGTCACCCTTGAGCTGGTGCCCACCGAGCGGGAACAGATGCCGCTGATCCGCAACCTCTATCAGTTCTACCTGTATGAGTCTTCGGATTGGGAGCAGGAAGATGTGGAGGTGGATGGCCGTTTCTACATTCACGACGAGCACCTGGTTCGTTATTGGCAAGAGCCGGGCTGGAGTGCCCAGTTGTTGCTGGTTGACGGCTTTATTGCCGGTTTCCTGTTGATCGAGCGCAGTGAGCTGCCCGGCGTGGATGCCTTGGAGCTGGCGGACCTGTTTATTCTGAAAAAGTACCGCCGCCAGGGTATCGGGCGCGCCTTGGCTACTCAGGTATTGATGAGTGGCGAGGACAACTGGCTGGTGCGTTTTTACGGCCAGGATGAAATTGCCCTGGCGTTCTGGCGCTC
The DNA here is from genome assembly GCF_014836765.1 of Serpens gallinarum. Classification (GTDB taxonomy): domain Bacteria; phylum Pseudomonadota; class Gammaproteobacteria; order Pseudomonadales; family Pseudomonadaceae; genus Serpens; species Serpens gallinarum. Next base: position 40,021 of record NZ_JACSQG010000009.1, read on the forward strand.
GGTACTGGCCGATCTGCCCAGGCCGGTTGAGGCTCTGGAGCTGGATGACGAGCCCGACTTGTTGAGCTTTCTGATCACGCGGCTGCTGCATTGATTCGAGTTCCTTCGGATCATGCAGTCGACTCCCCTGTAGGCGAGCCAGCCGGCGAAGCCAGTGGCGTGGGATTTGCGTAAAATGCGCCGCTTTGCTTCTGTGAAATATCCCAATGAATTCCGACGCCATCGAAACCCTGCGCCAGCACTTGCTGGCTGCCCTGAATCCCGCCCCCGTGGAAACCCGCCGTTTGTTTCACGGGCGTGGACGCTGCTGGGCGGGCCTGGAGCATGTCACCGCCGACTGGTTGCAGGGCATTGTGCTGGTCTGCCTGTTCCGCGAGCCGGAGGCCGCCGAGCTGGAGGCGTTGAAGCGGATGCTGATGACATTGATTGAGTCACCTGCCTGGCAGCAAAGCCAGGCGCATACGCTGTTGCTGCAGCACCGTTATTTGCCGGAGAGCACCACGGAGTTCCTGCTCGGCGAAGAGCGGGATGAGTGGCAGATCAGCGAGAACGGTCTGCACTTCAAACTGTATATCGGCAAAAAGCAGAACAACGGCCTGTTTCTGGACATGCGGTACGGCCGTCGCTGGGTGCAGGAACAGGCTGAAGGCAAGCGTGTGCTGAACCTGTTCGCCTATACCTGCGGCTTTTCAGTGGCGGCGATGGCGGGCGGGGCGGAGCAGGTGGTGAACCTGGACATGGCCAAGGCAGCCTTGAGCCGTGGGCGCGACAATCATCGCCTGAACGGCCACGACCTGAGCAGGGTGAGTTTTCTCGGCCATGAACTGTTCAAGTCCTGGGGCAAGGTGAAGAAATACGGCCCCTACGACTTGATCATCATCGATCCGCCATCGTTTCAGAAAGGCAGCTTCGCGCTGAGCAGGGACTACCAGAAAATCCTGCGCCGCTTGCCGGAGCTACTGGCCGAGCAGGGCACCGTGCTGGCGTGCGTAAACGACCCGGATACCGGCCCGGACTTCCTGATCGCCGGTATGGCGGCGGAGGCGCCCAGCTTGCGCTTCGTCGAGCGGCTGGAAAATCCGCCCGAGTTTCCCGATATTCATGGGGACAGTGGGTTGAAGGCATTGGTGTTCAGGCAGGAACACATGCGGCTCTCATAAGCGGTCAAGCAAAAGCCATGAACAGAAGCCTCCGGTGGAGGTCTTTGTCGGACACATAATGCTGCATCGCACGCGCAGAAGATGGCCCTGAGCCCTAGGACCTTGCCCATGAATGACACCGAACTGCTCAAGATCCTGAAGGCCCGTTTTGAACAGCACATGCAGCGCCATCCGGACATTATCTGGTCTGAGGTGCAGGCGCGGCTGAAGCCGGCGTCCCTTGAATCACTCCAGGCCATGGAAGACACAGGTGGCGAGCCGGACGTGATTGGGCGGGATGACGCCACGGCAGGAGGTTTCCTCTTTTGCGACTGTTCGACAGAGAGCCCTTCCGGTCGCCGCAGCCTTTGCTACGACCAAGCTGCCCTGGACGCGCGCAAGGAGAACAAACCCCAGTCCAGCGCGCTTGAAAGGGCGGTTTCCATGGGCATCACGCTTTTAACCGAAGAGCAATACCGAGCGCTTCAGCAACTGGGGGAGTTCGATACGCGGACCTCCAGCTGGATCGAGACGCCGGATGCGGTGCGAATGCTCGGCGGAGCGATTTTTGGCGACCGCCGTTATGGCCGGGTATTCATTTATCACAACGGTGCCCAATCGTATTACGCGGCCAGAGGGTTTCGCGGTTTGCTGCGCGTTTGAGATACACCGCACCGCAGGTCTGTCCGCTGGAAATGGCTGCGAGATGACGGGGCGGTTTGAATTGCAGAATGACACCTTTACCGATTGGATGGCGCGGCTCGCTATGAGCGCCATTTTCGTGCTCCGCAACCGGTCGTCGATGCGCCCTTCGAGCCGAGTTTAGCGGGCCAGCAGCTCACAGGTACGCTCTTGCGACTTGGGACGCTCGGCTTGGTGGAGCTCGGCCTCATCGCCGCAGCGGTGTATTGCTGTGTCTGGACGAGTCCGCTGCTGTCCCAGGCACAGTCCTCAGGCCGCAATCCGCCGCTGCGCCCAGCTCGCCGAGGCAAACAACCCAAACCCCAGCGCGATGCCCAGCGCATCGGCCAGCAGGTCGGCGTATTCGGCGAAGCGGTAGCCGCTCAGCGCTTGCAGGATTTCGATGCCGATGCCGTAGGCGCACAGGCCGGCGGCCAGCAGCAGCGCCTGTTGTGGAAAGGACCAGCGGCCAAGCAGGGTCAGTACGCAGAAGGCCAGCACATGGTTGCCCTTGTCCCAACCGGTGCTGAGGCGCGGATCGGGATCGTTGAGCAGGGAAAGGACAAGGACCGAGATCAGGCAGATCAAGAAGGCCAGGCGCCAGAGCCAGCGGGGAATCAGAGCTAACAGCTGCATGCGAATGGTCAATCCATGAACAAATAGAGGTGAGGGCCGCGTAATGCCGTCCGGTCTTCTTCCGACCTACGCTAGAAAACTCAGCGACCTTTGACCGTGCGGCCGTTGACTTCACCGGACTTGAGCATGATCTGGTATTCCTTGCCGTCGGTTTCCACCTGATGCAGGCGCACCAGCAGGTAGTTCCAGTCCTTGGCGAACCACATGGTGGTCTTGCGGCGGCTCTTGGTGGGGTCTCGCACGCGCTCGACCTTAAGGGCATCGACTACACCGGCGCGGGTGCGCACCGCTTCTTCGCCGAGGACGCGAAAGTCATAAGTCTCGACGTCGTCGCCGTCGAGGACCTGGTAACTCATGCTGGTCTTGCCGTCGGCAACGTCATACTGCAGGGCGATCTGATAAGTGGATTTGTCCAGCAGGCCCCGATTGAGCGGCACGCGCAGCGGCTTGCCGCGTTCGCTGCCCAGTACTTGTCTGCTGCTCCAGTCGAAGTCGTGCTCGATTTCCTTGCTCTTGCCCAGACCGCTGCGGCGGTACTGGTAGGTCAGGGGCTGGAGGCTGTTATTGGTCACGCGAAAGGTGCTGTCCTCGGTCAGGCTGGCCACCAGCATGGAGGCCTTGAAACGCAGTTTCCAGGTGTTGTCCTGTTGCTGGACGAGGCTGCGCTCAGCCGAGCCGCTGACCGGTACTTGCTTGAAGTCAGCCGTGTAGCTGGCCGAAAAAGGCTGCAGTTCGAAGCCTTGTGCGGGCAGGCAGAACAAGGCACTCACCAGCAAAAGGACTCGATGCATTACCAGTTCTCCTAGGCTCGAATCAGCGTGCCGCACGCCGGCAGGGGCACGCCGTCCAGCATTGCGCTATCGCCATCCAGTTGCAAGCGACCCTCTGCGAACCAGCGCATGGCCAGAGGATAGATGCGGTGTTCGAGCTGATGCACACGCATCGCCAGGCTTTGCGCGGTGTCGCCTGGGGTGACGGCGGTTACGGCCTGTACGACCAATGCCCCGCCATCGAGTTCCTCGGTAACGAAATGCACGCTGCAGCCATGTTCGGCGTCGCCCGCTTCTAGAACGCGCGTGTGAGTGTCCAATCCCTTGTACTTGGGAAGCAGCGAAGGGTGGATGTTCAGCAGGCGGCCTTGGTAATGACGCACGAAGCCGGGCGTGAGAATGCGCATGAAGCCGGCCAATATCACCAGGTTCGGTGCGTAGGCATCAATGGCTTGGATGAGCGCTGAATCGAAGGCTTCTCGATCGGCGAACCCTTTGTGATCCAGCACGGCGGTGGGAATGCCCGCCTGGGCGGCACGGGTCAGGCCGTAGGCATCGGCGCGGTTGGAAATCACCGCGCTGATGCGCGCCGGGGTATCCCCGGCGGCGAGGCTGTCGATCATCGCCTGCAGGTTGCTGCCGCTGCCGGAAATCAGCACCACGACATTGCAGGGTGCGCCCATCAGTGTTGTTTCAGGTTGTTCAGCACGACACGTTCGGCTGCGCCGGCTGCCGCATTGATCTGGCCGATCACCCAGGGCTGTTCGCCGCTGGCGCGCAGGTGGGCGAGAACGGTCTCGACCTGATCCTGCGCCACGCAGATGACCATGCCGACGCCGCAGTTGAGGACGCGATGCATCTCGTGCTCGTCGACGTTGCCTTGTTGCTGCAGCCAGTCGAACACCGCCGGGCGGGTCCAGCTGGCGGCATCGACTACCGCCTGGGCGCCTTCGGGCAGTACGCGGGGAATGTTGTCCAGCAGGCCGCCGCCGGTGATGTGCGCCATGGCCTTCACCGCGCCGGTGTCCTTGATCAGCGCCAGCAGCGGCTTGACGTAGATGCGCGTCGGCGCCATCAGCAGCTCGCTGAGCGCTGTGCCGTCCAGTTGGATGGTTTCGATGTCGGCGCCGGAGACTTCGAGGATCTTGCGGATCAGCGAGTAGCCATTGGAGTGCGGGCCGGAAGAGGGCAGTGCGATCAGCGCATCGCCAGCAGCGACTTTCGAGCCGTCAATGATTTCGCTTTTTTCCACCACACCCACGCAGAAGCCGGCCAGGTCGTAGTCTTCGCCTTCATACATGCCGGGCATTTCGGCGGTTTCGCCGCCTACCAGCGAGCAGCCGGCCAATTCGCAGCCCGTGCCAATGCCGGTCACTACAGTGGCCGCCACATCGACGTTGAGTTTGCCGGTGGCGTAGTAGTCGAGGAAGAACAGCGGCTCGGCACCGCAGACCACCAAGTCGTTGACGCACATGGCCACCAGGTCCTGGCCGATGCTGTCGTGCTTGTTCAGGTTCAGCGCCAGGCGCAGCTTGGTGCCGACGCCGTCAGTGCCCGAAACCAGGACCGGTTGCTTGTAGCCGGCAGGGATTTCACACAGGGCGCCGAAGCCGCCCAGACCGCCCATCACCTCAGGACGTGCAGTGCGTTTGGCTACGCCCTTGATGCGCTCGACCAGCGCTTCGCCCGCGTCGATGTCGACTCCGGCGTCCTTGTAGCTAATGGAGGGTTGCTTGCTCATAAAATCCGGCCTTTTGGGGAGAGTGCGTAGGGGCGAGCGGGCCTGTGGCCTGTTTGGCGGGTTCAGTTAGTCAACTTCGACGAAGTTGAGTTAACCAACCAACCGCACAGGCCACTGGGGGCGCATCGCGAAGGCGCGCGATTTTATCAGGCTTGCCGGTCAGCGGCCATTCCCGCGCGGTTGCAGTTGCCGTCAGGTGAGTGGCTGTTTAAGGTATGGCACTTTCATATCGCGGTGGAAGCCGCTTATTTCGGGAATTTTTCATGAGCCTGATAGCCCGCCTGTTGGTCATGTGTTGTATGTCGTTGCTCTCTCTGGCCAGCCTTGCCGCGCCCGTGAACGGCTTGTATCAGGTACGTGAAGCGGTGCTCGGCCAGCAGGCTGTGGAGCGCGAGCAGGTGCTGCGTCAGGCTCTGGATACCTTGGTGATGCGCCTGTCGGGTGATCCCGCTGCGCTGGAAAATCCCGCTGTCATTGCCTTGCGCGAGAAGCCGCAGCGCTTGATCAGCCAATATGCCTATGACGGCAACATGCTGGTGGTGGATTTTGATCCGGCCACCAGCATGCAGGCCTTGCGTGACGCCGGGTTGCCACTATGGGGCGCCGACCGACCCGCCGTGTTGGTGTGGTGGCTGAACGAGTCCGCCAGGGGCAGTCTGTTAGTGGGTGATACCCAGGAAAGTTCGGCGTTGTTGCGCCGCGCTGCTCAGCACCGCGGGCTGCCTGTGCGGGTGCCGCTGGCGGATTTGTCCGAACAGTGGGTCGGCACACCGTCAGCCTTGAGTGGCAAGAATCTTTCGGCCTTGCGTGACGCCTCTGCCCGCTACGCCGCGGACGTGCTGTTGACGGTCTATGCCCGTCAAGCCAGAGGATCGCAGTGGCAGGCCCATTGGCGCTTGTGGCATGGCGAGCAGTTGCTACAGGGGCAAGTGGCCGGAGCCAACCCCGCCGTATTGAACGACGCCGTGTTATTGGCAGTGCAGCAGGCGCTGGCGCCGCTTTTCGTGGTTCGCCCCGGCGGTGAAGAAGTGCTTACGCTGGTGGTGAGTAATGTTGATCTGCCGCGCTATGCCGAACTCGAGCGACTCCTGGAGCCTTTTGCTCCGCGTCTGCTGCGCGCCGATGGCAAGGTATTGACCTATCGGCTCAAGGCCAGCGCCGAGCAGCTGCGGGCTCAGCTGGCGCTGGCTCGCCTGCAAGAACTGCCTGCGGCGGCGGTGCAGGGCGACGGCGTGATGGAGGCACGCGCTTCGGTGCTGCGCTTTCACTAACCAATAATTGATTGCTGTTGTTCCGGTTCTTGCCTGTATTCTGCTGGGTTTGCGCAAGTCTTTGATTTTATTTGAGTAGACTTGCGTTGTATGGCTCTGGGGTGGGGTATACACTTTTTGCACTTCCCACTGGAGCGCCCTCGCGGCTTCAAGGAGCCTTCAGGCCCGGCATGAAACCAGTTCAGCTTCCTCTTGGCGTGCGTCTGCGCGACGACGCCACCTTTGCCAATTACTACCCCGGTGCCAACGCAGCCGCTGTTGGGTATGTCGAACGTCTCTGCGAAGCCGAAGCCGGCTGGGCTGAAAGTCTCATTTATCTATGGGGAAGCGCAGGGGTTGGGCGCAGCCATCTGCTGCAGGCTGCTTGCCTGCGTCTCGAACAGAACGGTGAACCTGCGCTGTATCTGCCGCTTGGGGAAGTCGCCGAGCTAGGCCCAGAGATTCTCGACAATCTGGAAAGCTATGAACTGATTTGTCTGGATGATCTGGATGCGATCGCCGGGCGTGCGGAGTGGGAAGAGGCTCTTTTCCATCTGTTCAACCGCTTGCGCGATTCCGGTCGACGCCTGTTGCTCTCGGCTTCCGCCTCGCCACGCGAGTTGGCGGTGAAACTGCCGGACTTGCAGTCGCGGCTGTCCCTGTCGCTGGTCTTTCAACTCCAGGAACTCTCCGACGAAGATAAGCTGCGTGCGCTGCAGTTGCGCGCCTCGCGCCGAGGCCTGCATCTGACCGATGAGGTGGGCCGCTTCATTCTCACCCGGGGCGCACGCAGCATGAGTGCGCTATTCGAGCTGCTTGAGCAACTGGACCAGGCCTCCCTGCAGGCGCAGCGCAAGCTGACCATTCCCTTCCTCAAGGAAACCCTGGGCTGGTAAACCTTGGTAATCGTCGGGTGGACAACCGTTTTTTGGTTGTCCACCAAGCAGCGAGGGTGAATGCAAAACGACATCCACCCAGGGGGCGCTCTTTCCTTATTCTCCCGCCAGCTTGCGGTCGTACTGGAATCTCCAGCGGGTGTAGTACATGGCGCTGCAAAACAGCAGCAGGCTGAGTAGCGCTTCGACCCAGCCGTACAGGCTGCGGGCCGGGTCAGTGGCCGCCAAGACACCCTGGATGAAGTAGATATTCACCACAAAGCACAACCAGGCGTGGGCGCGGGCGCTGCCCATCAGGATGCCTGGGGCAAGCAATACGAGCGGCAGCAGCACAATGCTCAGCACCACCCAGGGGCGAGCGCCATGCAGATCGGCAAAGAAGCCGTTCCAGATACCAATCAACAGCGCCAGGGCCAAAAAGCTGAGCAGGCTGATAGCGCGGGTGACGGCCAGGCGTGGCTTGAGCCATGCAAGGGACGGCAAGGGCTTGGGCGTTTTAGCCACGGGAGTTCTCCAGACTGCGGGCAGTGTTAGCCAGGCGCTGGCCAAGGGCACGGCACAGGGCAATTTCATGTTCGTCCAGGGCGCGTTTGGCATCAGCGCCGGCATGGTGGCTCGGGCCATAGGGCGTGCCGCCGCCGCGGGTGTCGATCAGGGCGGACTCGCTGTAGGGCAGGCCGCAGATCAGCATGCCGTGGTGCAGCAGCGGCATCATCATCGATAGCAGGGTGGTTTCCTGGCCGCCATGCAGGCTGGCAGTGGAGGTGAACACGCCCGCCGGCTTGCCGACCAGGCCGCCAGTCAGCCACAGGCTGTTGGTGCCATCGAGGAAGTACTTCAGCGGTGCGGCCATGTTGCCGAAGCGAGTTGGGCTGCCCAGGGCAAGACCGGCACAGTTCTTCAGGTCATCGAGGGTGGCATAGAGAGCGCCCTCCTCGGGAATGCTTGGCGCGATCGCTTCGCATTCAGTGGACACCGCTGGCACGGTACGCAGACGGGCTTCCAGGCCGGCCTGTTCCACGCCGCGGGCGATATGCCGGGCCATGTTGGCAGTCGCGCCGTGGCGGCTGTAATACAGCACCAGAATGTAGGGCGTGCTCATGCCAGGATCTCCAGAACGGTCTCTGGCGGACGACCGACCACCGCCTTGTCGCCAGCCACCAGAATCGGGCGTTCGATCAGCTTTGGATGGGACGCCATGGCCTCGATCAGTTGCGCTTCTGTCAGAGTGGCGTCTGCCAGGTTGAGCGTCTTGTATTCATCTTCACCGGTGCGCAGCAACTGCCGGGCATTGAAGCCGAGCTTGGCAAGCAGCGCCTGCAGTTCGGTGGCGCTGGGTGGGGTTTCCAGGTAGCGCACCACGGTCGGGGTGAGGCCGCGGGCTTCGAGCAGTTCCAGAGCGCCACGTGATTTCGAGCAGCGCGGATTGTGGTACAGGATCAATTCGGTCATGGCAGGTCGCTTCCGGCGTAAGGTGGCGGGTATTCTACCCATCTGGACGCGGGGCTGAAGGCTCTGGTGTGCCATTCGGGCTGCAGCGTGGCGCGTAGTTCGGCTTCTGACATGAATAATCGCGCGCAGGCGGGTACCCAATTTCAAGGAGACGGCATGCGTCAACGGTTGTTGGATATCGGAGAGTTCTGGAACTTTCTCTGGCAGCGCTTTCTGACCGACCGCGGGCCGAACAGCGCGGCGGCACTGACCTATACCACGCTGTTCGCCGTAGTGCCGATGATGACGGTGACCTTCGCCATGCTCTCGGTTGTACCGGCGTTTCGCGAGGTGGGAGAAAGCCTGCAGGCCTTTGTCTTTCGCAATTTCGTGCCTTCCACCGGCGCTACTCTGTTGGCCTATCTGCAGGGCTTCAGTATCCAGGCCCGCCAGCTTACTTGGCTGGGCGTGGCTTTTTTGATGGTCACCGCGCTGTTGATGATGCTGACCATTGAAAAAGCCTTCAACACCATTTGGCGGGTGCGCCAGCCACGCCGGGGTGTGAGCAGTTTCCTGATCTACTGGGCGATTCTGAGCCTGGGGCCGTTGCTGTTGGGGGCCGGCTTTGCGATCAGTACCTACATCGCCTCGCTCTCGCTGCTCTCCGGACCGGATGCCTTGTTCGGGGTGGGCGGGCTGTTTCGCCTCGCGCCGTTGCTACTCGGCGTGGCCGCGTTCACCTTGTTGTATGCGGTGTTGCCCAATACCCGCGTGCCGTTGCGCCATGCCTTCTTGGGTGGGGTGTTCTGCGCACTGCTGTTCGAGGCGGCGAAAAAGCTGTTCAGCTTGTATGTCAGTCTGTTCCCTGCGTATCAGCTGATTTATGGCGCCTTCGCCACGGTGCCGCTGTTTCTGCTGTGGATCTATGTGTCCTGGCTGATCGTGCTGTTTGGCGCCGAATTGACCTGCAACCTGTCGTCGACCAAGGCCTGGCGGGCGCGCCCTTTGCCGCGCCTGCTGGCGACGTTGGGTATTTTGCGTGTGCTGCAGGAACGCCAGCGGCAGGGGACCACGCTGCGCTTTTTGGACGTACGCAAGGAGGGCTGGCCGCTGCCGGAAGAGGAATGGCATGAGGTGCTGGCTTTTCTGCACAGTGAAAAGCTCGTCTGCCGCACTGGCGGTAATGCCTGGGTGCTAAGCCGCGACCTGCATCATTACCAGCTGCATACTCTGATCAGCCGCAGTCCCTGGCCATTGCCGGCACTGGAACGACTGCCGGAACACTTGCCCGAGCCCTGGTACCCGGCCCTGCTCGAGGATCTGGGAGCGCTTCAGGCAGAGCGAACGCGAATTTTTAGCGGCAACCTGGCCGATTGGTTACGCGGCTCCACGAACGGAGAAACGGAGAGGAACAAATGAGCGGATTGGCAAGAATCATTCTGGTGACCCTGCTCGGCTTGGGCCTGGTCGGTTGTGCCGACAGCGACCTGGGCTTCGATCAGCATGGCAAGGTCGTGCGTGCGGACAGCCTCGAGGGGCGGTGGCTGGTCGTCAACTACTGGGCGGAATGGTGCGCGCCGTGTCGCAAGGAGATTCCCGAGCTCAATGCCCTCGAGCAGCAATTGAACGGGCAGGGCGTGCGCATTCTGGGCGTCAATTTCGATGCCTTGCAAGGCGACTCGCTGCAGCAGGCCGCTGACAAGATGGGCATTGCCTTTACTGTGCTTGCCGACGACCCCGCAGCGCGCTACGACCTGCCACGCAGCAAGGTACTGCCGGTGACCTACATCATCGACGACCAGGGCCAGGTGCGAGAGCAATTGCTCGGCGAGCAGACTGCGCAGGGACTGACCGCACGGCTCCAGGCATTGCGAGCGCAATAGAGGGAGACCGCTATGCAAATCTGTCGGCACGTGAGGGTAAGCGGCAGGGTCCAGGGCGTGTACTACCGCCAGAGTGCCGCTGATCAGGCAGTGGCTTTGCAGGTGCGCGGCTGGGTGCGCAATCTGGACGATGGGCGCGTCGAGGCGATGCTCGAAGGTGAGGAGCACGCGGTGCTGAAACTGATCGAGTGGATGAAGCAAGGGCCGTCCGCCGCCCATGTGGATGCGGTGGAGGTTTCCGAGTCGGCCATGCAGGGCATGACGGGCTTTCACATTCGGCGCTGAACGCTGAACGTAGCGTAATCGCAAGCGGCGAGAGGTTATGGCGATACCGTGGAAAGGATCACGCCTCTACGTAGCATTTACTTCGCGCCACAAACAACGCGCCCGCGGCTGAAACCAGGCGCGGGCGCGATGAAGGATGGCGGACGATCAGCGAATCAGGCTGAGGAACTCGCTGCGAGTTGCAGGGTTGCTGCGGAACTGGCCCAGCATCACAGACGTGACCATGGTGGAGTTCTGCTTCTCTACACCGCGCATCATCATGCACATGTGCTGGGCTTCGATGACCACCGCTACGCCGGCGGCATCGGTGATCGACTCGATGGCTTCGGCGATTTCGCGGGTGAGGTTTTCCTGAATCTGCAGGCGGCGCGCAAACATGTCGACGATGCGCGCAACCTTGGACAGCCCCAGTACCTTGCCATTGGGCATGTAGGCGACATGGGCCTTGCCAATGAACGGCAGGATGTGATGCTCGCACAGCGAATACAGCTCGATATTCTTGACCAGCACCATCTCGCTGTTGTCGGAGCTGAACAGCGCGCCGTTGGTGACCTCTTCAAGGGTCTGTTGATAGCCCTTGCAGAGAAACTGCATGGCTTTGGCGGCACGTTTGGGCGTATCGACCAGGCCTTCGCGGGTCACGTCCTCGCCGAGCTGGCCGAGGATCGCGGTGTAGCTTTGTTCCAGGGACATTTAACTACCTGTCAGAATTCATGGGGCGCGAGGGGCGAAGGGTAGGGGGTGTGGCAGCAAGCTGCAAGCCACAGTCCTCACCTTCAAGCGGAAAAGGCCCTGCGCAGGCCGCTCCGCACGTGGACGGGGGAGCTATTCATCCCTGCCTTCGAGCATGGTGCGCTTGAGAATCACATACAGCGCACCGCAGCCCCCATGCCTTGGCAGGCAGGACGTGAAACCGAGTATCTGCGGATGCTGGCGCAGCCAGGTGTTTACGTGGCTCTTGATCAGCGGGCGCTTGCCGTCCAGTCGGGCGGCCTTGCCGTGGGTCACACGCACGCAGCGGATTTCCAGTCGGGTGGCTTCGGCGAGGAAGTCCCAGAGAATTTCGCGGGCCTTTTCCACCGTCATGCCATGCAGGTCCAGACTGCCTTCGAAAGGAATCTGCCCCGCCTTGAGCTTGCGCATCTGGCCTTCCTGCACACCGTCGCGCGCCCAATAAAGCTCATCCTCGGCGCCGACGTCGATGACGAACTGATCGGACAGGCCGTCTACCTTGATGGCATCGGTGCGCTGAGTGGCATTTTCCCGGCGGTGGGCGATCTGTTGGCGATCGGTCTTGGGTTTGCCCGTCTCGGCCTGGTCCACCTGAATACGGCGCACACCCCGCATTTGCGTTTGGAACAGGGAAAAATCGTCGTCTTGCATGTGACCTCCTGAGGGAGGCAAGTGTAACGGAGACGGTGCCAGATTCAGTCGCGCTTTTTCATCAGATGGGGCGAGAGGCTCAAGCCCTCCTTGAAGCGCAGGCGCTGGCGGCAGCGTCGCCAGATGATGATACCCAAGGCCAGTAGCACCAGTCCGACGATCAGCAAGCCCCAGGCATCGCCGCCGCTGTCGTTGAGCGAGCCCAGTGCAGGAGGCCGGCCCAGCAAGGTGGCGGTGCCAGCCATGGCGAGAAGGATGCCGAAGGCCGCAAACAGGGCGCCGAAGATGCCGCCGAGACGCCAGCTCCAGAGGCGCTGGCGGCGCGGGCGAACACTGTTGGCCGTGAACCTCTCAGAAAATTTCATCCGGTATCGCTCCTGAAAATCCACCAGGCTATGGCCCGTATGCTCCCTGGAGGTTCCCGGCGACGGTCTATTGCGCGGGGCTGCGGCGGTTACATCACCGCTTGGGCATTCGGAACCACCATGGCGAAATTGTCGGCCAGGGCCGCCATTTCCATGCGGTGCAACTGATCCGCGCTCAGCGTGCCACCCTCATTAAGCGGGATGTCGCGAGTAGCGCAGGCTGTGTCCACTAATGTGCAACGATAACCATAGTCCTTGGCCGCTCGCACGGTTGTGCTCACGCTGGAATGGGTCATGAAACCGCAGACGATCAGGTCGAGATGGCCCAGGGCAATCAGCGTGTCATTCAGCTCGGTTCCGGCGAAGGCGTTCGGCAGCCGCTTTTCGACGATCAGCTCGTTAGGCAGTGGGGCGAGTTCGGGAAGAAAGTGGCCGCGGCGGGTTTGCGGATCAAGGAAGCTGCCCGGAGCACCGAGGTGACGAACGAAGACGATGGGCCGGTTCTGGGCGCGGGCTGCGCTCAGCAATCGTGCGATCTCTGCCATTGCCGGCGCCAGCCCCGGCAACGCCAGGACGCCACTGCGGTATTCTTCCTGGGCATCGATGATCAGCAGTGTGGCGGCGCCCAGCATGGCGGGGGCATAGCCACGGCCGCTGAGTTGAAGCATGGTTTGCAGCTGGGACATGACGGAACTCCTGAAACACGATGTGGCACATTGTCGCCGCTTAGGTCGCAGTTGTGAAATGCGGGTAACGGCGCAGTGTGCCGTGATGTCATTTTGACGTCAAAAAGATCAAGGATAGTGGGGCAGTGGCGTCAGGCTTCGGCTAAACTACCGCGCCCATTTTAATCGGAGAAATTGCCGTGACCGCTCTACCCACTCGCCTGCGCAGTTTGCGCGATTATATCCGCTGGGCGGTCAGTCGTTTCCAGGCCGAGAATCTGTTCTTCGGTCATGGCGCCGACAATGCCTGGGATGAGGCGCGGCAGTTGGTGCTCGGCGCTCTGCATTTACCCTATGAAATAGCCGACAGCTATCTGGACTGCCGGTTGGAAGACGAAGAGGGCCAGCTGCTGCATGCGCTGATCCGGCGCCGTATCACTGAGCGTGTTCCGACAGCTTATCTGCTTGGCGAAGCCTGGTTTTACGGCTTGCCCTTCGTGGTCGACGAGCGGGTGCTGATCCCGCGTTCACCCATTGCTGAACTGATCGCGCAGCAGTTCGAACCCTGGTTGCCGGCTGTTCCGACGCGCATTCTGGATCTGTGCACCGGTTCCGGCTGCATTGGCATCGCCTGCGCCACGGCCTTTCCGGAGGCCGAGGTGGTGCTCAGCGATGTGTCGTTTGCGGCCCTGGAAGTGGCCAACCTGAACATCGAACGACACGGCCTGGAAGAGCGGGTCTATACCGTGCAGGGGGACGGTTTCGAGGGGCTGCCCAAACAGCGTTTCGACCTGATCGTCTCCAACCCGCCGTACGTGGATGCCGAAGACTTCGCCGACATGCCCGCTGAATACCACCATGAGCCGGCTCTGGGCCTGGCCTGCGGCGATGATGGCCTGGATCTGGTGCGGCGCATGCTTGCCGAGGCGGCAGACCATTTGACCGAGCAGGGTATTCTCGTGGTCGAAGTGGGCAACAGCCAGGTGCACGTCGAAGCGCTGTACCCCGAAGTGGACTTCACCTGGATGGAGTTTGAATACGGCGGCCACGGCGTGTTCCTGCTCGCCGCCGCGCAATGCCGCGAACACCAGGAATTGTTTCGCAGCCGTTTGCGCGGTTGATCCAAGATCGTACCCGGTACGCAATTTTTTTGGGGGTGGACACCGCTGTGTGCTGTCCACCGAGCGGCGCATGGTGGATGTAAAAAGCGACATCCACCCTACAACATGGCAATCAGCCTGGCGTACCGCTGGCGGGCTGGCCGGGATACGTAGTCGACCCGTGCGTAGGGTGGACAACCGCTGTGTGCTGTTCACCGAAGGGCGCCATGATGGATGTAAAAAAGCGACATCCACCCGCAACTGGCAATCAGCCTGGCGCCCCGCTGGCGGGCTGGCCGGGATATTAGTCGATCCAGTGCGTAGGGTGGACAACCGCTGTGTGTTGTCCACCGAAGGGCGCCATGATGGATGTAAAAAAGCGACATCCACCCGCAACTGGCATCAGCCTGGCGCCCCGCTGGCGGGCTGGCCGGGATATTAGTCGATCCAGTGCGTAGGGTGGACAACCGTTGTGTGTTGTCCACCGAAGGGCGCCTTGGGTGAATGTAAACGCGATATCTACCCTCAACAACTTGAAGCGCAGGCGCGCCTCAGCGCGTCGCGATCCAGATCAGCAGGCCGGCTTGAAACAGGGCGAAGGCCACCAGGCAGGTGACGGTAAAGCGCAGACCGCTATCCTCGCGCTGCAGCCAGGTGATGCGTTCTTCCTGCTTGCGCAGGATGGCGTCCTGATCACGCATCTGCTGGTCGGCTTGCTCCAACATGCTGGCCGCATCGAGGGTATCGATGACCTGCACCTTCTCGGGGTTCCAGTCGGTCAGCAGATTACTCAACCGAGGGGCGTCGAAATGAGCCTTGAGCTGTCCCTCGTCCGGGTACACCACCTCGAAGCCCTGGCCGCGCAGAGCATGGTCGCGACGTAGGCGGGCATCCTCGCTGAGCAGGTTCTTGTTGGGCAGGTCGCCGCCCTGAACCTGGTAATGCGCCCATTTGCCCTGTGCCCAGTCGATGCCCTGGGCGAGCAGAAAGCGGCCCAGGCCACGGTTGGGTGGATCCATTTGCAGCCCGGCGTCAGGTCCGAAGCGGACTTCCTTCTGCTCGTGGTCAACCCAGACATCCAGCTGGTTATGGCCGTCGCGCACCGAATGCCCGGGCAGGTCGACGCGCAGGCGCAGCAGGCTTTCCTTGGGGCTGTTGCGCTCCAGACGGGAATATTGGGCAAAGCGCAGCGGGCGCACGCCTGTGGCGCGATCGACCGGCTGCGGAAACAGGCGGAGCAGGCGATGGGGTACCGGAGCCAGGTTGGCCCAAGGGTGTACCTGCGGCTGTGCCTCTTGCTCAGGGGCTACGGATTCGGGGGGTGTTTCGGTCATCGGGGGGTCCACGGACTGTCTGCCAAGGGGTTATCGGCTGCAATTCCGGTTTCTGCAGTCTGTTATTGCGGATAACTGATGAGTCGCCCACGTTTCACCACCCTGTGCCGACGTCCCAGCAGGAACGCCGCCTACCGTAAACGGCGAATCTCGGTCGCCGCTCAGGTATACTGCCGGCCTTTTTCAAGGCTGATCGCGGAGCTTCCTGCATGTCCGGCAATACCTACGGCAAGCTATTCACCGTCACCACCGCCGGCGAAAGCCACGGCCCGGCGCTGGTCGCCATCGTCGACGGCTGCCCACCGGGGCTGGAGCTGAGTCTGGACGACCTGCAGCGCGATCTGGATCGTCGCAAACCGGGCACCAGCCGGCACACCACCCAGCGCCAGGAAGCCGACGAGGTGGAAATACTCTCGGGGGTATTCGAGGGCAAGACTACCGGCTGCCCGATTGGCCTGCTGATTCGCAACACCGATCAGAAGTCCAAGGACTACTCGGCGATCAAGGATCTGTTCCGCCCGGCCCATGCGGATTACACCTACCACCACAAGTACGGCGTGCGCGATTACCGGGGTGGCGGACGCAGCTCGGCCCGCGAAACCGCCATGCGCGTGGCAGCGGGGGCAATTGCCAAGAAATACCTGGCCACCCTGGGCATTCAGGTGCGTGGCTACATGAGCCAACTGGGCCCTATCGAAATCCCCTTCAAGACCTGGGACAGCGTCGAACAGAACGCCTTCTTCAGCTCTGACCCAGACAAGGTGGCGGAACTGGAGGCCTACATGGACCAGTTGCGCCGCGATCAGGATTCGGTCGGGGCGAAGATAACCGTGGTCGCCGACGGCGTGCCGCCGGGCCTGGGCGAGCCGATCTTCGACCGTCTGGACGCCGAGCTGGCCCATGCGTTGATGAGCATCAACGCCGTCAAGGGAGTGGAAATCGGCGCCGGTTTCGCCAGTGTCGCCCAGCGCGGCACCGAGCACCGGGACGAGCTGACGCCCGAAGGCTTTCTGTCCAACCATGCCGGCGGCATCCTCGGCGGCATCTCCAGCGGCCAGCCGATCATTGCCCACTTGGCGCTCAAGCCCACCTCGAGCATCACCACGCCGGGGCGTTCCATTGATGTGAATGGCAACCCGGTGGACGTAGTGACCAAGGGCCGCCACGACCCCTGTGTCGGAATTCGCGCCACGCCCATCGCCGAGGCGATGATGGCCATCGTGCTGATGGATCATCTGTTGCGGCATCGCGCTCAGAATGCCGATGTGCGAGTGAGCACGCCGGTATTGCCGCAGTTGTGAGTTTCCGTACGTAGGCTGGGTTGAGCGCAGCGATACCCAGCGGCCCCTGTCGGCTATCGCTGCGTTCAACCACCTCGACGTGAATCATGCCTGCCTTACCTTACTGGCGCCTTTCCTCGTTCTACTTCTGCTATTTCGCCCTGTTGGGCGGCACGGCGCCGTTTCTGTCGCTGTACTTCGACCATCTGGGCTTTTCCCCGGCGCGCATTGGTGAGCTGATCGCCATACCCATGCTGATGCGCTTCGTGGCGCCCAACCTGTGGGGTTGGCTGGGCGATGTCACCGGCCAACGCCTGCTTATCGTGCGCCTCGGCGCGCTTTGTACGCTGCTGTCCTTCGCGTTGATTTTCGTGGCCCAGAGTTATGCCTGGCTGGCGCTGGTGATGGCGCTGCATGCGTTCTTCTGGCATGCAGTCTTGCCGCAGTTCGAGGTCATTACCCTGGCGCATTTGCGTGAGCGCTCGGCGCGTTATAGCCAGATCCGCCTGTGGGGCAGCATTGGCTTCATCCTCACCGTGGTGGGTTTGGGCCGGCTGTTCGAGGTGGTCAGCCTGGCGGCATATCCGGTGGCGCTGCTGGTGATCATGGGCGGCATCGTGGTCGCCAGCCTGTGGGTGCCCAACGCCCAGCCCGAGCAACCGGCCGATGCGGCCGGGCAGGGTGGCTTTCTGCGTCAATTGCGTCGACCGGGCGTACTGGCGTTCTTCTGCTGCGTGGCGTTGATGCAGCTGTCCCACGGTCCTTATTACACCTTTCTGAGCATTCACCTCGAGGCGCTCGGCTATACGCGCGGCACCATCGGTCTGCTCTGGGCCCTGGGTGTGGTAGCGGAGATCCTGCTGTTTCTCGGCATGGCGCGGATTCTCGAGCGTTTCTCCCTGCGCCGCGTGCTGATCGCCAGCTTTCTGCTGGCCGCGCTACGCTGGCTGCTGTTGGGTTATCTGGCCGAGCAGCTGGCGATACTGTTGTTCGCGCAGGTACTGCACGCGGCAACGTTCGGCAGTTTTCATGCGGCCGCGATTCATTTTGTGCAGCGCAGCTTCGGCGCGCGCCAACAAGGACAGGGGCAGGCGCTGTATGCCACCTTGTCCGGGGTCGGCGGCGCCTTCGGTGCGCTGTATGCCGGGTACAGCTGGAACAGCCTGGGCGCGGGAATGACCTTCACCCTGGCCAGTCTGGCCGCATTGCTCGCAGCGGGTATCATGGCGGTCCGCTTGCAGGAAACCGCGCCGCATAGCTGACGCGGCGGCCAGATCATTACCGCGGTCGGTGTTATCACCGGCCCGCCGCATTAAAAGAGAGTTCCCATGAGCATTCTGAGCGTTTACGACCAATCCCGCCCCGAGCAGCCCAACAAGGTGCTGACCTATCTTGAGGACATCGTTTCTACTCTCGCCACGGTCGGGGTGCGGGTTGAGCGCTGGGCTGCCAGTGCGCCGCTGCAAGCGGACGCCGGGCAGGACGACGTGATGGCCGCCTACCGCGCTGATCTCGACCGGCTGATTGCGCAAGGCGGCTATGGCAAAGCCGAGATGTTCGCTGTCGATCGGGATACCCCCGAGCAGGACGCCCTGCGTGCCCGCTTGCTGCAAGAGCGCCGCTACGCCGAAGACAAGGCGTTTTTCTTTGTGGCCGGCAGCGGGTTGTTCAACCTGCACATCGGTGACGCGGTATATGCCTTGCTGTGCGAGAAAAACGATCTGCTGGTGGTGCCGGCGGGCACGGCGCACTGGTTCGACATGGGTGAGAATCCCTATTTTATGACGCTGCGGATGTTCAACAATGCCGAAGACGGTACGCCAACCGGCGACGACATCGCCAGCCGTTTTCCAGGTTTTGAAAACTAGCAGGGCGAGCCATTTACAGGGCCAACGCTGCCTGCCGCATCCCTTGCCAGCCTTCCAGTTTCAGCAATAGCGTCTTGCGTTCCAGGCCACCGGAAAAACCGGTGAGGCTGCCGTTGCTGCCGATCACCCGATGACAGGGCTGGATTACTGCGATGGGGTTGGCGCCGTTGGCAGCGCCCACGGCACGCATCGCTTGGGGACTGCCGATGTGCCGTGCCAGTTGGCCGTAGCTCCAGGTCTGGCCGAAGGGAATTTCCAGCAGCGCTTGCCAGACGCTCCGTTGGAATGCGGTGCCCAGCGGTGCCAGGCGCAGGTCGAAACGCTGGCGACGACCGGCGAAATATTCGTCCAACTGCCGGCAGACGTTATCCAATTGCGTTTCAGCCGGCACCCATTGCTCACCGATCACCCAAGGCTCGGTGGGCACATCCATGAGCAATTGGCGTAGCCCAGCCTCATCGCCCACCAGTAGCAAGCGGCCGATGGGGCTTTCCTGATAGCGATAGAACATGTTCAACCTCCTGCGTAACTGTGCCAGAGATGAATCGCAGCATAGGCTCGCCAAGGACGCCAGGCCTCAGCGCGAATTTTCAGTTCCCGCGCACCGATACCGCCTTGCCCCCAGACCGGCGCCTTGAGCAGGCCAAGATCGGCAGCAGGAAAGGCATCCACCGCGCCGAAACCGCGCAGGGCGATGTATTCGGCGGTCCAGGGCCCAATGCCGGGCAGGGCGCAGAGGCGTTCCACCAGCGCGTCGGCGCCGTCCTCGACATGCAGCTCAAGGCTGCCATCGGCCACGGCGGCCGACAGGTGTTGCAAAGCCAGCACCCGCTTGGCAGGCATGCCGATGGCGGAAAGGTCGGCGCTGGCAATCTGTTCCGGCGTTGGGAATAGATACTGGGGCCCCTGAGCGGGCGCATCCGGCAACGGCTCGCCGAGACGCGCCACCAGCCGGCCGGTGATGGTCACCGCCGCCTTTACCGTGACTTGCTGGCCAACGATGGCGCGCACGGCTTGCTCGAACGGGTCGAACGCCGTGGGCAGACGCAGGCCCGGATAACCCGCCACCAGCGGCCCGAGCAATGCATCGGCGGCAAAATGCGCGGCAATGGCCTGCGGGTCGGCATCCAGATCGAACATGCGCCGCACCCGCGTCACCAGTGCCGAACTGATGGTCTGGGCCGAAGGGCTGATGCGTAGCTCCAAAAGGTTTTGCCCGGCCAACGGACTCACCGCCAACCAGCCCGTCACGCCGCCGATACGTATGCTGCGGCAATAGCCGTCGTCGGCGAGGGTTTCCACGCCGGGCAACAGGCGCAGGGCGAAATGGCGCTGGAACTGTTGCCAATCCCAGGGGGCGAGAAAGGGGAGGTGGAGGGTAGTTGCTGCGCTGTTCATGGCTTGAGCATAGAGCGTGCAGAAGAGCTCGGTCGAGCGCTTGAGGTCCGGAGTTTGCTTAAGCTGCGAACCGCTTCAGCAAGGGTGCCAGCGCTTCGCCGTGCGCTTTGGCGAGGCGAATAGCGGGGGGCCGCTTTACCGCTGCGTGCGAGTGCCGGGGAACCTGTGCGGCCATCTTTCGGCCGCCGGCGGTGTCCATCCCGGTGCAGGGGCCGCACCTGCGCTATGTCTGGGATGGCACGGCGATTAGCGAAGTATTCAAGATTTCCCGCGTAGAGGCCTCAAGCCCGACACGCTGTCGCCTGCGGCGGCGACAGCGTGGGCCTGAGTCAGCTGAAGCTTCTTTCTGCCGAGGTGCGTGCCGGTGCGTTGCCCGCCACGTAATAAGCCGCATTGCTGCGCGGCAGCGGTTGGCGGTCGCGAATTTTGTCGGCAATCTTCTCGGCGATCATGATGGTGGTGGCGTTGAGGTTACCGGTGACGATCAGCGGCATGATCGAGGCATCGATCACGCGCAGCCCTTCGAGACCGTGCACGCGGCCCTGACCATCGACCACCGCCATGCCGTCCTCGCCCATCTTGCAGGAGCCGCAGGGGTGGAAGGCGGTTTCGGCGTTATCCCGTACAAAGGCGTCCAGCTCGGCGTCACTCTCGCAATGTGCGCCAGGACTGAGTTCGCGGCCGCGATAGGGATCGAGCGCCGGCTGGTTGATGATCTCGCGGGTGATACGGATGGCATCGCGAAATTCCTGCCAGTCCTGAGCGGTGCTCATGTAGTTGAACAGGATGCTCGGGTGCTGGCGTGGATCTTTCGAGGTGAGCCGTACGCGGCCGCGACTGGGCGAGCGCATGGAGCCGACGTGGGCCTGGAAGCCGTGTTCCTTCACCGCGTTGCTGCCGTTGTAGTTGATCGCCACCGGCAGGAAGTGGAACTGGATGTTCGGCCATTCGAAGTCGGCACGGGTGCGGATGAAACCGCCTGCCTCGAAGTGATTGCTGGCTCCGACGCCATCGCCGGCGAGCAGCCACTGTGCGCCGATGGCCGGCTGGTTCCACCACTGTAGGGCCGGGTAGAGAGAGACCGGCTCCTTGCAGGCGTACTGCAGGTACATCTCCAGGTGATCCTGCAGATTCTCACCCACGCCGGGTAGTTCGTGCACCACTGGAATGTTCAGGTCGCGTAGCAGGTCGGCCGGACCGACGCCGGAGCGTTGCAAGATCTGCGGCGAGGCGATGGCGCCGCCGCACAGCAGCACTTCGCGTCGCGCCCGCGCGCTGATCGGCTGGCGGGCGTTGCCGCGCAAATAACTGACGCCGCTGGCACGCTTGCCGTCGAACAGGATGCGCTCGGTCAGGGCATGGGTGACGATGGTCAGGTTTTTTCGGTCGCGGGCCTGGTCGAGATAGCCGCGCGCGGTGCTGGAGCGCCGGCCGTGGGGCGTCACGGTGCGGTCCATCGGACCGAAGCCTTCCTGCTGGTAGCCGTTGAGGTCCTCGGTGCGCGGGTAACCGGCCTGCACGCCCGCCTCGACCATGGCGTGGAACAGCGGGTTGTTGCCGTTTTTCGGCGTGGTCACGCTGACTGGACCGTCGCCGCCGTGATAGGCATTGGCACCAATGTCACGGGTTTCCGCCTTGCGGAAATACGGCAGGCAATCCAGGTAGCTCCAGTCTGCCAGCCCCGGCAACTGGGCCCAGTGGTCGAAATCCAGGGCGTTGCCGCGGATGTAGCACATGCCGTTGATCAGCGACGAGCCCCCCAGGCCCTTGCCGCGCCCGCATTCCATGCGGCGGTTGTTCATATGCGGCTCGGGGTCGGTTTCGTACGCCCAGTTGTAGCGCTTGCCTTGTAACGGGTAGGCGAGGGCGGCGGGCATTTGCGTGCGAAAGTCCAGGCGATGGTCCGGGCCGCCGGCTTCCAGCAGTAGCACGCTGACGTCGGCATCCTCGGTCAGGCGGGTAGCCAGCACGTTGCCGGCGGACCCTGCGCCGATGATGATGTAGTCGAATTCCATGAAAATCTCCTCCTGCGGAGGGCTGGAAGGCTGGAGGCTGGACGAGCCGAGGCCGCTGTTTCGTCCAGCCTTCAGCCTCCAGCGCTTTTAATCGTCCGTTCAGAAAACCGAGGCAAATTCGCCCAGTTCCACCTGCACCGATTTGATCTGCGTGTAGTGGGCCAAGGTGGCCAGGCCGTTCTCGCGGCCGACGCCGGAATGCTTGTAGCCGCCCACCGGCATCTCGGCGGGGGATTCGCCCCAGGTGTTGATCCAGCAGATCCCGGCCTGCAGGCGGTGGATCAGGCGGTGCGCACGGGCCAGGTCAGGGGTCACCACGCCAGCGGCCAGGCCGTAGTCGGTGGCGTTGGCACGGCGAATGGCTTCCTCTTCGTCGTCGTAGGCGAGCAGGCTGAGCACCGGGCCGAAGATTTCCTCGCGCACGATGCGCATGTCGTCGCGGCAGTCGGTAAAGATCGTCGGCGCCACAAAGGCGCCTTGAGCGCAGGTACCCTCGGTGACGCGCTGGCCGCCGGTCAGCAGGCGTGCGCCTTCCTGGATGCCGCTGTCGATGTAGCCGAGCACCCGCTCCATATGGGCGAAGCTGGCCAGTGGGCCGAAATTGGTGGCTTCGTCCTGCGGATTGCCCAGGCGGATGCGTTGCACACGTTCGAGCAGTTTTTGCTCGAATGCGGCCTGCAGCGTGCGCGGCACAAACACCCGCGTGCCATTGGTGCACACCTGGCCGGAGCTGTAGAAATTGGCCATGACGGCGATGTCGGCGGCGCGGTCGAGGTCGGCGTCGGAGCAAATAATCAACGGCGACTTGCCGCCCAGCTCCAGGGTCACCTCCTTGAGGGAGGAACGGGTGGCGCTGGCGATCACCTGCTTGCCGGTGACGGTGCCGCCGGTGAAGGAAATCTTGGCAATGCCGGGATGCTCGGTCAGCCACTGGCCGACCTCGGCGCCAGGGCCGGTGAGCACGTTGAACACGCCGTCCGGCAGGCCGGCCTCGGTGTAGATCTCGGCCAGCTTGAGCGCACTCAGCGGGGTGATTTCGCTGGGCTTGAAGATCATCGCGTTGCCGGCGGCCAGGGCCGGGGCGGATTTCCAAAGGGCGATCTGGATCGGGTAGTTCCAGGCGCCGATGCCGGCAACTACGCCCAGCGGCTCGCGGCGGGTGTAGACGAAGGAGGTGTCGCGTAGCGGAATCTGCTCGCCTTCGATGGCCGGGATCAGGCCAGCGTAATACTCCAGCACGTCGGCGCCGGTGACGATGTCAACGTAGCGGGTCTCCGACAGCGGCTTGCCGGTGTCCAGGGTTTCCAGCAGGGCCAGTTCATCGTTGCGCTCGCGCAGGATATCCACGGCGCGCCGCAGGATGCGCGAACGCTGCATGGCAGTCATCGCTGCCCAGACCTTTTGGCCCTCGTGAGCGGTAGCCACGGCGCGTTCGACATCCTCGCGGCTGGCGCTCTGTACCTGGGCCAGTACTTCGCCGTTGGCGGGATTGATGGTTTCGAAACGCTGGGCAGACGACGCTGCGACATAGCGACCGCCGATATAAAGCTGTTGTTCGCCGAAGCGGGGCATTAGGGTTCCTCGTGGTTGGGCGTGAGGGGGCGAGCCTGGGTAGGGCGGAGCCAGTTCACTAAACGGCAGTGTTGCCCGCTTGGTGGACAGAAAAAGCGCTGTCCACCCTACGGATACTCACCGACTGGAAGCGAAACTGAAGCGTTAGTTCAGCCACTCGGCGACGCGTTCGGGGTTCTCGGCAACCCAGGCGCTGGCGGCCTTTTTCGGGGTTTCGCCGTTGTCGATGGCGAGCATCACCGCGCCGATTTCCTTGTCGGTCCAGGCAAAGTTCTTCAGGAAGCCGGCGGCTTCGGCAGCCTTGGTTTCCAGGCCTGGGTTGGCCACGGTGTAGACGGTTTCGGCTTCACCGAACACCTGCTGGGGATCCTCCAGGAAGCGCAGGTCCCACTTGGCGAACATCCAGTGCGGAATCCAGCCGGTGACGACGATGGGTTTCTGCTGCTTCTCGGCGCGGGCCAGGGCGATGGTCATGGCCGGGCCGGAGCTGGCCATCAGGTTGAAGTCCAGGTCGTAGGCCTTGATGGCTTCCTCGGTGCGAATCATGATGCCGGCACCGGCATCGATGCCGGTGATCTGCCCCTGGAAGGCCTTCTTGTGCTGATTGAGGTCGGCGATGCTTTGGACGTCGACGTAGTCCGGCACGATCAGGCCGATCTTCGCCCCGGTGTAGTTGGTACCGATCAGGTTGACCTTATCCTTGAGCTTGTCGTAGTAATCGCCATGAGTGGCCGGCAGCCAGGCGGAGAGGGCGGCGTCCAGATCGCCCCGGGCCACGCCTTGCCACATGATGGCGGCTTCTACCGGCTTGAGCTTGACGTTATAACCCAGCTGGCTTTGCAGCACTTCAGCGGCCACGTGGGTGGTGGCGACGCTGTCGGCCCAGCCGTTGACATAGCCGAGGGTCAGGGTGGGTTTGTCGGCGGCCATGGCGCTGGACAGGCCGAAGGCCAGGGCTGCAGTGGCGAGGCTTTTGCCGAGTAGGTTTTTCAATGTACGCATGGTGTGCTCCTTGATTTTGCAGGGGCGCCTTGATTAGAGGCGTCGTCCCTTGGCCGCATGGATGCGGCGCTTCCGTATTGGATTTATGCCGGGGCGTAGGGTGGATGTCGTTTTTTACATCCACCATGGGTACGCGCGAGGTGGACAACGCACAGCGGTTGTCCACCCTACGCAGGGGTTAGAGTCCGAGGTGTTTCTGCACGGCAGCGAGGCCGTCCTGGCCGTCGAAGGTGGTCACGCCGTCCAGCCACTGCTCGAGAATCGCCGGGTTGGCCTTGATCCAGTTCTTGGCAACGACCACCGGGTTCTGCTTTTGCAGCACCTCATCCATCAGTTGGCTTTCGATCTCGACGCTGAACTGCAGGTTGTTGAGTAGCGTGCCCATATTGGGGCAGCGCGCTTCGTAGTCGGTCGGTACGGCGGTGAACACCTTGGCCGCGCCGTGGTCAGGGCCGAATACTTCATCGCCACCGTCCAGGTAGGTGATGTCGAACTGGGTGTTCATCGGGTGCGGCGCCCAGCCGAGGAAAACCACCGGCTTGTTCTGGCGAACGGCGCGCTGGATCTGCACCAGCATGC
The DNA here is from genome assembly GCF_014836765.1 of Serpens gallinarum. Taxonomy (GTDB): domain Bacteria; phylum Pseudomonadota; class Gammaproteobacteria; order Pseudomonadales; family Pseudomonadaceae; genus Serpens; species Serpens gallinarum. The sequence continues at coordinate 65,294 of NZ_JACSQG010000009.1, forward strand.
CGGCCTCGCTGGATTCCACCAGGCGGAAGTCGCCGAGGCCGTACTGGTCACCCTTGATCATCTGTTCAATCAGCAGGTTGCCGTCGTTGCCCGGCTCGATGCCGTAGATGCGCCCGTTCAACTGATCCTTGAAGTGGGCAATGTCCTGAAAGCTCTTTAGGCCGGCTTCGGCGGCGTAAGTCGGCACGGCCAGGGTGTACTTGGCACCGTCCAGGTTGGGCGTGGGCAGGATCTTGATGCCGTCGTTCTTCTGGAACGGTTCGACGATGGCGTCCATCGACGGTGACCAGTAACCGAGGAAGGCGTCGATCTGGCCTTTTTGCACCCCGGTGAAGGCGATGGGCACGGAGGCCATGACCTTCTTCGGCTGGTAGCCCAGGCCCTCGGTAAGGGCCATGGCCACGCCGGTGGTGGCGGCAATGTCCGCCCAGCCGATTTCGGCAAAACGCACCTGTTGGCAACTGGCCGGTTCCTGAGCCCAGGCGGTGGGCATTAGCAGGCTGCTCAGCAGGGCGGCGCCTGCGAGGGTTTTCAAGCAATTCATTTGGTCGTCCCTGGGGTGGGTGAGGTTTTCGCGCTGCTCAGCAGAGCGCACAGTCGGGCATACAGGCTGTCGCTGCGCGTTTGGCGCGGCGTGCCGAAGCTTTCGGTGATGCGGTCGAGAATGATCGCCAGCAACACCACGGCCATGCCGCTTTCAAAGCCCAGGCCGATGTCCAGGCGCTGGATGCTGGCCAGGACGTCGTTGCCCAGGCCGCCGGCGCCGACCATCGAGGCGATGATCACCATCGACAGGGCCATCATGATGGTCTGGTTGACCCCGGCCATGATCGACGGCATGGCATTGGGCAGCTGCACCTTGAACAGCAACTGGCGGCGGTTGCAGCCGAAAGCCTGGCCGGCTTCCACCAGTTCCTTGTTGACCTGGCGGATGCCCAGGTTGGTCAGGCGCACAGCCGGTGGCATGGCAAAGATCACCGTGGCGAAGATGCCCGGCACCCGGCCGAGGCCGAACAGCATGGCGGCCGGAATCAGGTAGACGAAGGCCGGCATGGTCTGCATGAAGTCGAGGATCGGCCGGGTCACGGTGGAGATGCGCTCGCTGCTGGCGGCCCAGATGCCCAGCGGAATACCCACCAGCAGGCTGATCAGCGTGGCGGAAAGGGTCAGGCCGAGGGTAACCAGGGTCTGCTCCCAGAAACCGGTCAGTACGATCAGCGTGAAGGCTACCGCGGTGAACAGGGCAAAACGTGCGCCGATGCGCCACAGCCCGAGGGCAACGAACAGCGCGATCAGCAGCCAGGCCGGCGGGAACATCAGCAACGCTTCGATGCCTTCGGAAAAACCGCTGACCCACTGCCCGGTTTTGTCGAAGGCATCGCCGTAGTTCTCGAGCAGGTGCTCGACGCCGTCGTTGATCCAGCTGCCCAGATCCAGATACTTGTCGCTCATGCCATGCCTCCCTGCAGACGGCTCAGCAGGCGGCCCTTACTGATCGCACCGCAGTACTGCCCAGCCTTGTCGACCACCGGGATCGGTCCCTCGTTGATCACCAACTGTTCGATCACCTGGTCCAGCGGCAGGTCTTCAGGCACCGGCTCGATCTGTTTGAGCACGTCGCCGTGCAGGCGCAGGTGCTTGTCGTCTTCCACCAGTAGGGCGATTTTTTCCAGGCTGATGGAGCCTTGGAAGGTATTGTCTTCATCGACGATGAAGGCGTAGTGCTTGTCCTGCTCTTGCAGTTCGTCGCGCACCTGGATGGCGTTCGGCGCCTTGCCGTTGTGCACGAACAGCGGAACGCTGTCGGCCTTGAGTTGGCCAGCGGTGAGGTAGCGGTTGGTGTCGATGGTGTCGAAGAAGTTGCGCACATAGTCGTTGGCCGGGTGGTCGATCAACTCCTGGGGCGTGCCAACCTGCACCAGCTTGCCGCCTTCCATGATGCCGATGCGCGTACCGATGCGCAGGGCTTCCTCAATGTCATGGGAGACGAAGATGATGGTGCGGCGCTGGGTTTCCTGCAGCTCCAGCAGCACATCCTGCATTTCGCGACGCTTGAGCGGGTCGAGGGCCGAGAACGCCTCGTCCATGAAGATGACCGAGGGATTCACCGCCAGGGCGCGGGCCAGGCCGACGCGCTGCTGCATGCCGCCGGACAATTCCTCAGGAAGCTTGTCGGCGAAGCCGGCAAGGCCGACTTGTTCGAGTACTTCCATGGCGCGCGCTTCGCGTTCCGCGCGGCCGACCTTGGCGATTTCCAGGCCGAACGCGGCATTGTCCAGCACAGTGCGCGAGGGCATCAGGGCGAAGGATTGAAAGACCATGCTCAGGTCGCGGCGACGCAGGTCGATCAATTGTGCGCGAGGCATCTGCGCGACATTCTGGCCATCGATGTAGACGTTGCCGGCGGTGGGCTCGATCAGTCGATTGATCAGCCGGATCAGGGTGGACTTACCCGAGCCGGACAGACCCATGAGCACAAAGATCTCGCCTTCCTCGACGCTGAACGACACATCGTTCACGCCGACGACCGCGCCGGTTTCGGCGAGGATGCGGTCTTTGCTCCAGCCTTTGCCGAGTTGCTCGATGGCTTGTTGGGGATGGTCGCCGAAGACCTTGGTAAGGTTTTCAACGACGATTTTTCCAGTCCGCATGGAATGGTTTCCTTTCTAGCGACAGTTAGCCGTCATCCGCAGCCCGGCGCGTGCCCATGGGCATTCGCCAGGCGAGGGCGACAGGCCTTGCCTATGGAGGGGTGAGACGTAGGGGAATCGGAGAGAGGACCGGTGGACGGTCGTGCGCCGAGGCGGGGTGCCAGCGTGGCGCCGTACTTCGCATTGAGCGAGGACGTAACTGGCGAGTATGCGTATGTGCCGTACCGCACAATGACTCCGAAACCTTTGACAGTGTGTTGAGACTCACTGCGTGGCGGTCAGGCTTCCCGGTACGAGAGGTCGGCGGATTATGCAGGGCTGTAACCCCGGTATATGGGAAACAGCATTGGTTTGATTCCGCACCAGTGCAGTGAATCATTTAACTGCCAGGAGGCGCACGGGCAAAGAATAATAGAACTTCTCTGCCCGTAAGTTGCCCGAAATATCATAGGAATAATCAGGCGGGGCACCACCCGGCAGGATGAAACCTTTTAAACCATAGCAGACTTCATTCCCCCCGGGTCAAGGCTGAAAGTGGCGCCGGCCGTGGTTTTGCGTCTGGTGAATCGGCGTTGGACGCCGTATGGCGGGGGCTGTGGCGCAATCAGAAATATGTAAAATATTTTGGCCAGGATGGATATCGTGGGGGTGATCCCTGCGGGTGTTTTCGCTGGCTAGCCAATGGCTTGCGTGATGGTGTTGGCAGTTTGCGAGTGCCAACAGAGGAAACAATAAATTAAAGGCAACATGAATCTTTAATGCCAGCTCATGAAGAAAGATTACTACCTGGGCGGCATGTTAGTTATTGATTCGAATTTACTTAATGCATGTAAAAACAATGCGCTACGGCGGTCTCGAGGCTGAGCAATCACAATTGCCCGCCGCGTTTTCAATTGAGGCACGGCAGTTGGCAGCGCCTGCCCATCCCGACCAAAGTACCCGCATCTGCAGTTGATCTGTCGACTTGGCCTATGGCACTTTGATGGCTGCTAATGGCCTTTCGCGGCATAGCCGGAAAGGCTGGTACGCAAGCCGCGTCCAATGGATCAAGAATCAGGATGAACGTCATGCAGTACCCCTCCGGCTCGGCGACCACCGGGCTGGTTCTTTCTGGTGGCGGCGCGCGTGCGGCTTATCAGGCCGGGGTGCTGGCCGCGATTGCCGACCTGTTGCCCAATGCAGCGCACAATCCGTTTCCCGTCATCGTCGGCACGTCGGCCGGCGCTATCAATGCGGCGGGTCTGGCCAGTGGCGCCCTGCATTTCGGTGAGGCGACCCGGCGAATCTCTGAGGTGTGGCGCAGCTTCCATTGCGACCATATCTACCGCACGGACTGGCCAGGCTTGTTGCGTCAGGCATCGCGCTTTATCGGCTGTAATCTGCTCGGGCTCGGACCGGACGTGCCAGTGGCCTTGCTCGACAGTTCGCCTCTGCGCGCCTTGCTGGAGCGTGAGCTGGATTGCAGCGGGATTGCCGCCGCCATCCGCCTGCGTCGTCTGCGGGCGGTGGCGGTCACGGCGTTCAGCTATGACTCGGGCCAAGCGGTGACGTTTTATCAGGGACAGGCGGCGATCGATCCCTGGCTGCGCCATCGTCGCATCGGGATACCAACCCGGCTGGGGGTGGAGCATCTGCTGGCCAGCTCGGCGATTCCACTGGTGTTCCCGCCGGTCTGGCTGAGCCGCGAATACTATGGCGATGGCGCGGTACGTCAGGCCGCTCCCATCAGTCCTGCGCTGCACCTGGGGGCAACGCGAGCGCTGGTTATCGGTGTCAGCGACCCTGCACATGACGACTTGCCGGCGGTTCGCGGGCGCAACAACCCGCCGAGTCTGGCGCGTATCGGCGCTCATCTGCTTAACAGCACCTTCGTCGATAACCTGGAAACCGACCTCGAACTGCTCGAACGGCTCAACCTGATCAGTAGGTCCCTCCCTGAAACGCGGCAAGCACGCCAACTCGGTCTGCAGCCGGTGGAGGTGCTGGTGATCAACCCCAGCGAGTCGCTGGACCGAATCGCCACGCGCCATCGCCACTCACTGCCGCGCTCGCTGCGGACATTCCTGCGCGGCCCCGGCGCCACCAAGGTCAGTGGCGCCGGCGTGTTGAGTTACCTGCTGTTCGAGCCGGAATACTGTAACGAGCTGATCGAGCTGGGCTACAAGGACGCCATGGCGCGCCGCGAGGCACTGGTGGACTTCCTGGGCCTGAGTACGCTGCAGCCAGCCGAGGCGTTGGCGTGATGCGGTCACGCAACGGCGTGGGGGGGACGCGTTTCGTAGGGGCGAATTCCATTCGCCTGGCACCGAGCCTTCAAGCAGTCTCGGAGCTGCACCTAACCAAGCGGCCGACACCTTGATGTAGGTCACAGCGGATTCATGGCCTGGAAATAATGCGCCAGGCGAATGAATTCGCCCCTACAGGTTTCGTGCAGGGCTGGGCTATTGAGCGATCTCGTCGCTCTAGCGAGGAGCCTTAGGCGCCCAGCAGCGAGTCGTCTACCTTACTGCGTTTTCTCGGCGATCCAGATGGTGTGGCGGGTGCCGCGATTGCCGTGGGCGTAGACCTGTACTTCCTCCGCCTTGAAGCCGGCTTTCTTCAAACGTTCGGCGAAGGGGCGGTCGGCACTGGCCGACCACACGGCAAGGATGCCCTTGGGGCGTAGCGCGCGGGCGCAGGCCTGCAAGCCGGCCAGGGAATACAGCCAGGTATTGGCCCGCTGGGTCAGGCCCTCGGGGCCGTTGTCAACATCCAGCAAGATGGCATCGAAGCCTTGTGGCTCGTCCTGCAGGACTTTGGCGACGTCTTCATTGAGCACGCTGGCGCGAGGGTCGCGCATCGGGTAACCGGATTTTTCGCCCAGCGCGCCACGGTTCCACTCGATGACCCCGGGCACCAGTTCCGCCACCACCACTTCACCATTCTTGCCCAGGTGCTTGAGCGCGGAGGCAAGGGTGAAGCCCATGCCCAGACCGCCGATCAGCACCCGTGGCGCCAGGCGCGCGGCGATTTTCTTGCAGGGAATCTCGGCCAAGGCGTCTTCCGAGCCGTGCATGCGCGTGTTCATCAACTGACCGCCACTGCCGCCCTGGATCTTGATGACGAAATCCTCACCGTACTCGAACAGGCACAGGGCGCCGCCGTTGTTGGGGATCGGGGCGGTGTCGAGCAGGACAAAACGTTTCATGGGGGATCTCGGAGCAGGGCCGACCGGGCGAAGGCTGAGGAGTGTACCGGCCTCGGCCCGGAATGCTAATGAACCTCGTGTGGCGTGCATGTCACGCAAACACGTTCCCGACTCCCTGGCTAAGCTTCAGGCAGGCATCGCCATGGCTGCCAGGAGCTCCCCCATGATCAATGTGCAGGTTTACCGTTACAACGCCGAACGCGATGCTGCGCCTTATATGCAGTCATTGGAGGTGCCCGACGAGTTCCGTCCGCGCATGGTGCTGGACGTGCTGGAGTACCTGCACGAACAGGATGTCTCACTGGCATACCGCCGTTCCTGTCGGGAGGGTGTCTGCGGCTCGGATGGCATGAACATCAATGGCAAGAACCGTTTGGCCTGCATCAGTCCGGTGGCGGACGTGCTGGAGGCGGGCGACAGTCTGGTGATCCGGCCATTGCCGGGAATGCCGGTGATCCGCGATCTGGTAGTCGACCTGAGTCTGTTCTTCAAGCAGTACGAGCGGGTTCACCCCTGGCTGATCAATGACGATCCGGCCCCCGCCATCGAGCGCCTGCAATCGCCTGCCGACCGGGCCAAGCTCGACGGCCTGTACGAGTGCATCCTCTGCGCCTGCTGCACCTCGCAATGCCCGTCCTGGTGGTGGAATCCGGAGGATTACATTGGCCCGGCCGGCTTGCTGCAAGCCTGGCGTTTCATCGTCGACAGCCGTGACCAGGCCACGGCCGAACGGCTGCAACGGCTGGACGACCCGTTCAGCCTGTTCCGCTGTCGCAGCATTGGCAACTGCAGCTGGGTGTGCCCCAAGGGATTGAATCCCATGGGTGCCATCGGTCATATCCGTCGCGAGTTGTTCCGTTCGGGCACCTGATCTGCCTTTACCGCACCTGGAGCAGTTCGCTGTGGCCGACAGGCCGCTGGCGGGGGCTCGTTTGGCCCTATGCACTTTTCTCTAAACGAGAGCGACGCCTTCAGGTACACGCGTTGTGCTGCCATCTGTCGTGTTGGAGCTCGTTCAGCCAAGTGCATTTGTGCCGCTATCGCCCGAGCGCAGGGGTGCGGCATTCGGCCGCTGTAAGTGAAATGCGCGGAGCGGCTTGATCAAGGTCAAGGAGTGCAGGAGGGCAGGCTCACTACCATGCAGGCGTAAATCTCTCGTACTAGAAGTTTGATAAGCCCATGAGTAGTGTGCATTTTTCGGTAACAGGCAGGTCGTTCCCAAGCGCCTGCTGGCTGGTCTTCCTGATGATTCTGAGCCTGGCAATGATGCCGAGCGTGCAGGCCAAGGAATACGGCGGGCTGGAACGACAGCGCATGGAACTGGTGTTTCCCGGATTGACCGACGTGTCCGAGCCAGCCGGCGACTATCAGGTGCAGACTCTCACGCAGGGCGACGACATTCTCGGTTACGCTTTCCAGAGCATCAACGTCGTCAATATCCCTGCTTATTCCGGCAAGCCGATCAATTTGCAGGTCATCCTCGACCCTCAGGGGGTGATCCGCGATGCCTACATGCTCGAACACCACGAGCCCATCGTTCTGATCGGCATCCCCGAGCAGAAGATTCACGATTTCAACGCCACCTACACCGACATCAATGTCCAGCAGCGGGTCGTTGTCGGTCGCTCCAGTGACAAGAGCGCGGTCACCGTCGATGCCGTGACCGGCGCCACCGTAACGGTGATGGTGATCAACGAAGCGGTGATGCGTTCCGCCCATGCGGTGGCCGTGTCCCTGGGCCTGGTCGAGGACGTGGCCGGCGCGACGCAGAAACCGGCACTCGTGCGCGAGGATGTCTACCAGCCGGCCAACTGGAGCGAGCTCACAGGCAACGGTGCGATTCGCCGCATGCTGCTAACCCGCGGTGATATCGACGAGGCGTTCAAGGGCAGCGAAGCCGAGGGCATCGACGAGGCCACTGCAGAACAGGTAGGCGACACCTTCGTCGACCTCTATGTCACCCATCTGAATCCGCCCACCATCGGTCGCAACCTGCTGGGCGATAACCAGTACCGTTTCCTGATGGAAGATCTCAAGCCTGGCGAGCATGCCATTGCCGTGCTGGGCAACGGTGAGTACTCCTTCAAGGGCTCGGGCTACGTACGTGGCGGGATCTTCGATCGCATCCAGTTGCGTCAATTCGGCGACATCATCAGCTTCCGCGACCTGGATTTCATCCGCCTCTCCGACGTGTATGCCGCTGGCATACCGGACTTCTACGAGATGGCGATCTTCATCATCCGCGACCAGTACCGCTTCGATCCGGGCTCGGCCTGGAACCTGGAGCTGCTGGTGCGCCGTCAGATCGGTCCGGTGGAGAGCATCTTCACCAGCTTCGAGCTGCCCTACCAGATGCCCGAGCAATACATTGAGCGGCCGCAACCGACCGCCGAAGAGTTGGCCGCCATCGAGGAAGCCAACCGGCCGCTGTGGGTCAACATCTGGTACCAGAAAAGCTTCCAGGTCGGCGTGCTGCTGGCCGCGCTGGGCCTGCTGACCGTCATCCTGTTCCTGCAGGACAGCTTCACCAAGAAGCCGCAGTTCCTGCACTGGCTGCGCCGTGGCTACCTGCTGTTCACCGTACTGTTCATCGGCTGGTACTGCCTGGGGCAACTGTCGGTGGTCAACGTGCTGACCTTCGTCCACGCGCTGTTCCAGGACTTCCGCTGGGAGCTGTTCCTCACCGACCCGATCATTTTCATTCTCTGGGTGTTCACCGCCGCCAGCATCCTGCTCTGGGGCCGGGGCGTGTTCTGCGGCTGGCTGTGCCCGTTCGGAGCACTGCAGGAGCTGCTCAACGAGCTGGCGCGCAAGATCAAGATTCCTCAGTACGAACTGCCCTTTGCCCTGCATGAGCGGCTATGGGCGATCAAGTACATCGTGTTGCTGGTGCTGTTCGGCATCTCCCTGGAATCCATGATGCTGGCCGAAAAGGCTGCTGAGGTGGAACCGTTCAAGACGGCGATCACGCTGAAGTTCGACCGTCAGTGGTGGTTCGTGCTCTACGTGGTGGTCCTGCTGGTGGTCAACCTGTTCACCCGCAAGGTCTATTGCCGCTACATCTGCCCGCTGGGCGCGGCGCTATCGATCAGCAGCAAGGTGCGCCTGTTCGACTGGCTCAAGCGCCGCAAGGAATGTGGCAACCCCTGCCAGCTGTGCGCGAAGGAATGCGAGATCCAGGCGATCCACCCAGACGGGCACATCAACCACAACGAGTGCCACTACTGCCTCGATTGCCAGATGACCTACCACAACGACACCAAATGTCCGCCGCTGATCAACAAGCGCAAGAAGCGCGGCAAGAAAGCGCCGGACAGCCCCGAGTTGATACCTGCTGTGCAAGTCGTTGAACCCTGAGCCTGGCCTGACGGCGCAAGGCGAACAGACAGTAATGTTGTCCCTAAGGAGCAAAACCCATGAGTGACAAGAAAAACGAAACGGAAGTGAAGAACGGCCTCAGCCGTCGCGGCTTCCTCGGCGCCAGTGCGCTGACCGGTGCGGCCGTCGCCGCCACGGCGATGGGCACCAGCGTGATGAGCCGCGAAACCTGGGCCGCTGCGGCCAAGGAAGCGAAGAACAAGGCCCACGTCGGCCCTGGCGAACTGGATGAGTACTACGGCTTCTGGTCGGGCGGTCACCAGGGTGAAGTGCGCGTGCTGGGCATCCCCTCGATGCGCGAGCTGATGCGTATTCCGGTGTTCAACGTCGACTCCGCCACCGGTTGGGGCCTGACCAACGAGAGCAAGCGCGTCCTCGGCGACAGCGCCAAGTTCCAGAACGGCGACTGCCACCACCCGCACATCTCGATGACCGACGGCAAGTACGACGGCAAGTACCTGTTCATCAACGACAAGGCCAACACCCGCGTCGCGCGTATCCGTCTGGACGTGATGAAGACGGACAAGATCACCACCATCCCCAACGTCCAGGCCATCCACGGCCTGCGTCTGCAGAAGGTGCCGCACACCAAGTACGTGTTCTGCAACGGTGAGTTTTTCATTCCGCACCCGAACGACGGCTCCAGCTTCGATCTCTCCGCCGACAACAGCTTCACCTGCTTCAGCGCGGTGGACGCCGAAACCATGCAAGTGGCCTGGCAGGTTATCGTCGACGGCAACCTGGACAACCTCGACGCCGACTACACCGGTCGTTTCGCCGCCGCCACCTGCTACAACTCCGAGCGCGCCCTGGACCTGGGCGGCACCATGCGCAACGAGCGTGACTGGGTCGTGGTGTTCGACGTGCATGCCATCGACAAGGCCGTCAAAGAGAAGAAGTTCGTCATGATGGACGGCGTGCCGGTGGTCGACGGCCGTAAGAAAGACGGCAAGAACAGCCCCTTTACCCGCTACATCCCGGTGCCGAAGAACCCGCACGGTTGCAACACCTCGCCGGACGGCAAGTACTTCATCGCCAACGGCAAGCTGTCGCCAACCTGTACCGTAATCGCCATCGCCAAGCTGCCCGACCTGTTCGCCGGCAAGCTGAAGGACGAACGTGACACCGTGGTAGCCGAGCCGGAACTGGGCCTCGGCCCGCTGCACACCACCTTCGACGGCCGTGGCAACGCTTACACCACGCTGTTCATCGACAGCCAACTGGTCAAGTGGAACATTGACGAGGCGATCCGCGCCTACAAGGGCGAGAAGGTCAATTACATCAAGCAGAAGCTGGACGTGCACTACCAGCCAGGCCATAACCATGCGTCGCTGACCGAAACCAGCGAAGCCGATGGCAAGTGGGTGGTGGTGCTGTCCAAGTTCTCCAAGGACCGTTTCCTGCCCACCGGTCCGCTGCACCCGGAGAACGACCAGTTGATCGACATCTCCGGCGACGTGATGAAGCTGGTGCACGACGGCCCCACCTTCGCCGAACCGCACGACTGCATCATGGCCCGTCGCGACCAGATCAAGACCAAGAAGATCTGGGACCGCAACGACCCCTTCTTCGCAGGCACTGTGGCAATGGCCAAGAAGGACGGGATCAACCTGGAGACCGACAACAAGGTCATCCGCGACGGCAAGAAGGTCCGGGTGTACATGACCTCCATGGCTCCGTCCTTCGGCATCACCGATTTCACCGTCAAACAAGGCGATGAAGTCACCGTGACCATCACCAACATCGACCAGATCGAAGACGTGTCCCACGGCTTCGTGATGGTCAACCACGGTGTGAGCATGGAAATCAGCCCGCAGCAGACCTCGTCCATCACCTTCACGGCCGATAAGCCCGGGGTGTTCTGGTACTACTGCAGCTGGTTCTGCCATGCCCTGCACATGGAGATGATGGGCCGCATGATGGTTGAAAAGGCCTAACGGCTGAGTAGCGAGTGCGTGCGGAACGGATCTCTCCGAACCGCCCGGCTCGCACCGTGTACGCAACTGGCGATCCCCGATGATCGCCGGTTGTATCAACCGCCTGGCCCTGAAGAGGTAGTGTTTTGCTCAGATCTCAGGCTGTTAACGGGGTGTTGTCTGCACTCCTGTTTTTCGCGGGTACCGCCCTTGCGGACCTGCGACCCATTACCGACCTGCCCTTGATAGCGGCGGGCGATTCTCACTGGACCTTGCCGGCGGGTGAATACATCGGCAACTTCCGCATTGACCAGAGCCTACGCTTGCAGTGCGCGCCGGGCGCCGTGCTGAGCTCGGCGGGAAGGGGCAATGTGCTGTCCATCAGCGCCAACGATGTGGTGATCGAAAACTGCGACCTGCGTGACTGGGGCCAGGACCTCACCGAGATGAACTCGGCGATCTTCATCGGGCGCGGCGCCGATGGCGTGATCGTACGCAACAACCGGCTGCGTGGCGCGGGCTTCGGCGTCTGGGCCGACCGCACCGAGAACGTGCAGATTATCGGCAACCAGGTTCAGGGCGACCCGACGGTGCGCTCCCAGGACCGTGGCAACGGTATTCACCTGTTCAACGCCCGTGGCGCCTTGGTCGCCGGCAACCATATCCGTGAGACCCGCGACGGCGTCTACATCGACACTTCCAACGGCAACCGCATTGAGCACAACCTCATCGAGGATCTGCGCTACGGCATTCACTACATGTTCGCCAACGACAACCAGGTGATTGGCAACATCACGCGCCGCACCCGCACGGGTTACGCGCTGATGCAGAGTCGCAAGCTGACCGTGATCGGCAACCGCTCCGAGCATGATCGCAACTACGGCATCTTGATGAACTACATCACCTATTCGACGCTCAAGGACAACTTCGTCACCGACGTGCAGGCCGGCGACACTGGCGGCGATAGCATGATCCAGGGCGGCGAAGGCAAGGCGGTGTTCATTTACAACTCGCTGTTCAACGACATCGCCCACAACCATTTCGAGCACAGCAATCTAGGCATCCATCTCACTGCCGGCTCGGAAAACAACCGCATTGTCGACAACGCCTTCGTTGCCAACGAGCAGCAAGTCAAATACGTGGCGGTGCGCACCCAGGAATGGTCCGAGAACGGCCGGGGCAACTACTGGAGCGATTACCTGGGGTGGGACCGCAATGACGACGGTCTGGGCGACGTGCCTTACGAGCCCAACGATAATGTCGACCGCCTTCTATGGATGTACCCGCAGGTGCGCCTACTGATGAACAGCCCGAGCATCGAACTGCTGCGCTGGGTACAGCGCGCGTTCCCGGTGATGAAGTCTCCGGGCGTGCAGGACAGCTATCCGCTGATGCAACTGCCCACCGAAACCATGTTGAAGAAAGAACCCGCACAGGAGCCGCTGTCATGAAGGCCGTCGATATCCAGGGCGTCAGCCAGCGCTACGGCAACATGACCGTTCTGCACGAACTGTCCCTGCAGCTCGCCGAGGGTGAGGTGCTGGGCTTGTTCGGCCATAACGGCGCCGGCAAGACCACCACCATGAAGCTTATTCTGGGTCTGCTGCAGGCCAGCGAAGGTCGCGTGAGCGTGCTCGGCCGCAACCCCAACGATCCGGAAGTCCGCCGCCAGCTGGGTTACCTGCCGGAGAACGTGACCTTCTACCCGCAGCTCAGCGGCCGCGAAACCTTGCGGCACTTCGCGCGCCTCAAGGGCACGCCGCAGCATCAGGTGGATGAACTGCTGGAGCAGGTCGGCCTTGGGCACGCCGCCGACCGCCGGGTGAAAACCTATTCCAAGGGCATGCGCCAGCGCCTCGGCCTGGCCCAGGCTGTGCTCGGCGAGCCGCGCTTGTTGCTGCTCGACGAGCCCACCGTGGGTCTGGACCCGATTGCCACCCAGGATCTCTACCTGCTGATCGACCGCCTGCGCCAGAGCGGCACCAGCGTGATTCTTTGCTCCCACGTGCTACCCGGCGTCGAGGCGCACATCAACCGTGCAGCGATTCTTGCCAAGGGCCGTTTGCAGGCCGTCGGCAGCCTGGCCAGCTTGCGCGAGGAAGCCGGCTTGCCGGCGCGCATCCGTGCCAGTGGCCTGACCCACAGCACGCAATTACTGCAGCACTGGGGAGACGCCGGTCACCAGGCACGCGCCCTGGGGCATGACAGCATCGAGGTGGTGGCGGTCAACGGCCACAAGATCAGTCTGTTGCGCGACGTGCTCGGCCAGCACCAGGTAGGGGATGTGGAGATTCAGCAACCTTCCCTGGAAGACCTGTACCGCTACTACATGAACCGCGCCGAAGCCGGTAACCAAGGGGTGCACCCATGAACCAGATCTGGAATATCGCCCGCAAGGAGCTCAGCGATGGCTTGCGCAACCGCTGGTTGCTGGCCATCAGCCTGCTGTTCGCCGCCTTGGCCGTAGGCATTGCCTGGCTCGGCGCAGCGGCGTCTGGGCAGGTGGGCTTCACCTCGATCCCGGCGACCATCGCCAGCCTGGCCAGCCTGGCCACGTTTCTGATGCCGCTGATTGCCTTGTTGTTGGCCTATGACGCCATCGTCGGCGAGGACGAAGGCGGCACCCTGATGCTGCTGATGACCTACCCGTTGGGCCGTGGGCAGATACTGCTGGGCAAGTTCGTCGGCCACGGGTTGATCCTTGCCCTGGCGGTGCTGATTGGTTTCGGCTGTGCGGCCCTGGCCATCGCCGTGCTGGTGGAGGACATCGAATTGGGCACGCTGCTCTGGGCGTTCGGCCGCTTCATGGTCTCCTCGACGCTGCTGGGCTGGGTGTTCTTGGCCATGGCCTATGTGCTGAGCAGCAAGGTCAGCGAGAAATCCAGCGCCGCCGGCCTGGCCTTGGGCGTGTGGTTCCTGTTCGTGCTGGTCTTCGATCTGGTGTTGCTGGCGCTGCTGGTGATGAGTCAGGGCAAGTTCAGCCCGGACCTGCTGCCCTGGCTCCTGCTGCTCAACCCAACTGACATCTACCGGCTGATCAACCTCTCCGGCTTCGAAGGTGGCGGCAATGCCATGGGCGTGTTGTCGCTGGGCACTGACCTGCCTGTTGCAGGCTCGGTGCTCTGGCTGTGCCTGCTGCTCTGGGCGGGCGCCATGCTGGCGCTGGCCTTTTGGGTTTTCCGTCGCCGTCTGGCGTGATTTGACTAAGGAAGTAAACGAGATGATTACCTTCTCCACCCGCGCAGTACGCGCGCTCTCCATCACGCTGCTGTGCCTGGGCCTGGCGGCCTGCGGCGAAACCGAAAAAGAAGTCGTGACGCTGGACCCGGTGGCCTTTCACGACGGGGACGAATGCCACGTCTGCGGCATGATCATCACTGAATTTCCCGGTCCGAAGGGACAGGCAGTGGAAAAGAACGGCGTGCGCAAGTTCTGCTCCACGGCGGAAATGTTCGGCTGGTGGCTGCAACCGGAAAACCTGCACCTAGATGCCACGCTGTACGTTCACGATATGTCCGATACCGACTGGAATCACCCCGACGACGCCAAACTGATCGATGCACGCACGGCCTGGTACGTTTCTGGCATCGACGTGCCGGTCGCCATGGGCGGCGTGCTCGCCACCTTCGCGGACGAACAGGCGGCACATGCACTGGCCCGCGAAAAACAGGGTCGCGTGCTGCGCTTTGAAGACATCAGCCAGGCACTGCTACAGGACATCGCCAGCAGCGGCATGCGGCACGACATGCCTGACATGCACAGGCATGGGCACAGCCATCACTGATGGCTGCGGCCTGACCCTAACGATTCACACCTGAGAGGACATACGCATGATGGGTATCAGTATCTGGCAGCTGCTGATCATATTGCTGATCGTGGTCATGCTGTTCGGCACCAAACGCCTGAAAACCCTGGGGTCCGACCTCGGCGGGGCGATTGGCGGCTTCCGTAAAGCCGTAAGCGATGAGAGCACCGCCGCGCAGCCCGAAACCGTCAAGGCAGAGGCCCGCGAGAGCCGCTGAAAACGTGGGTTGCGATACGCGCGGTGACGGGAACGCTACTTGGCGTCGGGCAGCCTCCCGAGCCTACGACGAGCAGCCCCCGCCGCTTTTGTGATGGCGTTTACACAACGCTCCGTGCATGCCCCGTGGCGGGCTGCCCAGGATGCACCGTGCTTCCCTTCCAGCACCGTGCAACGGGCGAGGCCACCCTACGGGTTTGCACGGTGACGGGGACGCTACTCGAGTAGGGCGGCCTCGCGAGCCTACGGCGAGCATCCCGCCGCTTTTGTGATGGCGTTTGCCACGACGCTCCGTGCATGCGCCGTGGCGGGCTGCCCGGGATGCACCGTGCTTCCATCCCAACACCGTGCAACGGGCGAGGCCGCCCTACGGACGTGTGTGAGCACCGCGATGATGCCGTGTTCAAAAGGCGAAATTCCTCTGCGCTTTTTTGCCGCATCGGCAAAAGCTGATTGCAATCAAGTCGCCGACACCTCCAGACCCTGTAGAAAGAGCACTACGCCTCCCGTATGGTCGAGGGCGTTGGTTCCGCTGTCCCGTTTCATCGCAGTCGCGGGCGTAATGGCAAGTTTTTTGGAGGCCTGCTGTGAACATTATCGATAAACGCAAAGCCTTGAGCATTCCTCCGGTCTGGCGTCTGGCCTTCCGGCCGTTCTTCCTGGCCGGCAGCCTGTATGCGCTGGTGGCGGTGCCGTTGTGGCTGCTGGCGTTCTTCGGCGCGTTGCCGGACTGGCAGCCCACCGGTGGCTGGCTGGCCTGGCACCGTCATGAAATGCTCTTCGGCTTTGCTGTGGCCATCGTCGCCGGCTTCCTGCTTACCGCAGTGCAGACCTGGACCGGTCAACCAAGCCTGTCCGGTACGCCGCTGGTGGTCCTGGCGGTGATCTGGCTGGCTGCCCGCATCGGCTGGCTGGTCAACCTGCCGCTGCCGGTGCTGATTCCGCTGGAGCTGTTGTTTCTCATCGTCCTGGCTGCACAGATGGCGCGGCTGCTGTGGGCAGTGAAACAAACGCGCAACTACCCCATCGTGGCGGTGTTGGGCCTGCTGGTAATTGTCGATGCCGTGGTGCTGGCCGGTCTCACCCAGGGCAACGACGCGCTGCAACGCCAAGGCATTCTGGCTGGCCTGTGGTTGGTGGCGGCGCTGATGTCGCTTATCGGCGGTCGGGTGATCCCCTTCTTCACCCAGCGCGGCGTGGGCCGCGTGGAGCAGGTTAAAGCCTGGCCCTGGTTGGAATGGTCGTTGCTGGTGGGCAGTGCGCTGATTGCCATCCTGCATGCCGTCGGTCTGGCCCAGGTTCCGAATATGTTGATTGGCGCGCTGTTCCTGGCCCTCGGCGCCGGGCATCTGCTACGTCTGGCGCGCTGGTACGACGCGGGTATCTGGGGCGTGCCGCTGCTGTGGTCGCTGCACCTGGCGATGCTGTGGTTGGTGGTGGCCTGTCTCGGTCTGGCGTTCTGGCACTTCGGCCTGCTGGCCGCATCCAGTCCCTGGCTGCATGCCCTGACGGTGGGGGCCATGAGCGGGTTGATCCTGGCGATGATCGCCCGCGTCACCCTTGGCCATACCGGTCGCGCCTTGCAGTTGCCGGCGGGCATGGCGTGGGGGCTGGCGCTGTTCAACCTCGGCAGCGTGGCCCGGGTGTTTCTCAGCGGGGTCTGGCCGCTGCACAGTCTGTGGCTGGCAGCGTTCTGCTGGGCGTTAGCCCTGGCTATTTACGTCTGGCGTTACGCGCCGATGTTGGTGCAAGCCCGCGTGGATGGGCATCCGGGTTAAGCCATTCATACGGCTCACTGGTCCGGGTGAGCCGCGTTCCGCGCCATTGATTTCAGACGCTGCCCGATTCGTAAGCGAGGCAGCAGGTGCCCGGCCGATGCCGAGCCTGGAGGGTGTGATGAAAAACGAATTCGCAAACCGTCTGGCGGTGATCACCGGGGCCGGTTCCGGGATCGGTCTGGCCCTGTGTGCCGCATTGCTGCAGCGGGGCTGCAGGGTCGTGGCGCTGTCGCGCACTCAGGGCGAGCTGGCGGGCTTGCAGAAAACCTACCCCACCCTCCTGCACTGGCATGCCGGTGATGTGACTTCAAGGGACGACCTGCAGCGACTGGCGGAGCGGGTCGTGGAGCTGGGGCCGATCGACTACCTGGTACCCAATGCGGGGATCGCCGAGCTGTCCGACAGCCTGGATCTGGCGGCCTTCGACCGGCAATGGGCGGTCAACGGCGCCGGTGCGCTGCATACCCTGGCGGTGTTGCGCGGTCAGTTGGCGACGCCGGCCTCCGTGGTGTTCATCGGCAGCTTCCTGATTCGTTCAAGCTTCCCGGGACTGGCCGGTTACATCGCCAGCAAGGCGGCCCTGGCTGCCCAGGTGCGTACCCTGGCACAGGAATTTGCCCCCCTGGAGGTGCGCATCAACATGGTGTCGCCCGGACCGACCGCGACGCCGATCTGGGACAAACTTGGCCTAAGCGATGATCAGTTCGAGCAGGTGGCTGATCTGGTCACCCGGCGTTTGCTGCCGGGGCGTTTTCTTGATGCCGCCGCAGTGGCCGAGGTCATTGTTTTCCAGCTCTCCCAAGGTGCTCGTGGCGTGTATGGCCAGGACTGGGTTGCTGATAACGGCTACACACTGAACTGAAAGGCGGAAGAACGCAGATGGGCTTCGAGTGGGGAAACAGCGCACGGTTGTTGCGTGAAGAATGTGCAGCCTTGCGACTGGCCAATGAGCAGCAGGCCGCGCGGATCGTCGCGCTGGAGCGCGAGCTCGCCGAAGCGCGTTGTGACAGCCAGGCCAGTCAGCGTCAACTCGATTATTACCGGGGCGTGGCGGGTAATCTGGTTCGCTTCAGCGCATCGGTCAATCATCTGGGCGACTCCTTCGAGCACTTGACCGGTCAGCTGGGCCAGAATCGCGGCCATGCCGAACAGGTGGCCAGCGCGGCGCTGGGTAATCAGAAGAAATTCGGCGAACTGCGCGATAAGGCCAGTCACATGGAAAACGGCCTGGCCGAGGCGTCCCACAAGGTGGAAATCCTGGCGAGTCACTCAAAGGAAATCAACGGCATTGTCGATCTGATCAGTGGCATCGCCAGCCAGACCAACCTGCTAGCGTTGAATGCGGCCATCGAGGCCGCCCGTGCTGGCGATGCCGGGCGCGGTTTTGCGGTGGTGGCGGGTGAGATTCGCCAACTGGCGGAAAAAACCGCGCTAGCCACTGCCGATATCGTCAGCAAGATCAACGAAGTGCAGAGCGAAACCCATGACGTGCATGATTACATCCAGACGCAAAGCACCCAGGCCCATGATTTCAGCCGCACTACCGAAGAGGCGGTGAAGGCGATGGGCAACTTGCATCTGCTGGCCGGCACGATGCGCGAAGGCACCGAACAGTCGGCGTTTCGCGCCGGTCTTGAACTGGCCAACCTGGACGAGTTGTCGCTTAAATTCGTGGTCTACAACCATCTGCTCGGCAGTCCCAAAAGCGCCAAGCCGCAATTGCCCAGCGAGCAGGAATGCCGCTTCGGCCGCTGGTATTACGGCGAGGGTCGGCGGGACTTGCAGAACCAGGACCTCTTCCGGCGCATCGAGCGCCCGCACACTGCGGTGCATGCTCAGGGCCAGGCGGCCATCGAGGCGTTCCGCCGCGATGGACTGGAGGTCGCCCTGCAGCATCTCGAGCAGATGGAAGAGGCCAACCTGGATGTGATGCGAATCGTCACCGAGCTGGTTACTGCGCGGGAATCGGTGAAGGGGCGAGGGGTAGGCAGCGTCGCCCGGGTTTGCCTGGTTTAGCCCGGATAGGCCAATCAAGCCGCCAGCCTACGTCGGCCCCATACACGTCTCCTTGGGGCTTCCACACGTTCAGTGTGGAGCCCTCGATGGATGCATTGCGCTTATTCGATTACTCCGCAGGCGATGCGCGCGCCGCCACCGCCCAGCGGCGCGGGGCTGTCGGCGTGGTTGTCGCCGCCGGCATGCACCATCAGCGCGCGTCCCTTGAGGTCGGATTCCTTCAGGCGTGGCGCCAGCACTGGCTGGGTGGCCGTGCCTTTTTCTTCGACGTACAAACCGGGCAGATCACCCAGATGACCATCGCCCCACGGCGTACCGTGCTTGCCGGTGCTGTGTGGGTCGTAGTGGCCACCGGCTGCCTGGGCGGGCGTCATCTTGCCGTCGCTCTCGGCGGGGTCGCAGCTGGGGTTCTGATGCAGGTGAAAACCATGCAGGCCCGGTGGCAGGCCCTTGAGATTGGGGGTGAACACCAGCCCGTATTCGGTGCTACTGATGGTGACGTCTCCGAGTGCCTTGCCAACGCCCTCGGCGCTGACGGCATGCAGGGTGACCGTGGTGTCGGCAAAGGCGCTGCCGCTAGCCAGCAACAGGGCCAGTAGAGAGGCGGTTTTCAGTGTCATGGGGCTCGCTCCGGTGTCTTCAAACAAGATGAAGAGCTTAGGCGAGCCCGCCCCGATAGGGCCCCCTGCGCGATATACGGAGCCTAGGTCGGGGCGTTCCGTAGGATGCACTTCGCGCCGCGAAACCTATCCTTTTCTGGTCGCTCAGCGGGACGCCGGGTGAAATACCTTAGCCGGCAAGGCGCCCGGAATGGTCTCACTAAAGCCCTGATCGATGGCCGGCAGCTTGTGGGCGATGCCCTTGTGGCAGTCGATGCAAGTCTGACCCTCGGCGAAGCCCTTCTGGTGGGCACCGGACGAGCGGCTGGTCTGCTCGGCGTAGTCGAAGAAGCTGAAATCGTGGCAGTTGCGGCATTCCTGAGAGTCGTTGCGCTTCATGCGCGCCCATTCCCGCTGGGCCATCAGCCCGCGCTTGGCCTCAAACTTCTCCGGCGTGTCGATGCTGCCGAGCATTTTGTGCCACAGCTCGTTGGAGGCGTAGACCTTGCGCACCATCTTCGGCCACCACTCCTTTGGCACGTGGCAGTCCGAACAGACCGCACGCACCCCGGTGCGGTTGTTGTAGTGAATGGTGTTGCGGTACTCCTGGTACACATTGACATTCATTTCGTGGCAGGAGATGCAGAATTTTTCGGTATTGGTCGCTTCCATGGCGGTGTTGAAACCGCCCCAGAAAATGATGCCCAGCACGAAGGCCAGGCCCACGGCGCTGAATGCCAGCCCGATTGCCCAAAGCCAGAGCTTTTTGATCTTATTCATAACGTGATCCTTATAGGCCCGGGGCGGGGCTGAAATCATTGCCTACCAGCGGCTTGGCATCGGTCTGTGACACGTGGCACTGCAGGCAGAAGTAGCGGCGAGGGCTGACCGACGACAATTCCTCGCCATCGCGGTCACGGAAGTGGGTCAGCGACACCTTAGTGGCACCCGTTGTGGCGGAGCGGCTCCAGGAGTGGCAGTCCATGCACTTGTTGTAATTGAGCGTCACCTGATAATTGGTGGTGCTATGAGGAATCAGCGGCGGTTGTTGTACGAAGTCGCGTGGCAACAGCCCGCCGGCATCACGGATCTCTCGCCAGTTGTGGGCGTGCTGCTCGGCGTCGCCGACGGCGTTTTCCCGGAGACTCTTGACGCCCTCGGCGCTAGCCGAGAAGGGTATGACCAGCATGAGCGCAGCGATGCCCACAGCTTTTTTTATGGCGGTTTTCATGATTCGCTCCTGTTGAAACGCGTCGTCAGGCGGAAAACATCCTGACTGCACACATCGACACAACGGCCGCAGGTGGTGCAGTCGGAAGAAAGGATGAGGGAATGGTCTTGTCCGACCGCCTTGAGGGCGGGACGGATGACCTGGGGTTCAGGGCAGACCTTGAAGCAATCCATGCAGTCGTCGCAGGCCCGGCGGCGCGGGGCGGCCACGCGCAGCAGGGCGAACCTGCCCAGCAGGCCGTAGAACGCGCCCACCGGGCACACGTGGCCACACCAGCCACGCGCGGCGAACAGCAGGTCGTAGAGAAACACTGCGGCAACCACGCCCCAGGCCGCGCCAGCGCCGAAGACCAGCGCGCGGTGCAGCATGGAAATGGGGTTGACCCACTCCCAGGCGATGCCGCCCGTAATCAACGACACCACCAGCGTGGCCAGCAGCAGCCAGCGGCGCAGGCTTTCCGGCGGCGTTGGTGCGGTTCTAATCCGCAGCGTGCGACGCAGCCAGCCGGCGGCGTCGGTGACCGGGTTGATGGGGCAGAACCACGAGCAGTACATGCGACCACACACCAGGGCGTAGAACAGCAGCACGATCAGCCCGCCGGTGAGCGCCGCCATTTCCGGCAGATGCCCCGCGAACAGTGCCTGCATCAGCATGTACGGATCGCTCAACGGCAAGGTGTCGAGCGTGACGCTCGATGCCAGGTTGCCCTTTACTGGCCACCACGGCTGATCGAGATGGCCGTTGCGGGCCAGCCACAGGGTGATGGGGCCGATCAGGAACAGGCCGAGAAAGCTCAGTTGCGAAGCTCGGCGCAACAACAAAAAGCGGTTGGCGCCCAGCCAGCCCTTGGTCTCCCGGGCGGCGGCGATCGGGTTGCGCCCGGCCACGCTCTTGTGTACCGGGCTCATGGCGTGCCTCCATTATCCAGCCCGCGTACCGGCAACTGGATCTGCTCGCCGATCAACGAGCCGCCGGCCTTGCCCTTTTCCTCCCAGCCCTTGCGGTAGTGGTCGGCGGCCTTGGCCTGGGCCAACGGGCGCGGCAGCACCTTGATGGCCGAGGCATCGGGCAGCACGCAGGCCTGTTCGCACTTGCCGCAGCCGGTGCAATGGTCCGAGTGCACGGTCGGCAGCAGCAGGGCATGCCGGTCCGAACGCGGGTTGTGGAACGGCTCCAGTGTGATGGCTTCGTCGATCACCGGGCAGACCCGGTAGCAGACGTCGCAGCGCAACCCCAGATAGTTCAGGCACTGTTCCTGGTCGATCAGCACCGCAAGGCCCATGCGCGCATCGTTGATGTCGGTGAGCGCGGGGTCCAGGGCGCCGGTCGGGCAAGCGGGTACGCAGGGAATGTCCTCGCACATCTCGCAGGGCACGTCCCGCGCGGTATAGAACGGCGTGCCGGTGGGGACGGGTTCGCCGAGCGTGGCGAGTTTGAGGGTGTCGTAGGGACAGGCGCGCACGCACAGGCCGCAGCGCACGCAGGCGGCGAGGAAATCCTCTTCAGCCAGCGCGCCCGGAGGCCGCAGTGCCGTTGAGGCCAGCACGTTCGCCTGGTTGCCATACAGCCCTACGCCCAGCCCCAGCACGCAGGCACCCCCAATCGCCGCGGCGGACTGCTGCAGGAAATGGCGGCGGCTCGGGTTTGGTTTGTCGGTCATGGCAGTGACTCGGGCTCAAATGGGGCGCCGGAGCGCCCCGTTTGACCATCAGGCCTTGAGCACCTTGACGGCGCACTTCTTGAAGTCCGTTTCCTTCGAGAGCGGACAGGTGGCGTCCAGCAGCAGCTTGTTCACCAGGCGACCCTCGTCGAAGAACGGCATGTACACCAGGCCGCGCGGCGGCTTGTTGCGGCCACGGGTTTCAATGCTGGCCACCACTTCACCGCGACGGGACACGATGCGCGCCTGCATACCGCGCTGCAGCCCGCGCTCCCTCGCGTCATCCGGGTGGATGTAGAGCAGCGCCTCGGGCGCCGCCCGGTGCAACTCGGGCACGCGGCGGGTCATGGAACCGGTGTGCCAGTGCTCCAGCACGCGGCCGGTGGACAGCCACAGGTCGAACTCCGCGTCCGGGGACTCGTGCGGCGGCTGGTAGGGCAGGGCGAAGATGTTCGCCTTGCCGTCCTTATGTCCGTAGAAACGCACGCCTTCGCCGGCCGGCACGTACACGTCGTAGCCTTCGCGGAAGCGCCACAGAGTTTCCTTGCCATCCACCACCGGCCAGCGCAGGCCGCGCGCGCGGTGATAGACGTCGAAGTTCGCCAGGTCGTGGGCATGACCACGGCCAAACTGGGCGTATTCCTCAAACAGTCCCTTCTGCACGTAGAAGCCGAAATGCTTCGACTCGTCGTTCATGTAGTCCTTGATGGCGTGTTCGTTGACGCGCTTCAGGTCCTTGAGGTCGAAGCGGGTGGTCATCGTGTTGGCGAACAGGACGTCATACAGAGTCTTGCCGCGGACGTCGGGCTTCTTGGTCAGCAGTTCCTCGGGCCAGACTTCTTCCACCTTGAAACGCTTGGCGAATTCCAGGTACTGCCACAGGTCCGAACGCGACTCGCCCGGCGCCTTGACCTGCTGACGCCAGAATTGGGTGCGGCGCTCGGCGTTGCCGTAAGCACCTTCCTTCTCCACCCACATGGCGGTGGGCAG
Organism: Serpens gallinarum; assembly: GCF_014836765.1. Classification (GTDB taxonomy): domain Bacteria; phylum Pseudomonadota; class Gammaproteobacteria; order Pseudomonadales; family Pseudomonadaceae; genus Serpens; species Serpens gallinarum. The sequence goes on from NZ_JACSQG010000009.1 coordinate 88,721, forward strand.
GATCAGGTCGGCGGACAGCGCGGACACGGTCGGGTAGGGATCGGACACCACCACGAAGGCTTCCGGGTTGCGCCAGCCCGGGAGGATTTCCTCGTTGATGTTCGGACCGGCCTGCATGTTGTTGGTGGTCGAGGTCCAGTAGCACTTCAGCGTGCCATCCTTCAACGCGCGGCTCTGGGCCACGGCGTGCAGGCCGACCTTGGACGGAATGGTGCCCTCGGGCAGATCCCACAGCTTCTCGGTCAGGGCACGGTGCTCGGGGTTGGTGACCACCATGTCCGCCGGTAGGCGGTGGGCGAAGGTGCCCACTTCACGGGCGGTGCCGCACGCCGAGGGCTGGCCGGTGAGCGAGAACGGCCCGTTGCCCGGCTCGGAAATCTTACCGAGCAGCAGGTGCACGTTGTAGATCATGTTGTTCACCCAGGTGCCCCGGGTGTGCTGGTTGAAGCCCATGGTCCAGAATGACACGACCTTCTTGCTCGGGTCGGCATACAGCTCGGCCATTCGCTGCAGTTTCGCCGCCGGCACCTTGGACAACTTGGCGGTGTATTCCAGGGTGTAGGGCTCGACGAACGTGGCGAACTCCTCGAAGGAGATCGGCGTGTGGGCGTTCGGATCGCCCTTGCCGTTGTAGCCGTTCTGGGTGGCGATTTCCTCGCGCGGGTCATTGGCGCGCAGGCCGTAGCCAATATCCGTGACGCCCTTGCGGAAGTTCACGTGCTTGGACACGAACTCCTTGTTCACCTTGCCGTTCTGGATGATGTAGTTGCAGATGTAGTTAAGGATGGCCAGGTCAGTCTGCGGCTCGAAGATCATGCCGTTGTCGGCCAGCTCGAAGCTGCGGTGCTCGAAGGTGGAGAGCACATGCACTTCGCTGCTCTTGTGGGTCAGGCGGCGGTCGGTGATGCGGCTCCACAACACCGGGTGCATCTCGGCCATGTTCGAGCCCCAGAGCACAAAGGCGTCGGTCTGTTCGATGTCGTCATAGCAGCCCATCGGCTCATCGATGCCGAAGGTGCGCATGAAGCCGACCACCGCTGACGCCATGCAGTGGCGGGCGTTCGGGTCGAGGTTGTTGGTTCGCAGACCGGCCTTGTGCAGCTTGGAGGCGGCGTAGCCTTCCCAGATGGTCCACTGGCCGGAGCCGAACATGGCGACGGAATCCGGGCCGTGGTTCTTGATGGCTTCTTTCCATTTGCTGGCCATGATGCCCAGCGCTTCGTCCCAGCTGACCGGGGTGAAGTCGCCGTTCTTGTCGTACACGCCGTTCTTCTTGCGCAGCAGTGGGGTCTGAACGCGGTCGGCGCCGTACATGATCTTGGAGAGGAAATAGCCCTTGATGCAGTTCAGGCCGCGGTTGACCGGCGCGTCTGGGTCGCCCTGGGTGGCCACGACCTTGTCGTTCTGTACGCCGACCAGTACCGAGCAGCCGGTACCACAGAAGCGGCAGGCCGCCTTGTCCCAGCGCACGGCATTCTTGGCGCCGGCCTGTTCGGCGGACAACACGGTAGTGGGTACGGCCATGCCCGCGGTCGCGGCAGCGGCGGCGACGGCGTTGGCCTTGATGAAATCGCGTCTGTTCAGTGACATGGTTGGACTCCCGTTGCCGGTTGCGGGGGCACTCGCGCCGGGTCGAGTTCCTCGACGATTTCCCCGTTGAACTCGTAGGCCAGAGTGGCGGACAGCACCTGCGGCACCCTATGGGCCGCAATGATCGAATCGGCGACGGAATAACCCTCGCCATCTTCCACCGTGACGATCATGCGTCCGGCGTCGAAGTCTTCCGCGTGCACCTGCACGCCGGGAACCTGCTCCAGACCGGAGCGGGCCGTGGGTATCTGCTCGGGCATGACCCGCAATACCAAGCTCACGACTTTCATGCGGGCTTTTTCTCCAGGGGTGATGGTGTGATGCAACTGACCGGGCAGGGAGCGATGCACTCTCCGCAGCCATTGCAGAGGTCGATATCCAATTCGGGCTGCGCAATGCCGCCTAGTCGGGGACGAAAGCGAATGGCTCCGGTCTCGCAACTTTCCGCGCAGATGCGGCATTCCACACCGCGTTGCGGCAGACAATCGGTGCCGATTCGTGCCCGCCAGGGGAAGGGTTGGCGTGCTTCGTCGCACTCCAATGCCCGCGGCTGGCACGCCTTTACGCAATCGCCACAGAGTGTGCAGCCTGCATCGTCGAACACGATGGAGGGAAAACCGCCGCTTCCAACCCTGAGGACCTGCTGCGGACAGGCTTCCACGCAGAGGTTGCAGCGATTGCAGCGCGCAATGAATAGATTCTCTTCAGCCGCCCACGGCGGTCGGTTGCCGGGTGCTGATAAGCCGAGAGAAAAAAAACGACGCCTTGATGCGTCCATACGGTAATTCCCATTTATTCAATGAGGATTTAACCGTCTATCGGATTGTTGAGATTTGATTTGAATCAATGACTGCCGCGTCAAATCAGCACATATCCAAACTGTTTCGCTTGAGTGCGGGGAGGGATGGGGGTGCAGGACTAGAAAAAGGCGCCTGCCCTGCACGAGGGGTAGCAAGGCGGCTGGGGGCCTGGTCAGGCGTTAGTGATTCTCAGGCCCCCGTCGTCGAGCACGACGGGGGTTGCCAGGCCGTATCAGTCGATTCGGTAGTGCCTCTCAGGCGTGGTTCAATGCGACGTTCCCTCCACAAACCCGATCTTGTTGCCCACGTTGTACTTGCCCGAGGGCTTGTTCATGGGGATGCGCTTGACCTCCTTAAGGGTGTCGGACTCGAGCACCAGCAGGGCGCCGTCGGTGTCCCAGACGCTGAGCAGCAGGTGCTTGCCGTCGCGGGTGAACTCCACATGAGCGGCGTTCTTGCCGGGCACCGGGCGCAGGGTATGGGCGACTTCCAATGACTGCTTGTCGATCAGGTGGATGGCGTCGTTGTTGGGGCCGAAGAACACGTCGGTCCAGGCGTATTTCGAGTTCTCATGGCTGCGCATGAAGAAGCCCGGCCCCTCGGTGGGAATTTCTTTAATCAACTCCCAGGTCTGCATGTCGAGCACCGAAATCAGACCCTGGCTGACGTTGGGCGTGGCAAATACCCATTTGCCGTCGCGCTGCCAGTAGATGCCCGAGCCCAGGTGCGGCATGCCGGGGAGGGGAATGTCGGTCAGCGCCCTGCCGCTGTCCAGGTCGATCACCTGGCCGCCTTGGGCCTTGCGTGAGGTCGCCAGCAATTGGCGGTAATCGGGAGTGAAGGAGAAGTCATCGAGGAAGTCCTTCGCTTGAATACGGCGCGGCACGAAGTCCGGCGTGCCGGCGTAGGACAATTCCCAGACTTCCTGCACATCCTTGAGCGCCACCACGAAGCTGTCGCGTGGCGGCGCGGTGTACACGGCGCTGACGCGTGAGGTCACGCCGTCCAGCCCCGTGGCCGGGATGCGCTTCACCAGTGACAGGTCGCGGGCATCCAGCACCACCAGTTCACCCGGCAGGTAGTTGCCCACCAGTGCCCAGCGGCCGTCGTTGCTGATCGCCAGGTTGCGGGTGTTCAGGCCGGCGCGCACCTCGGCGACCATGGTCAGGTTGTGCAGGTCGTAGACACTGACCCAGCCGTCGCGGGAGGCGAAATACACGAAGCGCCCATCCGGTGAAAATTTCGGCCCGCCATGCAGCGCGAAGTGGGACTTGAACTTGGCCAGCTCCTCGAAGTGGTCGCCGTCGAGGATGCGCACCTGATGGTTACCGGCCTCCACCACCACGAACAGATTGAGCGGATCGGCGCCGTGCTGCGGCGTGGCGGGCAGCGTGGCCACGTCGGCGAAGATGCGTTGGCTGGCGCGCAGATCGGCGTCGCTCCAGGTCGGCGGCACGGCGGACGGGGTATACAGGTAGTCGACCAGCGCGTCGATCTGCGCAGCATCCAGCACGGCGCCGTAAGCAGCCATCTGACTGGCTGGACGGCCTTGCTCAATCACCTGGCGGACTTCGGCGCGCTTGATGCGCCCGAGGCTTTCCGGCAGCAGGGCAGGGCCGGCGCCGCCCAGACGATTGGCGCCATGGCAGCTTTGACACTGCTGTTCATACAGCGCGTGGGCGGTCGATGTGGACGTGGCGGCCTCGGCATGGGGAATGGCCTGGTCAAGGGCCATATAAGTGGCGGCTGGTAGCGCTGCGGCGGCCAGCAGGAAGGTCGCAATCAGCCGCATACGGCCTCCTCACGGCTTTCTCGCTGGCCCTGCAGGCGGGCCGGATAACCGACGGTGTGTTCTGCAAACAGCCCGACCACCCGGCCGATCACCGTCAGCGTCGGCGCGTTGAGCTGGTTGTCGCGGGCCAGTGCGGCAAGCTGTTGCAAGGTGCCGCGCACCACCTGTTGATCTTCACGGGTGCCATTGCCGATCAGTGCGGCGGGTGTGTCGGCGGGAAGCCCGGCGGCAATCAGGTTGCGGGAGATCTCATCAAGGCTGGCCAGGCCCATGTAGAACACCAGGGTCTTGCCGTTATCGGCCAGGCTGGCCCAAGGCAGGGCCAGCTCGCCATCTTTCTGCAGGTGGCCGGTGATGAACTGGCACGACTGCGCCAAGTCACGATGGGTCAGCGGGATGCCGGCATAGGTGCTGCAGCCGGCGGCAGCGGTGATGCCCGGTACTACCTGGCAGTCGATGCCGCGTTCCAGCAAGTATTCCAGCTCCTCGGCGCCGCGACCAAAAACGAATGGGTCGCCGCCCTTGAGACGAACGACGCGGCGTTTACCCAGGGCCAGCGCGGCCAGCAGCTCGTTGATCTGTTCCTGGGGCAGGCTGTGATAGCCGCTGGCCTTGCCGACGTAGTGCAAGCTGCAACGTGCCGGTAACAGATCAATCAGCTGCTGACCGACCAGGCGGTCGTACACCACTGCATCGGCCTGCTGCAGCAAACTCCAGGCGCGCAGGGTGAGCAGGCCGGGATCACCGGGGCCGGCGCCAACCAGGGCGACTTCGCCGGGGGCTAAGGTGGCACACAGCGAAGCGGGAAAGGTGGGCTGATCCATGCGGACTCCTGAAATTCTCATCGAGGTTGGGCGGCTGACGCTTGGTCAAATACGGCTCTGTGACCGCTGGGTGGCGTTTGCTTGCAGGAGCACTGGAGGCGCTCCCGCACCGGGGTGTTCTAGGCAATCTCCACGCGTGGAATGCAGGACGGCTGGGCCAGGCCGATTTCTTCATCGCTCAAGTAGCAGCCGGGGTCCTCGCCCCACAGGTTGCCGGCGGCCCAGGCGCGGGTTCGGGTGTTGCCGTTGCAGATCGACAGCCAGCGGCACTGGGCGCAACGGCCTTCGACGGCGCGCGGGTGCTCGCGCAGCTGCACCAGCAGCGGCTCGGGCTGCTCCAGCCAGATCTCGCGGAACGAGGTTCGGCGCACGTTGCCGACGGTGTGCTGCCACCAGTAAGTGTCCGGGTGTACGTCGCCGATGTTGTCGATATTGGCGATGCCGCTGCCAGAGGCATTGCCGCCCCAAGCGCGCAGCATCTGCTCCAGTCGCTCGGCGTGTTGCGGCAGGTTTTCCGTGACCCACTGCAACAGCAGGATGGCGTCGGCATCGTTGTTGCCGCTGACGAAGTCGGTTTCGCGGCCGTTGCACACATCGTCCCAGGCCTGCTCGAACAGCTGGCGCATGGCGTCGCGGGTCATCTGGTGATGGGCATCGGCCTTGCGGCTGCGTTTGCCGCGCCCGCTGTAATTCAAATGCGAGAGATAGAACTTCTGCACGTCGTGCTCGCGCATCAGCTCCAGCAGCGCCGGCAGTTGCGGGTAGTTGTGCTGGGTCAGCGTGGTACGCAGGCCGACACGGATATCATGCTGACGGCACAGGTCGATGGCGTGCATCGAGGCGGCGAAGCTGCCCTTGAGCTGGCGCCAGTCGTCGTGCACCGCTTCCAGGCCGTCGATGCTGATGCCGACATAGTCGTAGCGCGCTGCAACGATGCGCTCGATGTTGTGTGCGTCGATCAGCGTGCCGTTGGTGGACAGGGCGACGAAGAAGCCTTTCTCGCGGGCGTAGTCGGAGAGCAGGAAAATGTCGTCGCGCAGCAGCGGTTCGCCACCGGAGAGAATCAATACCTTGACCCCGGCTGCGTGCAAGTCGTCGATCACCCGCAGCGCCTCGGCGGTGTCCAGCTCATCGCGAAACTCGCTATCGGCCGAGGTGGCGTAGCAGTGCTTGCAGGTCAGGTTGCAACGGCGCAGCAGGTTCCAGATCACCACCGGCGGGCGCCGCCCCGGCGTGCCCCGGGCACTGAGCACGTGCCCGGCACCGGGATGGGCGAGGGCTCGCAGGTAATGGCTGATTCTCAACATGAAGGCGACTCCCACCGCATACTTCTATGGCGGCAGGATTACCGAGGCGCGAATGCCAATCCTTGATCGGAAACAATAAAAGGCTGACTAGCGGTAGGGAATTGGCGCGTAGGGGGGAACGTGCCGATTGATAGTGCCGGCACTTGAGGCGGGCACCGCTACGTCGGTGCGGCGATGCCTGCATGTAGGCGCTGCCTCACATTGAATGTCAGCTCATGCCCTGTGTCGTCTGAGCGCTGAAATTATTCAAGCCCTTTGTTTGAGGCTGCAAACGCAGAAGCCCCAGCGCAATCAGCGTCTGTCCGGTGAAGTAACAGGTGACGATCACCGGAATGGCATAAGGAAACGGCTGCGCAAACTTGTTCACGCCAATCAGCGAATCGGCGATGACGAACAGCATGGCGCCCAGCCAAAGCAGGCCCACTTGCTGCTCGACCCGGCAGGCCATGATTGCCATGACGAATAGGCACAGCAGATAGATCGCCACCGGAGACTGATAGGCCCCGGCCGCCGGCACCAGCCAAAGCGCCAGGACGAGGCAATACAGCGTGACCGGCAACATGCGCCATAGCAGCCAGGGCTTGGCAGACGACAGCCGCGTAAACGCAGCTGCAAAGGCCAGTTGGTTCACCAGAAATGCGAGCAGTGCCTGAATGAACAGTCCGTCCCGCTCCCCATAATCCAGAAAAAAATCCCCCGCTGCCGCCGCCACGAAGCCGATCCCCAGACAGACTCCCGTCGCGCCGGGATAGGCACGCCAGGACAACAGGGCAAACAGCAGCATAGGGATGGGCTTGAGTAGCCAGCTCAGGGGATAGGGCTTGAAGGGCAGCAGGGCGAGGTAGATCAGCCCCATTACAACGGCAACGGCAAAACAGCGGCGCTGGAAGGCGGACATGGGTGGCTCCCGGTTTCGTTCTTGTTGTGTTCTCGAGGCTGTAGCGCGGGGGAGCCCCTGTCAATCAGTCATGTAATTTGTTTATTTTTTGGGATCTATACCTGAATAAAATTCTTAGTGGGCTTGTCAGCTACTCGCTGCAGCGGCGATAGCGATTTCGCTCAGTTGGATAATCCAGTCTGGCCGGCAAAGGCGCCAGCGGTGCCAGCGTGTATCTGATCACCCAGCGCTTCATCAACACCTTCGGCCGTGCCGGCGAAAAGAGCTAGCTGGCCCAGTACGGTTATGACTTCGCCAAGCTCGGGGTGCCGGGACTACCAGAAGGGAAAAATGGGATAACGCGGCCAACCGCGGGCAGACCGAGAGGAACACGACATCTTCGTTAGCTACGTTATGCCGACCGGCGCCTTGAAAGGCGTCGGCGTGCAATGGCGCAACGGCGTGCTGCGCTCCGATGGCGGTACGACCCAGGGTCACAACCGCCTGACTATAGCCTGCCGCTGCTGTAACGCTGGATTCTCACGCCGAGCTTCAGTCTGCTGGGTACGGTGCATACATGGCGTAGGATGGGTTGCACGCTGGGCTACCCATCACTCGCTGGCTTTTCTCCAGCCGCCCTGCACAGAACGCGGTGCAGGGCGGCTGTCAAATCAATTGCCTGGGTGCGGATGGTGTGCAGTGCTACCGGAACCGGGCACCTGCTGCCTTGCCCGCCTGCGCTGCAGCCACACCACCAGGCCAAGCACCATAAGGCCGGGTAGCCACATCCACTCCTTGGTCCAGCGATCGGTTGGTGCCCGGACGATCAGGATTTCCTGATCGAACTCAAGACCGGCTTCAGCGGCCAGGCTGCCAAAGCCGACACTGTCAACCAGTACCTTGCCGTCCTCTTCATACAGCGCCAGGCCGAGCTTCTCGAGCCGCTCCTCACCGCTCGCGCCTTCCGGCACGGGCAACAGCAGTGCAAACTCGCGGGGATCGCCTACCGCATTCTCACCGCGAATACGTAGGCGCAGCTGGCTGTTTGCATCCACGGAGCCCAACGCCTGCGCCAACTCGGACGGCGGTATATCGCGATAGGGATCGTGCACCATGTCCGTCCAATAACCCGGGCGGAACAGCGTAAACGCCACCAGCAGCAGCAGCACGCTTTCATACCAGCGGCTGCGGACCAGAAAAAAGCCCTGGGTACCGGCGGCAAAAATCAGCATCGCGCCGGTGGCCACGATGAAGATCAGCACCCCATGCCAGAAGTCCACATCTATCAGGAGCAAATCGGTGTTGAAAATGAACAGGAACGGCAGTGCCGCCGTCCGCAGGCTGTAATAGAACGCGGTAATGCCCGTCTTGATCGGATCGCCCTTGGACACGGCCGCTGCGGCGAAGGAGGCCAGCCCCACCGGTGGCGTCACGTCAGCCATGATGCCGAAGTAGAAGACGAACAGGTGCACCGCGATCAGCGGCACGATCAAGCCGTTTTGCTGTCCCAAGGCCACTACCACCGGCGCCATCAGGCTCGACACGACAATGTAGTTGGCGGTGGTCGGTAGTCCCATGCCCAAGATCAGGCTGAACACTGCGGTGAACAGCAGCATCAGCAGCAGGTTGCCCATCGACAACACTTCCACTACGTCGGCCAGCACCAGACCAACGCCAGTCTGTGAAACCGCGCCAACGATGATCCCGGCCGCTGCGGTGGCGATGCCAATGCCGATCATGTTGCGCGCTCCGGCGATCAACCCTTCCCGCAAGTCCACTACGCCATCGACGAAGCCGCCATGGGTGGCGCCGTGATCGGCCCGCATCCATGACAGCAGCGGGCGTTGGGTGAGCAGAATGATGACCAGCATCACCGCGCCCCAGAAGGCCGACAGGCCAGGAGACAGGCGTTCGATCATCAGGCACCAGACCAGTACCACCACCGGCAACAGGAAGTGCAGACCGGACAGCAGCACGGCGCGGGTCTGTGGCAGTTCATTCAACGGCTTGTTCGGGTCTTCCTCTGGCAGCGGCGGGTTACTCGCGGCAACTTTGAGCAGTCCCAAGTAGGCGACGGCCAGCAGCACGGCAATGCCCGACAACGCATACTCGCCCAGCGCCGGCTTGAGCCAGCCCAGCCCGTAGTACACGGCCAGCGAAAGGCCGGAAATCAGGGCAGCACCGAACGCGAAACCCGTCAGGCGGCGCAACCAGGGTTTGTGCTGGGGAATCCCGATGGGCTGCATGCCCTGCTTGAGCGCTTCCAGATGCACGATATAGACCAGCGCAATATAGGAAATGGTTGCTGGCAGGAAGGCATGCTTGATGATCTCCACATAGGGAATGCCGACATATTCGACCATCAGGAACGCCGCCGCGCCCATCACGGGAGGCATGATCTGGCCGTTGACTGAGGAAGCCACTTCCACCGCACCGGCCTTCTCCTTGGAGAAGCCGACCTTCTTCATCATCGGGATGGTGAAGGTGCCGGTAGTTACCACGTTTGCGATCGACGAACCGGAGATCATCCCCGTCAGCGCTGAAGACACCACCGCCGCCTTGGCCGGGCCTCCACGCATATGGCCGAGCAGACTGAAGGCCAGCTGGATGAAGTAATGCCCGGCACCGGCGCGCTCGAGAAGCGCACCGAACAGCACGAAGAGAAAGACGAAGCTGGTGGACACCCCCAGAGCGATACCGAACACGCCTTCGGTGGTGATCCACTGGTGATTGGCCAATGCGGTGAAGCTCACCCCGCGATGCGCCAGAAAGCCCGGCATGTAGGGCCCGGCCAGGCTATAGATCAGGAAAGCCAGCGCAATGATCGCCAGAGGCGGACCAAGCGCGCGTCGCGTTGCCTCCAGTAACAGCGGGATGCCAATGCAGGCGGTGACCAGATCCGCGGTGGTCAGGCTACCTGGACGCAGCGCCAACTGCTGATAAAAGATGAATAGATAGGCGGCACTCGCGGCCGCTACCAGGCCCAGGGCGATATCCACCAGTGGCACGCGATTACGCGGCGAGCGCTTGAAGGCGGGATAGGCGAGAAACGCCAGCAACAGAGCAAAGGCCAGGTGAATAGCTCGCGTCTCGGTATCGTTGAGTACGCCAATGCGGAAAATGAACGGCAGCGGCGAGGCAATCCACAGTTGGAACAGCGACCAGAGCAGCGCCAAGCCGGCGATCACGTGGGCCATTAGCCCCTCGGGCAATCGTGCGCCGACGTCTTGGGCGATCAGCTCTTCAGTGGAAAGTGCTTTGTCATGCATGGGGTGAGGCCTGTCGAAGAACGAATACGGCAAAACCCGCGACCGAGCGGCACACGGGTTTTGGGGGGAAATCAGGCCCGGCGGCGAACACCGTCAGGCCCCTGGCCGTTACAGCCAGCCACGTTCTTTGTAGTAACGCTCGGCGCCTTCATGCAGTGGCGCAGTGAGGCCGACCTTGATCATGTCCTCAGGCTTGAGGTCCTTGAACGCAGGGTGCAGACGCTGAAAGCGCTCGATGTTATCGAATACCGACTTGACCATTTGATAGACCACCTCGGCATCGACCTTGGTGGTCGTCGACAGAACGGCCTTGCCGCCGATGGACTGGGTCGCGTTGTCGTTGCCCTTGTACAGCCCGCCGGGAATCTCGGCCTTGGTGTAGTAGGTCTTTTCTTGCAGCAGCTTATCGATCGCCTCACCGGTGATCGGTACCAGCACTGCGTCCACGGTGGTGGTCGCTTCCTGGATCGCGCCGTTCGGATGACCAACGAAGTAGGTCATGGCGTCGATATTGTTGTCGCCCAGTGCGCTGGCCTGCTCGGCGGGCTTGAGCTCCGACGCCAAGGAAAAGACCGACTTGTCCCAACCCTTGATCTGCATGATCTCTTCCAGGGTGTCGCGCTGGCCTGAACCAGGGTTGCCAATGTTGACGCGCTTACCCTTCAGATCGTCCAGGCTCTTGATGTTGGCATCGCGACGGGCGAGTACGGTGAACACCTCACTCTGCAGGGAGAAGACTGCACGCAGATCGCCCATCGCGCCTTCTTTCTCGAAAGGTGTCAGGCCTTTCATCGCTTTGTACTGATGGTCGGACTGCATGATGCCGAAGTTGAATTCACCGCTGCGCAGGCCGTTGACGTTGGCTACACCGCCGCCACTGGCCGGGGCGTTGCACTTGATGTTCTCAGCGTTACGGTTGACGAAGCGACAGATCGACTGGCCAGCCACATAGTAAACCCCGGTTTGGCCGCCGGTACCGATAGTCACGAATTGTTCTTGCGCCTGCGCTGCGCCGCTCATACCGCTACCCGCTAATGCAGCGGAAAAGATCCATGCCAAGGATTTGCCTTTCATGGATGCACTCCTTTAGTTGTTGTTGAATGCCCCGAGAACGTTTCGAGTGCTCTAGGGATTTCTGAGTCTATCAGGCCATTCTCCTGAAAGAGCACCGTTGACGCGTCTAAAGTCGGGGGTGGGCAAGACGGCGTTGTCGTCGTGTGAAGCGGTCTTGCGTATAACCAGCATGATCATCTGGAAAACGGTAGATAACGCCCTCATTCTTGTCGACTATCCTCCTCACGTCCTACGTCTTGCAGCCGTGCAATCAGTGCGCGAACGCTGCCGGGCAGGGCGTCAAGGTCGCGGACCAGTACCCTGCGCTCGCGTACCGCCCAGGTCTCGTCGAGCTCCACGGTAGCCAGACGCATGGTGCGGCTGTGCCGCCGGGCGGCGGATTCGGGGATGATGCCGATGCCGACGCCCGCCTCGATCATCCGGCAGATCGCCTCGAAGCCTGACATCTGAATACGCAGCGACAATTTGCCGCCCAGGCGTTCCACCTGGTCATGCAGGAACGTCAGCAGCGTGCTGCCGGCGTGCAGACCGATGTGCTGGTAAGCGAGGGTTTGCTGCAGGGTAACTTTCTGTTCGCCGGCTAGCGCGTGGCCCACTGGCAGAGCCAGCAGCAGGCGGTCGGTGCTGAAGTGAATGGCCTGCAGGCCGGTGGCCTTCACCGGGCCGGCGATGATGCCCATGTCGGTTGAGCCATCCAGTACGCCGCGCACAATGTCGCGGGTGAGTTTTTCCTGCAGGTCGACGGTGACGCCGGGGCGTTGGGCGAGAAAATCGGCGAGGATTTCCGGCAGGAACTCGGTAACAGCCGTAGTGTTGGCAAAAATACGGATATGCCCGGCGTTATCGGCGCCGTATTCGGTGAACTCGCTTTTCAGGTACTCCACTTGGCGCATCACCAGACGGGCATGCTGCAGCAGTTTCTGGCCTGCCGGGGTCAGCTCCACGCCACGGCTGTCGCGGTACAGCAGGCGGCTGTCGAACTGGCTTTCCAGGGCCTTGATGCGCGCACTGGCAGCGGCCGGGGAGAGGTGCGCGCGCCGGGCGCCCTGGGTCAGGCTGGGGGATTCGGCGATATGGATAAAAAGTCGCAGGTCGGCCAGATCGAAATGCATGTGTTCTCTCAGTAAGCATTGTCGCGTTGGTGGGGTGACTCATTCGCCAGACACGTTATTGCGCGAATGCGCAGCTAACCGGCTGGCGATCAGGTCGGTGTGCGGCGGAGCGAATGCATGACCTGAGGCTTGCAGGCCAAGCCCATGATCCGCTCCCGCAGCGCAATCCGCCTAGGTGTAAGCGTTCAGCATATCCGAACGCCATCCTCTGTAAATAGAGATTCCCGGAACACGACCTTCATAGCATTCTGCAAAAAAACAAACACAAGCGCGGGAACCCAGCGATGACTGACTCTGCTTTTACTGCCTGGATCGGGCGTGGCGAAGAGGCTCACGACCAGTTGAGCCGCAACCTGATCAAGCGTATCGCCGCAACCTTTGGCGAGCCCAATCCGGCGCACGGTTCGCCTCTGCCGCCGCTGTGGCAATGGTGCTTCTTCCAGGAGCCAGTGGCCGAAAGTGGCCTGGGTGCTGACGGTCATCCGGCCCGTGGCGGCTTCCTGCCGCCGGCCGACAACCGCAACCGCATGTGGGCCGGCGGCCGCGTCGAGTTCTTCGAGCCGCTCAAGGTCGGCGGTGAAGCGACCCGTGTGTCCACCATCAAACACATTGAAGAAAAGCACGGCCGTACTGGCGCGCTGCTGTTCGTCACCGTGCAACATGACTACCTGCAGGATGGCGTCCTGGCCATCCGCGAAGAGCAGGACATCGTCTACCGCGAACCCACGCCGCCCAAGCTGACTAGCGGTGAAGCACTGCCGACCGGTGACTGGAGCGAGCCGGTAGAGCCGACCCCGACCCTGCTGTTCCGTTATTCCGCAGTGACCTTCAACGGCCACCGCATCCACTATGACTGGCCATATGTCACCGAAACCGAAGGCTACCCGGGGTTGGTGGTGCACGGTCCGCTGATCGCCACCCTGAACCTGCGCGCCTTCTGCCGCGCCAATCCCGAGGCCCGGGTCAAGCGCTTCGCCTACCGGGGCGTGCGCCCGCTGATCGCGCCGCAGACCTTCGAGACGGGGGGGCGCATCGTCGCGCCCGGCAAGGCCGAGCTGTGGGCCGGCAATGCCGACGGCATCGCCCAGAAGGCCGAAGTGGAATTCGACTGACCCATCACTTTATCTAGGGCGGCGTAGGGTGGATCACGTTTTATCGATCCACCGTGTGGAGTTTCGGTGGATGTAGAAAACGACATCCACCCTACGTCATCCAGCACAACGACAAGAATCGAGGAGCTGTAATGAATCCGAATCTGAACGAAGAGTACAACGCCATCCGTGAAGGCGTGCGCGCCCTCTGCGCCGAGTTCCCTGCCGAATACTGGCGCAAGATCGATGAAGCCAAGGGCTTCCCCGAAGAGTTCGTGGCGGCGTTGACCGAAGCCGGCTGGCTGTCGGCGATGATTCCGGAAGAGTACGGCGGATCGGGCCTGGGCCTGGCCGAAGCCTCGATCATCCTGGAAGAAGTCAACCGTTGCGGCGGCAACTCCGGCACCGTGCACGGCCAGATGTACAACATGTTCACCCTGCTGCGTAACGGCAGCGAGGAACAGAAGAGCTACTACCTGCCCAAGCTGGCCAGCGGCGAGCTGCGCCTGCAGTCCATGGCGGTGACCGAGCCGACCACCGGCACCGACACCACCAAGATCAAGACCACGGCGGTGAAGAAGGGCGACAAGTACATCATCAACGGCCAGAAGGTGTGGATCTCGCGTGTCCAGCACTCCGACCTGATGATCCTGCTGGCCCGCACCACGCCGCTGGCCGAGGTGAAGAAGAAAGTCGACGGCATGTCGATCTTCCTGGTCGATCTGCGCGAAGCCATCGGCAACGGCCTGACCGTGCAGCCGATCGCCAACATGGTCAACCACGAGACCAATGAGCTGTTCTTCGACAACCTGGAAATCCCCGCCAGCAGCCTGATCGGCGAAGAAGGCAAGGGTTTCCGCTACATCCTCGACGGTCTGAACGCCGAGCGCACCCTGATCGCCGCCGAGTGCATCGGTGACGGCCGCTGGTTCATCGAGAAGTCCGCCCAATACGCCCGTGACCGCGAAGTGTTCGGTCGCCCGATCGGCCAGAACCAGGGCGTGCAGTTCCCGATTGCCGAAGCGCACATCGAGATCGAAGCCGCCGACCTGATGCGCTGGCGCGCCTGTGAAGAATACGACGCCGGTCGCAACGCCGGTGCCGCGGCCAACATGGCCAAGTACCTGGCGGCCAAGGCGTCCTGGGAAGCGGCCAACGCCTGCCTGCAGACGCACGGCGGTTTCGGCTTTGCCTGCGAATACGACGTCGAGCGCAAGTTCCGCGAGACCCGTCTGTACCAGGTGGCGCCGATCTCCACCAACCTGATCCTGTCGTATGTGTCGGAGCATTTGCTGGATCTGCCGCGCTCCTTCTAACCACCCAGCGGAGTCGAGGTGGAAGTAGAAAACGACCTCCACCCTACGAAGTGTTTGCGGCACGTGACAACGGTAGAGCTGTAACCCGGACAGTGGATAACGGTGTCGTTATCCACGTTGAATATTCGGAGACAAGCATGCAGATCAGCCATCTCGATCATCTGGTACTCACGGTGCGTGATATCCCCAAGAGCCTCGATTTCTACAGTCGGGTGCTGGGCATGCAACCGGTCGTGTTTGGCCAGGGCCGTAATGCCCTGGCGTTTGGCAACCAGAAAATCAATCTGCATCAACTGGGCGCTGAATTTGAGCCCAAGGCGTCCTTTCCGCTGCCGGGTTCGGCTGACCTGTGTTTTATCGTCAAAGACCGGCTGGAAACAGTTATCGAGCATATTCACGCCCAGGGCGTGAGCATCCTGGAAGGTCCCGTCAAGCGCACCGGCGCCATGGGACCGATCCGCTCAATCTACCTGTTTGACCCAGACCTCAACCTCATCGAACTTTCGAATCCTGTGGAGAACGCTGTATGAGTCAGCACACTCAAGCGCTCACTGAGTTTTTGGCAGGCCTGCGTTACGAGCAGTTGCCCGAAGCCGTTATCAGCCGTACCGAAGATCTGTTTCTCGACTGGCTGGGCTCGGCTCTGGCCAGCCAGGGCGCGCACCCGATCCCGCTGTTCGAGCGCTACGCGGCGATGATGGGGCCTGCCACTGGCCCGGCGCACATCCTGGTCAACGGCCAGTCCAGCTCCGCGTATTTCGCGGCGCTGGTCAACGGCGCCAGTTCGCATCTGGTGGAGCAGGACGACCTGCACAACAGCTCCGTACTGCACCCGGCCACCGTGGTTTTTCCGGCCGTCCTGGCGGCAGCCCAGGATCTGGGCAAATCCGGCCGCGAGTTGATTGTCGCCGCCGTGGCCGGCTATGAAGCCGGCATTCGCATCGGCGAATTCCTCGGTCGTTCGCACTACCGCATCTTCCACACCACCGCCACGGTGGGCACCCTGGCGGCGGCGGTGAGCGTCGGCAAGCTGATGAATTTCAACCAGGAGCAGTTCACCAACCTGCTCGGCAGTGCCGGCACCCAGGCCGCGGGTTTGTGGGAATTCCTGCGCGACGCGGCGGATTCCAAGCAGCTGCACACTGCCAAGGCAGCGGCCGATGGCTTGCTGGCCGCGTACATGACTGCCGAAGGGCTGAGCGGCGCGAAGAACATTCTCGAAGGCGAGCAGGGCATGGCCGCCGGGATGTCCAGCGATGCCAACCCGGCCTGGCTGTCGGATCGCCTGGGCAGCCGCTGGGCGCTGATCGAAACCTCGTTCAAGTTCCACGCCTCGTGCCGCCACACCCATCCGGCCGCCGATGCGCTGCTTGCCTTGATGCAGCGTGAAAACCTCAGCGCTGACGACATCGCCAGTGTCACCACCCGTGTGCACCAGGGCGGCATCGACGTGCTCGGCCGTGTGGTGGTCCCGCAGACCGTGCACCAGGCCAAGTTCTCCATGGGTACCGTGCTCGGGCTGATCGCCGTGTACGGCAAGGCTGGGCTGCCGGAGTTCCACCAGCATTCGCTGACCGACCCGCGTATCGGGGCGTTTCGCGAGAAAGTACGCATGGCGCTCGACGAAGAAGTCGATAGCGCCTACCCGCAACGCTGGCTGGGCCGCGTCAAGGTCACCACGGTGGACGGTCGCACGCTGAGCGGTTCCATCGATGAACCCAAGGGCGATCCGGGCAACACCCTCAGCCGCGCCGAGCTGGAAGACAAATTTCGCCGCCTGCTGGCGTTCTCCGGCGCACGCAGCGATGACGAGGCGGGCGTGCTGATCGACAAGTGCTGGCGCTTGCGCCAGTTGATGGATTTGAGCGAATTGGCCTGAGGCGATAAGCCCGCCAGGGCACAGGACAAATGTGGTAACCGCACATTTGCCCTGCGCCGGTAATCAACAGGAAACGGACATGAACGTACAAAACAACAACATCCGTCCTCTCGACGGCATCACCGTGGTCAGCCTGGAACACGCCATCGCCGCGCCGTTTTGCACCCGGCAACTGGCCGATCTGGGCGCGCGGGTGATCAAGGTCGAGCGTCCCGGTTCCGGCGACTTTGCCCGTGGCTACGACGAGCGTGTCGATGGCCTGGCCTCGCACTTCGTGTGGACCAACCGCTCCAAGGAAAGCCTGACCCTGGACCTCAAGCAGGCCGAAGCGATGGGTGTGCTCGAACAGGTCTTGGCCAAGGCCGATGTGCTGGTGCAGAACCTGGCGCCGGGCGCCGCGGCGCGCATGGGGCTGTCTTTCGAAGCCCTACACGAGCGTTTCCCGCGCTTGATCGTGTGTGACATCTCCGGCTATGGCGAAGGCGGCCCCTATGAGCAAAAGAAAGCCTACGACCTGCTGATCCAGAGTGAGGGCGGTTTCCTCTCGGTCACCGGCGGTCCGGGCGAGGACGAGATGGCTAAGGCTGGTTGCTCGATCGCCGATATCGCGGCGGGCATGTACGCCTACACCGGCGTGCTCTCGGCACTCATGCTGCGTGACAAGACCGGCGAAGGCAGTCGCGTGGACGTGTCGATGCTGGAAAGCCTGGTGGAGTGGATGGGCTACCCGCTGTATTACGCCTACCAGGGCGCCACGCCGCCGCCACGCGCCGGCGCTGCTCACGCCACGATTTACCCGTACGGGCCGTTCCCCACCGGCGACGGCGGCACCGTAATGCTCGGCTTGCAGAACGAGCGCGAGTGGCTGGCCTTCTGTGACAAGGTTCTGCTGCAACCGGAGTTGGCCCGTGACGAGCGTTTCTCGGCCAACTTCAAGCGCTCGGAAAACCGCGCCGAATTGCGCGCCATCATTGTCGAGTCGTTCTCCACACTGAGCGCCGACGAAGTGATTGCCCGCCTGGACGCGGCGCCGATCGCCAACGCCCATGTCAACGACATGGCTGGGGTCTGGGCTCATCCGCAGCTCAAGGCGCGCCAGCGCTGGACGGACGTCGGTAGCCCGAGTGGCATGATTCCGGCGTTGCTGCCGCCGGGCAAGAACACTGCCTTTACGCCGCGCATGGACCCGGTGCCAGCCCTCGGTGAGCACACCGACAGCCTGCTCGCCGAGCTGGGTTACACCGGCACTGATGTCCAGCGTATGCGCGAGCAAGGTGCGGTTTGACTCATTAACATGTCGGGGTGGGCTCCAACCTGCTGCCCCTGTAGCGTGACCGACTATCGGGTGGGCTTAGGCCCACCCCGCGAGTGAAGGGATTTTTCATGAACCCAAGCATTATCCGCTCCGCCCTGTTCGTTCCGGCGACGCGTCCGGAGCGCATTCCCAAGGCTATCGCCACGGGGGCCGACGTGGTGATCGTCGACCTGGAAGATGCAGTGGCCGAGGCGCTCAAGGTCGAGGCTCGTGCCAATCTCGATCAGTTTTTGCGTGACAACCCCACGTCGAAGGTCTTCGTGCGCATCAACGCCGCCGAGCATGCCCAGCATGCCGCGGATCTTGAACTCTGCGAGCTTTACCCGAATGTGATCGGCGTGCTGCTGCCCAAGGTGGAAAGCGCGGCCCAGGTCGCGCGCGCGGTGGGCACCGGCAAACCGGTATGGCCCATCGTCGAAAGTGCGCTGGGCTTGCACCGCCTGGAAAGCATCGCTCAGGTGCCGGGAATCGAGCGTTTGTCATTTGGCGCGCTGGACCTGGGCCTTGACCTGGGGTTGGCCAACGGCTCGGCAGCGGCCGAACGAATGCTCGATCAGGCGCGTTACCAGGTGCTGCTGCACAGCCGTCTGGCCGACTTGGCCGCGCCGCTGGACAGCGTGTTCCCCGACTTCAAGAACCTCGACGGTTTGGCGCAGGCCACGGCCGATGCCCGCGATATGGGTTTTGGCGGGCTGCTGTGCATCCATCCGAGCCAGGTTGCGGTGGTCCATGAAACCCTGATGCCCGGCGCCGACGAACTGGAGTGGGCCGAGCGGGTGATGGCTGGTTTCGCCGAGGGCAACGCGGTGTTTGTGATCGACGGGCAGATGATCGATGCGCCGGTGATTGGCCGGGCGCGGCTTCTGTTGCAACGCGCCGGTCGAGCGTGACATTACGGCATCGGCAGGAACGGCTTCAGGAGTGAAACCGGTGCCCAAGCCGCTGTTTCCCATTCAGTCACAGAGGAGAAGCACGACTATCCAAGGACGGCAATGCTGTTCCCAACGCTTCCACAATCTTTATAAAAATAATGAGGTAGAAAATGTTGAAACTCACTGTTAAGGCCCTGGCCTGCGCTGTTTCCCTGTCCGTCGCCGGCCTGGCCCAGGCTGCCGATCCGATCATCATCAAGTTCGCCCACGTGGTGGCCGACAGCACGCCCAAGGGGCAGGGCGCGCTGCTGTTCAAGCAGCTCGCCGAAGAGCGTCTGCCTGGGCAGGTACGGGTCGAGGTCTATCCGAACTCGTCGCTGTACGGCGACGGCAAGGAAATGGAAGCGCTGTTGCTGGGTGATGTACACATGCTGGCCCCGTCGCTTGCCAAGTTCGAGCCCTACGCCAAGTCGATCCAGATTTTCGACCTGCCGTTCATCTTCGACGACATCGATGCCGTTGACCGCTTCCAGGCCAGCCCGGAAGGTCAGAAGTTACTGCGCAGCATGGAAAGCAAGGGCATCACCGGCCTGGCATACTGGCACAATGGTATGAAGCAGCTGTCGGCCAACAAGCCGATGCACCTGCCCAAGGATGCCCGTGGTCTGAAGTTCCGCGTGCAAGCCTCCAACGTCCTGGACGAGCAGTTCAAGGCGATTCGCGCCAATCCGCGCAAGATGAGCTTCGCCGAGGTTTATCAGGGCCTGCAGACCGGCGTGGTCAACGGTACCGAAAACACCTGGTCGAACTACTACAGCCAGAAGGTCCACGAAGTGCAGCCGTACTTCACGGCTTCTGACCACGGCGCTATCGACTATATGGTGATCACCAATACCAAGTTCTGGAACGGTTTGCCGGAAAACATCCGCACCGAGCTGAGCGACGTCATGGCTGATGTTTCGGTGGAAGTGAACAAGCAAGCCGATGAGCTGAACCGTGCCGCCCGTGCGGACATCATCAAGGCCGGCACGAGCCAGATCATCGAGTTGACCGCTGAGCAGCGCAACGAATGGCGTGAAGCAATGAAGCCGGTGTGGAAGAAGTTCGAAAACGAAATCGGCAAGGACCTGATCGAGGCCGCTGTGGCTTCCAACCAGCCAGAAGCGCCGCTGGCAGCCAACCAGTAAGCACTGAGTCCGTAGGCGAAAAAGCCCGCAGGCATACTGCGGGCTTTTTTTTGCGCGGTGTTGCTGTTCCTGCGTCGTAGGGCCGGTTCAACGGCCAGGCACCCGTGCCTGTGAACGCAGCGATAGCCAGCGAGTGGCTTTGACGCTGATGGGGATTGGCATGTCCACCGGGTGGACTTGAAGCAAGCGCGGACCTCAGCCCATCCTGGGTATCAGCTATGCAACGAGCTCGCCTTATGTCGTATCGCGGTGTCCGGCTTCGCGCTTGAGCAGTTCGCGCTTGCGCTCCACGCCCCAGCGGTAGCCGGAAATATCGCCGTTGCGGCGCACTACGCGGTGGCAGGGGATGGCCACCGCGAGGCGATTGGCACCACAGGCCTGGGCCACGGCCCGTACGGCCCCGGGAGCGCCAATGCGCTCGGCGATTTCCGCATAGCTCACCGTGGTGCCTGGCGGAATCGCGCGTAGGGCCTGCCAGACGCGCTCCTGGAAGGCCGTGCCGCGTACATCCAGTGGCAAGTTCAGACCAAGTGAGGGCGCCTCGATAAAGCCCACCACCTGCGCGACCAGTTGTTCGAACGCTGTATCGGCACCCAATAGCCGGGCTTTCGGAAACTGATCCTGCACCTGGCGCACCAGTACTTCAGGGTCGTCTCCCAACAGAATGGCGCAGATGCCGCGCTGGCTTTGCGCAACCAGAATGGCGCCCAGCGAACACTGACCCACCGCGAAACGGATCGCTGAACCTGCACCGCCGGTCCGGTAATCGCGGGCCTGCATGCCCAGCAGCTGGTCGGATATTTCATAAAAGCGACTGTTGGAACTGAAGCCTGCTCCATAAATTGCGTCTGTCACCGAGGCATTCGGGGCGTGGAGTTCCTCGCGCAGTTTTCGGGCCCGGTAGGCTGAGGCGTAGGCCTTGGGAGTCAGGCCGATTTCCGCCTTGAACAGGCGCTGGAAGTGAAATGGACTCAAACCGATCTGTGCTGCCAATTGGTCGAGATTGGGCGGTGTTTCCGAGGCTTCGATCAGGCGGCAGGCCTGCGCCACCAAGTCGGCGCGACCGGCGGCGGCACTGGTCTGATCGCCTTTGGCGCGGCGGCTGGGGCGATAGCCCGCTGCCTCGGCGGCCTGGGCCGACGCAAAGAACTCGACGTTCTCGCGTTTGGGCCGGCGAGCCGAGGAGCTGGGGCGGCAATACACCCCCGTGGTGCGCACGGCATAGACAAAGTGCCCGTCAGCATTAAGGTCGCGGGCCTGGACGGCTTGCCAGCGCAGGTCGTCGGTGGCGTAGGCCGAGAGAGCGTTGGACGTCATGAGCAGCTCCTGGAAAGACAAATGACAGCCTCAGAATAAGGTCCACCGCAAGCGCAAAAACTCCGGATCTTGCGGTTGAATTTTCGTGGCCGGTGGCAAAAGGCAGTCGAGCGTGGCGATTTTCATGGGTCGGAGCGCCGTTCGGAGCGTGGGTTCACCACGTTTGGCGTTCACCCAAGCCGAACGCTGGCTTTGTTAAATGCAGCTTCTCGGAATACTTTTCTGGGTTGTAAGTTGCTGATGCGTCAGTACAAAAACAATAGCCGCAAGAGGCAACAATCATGTCAAAAGCTCCCGTCTTGCGGGCGACCCTGCTCGCCTTCGCACTGTCCTCCCTCTCCGCTCTGCCGGCGTTTGCCCAGGCAGAAAAACCCACCGAACTGAAAATCGGCATCAGCACCTTCATGTCCGGCTCCGCCTCGGTGTTCGGCATGCCGGCCAAGGCGGCCGCGGAACTCTACATCGAAGAACTCAACGCCAAGGGCGGCCTGCATGGCGTGCCGGTCAAGCCGATCTTCATCGATGAGGGCGTCGGCAGCGACCGTCTGCTTTCCGAGTTCCGCCGTGTGGTACAGGAGCAGGGCGCCGGGTTGATGCTCGCGTCCATCTCCAGCGGCAACTGCAACACCCTTGCGCCAGTGGCCGAAGACCTCAAAGTGGTCAACATCCTCTGGGACTGCGGCACCGAAAGGGCGCTGGATGGCAATTACCAGTACGTGTTCCGTACCCAGGCCAACGCCGTGACCGAGATGGTCGCCAGCGTGCTCTACCTGCTCAAGGTCAACCCGGATTTCAAGACCATCGCGGTGGTCAACCAGGACTATGCCTGGGGGCGTGAATCCTGGGAAATCTTCAGCCACACGCTCAAGGTGTTGAAACCTGATGTGAAGGTGGTTGCCGAGCTGTTCCCGAAATTCGGCGCCCCGGACTTCTCGGCGGAAGTCAGCCGTCTGCAGGTGCTGCGTCCTGACGTCGTACTGTCCACCTCCTGGGGTGGCGACCTGGACACCTTCGTCCGCCAGGCCAGCCAGCGCGGCCTGCTGCGCACCTCTCAGTTCTACCTGGCCCTAGGCGAAACCTCGCTGCAGAGCCTGGGCAACACCCTGCCCGAAGGTGTGCTGATTGGCGCCCGTGGCGACCACTACTTCCTGCACCCGCAGTACGCGCAGGATCCCAAGCACCAGGATTTCGTAAAGAAATTCCACGCGCGCACCGGCAACTACCCGATCTACTCCGTGTACCACATGGTGCAGGCTCTGGAGGGCATGAGCGCCGCCTATGACAAGGCCATCGAGGCCAACGACGGTCAATGGCCGAGCAAGGAGCAATTGGCCGAGGCGTTTCGCGGTTTGGAGTTTCGCGGTCTGACCAGTCCGGTCACCATCCGTCCGGAAGATGGCCAGGGTCTGGAGTCGCAGCTGTTCGGCGTGACCACCTCAAGCCCGGATCACAAGTTCCGCGTGCTCAAGGACATCGTGATTATTCCTGCCGACATGGTCACTACGCCGCCCGGCGAAAAGACCCTGGAGTGGGTGAAGACCCTGACGCCAGCCCTGCTTGATCAGGTGCAATTCGTTGATCAGAAAACCGCAGGACTGCAGTGATGAGCACGGATATTTTCATCCTCGCGCTGCTCGATGGAGTGTCCTATGCCGGGCTGCTCTTTCTGGTGGCGCTGGGGCTGACGTTCATCTTCGGCGTGGTACGCATCCTCAACGTAGCGCACGGCAGTCTGTATGCGTGCGGCGGCTATGCCGCCGCCACGCTCGGGCTCTGGCTGGGCGGAGATTCCGCCCTGTCCTCGCTGGCGGTGTTGATCGGGGGCGCGATTGCCGTCGGCATCGTGCTCGGCACGGTGCTGATGCTGCTGCTGCGGCGGTTCCAGGATCGTGACCCGATCCTGCAACTGCTGGTGACCTTCGGCGCCTTCATGATCTTCGAGGATCTGCAGCGGATGATCTGGGGGACCCAGCCGTACTTCGTGTCGGACGTGGTCAACCAGATGGGCACCTCCGAGCTGCTTGGCGTGGTGTACATGAACTACCAGCTGCTGTTCGTGCCGGGCGCTGCCCTGGGCGTGTACCTGCTGCTGCGTTGGTTCCTCAACCACACGCTGAGCGGTCGGCAGATCATTGCCGTCACCCATGACCGGGAAGTGGCCACCGCGCTGGGCATCAATGCCAAGCGTATTGCCTACCTGACCTTCGTGGTTGGCGCCATGCTCGGTTCGCTGGGCGGCGCGCTCGCCTCGCCGACCACCTCGCTGGTGCCGGGCATCGGTGCGGACATGATCGTGCTGTCCTTTGCCGTCGTTGCCAGTGCGGGTCTGGGGCAGATCTCGGGTGCGCTGATCACCGCGTTGATGATCGGCCTGTCGCGCTCCTTCTGTGTCTACTTGATGCCGGAACTGGAAGTGGTCATGCCGTACGTGATCATGGTCGCGGTGTTGCTGGTGCGCCCGCAGGGGCTGTTCACCGTGGCTCAGGCTAGGAGAATCTGATGCGTTATTCACTCATTGCGGCGGCGATTGCGTCCGTCGTCATCCTGGGGCTGGCGAGTGCCTTCCCCTGGTTGAAAATCCCGCTGATCCTGGGCCTGTGCTACGGCTTGGCAGCGTTGGGAATCGGTGTGCTGCTGCGCGCCGGGCAGATCTCCTTCGGCCATGCCATGTATGCGTGCATCTCCGGTTACACGGTGGCCTTCCTCGGCCAGCGGTATCCGGGGCTCGACGGCATGCTGCTGATCGTGCTCGGCACGCTGGTCAGCGTGGTCGCCGGCATGTTGATCGGCGCTTTCGTGGTGCGTTACCGGGAAATCTTCTTCGGCATGCTCAACCTGGCGATCTCCATGGTGCTGTTCACCGTGCTCGGCAAGTTCTACAGCTTGACCGGTGGTACCGATGGCATGCGTGTGGAGCGGCCCAGCCTGATGGGCTTCGACCTGGGGCGCAGTGCGTTCGAAACCAGCTTGCTGGTGTTTGTGGTCATCGCGGCACTGCTGGTGATCTGGGGTGTTCAGCGCTACTTCCGCTCCAGTGCCGGCGAGGCCCTGGCGGCGATCAAGAGCAACGAGACGCGCCTGGAATACCTCGGTGTTTCGGCCAAGAAAATCCTCTGGCAGGGCTATGTGCTGTCGGCCGCACTGTGCGGGCTGTCCGGTGCACTGTTCGGCTTGTCGCAGGGCCTGGTCACGCCGGAAATGGGTTACTGGCTGCGCTCGGGCGAGTTCGTGTTCATCGCCATTCTTGGCGGCTCCGGGCATGCGGTCGGGGCGTTCGTCGGCGCGCTGCTGTATGAATTCCTCAAGCTGTACGCCGCGGCTCTGGTCAGCGGTGCCTGGCAACTGGTGCTGGGGGCCACGCTGATCGTGATCATCTACTTCCTGCCCGATGGCTTGATCGGCCTGCTCAAGAAGCGTCGTCCCGCGCTGGGAGGTGAAGCATGAGTGCGCTCCTTGAAACCCAAGGGCTGACCCTGGCCTTCGGTGGACTGGTGGTGGCCGACAAGATCGACTTCCGCCTGGATGAAGGCGAACGTCTGGCGGTAATCGGCCAGAACGGCGCCGGCAAGACCACCTTTATCAACATCTGCACCGGGCTGCTGAAACCCAATGCCGGCACGGTGAAGTTCGACGGCCAGGACATCACCGGCCAGCCGCCGCGACATATCGTCCGGCGGGGCATGGCGCGCTCGTTCCAGTTGCCGCAGTTGTTTCTCGACCACAGTGTGCGTCAGTCGCTGGAACTGGCCGGCATGGCCCGCGAGACGCGTCTGCCGCTGCTGCAGGCGCTGAGCGGCAGTGCCAACCGGCGCGAGGTGGACCGCGTGTTGGAGTTGGTCAGCCTGACCGAGCGTCAGCACGAGCCTGCCTCGAACCTGCCGGAAGGGCAGCGCAAGCTGCTCGACGTGGCGATGTCGCTGATGCTGCAACCGCGTCTGCTGATCATGGACGAGCCCACCAGTGGCGTGTCCACCGAAGAAAAGCACGACGTGATGGCGATCCTCATGCGCGCCCTGGACGAGCAGAAGGTCACCGCCATCTTCGTCGAACACGACGTGGACATCGTGCGGCGTTACGCCACCCGCGTGGCCGCCTGGATTTCCGGTGCCATCGCGGCCGACGGCGACCCCGAGACGGTGCTTGCCGACCCCACCGTGCAGCGCGAAGTGCTGGGTATCTGAACGAGGAGGCGAACATGCTGCAATTCGAAAATCTCAGCGCCGACATCGTGCGTGCCCCGGTCCTGCGCAACATCTGCGCCGACTTGCCGCAAGGTTCGATCAACGCGGTGGTGGGGCGCAACGGCGCAGGCAAGACCACCTTGCTGCGCGCCATCATGGGCCTGATCAAGCTGCGCGAAGGCCGCATTCTATTCGACGGTTGTGACTTGGCCGGGGTGCCCGACTACGGCCGGGCCAAGTTGGGAATTGGTTATGCGCCCCAGGAGCGGGTGATGTTCCCGACGCTGAGCGTCGAGGAAAACCTGCGCCTGCCCTGTCAGGTGGCAGGCTTCAGCAAGGCACAGGTGGATGAGCGTCTGGCGCTGACCCTTGACGTGGTGCCGCAGTTGCGCGACATGCTTCCGCGCTCCGGCGCGGCGCTCTCCGGTGGGCAGGGCAAGATGGCGGCCCTGGGCCGAGCCTTGATGATCGGCTCGCGACTGGTGCTGCTCGACGAGCCATTCCAGGGGTTGGCGCCTGCCTTGGCCACGCAATACAGCGAGGCGCTCAAGCGCTTGCAGAGCAGGGTGCCCGAGCTGTGCATTGTGATCACCGAGTCAAACGGCAGCCTGCTCAAGGATGTTCAAGACCGCACCCTGCATATCGAGCGTGGGGCGTTGTTGCCCGACGCGGCGCCCATCAGCACATCTTCTTCTCCCTTTATAGAGGCTTACCCATGAGCAAGCTGTTTATTGGTGGTGGCTGGCAGTCGGCTTCCAACCCCGAATCGATTCCGGTCTATGCGCCCGCTACCGGCGAGGCCTACGCGGAAATTGCCCGTGGTCAGGCGGCAGATATCGACCTGGCAGTGCGTGCCGCGCGTGCTGCGGTGCAGGGTGAATGGGGCGCACTGAGCGCCACGGAGCGAGGGCGCATTCTGGTGCGCATCGGCTTGAGCGTGCTGGACAACATTGACGAGCTGGCCGCCATCGAGGCGAAGGACACCGGCAAGCCGCTGGCCCTGGCGCGCAAGGACATGGAGGCGCTGGCGCGCTACTTCGAGTTTTATGGCGGCGCGGCAGATAAGCTGCACGGCCAGGTGATTCCCTACCTGTCCGGCTATAGCGTGAACGTGGTCCGCGAGGCCTACGGCGTGGTCGGCCACATCATTCCCTGGAACTACCCAGCGCAGATGCTCGGGCGCACCATCGCGCCGGCCCTGGCCATGGGCAACGCCTCGGTGGTCAAGCCGGCCGAAGATGCCTGCATGACCTCGCTGCGTTTTGCCGAACTGGCCAGCGCCGCCGGACTGCCGGCCGGGGCGTTGAATATCGTCACCGGCTACGGCCGCGAAGCGGGCGCTGCGCTGGCGGCGCATCCCGATATCAACCTGATTACCTTCACCGGTTCGCCGCAAGTCGGCGTGGAAATCCAGACGGCAGCGGCGCGCAACCACGTCAAATGTGTGCTGGAACTGGGCGGCAAGTCGCCGCAGATCGTCTTTGCCGATGCCGATCTGGACAAGGCGGTGCCGATCATTGTCGGCGCCATCATCCAGAACGCTGGGCAGACCTGCTCGGCCGGCAGCCGCCTGCTGGTGCAGCGCGAGATTTATGACCAGGTGATTGAGCGGGTGGCCGCACGCTTTCGCGAGATTCGCGTCGGCGCCCCGGAAACCTCGCCGGACTGCGGGCCGATCATTACCCGTGCGCAGTTCGAGCGGGTGCAACGCTTCATTGCCGAGGTCAAGGAGTCCGGCCTGCCGGTGCTGGCCGAAGGCGTGCTGGATGCCAACCTGCCTGCCGAGGGCTATTACGTGGCGCCGACGCTGTTCGGCCCGGTGCCGCGCGATCACAAACTGGCGCTGGAAGAAGTGTTTGGTCCTGTGCTGGCCGCCATGCCGTTTGATGACGAAGACGATGCCGTCGCCCTGGCCAATGGCACCGAGTACGGCCTGGTGGCGGCGATCTGGAGCGAGAACGGCGCCCGTCAACAGCGCCTGGCCAAGCGTTTGGAAGCCGGCCAAGTGTTCATCAACTGTTATGGCGCGGGTGGCGGTGTCGAGTTGCCGTTCGGCGGTGTACGCAAGAGTGGCCATGGCCGCGAGAAGGGCTTTCTGGCGTTGGAAGAGTTCAGCGTCACCAAGACCGTAGTCAGCCACCACGGCTAATGTCTGTTAGCGAGTGCGCACCGGCTTCTGGCAACTCAGGCCGGTGCGCAAGAAGAACCCAGGGCTAACCCGCAGAGAATTCCAAGAATGAAAATCCGTGCTGCAGTATTGCGAGAGTCAGGGCTGACGGCGCCCTATGCCGAAAGCCGCCCGCTTCAGATTGAAGAACTGGATCTGGCACCGCCCGGACCGGGCGAAGTGCTGGTGAAAATGATCGCCGCCGGCCTGTGTCATTCCGACCTGTCAGTCATTACCGGCGTGCGTCCGCGCCCGGTGCCGATGGCGCTGGGTCACGAGGCCAGTGCCCAGGTGCTGGAAGTGGGCCCAGGGGTAAAAAACGTACGCCCCGGGCAGAACGTGGTGCTGGTGTTCGTGCCCAGTTGCGGGCATTGCGTGCCGTGCATGGAAGGCCGTCCGGCCTTGTGCGAGCCGGGCGCGGAAGCCAATGGCAAGGGCGAGATGCTTGAAGGCGGCCGCCGCCTGAGCCAGGGCTCGGTGGCCGTGAACCACCATTGCGGCGTGTCGGCGTTTGCTGACCATGCGGTGGTGTCGGCGCGCTCCTGTGTGCCGATCAGTGACGATATCGATCCGGTGGAAGCCGCCGTGTTTGGCTGCGCCGTGCTCACCGGCATGGGCGCGGTGGTCAACACCGGCAAGGTCTCGCCCGGCGCTTCGGCGTTGGTGGTCGGCCTGGGCGGCGTGGGCCTGAGCGCACTGCTCGGTGCTCGGGCTTCGGGTGCCAACCCCTTGATCGCGGTGGATGTCCACCAGAGCAAGCTGGACCTGGCGCTGTCGTTGGGAGCGACCCATGCAGTCAATGCGCGTGATCCCGACGCCGTGGCAAAAATTCGCGAGCTGACCCAGGGCGGGGTGGATTTCGCCTTCGAGTTTGCCGGCTCGGTGCCGGCCATGGAGCTGGCCTATGGGGCGACCCGCCGGGGCGGCACCACCATCACCGCCGGTTTGCCGCATCCCCAGGACCGCTGGCCCTTGCAGCAGGTCAGCCTGACCACCGAAGAACGCACGGTGAAGGGCAGCTACATCGGCTCGTGCATTCCGGCCCGCGACGTACCGCGTTACCTCGGCCTGTATGCCAGCGGCCGCCTGCCGGTGAACCGGCTGATTGGCCGGCGCCTGGCGCTGGAAGACATCAACAGCGGCTTCGACAGCCTGGCCACGGGCAGCAGCTTGCGTGATCTGATCGTGTTCTAACCAAATTCACAGCAGATTTTTTTCACCCATATAAAAAGAGAAAACCCATGGCACAGCTCAAGAATAAAATTGCCATCGTCACCGGCGCCGCCAGCGGTTTCGGTGCCTGCATCGCCCGTCGCTACATCGAGGAGGGCGCCAAGGTGGTGCTCGCCGACATCAACTACGAAGGCGCCGCGCGCCTGGCCGACGAACTGGGCGACAACGCCCTCGCCGTGGCCTGCAACGTGACCTCCGGCGAGCAGGTGCAGGCCGCCGTGCAAGCCTGCGTGGACGCCTTCGGTGTGCCCGACATCGTGGTCAACAATGCCGGCACCACGCACCGTAACCAGCCGCTGATGAACGTCGACGAAGCCACCTTCGATCGCGTGTATGCCGTCAACGTGAAATCCATCTTCCACATGGTCAAGGCCGTGGTGCCGCTGATGCGCGAACGGGGCACCGGCTCGATCATCAACGTCGGCTCGGTGGCCGGCATTCGCCCGCGCCCAGGACTGACCTGGTACAACGGCTCCAAGGGCGCGGTGAACCTATTGTCCAAGTCCCTGGCGGTCGAGCTAGGCCCGGACGGCATCCGCGTCAACAACATCTGCCCGGTGATGGGTGAAACCGCGCTGCTGGAAGACTTCATGGGCATGCCCGATACGCCGGAAAACCGCGCCAAGTTCGTTTCCACCATTCCGCTGGGTCGCATGGCCAAACCCAGCGATATCGCCGCCGTGGCGGTGTTCCTGGCCACCGACGATGCTGCCTTCCTGAATGGCGTGGAATTGCCGGTAGACGGCGGTCGCGTGGTGTAACCCGCCCGCGGCTGTTGTCGCCCACCAAAAAGCCCGACCTGCATTCTCCAGGCCGGGCTTTTTTGTGGGTGGACAGCCACGGGGGATAAATAGTAGCGTCCTGCCATCGCAGGGTTTGGCCCTACAGGAATTAGATGGCGTTCGGTCTAACCCGCAGCAAGGTTCGTAAGTCGTTGATTTTTAACAGATCGGAGTAGGGCTGTGACGAATAATTTTCGTAGTTATGCAGACCTCGGTCTAATTCCATTACAGAAGACCTCCATCTAATCACTGTTATGTTTCATCGGGGAAGCATCGTGAGTTCACTTGAGGAAGTTTGGGAGTACCGAGAGGAGACACTTTATCCTCGCCTGTTCGGAGCTCAGCGCCGAGGGATCTTTCCTCTGAACTTCGAGCTGTTCAATAATATCTTCGACCAGCGCGACGTCGATCCACGTTGGCTCCATCTTGGGGTTTTTGAGTTCGCTCCAACGCCCGAGCGAAACTCTTGGCTCTACGTGTCTTCTGGCGGCTCAACACCTTGGGAATCTGAGCCAAATGAATATGAGCCAGCCTCGTATTCGTGGCTTGGCGTCGAGCTTGTAATCGAGTCGCCTGAACAAAGCGATTGGCCTATCCGAGTATTACAGCGCCTTTTGGTTTATCACGTCCTGGCTTGTCATGGCCGGTTCGGAGAGTTCTCTGGGCTTGATTATGGTCACCGTGTCCCGACCGGAGGGCCAATCGACGGAACCGAAGAGTCGAGCCTCCGTTTCTTGGCCATCGCCAAACCAACGCACTACGCCTCGTGGGCACAACTCGCCTCCGGAAAGTTTGACTTTTTGCACGCTGTGGGAATAACGGAGGGAGAGCGAGACTACGCCAAAGCCACTAGCACGGTAACTCTTATCGCTGCGCTGGAGGCGCACGGTGCCTATCCCATTACCCAACCTAGGCGAGCGCAGATTCAGCTATGAAACATAACCACTCATTCCACCGGACCTGCGCGGCAAGCCGCACAGTCCGGTGAATTCAAACGTTATAAGTTAGAGGTTTTGCATTTGAGTAAGAATTACGTAGAAATTGAGCCGGGTGTAGGAGCAGGTCCAGTAAAAATCGGAATGCATCGAGATTCTATTCAAGAGGCTTACAGATACGTTTACTCGAGCTTCTTTAAAACTGATCAGTCCAAGTTTCGCTCAGATCATTGTGGGCTGGCTGGTTTCATTGCGCACTACGATTCCGAAGGAATTACTAAACACATCGAGATCTTCAATGGCGAGAATCAGCAAATTGAATATGAAATCTATGGTGTCCAAGCAAAGCTGTTAACAGTCCGAAAATTAAGTGAGATTTTAGAATTCAAAAATATTCGTTTCGAGATTAGCGTATACGGCGTAGAGGCGCGAAGCATAGGGCTTTCTACTTTCAATCACGACCTCCAATCCAAAGATGATATTATTGAAAGTTTCGGAATATACAGTCCACTGCGGGATTTATAACAATACGCTTAAGACGGTCGCTGCGCTCCTTGGGACCGGCTAACACCGGCCCCTTAGCTAATCGTTGAGGCTGTAGAAAAACCTGCTGCCAGCCTCTGCACCGACTGATACGCTCGCACCCATTCAAATCGCAGGGAGG
>NZ_JACSQG010000010.1:0-26678 GCF_014836765.1 Serpens gallinarum
GTGTGGCGTTCCTGGCCGGCGTAGCGCGGGTCGCGCTTGCGGTAGCCGTTGTCGGGAATGAAGGCGGTAATGCCCGCAACCTCCAGGCGCTCCAACGCCTGACGGCTGTGGTAGCCGGCATCGGCGGTGTAGCAGGTATCGGCGCCGCGCAGCCCGTTTGTGGCGTCGATGACGGGTTCGAGCAGCGCCTGTTCCGAGCCGGTGCCGTGTGCCTGGGCGTCGACGATGATCTGCGCCTTCTCGTCCACGGCGGCGACGCCGGTGTAGCCCTGGATCACCCCTTTGCCGGTGGCCATCTTGGCCGATTCGTTGTCGGTGCGGTTGGACAGGTTGATCCGCCCCTTGGCGCCCTTGCGATCCTCGGGGTGGTCGTTGAGCCAGGCGCGCAGCTGACGGGCGTCGGCCTGCAGCCGCTCCAGCCGGCGCGCGGAACGCTGGGTCTCGTCCTCCGGTTGCTTATCGCACTGGCGCTGGCGTTCGATCATCGCTTGCGCCGCCTTTTCCATCTTCTCGGCCTGACGCAGGAAGTCGGCGCGGGTGCCGCTGCGGGACTTGCTGGCGTTGCTCGGCAGCTTGACCCCGTCGATGGCGAACATCTCCCGCCCGATCAGGCCCTGCCGGTCACAGACCGCGAGTACCTGGGCAAACAGCTTGGCAGCCAGCTCGCCCAGGCTGGAGACGAACTGGGCCAGCGTGGTGAAGTGTGGCTGGCTGTCGCCGGAGACGGCCATGAACAGCACATGGTCGCGGCAGGCGGCCTCCATCTGGCGACTGCTGATGATGCCGCGGCTATAGGCCAGCAGGACGATCTTCAGGAGCACCGCCGGATCGTAGGCCGGAGCACCTTCGATGCTGTTGCGGTAACGAGCGTGGAAGTCGGACAGGTCCAGTTCGTGATCGACCAGATAACACAGGGCGTGCTCGAAAGTGCCGGGCAGCAACTGCTTGTCGAAGTCGATGGGCAGGAGCTTGAGTCCTTTGTGAACGGTCTTGAACCGAGGCATCACCCTGCGCCTCCCTGCGATTTGAATGGGTGCGAGCGTATCAGTCGGTGCAGAGGCTGGCAGCAGGTTTTTCTACAGCCTCAACGTTTGGTTAAGGGGCGGGCTTTAGCCCGTCCCAGTGAGCGAAGCGAACGGTTTGAACCAGTTGTTAGAGTGCATTTACGCTGAACTACAGCGCGACTAGCTCGGCGATTTTCGCTACCACCACCGCCATTGAATCTTCTGAAGTGTCTAGGCCGCTGCGAGATGCGAGCAAAGGGCTGACATTGCGAAGAGCTACATAAGTTGTGTTATGGACGATTGGTACGAGCTGGTTGCTCGCCAGAAGTGCTGAAAGCTCTTTATCGGCGACGCCCTCTTTGGGGAGGCGCTCCAGCAGAGCAGGGGTTACCAGCACAAGCCCGATGCGCGAATTTGCTAAGCCCTTGTCGATGGCGCGCATCATCGGTACGCCCAGAGAAAGGTCTTTCTCGCTGAACCAAACTTTTACGCCCGCGGCCTCAAGCAAATCGTGCAGCTCTTTGGCTACCCCCTGCCGGTCGTCCCAGGCGTGGCAAAGGAATACGTCACGAAGGTCAGGCTGCGCCGCTGCTCGTGCCTCGATGGTTTCGCGAATTGGGGTGAGTGACATTACTTGGGCAGATGTATATGGCACGGAGGAGCCTGGTTTCGCCCAGCGCGGCCTTGAACTACCGCTAGACCTGCTGCTACCACCGCTATAGCCAGCACTACTACCTCCGTAGGATGGTTGCGAGCCATAGCCGCTGTAGCGGTTATAGCCTCCACCTCCACAAGCAGGACACTCCGCTCGACCGCTAGCTGTGCGATGACCCCGTGATGGTGCAGTACATCTAGCCATGTAGTGATACTCCCATTCGTAATTGATTTTTGAGATGGAGATTTAAGTAACTGATGCGCTCTAACGCCTTGCTCACCGGAAAATGCGAGCGCAGCGAGTATTTTTCCGCGTGCAGCAAATTGTTATGCGTTTTACTTCGGTTTATTTTCAGCCTGATACTTCTCGAACTGCTCCTCATTATTGATATTCTTTCTGTGTACATCTGCATGAGTTTCAGGGTTCAAATTCCGCCCCTTAGTAGGATCTAAGACATCCTCTGGATCTGTATGCAATTCTTTTGGATTAACATGATGAAAGGCAAAACCTTTTTTTCTTTCTTCACCAGTTACTTCATCTGTATTTACGCCTCGTTCGTCTCGGAGTTTCGGGAGGGTCTTGGATGTAAATGAATCGACCTTTCTTCTCATATCCTGCGCCTCAGGAGAGTCTGACACACTAATGAGCGAGTCCCGAGAATATTGAAGCAAGGCTTGCTTTTCAGCATCTCTGACTTCTTGTGATTTCTTATCGGTTAACCCCACTACCGCCGAGCTATGAGCGTAATTTTTACCATCAAAACTCCTTTTGTCTGAATCTGGAATCTGGTTTTCAAAAATAAAAGCAGCTTTCGGCCCAGTGGTTTGAAAGATTGTTGAAAAAGCATCTTCATCTACGTAGGTCACGCCATTAGTTCCAAGCTTTACTAGTTCACCAATTTTCGAATCGATCTTGTTGTATTTTTTTGGTTCAGTTAACTCGTTTCTTCTTTCTGGTTTTTTGTACTCAAAGTCAACCGGCTTTAAAGTTACAGGAAGCTTGCTGGTACTATTCTCCTCCTCCTCATTTGGCATGCTTTTTCATCCTTGAATAGATTTCGTTGACTTTTGCTGTTGCCTCATCCGCAGATAGATGTTTGCAACGGTCAGAATGAAGTACTTTAACCAAAGAATTTCGCCATTCTTTCGCCTTGGCTTTTGACTCATACATTTCTTCTTTAATACCAAGGAAGTCGGCTCTCTTTTCACCATCGACATACAATAATACGAAAATCAAAAAAGTTTCTTTCGAATGAAAATAATCATCGTATGAGAACTCTTTGCTTTCGTTCGCAGCATTACTAGCTTCAATTTCTGTTTCGTTAGATTCTGTCATTTTCTTCTCTATGGTTAACGCAGATGGCTGTGCGCATAACGATAAGCTAACAGGCGAGCAAAAGCGGAGCTTTTGCGAGTCCAGCGAGCGAAGCGAACGATGATAAGCGCATTGTTATGCATTGAACGTGACCACAACAGCGTTGCCATCCAGGACGCAATCAACTAGCCCTTCATGTTGCAGTGCTGCGCAGAGAAAAGATGCATGTCTTGGAGTCAGACCACCACCTTGCTGCTGCAAGAACGCCCCTACACCACCAAGGGGCGGGTTGGTCATTGAAAAACCACCACGGACGGTTTGGCCTCGAAAATGATCTATGACAGCTGCGATTGTTTGAGAATTTATATCAAAGTCACCAGACTCAAACTCGAGAGTGATTCCGTCCCGAGCGTTGCCCCGATAAGTGAATTCGGTTCTTTTCGCTTCAGACCCACAAGTTTCGATAGTAGGCATTGCTCTGAATCCTTTTGATGCATAACAGTGATTAGACGGAGTTCTTCTGTAATGGAGTTAGACCGAGGTCTACATAACTACGGAAATTAACCGTCACAGTTCTCCGAACCTTTAAAAATCAAAGGGTTACGAACCCTGAGGCGGGTTAGACCGAACGCCATCTAATCCCTGGAGGGGCCAAACCCTGCAATGGCAGGACGCTACTATCTATTCCCCACTGCTGTCCACCCACAAAAAAGCCGCAGGCGCTACTTACAGCGTCTAGGAAAAGGGGACAGATTTAAATTCTTGCTTTAGCCGCCCCGGGGTCGAAACAATCTATCCGTCACGCTCTGCGACCCACCGGCGCATGCACCTCCATCAATTCCACAACCCACTCCATAAACAGCCGCAGCTTGGCGCTGACATGCCGGTTCGGCGGGAAGGCGAGGTAAAGCGGCATCGGTTCCAGTCGCCAGTCCTCGAACAGGCGCACCAGTTCGCCGCTGGCCAGGTGGGCGTTAGCCATGTAGTCGGGTAGCGGGAGTATGCCCAGGCCGGCCAGGCCCGCCGCGAGGTAGGCGTTGCCATCGTCGACCGCCAGCACATGACGGCCCTGTATGTTGATCTGCTCTCCCCCACGCTGCAGTTCGTAGGGCATCACCGTGCGGGCGCGCGACCCGATGAAGCTCACGACGCGGTGCTGGCTGTCTTCCACTTCTCTCGGGTGTGCGGGAATGCCGGCGCGCTGCAGGTAGCTGGGTGCGGCGTAGACGCTGATCGGCAGGTCGCCTACGTGTCGCGCCACCAGCGACAGGTCGGTGATGTCACCGCCGCGCACTACGCAATCCACGTTCTCGTCGATGATGTCGACGACGCGGTCGCTGACGCCCATGTCGAGCTGGATTTCCGGATAGCGCGCATTGAAGGCCGGCAGTGCCGGGATAAGGATCAGGCGCGCCAGCGGGCTGGGCACGTCCACGCGCAGCCGCCCCCGGGGCGAGGTCGAGGCGTTGGACAGGCTGGTCTCGGCGTCGTCCATGTCGGCCAGCAGGCGTATCACGCGCTCGTAGTAAACCGCGCCATCCGCCGTGACGTTGACCTTGCGCGTGGTGCGGTTGAGCAGCCTGACGCGCAGCCGCGCCTCCAACTGCTGCACGAGTTGCGTCACGGTGGTTTTGCTCATGTGCAAGGTGTCGGCGGCCTTGGTGAAGCTGCCGGTTTCCACCACTCGGGCAAAGGCCTGCATCGCATCGAAACGGTCCATCGTGACTCCGGCGGGTTGTGATTGTTTGGATTCTACAAACAGTGATGGCCAGCGTTGCTGGTTTATCCAAACCGCGCGCCTTTCTACAGTGTCTCCATCGTTGATAACGGGCCGGCAGCGGCCCATTGATGGAGGCAGTAATGACCACACGTGACGTTGTTTTCCCGCCCGGACGCCAAGCGCTGTATGAGCGCAACCGCTATTCGCCGGCGATCCGTTCCAACGGCTTTTTGTTCGTGTCGGGGCAAGTCGGCAGTCGCGAAGACGGCTCGCCGGAACCCGATCTGCAAACCCAGGTGCGCCGCGCGTTCGACAACCTCAACGCAATCCTGGCGGAAGCCGGCTGCAGCTTCGACGATGTGGTCGACGTAACGGTGTTCATCGTCGACCCGGAGTCGAAGTTCGAGACCATCTGGAGCGTCGTCCCCGAGTACTGGGGCGAGGCCCCGCACCCGACGCTGACCGGCGTGGGCGTGACTTGGCTGTATGGCTTTGACTTCGAGATCAAGGTGATCGCCAAGTTGCCGGACTGATCACGCTCGCAGGATGGCGTGATACCCATGCCTGTCCGGCAGGCTTCCATGAACGTAGGGTGGATCACGCTTCATCGATCCACCGGGTGGCGATCCACCGGGTGGCGCGCTCCACCGAGCGGGGCCATGGTGGATGTTAAAAAACGACATCCACCCTACCCGATGCAGCCCTCAGCCATCATCCTGCCCTTTTCTCTTTGAGGATCGACCCGCTTTCTTCCCTCAACCGGCGTCGGCGTCTGTCTGCCGTTCCAGTTCGCGCTCAATGCACTGCCACTCGTCCTTGAGTCGATAACGAAGGTAAGCCACAAAGGCCTGGTCGCGCAGGCGGCGAAAGGCCGAGGCACGGCGGGCTTCCTGGGTGCTTCTGATCGTTTCGGCGAGCCAAGTGGTGTCGAATGCCGTCCAGATCGGCGGGATGGGTGCTTGCAGGTTTGAATAGCAAACAGGCCCCACTTCCTCGAAGAACGCAACCTTTACCGTAGCGCGGTCAATCCCCTCCAACTGTCTCGCGATGGCTGCGTAGTCGATCGGGTTGTCGACGAAGGCATCCGACAGTGCTGACCACAACCGGATGCGCTCAGCGTGCGTCAAAACACTTCCCACTTGGAAAATTCCTCGAGTTCGTCATCCAGGGAATCGGCGGCCATGCTGCCTGCAATTCCGCCAATCGCACTGCCTCCCAGCACCACCGCGATGGCGCAGACCGGAGCGCCCGGACCGCAGATCAACGAGACGCCGAAGCCGGCAAGAATGCCGCCGGCGGCACCTCCGCCGAGGATCATACCTTGGCGCGCGGTTTCCTTGACCTTGTTATCGGCGTTGAGAATTTCATAGGTAGCGAATGCCGCAGTCACCAGAATGCCCACCTTGCCCATCGTCCGCAGGCGATCCGTGCCTTT
This sequence comes from Serpens gallinarum, assembly GCF_014836765.1. Taxonomy (GTDB): domain Bacteria; phylum Pseudomonadota; class Gammaproteobacteria; order Pseudomonadales; family Pseudomonadaceae; genus Serpens; species Serpens gallinarum. Next base: position 6,129 of record NZ_JACSQG010000010.1, read on the forward strand.
GGTGAATTTGGCGTTGTCCCGACCGGAGGATTCAATGACTTCGTAGTGGATCTGCTTTTTCTGCTCGACAGAGAGTGTGTCATAGCTCTTGCCGAATTTGCTGGCTGCGTATTTTTCAAACAGCTGTGGCAGCGTCGGTGGCGTTTTCTTGTACTGCTCCGCCTTGGCGAGTCCGGTAACGGACGTGAGCTTGCGGTGTTCCGCCATGATCTTGTTGCGCAACTCGTGGCAAAACTCGACACCCGCTTGGCTATTGAGCCTACCGGCCGCCATGTCAGCCCGCACCTGTGCGGACATCCTCCTGATGTTGGCGGCATAGCTGGCGCGGGTTTGGGCGTCGTTGATGGCGTCAAGGGAGAACCTCGTCGCCGCGCCTTCCATACCGGCAATGGCTTCTTCGAGTGGCGAGCGTGGCAGCGTGTGCCCGCTCTGTGTCTGGAACCGACCCTGAACCTCGATGCCGTGAGTCATCCTTGACTGCTCCCGGTGATAAGAGAAAGAAGCTGGTCTGTCACTGAGGCTTGTTCACCGACGTTGGCCACAGGCATATCGACCCGTGTGCAGGTCGATCCCGTGACATTCGTGAAGGTCACCTGGTTATCGCTGTTGAACGTGCCGCTGAGGGTCGATCCATCATCGAAATGGGCGATGCACTGCCAACCGGTGTAACGCTCCGCTGCATGAATCTGAAAGCTGATCCACTTACCGACCTGCACAGGTGCTGGGGCAATGAAGGGTGCCGCGACAACCGTGTCGCCGATCAGCACATCGCCCGATCCCCCGACGATCACCCCTCCATGGCTCAGGGTACTGCCGAGCGTGGCGGCGTTTTGGCCGTTGATGAATACAGTGGTGGAGTAGGCACCGGTGATGGCCTGACCGCAGCTGGCGGTGTCTCCCACGCGCGCTGGGGGTAGGTTGTTGATCTGCACATCGGGGGAACCGGACTGGATAGGCGGTTTGCCATGTCCCGGTAGGGGGCAGGTGGTGGGGTCGCCCTGGCGAGCAGCGGGTTTGCCTGACATCGAGAGTCCTTCTCTTGATTCTTCCAACGGGGCCGTAGATGTATCGGAACACTGGGGGCGCCGCAACGAACGGAGTCTAACTTCAGAGGCTCCCCTCCCCACATTCTGCCCATGGCAAAAGCAACATCCGGATGCAAAGCGCCACGTCGAGGCGCGGGGCATGCCCTCCGGCGCAGACGACGGTCCGCCACGCACGCAATGTTCAGCGGTCAACATCCCCTGAAAAAGGCAGCAGCTCCTTAATGCCGGCCGCACTCAGATGCGGAAGCTGCCCACCAGTTGCTTGAGCCGCTCGGTCTGTTGCTCCAGATCGTTGCAGGCACGCAGGGTGGATTGCAGATTTTCTACACCTTCCTGGTTGAGGGTGTTGATCTCGGTAATGTCCATGTTCAGCGACTCGATCACCGAGGTCTGCTCTTCGGTTGCGGTGGCCACCGACTGGTTAATGCCGTCGATCTCGCCGATTCGCTGGGTGACTTCGCCCAGGCGATCGCCGGCCCGATCGGCAATAGTCACGCTGTCCTCGCTCTGCCCCTGGCTGGCGGCCATGTGGTCCACCGAAGCACGTGCGCCGGCCTGCAGCTCTTCGATCATCTGCTGGATTTCCTGCGCTGAGCTCTGCGTACGATGGGCGAGGTTGCGCACTTCGTCCGCCACCACCGCGAAGCCTCGGCCGGCCTCACCTGCCCGTGCAGCTTCGATGGCGGCGTTCAGGGCGAGGAGATTGGTCTGCTCAGAGATCCCCTGGATGACTTCGAGAATGTGACCGATGCCCACAGTCCTGGCATCCAGCTTTTCAATCTCGGCGCTGGAGGCCTGGATCTTCTCGGATAGCTCGCGCATCGCGGCGATGTTCTGCTGGACGACCTCGCGGCCGCCCTCCGCATCCTTCCGCGCGCCGCTGGCCTGCAGCGAAGCGTCAGCCGCATTGCGCGCGATTTCCTCCGCGGCGGCGCCCAGCTCGTTGATGGCCGCCGCCACGCTGTTGGTGCGGCTGGCCTGTTCGTCGGAGTTGATCATGGAGGCGTTGGAGGCGTTCAGTACTCGCTGCGCCACTTCATAAGCCGCCTCGGTCGCGGACGAAACCTCGCGAATCGAGCCGTGAATCCGCTCGACGAAACGATTGAAAGAGGTCGCCAGTTCGCCGAATTCATCGCGCGTTTGCACATCGAGCCGGCGAGTGAGGTCGCCCTCGCCTTCGGCGATATTGGCCATCGCCCGGCCCATATCGGTGAGCGGGCGCATCAGCACACGGATGAGCATGCCCAGCAGTATCAGGATGAAGACCACGGCCATCACGGTCACGATCAGCGCCGAGGTGCGAAAACTCGTCAAGCTGGCGTAGGCCTTGTCGCGATCCAAGGAAATACCGACATGCCACTTCACCGATGGCAGGCCGGTGATCGGACTGAAGCTGAGAATACGGGTGTTTCCGTCCAGACTGGCTTCGCTGTAGCGGCTGTCCAGCCTCGGCGTGTTCTGCAGATAGAGCTCGCTCAGGCTCTTGCCCACCCTGTCTTGGTCAGGGTGCACCAGCACTTTCCCGTCGGCACTGATGAGAAACGCATGACCCAGGCCACCGAAATCCAGTGAGTTGATGATTTCGATCAGTACACCCAGGGCCAAATCACCCCCTACCACGCCCAGCGTCCGGCCATTGCCGCGCACCGGCGTGGCCAGCGTCATGACCAGGCCACCCGCGCCCACATCGAGGTACGGCTCGGTCAGGGTCGAGCCACCCGCTGCGACCGCATCCTGATACCAGGGGCGGGTTCGGGCATCGTAATCGTCCGGCATGTCGTCCGGCGGATAGAGCAGGTAGGTACCGTCGGCACTGCCGTAGTAGGTGAACATAAAGGTTTCGGCGAAGACTTTCTGCTGCAGCAGGCGGAGTACACGCTCAGGGTCACTGTCATTACCGACAGCTTGCGCCGCACCCTCGATCAGCAGGATGCGGCCGCTCAGCCAATTTTGGATGTTATCGGCAGTGATTTCGCCCATCGCCTTCAGGTCACTCTGAAGACCTGCACGAATGGTATTGCGCTGCTGGTAGTCGTTGTAGAGCGTGAACAACGCGAATGCGGTGGTTACGACCAGGCACGCCGCCAGAAGGATTTTCTGGCTGAACTTGAGACGACTGAACATGAGTGGGACCCCCGCATACAAACCGATTCCTTTGGTGGCTCCTGCCTCTGAACTCGTCCTATATATCAATCAGCTATCGGCTGCTCCGGGGGTAAGTTTAAAGTTAACTGATGAACGGCCATTCATAGTGCTTATGATTCTTGCACTGAAGAGAAAACCAGAACAAGGAACGGCCGATTTTTACGCAGACGCAGTTCTGCGAGCAGCCAGAGCGGACATCCCCGTGACTTCGACGCCACGCCTAGAAGGCTTGGCAATCGGCAATCGGCAATCGCTGCAGCGCAGCGCGAGCCGCTGGTGGCAGCGGTCATGGCCAGGATGAAGAACACTTCATGGAACGCACCTATCTCGAGCTGGCCCAGTAACTCAGGCTCGACCGGGTGCTGAAGGCCGAGCAGGGAAATCAGGTTTATCAGGCCAGTGGAAACGAGCCCGGCGCCGCGCTGGCCCGGTCGCTATCGGAACCGTTTACGGCTTCTGGCTGAACGGCCAAAAAGAAAAGCCAGGCAATGCCTGGCTTTTCTATCTTCTCGGTGCGACTACTTCCGAACAGATTCAAATAAATCCTGGCTTCGAATTCGAGATCGCGGTGATCGAAACGGAAATCAACCGGCGTCGGCTTTGCCCTGCCGTTCCAGTTCACGCTCGATGCTGCCACCCGTCCTTGAGGCGGTACCGAAGGTAAGCCACAAAGAGTGTGACGTCCCCGCGCGACCTCTCCGGAAATATCCGGTTTCACTGCAATAAATATTACCGGTAGGGACCTGAACCGGCTGACTTCAATTCCAACCTATTCTTCCACGTCGCAGGTAAGGCAGCACGGAGCATAACCCCAGCACGGCCAGGCCAGCACCTATCCATAATGCAGCGCGCACATCATAGCCTGCGGAGATCGCCAACCCGGCAAGAAAAGTCCCTCCGCCCAAGCCGATATTGATAACGGAGGTATGTACAGCGTTTACCATGGGACCGGGGTGGGCCACACTAATGATGCGTGCCATCATCGCAGGGTTCATGGGCACACCGGACAACCCAATCAAAATGACAAAGGCCACAGCGAACCACTGATATTGCGCCAGCAATGCCATACCAGTTAATGAAATGCTCAGCACCGTTAGCCCGACAACCATAATGATTAAACTATGCCGAAAGGCAAAATACCCGGTGACGATGTTCCCTATTATGTTTGCCGCTCCATAGAGCATCAATATGAAGGGAATTACCCCCATCGTCATGCCAGTCACTGCGGTTAAAACCGGCACAAAGTAACTGAAGGCCGCAAAACTGGCACCTAAAATCAAACAACTGGTTGCGCAGGCCTTCCAGTACGCCATATTTTTAAATGCCTTAAACTCTTCCTTCATTTTCAGACTGCTCTGGTCACCCGAGTTTGGCAGTACACGAATCAACACCAGCAAACAGAGCAGTACCAACACCGCGACCAGCCCAAAACTGATACGCCAGCCCCAGTGCTGGTTGATGATCGTCGCCAGCGGGACACCAAACACGGTGGAAACCATGAAGCCACCAATAATCACGGCAGCAGCACGGGGCCTGTTTTCAGCGGACACAAGCGCCATACTGGTCGCCAATGACAAACTGAGACAACCGGCACATAGCACACCGGTAATTACGCGCACAGCAATTAAAATGGAGTGTTCCGAAATAAAGGCACTGAAACCTTGGACCACCACATACAATGCGAGTAATACCAACAGGCTTGGACGGTAAGGTATTTTCAGTTTGAGAAACGCATAGGTGAGCACCGGGCCTCCCAGCATTACTCCAAAAGCAAAGTATGAAATCAGATGACCAACCTCACCAATGGTGATATCAAAATCGTCCGACAGGGTGGTCATCATCCCTGCCACCATAAGCTCAGAGGTACCAATCGAGAAGATGGCCAATCCTAGAATATACACAACCAAAGGCATTCCTGACTTTCCTCAATTATTTAACAAACATTACAAAAACGGATAAAGAAGCACGCATCATCTGACCGCATCATGATGCGTTATCTATTACAGGTATGTTTATTACAAAAACGAAGTACGATGATTGAGAGCCTAGAAGTTAGCCAGCAGTCCAGCCACAACATCATCAAGGACACTCTTATCCGTGATGTTTTTATTCAGAACACGCAATCCATAGTATCCAGCCAAAAAACCTCTTGCCATTTCGATAGCGGAAGCCTTCTTGCCAAATTCTTTATTTTTCTGGCCTTCTTCAAATACAGAAACCAGGGCGTTTTCCAAGCGCTCTCTATATTCCTTATTCAGCCTTGCTACGGCTTCATCTTTACTACCGCGCTCCAAGGCAGAGAACAGAACCATTGCATTATGTTGTTCTGCTTGCTCCAGATCTTCAGCAATCCCCCAAAGCAACAAGGTGCGCAGCCGCTCTTTTGCAGAGCCTGGTTTTCTTAGAATGGTCAACTGTGCAGACATGCTTTTTTCATGGCTACGCAATAATGCTTGCTCGTATAACCCTTGTTTACTACCAAAGGCGTTATAGAGGCTGCCCCGACCTAAACCGGTACCATCGCATAAGTCCTGAGCAGAAGTGCCAGCAAAGCCATTCTCACTGAAAACCGCCACAGCAGCATCAATGACTTCTTCATCCTCGAATTGCCGAGGGCGACCTTGGCTTGGCAGCTTCTCCTTACGCATATTCTGGGGCTCTTGAATGAATCAAAGCCGGACAATAATCGTTCTGTAACGTTCGGTCAATTAGCTACTGGCAAAAAAAAAGATAGGCCTCCACGATCTAGGGAGAAGCCGAGACAGGCCTGCTGAATAGCCGATTACGCTGGCTGCTATCAGCACGCCAGCACGCGTCGCGCTAGCCCGACCTCCGCCAGCCATACGGCACACGACAGCCCGGCAATTCCGGCGCCGACGATCACCGCGTCGGGATTGGGCATTAGAGCTTCTCGATCGGCCAGGCACGCACCACCAGTTCATCCTGCTCGAAGCGCGCTTCCAGCATGCTGCGGTAGTCGGCCCACCAGGTGCGGTCCAGCGTCTCGGTCATCACTTCGTAGACGACCACCTCGTCGCGCTCGGTATGCACCCCATCCTCCCGCCAGAGTCCGGTGGCCGGGGCGCGTGTAAAGGCGGTGAGCCCGCCGAAGCGGGTGATCAGGGTCTCGCCGACCTCGCGAAAGAAGTGGCCAGGAAAGCCTTGGCCGTGGTTGTCGTAGAGCGGCAGGAGGAGCTGGATCAGGTACATGGCGGAAATCCACGCGGAGCGTGAAGTTGAGACTGATCCGGCATGACATGTGTTCAGCGGCGTGCGCTACCCGATAAAGCCGCCACACTGGCTCCGCACCTTGTTGTTGGACAAGGCGGCCCCGGTCGTTAAAATGGCCGCCGCGTTACCCGGTCGCAGCCTACCCGGACAAAACAAGGACACTTTATGAAAGCTCTGTTGATCTGCTCCGGCGGATTCGACTCCGTGACCCTGGCCTACCGGCTGGCGGCGGAGCACTCCCTCGGCGCCCTGCTGACCTTCGACTACGGTCAGCGCCATCGCAAAGAAATCGATGCCGCCCGCCTTACCGCCCAACGGCTCGCCGTTCCCCACCTGGTGATGGACATCGGCCAGATTGGCCGCCAGCTGTCAGGCTCGGCCCTGACCGACGACATCGCTGTGCCCCACGGCCACTACAGCGAAGAGAACATGAAGGTGACGGTGGTGCCTAACCGCAACGCCATCATGCTCACCATTGCCTTCGGCGTGGCCGCTGCCCGCAGCCTCGACACCGTGGCGCTGGCGGTCCACGGCGGCGATCACTTCATCTACCCTGACTGCCGCCCGGACTTTATCGACCTATTCGCCCAGATGCAGGCCAAGGCGCTGGACGGCGTGGCCGAAGTGGCGCTGATGGCGCCCTACGTGAACACCGACAAGACCGAAATCGCCCGCGACGCGGCGCGGTTTGGCGTGCCGGTGGCCGATACCTGGTCCTGCTACGAGGGTGGCGAGACTCACTGCGGCCGCTGCGGTACCTGCGTGGAGCGCATCGAAGCCATGGCCCTGGCCGGTGTACCCGACCCCACGCCCTACCAGGACCAGCAGTACTGGCGCGACGCGGTGGCGAGGGCGAACGCATGTACACGATAAGAAAAGAGTTTCACTTTTCCGCCTCCCACCAGCTCAAGCAAATGCCCGACTGGCACCCCTGTGCCCGTCTGCATGGTCATAACTATGTGGTGGAAATCGAATTGCAGAGCGAGGGTCTCGATCAGTACGGTTTCGTACGCGATTACCTGGAGCTCAAGGCGTTCAAAGACTACATCGACGCCGAGCTGGATCACCGTCATCTCAACGAGGTGCTGGGCGACGCGTGCACCACCGCCGAGCGCCTGGCCCGTCATCTGTACGAGTGGGCCCACGCCCGTTGGCCCGAGGTGAGCGCGGTGTCGGTGTCGGAAACGCCAAAGACCTGGGCGGAGTACCGGCCATGATCGCCATCAGCGAAATCTTCGGCCCCACCATCCAGGGCGAGGGCGCATTGATCGGCATGCCCACCGTGTTCGTGCGCACCGGCGGCTGCGATTTTCGCTGCAGCTGGTGCGACACCCGCTATGCCGTGGACCCCGCCTTTCGCGCCGATTGGCAGGCCATGAACGCCGAGGCGATCCTCGTCGAGGTGAGCCGGCTGAGCGGCGGCGAGCCCATTCTGATCACCCTGTCCGGTGGCAACCCGGCGCTGCAGCCGCTCGAAGATCTGCTCAAGCTTGGCCACGCGCAAGGCCACCGCTTCGCCATGGAAACCCAGGGCAGCAAGGCCCAGCCGTGGTTTGCCGAGCTGGACTACCTGACCCTCAGCCCCAAACCACCGTCCTCGGACATGCCGTTTCGCCGCGAGCGTTTTGAGGCCTGCCTGGCCGCTGCCGGGGCCGATACTCAAGTCAGCCTCAAGCTGGTGATCGCCGACGAAACGGATTATCAATGGGCCAAAAGCCTCGCCGCCGACTACCCCGACCTGCCGCTGTTCCTGCAGCCCTGCAACCCGACGCCGGCCACGCCCGAGCAGCCGGAGCGCGAGGCCGATATCCAGACACTCAATGCGCAATTGCGTTGGCTGGTCGAGCGCATCTCCGCCGACCGCTGGTACCGGCCCCGCGTGCTGCCGCAGCTGCACGTGCTGATCTGGAACAACGAACGGGGCGTGTAAAAAGCCATGCCTGCGCTATCCCAGTAACCTGCAATGAGCGACGCCGCCCTACACAGTGCGGCATCGCCGACACGCGCTTCATCGTTCCACCGGGGGGCGATCCTCCGGGTGGCAATCCACCGGGTGGCGGCCCACCAAGCGGGGCTCTGGTGGATGTAAAAAAACGACATCCACCCTACAGATAGCCTGGCGCTCCAACAGCGCCATCCTAACCGGCGTAAAACTAATACCCCACCTGACGAGCACCCCGAAACCTGGGGTGAATCGCGTTCTATCGATCCACCAGGCGGGGCCATGGTGGAGATTAAAAGCGAGATATCCACGCCGCCGACTGATACGCAGGACTTGAGCTACCTTGGGGTTAACCATTAACCGGAGGCTATATGCTCGAGCACAAAGGAAGCTGCCATTGCGGAGCGATACAGTTCCAATTTCAGGGCCCTGCCATCGATAGGGGCATGCGTTGCAATTGCTCGATCTGTGCACGAAAAGGCGCACTGATGAGTGTCTTCACCGTCGCCCCGTCAGACCTGACCATCGTTGCCGCGGATGGCGCCCTCTCCACGTACGAGTTTGGGAGCGGTACTGCCAAGCACCACTTTTGCAGCCAGTGCGGTATCTATCCCTTCCACCAAACAGTCGTAAAGCCAGGGCACTATCGCATCAACCTGGGTTGTCTGGAGGGCGTTGATACCTTCGCTCTTCCGTTTGACGTGTTCGATGGCGCAACGCTCATGTGATACCTGCGTCAACGCATCGTGGGGCAGGTGCGCTTGCTCCCCGCGCAAGCGAAAAAACACCTGTCGTGTACCACCTGACAATCCGCGTTCTGCTTCCATACTCAGACTATGAACGACGACATGCCCCGCCCCGAACTGGATGCCAAGCTGGAGCTCCTCGAGACCCGCATGGATGCGCGTGTCGCCTCGATCGAAAGCAAGATCGACGCTTTTCTGGCGTCTCAGGCAGCCCGGGATTCGGCCCAGGGGATTCGCAATTCCGGCTTTGAAACGGCCATCCAGCGGCTGGAAAGGTCCACGGCGGAGCTCAAGGCTAGCCTCAATACCCTGAAGACCACCATGATCGTCACCGCGATCAGCACGGTCCTGGCCATTGTCTTTGGCATCGCCTCATTCAACTCCGCCCTGACTTCCAACATGCTGGCGGCCTTTCAGGCCGGGCGCAGTAGCGCGGGTGTGGAGCAACGGGAACGTCCTAGCCCAGAACCGGCGCCGCCGGTGCAGGCACCCTCCTCCGCACAGTGAACCCCAGAGGCAGCACGCTGACTCGTAGGATGGGTTGAGTGAAACGATACCCATCGTGTTTTCAGGTGAAGCCACGTGTTTGGCCGGGCGGCATGGGTATCGCTGTGCTCCAGCCCATCCTACTTTACCGGCAGGCACCGCAGCCCAAACGGGCCGATGGGCAGGTACAAAAAAGGCGCCAGCGGCGCCTTTTTGTTGGAAGAAACCCTGCCCGTCAGCGCGCCAACGGTGGCGTGCGCGGCGGAACACGGCGCTTGCTACCGGTGGACTCATAGGCTGAAGCCAGGCGCAGCAAGTTGGAGTCGTCATAGGCGCGGCCAGCGAAGGTCAGCCCCACGGGCATGCCGCTATCCGCCATCACACCCATGGGCACGGTGACGGTGGGCACGCCGAGGTGGCGAATGGCGAGGTTGCCGTTGGCCACCCAGATGCCGTTGCTCCACGCGATGTCCGCCGAGGCCGGATTCACATCGGCATCGGCCGGCGCGACGTCGGCCACGGTGGGGAAAATCACCGCGTCCAGGCCCAACTGATCCATCCAGTCTTCGAGGTCCAACTTGCGGGTCTTCTCCAGGCCGCGCAGGCCGTCGGGCAGCGTGGCGATCTGGTCCCAGGACTTGATGCCGCGCTGGGCCATGTTCACGTATTCATCCATGCCGGCGGCGAGGTCGTCTTCCCGGTTCGGCAGGGTGCCGGGGTCATGGGGGAAGATCAACGATCCATCGACATCGGCCAGGCGGTTCAGCGTGGGGTCGCCGTTGGCACGCAGAAAATCGTCGAAGGCCCAGCCACTGAGCTCCCACAATTCATCATGGAGAAATTCCGGCGACACGATGCCGCGATTGAATACGGTCGGCGCGCCAAGGCGGTCGCCCTCGCAGTTGGACACCAGCGGGAAATCCACCTCTACCACTTCGGCGCCGGCTCCTTCCAGGGCCTGACGCGTCTGCTCCCAGAGCGCGATCACCGAGTCCCGGGTCTGGATGCGCTGGCCGGTGGGTCCGCCGATGCCGGGCTTGTCACTGGTGCCCATCTCCGGGTCCTTGTTGATGAACATGCGCGGCACGCCGAAGCGTTTGCCCTTGAGCGCATCGGCCTGGGCGGCGAGGTCCGCATAGGACGCCGGACGCACGTCGGAGGCCTTCGGGATCGGCACCCAGGGTTGCAGACGCCAGAGATCGCCGCGTGTGTCGGGGTCGTCGGCCACCACCACGTCGAGCACGTCCAGCAGGTCAGCCATGGTGCGTGCAAAAGGCACCACCACGTCCATGGTCGGCGTCAGCGGCCAGTTGCCGCGCACCGAAATCACTCCGCGCGACGGCGTATAGGCGCACAAGCCATTGTTGGAGGCCGGGCCACGGCCGCTGGACCAGGTTTCCTCGGCCAGGCCGAACGCCGCAAAGCTGGCAGCGGTGGCGGTGCCGGCGCCATTGGAGGAGCCAGAGGCAAAGGGCGCGGTCAGGTAGTCGGCGTTGTAGGGGCTTTCGGCGCGACCGTAAACGCCGCGCTGCATGCCGCCGTTGGCCATGGGCGGCATATTGGTCTTGCCCAGGCAGATGGCGCCAGCGGCACGCAAGCGCTCGATGGTAAAGGCGTCGCGATAAGCGATCAGGTCCTTGAACGCGGGGCTGCCGGAGGCGGCAGTCAACCCCTTCACCAGGTAACTGTCCTTGGCCGTGTAGGGAATGCCGTCCAGCGGGCCCAGCGTCTCGCCACGGGCGCGGCGGGCATCGGAGGCCTCGGCCTCCTTGAGCGCATCGGGATTGTGCACCACCACGGCATTTAGCCGGGTCGGTGTCTCAGGGCCATCATAAGCATCGATGCGGGCCAGATAGGCACGCACCAGCTCCACGGCAGTGGTCCGGCCGGTTTCGAGCGCAGCACGCAGCTCGGCGATGGAAACTTCGGTGACTTCGATCATGTACTCAACTCCGGGCGCGTGCGAGACGGCGTTCGCTGCGGGATAGGCTGTCATGGCAGCTCTCGTGTACTGCTGATGACGATGTACAGAGTGTACTGACTCGCCAATCCGCTCGGCCAGCCATCCCGGCCCTGTCGTCACGTTCTGAGCGCGCCTGCGCATCGGTCGCCTAGCCGCATCACTTTCTACTTTCCACCGGCGCATGCTGCGCCATCAACTCCACGATCCACTCAATAAACACTCGCAGCTTGGCGCTCACATGCCGATTCGGCGGGAAGGCCACGGAAAGCGGCATCGGCTCGAATTGCCAATCCTCGAACAGACGCTCCAGTTCGCCACTAGCCAGGTGCGTCCGGGCCATATAGTCCGGCAGCCCGAGTATGCCCAGGCCGGCCAGGCCAGCCGCGAGGTAGGCGTTGCCGTCATCAACCGCCAATACATGGCGGCCCTGCAGGTTGATCTGCTCTGCTCTACGTCGCATCTGATAGGGCAATACCTTGCGGGTGCGCGAGCCGATGTAATTCACGACACGGTGGTGGCTGTCTTCCACTTCACTCGGGTGCGTGGGAATGCCGGCGCGCTGCAGATAGCTGGGCGCCGCATATACGCCGAACGGCAAATCCCCAACGTGGCGCGCCACCAGCGACAAGTCGGTGATTGGGCCGCCCCGCACTACGCAGTCCACGCTCTCGTCGATGATGTCGACGACGCGGTCGCTGACGCCCATGTCGAGTTGAATTTCGGGGTAGCGGGCATGAAAAGCCGGTAAGGCCGGAATAAGGATCAGACGCGCCAGCGGGCTGGGAACGTCCACCCGCAGCCGCCCTCGGGGCGCGGCCGAAGCGTTGGACAGGCTGGTCTCGGCGTCGTCCATGTCGGCCAGCAGGCGTAGGACGCGCTCGTAATAGGCGGCGCCGTCGGCGGTGACATTGACCTTGCGCGTGGTGCGGTTGAGCAGTCTGACCCGCAGCCGCGCCTCTAGCTGCTGCACGAGCTGCGTCACGCTGGTCTTGCTCATGTGCAGGGTCTCGGCCGCTTTGGTAAAGCTGCCGGTTTCCACGACTCGGGCAAAGGCTTGCATTGCATCGAAACGGTCCATCTCAGCTCCAGCTAGTCGGGATTGTTCGGATTTTACAAACAATGCTGACCAGCGTTGCTGGTTTATCCGCAGCGCCTGTCTTTCTAGAGTGTCTTCAAGTTGATTACGGGTCGGTACCGGCCCTTAGAAGAGGTAGTTATGGCCACACGTGACGTTGTTTTCCCGCCCGGACGCCAGGCGCTGTACGAACGCAATCGCTACTCGCCGGCAATCCGTTCCAATGGTTTTCTATTCGTGTCGGGGCAAGTCGGCAGTCGCGAAGACGGCTCGCCGGAGCCTGACCTGGAAATGCAGGTGCGTCGTGCTTTCGACAACCTCAACGCGATCCTGGCGGAAGCCGGCTGCAGCTTCGAGGACGTGATCGACGTGACCGTGTTCATCGTCGATCCGGAATCCAAATTCGAGACCATCTGGAAAATCATTCCCGAGTACTGGGGCGAGGCACCGCACCCGACGTTGACTGGCGTGGGCGTGACCTGGCTGTATGGCTTTGAGTTCGAGATCAAGGTGATCGCCAAGCTGCCGGAGGGCGCTGCAGGCTAGCTGGGTCGGCGGAAGGCGCCAGGTGGAAACGCTTGGCGACTTTCTACCTCGGGTGATGATTGTCTCGACTGTCCTGCGGCAAGCAGAAAGATTCGACCATCTTGGCCAGAGCCTCGATTACTTCATCGCGGCTGAACAGCACCGAGTCCTGACTGAAATAACGCGCTGTGGTGAACTGCACCGAATTGATCAGCACGAACAAGGTGGCCGGCAGGTTGTCCAGGCGGTATTCGTTCACATGGCGCAGCAGATACTGCTGGCACACCTCGCTCATATCCCGCTCCAGAGTCTGGAACAGTTGTTCCGAACGCAGCCGATGCCAATTGCGCACCAGTTCGCGCTGTCCCTTGTCCTGCTCAACCTGCTCGAAAATGCCTTGCAGGATCGCCCGCGTGACCGTTTTGATATCCGCGTCCAGCAGCGGCAGCAGGCGCTCGTGGACCACGGCCATCAGACGTCCGCCCTGCTGTTGCAGCAGCGCCTCGATCAGCGCTTCCTTGCTGTCGAAATACTGATAAAGCGAGCCAATGCTGGCCCCGGCACGCCTGGCCACATGGTTGGTGGTAAGCCCATCCAGGCCGCGATCGCCCAGCTCCAGCGCTGTGGCCTCCAGCAGTGCCGCGACCATCTTCCCTGAACGTTTCTGTCTCGGCTGCTTCCTCATATCGGCTCCATCCATACGAGTTGTTTGCGAGTAATTACTCGCAATAGTCTAGTGACACCCGCCTGTCGCACAGCCCAACCGAGGTATGAACATGCTGACACGCCCCGTTCGTATTCCCGATCGCCACGGCGTCGACCCGGTGCGCGCACGACGCACCGCCGCGCCCATCCGCCTCTGGGTGCGTGGTACGGCCGAGCCCAGCGCCGAGGAATGGCAGGCGATTGGCGAATCCCTGCTGGTGGGCGATGCGCCGATGGACGAGCTGATCGGCTGGATGATGGAAAGCGGTCTGTCTCGAACCCGACCACTTTACGAGCGCGCGGTGCGCCATGGAATCGACGCCGTGGAAGGCGCCCCGCAGCCATTGCGAACGTTCTTCTCCCGCATCGAAACAGCGCCCGACTGGTTCGACGCCGAACGGGCTCAGGAAGGCGCTCGCGCCTGTGGGCTGTCCGGACTGACGGGCATGCGTGTCCTGCGTGACCTGGGCCTGCTGCCCGGTTATCAGGCCTCGGCCATCAATCGCACCCTGGTGCTCACCGGCGCCCTGGAAAAGGGCGCGCAACGGCGAGTGGCGGAAACCACCAAATGGTGGATCGACTGCACGCGCCCGGGCGGCATGCGGCGGGGCGCTCCCGGCTATTGCGGCACGCTTCAGGTACGCCTGATCCACGGCCTGGTGCGCCGCCATGTCGCGGCCATGGAAAACTGGGACGCGAGTTACTACGGCCTGCCCATCAATCAGGGCGACATGCACGCCACCTACCTGGCGTTTTCCACGATCTTTCTGATCGGCCAGCGCATGCTCGGTGTGCCGCTTTCTCGCCGCGAAGGCGCGGCCATCACCCACCTCTGGCGGTATATCGCCTGGCTGATGGGTGTCGACGAGCGCTGGTTGCACGCTGACGAAAACCAGGGGCGTCGGGCGCTGTACCACAATCTCCTGGCTCAGGCGCCCGCCGATGAAAGCAGTCGCCGCCTGGGCATGGCCCTGATCGATGAGCCGCTGCAGCGCCACTACCGCAATCTGCCCTGGTTGCGTGGGCGCCTGAACAGGGCGATTCACCTGAGCATTGCGCACACCTTTATCGACCGCAACGGCCGAGAGGCGCTGGGCCTGCCGCGTGGGACACTGCCTTGGTATCCCCTGCTCACCGCACCGCCGCGCTTTGCCTGGCAGACCCTGTTGCGCTGTCTGCCCGCCGGCCACGAGTTCCTGATCAACCATGGCCTGCGCCAGCAGGAGGCGTACCTGCAAACCTTGTTCGGCGATAGCCGACCGCGCGTGGGCACCGAGGCTGAAATCAAGTCGCCTTCCGAAACTACGAGCCCAGGATAAATCGCCAGGGAAACACACAAGGCGCGTGCCAACTCAACGCACCGTAGGACGGTCTTGACCGCGATCGAATCGCAGCATCGTATGGCTTTGATCGCGGACGAGTCCGCTCCTACGTAATCCCCCGCCGTGTTGTCTATCCAGGCAGTTGCGAGACAAAGCCCTCTGCGGGATTTAGGATAGCGCCGTACGTTGGCGCGCATTGCTCAAGCAAGGACGAGTTGTCCGGGTGCGCATGCTGTTTCTGCCCGGGATGTCAGTCATGTCTATCAGCTCTACCCATTCGCCCTCAGCCATCGCTTCGACTGCCCGCCAAGCCAGTCCCTTGGTCATGCGCGTGATTGGTGCCTGCGCGTTGGCGCACCTGGTCAACGATCTGATCCAGGCCGTGATACCGGCGATTTATCCCATGCTCAAGGCCAATTACGGCCTGACGTTCACTCAAGTCGGCATGATCACCCTGACCTACCAGCTCACCGCCTCGCTGCTGCAGCCCTGGGTCGGCTACTACACCGACCGCCATCCCAAGCCCTGGCTACTGCCGGCCGGCATGGTCTGCACCCTGCTCGGCATCTTCATGCTGGCCTTCGTCGGCAGCTTTTCGGCGATCCTCATCGCGTCGGCGCTCGTGGGCATCGGTTCGTCAACCTTCCACCCGGAAACCTCACGCGTCGCGCGCCTGGCCTCGGGCGGTCGCTACGGCTTGGCGCAATCGACCTTCCAGGTCGGTGGCAATGCCGGCAGCGCCTTCGGCCCGCTGCTGGCGGCGGCCATCGTCATTCCGTACGGTCAGGGCAACGTCGCCTGGTTCGGCCTGTTCGCGGTATTTGCCATTGGTGTGCTGTATGGCCTGAGCCGCTGGTACCGCAACCATCTGAACCTGTTCACGCTCAAACAGGGTAGCCAAGCCACCCACGGACTGTCCCGCAGGCGCGTGACCTTTGCCCTGGCGGTGCTGGCACTGCTGGTTTTTTCCAAATACTTCTACATGACCAGCATCACCAGCTATTTCACTTTTTACCTGATGGAGAAATTCGACCTCTCGGTTGCCAGCTCACAGGTGCATCTGTTCCTGTTCCTTGGCGCCGTCGCCGCAGGCACGTTCCTGGGTGGCCCGATCGGCGACAAGATCGGCCGCAGGACAGTCATCTGGTTCTCCATCCTCGGCGTCGCGCCCTTCACCCTGGCATTGCCCTACGTCGACCTGTTCTGGACGGGCGTGCTGAGCATGATCATCGGCTTTATCCTCGCCTCGGCGTTTTCTGCCATCGTGGTTTTCGCCCAGGAGCTGGTCCCGGGCAACGTGGGCATGATCGCCGGCGTGTTCTTCGGCCTCATGTTCGGCTTTGGCGGTATTGGCGGTGCCTTGCTGGGTTACCTGGCGGACATCCAGGGCATCGAGCAGGTGTACAAAATATGCTCCTACCTGCCGCTGCTCGGCTTGCTGACGATCCTTTTGCCCTCAACCAAAGGGGCGTAACAGTTCAACGGTCTGCCAAGCCATCCCGGCTGCGCTTTGCGCCAAGCGCAGGCATCGACCTAAGCTGCATGTCCCGCAGCAATCAAGGCTCCACAGCCAGAGGAGAACTGAAATGTCTTATGTCGATGGGTTTGTCGTTGCCGTGCCAACTGCTAACAAGGAAGCGTACAGACAACACGCAGAATCCGCCGCCGCAGTGTTCAAGGAGCATGGCGCCATAAAGCTGGTCGAGTGCTGGGGCGATGATGTGCCGGAAGGAAAGGTCACTTCATTCCCCATGGCGGTGAAGTGCAAGCCCGAAGAAACCGTGGTGTTTTCCTGGATCATCTGGCCTTCGAGACAGGTGCGTGACAGCGGCATGCAGAAAGTCATGGCCGATCCACGTGTGCAGCCCGATCAGAATCCGATGCCGTTCGATGGGCAGCGTATGATCTATGGCGGCTTCGAGATGCTTGTGGATCAATAATGTCCCTACCGGGCATGCAAGCCGACGCCTGGTTACCCGGCGCGGCTTGTTGCCCTTGCGCTCACTCCAGAAACGTCAGATCCCGTCTCTGAATGACCGGCAGATGCTCGAGTAGAAATTCCTGCATGGAGGCCAGCATCCTGTGCTTGGCGCCGTTCTGCGGCCAGACCAGAAAATAGCTGTCTCCGGACCTGACGGCAGTCTTGAACGGTACGGTCAAGGTGCCCTTGCGCAGCTCCTTTTCAACCAGGGCGAGATCGCCGATGGATACGCCGAACCCTTGCGCGGCGGCCGAAATTCCCAGTTCGAGGGTGTCGAAACGCTTGCCCTCTCGCCACGCAACAGCATCCTGCAGCCCCTGCCGCTCCAACCAGCGCCGCCAGTCCCGGCAGTCCCGCGAGGGATGGATCAGCTTGTTGGCCGCCAGCTTGTCGAGAGGCCAGGTGGGCTTGCCCAACAGCTCCGGTGAGCAAACGGGCACCAGCCATTCGTCAAACAGCTTGATGCTGTTCCACTGCGCCGGGAAATTTCCTCGGCTCAGCAACACGGCGCAGTCAAACGGCTCGGTACGAAAGTCGACAAAATCCACGTCCATCCAGGCACTGGTCAATTGCACCCGCGGGCCCTGTTCTTTGCCCTGAAATTCTTCCAAGGCATGCAACAACCAGCGCATGGTCAGCGTTGAAGGCGCTTTGAGACGGACTACGCCTTTCTGACAAAAGATGGCGCTGCAGGCGTGCTCGATGGTGGCGAACCCCCGCTCCAATTCCTGGGCCAGCAACTGCCCGGCATCGGTCAGTGACAGCCGGGGTCCTTTGCGCTCGAAAAGCGTGCAGCCCAGGTGCTCCTCAAGCGTCTTGACGTGGCGGCTGACCGCGCTTTGCGTGATGCACAACGATTTGGCGGCTTGCGTGAAAGAGCCATGGCGGGCAGCGACTTCAAAGGCGCGCAACGCATAAAGAGGGGGTAAGCGCACGGCTGACAGACATCCTTATCATGAGTAATAGTCATCCTTCATAGCATGTTTTTCTGTTTTGCTTCCAGGCCTGCCCACACCACCATGATTTTTCGCAGTCAGTGTACACAGGCCTTTTTCGCGCCTCGGAATAATCACCCCAGGAAGAAAAACAAGATGTCGGAAATCATCGAACACCTGTTGGCCGAAGCAGTCACCAAGGGTGGCCTGAATCAAAAACAGATTGCCCAGATCGTGATGTTCAGAATTTTCGGCAATAAAAGTGGTTTTTTGCATCTTGAAAATTTGCGCATCGGCCAGATCCCCGCGACGCCCATCAGCCGAAATCAACTGGTAAAGCGCGACATCACCAGTGAAAAGCTGCTGCTGCAAACGACGTCACTGCTGGGCGAGCCCATCGGGTACACCCAGGAATCCAATGGCGATCTGATCAATAACTTCTTTCCCCATCAAAGCCAGTCGAAGTCGGCCACTTCCGACAGCTATGACACTGAACTGGACCTGCACACGGAAAATGCCTTCCATGCGGTTCAGCCTGAACATCTGGTTCTGCTCTGCCTTCGGCAGGACCCGCTCAAGGAAGCCGTGACCTACATCACATCGATCGAGCGGATTCTTCCCCACCTGACCGATGATGATATTTCCTTCTTCTTCACCGAGCCGTACAACTTCCTGTCCGACTACAGCCATACCGAGAAAAACTGCCGGATCGATGTGGGCCAGGAACAGACGGTCCTGTATGGCGACAGATCAGCACCCATGTTCCGCTTCGATCCTTATTTCATGGTGGCCAGCAGTGCTCGGGGTCAGGCGCAGCTGGACAAACTCCGGACGATTGCCTGGGATGTCGCACAGCCGGTGCTGCTCAAAGCGCGGGACATGCTGATCATCGATAACCGTAAAACGGCCCATGCGCGCAGCCCGTTCACCGCCCGGTTTGACGGTACTGATCGCTGGATCCAGCGAGCCTTCGCCATCAGCAATCAGCGTTTCTATACCGCCAAGCTCGGCAAGCAATCCCGCGTATTCGATCTGGTCACTGCCTTGTGATTGCTGCGTATCTCTCGTTCGCAGCGGCTGTGGCGGTGCTGATCGCATCGCCCGGCCCGGTTATCGCGCTGGTCCTGGCCGAAGGCAGACGGGCCTGGCCCGCGTGGACCATTGCCGGCGGCGTGCTGTCTGCACAACTGCTGTTGGTCGCCGCCCTGATTGCCATTTACCTGGCCCTGGACTTCAGCCCTTCAGTACTTAATTGGGGACAGGTGCTGGGGGGCTTTTATCTCACGTTGCTGGGTCTCAAGACCTTGGGCAGCGACTCTGAACGACGCGAAGTGCGCACCCGCAATGCCCATAGCTTCTGGAAAGCGATGGGCGTGGGGTTATCCAACCCCAAGGACATCCTGTTCTTTCTGGCCTTTCTTCCCGGCTTCATCCAGCCCTCAGCCCCCTTCGCGCCCCAAGCCCTCGCGCTGTTGCTGATCTGGGCGGCCATCGATATCACCATCCTGATCGCCTACAGTCTGATCGCCAGACGAATTGCCGGCTCCCTGGGATTGTCGCGCTTGCTTGATCTGCTGCCGGGCTTCGTCTTGGTGGGGATTGGCATGGTCTCCCTGACAATGGGCATGGCACGTCTGGTGAATTGACGTGCAGTGGCGGTGCTAATCGTAGGATGGATCGCGCTTCATCGATCCACCGGGTGGCGATCCACCGGGTGGCGACCCACCGGGTGGGGCCAGGTGGTAACGACGATCACCTAGCTGCCGCGATAAGTCGAATAGCTGTACGGCGAAATCAGCAGCGGCACATGGTAATGATCCTGCGCGCCGTCGATACCGAAGCGCAGCACGACGACATCGAGAAAAGCCGGCTCGCCCAGGCCAAAGCCGCGGGCACGGAAGTAGTCGCCGGCATGAAAGTGCAACTGGTAAACCCCGCTGCGATAACCCTCGCCCTCCAGCAACGGCGCATTGCAGCGGCCGTCCTCGTTGGTGTGCGCACCGGCTATCAGCAAGAGCTGCCCATCCTCAAGTCGGTACAACTCCACGTTAATCCCTCTGCCCGGACAACCATGGGTGGTGTCCAGCACATGGGTGGTCAAACGTCCCATGACGCCCTCTCCGTTGTTGAATGAACCCAGCCCCCGAGCAGTTTTTGGGCTCTGTATAAAAAGTCGCGGCTCGCGGCGAGCCTGAATATAGGGTAGGTGCGTTCCGGTAGGCGTGAAATCATTCGCCTGCAACCCCACCACTGCTGCCTTGCGTGGCAGCGTCACCCGACCTTGCCTCGCGGCATAAATAGCGCGGCCTGCGCTCCGGTAGGGGCGAATTCATTCGCCTGGCGCAGGACCTTCAGACCACACCGTCGATGACACAGCCATCAAGAGCTCCCACCCCTGTAGTTCGTCGAACCCCCGCTGTTGAGGGGACGTTCGGTGCCAGGCGAATA
>NZ_JACSQG010000010.1:26778-119548 GCF_014836765.1 Serpens gallinarum
AATTCGCCCCTACAGATGAAGTCACGGTTTCGTCATGCGGACGGGGCCACCCCACCACTGCTGCCTTGCGTGGCAGTCTCACCCGACCTTGCCTCGCGGCATAAATGGCGCAGCCTGCGCTCCGGTAGGGGCGAATTTATTCGCCTGGCGCAGGACCTTCAGACCACACCGCCTCTGACACAGCCATCCAGAGCAACCGACTCGTGTAGTTCGTCGAATCCATGCTGATGAGGGAACACTCCGTGCCAGGCGAATAAATTCGCCCCTACAGATGAAGTCACGGTTTCGTCATGCGGACGGGGCCACCCCACCACTGCTGCCTTGCGTGGCAGTTTCACCCGACCTTGCCTCGCGGCATAAATGGCGCGGCCTGCGTTCCGGTAGGGGCGAATTCATTCGCCTGGCGCAGACCCTTCAGACCACACCGCCGCTGACACAGCCATCAAGAGCTCCCACCCGTGTAGATCGTCGAATCCCCGCTGATGAGGGGAACACTCGGTGCCAGGCGAATAAATTCGCCCCTACAGACGAAGTCAAAGTTTAGTCATGCGGACGGGGCCACCCACCGTTGCTGCCTTGCGTGGCGGTTACACCCGACCTTGCCTCGCGGCATAAATGGCGCGGCCTGCGCTCCGGTAGGGGCGAATTCATTCGCCTGGCGCAGGACTTCAGACCACACCGCCCCTGACACAGCCATCTAGAGCTCCCACCCGTGTAGTTCGTCGAATCCACGCTGATGAGGGAACACTCGGTGCCAGGCGAATAAATTCGCCCCTACAGATGAAGTCACGGTTTAATCATGCGGACGGGATTACCCACCGTTGCTGCCTTGCGTGGCAGTTTCATCCGGCCTTGCCTCGCGGCATAAATGGCGCGGCCTGCGCTCCTACAGATGAAGTCACGGTTTAGTCATGCGGACGGGGCCACCCACCGTTGCTGCCTTGCTTGGCGGTTACACCCGACCTTGCCTCGCGGCATAAATGGCGCGGCCTGCGCTCCGGTAGGGGCGAATTTATTCGCCTGGCACAGGCCCTTCAGACCACACCGTCGCTGACACAGCCATCAAGAGCTCCCACCCCCGTCGAACCCCCCGCATCACTCGGTGCCAGGCGAATCGCCCCTATAGATGCCTATGAGCACGGTTTTAACGAATGCTCACTGCCATTCCTATTCGCCGGGCTGCCCTACGCTGTAGGAGAACCAACGCTCGACAGGAAGCCCTCCGTGACCTCCGATTACCCCCGCGACCTGATCGGTTACGCCAACAACCCGCCCCATCCGCACTGGCCGGGCGAGGCGAATATCGCTCTGTCCTTTGTGCTCAATTACGAGGAAGGCGGCGAGCGCTGCATTCTGCATGGCGACACGGAATCCGAGGCCTTTCTTTCAGAGATGGTTGCAGCTCAGCCCCTGCCCGGCGTGCGGCACATGAGCATGGAGTCGCTGTATGAATACGGCAGCCGGGCCGGTGTCTGGCGTTTGCTTGCGCTGTTTCGCGAACAGCAAATTCCGCTGACCGTGTTCGCCGTGGCGATGGCGGCCCAGCGCAACCCGGACGTCATTCGAGCGATGGTCGCCGACGACCACGAAATCTGCAGCCACGGCTATCGTTGGATCGACTACCAGCACATGGACGAAGCCGAAGAGCGCGAACACATGGACAAGGCCCTCGCCATTCTTACCGAACTGACCGGCCAGCGCCCGCTGGGCTGGTACACCGGGCGCACCGGGCCGAACACCCGGCGCCTGGTGCGCGAGGATGGCGGCTTCCTCTACGACTCGGACACCTACGATGACGACCTGCCCTATTGGGATCCGCAATCCAGTCCAGAAAAACCGCACCTGGTGATCCCCTACACCCTGGACACCAATGACATGCGCTTCACCCAGGCACAGGGCTTCAACAGCGGCGATGACTTCTTCACTTATCTGAAAGACGCCTTCGATGTGCTCTACGCCGAAGGCGCGGCCGGCGCGCCAAAAATGCTCAGCATCGGCATGCACTGCCGCCTGCTAGGTCGCCCGGCACGTCTGGCCGCGCTGCGCCGCTTCATCGACTACGCAAAAGGCCACGACAAAGTCTGGCTCGCCCGTCGCGTGGACATCGCCCGGCACTGGCATGCCACCCACCCGCTGACGGAAGCCAGGCAATGACTCTCTTTGCCACGCTCACGCCCTCGGCCCTGGATCGCTCCAGCTTCCTGAAAGCTTTCGCCGATATTTACGAACACGCGCCCTGGGTGGCGGAGCGCGTATACGAGCAAGGCATCGACGCGGCCGACGATCACATCGAGCACCTGCATGCGCGCATGGCTGTCGTTGTGCTGAATGCCGACCATGGGCGCCAACTCACTCTGATCAACGCCCACCCGGATCTGGCCGGCAAGGCTGCTGTGCGCGGCGAGTTGACTGCCGCGTCCACATCGGAACAGGTCGGCGCCGGTATTCAGGAGTGCACCCCGGAAGAATTTGCCCGCTTCACCGCCCTCAACCAGGCCTACAAGGCGCGCTTCGGCTTCGTGTTCATCATGGCGGTAAAGGGCAGCACCCGGCAGCAGATTCTCGCCGCGTTTGAAGAACGCCTGCGCAACACGTCCGAGCAGGAGTTCGCCCGTGCCCTGGCGGAAATCAACCGGATCGCCCTGTTCCGCCTCCACGCCCTCTGACCCTCAAGGAAGGACTTTCCATGAAAACCTACGCCGCGCCTTTCGAGAAATACGTCAACCTGGCCGACGCCCGCCTCGGCAGCAAGATCCTCTCGGTCACCGACGACTGGTTCGCCGCCGCCGACCGCATGCTCCAGCCCGGCGAGCCGGTGTGGAAGGAAGGCGTGTTCGACGACAACGGGAAGTGGATGGACGGTTGGGAATCGCGCCGCAAGCGGTTCGAAGGCCACGACCACGCGGTGATCCGCCTCGGTGTGCCTGGCGTGCTGAAAGGCGTGAATATCGACACCCGCTTCTTCACCGGCAACTACCCGCCGTCCGCCTCGCTGGAAGCCTGCTTTCTGGCTGAAGGCGATCCGGATGACAGCACCGCCTGGACAGAGGTGCTGCCAGCCGTCGCCCTGCAGGGCAACAGTCACCACTACCACGCGCTTGATTACACCCAGCCGGTGTCGCACCTGCGCTTCAATATCTACCCGGATGGCGGCGTGGCGCGCCTGCGCGTGCACGGCATCCCGTACCGCGACTGGGCCACGGTCAGCAGCGAGGAAACCCTCGACCTGGCTGCCGCACTCAATGGCGGGCGGGCCCTGGCCTGTTCCGACGAGCATTACGGCAGCATCAGCAATCTGCTCAATCCCGGTCGCGGCGAGAACATGGGCGACGGTTGGGAAACCGCCCGGCGCCGTACTCCCGGCAACGACTGGGTGATTATCGCCCTCGGCCATCCCGGCCAGATCGAGCGCATCGTTGTCGACACCCTGCACTTCAAGGGCAACTACCCGGACAGCTGCTCCATCCAGGCCGCCTACATGAAAGGCGGCACCGACAGCCAGATCGAAACCCAGAGCCTGTTCTGGCGCGAACTGCTGCCCAGCCAGACGTTGGCCATGCATCAGGAACACACGTTCATCGAGCAGATCAAGGACCTTGGCCCGATCACCCACGTGCGCCTGAACATCTTTCCGGACGGCGGCGTGAGTCGCCTGCGGCTGTTCGGCACCTTGGCCAGGCAATCTCTATAAATCTTGAAGGAGCCAGCGGGCTGGCGATCAGATCTGGATCGCCAGCCAACAGGCTCTACAGCACGATTGGACGTCCCACGATGCGCACCCTGACCCTCGAGCCGCTGACCAAAGCCGCCTTCGCCCTCTTTGGTGAGGTGATCGAAGCCGACGGCAGTGAGTTCTTCCTGATCAACAACGGCTCAACGCGCCGCTACCACCGGCTTGCCACTGTGCAAACCGCACAGCCGGAGGATGAGGTGACCATCAGCATCTTCCGCGCCACCGCGCTGCCGCGCCCGTTGACCATCACCCAACTGGAACGCCATCCGCTGGGCAGCCAGGCCTTCATGCCGTTGCGCGAAAAGCACTTTCTGATCGTCGTCGCTCCACCAGCGGACAGCCCGGACAGCGCCGCGGTGCGCGCCTTTATCAGCAATGGCCGTCAGGGCGTGAACTATCACCGCGGCGTGTGGCACCACCCGGTGCTCTGCATCGAGGCCGAGGACGATTTTCTGGTCATCGACCGCAGTGGTGCTGGCAACAACTGCGACGAGCACGTCTTTGCCGAGGAAGAACAGCTTCTACTCACTTACCCCTGATCACTGCCCGCCAGCCGACTGGCGTGAGGAATACCCGTGGAAGCACACCTGACCGAATGGCTGAACCTGAGTATTCGCTGGATACACATGATCGTCGGCATCGCCTGGATCGGCGCCTCGTTCTATTTCGTCTGGCTGGAGAACAACCTGGCGCGCGGCAACCCGCGCGAAGGGCTGTCGGGGGATCTTTGGGCGATCCACGGTGGCGGCATCTACCACCTGGAAAAATACCAGCTGGCCCCGCCGCAGATGCCGGAAAAACTCCACTGGTTTAAGTGGGAGGCGTATTCCACCTGGCTGTCCGGCGTGGCCTTGCTGACTCTCGTGTACTACCTCAACCCCACGTACTACCTGATTGCGCCAGGTAGTGCGCTGCATCCTGCCGTGGCTGTGGGCATCGGCCTAGGCTCGTTGTTGGCCGGTTGGATCATCTACGAATCGCTGTGCGACTCTGCGCTGGGCAAAAGGCCCGCCTTACTGGGCCTGGTGCTCTTCGTTCTGCTGGTGTACGCCGCCTGGGGCTATGCCCAGCTGTTCAGCGGCCGCGCCGCCTATATTCACGTCGGCGCCTTGATTGGCACCCTGATGGTCGGCAACGTCTTTCGCGTCATCATCCCGGCCCAGCGTGCCTTGGTCGCGGCCATCCAGGAAGGCCGCGAACCCGACCCGGCCTTGCCGGCCAAGGGGCTGCTGCGCTCGCGACACAACAACTATTTCACCCTGCCGGTGCTGTTCACCATGATCAGCAACCACTTCCCGAGCACCTACGGCAACCCGTACAACTGGCTGATCCTCGCCGCCATCGCCGCGTTTGGCGTGCTGGTGCGTCATTATTTCAATACCCGCCACGCCAGCCAGACGTTCGCCTGGGCCTTGCCGGCCGCCGCGCTGGGCATGGTCTGCCTGGCCTACGTCAGTGCACCGACTATCGCCCCTCGCCCAACCCAGCCCGTGGCAACGCAAACGCCGGCGCCCACGAGCACCCGCGAGCCTGCAAAGACAGCTGAATCCTCCCGGACATCGGCTACCGTGCAGGATGAATACCTGCCAGAGACGCCGGTAACCGAGCCTGAACTGCCCGCTGAACCCACCGAGCCCGTTGCGCCGTTGGAAACTGCCCGTGAACTCGCCTTGGTGCAGCAGATCATCGAGGACCGTTGTGTGGAATGCCACTCGGCCACCCCCAGCAGCCCGATCTTCACCAGTGCGCCGCTGGGCGCCATGTTCGACACCCCTGAACAGATCCAGCAGATGAGCGAAAAAATTTATGCGCAGGCCGTTGCGACCCAGGTCATGCCGCTGGGCAACCTGACGCAAATGACCCAGGAAGAACGCGACTTGCTTGGCGACTGGATCGAAAAAGGCGCGAGGATCGACTAAGACCGAAGCGTGATGTGCAACGAGGCGGCGCTTACTGGCCCGCCTCCAAGCCTCTCGCTTGCTTCACCAGGCTGCACGCGCTGATGCAACAAATCTCGCAGCCCTGACGACCCTGACCATCAATGCAACTTCATACGGGGGTTCAAGCGTCGGCCGATACGGTCGGTCAGCACTAACAACCCCGTGCGTATCACGCCATACAGCGCCACCTGGTGCATGCGGTACAGCGAGATATAAAACATCCGTGCCAACCAGCCTTCGACCTTGATGCTGCCACGCATGACGCTGCCCATCAGGTTGCCAACGGCGGTGTACTTCGACAGCGAAACCAGCGAGCCGTAATCCCGGTAGCTGAACTCAGGCAAAGGCTTGCCCTCCAGACGGCTTTTCATCGCCGTCACCAGCATCGAGGCCTGTTGATGGGCTGATTGCGCACGGGGCGGCACATTTTTTCCGTCTCCCATCGGGCACGCCGCGCAGTCGCCGAAGGCAAACACGTTGTCATCGCGCGTGGTTTGCAGGGTGGTGCGCACCACCAGTTGATTGATGCGGTTGCTTTCCAGGCCATCCAGCTCGTGCAGAAAATCCGCCGCCCGAATACCGGCCGCCCAGACCTTGAGACTGGCCGGAATCAGCTGACCATCGGCGGTCACCATGCCATCGGCGGTCACCTCCTTGACCGCAACCCCGGTATGCACGCTTACGCCGAGCTTTTCCAGCTGGCTGCGTACCGCCGTGCCGATGCGCTCGGGCAACGCCGGCAAGACACGAGGTCCGGCCTCGATCAGGTTGATGCGCATGTTCTGCGGCTGGATGCCGGTCAGGCCATAGGCCGCCAGTTGCGCCGCCGCGTTGTGCAGCTCGGCCGCCAACTCCACGCCTGTCGCACCCGCGCCGACAATGGCGACATCCACCTGCCCGCTGTCCCGCTGGCCGGCATGGGCACTCAGATAATGGCTGAGCAGTTGGCGATGAAAACGCAACGCCTGCTGAGGACTGTCGAGAAAAATGCAGTGCTGCGCTGCGCCTGGGGTGCCGAAATCATTCGAGACACTGCCCACTGCCAACACCAGGGTGTCGTAGGCCAGAGTACGGGCGGGAACCAGAACCTGAC
This sequence comes from Serpens gallinarum, assembly GCF_014836765.1. Taxonomy (GTDB): domain Bacteria; phylum Pseudomonadota; class Gammaproteobacteria; order Pseudomonadales; family Pseudomonadaceae; genus Serpens; species Serpens gallinarum. The sequence goes on from NZ_JACSQG010000010.1 coordinate 33,545, forward strand.
CCTGCTCGTCCAGCGTGGCTGCCAGTTCGATTTGCCGGGCCTGGCGATCCAGGCCGCACAGACGGCCAATCTGGAACTCGAAATGGTTCCACTTGGCCTGGGCCACGTAATTCAGCTCATTATCGGTACTGTTCAGCGAACCTGTTGCCACTTCGTGTAACAGCGGCTTCCAGATATGCGTGAGGTTTGCATCTACCAGCGTGATCCGGGCCTTGCCCTTTTTACCCAAGGTGCGGCCCAACCGGGTAACCAGCTCCAGGCCGCCGGCTCCGCCACCTACAACAACAATTCGATGTGACATCAAGAAATCCTAAAACAATGCGAACCCGACCCGCGATGTGCCACGCAAAGCGTTACGAAAAGTCCGTCTCTTCGAGCCCGGCACGATGCCAGGCAAGATTTAATCGACCATCTTAGCGCCCTGCCTCAGAAAAGGGAGGCGAAGGGGCCCACCGAGAATGGATTGGCCCGGGTTCCGGCGCTTCCTCTCGACCGCCGACATTTGCCCGATGCAACCGGCCCCCTTTCCGACCTGCGCAGGTTGCACGTCTAAGCTGTTCCTTTGGCCCTTCGTTAGTTAGCCAGGAGTACTGCCCATGCGCGCGACGTTGCCTCCTCTACTTTCATTGCTCAATGGCGTGGCTCTGCTGCTGCTTGGCACGGGACTGTTCAATACCTTGATCACCCTGCGGGCCATAACGGAGGGGTTTTCCGATACGGTGATCGGCTTACTGACGTCAGGGTATTTCGCCGGCTACCTACTCGGTTCCTGGGTGACGGTGCCGCTGATCCGGCGCATTGGGCACATCCGCGCTTTTGCGCTCTGCGCCGCCCTCGCCACCATCGTCACCCTGTTGCACGTGGTGCTGGTCAATCCGTGGGTCTGGCTGGGGCTGCGCCTGCTGTTCGGCATCGTGGTCGTCACGCTGTACATGGTTATCGAGAGCTGGCTGAACGCCAAGGCCACCGGCGATAAGCGCGGGCAGGTATTTGCCGTGTACATGTTCGTCAACCTGGGCGCGCTGACCGTAGCCCAACAGCTGCTGCACTTGGAAAGTGCCCAGTCGTTCCTGCTGTTCGCGCTGGCGGCGATGCTGATCTGCGCGGCGGCGGTTCCGATTACCGTCACCCGCCAGGCCCAGCCCACGCTGCCGGAGGTGCCCCATATCCATGTGCCGCAATTGTTTCGGGTGTCTCGGCTGGCCGTCGTCTCGGCCGCACTGGCAGGCCTGGCGCTGAGTGCCTTTTGGGGATTGGCACCGCTGTATGCCAGCCACCGTGGCTTTGATGCTTCTGAGGTGGCCAGTCTGATGAGCGTGACCATTCTGGGCGGCGCGCTGTTGCAGTGGCCCATCGGACTGTTTTCCGATACCCACGAACGCCCGGTCGTCTTGCTCTGGATCGCAGGGCTGGCCACGCTGGTCTCACTGATCATGAGCCAGCTACCCGCCTCCACGGCCTTGTGGATAGCCGCCTTTATCTGGGGTGGGCTGACGTTTTCGCTGTACTCCGTCACTGTCACGCACATGATCGACCGCCTGCCACCTGAAGACGTGCTGTCTGGAACCACAGGACTGCTGGTAATCAATGGTTTCGGAGCCGCCATTGGCCCCGTGGTGGCCGGTGCGGTGATGGGCTGGCTCGGCCCCCAGGGCTTGCCGTTGTTTCATGCCATCACGCTGGGCATCCTCACCCTGTTTACCTTTGTACGCATTGGGCAAGTTCGCGAACACGCCAAGAGCCATACCCCCCACGTCACCATGCTGCGCACCAGCCAGACCGTACTGGAAATGATGCCGGAAGTGACGGACCCACCCCAGCAGACGGGTGAGGCTGACCTACAAGACGAGGCCGAGGCAGACAGTCGCGAGGAAGACCCGGGGAAAGGTTGATCGGCCCGAAGCACCAGGCCCAGCGCCGCGTCGAGCATTTGCCGCCTGCCACTGCCGCGCAAATCCGATAGACTCCGCCCCATCGCTGTCTGGAGTCCCTTATGTACGCTGAGCTCAATCAAGGTCTGATCGATTTCCTCAAGGCTTCGCCCACCCCGTTCCACGCCACCGCCACCCTTGCCCAACGCCTCGAAGCGGCCGGTTTCGAACCTCTTGATGAGCGCCAGCCGTGGAACTGCGAAGCTGGCGGCCGTTACTACGTAACCCGCAACGATTCCTCGCTGATTGCGTTCAAGCTCGGCCAACGCTTGCCCCTGGACGGCGGCCTGCGCCTGGTCGGCGCGCATACCGACAGCCCGTGCTTGCGCGTCAAGCCACAGCCGGAACTGCAGCGCCAAGGCTTCCTGCAACTGGGCGTGGAAGTCTACGGCGGTGCTCTGCTGGCACCCTGGTTCGACCGCGACCTGTCGCTGGCCGGCCGCGTGACGTTCCGCCGCGACGGCAAGGTGGAAAGCCAGCTGATTGATTTTCGCGAACCCATCGCCGTGATTCCCAACCTGGCCATCCACCTCAACCGCGAGGCCAACCAGGGCTGGCCGATCAACGCGCAGAACGAACTGCCACCGATCCTCGCCCAGGTCGCCAGCGACGAACCTTACGACTTCCGCGCCCTGCTCGCCGAGCAGCTGAACCGCGAACACGGTTTGAGCCCCGACGTGATCCTGGATTTCGAGCTGAGCTTCTACGACACCCAGAGCGCGGCCGTGATCGGCCTGGACGGCCAGTTCATCGCTGGCGCGCGACTGGACAACCTGCTGTCCTGCTACGCCGGACTCGAAGCGCTGCTGGCTGCCGGTGACGAAGAAAGCTGCGTGCTGGTGTGCACCGACCATGAAGAAGTCGGCTCCACCTCGGCCTGCGGCGCGGACGGCCCGTTCCTAGAGCAGGTCCTGCAACGCGCCCTGCCGGCCGGCGAAGACTTCGTGCGCATCATCCAGCGCTCGTTGCTGGTCTCCGCCGACAACGCCCACGCCGTGCACCCGAACTATGCGGACAGGCACGACGGCAATCACGGCCCAAAACTCAACGCCGGCCCGGTGATCAAGATCAACAGCAACCAGCGCTACGCCACCACCAGCGAAACCGCCGGGTTCTTCCGCCATCTGTGCCTGGCCAACGAAGTGCCGGTGCAGAGCTTCGTCACCCGCAGCGACATGGGCTGCGGCTCGACCATCGGCCCGATCACCGCCAGCCGCCTCGGCGTGCCCACGGTGGACATCGGCCTGCCGACGTTTGCCATGCACTCGATCCGCGAACTGGCCGGCAGCCAGGACCTGACGCATCTGGTCAAGGTACTTACCGCCTTCTATTCCAGCGCTGAGCTGGCCTGATGGCGCTGGCGGTATTCGACCTCGACGACACCCTGATCGACGGCAACAGCCCCAGCCTCTGGGGCGAATACCTGGGTGAGCTGGGCTGGCTGGATCGCGATGCGTTCATGACCCACGAACAACACCTCGTGCGCGAATACGCAGCCGGGCGCCTGACGCTGGAGGCCTACCTGGCCTTCACCCTGCAGCCGCTGATCGGACGTACCCTGCACGAGGTGCGTGGGGTCGCCGAAGCATTTGTTGCGGCCAAGATCGAGCCGCTGATCTTCGAGGATGCCCGGCGCTGTGTGGCCGAACACCGCGCCGCCGGCGACCGATTGCTGGTGCTATCGGCGTCGCCGCGCTTTCTGGTGCAGGCCGCGGCCGCACTGCTGGATCTCGAACACGCCGTGGGCGTCGAACTGGAAGCACGCGATGGTCGCCTGACCGGCCAGACTCGCGGCATCCTCTCCTACCGCGAAGGCAAGATCACTGCCCTGGCCGACTGGCGCACCCGTCACGGCGTGGCTGCAGGCGAAACCCACTTCTATTCCGACTCGCGCAACGACCTGCCACTGTTGCAAGCCGTCGACCATCCCCACGCCATCAACCCCGACGACGCGCTGCGCGCCCATGCCGAAGCGCAGGGATGGGATATTCAGCGCTGGCGATAAAGATCGCGTGCAGCTGGCCTAGCAAAGCCATGTAGCGCGGCCTCGCCCATTGCTCGGTATCGAGACGTTGGCTCGGTGTTTATCGGGGGCAGCCCGCCGTTTGCCGGCAAACCGGCGGGTGCGAAGTCAACTGACCCGCAGGCGTTCGTCGAAGCGTATTTGCTGTCGGATGGGCCGTGCAATGGCGAATAAATTCGCCCCTACAGGGGTGCTTTTGGCCAGCTTTTGCGGGGCTTGCGGTCTTGTAGGAGCGGACTTGTCCGCGATGCGCGGCCGGCAGGATGAACGCCAGTTCGAGTAGGGGCGAATTCATTCGCCTGGCACTGTGGCTGCAGCTACTCCGGTGCAGTGACAGGCACGGTGGTGCGAATTCCGCTGAACCGCAGGCGTTCGTCGCAGCGTATTTGCTGTCGGATGGGCCGTGCAATGGCGAATAAATTCGCCCCTACAGGGTGCTTTTGGCCAGCTATGCGGGGCTTGCAATCTTGCAGAAGCGGACTTGTCCGCGATGCGCCGCCGGCAGGATGAACGCCATTCCGGTAGGGGCGAATTCATTCGCCTGGCGCTGGGCCTGCAGGCTACGCCGGTGCGGCGACAAACACGACGGGTGCGAATTCAACTGAACCGCAGGCATTCGTCGCAGCGCATTCGCTGTCGGATGGGCCGTGCAATGGCGAATGAATTCGCCCCTACAAGGTACGTCTGGCCGGCTTTGCGGGGCTTGCGGTCTTGTAGAAGCGGACTTGTCCGCGATGCGCGGCCGGCAGGATGAACGCAAACCAGCCTCTCCCGCTTGAACAATCACCCAACACGGCCTTGGTCTACGCTGAAATGCGGCGCAGCTCACCGATCAACGACGCCTGTGCCATCTGCCTGTCATTGAATCCCTGCAGTCTGGGTAAGGACGCGACTACCCGGACTACTTCGCCAAGGAGCTGCACATGAAACGACTGCTACTGGTTTCACTGTTGGGAACGGCCATCACCCTGGCCGGTCAGGCCATGGCTCAGGATGTAAAAAGCCTGGAGCAGGCGGCGCGGGCTGAAGGTCAGGTGAACAGCGTGGGCATGCCCGACAGCTGGGCCAACTGGAAAGACACCTGGGCCGATTTGCAGCGTTTGTACGACCTCAAGCACAGCGATACCGACATGAGCTCGGCGCAGGAAATCGCCAAGTTCGCCGCCGAAAAATCCAACGCCACCGCCGACATCGGCGACGTCGGCGCAGCCTTTGGGCCCATCGCCGTGCAGCAGGGCGTCACCCAAGCGTACAAACCCACCACCTGGGATCAGATTCCCGACTGGGCCAAGGATGACGACGGCCACTGGATGCTCGCCTACACCGGCTCCATCGCTTTCATCGTCAACAAGCAGCTGGTCAAGGAAGCCCCCACATCTTGGGCCGACCTCAAAAAAGGCACCTACAAAGTCGCCATCGGTGACGTCGGCACCGCCGCCCAGGCCGTCAACGGCGTGCTGGCCGCGGCCATTGCCAACGGCGGCGACGAAAAGAACATTCAGCCTGGCTTGGACTTCTTCGCCGACATCGCCAAGCAGGGTCGCCTGTCGCTGGCCAACCCGACCATCCAGACCCTGGAACGAGGTGAAGTGGAAGTCGGCGTGGTCTGGGATTTCAACGGTCTGAGCTATCGCGAGCAGATCGATCCCAGCCGCTTCGAGGTGCTTATCCCGTCCGACGGCTCGGTGATCTCCGGCTACAGCACCATCATCAACAAGTACGCCAAGCATCCCAATGCCGCCAAGCTGGCCCGCGAATACATCCTGAGCGACGCCGGACAAATCAACCTGGCCAAGGGCAACGCCCGGCCGATCCGCGCCGAACACCTGACCCTGCCGGCGGACGTGCAGGCCAAACTGCTGCCCAACGAGCAATACGCCAAGGTACAACCCATCAAGGACCCCGACGCCTGGGAAGAAACCTCCAAGGCATTGCCGCAGCTGTGGCAGGAGCATGTGATCATCGAAATGCAATAAGGAAACCGCAGGGTGGTCGTCAGCCCACCGCTTGCCCGGCTCAGAGGTTGGGGTGCGCTCAGGCGCACCCGCCACTGCGGTGTAGAGAATCTTGCCGATGAACTCAAAGGTCATTCTGGTGGTACTTGACGGCCTCAACTATGAAGTGGCCCGTTATACGCTTGGCCATCTGCAGGCCTGCTGCGCGGCCGGCCGTGCCACGCTCTATAAACTCGACTGCGAGTTGCCGGCGCTGTCGCGTCCGTTGTATGAGTGCATTCTGACTGGCGTGCCACCCCTGGACAGCGGCATCATCAACAACGAGGTGGCGCGCCTGTCCAACCAGCGCAGCATCTTTCACTACGCCCGCGCCGCCGGGCGCAGCACCGCGGCAGCGGCCTATCACTGGGTCAGCGAGCTGTACAACCGAACCCCCTTCGACGCCGCGCGGGATCGCCACACCGAGGCGCCGGAGCTGCCCATTCAGTACGGCCACTTCTATTACGAGGACCATTACCCCGACTCGCACCTGTTCGCCGATGCGGAACACCTGCGTCGTCGCCACGCCCCGGATTTCCTGCTGGTGCATCCGATGAACATCGACGATGCCGGCCACCAGCACGGGCTGGACTCGACGCAGTACCGCAACCGCGCCCGCCGCGCCGATATTCTTCTGGGAAATTACCTGCAAGGCTGGCTGGATACCGGCTACCAAGTGCTGGTGACCGCCGACCATGGCATGACCCGCGACCGCTCCCACAATGGTCTGCTGCCCGAAGAACGCGAGGTGCCGCTGTTCGTGATAGGCGATGCCTTCAGCCTGAACGCCCAGGCCAAACCACGGCAGACCGAGTTGTGCGGCAGCATCTGCGAGCTGCTCGGCGTACCCCATGACAAACCGGTGTGCCGGGAGCTGTTCAAATGAGCAGCGCACCGCGCGGCAAATGGCTGGCAGCGCTGTGCCTGCTGCCGTTCGCGGTATTTTTCTTCGCCTTCCAGATCGCCCCGTTGCTGTGGGTGGCGGTCAACAGCCTGCACGGCGCCGACGGCTGGAGCCTGGAGAATTTCAGCAAGATCTTCGCCTCGAAGTTCTACCTGCAGGCCATCAAGCACAGCCTGCAGGTGGCGTTCTGGTCGAGCATCTTCGGCTTGCTGATTGCCGTGCTCGGCAGCTATTCGCTGCATCAGGTGGATTCGCGCCTGCGCGACTTTGTCAGCGCGTTTACTACCATGACCAGCAACTTCGCCGGCGTACCGCTGGCCTTCGCATTCATCATCCTGCTCGGCTTCAACGGCGCCTTCACCCTGCTGCTCAAGCAACTCGGCTGGATCGAGGATTTCAACATCTACTCCAAGACCGGGCTGATCCTGATCTACACCTACTTCCAGATTCCCCTCGGCGTGCTGCTGCTCTATCCTGCCTTCGACGCCCTGCGTGAGGACTGGCGCGAGTCGGCGGCGCTGCTCGGCGCCGGCCCCTGGCAGTTCTGGAGGCACATCGGTCTGCCGGTGCTAACCCCGGCGCTGCTCGGCACCTTCGTCATCCTGCTGGCCAACGCGCTGGGCGCGTACGCCACCGTCTATGCGCTGACCACCGGCAACTTCAACATCATGCCGATCCGCATCGCCGCGCTGGTGGCCGGCGACATCGTGCTCAACCCCTCTATGGCCAGCGCCCTGGCCATTCTGCTGGTGGGGCTGATGGCATTGATCACTATGGTCCACCAATGGCTGTTGCGCCGGAGTTATCATGTCACGCGCTGAGCGCCGGCCTGCGCGGCTTTATCACCGGTTGGTGGTCTGGCTGCTATTTCTGATTCTGCTGATGCCCTTGGCCGGCACGCTGGTCTATTCCCTGGCCAGCAGCTGGTCGGCGACCATTTTGCCCGACGGGTTCACGCTCAAGTGGTACCACGCACTGTGGAGCGAGCAACGTTTCCTGATCGCGTTCGGCCAATCGCTGCTGGTGTGTTTTGGCGCGCTGCTGCTCTCGGTGGTGCTGATCCTGCCGCTGCTATTCGTGGTGCATTACTACTTTCCGCGCCTCGACGGGCTGATGAACATCCTCATCCTGCTGCCCTTCGCCATTCCACCGGTGGTGTCGTCCGTGGGTCTGCTGCAGATCTACGGCTCCGATCCCCTGCCCTTGGTCGGCACACCCTGGATCCTGATCGGCTGTTATTTCACCGTGGCCCTGCCCTTCATGTACCGGGCGATCACCAACAACCTGCAGGCGCTGAACTTGCCTGATCTGATGGACGCCGCCCGCATGCTCGGCGCCAGCACCTGGCAAGCCGCGTTCTGGGTGGTGCTGCCGAACCTGCGCAAGGGCGTGATGGTCGCGCTGTTCCTGTCGTTTTCCTTCCTGTTCGGCGAGTTCGTGTTTGCCAACCTGCTGGTGGGTACCCGTTACGAAACCCTGCAGGTGTACCTGAACAACATGCGCAACAGCAGTGGCCACTTCAACAGCGCGCTGGTGATCTCCTACTTCTTCTTCGTGCTGGTGTTCACCTGGGCCGCCAATCGCCTGAACAAGGACGCGCCATGAGCTACCTCGTCATCCAGAACCTGCACAAGCGTTATGGCGCGACCCTCGTGTTCAGCGACATTGACTGCACGGTCGAACGCGGCGAGTTCGTCACCCTGCTTGGCCCGTCCGGCTGCGGCAAATCCACCTTGCTGCGTTGCGTGGCCGGACTCACCGAGGTGAATGGCGGACGCATCGAACTGGAAGGCCAGAACCTGCTGCCGCTGCCACCGCAGAAACGCGGCATCGGCATGGTGTTCCAGAGCTACGCGCTGTTCCCCAACATGACCGTGGCGCAGAACGTCGCCTTCGGCCTGCGCATGCAGAAGGTACCCAAGGCGGAAAACGCCCGGCGCGTGGCGGAGGTGCTTGAGCTGGTGGAACTCAGCGAGCTGGCCAACCGTTATCCGCACCAGCTTTCCGGTGGGCAAAGCCAGCGCGTTGCCCTCGCCCGCTCACTGGTCACCCGTCCACGCTTATTACTGCTCGACGAACCGCTGTCGGCATTGGATGCGCGCATTCGCAAGCATTTGCGTGAGCAGATCCGCCGCATCCAGCGGGAGTTGGGCCTGACCACTTTATTCGTCACCCATGATCAGGAAGAGGCGCTGACCCTGTCCGACCGCATCCTGCTGATGGATGCCGGGCGCATCGTGCAAAACGGCAGCGCCGAAGCGCTGTACACCCAGCCGGCCACCGCCTTCGCCGCCGGCTTCATCGGCAACTACAACCTGCTGGATGCCAACGCCGCCAGCCGCCTGCTCGGCCGAGCCGTGGCCCACCGCGTAGCCATCCGCCCCGAGGCCATCGTGCTGGCGCCGCACGGCAGCATTGACGCGCAGATTCGCAGCCATAGTCTGCTCGGCAACGTCATACGCTATCGCGTCGAAGCCCGTGGCGTGGAACTGCTGGTGGATGTGTTGAACCGTTCCGCCGCCGACCTGCATGCCAGCGGCCAGCGCATCGGATTGGAGATTGGAGAAGAAGCGATTCGGGAGATTGCCTAATGGGTTGCTTTTTTGTAGAGGCGAATTCATTCGCCATTGCACGGCCCATCCGACCGCGCATGCGCTGCGACGAACGCCTGCGGTTCAGCGGAATTCGCACCACCGTGCCTGTCGCCGCATCGGGGTGGCCTGCAGCCACAGTGCCTAGCGAATGAATTCGCCCCTACAAAGCACGTAGCATCACTTTCGCCGCGATGTCGCGATTCCCGAAGACAGTGCTGGGCACGCGCTCGCCCCTCACCACATCAGATCGTCCGGCACCTTGTAGGCGGCGTAGGGATCGTCGGCGTCGGCTTCTTCGGTGGGGGTGTTGAGCAGGATGATGCGGCGCGGGTCGCGTTCCTGGATTTTCAGGGCAGCGTCACGGGGAATGACTTCATAGCCTGGACCGTGGCGGACGATGGCCAGTGAGCCACGGGACAGCTTGTCGCGCATCAGGTTGTTCACCGACAGGCGCTTGACCTTCTTGTCATCGACGAAGTTGTAGTAATCCTCGGTAGTCAGCTTGGGCAGGCGGCTGCTTTCGATCAGCTGTTTGACCTGCGCGGCACGCGCCTTCTGGTCGGCCTTTTCCTGCTGCTGACGATTCAATTCCTGATCGCGCGCGAGCTTTTCGGCCTGGGCCTGCAAGGCGGCCTGGCGCTGCGAATCGTCCAGTTCGGCCTGGCCTTTATGCACCAGACGCTGCTGTTTCTGCTTCTGCTTGGCGGCCTGCTTGGCCTGCTTCTCATTGACCAGGCCAGCTTTGAGCAGCTGATCACGAAGGGAAAGACTCATGGTTCGACTCGTCGTTGATTCAAATAAGACGTGGCATGAGGGCTGTATTTAGCATCCCCACCCCGCTTGGTGGATGTGGAAAACGACATCCACCCTACACGCATTACCCGCAGGAAAGCGACCGCTCGGCTTTCTTGGCTTCGCCCCACAGGGCGTCCAGTTCTTCCAAACCGCAATTCTCGATGGGTCGACCGGCATCCCGCAAGGCCTGTTCGATGAATCGGAAGCGTCGCTCGAACTTGGCGTTGGCTGCGCGCAAGGCCGTTTCCGGGTCAGTTTTCAAGTGACGGGCCAGGTTGACCACCACAAACAGCAGGTCCCCCAGCTCCTCTTCAATGGCCGGCGCATCGTTTTCGCTCATCGCTTCCAACACTTCGTCCAGCTCTTCGCGGACCTTGTCGAGCACCGGCAAGGCCTCGGGCCAGTCGAACCCCACCTGGGCGGCGCGCTTTTGCAGCTTGGCCGCGCGGCTCAATGCCGGCAGTGTGGACGGCACGTCGTCCAGCAGTGACAACTGCTCGGGCGCGGCGGCTTTTTCGGCACGCTCCTCGGCCTTGATTTCCTCCCAACGCTCCTTGATCGCCGCTTCGTCCAGACGCGGCGTGTCCAGCGCGCCGTACAGGTCGCCATCGGGAAATACATGGGGATGGCGGCGCACAAGCTTGCGGGTGATGGCATCGACGACCTGGGCGAAGTCGAAACGTCCTTCTTCGCGGGCCAGCTGGCTGTAATAGACCACCTGAAACAACAGGTCACCCAGCTCGCCGGGCAGGTGCTCGAAATCACCGCGCTCGATGGCGTCGGCAACTTCATAGGCTTCTTCCAAGGTGTGCGGCACGATGCTGCGAAAATCCTGTTGCAGATCCCACGGGCAACCGTGTTGCGGATCACGCAGGCGGGCCATCAGGTGCAGGAGGTCGGGAAGTTCATACATGGGCTAGTCCTGGCTGGAGGCTGGAGGCTGGAGGCTGGAGGCTGGAGGCTGGAGGCTGGAGGCTGGAGGCTGGAAAGCGTCCCGCTTTATCGTCCAGCTTTCAAGCCTCCAGCGCTTCATCGTCATTATCTACGACGCCCGCTGCCGCTTGGCCTCAATGATGTTGGGCAGCTGGGCAATACGCCCCAGCAGCCGGCCCAGCGAGTCCAGACCGGGGATTTCGATGGTCAAGGACATCAGCGCGGTGTTGTCTTCCTTGTTGGAATGGGTGTTCACCGCCAGCACGTTGATCTTCTCATTGAGCAGCATCTGCGACACATCGCGCAGCAACCCGGAGCGATCATAGGCACGGATGATGATATCCACCGGATAGGTCTGCACCGGCACCGGGCCCCAGCTGACCTGGATGATGCGCTCGGGCTCGCGGCTGGCCAATTGCAGCACCGCGGCACAATCCTGGCGGTGAATGCTCACCCCGCGCCCCACGGTGATGTAGCCGACAATCGGGTCGCCTGGCAGCGGCTGGCAGCAGCCGGCCATCTGGGTCAACAGGTTGCCCACGCCCTGGATCTGGATATCGCCGCGCTTGCCCGGTTTTGGCGTACCGGTAACCCGGCGAGGAATCAGTTCCAGCTGGCCGTAGTCGCGGTCCGGCTCGACCAGTTGCTGCGCCAGATTGGCCAGATGCGCCAGGCGCAGATCGCCAGCACCCAGGGCGGCATACATGTCTTCGGCGGTTTTCAGGTTGGCCTTCTCCGCCAATCGCTGGTAATCCACTTGCCCCAGCGCCAGCCGCGCCAACTCTCGCTCGAGCATGGCCTTGCCGGCCGCGACATTCTGATCACGGGCCTGCAGCTTGAACCAATGGATAATCTTGGCCCGCGAGCGCGAGGTGGTCACGTACCCCAGGTTGGGGTTGAGCCAGTCCCGGCTTGGCGCACCGCCCTGCTTGCTGGCAATGATCTCGACCTGCTCGCCAGTCTGCAGAGTGTAGGTAAGCGGCACGATCCGGCCGTTGACCTTGGCGCCTCGGCAGTTATGGCCGATCTCGGTGTGTACGCGGTAGGCAAAGTCCAGCGGCGTGGCGCCCTTGGGCAAGTCGATGGCGTGACCGTCGGGAGTGAACACATACACCCGGTCCGGCTCGATATCCACGCGCAACTGCTCGGCCAGGCCGCCGATGTCGCCCAACTCCTCGTGCCACTCGAGCACCTGACGCAGCCAGGCGATCTTCTCTTCGTAGTGGCTGGAGCTGGCCTTGGTGTCGGTACCCTTGTAACGCCAGTGGGCGCAGACACCCAGCTCGGCCTCTTCGTGCATGGCGTGGCTGCGGATCTGCACCTCCAGGACCTTGCCGTCCGGGCCGATGACCGCTGTGTGCAGCGAGCGGTAGCCATTTTCCTTGGGGTTGGCGATGTAGTCGTCGAACTCCTTGGGTATGTGCCGCCACAAGGTGTGCACGATGCCCAGCGCGGTATAGCAGTCGTGGATTTCCGGGACCAGCACGCGCACCGCGCGTACGTCGTAGATCTGGCTGAACTGCAAGCCTTTTTTCTGCATCTTTCGCCAGATGGAATAAATATGCTTGGCGCGCCCACTGAGATCGGCCTTGATGCCGGTGGCGGCCAGTTTTTCGCGCAGTTGGTCCATCACGCTAGTGATGTACTGTTCGCGGTCCAGACGCCGCTCATGCAGCAACGTGGCGATCTTCTTGTACTGCTCCGGCTCCAGGTAGCGGAAGGAGAGATCTTCCAGCTCCCACTTGATATGGCCAATCCCTAGACGGTGTGCCAGCGGCGCGTAAATATCGAACACTTCGCGGGCCACGCGGTGACGTTTTTCATCGTCGGCATTCTTGACCGCCCGGATTGCGCAGGTGCGCTCGGCCAGCTTGATCAGCGCCACGCGCACATCATCGACCATGGCCACCAGCATCTTGCGCAGGTTTTCCACCTGGGCCTGGGTGCCGAGCACCAGCGAATCGCGCGGGTTCACACTGGCGCTGATCGCCGCCATGCGCAGCACGCCTTCGATCAGCTTGGCGACCACCGGCCCGAAGTGCTTGGTCACGTCCTCGAGGCTGATCTTGCCTTCGCGCACGCCCCGATAAATGATCGCCGCCTCCAGCGAATCCTGGTCGATGCGAAGGTCGGCGAGAATCTCGGCGATTTCCAGACCAGTGCGAAAGCTGGACGTGCCCTCGGCCCACAAATTCTTCGCCGCGTTGGCCTGCTGCTCGGCCGCATGGGCGAACTCGCAGGCACGCTGCAGTCCAGCTCGGTCCAGAGCCGGATCAAGCTGGAGTACCTGATCGAGCCAGGCTTCCAGATTGACGCTGCCGTCGGTATTGATGGGCTGATGCGCTCTGACCTGTACCATTTTTACCTTCCCCTACGGCATGCGGACACACCAAAATAAAATGCCGGCTTTCTGCTGTCTCTCCGTTAGAGCGGTCTTCGCCGCGCTTGATTGACGGAGTGGGTGACTCATTTCCTCTCGAACAATGCCATGGCCTCGACATGGGCGGTCTGCGGAAACATGTCGAGAATTCCGGCCCGCTTCAAGCGATAACCTTGCGTAACCAGCTCTACAGCATCACGCGCCAGCGTGGCCGGATTACAGGACACATACAGCACCCGTTCTGCGCCCAACGCTCTTATGTGCCGCACCAAATCGCCCGCACCGTCGCGCGGCGGATCGAGCAGCACGGCAGGAAAACCGCCCTTCGCCCACGGCGCCTCGGCAAGCGGGCTCGATAAATCGGCCTGGTAAACATGCACGCTTTCCAGGCCGTTGTCGCGAGCATTCGCAGCCGCGCGATCAACCATGCCCTGCACCCCTTCCACGCCCACTACATCACAACCCAGGTGGGCCAGGGGCAAGGAAAAATTACCCAACCCGCTGAATAGATCAAGCACCCTCTCCCCAGGCTGTGGGGCCAGCCAAGCCAACGCCTGAGCAATCATTGCCTCGTTCACCGGAGCATTGACTTGAACGAAATCGCCCGGCCGATACGCAAGCTCCACATCCCATTCGGCAAGACGATAGCCCAGGCTTTCGGCACAATCGACCGGCTGCGGTTCGCCGGTGCCGTGCAGCCAGAGTTGCGCGGCATGGCGAGCGCAAAAGTCCCGCAGTCGCTGCAAATCGCCGTTGCCCAACGGCGCGGTATGGCGCACCAGTACGGCTTCGCGGGTGCCGCTGAACAGCTCCACATGGCCAATCTGCTGCGGCTTGCTCAATCCCTGCAAGACCGTCGGCAGCTCCCGCACAATAGGCTGCAAAGCCTGTACCAGCACAGGACAGTCGCTGATCGCCACGATGTCCTGGCTGGCGGCGGCGCGAAAGCCCACCGTCAATTGCCGAGCCTTGGCGTCCCAGCGCACGGCTATTCGTGCGCGGCGGCGATAACCAAACTCCGGGCCAACCAGCGGCGCCGCCCATTCCTCAGGCTGCAGATGGGCGAACTTCTCCAACTGCTCGGCAAGCGTGCGCTGTTTGAGGGAAATCTGCTCGCCGTGGGGCAGGTGCTGCAGCGTGCAACCACCACAGCGCCCGACATGGGGGCACGGCGTTTCACGGCGCTGGGGCGCAGCGGCCTCGATACGTTCAGCGCGTGCCTCCACCACCTGGCCGTGGGCACTCAGCACACGGGCTGCCACCTGCTCGCCGGGCAAGGCGCCGGACACAAACCAGGTGCGCCCGTCGACAAAACCGATGCCGCGACCATCGTGGGCCAGGCGCTCGATCTGCAAGAGTTGCTTCTTGCCCACGGGAACCTGCGCCCTTCGTGCGCCGCCGCTGGGCTGGAAACGCAGGCTGGAGGTGCGCTTGGGCATTATTGAAATCCGTTGAAAATCATGGAGAGGGAACGCTCATTGTTCGATACGTTTTAGCTGCGACATTTTCAGCGCATGAACTCGTAGGGTGGATGTCGTTGTTTACATCCGCTACGGCCCCACACGGTGGATTGCCACCCGGTGGATCGCCACCCGGTGGATCGATGAGGCGTGATCCACCCTACATTCGTTTCGGCTGCGACATTTTCAAGGCCTGAACCCGAGCATCGTCAGCAAGCTGGCCCCAAGCGAAGGCGCATGCGCTCCGTAATCTTAGGGCGGATGCCGTTGTTTCCACCACGGCCCCGCTCGGCAGACAGCCACCCGGTGGATCGCCACCCGGTGGATCGATGAAGCGTGATCCACCCTACATCTGCAACCTTGGCCGACGCTGTAAAAGCCTACTTCGGCTCGTCGTAAATCCCGGTCGACAGGTAGCGGTCACCCCGGTCACAAATGATCGCCACGATCACCGCGTTTTCCACCTCACGGGACAGACGCAACGCCGCAGCCACCGCACCGCCGGAGGAGACTCCGCAAAAAATGCCTTCCTCGCGGGCCAGACGACGCATGACATCCTCTGCCTCGCGTTGCGCCATGTCGACGATGCGGTCGACGCGGCTGGGTTCGAACACCTTGGGCAGATATTCCTCTGGCCAGCGGCGGATGCCGGGAATCGCCGAGCCTTCCATCGGCTGCAGACCGACGATCTGCACCGCCGGGTTCTGCTCCTTGAGGTAGCGCGACACGCCCATGATGGTGCCGGTGGTACCCATGGAGCTGATGAAGTGCGTGATGTTCCCTTGGGTCTGCTGCCAGATTTCCGGGCCGGTGCTGAGGTAATGGGCCTCCGGATTATCGCCATTGGCGAACTGGTCGAGCACCTTGCCCTTGCCGGCTGCCTGCATCGACAACGCGAGATCGCGCGCGCCTTCCATGCCTTCTTCCTTGGTGACCAGGATCAACTGGGCACCATAGGCAGACATTGCCGACTTGCGCTCGGCCGTGGAGTTATCCGGCATGATCAGGATCATTTTGTAGCCTTTGATCGCCGCCGCCATGGCCAGGGCGATGCCGGTATTGCCGGAGGTCGCCTCGATCAGCGTATCGCCAGGCTGGATATCACCACGCAACTCGGCGCGGGTGATCATCGACAACGCCGGGCGGTCTTTTACGGAGCCCGCAGGGTTATTGCCTTCCAGTTTGACCAGGATCGTATTGGACGTCTCGCCGGGCAGGCGTTGCAGGCGAACCAGCGGAGTATTGCCGATGCATTCGGCGATGGTGGGGTACAACTGAGTCATTTAGGCACTCGCAATCCAGACCCGGAAAAAAGGCGCCTATGATACCCGGCAAATCGGGGCGAGTTATATTGCAGAACGCTCAGAGGTTATAGCTTCGCGGTATAAGCGCGACGGGTACTGCCCATGCACGGGCAGTAGGGCAGCCTCGCCATTGCGGCTCCCACAATTAGCCTACGCCCGCTCGGTGCAATGCGGGAGACCCGACCTCGGGCCGAAGCGTTTCCCTGGCTCGGCACAGTGAGCAGGCAAGCCAATCATTTCATTCTGGCCGAGCAAGAATTTTCGGCGCGGCCTCGACGATCTGGCGAGAAAGATTTTCCATACGCGGCGACTGGACCTTCCAGGTGTGCCAATACAAGGCCACATCCCGTGGCGCGCCGGGTGCCAGGTCGATGATGTCACCGCTGGCCAGGTCATCCTTCAGCAGCAATTCCGGCACCATGCCGTAGCCGAGGCCGTAGCGGATCGCGTAATAGTGAGGCTCGGCACCGGGCACGAAATGGGTTGGATAGGAACCCTCCGGCAGACCGAAGCGCTGCACCAGGAACGCTGACTGCAAGCGATCCTTGCGCGTGTAAGCCACCACCGGCGCGCGACGTGCGGCGGCGCGGGTCAAGCCTTGGGGGAAAAAGCGTTGGCGAAACGCGTCGCTGGCAACCAGCCGATAGCGCATGCTGCCCAGCGCCTCGGCAGTGCAGCCGCGCATCGGCTTTGGCTCGGTGCTGATGCAACCGATGGCCAGGCCGGTTTCCAACAAGCTGTAGGTGTGGTCCTGATCTTCAACCGTGAGATCGAGCAGTACCCGCTCGCGTATCAACACCTCGGTCAGCGCCGGGAAAAACCAGGTACCCAGGCTGTCGGCATTCAGCGCGGCGACCACGATCAACGGCGCATCGCTTTGCTCCGCCAGATCGGCAAGCAGGTCGGCCTCAAGCAGGGTCGCCCTGCGCAGGTATTGCAACAGCCGCTGCCCCACCTCCGTAGGCCGACAAGGCCGACTGCGTACCACCAAGGCATTGCCCAGAGCACTTTCCAACGCCCGTACCCGCTGTGAAATCGCCGGCGGCGTCAAATGCAGACGCAACGCCGCCTGCTCGAAACTCCCGGTTTCGATCACGCTGCGAAAAGCTTCAGTCTGTTTTGGATCCAGATTCATATCGGTCCTATGGCTGAATATGTTTTAGCCGCACGCTGTCTCGTAGCAGCGGTCTTGACTGCAATTGACCCACACCACCAGAGCCGCCTACATCGCGAACGAGCACGCTCCACAAATCCACCCCATCCAGCTGCGCTCGTAGGGGCGAATTTATTCGCCAGCACAATGCATCCGACGCCGAAGAGGCTGCGACGAACACCGCGGGTTCGGCGGAATCCGCATCACCAAGCCTGTCGCGATACCGGCGCAGCCTGCAGCCACAGCGCCAGCGAATGAATTCGCCCCTACCGGAATTGCGTTGTCGCCCTGGCGCCTCGAATCTCGAGCAAGTCCGCGCCTCCATCTACAACCCGCAAACCCGACACCGCAAATATTCCGGTCTGACCGCACCCCTGTAGGGGCGAATTTATTCGCCAGTGCACAGCCCATCCGACGCCGAAGTGGCTGCGACAACATGGCGGGTTCGGCGGAATTCGCATCACCAAGCCTGTCGCGGCATCGGCGTCGCCTGCAGCCACACAGCGCCAGGCGAATGAATTCGCCCCTACCGGAACGCGTAGTCGTCCTGCATCCTCGAGTCGCGGACAGGTTCGCTTCTACATTCACAACCGCAGCCACAGCGCCAGCATGAATTCGCCCCTACGGTATCCGCTGACCTCGAATCGCTGAAAACTCCGCTCCTAAAAATCCACCACTGTACGGGCGGCTGCCAACGCCCTTATTAAAAAAATGTTTGTATACCCTAAAAAACCTTAGCCATGCTCATTTTCCCGCTGCATCCTCGATAATCGCGCCCTTTCTTGCGCATGGCTTCTCTGCATTCTGCGCAACTGGAGTTGTCATGACCCCCTTGTTGTATGTCATCTATTTGATTGCAATCACTGCCGAAGCCATGTCGGGTGCCATCATGGGCATGCGGCGGGGTATGGATCTGTTCGGCATTTGCCTGCTGGGCACGGTGACGGCCCTAGGCGGCGGCACGGCCCGAGACCTTTTGCTTGGCCATTACCCGGTAGGCTGGATCGCCCACCCCGAATATCTGACGTTTACCATCGGCGCGGCGATCGTCACGGCGTTTATTGCCCGTCAACTGCACCATTTGCGCGGACTGTTTCTGGTAGTGGACGGCCTTGGCCTGGTGGCTTTCACCGTGATTGGCTGCGATGTCGGCATGAGCATGGATGCGCACCCAACTATCGTGGTCCTGGCCGGGGTGATCACCGGGATTTTCGGCGGTTTGCTGCGCGACATCCTGTGCACGCAGGTGCCCATGGTATTGCAGCGCGAGCTGTACGCCACCGTCGCCCTGTTCACCGGCGTGCTTTATATCAGCTTGCTGTGGCTGGGCCTGGATAACCTGCAGGCATCGGTGATCGCCCTGTGCGCCGGTTTTACCTTGCGCATGCTCGCCATCGTGTTCAGCTGGAGACTGCCGAACTTCAATACCGAAGGCATCCGTGGGCTTGACTGAGTTGACCCCGTTTCAGGGGCAGCAACATTCACTGATCACAACGCGATGAAGTTAGCAGGTCTCTTGGAAAAACCTGCTTCAGGCCGGCCTCCACACCTCTAGACTATGAACAGTCGACCGTTGGTCGCTACACTGCTGGCAACCATTTCAAGGGTATGACTGTGTTCAAAGACCTCGGCATCAAGGGCCGCGTCCTGCTGCTCACTCTACTGCCCACCAGCCTGCTGGCGTTGGTATTGGGTGGGTACTTTACCGCCATGCAACTGGCCGACTTGCATACCCAGTTGCTGCAGCGTGGTCAGATGCTGACCGAGCACCTGGCCCCCCTTTCGGCTCCGGCACTCTTGCGCCAAAACACGGCCCTGCTGCAACGCATCGCCACGGATATTCTCGATCAACCGGATGTGCGTGCCGTTACCTTCCGCAATGCCCAGGGCAAGCCACTGGCCCACGCAGGGCCGACCATGGGCCGCCGCCACACCATACATGACGTGCAAATGGTGACTCAGAGCGGCGATGAGAGCACGCACTTCAGCCTGCCGGTTCATCACGCTCATCTGAGCCTGTCCGGCGAATCGATGGCGCAAGACGATCAGCCGCTCGGCTGGGTTGAGCTGGAAATCTCCCACCAGGGCACCCTGCTGCGCGGCTACCGCAGCCTGTTGGCCAGCCTGGTGCTGATTCTTGCCGGTCTGCTGGTAACCGCCCTGCTTGCGGTGCGCATGAGCCGCACCATCAACCGGCCCCTGTCGCGCATCAAACAAGGCGTTGCGCAACTCAAGGAAGGCCGTCTGGAAACCCGACTACCGGCCTTGGGCAGCCATGAAATGGACGAGTTGGCCTCTGGCATCAACCGCATGGCCGAGGCCCT
The DNA here is from genome assembly GCF_014836765.1 of Serpens gallinarum. Lineage (GTDB taxonomy): Bacteria > Pseudomonadota > Gammaproteobacteria > Pseudomonadales > Pseudomonadaceae > Serpens > Serpens gallinarum. The sequence continues at coordinate 53,340 of NZ_JACSQG010000010.1, forward strand.
GCAAGATGCCCAGGAAGAACTGCAGCACAGCGTCGATCAGGCCACTGAGGATGTGCGCCAGAACCTGGAAACCATCGAGATCCAGAACATCGAACTGGATTTGGCACGCAAGGAAGCCCTGGAAGCCAGTCGCATCAAGTCCGAGTTCTTGGCCAACATGAGCCATGAAATTCGCACCCCGCTCAACGGCATCCTCGGCTTCACCAAGCTGTTACTGAAAAGCGACTTGAACCAACGTCAGCAGGATTACCTGCACACTATCGAGAAATCAGCCGACAACCTGCTGGGCATCATCAACGAGATCCTCGACTTCTCGAAGATCGAAGCCGGCAAACTGATCCTGGAAAGCGTACCCTTCAACCTGCGCGACCTGATCCAGGACACCCTGACCATTCTGGCTCCCGAAGCCCACAGCAAACAGCTGGAACTGCTCAGCCTGATCTACCGCGACACGCCAAAGTCCCTGGTCGGCGACCCGCTACGCCTCAAACAGATTCTCACCAACCTCGTCAGTAACGCGATCAAGTTCACCCACCAGGGCACCATTGCGGTGCGCACCATGCTGGAGGATGAAGACGAGGAACGTGCACAACTGCGCATCAGCGTGCGCGATACGGGTATTGGCCTGTCCGACGAAGACTTGCGCCTGCTGTTCCAGGCGTTCAGCCAGGCCGACAATTCGCTGAGCCGCCAAGCCGGCGGTACCGGCCTGGGCCTGGTGATTTCCAAGCGCCTGATCGAGCAGATGGGCGGTGAAATTGGCGTTGATAGCACTCCTGGCGAAGGCTCGGAATTCTGGATCAGTATCAACCTGCCCAAATCCCGCGCCGATCTCCACAGCCTGCCCGACAGCCCACTCGAAGGTCGCCGTGTGGCGATGCTGGAGCCCCATGAACTGGCACGCCAGGCGCTGCACCACCAACTCGAAGACTGCGGCCTGGAAGTGCTTGAGTTCACCCGGCTGGACGATCTCCTGCAAGCCGTTGCCAACGCGCCTGACGGCCAACCCATTGCCCTTGCGGTGTTTGGCGTCAACCTCAAGCAGCTCCCGCCGGAACGCCTACGCCAGCATGTCCGCGAGCTGGAAGCGCACGGCTGCAAAACCCTCGCGCTATGCCCAACCATCGAGCAGGCTCAGTACCACGAATCATTGCCCGACGTACTCGGCCAGCTGCATGCCAAACCGGTCTGCACCCGTCAGTTGCAGCAGTTGCTCTGCCAACTGCTCGGCTCACACCCAAAACGTTACAGCGAGCCCTCGCCACCCGTCGCCAACGGCCGCGCGGTGCGTCTGCTGTGCGTCGATGACAACCCCGCCAACCTGCTCCTGGTGCAGACCCTGCTCAACGACATGGGCGCCGACGTGGTCGCGGTAGAGAGCGGATACGCCGCGCTTGAGCGGGTCAAGAGCGAACATTTCGATCTGGTGTTCATGGATGTGCAAATGCCTGGCATGAACGGCCTGCAAACCACTGAAGCGATCCGCGCCTGGGAAGCGGAACAACAAAGCAGCCAGTTGCCCATCATCGCCCTGACCGCCCATGCACTGGCCAACGAAAAACGCGGATTGCTACAGGGCGGCATGGACGATTACCTGACCAAGCCGATCAGCGAGCATCAACTGGCCCAAGTGGTGCTGAAATGGACCGGCTTCAGCCTGCAGAACCAGCAGAACATACGCCCCAGCGCTACTCCGTTGCCTAGCAGCACCCTGCCAATTCTCGATCCCGAAGAAGGCTTGCGCCTGGCCGCCGGCAAGGCCGACTTGGCCGCCGACATGCTTGCCATGCTGCTCGCCTCACTGCAGGCCGACCGCCAGACCATTCGCCAGGCGCAGGAAAATTGGGACCGCCGCGCACTGATCGAACGCGTCCACCGCCTGCACGGCGCCACTCGCTACTGCGGCGTGCCGCAACTGCGCGCCGCCTGCCAACGAGCGGAAACCCTGCTCAAACAAGACGACCCCGAAGCCCGCAACGCCCTGGCACAACTCGACCAGGCCATTGAGCGCCTGGCGCAGGAGACACGGGTCGGCGTGTAAGCAAAATCCGGATTTTAGCGCTTCGGCCCGAGGTCGGGCCTCCCACAATTGGCGTGCCGGGCACGGTTTTCTGTGGAGCTGCGACCCCGCAGCGAAAACGTCGGCATGCTGAACGTGCGCCTATCCCACCCGTAATTGCATGCCCGCACAGCTACCGCGCCAGGCACCTTTCTGGTTGGGCGCACCTGCCTACCAAACACACGCTGTAGGGGCGAATTCATTCGCCGTTGCACAAGCTATCCAACGAGGAATGAGCTGCGACCGACGTCAAAGCCAGGCTGACTCCCACCACCGCGCTTGTCTCCGCACCGGCACAGCCTATAGGCACAGCGCCAGGCGAATAAATTCGCCCCTATACACCAACAGTCTCGGTAGCAGGCTATCAACACGCAACCTGTTAGAATCTGCGGTCTCTTCACCGATGACTGACACCATGGCCGAACACGACTTTCGCTACAACCTGCTCAACCCCGCCCACACCCTGACGGAATGCCGTGCCCTCGCACCGGGCCGCTATCAAGTCACCGGCGATGGCGGTTCGATCCAGTCTGGCGACGTGCTGCTGGTCACTCTCAAGGGCAGCCGCGACCTGTCCATGCGCCTGAGCGTCGATAAAGTCCGCCACCTGATCAACCCGCCTGGCCAATGGGTCGCCACCGCCAGCGGCCCCGCGTTCCGCGAGCTGGCAATTCACAACTGGCAGGTGAACTGTGACGGCTGCGGCAAGCAGCTCGACTTCGAATTTGCCGTCGATGCCAGCCAAGGCAAAGGCGCGGACAAAACCGCCGCCGAAGCACGCCTCAGTGAACTCGGCTGGCACACACAGCAGCAACAGCACCTGTGCCCCGCTTGCCATGTCAAGGCGAACCCATGAAAAATCTATTCTTCCCCATTGCCCTGGCCCTGCTGATCGGCGGCTGCGCCAGCCCGAGCGCGCCACTGGATACCAGCAAAACCTACCAGGTCGAGTGGATCGGCGAACGTCCATTGATTGACCGCAGCCACTTGACCGTCACCTTTGACAAAGACGGCCGCGCCCACGGCCACGGCGGCTGCAACCGCTGGTTCGCCAGTTACCAGCTCGAAGGTCAGAACCTGAGTTTCAGCCACGCCGGCGCCACCCGCATGGCTTGCGCCCCGGCGCTGATGGAACAAGAAAACCGCTTCTTCCAGGCCCTCGACGCGGTACAACGCTGGGATCTGGGCGAACACGGCGAACTGCGCCTATGGCCGCAAGAAGGCCAGCCGATCAAGTTGTTTGCTGGTGAAGCCCGCCGTACAAACTAACGTGGAAGCTGGTTTTTTGTAGGGGCGAATTCATTGCCATTGCACGGGCCATCCGACAGCGCATACGCCGCGACGAATGCCGGGGGTTCGGCTAAATGCGCACCACCGTGCCTGTCGCCGCACCGGCGTAGCCTGCAGCCACAGCGCCAGGCGAACGAATTCGCCCCTACGGCATTACAGTCATCCTGCAGGCTTGCATCGCGGTCAAGTCCGCTCACGAATCAGCCATCTGGTCAGCCCCAAGCCCTGGTCCGCCGCGGCCCTGTAGGGGCGAATTCATTCGCCATTGCACGGCCCATCCGACACCGAATACGCCGCGACGAATGCCGGGGGTTCGGCTAAATGCGCACCGCCGTGTTGGTCGCCGCACCGGCGTAGCCTGCAGCCACAGCGCCAGGCGAATGAATTCGCCCCTACCGGAATTGCGCTCATCCTACCGGCTTGCATCGCCGACAAGTCCGCTCCTACGTATCAGCAATCCGGTCAGCACAAGGCCTGGCCCAGCCGCAGCCCTGTAGGGGCGAATTCATTCGCCAGTGCACAATCCATCCGACGCCGAATGGGCTGCGACAAATACCGAGGCCTCGGCTGCATGCCCCTAAAAACCAACCCCAACCATATGCTTTCAACCAGCGCTCGTACCCTCGCTGTCCGGCTTGCCCAACGCGTGAACCGCTTCGTCATCTACCCGGCGCTGGTGCAACCAATCGACAATCTCACCACTGGGCACATAACCATCCACAGTGGCCCGCAGCAAGGTACGTACGCGCTGGAAGTCAGCTTCGCGTACCGCCATCATCAATTCCTCCAGCACCTGGCACAGCTCACTCCATGGCAGGCTCTCCTCGTTGGCGCGCATGATCATCGGGTGTTCTGTGGGCGTCACGTTGTCGCCGATCAACAGCTCTTCGTAGAGCTTCTCGCCCGGGCGCAAGCCGCTGAACTGCAGGGCAATGTCTCCCTTGGGATTCTTCTCGTTACGCACCGTGAGGCCGGACAGAAGGATCATCTTCTCCGCCAGGTCAACAATGCGCACCGGCTCGCCCATGTCCAACACGAACACATCCCCGCCCTGCCCCATGGAACCGGCCTGGATCACCAGTTGCGCCGCCTCGGGGATGGTCATGAAATAGCGGGTGATGTTGGGGTGGGTCACCGTCACCGGGCCGCCACGCTTGATCTGCTCGCGGAACAGCGGAATCACCGAGCCCGAAGACCCCAGCACATTGCCAAAGCGCACCATGGTGAAACGGGTCTTGTTGACCTGGTGAATACCGCTCGCGTCCTCGAACAGCTTCGGCGCCGGCTCTTCGCTCAGCGCTTGCAACACCATCTCGGCCAAGCGCTTGGTACTGCCCATCACATTGGTGGGGCGTACCGCCTTGTCGGTGGAGATCAACACAAAGTTCTTCACTCCCGCCTGAATCGCCGCCTGGGCCGTATGCAGCGTGCCCATCACGTTATTCAGCAACCCCTCGGCGGTGTTGTGCTCGACCATCGGCACATGCTTGTAGGCGGCTGCGTGATACACGGTGTCCACCTTCCAGCCGCGCAGCACATCGAGCAAACGAGCAGGGTTACGGATCGAACCTAAGATCGGCAAGAGCGCAACACTCGATCCCTCGCGCTGAATACGCTGCTCCAGCTCACGGTGAATGCTGTAAAGATTGAACTCACTGTGCTCAAACAGAATCAGTGTGGTCGGCTTTTGCGTAAGAATCTGTCGGCACAGCTCCGAACCAATGGAACCGCCCGCACCAGTGACCATCACTACCTGCCCCTGAATGCAGCGCTGGAACAGCTCCTCCTGCGGCTTGACGGCATCACGACCCAGCAAGTCGGCGATATCCACCTCTTGGATATCCTCAACCTTCACATGGCCGCTGACCAGATCCATGATCCCCGGCACCGAGCGCACATGCAGCGGATAACCCTCCAGCTCCGCCAACACATCCCGGCGCCGCGCACGGCTGGCCGACGGGATGGCCAGCAGCACTTCACTGGCCCCGGTTTCATCGATCATCTGCTGGATATGCTTGGGCTTGTACACCTTCAAGCCGGCAATCACCCGCCGGGCCAGATTGGGGTCATCGTCGATAAAGGCTACCGGGCGATACAGCCGCCCCATGCGCAGCGCATTCAGCAATTGATTACCCGCCGCTCCAGCACCATAAATGGCCACCCGTGGCAGTCCTTTATCCGGTGTAACAAAGGGAATGCCCAAGCCAATGCCGTACCAGTCACCCAGAAAGTACTGCCGCATCACCAGGCGCAGCCCACCAATCATCACCAGGCTCAACCACCAATAGTTGAACACCAGTGAACGCGGCACCAACGCGGGCGAATCACGATACCAATACACAGCAAGGGCCAAGAACAACGCCGCCAGGGAAACCGCTTTGGCAATCGCCCACAACGCATCGTTGCCCAGATAGCGCATCACCGCGCGATACATGCCAAAGCGTATGAACAGGGGAATGGACAGCAACGGCGCCGCCACGAACAGCCACCAATGCTGGCCCAAGGGATTGATCAGGTTGTCCACACCCAGGCGCACCACAAAAGCCAGCCACAGCGCCAGCCAGATCAGCAGCACATCCGTGACCACCTGTAAAATGCGCTTGTGCTGGCGCCGCAGGCCCAACAACTTGGTTCGAAGCATAACGCCGTCCTTTTCACCCACCACATAAATACAAAAGCCAACCCGAAGGTTGGCTATGGGCCTGACCGCCCATTTATCCAAGCGCGAATTCTACGCCGGTCTAGCGCCTAATGCTCCCGCTTGGGTTAAAAGCACAGGTCTCACATGGGCTCTGACACAAAACCAAAACCGCAAGTTCGTCTTGGCCTGCGCGAGCTTACCTTCTCGGAGGGTCCCGCTTGCGTAGGAGCGGACTTGTCCGCGATGCAGGGTTTGAACGGGGCAGTACGCCCCAACGGCTTGGCTGGCACTCGTAGCCTGCGCACTCCCACTTACTCCATCCGAACGCGGTCGCCCGTGCCCTTCCCTGCCACCGTCATCAATATGTATTTGAAATAGCTCCCCAACGTCAGACTGTTCAGCATCTGCTGATCCGTTTCAGCTAAGAGAGCCGGGGTCGACATATCGATTTCATTCACCTGCGCCAAGCCGGTAATGCCGGGGCGCGCCGCATAAATGCCACGCTTAGCCCGCTCCGCCGTCAGCTCATGCTGATTGAACAGCCCAGGACGCGGACCCACCAGGCTCATTTCCCCCTTGAGCACATTCCACAACTGAGGCAACTCATCCAGCTTGGTTTTGCGCAGAAAACTACCTAGCTTGGTAATGGAAGAAGCTGAAGCCAAGTGGCTAGCCACCGATGCGGTGTCCACTTTCATGGTACGAAACTTGACCAAGATGAAAGGCTTCTGGTGTCGCCCTACACGCTCTTGTCGGAACAATGGAGAGCCGGTATCGAACAAGCCAATCAGATAAATCACTAACAAAACTGGGAAGCCACACACCAATCCCAGCAAAGAGAAAATAAAGTCAAAAAAACGGATCACGGTTAGTCCTTGCCTGCAAAAAAACAACGTTTGAGGCCTTCCTCCACCGATACGGGAGGAGTCCAGCCAAGTAATTCTCGCGTTTTAGAAATATCCACCTGCAGGGAACCCAGCAATCGTTGCGCCATGGCCTTTTTGCCTAGCAAGGTGGCCCCAAACTGCAGTAGACCGGTCGATACAGGGATTAGCCGCGCAGGGCGCCCCATAGCCTTGGCGACACTACGAAGCAACTGAGTGGTAGAAAGATCTTCACCATCACCCGCGAGAAAGACCTGATTCGCTGCGGCTGGATGATCAATGCAGCGGATGATCAAATCCACCAAATTGTCGATGCCGACCAACGAGCGTTTGTTATGGATGGAGCCGAGGGGAAGAGGAATTCCTTTTTCGACCAGATTGATCATGCTGGCGAAGTTGCCCTTTACACCTGGTCCGTACACCAGTACGGGCCGGATGATTGTAACCTCCATCCCTGTCTCAGCGGCCAAGGCCAGCAAACCCTGCTCGGCCTCAAGCTTGGAAATGCCATAGGGATCAATCGGAGCCGGAGTATCATCAGCGGCATAAGGCTTACCACACTCAGTTTCTTCACCGTTGACCTTGATGGAACTGATAAAGATAAAGCGCTTCACGCCTGCCTCGGCCGCCTGGCGAGCGAGATTCAAGGTGCCATCGACATTAACCTTGCGGAACACGGCAAGAGGATCAGTTGACTCATCATTCATTACGTGCGCACGAGCAGCGCAGTGGATCACTACCTCCTTACCAGCCAACGCTTCACCCCAACACTGGCTAACGATATCGTCAACGACAAAAGTCTTAATATCTTCATGTAGTGAAACGTTTGCTTGCCGAATCGCAGCGAACAATACGTGCCCTGCAGCGATAACTTTCTTAGCAAGTTCTTGACCGACGAAGCCAGTGGCACCTGTCAAAAAGACTTTCATCTTGCCTCACTTTTAGCAAGCTCAATAATATCACTCGCTAGTTCCTGCATAATTTTAACCCGTGAAAAACGCTCTATAAATTCATGCCTTGGCTTGGTCACCAAGCTTAAGGACGAAAATGCAGCAACCGCCTCCTCTACATTGCATGGACTAAAGACGGTAGCATTAGGAACAAATTGCCTTATGAAATCAGCTGAATAGCCTGCAACTCCAGCCCAGATAGGTTTACCAAGCGCTGCATATTCAAAAATCTTTGAGGGTAAAACTTTCCTGAAGGCATCGTAATCATTTAGATGTAGGAAAAGGACGTCTGCTGCTTGATAAGCAGTTATCAGCTCCTCCCTACGAACTGGTATATCAATTACAACATTCTGACAAAAAGCTGAGTCTACAGCATCCTTCAATTGTTGTTTCCGGCCACCGTCTCCAATCAGCCGAAACTTTATTCGGCCATCCAGGCTACGGGCAACACCAGGTATAATTTCATGTAGACCCTGCCCCTCGCCCATATTTCCGGCATAAAGAACAGTCAAAACATCTGATTGACTGAATGTTTCTTCTAAGGGCTGCGCCTGGATAAACTCGCTATCAATTCCGTTTGTAAAAACCTCGAACGCTTTGCCAGGGTAACGCTCTTGAAAGTAGGGTAAAAAACCTGCAGACACCAGATTAACTTTAGTCGCAGCTTGGATTGTTAATCGTTCGATTAAAGAAAACAACGGTTTAGCCAGCCTGGCAAACCTACTCGGGAGAACATCTTTTATCGTATCGACAAATATATCGCGTATATCTAGATACAGTGGTGAGCGGACCCGTTTTGAAACCAACGCCCCTAGAGCTGCAGTCATCAACCGGGATGACGTGGCATAAACAACAGAATAGTTATTATTCTTAGTTATTTTTAAGACACCCTTTAGATAACCTAAAAACGCACGAGACTGATCAAGCATACCGCTTTTATGTTCAGAAAGCGGTATACGGTGCACCGTTAATCGCGGATGCTGTTCGAGCAATGGTGCTTTCAGTGAAAAACTATTATAACGATTAGGCAGGGTAGTTATAACTTCCACATGTGCGTTACGTGGAAGACTATCCAGTAGAGACTTGACCAAAGCCGTAGTTCGAAATGAGCCTGCGGATAAATCTGGCTGGTAATAAAAACTAAGCAGCAGGATCTTCAAAATTCGCTCCAACCAATACGAGTAATCAACGACCCATTGCTAAAAAAAGCTTCAATGCACTGGTTTGGCACCGAGCAACCGAACTCAGGATGCCACGTCGATGGTGTCAACCGCACTTCATCAGCACCTAAAATTTCAATGGAAACACTATGGCCGCCCACAAGGTCAGCTATAAGTCCTGTGCTAACTAAAGATACCTTTACGTCTGGGTGCACGTATAGACGCGACACTGCCACCACCTCATCACCGGTCACGTGATCAACCACCTCCAAAGATAAAGGCGTAAAATCCCATGTGCGTCTGTGTAAATGTTTACCTGTAAGTCTTTTGTAACCATTGTGACTGGCACTAATAAAAACATGCCCTGACTTCTCTTCGAACGACTCGATCGTGGGCCGTGCTCTTCGTGCTACTCGAAAGCCAGCCCAGACTTCTGAGGAGTCCATTTCAGCGATTTCAACAGTATTATGCGCGGAAGTGCTGCGCTGACGTTGCCGCTCGCTATCTTCACCGTATTGCGAAGTGCCTGAGTTAACTAAAAAGCGCTGCCCATACAAACTCAATTCAAAACTCAATGTATCTGCATGCGCATGACCGGGCTGATACTTGGGGCCCACCTCAGCAAGGTCAATTATTGCTTTAGAATGCTTATCTGGAACGACCACAGCATAACCACTGTGCGCGTTCAATTGAGTCATAGGAAAATCGTCTAAATCACTAAAGATTCCAAGTGACCCAGCATATGCTGCCAGTTGCTCATATGTAGGTGCACCTCCAAAAGCAGCATCATTAAAAAAAGGAATACCACCATCTGGATGCTGCATACTTCGCAGCCAATTCAATCCACGGGATACCACTTTCCGCCATTGGTTCAAACGCGATTCTAGTGAAGGTAATTCAGAGCACTGAGCGAGATTTATAAGATCACACATATCCCAAATTAATGTCGCGTGATACATCGGGGAAAGTTCGAAATGTGCGCCATCTGTTAGAAACTGCTCTGGAATCTCCTTATCTAAGATTCGCAGTCCTTTCGTCAACCAGGCATCGCTCTCTGGCCCCTCAAGAAAAGCCCCAGCGAAAACCAAGGCCTTACCGTTAGCAAAAAGATGATTACCAAGAATGTGATACTCAATTTGCTGCATTAAGACATCTGTTTGTTTTGCCAAACTACTTTTAACGTCAAAAAAACAAGCGTTACCACGGGCGAACCACTTGATTAAATTAACAATGCGCAATGATATCGGATAAGGCTCCCACCCATTGCCAGACAAAGGTGGGTTAGCCTCTATCCAATTCGTGATTAGCATATCTGCTAGGCCAGGAAAGCCTTCAATATCCTCCGCATCTAAATCGTTAAGATAGTGCAGATTATAAAGCCATAGCTTGCTGTGCCGATCAGATTGCCAGTCTTTTTGGCAGCGCACCGTACCCGTAACGCCCAAAAAATTGAACGCTACAGCGTCAGAGGTGGATCGTTTACACCATCTTGGTGCAGACCATGTATTTGGCCAAGCTCGTAGACTTACATCTGGTACTGATCTCAACTGAACTTTTCTTAAACGATAATATAAACGGAAATAAATCTGTTTAACCTTAAGGTTACGCACCGTATGGAATAGCAAGCTTATTTTGCGAAAACCCATATTACAGATCAACCTTCCTGGTTACGCAGAATATCGGCTACTTCTATCGAAACTCGCGCAACTTCAATGATCTCCTCGTACGGAATAGGTGATCCCCACCCCTTCTCGATCGACCCGAGAAACGCGGCAGCGCACGCTTGCTGGCCCTTATCCTGCTTCCACAAGTTCAGCTTGCTGAAACCAGGCCACCCATAACCTTTAAGTTTCCGAAAATTGTCCAGTTGCAATACCCGACCTGCAGTGAACACTTCGACTCGCTCTTTAGGGAAGTTGCTAGCTCCGTTTGCCAAATAGAAAATCGTGCCAAACGAACCATCTTCAAAGCCTAAAGTAATAGATGCTTTATCCTCAGCAACCTCCACCGCTGGGCTATCACCCATGCGTCGCGCCTGGATTGAAACAATTTGGCAACCAGCCAGATAGCGCATCAGATCAATAAAGTGACATGCCTCACCAATAATCCTGCCGCCTCCAGTAGCCAGGTCTTGAGTCCAATGGCTAGCTGGAATCGCACCAGCATTCATCGTCATGATGAAGGATTTAGGTTCTTTAACCGCTGCCAGAAGGCTCTTCATTCTTTGTATCTGCGGTGCAAAGCGGCGATTGAAACCGACCATCAACTGTGGGCTATTACCATTTTGGCGGGCAGTTTGGTAGGCCGCTTGAACCTCATCCACTTCGTCCTGATTAATTGCCAATGGCTTTTCGACAAAGACGTTCTTACCGGCCTGTAATGCTTTGACAACGAAGCGAGCATGGCTGTCGTGACGAGTCGCAATTGCGACAGTATTTATCACCGGTTCAGCCAGCATTTTATCTAAGTCGGTGGATGCCTGAGCAAACCCAGCTTTTTCGCCGTGAATTACGCTGTTGATGCCACCCGAAGTGACTATTGTGTGAAACTGCGCACCTGCGGTCTTAAAGGCTGGAATGAGTACCCGAGACGCATAGTTCCCGGCTCCGACAAACCCCACAACTGGGCGCTGAGCATCGAAGACTCCTGAAGCCGATAGCGGGACCTGACGAACTGCCCGCTGTGCCACATCCGATTGGTATAGAAGCAGCATCCCCAGGCCTGACTTGTCTTCGGTCAAGGTGACATAGGCCTGTGGAGCATCCTCAAATGCAAAACGATTAGTAATTAGCTCCCGAACATCCAACTGGCCGCTTTCGAGCATATCCAGGACGGCTTCAAAATTCCTTTGTTCAGTCCAACGCACAAAGCCGAGCGGATAGTCCTGCCCTTGCTCTTCGTATGCAGGATCATAACGCCCAGGTCCATAGGAGCAAGAGACCTGAAACGTTAGTTCTTTTTCGTAGAAATCAGCTCGGTTAAGTTCAAGTCCAGTCACACCGACCAGAATGATCCTGCCACGCTTGCGACTCATACGTGCAGCTTGGGTTACAGGATCACTTGATTTAGTAGAGGCCGTAATGATTACGCCATCGACACCCCGGCCACGGCTGAATGCCATACCAGCAGCAATCGGGTCTTCACCCTTGCTTGGGTTGCAAATTTGGGCACCATATTGGCGGGCGAGTTCAAGCTTTGAATCATCGAAGTCGATCGCAAGTACTCGGCAGCCATGGGCTCTCAATAACTGCACAGTAAGCAGGCCAATAAGGCCAACACCGGTGACAACAAACGCCTCGCCAATTGTAGGCTGTGCCAGCCGAATCCCCTGCAGGCCAATACTTGCCACTACGACAAAGGCCGCCGATTCATCATCTACATTGTCGGGGATACGTGCACAGAGGTTTTTGGGTACCTTTACCACATCAGCATGCGGGCCGTTGGAAACTACCCGATCACCGACTTTAAAGCCCTCTACACCTGCCCCTAATTCCGTCACAACACCCACGTTACAATAGCCCAAGGGAAGTGGCTGGCCTAGTTTGGACTGAACAGCCTCGATTGTTGTCGCCAAGCCATCTGTCTTGACTTTCTCCAACACCATTTTGACTTTTTCAGGCTGTTGGCGCGCCTTATCAAAATAAGATGCCTTACCAAAGCCGACCAGCATACGCTCTGTACCGGCTGAAATCAGCGAAACAGAACTGTTTATAATTATATGCTCACGAGATACTTGAGGTGCTGGAGCAGTCACTACGCTGGTGTCACCTTTGGCCATATCCTGAAGAACTTGCTTCATTGCAACCTCAAACATAAAAATTTAAGAAACTCTGCTCGCAGAGCAACGAAAAGAAAACAGCTGCTAACCAATATTTTTCATATAAAAATTAGAATATAAGTAATCATATGACTTCTTATGCTCTGCACAAATGAAGGCCAGGTTAACCTGCGATGTTGATGCGTGCTCTTTATCATATACCCGCAAAGTGGGAACATGATCAATATTCAAACGATGCATGCGTAATTGCTCTGCGACAAAGACCTCTTCACCAAATAAAAAACGCGGATAGGCAACGTGCCCGCCTTTTAAAAAATAGTTCTGAGTAAAAATCATGAATGACCCATGGGCTCCATACATTAATTTCTTATTCGAGCTTTCAAGGGATGGCGAAGACACATGAGTGCATTGAGCACGCGAGCGAGCACGCTCCCGCATACGTGATAGTTTTTGATACCAGCGAAATAAAGTTACGCTGGAACACACAAGACGCATAAATTGTATTTTACGGGCACTAGGGCGGCTCATAATTTTAGGGTTGAGATCACGCCCGTCCTTATCGGAAATAATACTGGGAGCTATTAATCCTGTTTCATTAGAAACGGAGCTGTTCAGCAGAGCGGAAAAAAAATCGTCGGCCACAATCAAGTCGACGTTGCATACCACCACAAAATCGTAAACTTCAGCTCCATGAGGTAGGGTGTCAAGCGCCCTATTGAAAGCCGGGTAATAGCCAATATTATCATTTCTCAAATACCGAAATGAGTACTCGAACTGCCATGATGAAACGTCCTGCCTCGTCGGAATTGTAGAGTTATCCGCAAGAATCACATCTAGGGTGAGATTTGGACACGCTTTATATGCACGATTAACTGATTCAAGTAAGCGCAACGCATCATCGTAAGAATTATAACAAACAGGGACCACGCAAATTTTCATTTGTAATCTCAATCAGGTTCTAACTTTCATTAAGAAATACACAACAAACCATTGAACCAAAAAAACCAAAGGAAGCGTTAACCATGTTAGCGAACTAATAACATATGTCTGATAAGCCATTGCGATAAAGTAGATGAAAAACACAACAGCAAAAGCGCTATTTCGGTGACACAAGAGGCGCCAATAACCAAGATTACAGACGTACCCAAGAACCAATGCAAAAAGCAAGCTGCCGGGCAAGGTAAAATCAGTTATAAATCCTCTAAAAACCGTATAAAGATTACCTTTGATAAACGCACCATATTCATAATATTCATCGTAAATACCCATTGGTACAAAACGATCATCTCCTGCCAACTGAAAGAATGACATGAACGTATAGAATCCGGTAGTAAATATATCCTGCCTATAGCTCATTAACGAATCATCGAAATAACGCTCTGAAAACCAATCTGAAAATGCCGGTAAATGAACAGAAGAATAAGTAACCAAATAATATCTCAAACGATCAAATATCACAGAAGCATCATTTAGCTGATAAATCCCTCTTGATAAAAACGAGACCAAAATCAAAGGCAACACTAACGCCCCATACCAACACAGGCTACGAATATTAGCATAGTTAAGCAGCGTAAGATTTTTATTGTAGATTCTGGCAACTAGAATCCCACCAATAAAAAGAAATACTGAAAAGAAAAACAGCCCTTTTGCACTTTGCATAAACATAACAAGCAAAGCTGGAAGAAAGGAGAAAATCAGTATAACGATCTTTATCTTTGATTTATCCCGCGAACCGTATATTAGCCCACCCAAAACTGCAGTGTAATAGCAACACTGCAAGCCAAGCTGAGAATAAATACTATTAACAATCTCGCCTGAATATCTTTTCCCAGCATAAATTCCGCCAACAGCAATGGGATTTGCCAGTATTTGGGCGATTGAAATTCCTTGTTTTAGCACCCCAAGAAATGTCATCAGCAGCGCAAAACTAGCTGCTGTATAAAATGCTGCAATAATCAAAGGCCTATCAAAATAATATTTGGCTGCCGGCTTATTCTGATTAAGCTCAAAGGCAACTGGCCAGCGAAACAAGAAGCTAGACAAAGAAAAAGCAAAACAAAATGACAATATATACGCAATTGACCAAGGACTAACCGGCGCCTCAAAGGCGACCACAAGCGGGAACGCTGTATAAAAAAACCAGAATAGTAAAAAAATAGAAGCTGGATTTAACCAAACTCCGACTATTTTCCTCGAGCACCAAGCGCCCAATAAAAAAAGCGAAGATAGTAGAAAATTGACTATTTTGATAAGCCAAAAGTCATCCATGTACAGGTTTCCACTGATATTTAAAGACAAACGACATCAGCAGCAGGACTTCCGCTAAGACAAAAGAAAACGCTGCACCATAGGCCGCAAAAAAATGTGAAACAACCAACGAAAAAGCAAAGATCGTCACCCCCACAACAAACACAGCAGAGGCGTAATAAGACTGCTCACCTATTAAACTCAATCCGACAACCCCAAACATGGAGTTTGCAACACCAAAGATTACGGCTGGCGCCATCAATGCAATAAGCATAGTTACGTCGCCGCTAAAGCCCGGCATCAGGCCGAAGTTTTGGCCGAGATGAATCAATAGTACCCCAACCGGCAATACCACCAGCATCAGATAAACCTGTATGCGTGTATTTTTCCAGATTAGATTAAACGCTTGCAATTTGGTTTTTCGCTCTATACTTAACAACGACCACGCTTTCAAAGCTTTCGGCATAAAAAGTTGGTTTAAAGGGCGCGCTAATGCCTGAATACTTTTTATCACCTTCTCAGCTAGAGCATAGGCGGAAACCGCAGCACTGCTTGAGACTCCTGCCAGTA
Source organism: Serpens gallinarum (assembly GCF_014836765.1). Classification (GTDB taxonomy): domain Bacteria; phylum Pseudomonadota; class Gammaproteobacteria; order Pseudomonadales; family Pseudomonadaceae; genus Serpens; species Serpens gallinarum. The sequence goes on from NZ_JACSQG010000010.1 coordinate 68,919, forward strand.
TTAGAATATTTGCACCTCGGAAGAGAGCAACTGAGATGTTACCCAGAAACAGGTGCCGCCCTTCGCTGAGCATAGAAAACATTGCCTTTGCAGTAACTGATCGTACACCACGTAGGCCGAAGCGGCTCAACAGCGTGGTTAATGCGGCGATGCCAGAGAACAAATAACTTCCGGCCAAGATCATCGACGCCAGCAGAAGGTCCGCTTCGCCATCAACTAGTAAATAGACAGCCAAGACCGCACAACAGCGTGAAAACAGAACAAAAACGGCTAACAGCCAGTTACTTTCGATCGCTTGAAAATAGTAGTTACACTGAAAAATCATCCCTAATACGAAACACAACCATACGAGTAGAACCGCCACGCTGCCGTCGGCGAACAAGTGGTAAATGCCAGCCAATGGTAGGGCCGAAACCAAAAAAAGCGCGATTCGCGCACCGAGAATATTAAATAAACATGTTGCTTCCGCCAAACTCCCCGCCTGTTTTCGGGCCTCGATTATCAACTGCACGCCACTTGTATCGAAACTGTACAAGCACACTGTCAAAACATAGAATGCAAGGGCTTCTGCCACCACCAGCTCGGCGAATGATTCCTTGCCTAGCATGCCCAGTAAAAAAGGAAAAACCAACAAGGGGAACAAGGCATTTGCCCCCTGTATTGCCATCAGGGATAAACCATTGATTACACTCGCATTAAACCTCATCAGTATCCTTCAGATCATTCCCATTTAACTCAGCTACTGCGCCGTTCTTCTCCTACACTTTCACAGCGCCTGATTGAACTTGCCCGACGCCTTTGACCGCTCTCTGGAGCGCCGCTTTATCCAGCTCATCGCCGGTCGTTCAACTCCCAGATGTGCAAGGTGCGCAGCTATTAACACTAAAGGCGTGATCAAGCAAATCACTGACCAGAACGCCAGCGGCGCGAGTTCACTGACCACCTCACGACCCAAAACAAAATGGATAATGAAAAAAAGAACCAGGCCATGCAAAAGATAAATCCCGTAGGACAGCTCGCCCATCCAGCGGACAGGGGAATTATCCAGTACACCAAACAGCCGATTCCCAGCGGCGACGATTATAAAAACAAGAGAAAGCAGCACTAATGCGAGCGAATCATAAGCCGAGGGTAACTGAGTAACAATGAGCAATAGGGCCAATGCAACGAAGGAGAACCACCTATCAGCAAGCAATTTTTTCCACGGTTCATAGCGGCAGATAACTGCTGCCACCATCCCCCCCAAGAAGCTGCTCAACACGATCATCTTAGGTGTCCATACCCCGACCATCAAATATAGAGCAAAACAAGAAAACACTACGCCTCGCAGTGAAACGTGCCCGTTTAAGCACACCGCAAGTAGAGGCAAGCACAGATAGAAAAACCATTCGAAGGGCAGCGACCACGTGACACTGGCGACCATAATCGAGGTGTTCTGTATGCCATTTATATCCGGTTTGCCATTGATCGTGAAAGCGAGCCACTTGAATACCGAATCAATCAGACTTTCCAATGACACCGAAAGTGTCCAGTTCGACCGAATGGCCACAAATAAAAGAAGCATACCCACGGTTAGCATGTACAAGGGGAATAATCTTGCGACACGCGAAAGGTACAACTGAAACCAGTCGATCCGATGCACCTTGCTGTTCAGCACTTTGGTAGTAAACAGAAAGCTGGTCACCATGAAGAATAGCGCAACACTTCCCTGGCCCAGCATTACGAATAGATTAGAGGGTGGCAGCTCCCAGCGGCCAGTTTTCAGATAGAAGTACCAGATACATGAATGGTGAAGAAAAACAAAAAAGGCTAAATAGCCACGCAGTCCATCTAAGGCTAAGTAACGTCCGCTGCCTGCGGGTTGAAGTTTCCCACCGCCATATCTAAACAACTTCGAGGCTACTAGCAAGGCTAAGGCCAAGGTTATCGCTATCACCACAGGGTTGACTGCCGTCATCACTCACACAACGCTTTGCTAGAATTAAAGTAGTTTCTTGACCTAGGGTCGACAGCCATCAAAGTTTTACCGGTTAGCCGATATTGGCGCCACTGATAAAAAATTAACAGGCTGACCAAATACCCCGGGTGTCGACGACTTTGTGAGTGGTCAGAATACTCCTCGGAATTGTCTTGAACGACTTATGATCTACCAGCAACACAATCACGTCGGCTACGGCAAGAGCTGCATCGATGACCTCAAGCCTGAGCCTCCCGGCCAACTGCCCTGATAATGCGTCAATATTCGGCTCCACTGCGAGTACAGGGCCTGGATGAGTCGCGAGAATTTTCTGAGTAATGGCAACCGCCGGGCTCTCGCGCAGATCATCGATATCAGGCTTGAATGCCAGCCCCAGACAGGCGATGGTCACATCGCGGGCAGTCTTGAGCGGATTTGCCAAGAGAAACTCGCCAACCGCCAATTTGGTTTTTTCCAATACCCACTCCGGCTTGCTGTCGTTAACCTCACGTGCAGCTCGAATCAACCGGGCTTCAGCCGGCGCCTTGCTCACAATGAACCACGGATCCACAGCAATGCAGTGACCACCTACACCTGGGCCAGGCTGAAGGATATTGACGCGCGGGTGTCGATTGGCTAAGCGAATCAATTCCCAGACGTTGATGTCTAACTTGTCACAGATAATTGACAGCTCATTGGCGAAAGCAATGTTGGTATCTCGGAAACTATTTTCTGTTAGCTTGCACATTTCTGCCGTACGGGCGTTTGTGACCACGCAATCGCCTTCAACAAAAATCTTATACAAACTTGCAGCCGCCGCCGAGCACCTCGGGGTCATGCCGCCTATTACTCGATCATTTTGAACAAGCTCGCGCAGCACATGTCCCGGCAACACCCGCTCCGGGCAGTGTGCAACTCGAATATCTGACTCTTCGCCATGTGTCTGTGGAAAAGTCAGGTCAGGTCGAAATTCAGCCATCCAGGCAGACATTTGTTCGGTTGCACCGACAGGAGAGGTGGACTCCAAAATGACCAAGTCACCTTTCTTCAATACTGGGGCAATAGCCTTACTGGCCGATTCAATATAACCAAGATCTGGTTCATGGTCGCCCTTGAAAGGGGTCGGTACTGCCACTAAAAATGCATCGGCAGGCTCAGGTGTCGTCGTTGCTCGCAGGTAGCCCTCAGTTACGGCAGCATGTACCACGATATCCAGGTCCGGCTCAACAATATGTATTCTCCCCTGATTTATGGTCGCTACGGCCTTGGGATTTACGTCAACGCCAATAACTTTTTTCTTACGCGAGGCAAATACTGCTGCGGTAGGAAGCCCAATGTAACCGAGACCTATGACGGAGATAGTTTGAAACGACATGATGATCTTTACTCGACACTGAAATACTGAAGTAGATGTGCACCTAGGACACGCTTGCCTATACTAGATCTCTATAGGGCTAATGGCACCTTGAAACTTAATCTTTACCGTATGGCTAGCAATGCCGCCAAGATGTGCTTGCAAGCTTCCCCATCTCCGTACGGGTTATGGGCATAGCTCATGTCCTGGTAGGCCATCGGATCAACCAATAGACGGTTTAACTCTCGAACGATACTGGCAGCTTCAGTGCCAACCAGTTTTACCGTGCCTGCGGCAACGGCTTCCGGTCGCTCGGTGGTATCTCGCATCACCAGTACCGGTTTGCCTAGCGAGGGCGCTTCTTCCTGAATCCCGCCTGAGTCTGTAAGGATAATATGCGAGCGGCTCATTAGATAAACGAAAGGCAAATAATCAAGCGGCTCAATCAAATGTATGTTTTCAATGCCTGCCAAAAGACGATTTACAGGCTCACGGACATTAGGGTTGAGGTGAACGGGATAGACGATATCCACCGCAGGATGTTGCTTGGCAACTTCCATTAGAGCCTGGCAGATACGCTCGAAGCCCCCGCCGAAGCTTTCTCGGCGGTGACCGGTCACCAGAATTAATTTTCGGTTTGGGCCTAGGAAGTCGGAGGGTGCGGCGGCCTTGGCTTTGAGGTCCTCGTCCTGATCAAGCCGTTTGACCACATCTAGAAGTGCATCAATCACTGTATTGCCGGTCACGACGATGCTCTTGGGGTCTATACCTTCACGCAGCAAGTTAGCTTGGGACATTTCTGTTGGAGCCAAATGCAGATTGGCTAGGGCACCAGCCAACTTGCGGTTGGCCTCTTCTGGCCAAGGGGAGTAAATGTTCCCAGTGCGCAAGCCCGCTTCCACGTGGGCAACAGGGATTTGCTGGTAGTAGGCCGCCAAACTGGCCGCAAAGGTTGTGGCAGTATCGCCATGAACCAGCACTATATCCGGCTTAAACTCTTCAAAGACGCGTTTCATGCCCTGCAGGATTGATGTGGTCACATCAGTTAAGTCTTGGCCGGGCTTCATAACGTTCAAATCAAAATCCGGTTCGATACCAAAAAGCCCCAGAACCTGATCCAACATCTCACGGTGCTGGCCGGTAACGCAGACCTTCGCTTCGAAACGCTTGTCAGCGGCCAACGCCAGAACTAGTGGCGCCATTTTGATCGCCTCTGGGCGGGTGCCAAACACACACAATGTCTTCACGAAAACTCCAAATAAAAACTTACAGACGACCAAACGTGACCGTATTCAGTAAATCCGCTTGCTGGTCTTTTTCAGACGTGAGGATTTGAACATTTTTCGGCCAATCAATGCTCAGACTTAAATCATCCCAACGAATCGCTCCCTCGCACTCTTTCGCGTAGTAATCAGTCGTCTTGTACAAGAACTCGGTACCGTCTTCCAAGGCAATAAAGCCATGGGCGAAGCCTTCAGGAATCCACAGCATGCGCTTGTTGGCCGCACTGAGTTCTACTCCGACCCACTTACCGAACGTTGGCGAGTCTGGGCGAATGTCTACCGCCACATCGAATGCTGCGCCGCGCACCACGCGAACCAATTTGCCCTGGGCATGCGGGTCGCGTTGAAAATGCAGGCCTCGCAGCACACCTTTTTTGGAACAGGAATGGTTGTCCTGAACAAAGGGGCGCGGAATGGGCAGGCCAAGCTTTTGCAGCTCGGCATGAAAACGCTGCTCGTTGAAACTTTCCATGAACCAGCCGCGCTCGTCTTCGTAGACGGTGGGCTCGATCAGCACGACGTCGGGGATGTCGGTTTGAGTCAGTTTCATGGGTGGGATTCTTTCAGCAGCGCCAGCAGGTATTGGCCATAGCCGGTTTTCTTCAAATCATCGGCCTGTGCCTTGAGCTGTTCAGCACTGATCCAGCCGTTATGAAAGGCGATTTCTTCCAGGCAAGCGACTTTGAAGCCCTGCCGCTTTTCGATGGTGTGCACGAACTGGCCGGCATCGAGCAGCGACTCGTGGGTCCCTGTGTCCAGCCAGGCGAAGCCACGGCCAAGCATTTCCACATTCAGGCTTTGCTCTTCCAGGTAGGCACGGTTGATGTCGGTGATTTCAAGCTCACCGCGTGGGGATGGCTGGATGGATTTGGCGATATCAACGACCCGATTATCGTAGAAATACAGGCCGGTCACCGCGTAGCTGGATTTAGGCTTTTGCGGTTTTTCTTCGATGCTGATGGCACGGCCATTTTTGTCGAACTCCACCACGCCAAAGCGCTCGGGGTCGGAGACGTGGTAGCCGAAGACAGTTGCGCCCTGCGTGCGTGACGCGGCGGCTTGCAGTTTTTCGGTGAAGTGCTGGCCGTAGAAGATGTTGTCGCCGAGGATCAGGCAGCAGTTGTCTTGGCCAATGAATTCCTCGCCAATGATAAAGGCCTGGGCTAGACCATCTGGCGAGGGCTGCTCAGCGAAGCTCAACTGAATACCAAACTGGCTGCCATCGCCTAACAATTTGCGATATGCCGGCAGATCTTCCGGTGTACTGATAACCAAGATCTCGCGAATCCCCGCCAGCATTAGCACCGACAGCGGGTAGTAGATCATCGGTTTGTCATAGATGGGCAATAGTTGCTTGGAAACTCCAAGGGTGATGGGATGCAAACGTGTGCCGGAGCCACCCGCGAGAATAATGCCTTTGCGATTCAACTTGAATATCCTTGAGTTTCCAATAGCAAGCGTTCTACACCGTTTTGCCAATCAGGCAGATGCAGGCCAAAAGTGTCGCGCAATTTACTACAGTCGAGCCGTGAATTCAGCGGGCGTTGGGCCGGGGTTGGGTAATCGGCTGTGGTAATCGCAGCGATTTTTTGCACCGCGAGCTCTTGTCCGGCTTGGCGCGCCTGCTCAATCACGAAGTTTGCATAGCCGTGCCAGGAGACTTCGCCAGCGGCGGCCAGGTGATATATACCGCTGGCCACCGGTTTGTTGCGGGCTGTGCGCAGGCAGTGGGCGGTGATGTCGGCAATCAGTTCCGCGCTGGTGGGTGCGCCGACTTGGTCGTCGATGATTTTGAGCTGTTCACGTTCGGCAGCCAGGCGCAGCATGGTTTTTGCGAAGTTGTTGCCACGCGCGGCGTAGACCCAGCTGGTACGAAAGATCAGGTGTTTGCAGTCGCTGGCCTGGATGGCCTGTTCGCCTTCACGTTTGGTTTGTCCGTAAACGTTAAGCGGTGCGGTGGATTGGTCTTCGCGCCAGGGTTGTTGGCCGCTGCCGTCGAATACGTAGTCGGTGGAGTAATGCACCAGCCAGCCGCCCAGTTTTTTCATGCATTCGGCGAGTATTGCCGGGGCCTCGGCGTTGATGCGTCGGGCCAGGGCGGGTTCGCTTTCGGCTTTGTCTACGGCGGTGTAGGCGGCGGCGTTGACGACTATGTCGGGCTTTAAATCGCAGAGGGTGCGTCGCAGGCCGGGTAGATCGCCGAGGTTGCCGACCAGGCCGCACTCCCCTGCCCTGTCCAGGGCGATGACCTGGCCCAGGGGCTGGAGGGCGCGTTGCAGCTCCCAGCCGACTTGGCCGTTTTTGCCGAGGAGGAGGATTTTCATGTTGTGTGGATTTCCTTGGCGCTGACCGGAACTCTCGCTCCTAGGTTTATTGGCTGGCTATTTTGGGGTGGTTGCGACAAACATTGAGCGCATCAGGCTTGGGGTTTGTCGTATCTCCGCAGCTGACAGAAGGTGCGCAGCCAGGCGAATAAATTCGCCCCTACGAGGTTAACGTCCGGGGCAGCGGTTTTTTTAGCTTACTTTGTCAGCCGTGAAGCTGCAGCTCTAAGTGGCTTTGATCGCGGACGAGTCCGCTCCTATAGATTTGAACCATTGTTGTTTGTCGCAGCTGCGCAGTGCCGGAAGTCTTGGTGCCAGGCGAATGAATTCGCCCCTACAGGGTTACGTCCGGGGCAGCGGTTTTTTTTAGCTTTTTTGTCAGCCGTGGAGCTGCAGCTCCGAGTGGCTTTGATCGCGAACGAGTCCGCTTCTAAAGATTTTGAGCCATTGTTGTTTGTCGCAGCTGCACAGTGCCGGAAGGCTTGGTGCCAGGCGAATGAATTCGCCCCTACAGGGTTTACGTCCGGGGTGCGGTTTTTTTAGCTTTTTTGTCAGCCACTCAGAGCTGCAGCTCTGAGTGGCTTGGATTGCGGGCGAGTCCGCTACAGATTTTGAGCGTTTGTTTGTCGCAACTGCGCCGTGCGGAAGGCTTGTTGCCAGGCGAATAAATTCGCCCCTACAGGGTTTACGTCCGGGGCAGCGAGCTTTTTAGTTTTTTGTCAGCCGTGGAGCTGCAGCTCCGAGTGGCTTTGATCGCGGACGAGTCCGCTACAGATTTTGAGCGTTGTTTGTCGCAGCTGCGTAGTGCCGGAAGGCTTGATGCCAGGCGAATGAATTCGCCCCTACATCTAACGCCTGCAGCCGGCGAGGTTTTCACGCGGTGGTGCGAGCGCTGTAGTTTTTGTCCAGCCATTGCTGGTAGGCGCCGCTTTTTACATGGGCGACCCAGTCGGGGTTGTTCAGGTACCACTCGACAGTTTTGCGGATGCCCGATTCGAAGGTTTCTTCGGGGGTCCAGCCGAGTTCGCGCTGGATCTTGCTAGCATCGATGGCGTAGCGCAGGTCGTGGCCGGGGCGGTCTTGGACGTGGGTAATGAGATCTTTGTAGGAGCTCATTGCCAGGCCTGCGGCCTGATTCGCGACGGGGGCGTCGCTCCCACAAATTTTGGCATTGCTGGATACAGGGCGGAATTCGTCGAGCAGTTCGCAGAGGGTATGGACGACTTCGATGTTCTGTTTTTCGTTGTGGCCGCCGATGTTGTAGGTCTCGCCCACTTCGCCTTCGGTTACCACTTTGTACAGGGCGCGAGCGTGGTCTTCGACGTACAGCCAGTCACGCACTTGATCGCCCTTGCCGTAAATCGGCAGCGGTTTGCCTTCCAGGGCGTTCAGGATAATCAACGGGATGAGCTTTTCAGGGAAGTGGTACGGGCCGTAGTTGTTCGAGCAGTTGGTGATCAGGGTCGGCATGCCGTAGGTACGGCGCCAGGCACGGACCAGGTGGTCGGAGCTGGCTTTGCTCGCCGAGTAAGGGGAGCTGGGCGCGTAGGATGTTGTTTCGGTAAACAGGTCTTCGGGGCCTTCCAGGTCGCCATACACTTCGTCGGTGGAAATGTGGTGGAAGCGGAAGGCGGCCTTGCGCGTCTCGTCCAGGCCTAGCCAGTACTGGCGGGAAGCTTCCAACAGGCAGTAAGTGCCGACGATGTTGGTTTCGATAAAGGCGGACGGGCCGTCGATGGAGCGATCAACGTGGGATTCTGCGGCCAGGTGCATCACAGCGTCGGGCTGGTGCTTACGGAAGACGCGGTCGAGTTCCGCACGGTTGCAGATGTCGACGTGTTCGAAGGCGTAGCGCTCGCTGTCGCTGATTTCAGCCAGGGATTCGAGGTTGCCGGCGTAGGTGAGTTTGTCGAGGTTGACCACGCTGTCGGCGGTGTTGCGAATGATGTGACGGATGACCGCCGAACCGATGAAGCCGGCGCCGCCGGTAACAAGAATTTTCATGTGTTTTTGTACTGTCCAGAGTTCATTGTTTAAGTAGCAAAGGCTGATCGTTCCCACGCTGTGTAGCAATGTGCACCGGGTGCTCTAGCGTCTACGCCAGAGCATAGGGCCAGGCATTTACGCCGGAGCGTGGGATCTAATCTATTTAGTTTGTCGCAACCCCGCAGTAATCGGAAGGCGATGTGCCAGGCGAATGAATTCGCCCCTACAAAAGCCGATACGTAAGTGTGCTTACCCTACGCCGATGTCTTTACTGCAATGATGCTTTCGATGGTTTTAACCTGCTCGGCCACCAGTGCGGGGTTGGCGCGGGATTCGATGTTCAGGCGCAGCAAGGGCTCGGTGTTGGACGAACGCACATTCATGCGCCAGTCGGCGAACTCCAGGCTAAGGCCGTCGGTGGTGTCTTCCGTGGGGTTCTCGCTAGCATAGTGGGCCTTGACTGCCTGTAGCACGGCCTTGGCATCACTCACGGTGTAATTGATCTCACCACTGCACGGGTAGGCGGCCATGCGCGCACCGACCAGCTCGGAAAGTTTCTTACCTTGGGCGCTCATCAGTTCAGCAACCAGCAGCCAGGGGATCATGCCGCTGTCGCAATAGGCGAAGTCGCGAAAGTAGTGGTGAGCGCTCATTTCGCCGCCGTAGATGGCGTTTTCCTTGCGCATGCGTTCCTTGATGAAGGCATGGCCGGTTTTGCTCTGGATGGCCTGGCCGCCGTTCTGCTGGCAGATGTCGATGGTGTTCCAGGTCAAGCGCGGGTCGTGGATGATCTTGGCGCCCTGCTCTTTCTTGAGAAAGGCCTCGGCGAGCAGGCCAACGATGTAATAGCCCTCGATGAAATCGCCGTTTTCGTCGAACAGGAAGCAGCGATCGAAATCACCGTCCCAGGCGATGCCCATGTCGGCATTATGGGCCTTGACCACATCGGCGGTGGCGGCGCGGTTTTCCGGCAGGATCGGGTTGGGAATGCCGTTGGGAAAGGTGCCGTCCGGATTGTGGTGCACCTTGATGAACTCGACCTTGGCATTCAGGGCATGGAAGCGCTGCTCCAGCGCATCGATGACGTGCCCGGCGGCGCCGTTGCCAGCGTTAACCACCAGTTTCAGCGGCTTGAGCGTGGCGGCGTCGAGGTAGCCGAGCAGGTGGTCGATGTAGGCATCCTGACAGGACTGCTGGGTCAGCGTGCCGCGCGTTTCGACAGCGGCGAAAGCGTTGTCTTCGGCCAGGCGTTGGATGTCCTTGAGGCCGGTGTCGCCACTGATCGGCTGAGCACCGCGACGTACCAGTTTCATGCCGTTGAAGTCGATGGGGTTGTGGCTGGCGGTCACTTCGATGCCACCGTCGACATCCAAGTGAAAGGCGGCGAAGTAGACTTCTTCGGTGCCGGTCATGCCCAGGTCGATTACGTCGCAGCCGGCATCCAGCAGGCCATTGGCCAAGGCCTGTTTCAGGCCGTCGGTGGACAGACGCATGTCGCCACCGATAACGATGCGTTTGGCATTCAGAAATTGCGCGTAGGCGCGGCCGATGCGGTAGGCGATATCTTCGTTGAGCTCGGCACCGAGCTGGCCGCGGATGTCATAGGCTTTGAAGCAGGTGAGCTGGGGCATGGGTTTGCCTTATTCGTGCAGTTATAGAGGGCTGTGAGGCCGCTCCGTGACAAGTACAAGTGGCGTAGCTGGCGTAGGGGGAATTTATTCGTCTGGCACCATGTGCTTCGGCGATGGCGAAGGTGCGACAAGCTACGCGGCTGACGCTGTGGTGATTTTCGCCGCTACTGCGTGGCCTGAACGTTATGCGTGAGGCGAATGAATTCGCCCCTACAGTACAAATACACTTGTGCGCCAAGCTCATTTTTACAGGCCGCCCGTAGGGACGAACTTATTCGCTTGGCACGATATGTTCCGGCGACTGCGAAGGTGCGACAAGCTACGCGGCTGACGCTGTGGCGATTTTCGCCGCTACTGCGTGGCCTAAACGTTATGCGTGAGGCGAATGAATTCGCCCCTACAGTACAAATACACTTTGTGCGCCAAGCTCATTTTTACAGGCCGCCCGTAGGGGCGATCTTATTCGCTTGACACGATCTGTTCCGGTAACTGCGTAGGTGCGACAAGCTACGCGGCTGACGCTGTGGCGATTTTCGCCGCTACTGCGTGGCGTGAGCGTTATGCGTGAGGCGAATGAATTCGCCCCTACAGTACAATTACACTTTGTGCGCCAAGCTCATTTTTTACAGGCCGCCACTCGTAGGGGTGAATTTATTCGCCTGGCACAATATGTTCCGGCAACTGCGAAGGTGCGACAAGCTACGCGGCTGACGCTATGGCGATTTCGCCGCTACTGCGTGTGTGAGCGTTATGCGTGAGGCGAATGAATTCGCCCCTACAGTCCAGACGACTCTCGTGTTATTGGGCTTCAGACACGCTACCGCCCCAGGATTTTGCGTCTGCTTCCTGAGGACGGGTGATTCCGGGATGCTCGCCGGATCGGCCTTGGGCCGGTCTGGCGATGCTGATGAATTACTGTTTGCGCACGCTCGCCAGGGGCATGTGCAGGTGTTGTTCGCGGTTAAGCAGTTTCATGAGCAGCACGACGCGCTCCTCGCCGTCCATGGACAGGAAGATGGCGTCGAGTTCGGCAAAGCTGCCGTCGATAATACGGACCTTGTCTCCAGCCTGAAGCAGGGGCTGTGGCGTGGGTTCCACACGCTGGCGCAGGTTGTCGATGAGCGAGTCGGCCACTTGCAGGGGGTAGCCGCCAAAGGCGACCAGGCGGTTGACGCCACGGGTTGAGCGCAGCGGCGCCCAGTTGCTGCTATCACTCAGCTGAATGAAGAGGTAGCCGGGAAATAGGGATTCTTCTTGAATCAGCCGCTGGCCACGCACCAGGCGCTCGCGTCGGCATTGCGGGCGATAGCAGGTGTAGCCTTGGCGTAGCAAGTGCTCTTCAGCCCGCTCGTCCTGCCGAGGTTTGCACTGCACAAGGTACCAAGCAATGTCTTGATCGGTGGCAGTGGCTTCGAGGGCACACGCGTTCATGTCCATTTTTCAATTGCCCGCCTAAGTGCTGCGGCCCTGTCTTCCCTGTCAGTGCTGATTGTGAAAAGGCGCACAGTCTAGCCTAAGTTCTATAAAAGACGAGCCTCTATTCTGAAAATATGGCCACTGGCCGGTTAGTAAGCGCATAACGTTGACGCAGAGCATCTGCCAGCTGCCGCTTGGCCTCCGCTTCCCCATGCACCAGCCGAATTTGGCTCGGCCATTCGCGCATTCGCGTAATGAAGTTGATCAGGCCACGCTGGTCCGCATGAGCCGAGTAACCACCCAGGCTACTGACGCCAGCGCGAATGGTGCGGCGTTCGCCCTCGAGGACGATGTAACCGCCTTGAGGACCGTATCGCTGGATCGCATTGCCAGGCGTTCCTTTGGCCTGGTAGCCGACAAACAGAACATTGTGGCGAGAGTCGCCGAGCATGGCCTTGAGGTAGTTGACGATGCGTCCGCTGGAGCACATGCCGTTGCCAGCAATGACGATGGCGGGACGTGCGGTACGGGCCAAGTGCTGGACCATGCGCAGGTGATCGTGATGGCTGTCTACCGTGATCAATTGCTGGAACTCCAGTGGACGTCGACCGGCCTGTACCCGGCGTAGGGCTTCCTGATTCCAAAACGGTTGCAGCTGCCGATAGGCTGCGGTGAACCGCGAGGCCAGCGGTGAATCAAGGATGATCGGCAGTTGCGGCCAATCTGTTGGAGCACCGGCCAGGCCTTGAAGTTCCTCGCTCGACGCGCAGCTTCGGCCAGCGGTTTTGCGGTGGATGATGTCTTCCAATTCGTAGAGCAATTCCTGGGTGCGCCCAATGCTGAACGCGGGAATCAGCACGCTGCCTTCATCTTCCAGTGCCTGCTCGATGACGGCTTCGAGGCGCTGACGGCGGCTGCGCCGGTCTTCATGGAGGCGGTCGCCGTAAGTGCTTTCAATCACCAGCGTATCGGCGCGATACGGCGACTTGGGCGCTGGCAGCAGCGGCGCGTGGGGAGCACCGAGATCCCCCGAGAAGACGATGAGCTGTTTTGCCCCGGTTCGCGGATAGCGCAGGTCGATTTCCACGTAGGCGGAACCGAGTATGTGCCCAGCACGCTGCAGGCGGATGCGACAGCTCAGGTCCGGCTGATCAATCAGGCTGAACCAGGTCTTGTAGGGCAAGGCGATGATGCGTTGCTCGATCACCTTTATATAGCGCTCGGCCAATTTCTGGTCACGGCAGAAGCCGAGCTTGAAGGCATCCTCGAGGACGATGGGCAACAGCTTGGCCGAAGGCTCGCTGCACAGGATCGGGCCTTTGAAGCCGGCGGCCAGCAAGTAGGGGATGCGTCCGACATGGTCGATATGGACATGAGTCGCAACCAGCGCACGAATGCCATCGAGGGGGAATTCGATATTCAGTCGGTCTGCGCCGGATTGGCCCTGGGCAGAGATTTCCGCACCTTGAAACAACCCGCAGTCGATTAGCAGACTGTTTTGCGCGTTCATGTTCAATTGGTGACAGGAGCCGGTCACGCCATCCCGCGCGCCGTGATGGAGAATCTCGGGGTAGTTCATGGTTAATTCCTTATAACGATGAATTGCCAAGCGAGCGGGATGGTATCGAGTTTCGACAAAAGGAAACGGAAATCGGGCGCAATGATCCGTTGTGGCTTTTTGACGCCTGCGCTTTCGGAGTTCGTCGCCGCATCGGCGTGAAAGCACGGAGCCAGGCGAATGAATTCGCCCCTACCAAAGCGGTTCAGCGCGCATGCAAACCAACTGTAGGGGCGAATTTATTCGCCGTTGCACGGGCCAACCGGCAGCTAATGAGGTGCGACGGACTGTGGGGGTTTGGCTGGGCCCGCACCTTCGATGTTCGTCGCCGCATCAGCGTGGGCTTAAAACACGGTGCCAGGCGAATGAATTCGCCCCTACCAAAGCGGCTCAGCGCGCAGGAACCCAACTGTAGGGGCGAATTCATTCGCCGTTGCACGGGCCATCCGGTAACTGATGAGATGCGACGGATGTCTGGGTTCGGCTGGAATGGCCACAATGTAAATCGACCACTACAGTTGGGCCGTCAAATAGACGGAAGGCAATGGATATGCCTCGCAAGTTCTTGCTGAAGGGGCGCACCTCACAGACGAATCAAATCTACCATGTCACAACCTGCACCGAGGCTCGTCACCCGTGGTTCGTGAACTTTCGAATCGCGCGCATTGTGATTACCGAAATGCGTCGTTTGCAGGAAGAACAACGAGTTGTCTCACTTGCATGGGTCGTGATGCCTGACCATGTGCATTGGCTGTTGCAGCTGCGGGAAGACAGCGATTTGTCTCAAGTAATAAAAAAACTCAAAGGCCGCTCATCCCGACAAATTCGTTTGCAGTCAGGCCAAACAGCCCCCGTTTGGCAACGTGGTTACCACGACCATGCTTTGCGCTGCGACGAAAGCGTGCCACAGATTGCCCGCTATATCGTTGCCAACCCGCTCCGGGCAGGTCTCGTCGAACGTATCGGACTCTATCCGCATTGGGATGCGATTTGGCTGTGAATGCTGCGTAGAGGTTATGGCTTGACAGTAGGGGCGAATTTATTCGCCGTTGCACAGGCCAGCCGGCAGCTGATGAGATGAGACAGACGTATAGGTTTGACTGGATGATGCCTGCCCTTTCGGCGTTCGTCGCCGCATCGGCGTGAGCTTAAAACACGGTGCCAGGCGAATGAATTCGCCCCTACCAAAGCGGATCAGCGCGCAGGCAAATCCAACTGTAGGGGCGAATTTATTCGCCGTTGCACGGGCCAGCCGCCAACTGATGAGATGCGACGGACCGTAGAGGTTTGGCTGACTGATGCCCCACCTTCGATGTTCGTCGCCGCATCAGCGTGGGCTTAAAACACGGTGCCAGGCGAATGAATTCGCCGTTGCACAGGCCAGCCGGCAGCTGATGAGATGCGACGGACTTAGGGGGGGTTGGCTGGGCCCGCACCTTCGATGTTCGTCGCCTCATCGGCGTAGTTAAAACGCACGGAGCCAGGCGAATGAATTCGCCCCTACCAAAGCGGTTCAGTGTGCATGCAAACCCAACTGTGTGGGGGCGAACTATTCGCCCCCACACAGTTGGATTGCAGACTGCCTTGGCTCAGGCCAATTCGGCCAACACTGCATCCAATGCCTGGGCCGGGTCGGCAGCCTGACTGATGGGGCGACCGATCACCAGGTAATCGGAACCGGCGTCCAGTGCCTGGCGGGGGGTGAGGATGCGGCGTTGGTCGTCCTGGGCGCTGCCGGCCGGGCGAATGCCAGGGGTAACCAGTTGCAGGTGCGGTTGCGCGGTTTTCAAGGCCGGCGCTTCCTGGGCGGAGCAAACCAGACCATCCAGCCCGGCTTGTGCGGCCAGGCCGGCCAAGCGCAGTACCTGCTCCTGAGGTTCGATATCCAGGCCGAGGCCACGCAAATCTCCGCGCTCCATGCTGGTCAGCACGGTCACGCCGATCAAGAGCGGTTTTGGGCCACTAAGAGAATTCAGCGTTTCGCGGCACGCTGCCATCATGCGCAGGCCACCGGAGCAGTGCACGTTGACCATCCACACACCCATCTCGGCTGCCGCCTTGACCGCCATCGCCGTGGTGTTGGGAATATCGTGAAATTTCATGTCGAGGAAGACATCGAAACCCTGGGCCTGCAGCGTCTCGACAATGCCAGGGCCACAACGCGTGAACAACTCCTTACCCACCTTGACTCGGCATTTTGTGGGATCGAGGCGGGCCGCCAAGGCCAGTGCGGCGTCGCGGGAAGGAAAGTCGAGGGCAACGATGATCGGGGACGGGCAGGCCATGGCGAAATCTCTCGGTAAAAAACGCCGCGCATTGTAGCCGAAGGCGCAGCTGGGGCGAGCGGAAAGCTGCCGCATGCAGGACGGATCGCGCCTCATCACATGTCGTAGGGCGGCCTCGCGGGCCACAGCGAGCAGCCCACCGCTGGAAACACGCCCCATGCTGGGCTGCCCCGTGCACTCCGTGCATCCCGCCGTACACACCCTGCGCGTGGTGTGGGTTCAACAGGCCGGGCAAGCAAACTGACAAGCACACGACAAGGTCGTATGGTGACAGCTCCACGTTTTATTGAGGTGCATGGCCATGCCTTGGTATGTCTGGTTGATCCTGCTGGTGGTGTTCGGCTCGGTCATCGGCAGCCTGCTGATGCTGCGTGATGGCGCGAAAAAGATTCCTCTGACCGAGGAACAATTGAAAAAAATCAAGGCGCGCAATGCGCGGCTGGATGCCGAAGAGAAACGCGAAAAGGAGTGAGCCGCCTAAAGGCTCAGAAGGGCCACGGGAGCGACGCCGGTTTTCGCCTCGCAAGATGCCTGCCTTGTCGCCGGGGGCCTGACCACAATACCCAGCGGCTGGAAAATCGATTCCAGCACACCTGCTGTGCGCAGGCTTTCCAGCAAATTTTCAAGTTCTTGCGCACTGATCGGACCATCAGGCCTCAGCAAGGCGCGATGGTCGTAATACTGGTCGATTTTTTGAGCGATGTGCAGCCTGTCTCGGTACTGCGGATTACGCTGAAGGAAATCCTCCAGAAAGGACCGCGTTACCACGGCAATCTCGGCGCGCCTGTTCAGCACCATCAACAGATTGCCTTCATGGGAATACGTCAGGGCAACCGCGAAGCGTTCACGCAGGCGCTCCGGGTCAGTGACAAAGTCGGCGAAGCGATAACTGTAACCGCGATACAGCGCCAGACGCTTGCCCTGCAAGTTATCGAAGTAGCTTTCCTCACGGGGCGCCAGCGCGATGAACAGCGCCGCATCCTGCAAGCCCAGATCAATCACCTCATGATTGATCGCGCCCCAGCCCCACTGCGGGTTTTCGAACATGACCATGTCGATACGTCCGCTCTGCAGGTCAGCAAAGCGCCGGGGAATCGCTGTGGGGACGACCACGAAGCGATAGTCGGACTGGAGCCGGTTAAGCGCACCCAGCAGATCGATCAGCAAACCTTGGCGAGCGGCGGCATCCTGAACATAGGGTGGAAAATAGGTGCCGGCGACCTTAACCAGACGCTCGGCCTGCACCGGCCCCGCAACAGCATGGCCGGCCAGCATCAACAGGGAAAGGGACAGGAGCAGCCATCGCATCCTGGAAATCTCTTGAAAAACATGCCCGAAGCCTACCTGACCAACGGTCAGAAACCTAGCTAGCCTGCTCCTGCCAATCGAAATACGGGCCCATCAAGGCACCCTAATCACCATTGCCAGCGCTTCTTCGGCCAGGCTGTCCAGAGTCATTGGCCCGTCGGGGCGGTACCAGGTAGTGGTCCAACTCAACGCACCAGTAAGGAAACGCCGCAGGATGAACGGATCGTTCTGCACATAACCGGCCTCGCGCGCCTCTTCCAGCACCCCCAGCCATACCTCTTCATACTGATCGCGCAGCGCAAGCACCTGGGCCTTGCCTTCTTCCGACAGCGAGCGCCATTCGTACACCAGCACCGCCATGGCCTCGCCGGTGCCACCCATGATCGACTGCAGCTCACCGCGGATCAGCGCCAGCACCCGTTCGCGCAAATCACTGGCTTCATCCAGAGCGGCGCGCAGCAGGGCCGTGTTGAAGATGACGGTTTCCTCCATCACTGAGCGCAGAATCTCTTCCTTGCTCTTGAAGTGATGGAAGATGCTGCCGGACTGAATGCCCACCGCGTTGGCCAGGTCGCGCACCGTAGTGCGTTCATAGCCCTTGCGGCGAAACAGCCGTGCGGCCTCCTGCAGCAGTTTGCCGCGGGGGCTTTCGGGGTCGGTAACTTGGCCGCTGGCAACAAGCTCCTGCATGACGGCCTGGGCCTTTTGATCATCCACGTGTACTACCTCTCTCACCAAGCATTAATGGGTTCACCTTGGCGGCGACAGGCCGCCACACACAGACCCAAGGCCTAATGCCATTTATTTAGGGGCGAATTCTGGGTGTTGGCCGCCAGCCGAGCAAGCGCTTGGCTAAAAGTATCAGCCAGGGGCTTTTCAACCAAGCGCTTGCTTGGTAGTGTTCGCTTCACCTTATCCAGCGTGAGCGGACTATCACAATGACTAAAACCGTACGCATCGGCTGCGCCTCCGCTTTTTGGGGCGACACCTCCACAGCCGCAGCCCAGTTGGTGCGAGGCGCAACTCTTGATTACCTGGTTTTCGACTACCTGGCCGAGATCACCATGTCGATCATGGCTGGCGCCAAGATGAAGAAGCCCGACGAAGGCTACGCCAAGGACTTCGTTGAAGTATTGGCGCCCTTGCTGGGTGAAATCGCCGCCAAGAAAATCCGCATCGTCAGCAACGCCGGAGGCGTTAACCCCAGCGCTTGCGCCGCGGCCATGGCGGCGGCCTGCGAAAAGGCCGGCGTCAACCTGAAGATTGCCGTGCTGCACGGTGACAATCTGCAGCCCAAGCTCGGCGAATTGAGCAAGGCCGGCATCACCGAAATGTTCAACGGTTCGCCCCTGCCGCCATTCTGCGTGTCGGTCAACGCCTACCTGGGCGCACCTGGCATTGCCGCTGCACTGGATCAAGGTGCCGACATCGTGATCACCGGCCGCGTGGTGGACAGCGCAGTGGTGACCGGTGCTCTAGTCCACGAGTTCGGCTGGAACTGGAACGAGTATGACAAGCTGGCCCAATCCGCCCTGGCCGGTCATTTGGTGGAATGCGGTGCGCAAAGCACCGGCGGCAACTTCACTGACTGGCGCGACGTGCCGGACTATGAGCACATCGGTTTCCCCATCCTGGAAGTCGAGGCCGATGGCAGCTTTGTGCTGACCAAGGCCGAGAATACCGGTGGCCTGGTTACACCCTTCACCGCTGGCGAGCAGATGCTCTATGAAATCGGCGACCCGCGTGCTTACCTGCTGCCGGATGTGATCTGCGACTTTACCCAGGTCAGCCTGGTGCAGGACGGCGAGCACCGCGTGCGCGTCAGCGGCGCCAAGGGCCTGCCGCCGACCGAGCAGTACAAGGTCAGCGCCACCCACCCGGACGGCTTCCGTTGCACCGCCAGCTGCCTGATTGCCGGCATCGACGCCGTGGCCAAGGCAGAGCGCGTCAGCCAGGCCATCGTCAAGAAGACCGAGGAAATGTTCATCGAACGCGGCTGGGGTCCCTACCGCGAAGTGAACATTGAACTGCTCGGCACCGAAGCCACCTACGGTCCTCGCGGTCAACGTCAAGACACCCGTGAAGTGGTGATCAAACTGGCCGTGCGTCACCCCAAGAAAGAGGCCCTGGTGCTGTTCTCCCGCGAGATCGCCCAAGCCTCCACCGGCATGGCGCCAGGCCTGACCGGCATCGTCGGCGGTCGCCCCACCGTGTATCCGGTGATTCGCCTGTTTTCGTTTCTGGTCGACAAGAGCGCGTGCACCCTAGAAGTCGAACTCAACGGCGAACGCTCCCCCGTGGCCCTTCCGCAATTGCAAACCTTTGACCCGGCTCAGTTGGCCGACGATATCGCCCCGCCGCTGGCCCAAGGCGAGGCCACCGTCAGCGTGCCGCTGGTCAAACTGGCCGTGGCCCGCTCCGGCGACAAGGGCAACCACAGCAATATTGGCGTCATGGCCCGCAAGGCCGAGTACCTGCCGTGGATTGCCGAGGCGCTGAGCAACGAGGCGGTGGTTGATTGGATGCAGCATCTGCTCGACCCGATCACCGGCCGCGTCAGCCGCTGGTACCTGCCGGGTACCCACAGCCTGAACTTCCTGCTGGAAAACGCCTTGGGTGGTGGGGGTGTCGCCAGCCTGCGTATTGACCCGCAGGGCAAGGCCTTCGCTCAGCAATTACTGGAATTCCCGGTGCCGGTGCCCAGCGCATTGGCGCAGACGTTGTAGGGTGGATCGGGGCACGTAGCTGACGCTTCATCCATTTACCGCTGTTGCTTTTGGTGGAAAACGCTTCGCGGTTTCCACCCTACGAATACGACGAGGACGATAAAAACAATGAGCTATGACTCGGTCTTTAAACCCGGCCTGTTTGCCGACCAGACCATCATGGTCACCGGCGGCGGCAGCGGCATCGGTCGCTGCACCGCCCACGAGCTGGCGGCCCTGGGTGCCCATGTGGTGCTGGTAGGACGCAAGCTGGAGAAGCTGGAGAAAACCGCCGCCGAGATCGTCGAGGACGGCGGCAGCGTCAGCTTCCAGGTCTGCGACATCCGTGATGAAGACGCCGTCAAGACTATGGTCAAGGCCGTGATCGCCGAGCGCGGGCGCATTCACCACCTGGTGAATAATGCCGGCGGCCAGTTCCCGGCGCCGCTGATCGGCATCAACCAGAAAGGCTTCGAGACCGTGGTGCGCACCAACCTGGTCGGTGGCTTCCTGATCGCCAAGGAAGTGTTCCTGCAGAGCCTGTCCAAGCACGGCGGCAGCATCGTCAACATGCTCGCTGACATGTGGGGCGGCATGCCGGGCATGGGGCACTCCGGCGCGGCCCGTGCCGGCATGGAAAACTTCACCAAGACCGCTGCCTACGAATGGGGCCACGCTGGCGTGCGCGTCAACGCCGTGGCACCGGGCTGGGTGGCGTCCAGCGGCATGGACACCTACCCGGACGCCATGAAGAACATGATCCGCTCCCTCAAGGACCATGTGCCGCTGCAGCGCATTGCCACCGAAGCGGAAATCGCCTCGGCCATTGTATTCCTGCTCTCCCCCGGCGCCAGCTTCATCAGCGGCAACACCATCCGCATCGACGGCGCCGCCAGCCAAGGCACCCGTGCCTGGACCCTGGGCAAGGCCAAGAACAGCGAGTCTTACAACGGTTTTCACCGTGCCTACCAACCCGATGTACTGAAGGACGGAGAATAACAACATGCCCGTGATCCAGTCAGAGATCGACGTCCACGACGCAGCCTTTGCTGCCAACCGTGACGCCATGCTCGCGGCCGTGGCCAGCTTCCGTGACGTTGAGCAGAAAGTGCTCGACAAGGCCAATGAGGCCAAACCGAAATTCGAAAAACGCGGCCAGTTGCTGCCCCGCGAACGCATCAACCTGCTGCTCGACCCGGGCGCGCCCTTCCTTGAACTGTCGTCGCTAGCCGGCTACAAGCTGCACGACGACAAAGACGGCACCCAGGCCGGTGGCGGTATCATCGCCGGCATCGGCTACATCGAGGGCGTACGCTGTATGGTGCTGGCCAACAACAGCGCCATCAAGGGCGGCACCATCTCTCCCACCGGCCTGAAGAAATCCCTGCGCATGCAGCAGGTGGCGGTGGAGAACAAGCTGCCGATCGTGACCCTGGCCGAATCCGGCGGTGCCAACCTGAACTACGCCGCCGACATCTTCGTCGAGGGTGCACGCGGCTTCGCCAATCAGGCGCGCATTTCCGCCATGGGCATTCCCCAGGTGACGGTGGTGCACGGCTCCTCCACTGCCGGCGGCGCCTACCAGCCGGGTCTGTCCGACTACGTGGTGGTGGTGCGCGGCAAGGCCAAGATGTTCCTCGCCGGCCCGCCACTGCTCAAGGCCGCCACCGGTGAAATCGCCACCGACGAAGAACTGGGCGGCGCGGAAATGCACGCGCAGGTCGCCGGTACCGCCGAATACCTGGCCGAAAACGACGCCGACGGCGTGCGCCTGGCGCGCAACATCATGCAGATGCTGCCGTGGAACCAGCAGTTGCCGGTACGTGCCAAAAAGGCCTACCGCGAGCCGCTGTACCCGGCCGACGAGCTACTCGGCATCGTGCCCAACGACGCCAAGAAGCCCTACGACGTGCGCGAGATCATCGCCCGCATTGCCGACGGCTCCGAATTCCTCGATTTCAAGAACGAGTTCGACAGCCAGACCGTCTGCGGTCATCTGAGCATCGAAGGCCAACCCTGCGGCTTCATCGGCAACAACGGCCCGATCACCCCGCGCGGCGCCGCCAAGGCTGCACAGTTCATCCAGCTGTGCGACCAGAGCAACACCCCGATCCTGTTCTTCCACAACACCACCGGCTTCATGGTCGGCACCGAGTCGGAACAGAACGGCGTGATCAAGCACGGCTCGAAGATGCTGCAGGCCGTGGCCAACGCCCGCGTGCCCAAGCTGACCATCGTGGTCGGCGGCTCCTACGGCGCCGGCAACTACGCCATGTGCGGCCGTGGTCTGGACCCGCGCTTCATCTTCGCCTGGCCCAACAGCAAGACCGCCGTGATGGGCGGCGCCCAGGCCGGCAAGGTGCTGCGCATCGTCACTGAGGACAAGCACACCAAGCAGGGCATGACCGCAGACCCGAAGATGCTCGACATGCTGGAAACCGTCACCGCGCAAAAACTGGACAGCCAGTCCACCGCGCTGTACGGCACCGCCAGCCTGTGGGACGACGGCCTGATCGACCCGCGCGATACCCGCAAGCTGCTGGGCTTCCTGCTGGACATCTGCGCCGAGGCCGAGGTTCGCCCGCTCAAATCCAACACCTTCGGTGTGGCGCGCCTGTAAGCGCGCCCTTCCCTCCCAGAACTCCGCAAGAAGGACAACAACAATGAACTTCACCCAAGAACACGAAGAACTGCGCCGCACAGTCAAGAATTTCGTCGACAAGGAAATCAACCCGCACGTCGAGGAGTGGGAAAAAGACGGGCGCTTCCCGATGCGCGAGCTGTTCAAGAAGGCCGGTGATCTGGGCCTGCTGGGCATCTCCAAGCCGGAGAAATTCGGCGGCATGGGCCTCGATTACAGCTACTCCGTGGTCGCCGCTGAAGAGTTCGGCACCGCCCATTGCGGCGGCGTACCGCTGGCCATCGGCGTGCAGACCGACATGTGCACCCCGGCACTGGCGCGCTTCGGCTCCGATGCCCTGCGCGAAGAATTCCTGACCCCAGCCATTGCCGGCGATGCCATCGGCTGTATCGGTGTCTCCGAAGTGGGTGCCGGCTCCGACGTGGCCGGCCTGAAAACCACCGCGCGCAAGGATGGTGACGACTACGTCATCAATGGCGCCAAGATGTGGATCACCAACAGCCCGCAAGCCGACTTCATCTGCCTGCTGGCCAACACCAGCGACGACAAGCCCCACGTCAACAAGTCGCTGATCGTGGTGCCGATGGACACCCCCGGCATCACCCTGAGCCCGCACATCGAGAAGCTCGGCATGCGTTCCTCGGAAACTGCCCAGGTGTTCTTCGATGACGTGCGCGTGCCGCAGCGCTACCGCATTGGCCACGAAGGCGCCGGCTTCATGATGCAGATGCTGCAGTTCCAGGAAGAGCGCCTGTTCGGCGCGGCCAACATCATCAAGGGTCTCGAGCTGTGCGTTGACCAGACCATCGAATACACCCGCCAGCGCCACACCTTCGGCCAGCCGGTCATCAACAACCAGGCGGTGCACTTCCGCCTGGCTGAGCTGCAAACCGAAATCGAAGCCCTGCGCGCCCTCGTCTACCAGGCCACCGAGCAGTACATCAAGGGGCGCGACGTGACCAAGCTGGCGTCCATGGCCAAGCTCAAAGCTGGCCGCCTGGGCCGTGAAGTCACCGACAGCTGCCTGCAGTTCTGGGGCGGCATGGGCTTCACCTGGGACAACCCCGTTTCGCGCGCTTACCGCGACGTGCGCCTGGTGTCCATCGGCGGCGGTGCCGACGAAATCATGCTCGGCATCATCTGCAAAATGATGGGCACCCTGCCTGGCAAGAAGAAAGGTTAAGAGCGGAAGCACCGTAGGGTGGATGTCGTTTTTTACATCCACCACGGCCCCGCTTGGTGGATCGATGAAGCGTGATCCACCCTACGATTGCCCTCCCCTTGCGAATACATCAAGGAGCCTGTGATGGCCGATCTACCCAACTGCGAAACGCTGCTACTGAATCTGGAGGCTGGCGTACTGAACGTCACCCTCAATCGCCCGGACAGCCGCAACGCCATGAGCCTGGCCATGGTGCATGAACTGCGTGCGGTGCTGGAAGGCGTACGCCATGACGCCAACGTGCGTGCGCTGGTGCTGCGCGGCGCCGCCGGCCATTTCTGCGCCGGCGGCGACATCAAGGACATGGCCGGCGCCCGCGCCAAGGGCGGCGACGCCTACCGCGAACTGAACCGTGCCTTCGGCGCCATGCTGGAGGAATTCCAGGCCGCACCCCAGGTGGTCATTGCCGTGCTGGAAGGCGCGGTGCTGGGCGGCGGCTTTGGCCTGGCCTGCATTTCCGACATCGCTATCGCCGCCGAAAGCTGCAAATTCGGCCTGCCGGAAACCACCCTGGGCATTCTGCCGGCGCAGATCGCGCCCTTCGTGGTCAAGCGCGTCGGCCTCACCCAGGCCCGTCGTCTGGCCTTGACCGCTGCGCGCTTCGATGGCCTAGAAGCCTTGCACCTGGGGCTGGTGCATTACTGCGAGTCCAGCGAAAACCTGGATGTACGGCTGGCCGAAGTGCTCGATCAGGTACGCAAATGCGCCCCCGGCGCCAACGCCCAGACCAAGGCACTGCTGCTGGCAACCGAGACCCAGGAGCTGGGTGCGCTGCTGGACAGCGCCGCCGAGCAGTTCGCCGCCGCAGTGACCGGTGCCGAAGGCATCGAAGGCACCATGGCGTTCGTGCAGAAACGCGCACCGAAGTGGGCGCTGTAACGGATCGAACACATTGGCAATACCGACCTTGCCTATCTGGCGCTCGGGCTATGCATTTGTAGGGTGGATGTCGCTTTCCACATCCACCAGAACACCGCTCGGCGCGGTCAATGAAGCGCGATCCGCCGAGCGGGCCCAGCGTTACGGCAACCTCAACAGTTAACGGCAGGAGTAGAAAAACAACATGCCCGCATTCCACAAGATCCTCATCGCCAACCGTGGCGAAATCGCCTGCCGGGTGATGCGCACCGCCCAGGACCTCGGCTACCGCACCGTCGCGGTGTATTCCGAAGCCGACGCCGGCGCACGCCACGTCCAGGTCGCTGACGAAGCCGTGTGCATCGGCCCGGCGCAGGTCAACCAGTCCTATCTGGTGATCGACAACATCATCGCCGCCGCGAAGAAAACCGGTGCCGATGCGATCCACCCCGGTTACGGGTTTCTCTCCGAGAACGCCGATTTCGCCCGCGCCTGTGAAGCCGCCGGCATCGTGTTCATCGGCCCGACCGTGGAGGCCATCCACCTGATGGGCAGCAAGCGCCTGTCGAAGATCGCCATGCTCGAAGCCGGCGTACCCTGCATTCCGGGTTACGAAGGCGCCGCGCAGGACGACGAAACCCTCATCCGCGAAGCCGAGCGCGTCGGTTACCCGCTGATGATCAAGGCCAGCGCCGGGGGCGGCGGTCGCGGCATGCGCCTGGTGCACGACGCCAGCGAACTGAGCGCACAGATCCGCACCGCCCGCTCCGAAGCGCAGAACGCCTTCGGCTCTGGCGAGCTGATCATTGAGCGCGCCGTGATCCGTCCGCGCCACGTTGAAATCCAGGTGTTTGGCGACCAGCACGGCAACATCGTGTACCTGGGCGAACGCGACTGCTCCGTGCAGCGCCGTCACCAGAAAGTGGTCGAGGAAGCCCCTTGCCCGGTGATGACCCCGGACCTGCGCAAGGCCATGGGTGAAGCCGCCGTGAAGGCTGCCGCCTCGGTGAACTATGTCGGCGCAGGCACCGTGGAATTCCTGCTGGATGCCAGCGGCGAGTTCTTCTTCCTGGAAATGAACACCCGCCTGCAGGTGGAACACCCGGTGACCGAACTGATCACCGGCCAGGACCTGGTCGCCTGGCAGATCCAGGCGGCTGCCGGCCACCCGCTGCCCCTCAAGCAGGACGAGATCACCCTGACCGGCCACGCCATGGAAGTGCGCCTGTACGCCGAGGACGCGGCGAAGAACTTCCTGCCGCAGACCGGTACCGTGCTGCGCTGGGAGCCGGAACTGCGCGACGGCGTCCGCATCGACCACGGCCTGGTGGAAGGCCAGCTCGTCTCGCCGTTCTACGACCCGATGCTGGCCAAGGTGATCGCCTATGGCGCCACCCGCGAAGAAGCACGGCGCAAGCTGGTGCGCGCGGTGGAGAACTGCGTGCTGCTGGGCGTCAACGGCAACCAGCGCTTCCTCGCCAACCTGCTGAGCAACCCGGAATTCGCCGCCGGCAACGCGACCACCGCGTTCATCGCCGAGCATTTCAACGCAGACCCGAGCCTGAGCCCGCAAGCGCCGTCCGCGGCCGAACTGGCCACCGCCGCCGCTCTGCTCTACCAGGCCTCGGCCAACAGCCGCGCCCACCA
Source organism: Serpens gallinarum (assembly GCF_014836765.1). Classification (GTDB taxonomy): domain Bacteria; phylum Pseudomonadota; class Gammaproteobacteria; order Pseudomonadales; family Pseudomonadaceae; genus Serpens; species Serpens gallinarum. The sequence continues at coordinate 95,094 of NZ_JACSQG010000010.1, forward strand.
GGGCGAACTGGCTGGCTGGCGCAGCGCCGGCAGTGCGCCCTGGCGCTTCCTGCTCAAGCAGGGCGAAAACCGCTACAGCGTGGCGCTGGACGTCCTCGAAGCCGGCAGTCAGCCGCGCCTGCGGGCCACCGTTGGCGACGCCAGCGTGGAACTCAAGCTGCTGGCCAGTGATGGCCGCTGGCTGACCCTGGAGCAGGACGGCATTCGCCGCCGCGTCGCCTACCATCAGGACGGCGACACGCTGCACCTGTATGGCCAGTACGGCAACCTGGAGCTGGTCGACGTCACCCATGAACCGGCCGGTGGCCAGAGCGCCGCCAGCTCCGGTACGGTCAAGGCGCCCATGGATGGCGCGATTGTCGACGTGCTGGTCGAGGAAGGCGTCAAGGTCAGCAAGGGGCAACTGCTGGTGGTGCTGGAAGCCATGAAGATGGAACACCCGCTCAAGGCCGGCGTCGACGGCACCGTGCGCAAGGTGCAGGCCAGCAAGGGCGACCAGGTGAAGAACCGTCAGATCCTGGTGGAGATCGAAGCTGAAGAAGCCTGAGCTTGCGAACCGTAGGGTGGACAACGCTTTCCTTGTCCACCATCGCGCGCACGGCGCGCTGGTGGATCGGTGAAGCGCGATCCACCCTACGATTGCCGAAATACGACCTGGAGCCTGATCTAGGCTGGTGAAAGAACGAAGGGAGGACCGCACGGCGATCTTCCCTTTCATGGCCCGTCAAAAAGGACTATCCCATGACCCTGCGTGACAAGACCCTGTTCATCACTGGCGCCAGCCGTGGCATTGGTCGCGAGATCGCCCTGCGTGCCGCACGGGACGGCGCCAATATCGTGATCGGCGCTAAGAGCGACCAGCCCCACCCCAAGCTGGCCGGGACCATCCATTCCGTGGCCGCTGAGGTCGAAGCGGCCGGTGGTCAGGCGTTGGCCCTGCAACTGGATGTACGCGACGAAAACGCCGTCAAGGCCGCCATGGCCCAGGCTGCTGAACGTTTCGGTGGCATCGACGCGCTGGTTAACAATGCCGGGGCCATTCGCCTGCAAGGCGTCGAACACCTGGAACCCAAACGCTACGACCTGATGTTCCAGATCAACACCCGCGCGGTGATGGTCTGCAGCCAGGCTGCCCTCCCCTACCTGAAGCAGAGCGCGAACGGGCACATTCTCAGCCTGTCGCCGCCGCTCAACCTCGACCCCAAGTGGTTTGCCCAATACGGCCCGTACACCACCACCAAGTACGGCATGAGCATGCTGACTCTGGGCATGAGCGAGGAATTCAAGAAGTACGGCATCAGCGCCAACGCGCTGTGGCCGCGCACGGTGATCGCCACCGCAGCCATCGAATATGAACTGGGCGGCCAGCAGGTCTTCAAGCAGGCTCGTACGCCAGCCATCATGGCCGATGCCGCCCATGCCATCCTGAGCAGCCAGGGGCGCAGCCTGAGCGGTCGACTGCTGATCGATGAAGACATCCTGCGTGAACGAGGCGTCGAGGATTTCGAGCCCTACCGCTACGACCGCAACGGCGGATCGCTGATGCCGGATCTGTATCTGGAGTGATCGAAGCCGTTTGGAACAGCTTCAATTACTGCTGCGGGAGTCCGTCCTGGCTCCCGCATCGCTGGCTCAGACGCGGAACTGTCCGACCAGGCGCTTGAGGCGCTCAGCCAGGGTGTTCAGTTCCCGTGCCGTCTGGGCGCCTTGAACGGCGTCATCCGCCACACCGTCCACAATCCCGGCAATCTGGTGCACGCTGCGGTTGATCTCCTCGGCTACCGCGGTCTGCTCTTCGGCAGCGCTGGCGATCTGCGCATTCATCGAGTTGATGGTGCCGATCAGCGTCGAGATGGTATTGAGCGCTTCGCCGGCCAGGTTGGATTGCTCGCGGGTGCTTTCGCCTCGCGAGGTCACCCGCTGCATGGTGCTGACGGACTGGGCCGTGGTGTTTTGCAGGCGGTCGATCATGCTTTGGATCTCACCGGTGCTTTGCTGAGTACGACTGGCCAGCGCACGTACTTCGTCGGCCACCACCGCAAAACCACGCCCCGCTTCACCGGCCCGCGCCGCCTCGATGGCGGCGTTGAGTGCCAGCAAGTTGGTCTGCTCGGCAATGGCACGAATGACCTCCAGCACACCGACAATGCCCTGCACATCCACGCGCAGGCTTTCTAGGGATTCGCTGCTACTGCTCACTTCGGTGACCAGGTCATGGATATGCGAAATGCTCAGGCTAACGACCTTCTGAGCCGACTGGCCTTGCTCGTCTGTTTGCCGTGCGGCTTCGGCGGCACGCTGGGCACTCTGAGCAACTTCCTGTGCGGCGGCTGACATTTCGTTGATGGCAGTGGCCACCTGATCGGTCTCATGACGTTGACCTGTCATTGCTTGCTCGGAACGCTGCGCCTGATTCGCCACCTCGCCCACCAGCCCTGTCAGTTGGCCAGTTGTGGTCATCACCTGCTTCACCAGGGTGTGGATTTTCTCGACGAACGCGTTGAATGAACGCGCCAGCTCGCCCAGTTCGTCCTGACCGGAAACAGGTAGCCGATGGGTGAGATCGCCATCGCCTGCGGCCATGTCGTCGAGATTCTGCTTGATCAGCATCAGCGGACGCAGGATCGAACGGGTCAGCGGAACCGTGATGACGGCAATCAAGGCCAGCAATCCAATGGCTGAGGCCATCATGACCAGCAGCAGGTGATCGATACGCTGCTCGAACACGGCGCGGGCATTGGCGACATCCAGCTCAAGGCCATCGAGGTTCAATGCGGTACCGAACACCATGTCCCACTTCGGCAAATACATCGAGTAACCGATCTTGGGGACCAGCACCCGCTCGGCACCCAGCACGAAGGAGTAATTCACATAGTGGCTGCCATCCATCCCCGCCCTGACCAGCGCGCGGATCGGGTAGCCGCCGGAAGCATCCTGGAAGTTGTAAAAACTCTCACCGATCTTGTCGTCGGTATTGCCCTGGAACACGCGAACGGTCTTGCTATCGTAGCCCCAGAAATACCCCTCCTTGCCGTAGTTCAGCTTCTTCAGCTGGTTGACCGCTTCGGCCCGAGCATCCATGTCGTTGGCTGCGGAGGCCTGATAGATCGGTTCGATCATCACATAGGCCATCTCCACGTAATGCTGGAGTTCGACACGGCGGTCTTTTTGCAGGTTTTCGCGGGTTTGGGCTTCCTGCTGGTCTGCCAGTTGCTGCAGCATCACGACGGAAACAGCGCTCAACATAATTGCCAACAGTAAAATCGGCCCCAGGGCCAGAAGCAGTAGTTTTGATCTCAATCGCAGCATTGACAGCATGTTTCATTCCTAGGAGTGCAATGTTGTTTTCTCGCCGCTCCGCGGCGAATTTAAGCCTCACTTGGTTATCGGTCAGATTTGCTAAAACTCGACCAAAATTTGCTCGCGCACCTTCAGGCTGTAACCGCGTGAAATCTGGACCCGCCTAAACGGCAAAACCCCGCCGGAGCGGGGCTTTGTTGTCTTCGCCGGGAGTTACGCCATGGCGACTTTTTTCAGCTCTTCATCACGCAGCTCGCGGCGCAGGATCTTGCCGACGTTGGTCATCGGCAGGCTGTCGCGGAACTCGACCTGTTTGGGCCGCTTGTAACCGGTGAGGTTGTCGTGCATGTGCTGCATGACTTGCTCCTTGGTCAGGCTGGCACCCGGCTTGACCACCACGAAGACCTTGATCGCCTCGCCGGTACGCTCATCCGGCACGCCAATCGCGGCGCACTGCAGCACACCCGGCAAGGTGGCCAGCACATCTTCCAGTTCGTTCGGATACACGTTGAAGCCGGACACCAGGATCATGTCCTTCTTGCGGTCGACGATGCGGATGAAACCGTCCGGCTGGATGACAGCTATATCACCGGTCTGCAGCCAGCCATCGGCGCTGAGCACTTCATCGGTGGCTTCCTGGCGCTGCCAGTAGCCTTTCATTACCTGCGGGCCTTTGGCACAGAGCTCGCCCCGCTCGCCAAACGGCAGGTCGTTGCCTTCTTCGTCGATCACCTTGCAGCTGGTGGAGGGAACCGGGATGCCGATGGTGCCGACCTGGATATTTTGAATCGGATTAACCGTGACTACTGGGCTGGTTTCGGTCATGCCGTAACCTTCACAGATGGCGCAGCCAGTAACCTCCTTCCACCGCTCAGCCGCTGCCAATTGCAGGGCCATGCCACCGGAAAGGGTCAGCTTCAAACCGGAAAAATCCAGTCGGCGGAATGCCTCGTTGTTGCACAGGGCGACAAACAGGGTATTGAGACCCACAAAGGCGGTGAACTTGAAGTTGCCCAGGTCCTTGATCATCGCCGGCAGGTCGCGCGGGTTGGTGATCAGCACGTTATGGTTACCGGTCAGCATCATCATCATGCAGTGCACGGTAAAGGCGTAGATATGGTAGAGCGGCAACGGGGCGATGAGAATTTCACTGCCTTCATTGAGCGTGGCCCCCATCAGCGCCTTGCACTGGAGCATGTTGGCGATCAGGTTGCGATGGGTCAGCATTGCGCCCTTGGCCACGCCCGTGGTGCCGCCGGTGTACTGCAATACGGCAACATCGTTGGCGGCCGGCGAGGCTTCGTTGACCGACTTGCCGCGTCCCTTGGCCAGGGCATCGTTCAGTTTGATGGCCTGGGGGAGGCTGTAGGCCGGCACCATCTTCTTGACGTACTTGACCACGCTGTTGACCAAGAGGCGCTTGAGCGGCGGCAGCATGTCACCCACCTCGGTGACGATGACGTGCTTGACGCCGGTTTTGGGCAGCACGACCTCCGCCAGGTGGGCCATGTTGGCCAGGCAGACCAGCGCCTTGGCACCCGAATCGTTGAACTGATGCTCCATCTCGCGGGCGGTGTACAGCGGGTTGGTATTCACAACGATCAGCCCGGCGCGCATGGCGCCGAACACCACCACCGGGTACTGCAGGACGTTGGGCAATTGCACGGCGATACGATCACCCGGCTGCAGGTCGGTATGCTGCTGCAGCCAGGCGGCGAAGTGACCGGAGAGCTCATACAACTCGCCATAAGTAAGGGTCTTGCCCAGGTTGCTGAAAGCGGGCTTGTCGGCAAAGCGTTGGCAGGACTGTTGCAATACCGCCTGAATATTCGGGTATTCATCGGCATTGATATCAGCAGGAATACCTACTGGATATTTGTCCTTCCAGAAATTTTCGGTCATGGAAGCCCACTCCTAAGCTCAGCTTATCTTCACCGTCTTGATGACGGTTGTCGGTTGGTCTTGTTGTATATGTCCAGAGCCCTTCAAGGGCCACAAAGCGGGCCGAGATTAGCAGTTTTGCCAAGCGCCATCCACAGCAAATATGGCAATTCCAGTCACCTACAAGACGAAAAATTGACCTACGGTCACGTTTAGAGTGTTAACACTAATCTATCGTCTTACCTGGCGCCAGCCGTTCAGCATACCGCCTGCCGGCATGCAAACCCGCAGAGATAGAACTGCGTTGGGTCGCATTCGGCAACCTCGGCTGGGAACATCCCTTGGGCAGCTCTACAATGCAGCCATTATTTCAAAGGATTCGTCATGCACCATCAGACCTTCACGTTGACCACCCATGACAACGTCCCGGTGCATGTGAATCACTGGAGCAGTGGCGCAACGCCCCGCGCCGTGGTCATGCTGGCCCACGGCATGGGCGAACACAGTGGACGCTATGCCGACTTTGGCCAGGCATTGGCTGAGAATGGCATCGATCTTTACGCCCTCGATCAACGCGGCCATGGGCTGACAGCCCAACACGACATCGTCGGCCACTTCGCCCACCATGGCGGCTGGCAGCGGGTACAAGATGACTTGCACCAACTGCGACAGCTGATACACCACCAGCATCACCACACCCCACTTTTCTTGTTTGGTCACAGCATGGGCAGCTATATCGCTCAGGCCTACTTGCTTACCCACAGCGCCGGCCTGCACGGGGTCGTCCTGTCCGGTTCCAATTATCAGCCCGTATCGCTGTACCGCGCAGCCCGACTGATTGCGCGCTTCGAAGGCTGGCGCCAGGGGCCGCTCGGGCGCAGCGCCTTGATCGAGTGGCTGTCGTTCGGCTCGTTCAACAAGGCATTCAAACCCAACCGCACACCCTTCGACTGGCTGAGCCGTGACGCAGCGCAGGTGGACGCTTATATTGCCGACCCGCTGTGCGGCTTCCGCTGCACCAATCAGCTGTGGATTGACCTGCTCGGCGGTCTGCAAGAAATCACGCCCATTTCACAGCTGGCCCGCATCGATGCCCGGCTACCCATCCTGGTCATCGGCGGTGAATGTGATCCGGTCAGTGCCGGCAAGCGTCAGAAGGATCTTGCCTGTGCATTGCGCCATGCCGGCCTGCGGCACGTACAACTGAATCTGTATCCAGACGCCCGCCACGAGTTGCTCCATGAAACCAATCGCGCGGACGTCACGTTCTTTTTGATCGACTGGCTGAACCAGACCCTGGCCGCCAGCCGTTCCCACCCAACCAAGGAGACCGCATGACCCAACTCACCAATACGCCTTATGAAGCTCTCGAAGTTGGTCAAAAGGCCACCTATAGCAAGACAGTCGGCGAACGCGACATCCAGCTGTTCGCCGCCATGTCCGGAGACCACAATCCCGTGCACCTGGACGCCGAGTTCGCTGCCGGCACGATCTTCAAGGAGCGTATCGCCCATGGCATGTTCAGCGGAGCGCTGATCAGCGCCGCCGTGGCCTGCACCCTGCCCGGCCCGGGCACTATCTACCTCGGCCAGACGATGAAGTTCACCCGCCCAGTGAAGTTCGGCGACACCCTGACCGTACGCCTGGAAATTCTCGAAAAGCTGCCGAAGTTTCGCGTGCGCATCGCGACTCAGGTGGTGAATCAGAACGATGACATCGTGGTCGACGGCGAAGCGGAAATCCTCGCGCCGCGCAGTCAGCAAACCGTCACGCTGCCCCAACTGCCGCCCATCAGCATCGGCTGATTGCCCTATCAGATGCCGCTTTTCTAATGGGAAGCGGCATTGTTGCCGCTTCTGAAGTTCGCAACGAAACCGATCAACTTTCCTGATTAAATCAGAGCGTATTTTGCGCTTATCATCAGCTCGATTCCGATAGATCATGGCCTCATTCCCGGCACCATGCCGTGGCAAACCCAATGAGGACTCTCCCATGATCGAAGTACGTCCCTTCCAGCAACTCGGCGGCGCACACCACGGCTGGCTGGATACCAAGCATCACTTTTCCTTCGCGGACTATTACGACCCCGCACGCATGCACTGGGGACTGCTGCGGGTGTGGAACGACGACACCATCGCGCCTCACAGTGGCTTCCCGGCGCACCCGCACCGCGACATGGAAATCATCACCTATGTGCGCGAAGGGGCCATTACCCACCAGGACAACCTTGGCAACCAAGGCCGTACCGTAGCGGGCGATGTGCAGGTAATGAGTGCCGGCACCGGCATCGCCCACAGCGAGTACAACCTTGAAAATGTCGCCACCAAGATTTTCCAGATCTGGATTATGCCCGAGAGCCGTGGCGCCGAACCGGGCTGGGGCACCAAGCCGTTTCCCAAGGGCGAGCGCGCCGGGACTTTCGTCACGCTGGCCAGCGGCCTGCCCGGCGATGACGATGCCCTGCCGATCCGCACGTCGGCTCGCCTGGTCGCGGCCACGCTGAATGCTGGGCAGTGCGCCGAATACCGCTTCGCCGAAGGCCGCAAGGGCTATCTGGTCGCCGCCCATGGCTCCCTGCAGATCAATGGCATAGCCGCCGCAGCGGGCGACGGCGTGGCGATCAAGGACGAAGCGCTGATCGACGTGCGCGCTCTGGAAGACAGCGAGGTGATCCTGGTCGACGTGGCCTGAGCCACGACGTCGACTCCCCTTCGCCTGTTAGCTTGCCTTGAAGCGGCTGACATTCTGCCGCAGCGTATCGGCCAGATCGCCCAATCGACTGGCGGTCTGGTGATTGCTGCCAACCGCCTCATCGTTCTCCTCGGCCATGCGCGCAATCATGCTGACCTGCTCGGCAATTTCGGCCGAAGCGGCGCTTTGTTCGCGCAAAGCGCTGGAAATCTCCACGACCGTGGACATCACCTGATTGGCGGCGGTGTAGATCTCATCCATCGCCTCGCCGGTTTGCCGTGCCCGCATCACACCTTCATTGACCCGCAGCACGCCTTGCTCCATACCTTTCACAGCCGCTTGAGTGCCTTCCTGAATAGCCTTGACCATCGCACCGATCTCCTCGGTGGAGTTGGCCGTGCGCTCGGCCAGCTTGCGCACCTCATCCGCCACCACGGCAAACCCACGTCCCTGCTCACCAGCCCGCGCGGCCTCGATGGCAGCGTTCAAAGCGAGCAGATTGGTCTGCGCCGCGATACCGCTGATCACCGCCACGATGGTGCCAATCTGTTCCGAACGCTCACCCAGCTCTGCGACACTACGCGCCGAGTTGGACACCGACTGGGCGATCTCGCTGATGTCCTCGACCACCGCGCCGACTAGCTTGCCCCCTTCGCGCGACAGCTCACCGGAGCGATTGGCCAACGAATCGGCTTTTCCGGCATTGTGGGCAATCTGTTCGATGCCCACGGTCATCTGCTCGACCGCCGCAGCCATGCTCGATGCGGCATCACTCTGATTCTGTGAGGCGACACGAATCTGCCCGGTGGCAGCGGCCAGCGTGTGGGCGGAATCCGCCACCTGGTCGGAGTTACCCTTGATGCGAGCGATCAGGTTACCCATGGTCTCGGCCATTTCGTTGAAACTGCCGGCCACAACACGCAACTCATCCCGCGCCTTCAGGTCGATGCGCGCCGTGAGATCCCCAGAGGCCAACTGCGTACTGCCCAGTCGCAGCGCGTGGATACTGCCCAGCACCGCCAACCAGGCACCCACCGACAGGTAACCAACAATCGACAGGAGTAAAAGGAATATCGCCAGGTTCAGGTAATACTCATGCTCGGCGTCGGCGATACGCTGCTTGAGCAGCGCGTCGAGTTCGGGCAAGAACACGCTGTACATCTGCTCATAGCCGATGCCGATTGCCTCGGTGGTCATTGCAAAGAAGCGATCAGCCGAGGCACCTTCAAAATCCCCCTCGTACACCACCTCCTCGACCACAGCCCCGATAGCGTCATTTCTTGCCTGCAGGATCGCCATGGCCCGCTCCAGCTGCTCTTTCAGCTCTGGATGCAGGCTAACCACTTTGGCAATGCTGTCTTCCATGCTGCGCATGGCCGCCTTGATTTCTTCGGACAGGACAATCAGTGCGCTGCGCTCGCGATCCTCTATCTGCCTCTGCGCCAGGACTCCCGAACCAAGGGCGCGCAACCGCCCCAGGCGCTCCAAAAGATACGGTAGGCGATTCACCGCCACCGTCATCAGGTAGTAGGTTTCCGGCTCGGGATCGAAGGTCAATCCGTACGCATCGGCAAACAGCGTTTGAAAGCGCAGCAGGTTGTCGATCAGCGTGGTATGGGCTTCGTAATTCCGCTCTCTGCTCCAGCCTGACCCTTCGCGTTTGATTGTCAGCCAAGCCGTTTTGAGGCTCTGCCACTGATGCTGTCCAAGCAGATAGTCATCCAGCGCGGCAGTGAGTGTTTCCAGAGCGGCGTCCACTTCTTTTTCCCGCGTGCGGCGCTGTTCCACTACCCCATCATCGCCACCCAGCACCCGAGCGGAAAGCCCACGATGTTGTTGTGTCAGTTCCACCACAGTGGACAGCGGTCGAGACAAATCCAAGGCGATCAATTCGCTCTGCGAACGATTGATGGTGGCCGTGAACTGCTCGGTGATGGTCAGCATCAGAGCTGCAAAAGCCATCAGCACCAGCAAGCCAACCACCCCGAACTTGAGTGGATAGTTCAAACGATTCATCAATGCTTCGGCAGGCCAAAACAGTCTTTTCATAGCGCAGGCTCACAATGAATTGCCAACTGCCGGCCAAGGGAAAGCAAGCACGCTAACAATATTCAGAATTGCGAGGCAAGGTACGCGCCGGGCCTGGCTTTGCCCTTGATAGCGATCAAGATGGCATTGCGCCATCTAATCACAGAACCCTACATTGGTTGTGAGGTACGGTTCCCATACAGAAACCGGCCCGAAGTCCATCCCCGCGTGGGGGCCGGGTTTGGGCCGAAGTTGTGTTTGCAGACACAACCGCGTGCTCCGGCCAAGCCACCGCAAAGGCGGCTTACGCCTGAGTCGGAATCAGCGCAACGTAATCCGCCATGCCTTGTGGATTCGTGGATTGCGGGCGAAGTCCGGATCGATTGTGTCGGTGCTGATGTCCTCCACCTGATACCGCGCCGGCAGGCTTTCGTCGAGCTGAAACTTGCGGAAGTTGTTGGAGAAATACAGCACGCCGCCAGGCGCCAGACGGGCCATGGCCAGGTCGATCAATTGCACGTGGTCGCGCTGTACATCGAACACGCCTTCCATGCGCTTGGAGTTGGAGAAGGTCGGCGGGTCGATGAAAATCAGTTCGTACTCGCCGCGATCCTCGGCCAGCCAGGCCATCACATCGCCCTGCTCCAGGCGGTGCTTGTCCGAATAACCGTTCAGCGACAGGTTGCGCCGTGCCCAGTCCAGGTAGGTTTTGGACAAATCCACGCTGGTGGTGCTGCGCGCGCCGCCCTTGGCCGCGTGCACGGTGGCTGTGGCGGTGTAGCAGAACAGGTTGAGGAAGCGCTTACCGGCGGCTTCCTGCTGCAGGCGCAAGCGCAGCGGACGATGATCCAGAAACAACCCGGTATCCAGATAATCCGTGAGGTTGACCAGCAGCTTGACGCCGCCCTCGTTGACCTGCAAAAACTCGCCCTGGGTCGCGTGCCGCTCGTACTGACGCGTGCCGGTCTGCCGCTCGCGGCGCTTGATCATCACCTTGTCGGCGGCAATGCCTAGCGCTACCGGAATCGCGGCCAGGGCATCGAGCAGGCGGGCCTGCGCCTTGTCCGGGTCAATGGAGCGTGGCGGGGCGTATTCCTGCACATGCACCCAGTCGCCATACAGGTCCACGGCCAGGGCATATTCCGGCATGTCAGCGTCGTACAAGCGATAGCACTCGACGCCGGCTTTCTTGGCCCATTTGCCGAGCTGTTTGAGGTTTTTCTGCAAGCGGTTGGCGAACATCTGCCCGCCTTCGGAGAGGCGCGCCGCTTCATGGGTCACAGGGGCTGCTTCGCCCGCTTCGATGCGCTCTGCTCGTTCAGCCCGCTCGGCACTGCTGCGTCGCTCGCCCGTGACGAACTGGTCCGGCTTGACGTTGATCAGCAACAGCTTGCAGGGCAGCGCACCGTTCCAGAAGGCGTACTGTTTGTGGCTGCGAATGCCCATGCGCTTGCCCAGCTCGGGCGCGCCGGTGAAGATCGCCGCGTCCCAGTTCAGGCACGCCTGACGCAGGCGCTCGCCAAGATTCTGGTAGAGGTACAACAGGCTCGCTTCGTCGCCCAGGCGCTCGCCATAGGGCGGGTTGCACACCACCAGGCCGGTCTGGTTCTGGTCCGGGCGCGGCTCGAAAGTGGCGAGTTCGCCCTGGTAAATACGAATCCAGTTACCCAGCCCCGCGCGCTCGATGTTGTTGCGCCCCGGCTGGATCAGCCGCGGATCGGCTTCATAGCCACGAATCCACAACGGCGGCTTGCTCAGGCCGATGCGTGCACGCTCCTCGGCCTCGGCGTGCAAGCGGTTCCACAGCGCCGGCACATGGCCCAGCCAATTGGAGAAGCCCCAGTGTTCGCGCTTAAGGTTCGGCGCAAGATCGGCGGCCATCATGCCGGCCTCGACCAGGAACGTACCAACCCCGCACATAGGGTCGGCCAGTGCCCCGCCGCCGGCGGCGATGCGCGGCCAGCCGGCACGGATCAGAATCGCGGCGGCAAGGTTTTCCTTGAGCGGCGCGGCACCCTGCTGCAGGCGGTAGCCGCGCTGATGCAGGCTGTGCCCGGACAGGTCCAAGGAGAGTATCGCCTCGCCCTTGTCCAGCCGCAGGTGCACTCGAATGTCAGGGCTGAACTTGTCCACCGAGGGACGCTCGCCAGTGGCGGTGCGCAGACGGTCGACAATCGCATCCTTGACCTTCAGGGCACCGAAATGGGTGTTGTCGATGCCGGCGCCACGGCCGCTGAATTCAACGGCCAGGCTGCCGGTAGGCGATAAATGCTCACTCCAGTCCACGGCATGCACGCCTTGGTACATTTCCTCGGCGTTCTGCACGGGAAAACGCGCCAGTACCAGCAAAACGCGGTTGGCCAGGCGCGACCACAAGCACAGGCGGTAAGCGGTTTCCAGCTCCGCCACCCCGTGCACAGCGGCGGTGTGCTCACGCGCCTCCTCCAGGCCAAGCCCGCGCGCTTCATCCAGGAGCAAGCCTTCGAGGCTCTTCGGGCAGGTGAGATATAGTTCGTAGCGGTCCGACATGTCGACTATCCAAGGCCTTAAGGCGCGAAAAGCCTCGCTTTCGAGGCTGTAAGAAATTGAAACAATTATTCAGCCCACCCTACGTCGGAAAACGTGTCGGGGCCTGAGAGCTACATTGTCATGAGCCGTGCCGCTCCTTGGCCGTCAGCCACGCAGCTTTGCCGGAAAGGATCGGCCGCAAGCGAACCCGGCTTATGTGCGCATCCAGCAAATCACTGGGTCGTTATGCCTAATCGATCATTCACAGGCCTCAAGGCTTTGGTTAGAACATCAACCAAGGCAACGATGCAATGTCGCTTGCCTTGAGGTCGGTTACGCCGGCAACGGACCTCGACGCAGCTAAAAAGCTGCACAGCCTCGCCATGAGGCGTATGGACATCACAGTCAACGAGTGAGGGCAATACCCGATGAGACGACTTAAACGTGATCCGATGGAACGAGCCTTTCTGCGCGGTTATCAGCATGGCATACATGGCAAATCCCGCGACCTGTGTCCTTTTACCCTTCCCTCCACACGTCAAGCCTGGATCAATGGCTGGCGCGAAGGTCGTGGCGACCAATGGGACGGATTCACCGGCACCGCCGGTATTCACCGCTTGAATCAACTTAACGCGGTCGGCTGACACCCCAGCCCAATTGATTTTTCCAGAGCGCCCCACCCGGGCGCTGGGCGCAAGCCCTGGGGCTCCTTCGGGAGCCCCTTCCCATCCTGATCCGCTGTTAGCGGGCGCCCTTGGGCAATGCCGCGATGGCATCCACCGCCTCGCGGATCAGCGCCGGCCCCTTGTAGATGAATCCTGAATAAAGTTGCACGAGGCTTGCCCCGGCAGCGATTTTTTCCGCTGCATCGCGCCCCTCGGTGATGCCCCCCACGGCAATGATCGGCAGACGACCAGCCAGTTCGCTCGCCAACACCTTGACGGTGTGCGTGCTCTTGTCGCGCACGGGTGCACCGGACAGACCGCCCGCTTCATCGCCAAACTGCAACCCTTCCACTCCAGCGCGGCCAAGGGTGGTGTTGGTGGCAATAACCGCATCCATACCCGCGTCGACCAACGCGTGCGCTACTTGCACGGTTTCTTCATCGCTCATATCTGGCGCGATCTTGATGGCCAGCGGCACACGCTTGCCATACAGCTGCGCAAGGTCTTCCTGACGCAAGCGCAGGGCCTCGAGCAGTTGCTTGAGCGAATCGCCGAACTGCAGGCTGCGCAGGCCGGGCGTATTCGGCGAACTGACGTTGACCGTGACATAGCTGGCGTGTGGGTAGACCTTGGCCAGACAGATCAGGTAATCATCCACGGCGCGCTCCACCGGAGTATCGAAATTCTTGCCGATGTTGATGCCCAGCACGCCCCGGTAATGCATAGCTTCGACCCGCGCCAGTAAATGATCAACGCCATGGTTGTTGAAACCCATGCGATTGATGATTGCTTCGGCTTCCGGCAAGCGGAACAGGCGCGGCTTGGGATTGCCAGGTTGGGGACGCGGCGTCACGGTGCCGATCTCGATAAAGCCAAAGCCCAACTGGCTCAAGCCATCAATGGCGTCGCCATTTTTGTCCAGGCCTGCAGCCAGGCCAACTGGATTGGCAAATTCCAGCCCCATGATCTTCACTGGCAACGCGCTGGGCTGCTTGCACACCAGGCGATTGAGGCCCAGGCGTCCGCCAGCACCGATCAGGTCAAGGGATAACTCATGGGAGGTTTCCGGAGACAGCTTGAATAAAAGATCGCGGGCCAGGGTGTACATGGGGGGAACTTCGATGAAAAATGGGACGGCGAGTATAACCCGGTCAAGCCAGACGGCGCAGGCTTAACAATTCGCCCTTGACGCTGAACTCCAGCACAAAGGAACCTTCCACCCCGCTGTGAGTCAGAAAAGGTCGCAAATGATGGGCCGGCAGGCTTACCTTGCGGCCGTCGCGGCTGGTGGCGAGAACCCGTTTGACGTGCCCTTGGTAGTACGCCAGAAACTGTTCGGCCGTTAAACGGATATCGAGCACCAGACTGGGCATGGAGCGCTCCTTGGCAATAAAAGCAGGCAAGTTTGCCATAATCCGCCGTGCAGCCAGCGCCTTGCCGATCGGTCTCCGCGTTACGGCCTTCGTCAGTGACGGCCGACAGACGCGTCGATATCTTTTGTTGCAGTCGACAGATGATCCTGTCCAATGTCACATTTTATGACTCTGCCCTGATTGCCCTGGAGCCTGTTGTTCATGTCTTCCTCCCTGCCACCCTCCAGCCTCGCCACTCGCCTGACTACTCTGGCGGGGCAATGGGGGCTGGGCAGGCGAGAAGCCCGGCAGTTGCGCGAGCACGCCAGCCATCTCAGGCTGCCTTTTCAGCCCTTGCAACCGCCGTCTGCCAGCATCTGGTGGCAACTCGGGCCACCCCTGGATCGCCTGGTGGACTTGCCGCGCAGCGCGCTTTCCGGTCCGGTCCAGGAAGATAAAGCTGCGGCACATGCGGTCTTGGCACGCCTGGTTGAGATTGAACTCGATCAGCTCGACGCACTCGATCTGCGTCAAGTTGACGGCTTGATCAGCGCCCCCGGCGAGCAGACTGCACATCTGCATCTGGATGATCTGGCCAACACACCGGATTGCCGCAGCCTGCGCATCATCAGCTACAAGGATTTCCTCAAGGTCATCGGCCTGGCCCTTCCTGACTTCGAGCGCGGCAAACCGTTGGCCCTGCGCCAGGCCGACTGGCTGGGTCCGCGCCTGTTCTGGGCGGGTGAGCTACACAGCGAAGCGTTTGCCAGCGCCGTCGCCTATGCCCGCCTGCGCGGTTTACAGATTACTCTGCCCGCCGAGGTGGCCCGTTACCGCTTGAATGGCGCAGCTCTTGCCGATTTGCAGGCTAGGTTCCACATGGTGGTGATGCCCGTGCAAAGCTGGAGCGATCCCGCCTTCATGGGCTTGCTGCTGAACAGCCGACTTCCTTACTCGCGGCTGTCATTGCAACGCACGGCCACTGCTCCCGAAACCCTGTTGCTGCCCCGCGACAATGCCCTGTCCAATGCCCTGGGCGAAGGGTTGCGCCTGGCCGGCGCGCCCGATCTGGGTAAGTTCCTACACAGTCTGCCGCACACTGCGGACTGATTGCCGATTAGCGTCGTTGCGAACCACAACGTCGTGATCAGCGTGTTTCTTCGTGGGCATAGCAGGGTGGCGAGCTGCTCGGCCCCTGGCGCTCCAGTTCATCTTCGAGAAACCCGGCTAATACCTGCGCATTGTTGTGCGCCTCGTCCTTGGCTGCGAAGAGCAGTGTCAGGTGCCCTGAACGGGCTTGCTCCAACAACGTCCACCAGTGTTCCGGGTGGGCAGCAAGCTCTGCCCGGTATCGGCGCTCGAACTCGGGAAACTGTGCCGGGTCGTGGTCGAACGCCTGGCGCAGCGCGGTGCTTGGCGCAACGTCCTTAAGCCAGGCATCTAACCGCAGCGCTTCTTTTTTGATGCCCCGAGGCCATAGGCGATCAATCAGCACTCGATATCCATCGGCTTCGACCGCCGCTGCGTAGACTCGCTTGCACTGAATCATGGGCTATCCCCTTGTATGAGACCTGTCGGCTGAGTACCGTGGCGCGAATCCTTGCCCCCGAGCCCGCCGCCATGCCCTTCCTTCGCACGTATTCAACCGCCCCGCTGCTTCTACTCTTGGTTGGCTGCCAGGTTTACACCGGCCAACCGGCCAACCCGCCCGTAGATGTGCGCTTGCAAGGTGAACTCAGTGTCGAACAGGGTCAGCTATTCCTCAAGCCCTGCGACGAACAGCGACGCTTTCGCTTGATCGATACGGGCGCGGGCGATCTGGCCCAGGAAGTTGACCAGCTGGGCGGTGCCAGTGGCAGCCCAGTATTTGCCGACCTGAAAGGGCAACTCGGCGCTGACCCTCAAGGTGGCGCAGGCCAATTCCTGGCCAGCCAGATCTATCGGTTGCAGATAGAGGGGCACGGCTGCAATGACGTGAATTTCCCAATGCTGAGCGTGCGCGCCAGTGGCAACGAGCCGTTCTGGAGCCTGGATGTCAGCCCGCACGGCCTTGTGCTGACACGGCCCAATCATGCCCCGCTGGCCCTGCCCTACCTGGAAGAGCGACTGCCGGAAGGACGCTTGCACCTGTCCAGCGAGGCCAATGACCTGCGGCTTTCCCTGTGGCTCACGCCACAGCGCTGCGTTGACGACATGAGCGGCGCCGTTCGCCATTTGAACGCTGAGTTACGCTTGGGAGAGCAACGCTTTACCGGCTGTGCCTACCATGGCGGCGCATACGAGGAGTGATGCAGGGAGACGCATGGTACGGTGGACGCAGGTCGCTCCAGCGCCACGACAGAATCAATACCCGTCATCTTCCCAACGCTTGCCGCGGGTCCGTTGAATCACCAGCAGCTTCTGCTGCAAGGCCGCCTTGGACAGCATGTGCGCACTGACCGGCGCGGTGATAAACAAGAACAAGGCAATCAGCAGTTCATGCAGGCTCAGGCCTTCACGCTGGCCACTGAAGAAGATCGCCGAGGCGATGATGATGCCACCCACGCCCAGCGTAGTGGCCTTGGTGGGTGCGTGCAGGCGGGTGAAGAAATCCGGTAGGCGATACAGACCGATCGCGCCTACCAGAGCGAACAGGCTGCCGAGGATCAAAAAGAAACAGATGATGAGTTCCAACCAGAAGGACATGTCATTAGCCTCAGTCGATGATGTCGCCGTGCAATAAATGCTTGCCCACCGCCACGGTACTGACAAACCCCACCACTGCTATCAAGAGCGCAGCCTCGAAGAACACGTCCGACTTCAGCCAGATGCCGAACAGCACCAGCAGCGCCAAACCGTTGATATACAACGTATCCAGCGCCAACACGCGATCGGGCATGTCCGGCCCGATAATCAGGCGCAGCAAGTTGAGTACCAGTGCCACGCCGATCAGCGCCAGACACAACGGAATTATGTAGGCGAGCATTCGAAAATCTCCATCAACGGGGCCTCATAGCGCTCCTTGATTTCGGCAATCAGCGCCTGACTGTCGCGAACATCAATGCCATGCAGCAGGATGATTTTGTGGTCCGGCGTCAGGCCAGCCGACACCGTGCCAGGCGTCAGGGAGATGATGCTGGCCAGTACCGAGAGCAGGAACTCGTCTTGGATGGCCATGGGCACTTCGACGAAAGCGGGATTCAACTTACGCTGCGGGCCAAGCACCAGCCGAGCCACATTCAGATTGGCGACAACGATTTCCCACAGCACATACAGTGTGAACCAACACAACTTCAGCGGTTTGCGCACCCGTGGGATGTGAATCAGGAAATCCTTGCACAGGACTGCGATCGCCCAGCCCAGAAACAGGCCGAGTACGACCTGGCCCAGGGATACGGAATTGACCAGCATCAGCCAGATCAGGGCAAGAAAAATCACCAGCCCCGGACGGGGCAACCAGCGGTGACGAGTCATGGCGTACCTCCGCCGATCAACTGCATATAGGGCGCCAAGTCCAGCAATTGCGCAGCCGTGGCATTCAGATAGTGCTGCAGTGGCCCGGCCGCTAGCACCAGTGCCACGCTGGCCAACATCAAGCCCAGGGTGGCCACCAGGCGCCCCGCATCGTAGCGCGTGGTACTGGCGGGCTCACCGCTGCCGCGCCAGAACACCGTACTGCCCGCACGGCTCAGGGCAATGATGGTCACGAGGCTGCCAACCAGCACCACTGACCACAACTGGAGCGCCGCCATACCGGTGCCAGCCGAGCGCAGCAGCATGACCTTGCCCAAGAAGCCTGCAAATGGCGGCAACCCAGCCACGGAAATCGCGCCGGCAAAAAACAGTCCCCCCAGCACAGCAGCGTTGTATAGGGTGGGCCCTTGCTGCAACGCACCGGCAAATTCGCCGCGCTGGCGCGCCACCAGATCGGCCAGCAAAAACAGCCCGCCGCATATCAGGGTGCTGTGCAGCAGGTAATACAGCGCGGCAGCGTAGCTTTCAGGCGTCCCCAAGGTGATGACGGCCAGCAGGGTGCCCACCGAGACAACCACCAGGTACGCCACCACGCCCTGCAACGAACGGGCCGCCAGAGCACCACAGGCTCCAGCAGCCAGAGTCAGCAGCGCCAGCGGCCACAACCAATCGTTGGCCAGGCCGGCGACCGCACCGGCCTCATTGCCAAAGATCAAGGTATAAACGCGCAGGATCACGTAGATACCTACCTTGGTCATGATCGCAAACAGTGCCGCCACCGGCGCGGTGGCTGCGGCGTACGCTCGCGGCAACCAGAAGTACAGCGGCAAAATGGCGGCCTTAAGGCCGAACACGACCAGCAGCAACAGCCCCGCCACCGAGAGCAGCGGTGCCAACTCGGCATCGGCGTTGGCGACGCGCTGGGCCAGATCCGCCATATTCAGTGTGCCCAGCAGGCCGTACAAAGTGCCCACGCCGATCAGGAAAAACGACGAGCCCACCAGGTTGAGCACCACATAATGCATACCGGCACGCACGCGCGCCGCCCCATTGCCATGCATCAGCAACGCATACGAGGCGATCAACAGGATCTCAAAAAATACGAACAGGTTGAACAGATCGCCTGTCATGAAGGCGCCATTTATGCCCAGCAGCTGAAACTGGAACAACGCGTGGAAATTCGGCCCGCGCTGGTCATCACCCCGACAGGCGTACAGCAGCGCGAAGCTGGCCAGCACGGCAGACAGCAACAGCATCAATGCACTTAACCGATCCAGCAGCAGAATGATGCCAAATGGCGGCTCCCAGTTGCCCAGGGCATAAATACGCAACTGGCCATCGCCCGCCATATACACAAGCCATATCGCCAGCGGAATCTGTGCCCAAGTGGCCAGCATTGATACGCAGCGCTTGAATGAGCGGTTGATACCATGGGTGACCAGCAGCAGGCTACCGAACAGCAAAGGCAGGATTAGCGGCAGGATTAGCGCATGAGTCATGGACGCGGCTCCTCGCCGTCGACATGATCGGTGCGCAATTCACCCATGCCGCGCAGGGCCAGCACCAGCACGAATGCGGTCATCGCGAAGCCGATGACAATGGCGGTCAACACCAGGGCCTGGGGCAGCGGATCGGCATAGTCCGAAGCGCTGCCCAACACCGCCGGTATTCCGGTACCCAGACGGCCCATGCCAAATAGAAATAAATTGACCGCATAGGAAATAAGCGTGAGGCCCATAACCACGGGAAATACCCGAGCGCGCAGCAACAGATAGACCCCGCTGGCCGTTAAAAAACCAAGCGTGATAGCGAAAACCGCTTCCATCAGAGCACTTCCTCACAATCGGCCTGACTGACATGGCCGATATTGGACAGGATCAACAAGGTCGAACCGACCACCGTCAGATACACCCCCAGATCGAACAGCAAGGCCGTTGCCAGCTCCACCTCGCCGATCAATGGAATCTGTGGATGGCCAAACGCCGACGTCAGGAACGGGTAGCCAAAGAACCAACTGCCCAACCCGGTCAATCCAGCAGTCAGGATCCCGAGACCGGCCAGGAGGTGATAACTGATCGGCTGACGAGCCTGAGTCCATATCACCCCATGGGAAATGTATTGCAACGCCAACGCCACGGCGGTCACCAACCCGGCGATGAACCCGCCGCCCGGCAAGTTGTGGCCGCGCAAAAAGATGAACACCGAAACCAGTAAGGCCAACGGCAGGATGGCTCGCGACAGGTTGTCGAGAATCATCGGGTGGCTGTCGGTGGACCACAGCCGGCCTGCGTAGTCCCGCTCTTGATGGGGCAGATACAGGCCTTGCAACAAGCCATAAATGCCCACTGCGGCAATCGCCAGCACAGTGATTTCGCCCAAGGTATCGAAGCCACGGAAATCCACCAGAATGACATTGACCACGTTAGTTCCGCCACCTCCTGAGAGGCTGTTCTCAAGGAAGAAGCCGGCAATGGTGTCATACGGACGGGTCATTACTGCGAAGGCGAGCATGGCCACCAGAATACCGACGCCGCCGGCCAACAGCAGGTCGCGCAGGCGACGCAAACTGCCGGACTCGGACGGAGTGACATCGGGCATGAAGAACAATCCCAGAATCAGCAGGATGATGCTGACTACTTCCACCGACAGCTGAGTCAGCGCCAGATCCGGGGCGGAGTAACGGGCGAAGGCCAGCGCGACCATTAAGCCAACCACACCGAGGATCATCAGCGCCACCAGACGGCGACGATGGAACGCCGCAGTCATCACTGCAGAAAAGCCCAGGATCACCAGACCCAGCACGGTGAACCCATCTAGCGGCGTCAATGCCAACGTGCCGCGCAGCGCAACCAGCGGATGCAAGGCGATCACAGCCATCAGCAATGCCATACTCAGCATCCAGGTCAGGTAGCGTTGCAGCGAGCCATTTTCCAAGTGGCCGGTGAGCCATTTGGCGCCTTCGACCAGGCGCACCATGGCCCGATCGAAAATCAACTTGGCATCCAGCTCCGGCATGTCCGCATACCAGGCAAACAAGGGCTTGCGAAACACATACACCAGGATACCGCCGAGCAGCGCTATGAAACTCATCCCCAAGGGCACGTTGAAGCCATGCCAGATAGCCAGGCTGTAAGCGGGCAGCACGCCATTGAGACTCGCTGACGCCGCACTCGCCAGCAGCGGCGCCACGGTATAAGCCGGCAGCATGCCTACCAGCAAGCACAGCAGCACCAGAATCTCCACCGGGATTTTCATGTAGCGCGGTGGTTCATGGGGCGGATATTTAGGCACATCGATGGGTGCGCCATTGAAAAAAACGTCGTGAACGAAGCGCAATGAATACGCCACCGAGAACACACTGGCCAGCACCGCCAAGGCCGGCACCATCCAGTTGAAGCTGCCATACAGGCTTTGCTGCAAGGTTTCGCCGAAGAACATTTCCTTGCTCAGGAAACCATTGAGCAGCGGCACGCCGGCCATCGCCAGGGAAGCCACCATGGCCAGCACGGCGGTGTGCGGCATGTACCTCCACAGGCCGTTTATGCGCCGCATATCCCGTGTACCGGTCTCATGGTCAATAATGCCGGCGGCCATGAACAGCGACGCCTTGAAGGTCGCATGGTTGATGATGTGGAACACCGCCGCGACGTTGGACAGCGGCGAGTCAAGGCCGAACAGCAGCGTGATCAAACCCAGATGGCTGATGGTTGAATAGGCCAGCAGGCCCTTCAGGTCATTCTGGAACAGCGCCAATATGGCACCCACCAGCAAGGTGGTCAGCCCGGTCAGGCTGACCAGATAGAACCACCAATCCGAATCGGCCAGCGCCGGATACAGGCGGGCCAACAGAAACACACCGGCCTTGACCATGGTCGCCGAGTGCAAATAGGCCGACACGGGCGTTGGGGCAGCCATCGCCTGGGGCAACCAGAAATGGAACGGAAACTGTGCCGACTTGGTGAACACGCCCAGCAGCACCAGAATCAATGCCAGCGGATACAACGCATGTGCACGGATCAGCTCACCGCTGGCCAGTACATCGGTGAGTTCGAAGCTGCCGACTATATGTCCAATCAGAAGAATGCCGGCCAGTAATGCCAGGCCACCGCCACCCGTGATCACCAGGGACATGCGCGCGCCCTTGCGAGCATCGCTGCGGTGACTCCAGAAACCGATCAGCAGGAATGAAGACAGGCTGGTGAGCTCCCAGAAAACCATCATTAACAACAGGTTTTCCGCCAGCACCACGCCAAGCATCGCGCCCATGAACAGCAGCAAGAACGCATAGAAACGCCCAGCTGCCTCCCGCGTACTCAGGTAATAGTGGGCATACAGGATGACCAACAGGCCTATGCCCAGAATCAGCAGCGCAAACAGAAACCCGAGGCCATCGAGGCGCAGGCTCAGGTTGAAGCCCAACTCACTCAACCAGGGCTGGTTGAACACCAGGGTTTCGCCAGCGAATACGCGTCCCCGCTCTCCCAACAGCAGCACCAATGCCAACAAGGGCCCTAATGCCGTAGTCAACGCGCAGGTCAAACGCCCCAACCGCTCCGTAAAAATCGGGAGAATGACCCCGATAAACGGCAGGGCAATGATCAGCGCTAGTACCATCAATCAAAAACCTCTCATCAAACGTTGCGCAGGACAGCAAATGCTCATCCAGAATTGATCGCCGGCGTAAGCCTTTGTCCAGACGGCTTTTTCGGCCAAGAATTTATGCACAGCGCGGGGGCGGCTGTCATGTTTTTAATTATTACTAAAAGTCATGCAAATCTGTATTACAAGAAACAGATTCATATGAGAAGGACGCTGACGCCAAAAAATCACACACAAGCCCGACATTTGTGTTCGGGCCAGCCGGCATCAAGCCTGCAGAGAAAAAGAGCGCGCTTCACTCCAGCGTTGCAGTGACCATCAGGGAGAGACACGGCTGGTGCCGCTGACGGTCAGGATGCGCACGCGTTGACCCACACGAAACACCTGGTTCGGCTCAACGGCCTGAACGTAGGCACGTACGCTGCCGTCGTCTTCACGCACGGTGATTTCAACGCCCTGTGTACGAGTAATGCCTTCCTCTGCCGCCCCACCGAGCATGCCACCCGCCACAGCCCCAATCACCGCCGCGACTGCGCTGCCACGTCCGCCGCCGACACCACTGCCCGCGATACCACCCACAATGGCGCCCGCACCTGAACCGATCGGCGTCTTGGTGCCTTCGATTTGCACCGGCCGCAACGCCTCGATGGTGCCCATGCGCACGGTTTGCACGGTGCGCGCTTCAGCGCGCGAGTACGTATCCCCAGACAGGTTCGAAGCACAGCCGCCCAGCGCACCCGCAAGGGAAAGGGATGCAATCAGTACTACAGATGTACGCATGATGGAAACTCCCGGTTGATGTTTCGCTTAGGACCCTTGGCGCGCGCCATCGACTCCCGGAGGTGCGAAATCGATACGCTTCCAAGGGTCCACCGCTTCCGTTAGGGTAGCCACTTTTCGGGCCAAAAGAGCAGCTATGGACTACTTCATCATCTTCATTGCCACGGCGAGCGGGTTGTATTTCCACTGGTGGCTGTATGTGCGCATCAAGCGCTGGGCCGATCGCGACCTGGCCTTGTCGATGGCCGATGGCGATCCGCGCAAGCGCGCCTTCATGCTGCAGAAACTCGAGCAAGCACGCGCCGAGCGAATTAAGCGCACTGATCTGGAAAACTGGTTACAACGTGCAGCTGCCACCTATGCAGAGTGACCAAGGCAACTGAATTCACAGACACAACGCACTGGCATCAGGGGGCCAGACGCTCGCGCAGCCATTGACCATCATCCTGCAGGCAATAATTCAGCCGGTCATGGAGACGGCTCGGACGCCCCTGCCAGAACTCGATGCGCTCGGGCAGCAGGCGAAAGCCCCCCCAATGTTCGGGACAGGGCGGCGCCTGGTCCTTGAAACGTTGCTCAGCCTGCACCAACCGTTCGAACAGCTCTTCGCGACCACTGATCTGCCGGCTTTGTGGCGAGGCCCACGCACCAATCCGGCTGCCCAACGGGCGGATTTGATAGTAAGCATCTGACTCGGCAGCACTTACTCGCTCGATGCGGCCTTCGATACGCACCTGACGCTCCAGTGCGGGCCAGAAAAAGGTCATCGCGGCATAAGGGCGGGCCTTGAGTTGCTCACTCTTGGCACTCTCGTAATTGGTGAAGAAGGTGAAGCCTCGTTCATCCAATCCCTTGAGCAACAGCACTCGGCAATGGGGTCGACCTTGCGCATCCACGGTGGCCAAGGTCATGGCGTTGGGCTCGACCGGCAAGCGCTCGGTTGCCAGCGCATCGGAGAACCATTGACGAAAAAGAGTCAGCGGCTCAGCCGGTGCCTGCTCTTCGGTAAGCCCGTCACGTGTGTACTCGCGTCGCAT
The DNA here is from genome assembly GCF_014836765.1 of Serpens gallinarum. Lineage (GTDB taxonomy): Bacteria > Pseudomonadota > Gammaproteobacteria > Pseudomonadales > Pseudomonadaceae > Serpens > Serpens gallinarum. Next base: position 119,388 of record NZ_JACSQG010000010.1, read on the forward strand.
ATCGGCCAAGCTGTGAGACATGATTTCGCTCCCGGTGGATGGAGCTACAGCTTAACCGAACAAGGCCTGCCAGGCTGTTTAAAAGTATGCGATCCATGAACCCCACCTGTTAAATGATGGGCGTTCCGTTTAGCGTGGCAGAGCTGGCGTGCAGTTCCACG
>NZ_JACSQG010000011.1:0-72539 GCF_014836765.1 Serpens gallinarum
GCCGCAGCCGGGGCGGGGGGGGCGGGGGCCTCGGCTTTCGGAGCCTCGGCCGCCGCTTCCGCAGGCTTGGCTTCTACGGCCGGGGCGACGTTTTCGTCACCCTCGACGTCCAATTCCAACAGCTCGTCGCCTTCTTTCAGGCGGTCGCCGAGCTTGACCTTCAGGCTCTTGACCACCCCGGCCTTGGGCGCCGGGATTTCCATGCTGGCCTTGTCGGACTCCAGGGTCAGCAGGCTCTGTTCGGCCTCGATGCGATCGCCAACCTTGACGAACAGTTCGATGACTTCGCCTTCGCCGCTGCCAATGTCAGGGACACGAATCAATTCGCTCATTTCTTCGCTCCTCAGCAATCCAGCGGGTTGGGCTTGTTGGTGTCGATACCAAAGCGGGCAATCGCCTCGGCAACCACAGTGCGCTCAATGTCGCCGCGGTCGGCCAGAGCCTCCAGTGCGCTCAGTACAACCCACTTGCGGTCCACTTCGAAGAAGTCGCGCAGTTTCTGGTGCGTATCGCTGCGGCCGTAACCGTCGGTGCCGAGCACCTTGTATTCCTTGACCGGGACCCACTGGCGGATCTGGTCGGCGAACAGCTTCATGTAGTCGGTCGAAGCGATCACCGGACCCTGGCGACCGGACAGGCACTGTTCGACATAGCTCTGCTGCGGCTTCTGTTCCGGATGCAGGCGGTTGTGGCGTTCCACGGCCAGGGCTTCGCGGCGCAGTTCGTTGAAGCTGGTGACGCTCCACACATCGGCGCCGATGTTGTAGTCCGCACGCAGAATCTTCGCCGCCTCGCGCACTTCACGCAGGATGGTGCCGCAACCGAGCAGTTGCACGTGATGTGCGGCTTCCTTCTTGTCTTCCTCGAGCAGGTACATGCCCTTGATGATGCCGTCTTCCACGCCCTCAGGCATGGCCGGCTGCTGGTAGGCCTCGTTCATCACCGTCAGGTAATAGAAGATGTTTTCCTGCTCCTCGGTCATCCGGCGAATGCCTTCGCGGATGATCACGGCCAGCTCATAGCCATAGGTCGGGTCATAGCTGCGGCAGTTGGGAATGGTCGAGGCGAGGATATGGCTGTGGCCGTCCTGGTGCTGCAGACCTTCGCCGTTAAGCGTCGTGCGCCCGGCGGTGCCGCCGATCAGGAAGCCGCGCGCCTGGCTGTCGCCGGCCGCCCAGGCCAGGTCGCCGATGCGCTGGAAGCCGAACATCGAGTAGAAGATGTAGAACGGCAGCATCGGCTGGTTGTGGTTGCTGTAGGCGGTGGCGGCGGCGATCCAGCTGGACATCGCGCCGGCTTCGTTGATGCCTTCCTCGAGGATCTGGCCCTTCTTGTCCTCGCGGTAGAACATCACCTGGTCTTTATCCACCGGCTGATACAGCTGGCCGACCGAGGAGTAGATGCCGAGCTGGCGGAACATGCCTTCCATGCCGAAGGTGCGCGCCTCGTCAGGCACGATGGGCACGATGCGGCTACCCAGGTCCTTGTCCTTGACCAACTGGGCCAGTACGCGGACGAAGGCCATGGTGGTAGAGATTTCGCGGTCGCCTGAGCCGTCGAGGATGGCCTTGAGGGTCTCCAGGGGCGGAGTCGGAATGCTGATGCTCTTGGCGCGGCGCTGCGGTACAAAACCGCCGAGCTTTTCGCGGCTCTTGAGCAGGTATTTCATTTCCGGACTGTCGGGCTCCGGCTTGTAGAACGGCAGGTTTTCCAGTTGATCGTCCGGGATCGGCACGCCGAAACGGTCGCGGAAGGATTTCAGGCTCTCGACGTCAATCTTCTTCACGTTGTGGGCGATGTTCTGTGCCTCGCCCGAGCCGGTGCCGTAGCCCTTGATGGTCTTGGCCAGGATGACCGTCGGCTGGCCGGTATGGTTGACCGCCGCGTGGTAGGCCGCATACACCTTGAACGGGTCGTGGCCGCCACGGTTGAGCTTCCACACCTCTTCGTCGGAGAGGTCGCTGACCATGTCCAGCAGCTCTGGACGCGCACCGAAGAAGTGCTCGCGCACGAAGGCGCCGTTGTTGGCCTTGTAGTTCTGGTAGTCGCCGTCGACCACTTCTTCCATGCGCTGCTGCAGCAGGCCGTCGGTGTCCTTGGCAAACAGCGGGTCCCACAGGCGGCCCCAGATCACCTTGATGACGTTCCATTCAGCGCCACGGAAGTTGCCTTCCAGTTCCTGGATGATCTTGCCGTTGCCGCGCACCGGGCCGTCCAGGCGCTGCAGGTTGCAGTTGATCACGAAGATCAGGTTGTCGAGCTTCTCACGGCCGGCCAGGGAAATGGCGCCGAGGGATTCCGGCTCGTCGGTCTCGCCGTCGCCCAGGAAGCACCAGACCTTCTGCTTGCCGGCGGGAATGAAACCACGGCTCTCCAGGTACTTCATGAAACGTGCCTGGTAGATTGCCTGGATCGGGCCCAGACCCATGGACACGGTGGGGAACTGCCAGAAGTCCGGCATCAGCCACGGGTGCGGGTAAGAGGACAGACCTTTGCCGTCGACTTCCTGGCGGAAGTTGTTCAGTTGGTCTTCCGTGATGCGCCCTTCGAGGAAGGCGCGGGCGTACACGCCCGGGGAGGCGTGGCCTTGGAAATAGACCAGGTCACCGCCGTGTTCTTCGGTCGGGGCCTGGAAGAAGTAGTTGAAGCCGATGTCATACAGGGTCGCGCTGGAGGCGAAGGTAGAGATGTGTCCGCCCAGGCTGGAGTCCTGCTTGTTGGCGCGCGCGACCATGGCCAGTGCGTTCCAGCGCACGATCGAGCGTACGCGGCGTTCCATGAACAGGTCGCCGGGCATGCGAGCTTCGTGGGTGACCGGAATGGTGTTGCGGTAGGGTGTGGTAATCGCGTAGGGCAGCTGGGTGCCGGTGCGCGAGGCCAGTTCACCCATGCGGGTCATGAGGTATTTCGCACGCTCCTCGCCTTCACGGTCGAGGACGGATTCCAAGGCATCCAGCCATTCCTGGGTTTCGATGGGGTCGAGGTCTTGCATGGCTTGCTCCAGGGCAATAAGGCGTACCCGTGATAGGCCCGCCTCGCGGTGACTCTGACGCCTTTGTGGGGCGGCAGTCTCTTATTCATTGTGTAGACCGAGCGATCAGCTCGGTTTTGTAGTTTTACTACATATCGACGCAAGAATCACCTGTCTCGATACATACGAAAGTAGGTAAAACTACAAAAACGTCTCGTCGCGATCCCTGCAGGCCCATGTTCAGATGGGCAAGAATAGACCACGGACCGGTCCCAATACCGGGCCGAGACATTGCACAGCGGCCGGAGCACGCAGCCGACCTCCTTGAACACCGGCCGGGGCGAACTCATTAGATGAACGCAGGGCGACATTTTTTAAGAGGAAGGATTGACTAAGCCCCCATTTGCGCTATCTGCTGGCGGTATTGCCCGCGTTCATGCCAAGGAATCCACCATGAGTCTGCCCTCTCTCGTTGCCATCCCCGTTGCGCTTGAGCCTCTGGCTGAGCGAGGGCGGGCGGCGTTGCTCGCCAAGGCTGAAGAGCTGGGGCAGGGAACCGAGGGATGGCCGGCGGAGCGTTGGCAGGCCTTTGCCCGTGCCTGTGTGGCCAGTGATTTTGTCGCCGAGCAGGCATCGCGTGACGCGGCAGGTTTTCTCGCCCTGGCTGAATCAGGCGAATTGGAGCGCACCTTGCGCCCCGGCGAGATGCGCACTCAGTTGCAGGCATGGCTGGCTGATTGCACTCAGGAAGAGGAACTGTCCCGTACGCTGCGCCGCTTTCGCAATCGCCAGCAGCTGCGCATCATCTGGCGCGACGTCAACCGGCTGGCCGATCTGGCTGAAACCTGCCGCGACCTGTCCGACCTGGCCGATGCCTGCATCGATCTGGCCTACCAGTGGCTGTACCCGCGTCACTGCGAACAGTTCGGAACGCCCACCGGCCGGCGCAGTGGCGCGTCGCAGCAGATGATCATCCTGGGAATGGGCAAGCTGGGCGCCCATGAACTCAATCTGTCCTCGGACATCGACCTGATTTTCGGCTTCCCCGAAGCGGGCGAGACCGAGGGCGCCCGGCGCTCGCTGGATAACCAGGAGTTCTTCACCCGCCTGGGCCAGAAGCTGATCAAGGCACTGGATGCCATCACCGTGGACGGTTTCGTGTTCCGCACCGACATGCGCCTGCGACCCTACGGTTCCAGCGGCGGCCTGGTGCTCAGCTTTGCCGCGCTGGAGCAGTACTACCAGGACCAGGGCCGCGATTGGGAGCGCTATGCGATGATCAAGGCGCGGGTGGTCGGCGGTGATCGGCGCGAAGGGGCTCGGCTGCTGAAAATCCTCCAGCCGTTTGTCTATCGCCGCTACCTGGATTTCTCGGCGATCGAGGCGCTGCGCACCATGAAGCAGCTGATCCAGCAGGAGGTGCGCCGCAAGGGCATGGCCGAGAACATCAAGTTAGGCGCTGGCGGTATCCGCGAAGTGGAGTTCATTGCGCAAGCCTTCCAGCTGATTCACGGTGGCCGTGACCTGAGTCTGCAACTGCGCCCGTTGCTCAAGGTGTTAGCCATCCTTGAAGGCCAGGGTTACCTGCCGGCGCCAGTGGTGGCCGAGCTGCGCGACGGCTATCGCTTCCTGCGCTACACCGAGCATGCCTTGCAGGCCATCGCCGACCGGCAGACGCAGATGTTGCCGGACGACCCGCGCGAGCAGGCACGGGTGGCCTTCATCATGGGTTTCGACAACTGGACGGCCTTCCTCGAGCGACTGCAGCACTGGCGCGAGCGTATCGACTGGCATTTTCATCAGGTGATCGCCGATCCGGATGGCGAAGACGAAGACGAGGTGGTGGGCGGCGAGTGGCAGCCGCTGTGGCTGGGCACCCTGGAGGAGGACATGGCGGTGCGGCAACTGGCCGAGGCCGGCTTCCAAGCGCCGGACGTGGCCCTGCGCCGCCTGCAGGATCTGCGCAATGGCAATCAGGTGCGCAGCATGCAGCGCCTGGGTCGCGAACGGCTGGATGCCTTTATGCCGCGCCTGTTGGCGCAGACAGTCGAGCACGACGAGATGGACCAGGTGCTGGAGCGGGTCATGCCACTGGTGGCCGCGGTCGCCCGGCGTTCTGCGTACCTGGTGCTACTCACCGAAAACCCCGGCGCCCTGACCCGGCTGTTGCAGCTGTGCTCAGCCAGCCCGCTGATCGCTGAGCAGATCGCTCGCTACCCGCTGCTGCTCGATGAGCTGCTCAACGAAGGGCGGTTGTACAGCCCGCCCCAGGCTCCGGAGCTGGCCGCCGAATTGCGTGAGCGGCTGACGCGGATTCCCGAGGACGACCTTGAGCAGCAGATGGAAGCGCTACGTCATTTCAAGTTAGCCCACAGTCTGCGGGTGGCTGCTTCGGAGTTTGCCGGCACCTTGCCGCTGATGAAGGTCAGCGATTACCTGACCTGGCTGGCCGAGGCGATCCTCGATCAGGTGCTAGCGCTGGCCTGGCGGGACACCGTGGCACGGCACGGCACGCCCAAGCGCATTGACGGCAGCGACTGCGATCCGGATTTCGTCATTGTTGGTTATGGCAAGGTCGGTGGCATCGAGCTGGGGCATGGCTCGGACCTGGATCTCGTGTTCATCCATGACGGTGACCCGCAAGCCGATACGGATGGGCCCAAGCCCTTGGATGGCACCTCGTTCTTTACCCGGCTGGGGCAGCGCATCATTCATCTGCTGACCACCCACACCACCTCTGGCCAGCTCTATGAGGTGGACATGCGCTTGCGCCCGTCCGGCGCCTCGGGGCTGCTGGTCAGCTCGCTCAGCGCCTTTGCCCGTTACCAGGAAAACGAAGCCTGGACGTGGGAGCACCAGGCGCTGATTCGCGCCCGGGTGCTGGTGGGCAGCCCGCGAGTGGCTGAAGGATTTGAAGCGGTGCGCGCGCGGGTGCTGGGCCAGGCGCGCGTCCTGGAAACCTTGCGCGATGAGGTGAGTGAGATGCGCGCCAAGATGCGCGGCAACCTGGGCACCCACGCCACTCAGGCCGGACTGGGCGAGAATGCCTTCGATGCCACGCAGCCGTTCGACTTGAAGCAGGATGCCGGTGGTATCGTCGATATCGAATTTATGGTGCAATACGCGGCCCTGGCGTGGTCGCACCATTACCCGCAGCTGATTCGCTACACCGACAATATGCGCATTCTGGACGGCCTGAGCGCAGCCGACCTGCTGCCAGCGGCCGACGTCCAGCTCTTGCAGGAGGCTTACAAGGCTTACCGCGCTGCGACGCACCGGCTGGCCCTGCAGAAACAGCCCGGTAAAGTCCCGGGCGATCAGTTCGCCGAATTGCGTCGCGAGGTTCGGCGCATCTGGCTGGAGTTGGGGTTGGCGTAGCGGGCTGCCGCCCGGATCAATGAATAACCTTGAGGAGTGACAACGATGTCGATGGCTGATCGTGATGGCGTGATCTGGTATGACGGCGAGTTGGTCGAATGGCGCAACGCGACCACCCATGTGCTGACCCACAGCCTGCACTACGGCATGGGCGTGTTCGAAGGCGTGCGCGCCTACAAGACTCCGCAAGGCACGGCGATCTTCCGCCTGCAGGCACACACCGACCGCCTGTTCGATTCCGCACACATCATGGGCATGAAGATCCCCTTCACCAAGGATCAGGTCAACGAAGCCACCTTCGCCGCTGTGCGTGAAAACAAGCTGGACAGCGCCTACATCCGTCCGCTGGCGTTCTACGGCTCCGAAGGCATGGGCATCCGCGCCGACAACCTCAAGGTGCACCTGATCGTCGCCGCCTGGCACTGGGGCGCCTACATGGGCGAGGAAGCCCTGGCCAACGGCATCAAGATCCGCACCAGTTCCTTTACCCGTCACCATGTCAACATCACCATGACCCGCGCCAAGTCCAGTGGCTCCTACGTCAACTCGATGCTGGCTCTGCAGGAAGCGGTTTCCGCTGGCGCCGACGAAGCGCTGTTGCTGGACCCGGAGGGCTATGTGGCGGAGGGTTCGGGTGAGAACATCTTCATCGTCAAGAACGGCGTGCTCTACACCCCGGAAGTCACGGCCTGCCTGAACGGCATCACCCGCAGCACCGTGCTGACCCTGGCCCGTGAGCAGGGTATCGAAATCGTCGAGAAGCGCATCACCCGCGACGAGGTGTACATCGCCGACGAGGCCTTCTTCACCGGTACCGCCGCTGAAGTGACCCCGATCCGCGAAGTGGACGGCCGGCAGATCGGTCTTGGTCGCCGTGGTCCGGTTACCGAAAAGCTGCAAAAGGCCTATTTCGACCTGGTCACCGGCCAGACCGACGCCCACGCCGAATGGCGGACTCTGGTCAAATAGTAGCAAGCGTCACGCTGCAAGCGACAAGCAGTCATTCATTGCTTTTCGGCTTGCAGCGTGACGCTTGCGGCTTGAAGCTGCTCTTATGAATATTCTGATCATCGGACCCAGTTGGGTCGGCGACATGGTAATGGCGCAAACGCTGTTCACCTGTCTCAAACAGCGCCATCCCGAGTGCAGCATCGACGTGCTGGCGCCCGAATGGAGCCGACCGATTCTCGAACGCATGCCTGAAGTGCGTCGCGCCCTGAGCTTTCCGCTCGGCCACGGCGTGCTGGACCTGGCCACGCGCCGTACCATCGGCCGTAGCCTCAAAGGCCAGTACGATCAGGCGATCCTGCTGCCCAATTCGCTGAAATCGGCCCTGGTGCCGTTTTTCGCCGGCATTCCCGTGCGCACCGGCTGGAAGGGCGAGATGCGCTATGGCTTGCTCAACGACATCCGCACGTTGGACAAACAGCGCTACCCGCTGATGATCGAGCGCTTTATGGCCCTAGCCTTCGAGCCGGGTGCCGAGATTCCCCAGCCGTATCCGCGCCCCAGCCTGCAAATCGACGAAAGCAGCCGTGCCGCAGCGCTGAAAAAGTTCGACTTGAGCCTGGACCGTCCGGTGTTGGCGCTGTGTCCCGGCGCCGAGTTCGGTGAAGCCAAGCGCTGGCCGGCCGAGCATTACGCCCAAGTGGCTGAAGCGAAGATTCGCGAGGGCTGGCAAGTCTGGTTGTTCGGCTCGAAAAGTGACCATCCGGGTGGCGAGGAGATTCGCAACCGGCTGATTCCGGGCCTGCGCGAAGAAGTCAGCAACCTGGCCGGCGAAACCAGCCTGGCCGAGGCCATCGACCTGCTGTCAGCCGCTTCGGCTGTCGTCTCCAACGATTCCGGGCTAATGCACGTGGCCGCCGCGTTGAGCCGCCCGTTGGTGGCGGTGTATGGTTCGACTTCTCCGCAATTCACCCCGCCGTTGGCTGAACAGGTGGAAATTGTCCGTCTTGGTCTGGACTGCAGCCCGTGCTTTGAACGCACCTGCCGCTTCGGCCATTACAACTGCCTGCGTGACCTCAAACCGCGTGCGGTGATCGAGGCGCTGGAGCGTCTGCTGCCCCAGCCGATTGAGGTGCAGTGAGTGCGGGTTCTGCTGATCAAGACCTCCTCGCTGGGCGACGTCATCCACACCCTGCCGGCACTCACCGACGCTGCTAAGGCGATTCCCGGCATTCGCTTCGACTGGGTGGTGGAGGAGGGCTTTGCCGAAATCCCCGCCTGGCATCCGGCCGTGGACCGGGTGATTCCGGTGGCGATTCGCCGCTGGCGCAAGAACCTGTGGCGCACTTACAAGAGTGGCGAGTGGCGGCAGTTCCAGCAATGCCTGCGCGAAGGTAACTACGATCTGGTGATCGATGCCCAAGGGTTGCTGAAAAGCGCCTGGCTGACCCGTTACTGCAACGCACCGATAGCCGGGCTGGATCGGCACTCAGCTCGCGAGCCCTTGGCCAGTCGTTTTTATGACCGTACCTATCAGGTGCCCCGCGAGCAACACGCGTTGGAGCGCACCCGCCAGCTGTTCGCCCAAGCGCTGGGCTACCGGCTGCCAGTCAGCACCGGTGATTACGGCCTGGATCGCGTTGCGCTGGCTGGGCCGGTCGATGAGCCTTATCTGGTGTTCCTGCACGGCACTACCTGGGCCAGCAAGCACTGGCCGGAAGCCGACTGGCGCGCCCTGGCCGAACGTCTGAATGCCGAGGGCTGGGCGATCCGCCTGCCGTGGGGCAGTGCGCAGGAAAAAGCCCGTGCCGAGCGCATCGCCGCCGGTTTGGATAAAGCCCAGGTGCTGCCCAAGCTGAACCTTGTCGGGGTGGCCCGGGTCATTGCTGGTGCCCGCGCCTGTGTGGCGGTGGACACCGGTCTCGGTCACCTGGCTGCCGCGCTGGATGTGCCCAGCATTTCTCTTTATGGTCCCACCCGTCCCGGCCGCGTTGGTGCCTATGGTCAGGGCCAGGTACACCTGTGCGCCACCGGCCCCAACGCCGGCAGTGGCGATCGGGAAAAGTCCTGCTTTGACGGCCTGAATGCCGCCGGTGTGTATCCCGAACTGCAACGGCTGCTGGAAGAGCACTCCTGATGCAACTGGCTTTTCTGCTTTACAAGTACTTCCCGTTCGGTGGCTTGCAGCGCGATTTTTTGCGCATCGCCCTGGAATGCCAGCAGCGCGGCCACGCCATCCGCGTGTACTGCCTGTCCTGGGAAGGTGATATTCCGCCGGGCTTTGACGTTCGCTACGTTCCGGTCAAGGCGGTTTCCAACCATCGGCGCAACGAGAAATACACCGAGTGGGTGCATGCTGACCTGGCTCGCCATCCGGTGGATCGCGTGGTGGGGTTCAACAAGATGCCTGGGCTTGACGTCTACTACGCAGCGGATGGCTGCTACGAGGCCAAAGCCCAGGGCCGTAGCTGGCTGTATCGCCAAGGTGGGCGCTACCGGCATTTTTCTGCGACCGAACGCGCTGTGTTCGAGCCTGCGTCCAGCACCCAGGTCCTGATGATTTCCGAAGTACAGCAACCGCTGTTCATCCAGCATTACGGCACCCAGCCCGAGCGTTTCCACCTACTGCCGCCGGGCATCGCTCAAGACCGCCGCGCCCCCGCCAATGCCACCGAGATTCGCACCGCCTTCCGCAAGGAGTTCGGGCTGGCAGACGATGAGTTGCTGGTCGTGCAGATTGGTTCGGGCTTCAAGACCAAGGGGCTGGATCGCACCTTGATTGCGCTGGCCGCGCTGCCCGCAGAGCTGCGTCAGCGTACTCGGCTGATGGTGATCGGCCAGGACAATCCCAAGTCATTTCAAGCGCAGGCCGAGACGCTGGGCATCGGCGAGCGGGTACAGTTTCTCAGTGGTCGCAGCGACGTACCGCGCTTCCTGCTTGGCGCCGACCTGCTGATTCACCCGGCCTACAACGAAAATACCGGTACCGTACTGCTGGAAGCGCTAGTCGCCGGCCTGCCGGTGTTGACCACGGAGGTGTGCGGCTATGCCCATTACATCACCGAAGCGCAGGCAGGGCGGGTGCTGCCCAGCCCGTTCCGGCAAGAACAGCTTGATCAGTGGTTGGCTGAGATGCTGGCCGATTCTACCCAGCGTGCGACCTGGTGTCGCAATGCTCTAGTCTGGGCACAAGCCGCCGATATCTATTCCATGCCGCAGCGCGCGGCAGAGATCATTCTGGCGGAGCAGCCGTGAGGGCGTGCCGCCTGCTGGAGTTTTGATGAAACTGTTTCTCAGCGAACCTTTCAAATCGCTTTGGCAGGGCAAAGATCCTTTCGCCGAAGTGGAAAAGCTGCAGGGCCAGATCTACCGCGAGCTGGAAGGTCGTCGCACCCTGCGCACTGAAGTCGAGGGGCGTGGCTATTTCGTCAAGATTCATCGTGGCATTGGCTGGAGCGAGATATTTAAGAACATCAGCACCCTGAAAGCCCCCGTGATCGGGGCTGGTCAGGAATGGACCGCCATTCAGCGGCTCACCGACGCTGGCGTACCCACCATGACGGCCGTGGCCTTCGGCGAGCGGGGCGCCAATCCTGCGACTCAGCATTCCTTCATCGTCACCGAGGAGCTGGCGCCTACGGTCAGCCTTGAAGATTTCACTGCCGATTGGTTGCAGCAAGCGCCACCGCCGCGCCTCAAGCGAGCCCTGATCCAGCGCGTCGCGGAGATGACCGGCGACATGCATCGCGCCGGGGTCAACCATCGCGACTGTTATATCTGCCACTTTCTACTGCACACCGATCATCCGGTAACGGCAAACAGCCTGCGACTGTCGCTGATTGATCTGCACCGTGCCCAGGCGCGCACGCAGGTGCCGCGGCGATGGCGCGACAAGGACCTGGCCGGGCTGTACTTCTCGGCGCTGAACATCGGCCTGAGTCGCCGCGACAAGCTGCGCTTCTTGCGCCTCTACTTCCGCCAGCCACTGCGCCAGATTCTGCGTGAAGAAGCCCGGCTGCTGGACTGGCTGGAGCGCAGGGCGGCGCGCCTGCAGGCCCGTTTTGAACGTAAATACGCGCCTGGCGCACAGGGTTGAGCGGAGACGTCCCTTGAAATTGCATGAGTTGACGCGTGCCGGCCGCACCCCGGCATTGCCGCTGTCTCTGGAACTGGCCGACGGCGCCGGCCCGGAAACCTTGCAGGTGCACCGCCTGCTGCGGGTGATTCCCGGGCAACGCTATGTCGGTCTCGGCGAATGGCGCGACCGGCCGGTATTGGCCAAATTACTGGTGGGCGGCAAGGCAACGCGGCATTTTCAGCGCGAGCTGACCGGTGCGCGGCTACTGGCCGAACAGCAGCAAACCACGCCACAGCTTTTAGCCAGCGGCCTGCAGCAGGGAGAGGGTGGCTGGCTATTGTTCGAGTATCTCGACGGCTCGCAAAGCCTTGGCGATGCCTGGCAGGCAGTGGCCCAGGAGCCGCCTTTGTCTGACGGTCAGCAGACTGTGCTCGCCGAGGCCTTGGGCGCCATCGCCGGGCTGCATGCCAAAGGACTTTGGCAAGCCGACTTGCACCTGGACAACTTGCTACGTCATCAACGGCAACTTTTCCTGATTGATGGCGGCGCGATTCGCGCTGAAAACGCCGGTTCACCGCTGACGCGTAACAAGGTCCTGGAAAACCTTGGTCTGTTCTTCGCCCAGTTGCCGGCCAGCTTTGAGCCTTTTATCGAAGAGTTGCTGGTGCATTACGTGCTGGTCAACGGCGAACACGCGCTGCCCCTGGAGCCATTGCTCAAGGAAGTGAACACCTTGCGGCGCGGGCGATTGCGCGAGTATCTGCACAAGCTGGGGCGAGACTGCACGGAATTCAGTGTGCAGCGCGGTGCTATGGGCCTGCAGGTGGTGCGTCGCCAAGAGGAAGCAGCGCTGCAGGAACTGCTAGCCGACCCTGACGCAGCCATCAACGCGGGCAAAGCACTCAAGCTGGGTGGCAGCTCCACGGTAGCGCTGGTCGAAGTGGCTGGCCGACCCCTGGTGATAAAACGCTACAACATCAAAGGTGTTGGTCATTGGCTGAAGCGCTTCTGGCGCCCGAGCCGAGCCTGGCACAGCTGGGTGGAAGGGCACCGATTGAGCTTTCTCGGCATTGCCACGCCAAAACCCTTGGCAATGCTGGAGCGTCGCTGGTGCGGACTGCGCAGCCGCAGTTATCTGGTGACCGAATTCATGGCGGGTGAGGATTTGCTGACGCGCTGGCAGCCGTATCTGGACCAGTCACCACCGGTTGCCGAGCTTCAAGCTCTCGAGCGACTAATGGGTGCTTTACGGCGTGAACGCATCAGCCATGGCGACCTCAAAGGGACCAATCTGATTTGGGACCGGAACCAGTGGGCCATGATTGACCTGGATGCGGTGCGCCAGCATTCGAGTGAGGGCAGTTTCCAGGCTGCTTTCGGCAAGGATCGGGCGCGGTTGTTGCGAAATTGGCCAGTAGAGAGCGCGCTGCATCAAATGCTTGAGTTACGAATATCAAACGTTTAAATGGCAAAGAGCCTTTGGTAGTGAATATGGCAGTAGAAAATCAGTCTGGAAACGACCTGCTGATAAGCGTTGTTATTCCTGCATATAACTATGCGGAAACTTTGCCGCGGGCAATTGAGTCGGTCATGGCGCAGCTGCACGAGATTCCGGTCGAATTGATTGTGATTGACGATGGCTCGAAAGACAGCACACCGGAGGTTATAGAAAAACTACTGGCTGTGCATCGGGGGCGTTTTCGAGCGATTCATAAGGAAAATGGCGGCGCAGCGTCTGCCCGTAATTGCGGTATAGATGAAGCTAAAGGGAAGTACCTAATTTTCCTAGATGCCGATGATGAGATGGCGCCAGGAGCTTTGTCTGCTTTAAAGCAACACCTGTTCGAAAATCCCGAAAGTCGTATGGTGATTGGTGGTCATCGTGCGGTTTTGGAAAATGGCAAAAACCGTGAGCACTTGCCCGTCGCGCTGTCATCTGACCCTCTAACGCGTTTGCGCGATTATTTATTAGATAAGCGCATTGCTTTATCGAATGGCGCTTGCGCCATGCATCGCGAAGTTTTTTCTCGCGGTAATTATCCCGAGAATTTTCGCAGTGCTGAAGATATTCCGGTCTTCAGTCAGGTACTGGCTAATTATCATTGCACGATTTTGGCAAAGCCGATGGCCATTATTAATAAACATGATGATAGCTTGCGTCATCAGTTCTCCCATGCGAAGGCTGGAGGCCTTGCGTTAGTTGAAGAGGTTTTCTCACTGCAACGGCTGGACGAGGAATTTCAAATATTGAAAAAGGAATTTACGGTGCAACGATGCCTGTCATTATTTCGTAGCGCTTATTTGGCGGGTGATGCTGGAGCTGCCAAGGAGTACTTTCGTACAGCGTTACGGAATGACTGGCGTGTATTGCTAAAATGGTCTTATACACGCAAGGCAGCCAAGCTATGGCAGTGCAGAAGTCGATGAAAGTCTTGGCCCTCAGCTCCGTCGGGCGAGAGCCCGACTTTTCTTGTGTTTACGAATACCTGGGCGAACGAGTCGATCTCGATCTGAGAATCCTCAACAAGAGCGCTCAGCGTGACCTGAGCTGCACACTCCGCGCCGTCGATCTTTCCCTTTACGATCGCATTCTTGTCGATCTCCACTTCAAGAATATCTATCGGCAGACCCGATTCCTGAGCCGGCTCGTCGGCCTCTTGATCTACGAGGAGGATGCTTGCCAGAACTATTTGGAAGCTTCCCGCTGGCGCAGTCGCTTCAGCAGCTTCTACAGGAAGTTGCCGAATGCACGTATCGTTGTGACGGGTGCCACTGTCGCGGAGCGATTGAGGGAAGAGGGCTTCAAGACTCACTTTATTCCCAAGGGCTATGACCCACAGATGATCTTTCTTGAGGAAGTGGAACGGGATATCGAGCTGGGTTTTATAGGCAGGACTGCCAGCACTGCCTATCGGAACCGGAAGCGACTTTTGGATCAGCTAGTGGCCGAAGACTCATTGCAACTGTTGCGTACCCCTCCTGGAAAACCTTATCGAGAGATGCTGAACCGCATCCGCTATTTCATTAGTGCCGATGTAGGCCTGGGCGAGTACATGGCCAAGAATTTCGAGGCAATGGCCTGCGGCTGCGTGCTCCTTGCCTGGCGCCAGGGTAGCGAGGAGGCGGCCATTGGATTGCAGGAAGGCGTCCACCTGCTGCTGTATTCCGACCTCGACGAGTTGCGCAGGCATTTTGCCGAGTTGCGCGGCGATCCGGTGCGGGCCGAAGCGATTGCCGAGCAGGGACGCCGTTTCGTCGAGGCGCATATGAGTCATGTACGGTTGGCCGAGCGTCTGCTGGAGGTACTGTTGCTACCCTGGCCGGAGGCAGGCCGGCTCTCGATTTGGCGTGCGTTGCGCGCGCGCCTCAATCCGTTCTGAGTAAAGATCTATGACGTCCACGAGTGATTCCTCGCAGCCGCTGGTCAGCGTGATCATCGCCTCATACAACCATGCACCCTATATCGAGGCCAGCATCCTCAGCGTGCTGCAGCAGAACTACCCGAATATCGAGCTGCTGGTGGTGGACGATGGCTCTCGCGACGACAGTGTGGCGCGCATCGAGGCCCTGCAAAAGATCCATGGCTTCGACTTTCGCGTGCAGGCCAACAAGGGGCTGTCTCGAACGCTGAACGAGACCATCGAGCGGGCCCGAGGCGAGCTGATCGCCCCATTTGGTTCCGACGACGTCATGCTGCCGGAGCGCATCGCGAGGCAGGTGGCCTATATGGCCGACAAGCCCGAGGTGGGCATCTGTGCGGGGGATATTCAGACCATTGATGCTGACGGCAACCCCAGCGGCGAGCCACGCGGTCTGCCGCAGCGGCGGCTGGACTTCGGGGATGTGTTCCTCGGGCGCAAGCCGGGTGCGCCGGCGCCTACGCTATTATTTCGCCGGGAGGCCCTGGAGCGGGTCGGTAGCTTCGAGCCCGAGGTGCGCCTCGAGGACCTGATGATCGAGCTGAAGATCACCCATGCAGGCTATTTCATCGATGTCCTCGGTGAAACTCTGGCGCTGTACCGGGTACACGGCAGCAATACCTACAAAAACTATCGCTTCATGGTGGATAACGTGCTGAAGACCTATGCCCGTTTCAGCGAGCATCCGGCCTACCCGGAAGTCTGTGCGCGTTTTCGCAACTCGATGCTGCTCAAGTGCGCGCGCACCGACCGTGAACTGGCCTGGGCTATGTTGCGAGAGATTCCGCCGCGTTTCTGGCGCTGGAAAACGCTGCGTGGACTGCTGAGGATGCTCCATGGTCGCGGCTGACGTGGGGCGGGGAGGGGCGCCTAAGGTTTCGGTGGTCATTCCGAGCTACAATTACGCGCGCTTTCTGGGGCTGGCGATTGCCAGTCTGCAGGCGCAATCCTGGGAGGACTGGGAAGCCATAATCGTCGACGATGGCTCGACGGACGACACGGAAAAAGTCGCGGCGGAGCTGCTGGGCAAGGATTCGAGGATCGTCTATATCCGCCAGCCGAACGGCGGCACCTCTGCGGCTAAGAATGCTGGAATTCGCCATGCCCGCGGCGAGTACGTGGTGTTCCTTGACGCCGACGACCTGCTCACGGCGAACAAGCTGGCAGCCCATATTGAGCATTTCCAGAATAACCCGTATGTCGATATTTCTTACTCGCGCTTCCGCTATTTTCAGGATGGCGATGAGAGTCGCCTCTTCACCAAGTTCGATCTCTCCTCGGGGCAGGAGTGGGCGGTGGTGATCAATGGCCGATACGATGTCGCGCTCCCGGTTTTCCTTAGGGGCAACAACATGGCTATTCACGCGGCGATGGTGCGCAAATCTATAGTCGACCGGGTCGGCGACTTCGACACCCAAATGCGTGCGCTCGAGGATTGGGATTACTGGTTGCGCTGCATCCTGCACGGCGCCCACCTGGCATTTCTGGATGCCCCGCAGGTGTTGGCGCTGACCCGGGTACACAAAGGCAGCGCTACCCATACACTGGATTTTTCGGACTACAAGCGGAGGGTCTACGAAAAGGTTCGCCAGGAGGCGCTAAGGTTGCGCGAGGAAGGCGACGAGCGCTTGCAGTTGGTGCTCGATAAAGCGCTGCAACGTCTGGTGCGGCGAGAGCGGAAGCGCTTGCTCAGGGCGCAGCGCAAGGCGCTGCATGAGCGTATCCGCTGCGCGGGGCTTCTGGATTTTCGAGCGTTGTCGCTTATCGCCGAGCAGTCTGGGCGAATGAATTTCCTCGCGGCGTATCTGCGGGTGTTGCTTAAAAATTTGTCTTTATGGCGGTGATGTTTGTTTTCGATGAGTAGAGAACGTCTGGGAAATGGGCTTTCTTGGCTGACCATCTTCGGTCTGGCTTGCTTCCTATGCGGGCCGTGGCTTTTGCCCAGCAACACTTATTACCACCGGCTGATCATCCTGTTGCTTTGGGTTCCGGCGTTCGTTCATTTTCTTGTGCTGAGAAAGCAGTACCCTCCAGTACCCAGCGCTTTCGTCTGGTTGTATCTGGCGCTGTCCGTCTGGTATTGGCTCGTCGTGGCGCTGACGCTCGAACGACAGGATGACCTTCGCGAACTCAAGCTGCCCTTCTATATAGCTTTCAGCCTGCTGGGCGTCGTGGTCTGCGCCAAGCACCTGAAGGAGCGCTTTGCCGACTTCCTGCTGCTGTGCGGCGTGCTCGGAGGGCTGGGGGCTGGCTGGTCGTGGATCGACTTCTACTGGATCGAGGGCCACCGCTATGGCGAGCGGGTGGTGTCGATGGGGCTGTGGCGGGTGGTGATTCCGGCCGCGCAAGCCTGCGGCGCGCTGGTGATTCTGACTGCAATGCTCGGTCTGATGGGCAAGCGCAAACTGTGGGAGCTGGGTGCGGTGCTGCTGGCTTTGGCCTGCTATGGCCTGTTTTTGTATTTCAACCAGAGCCGCTGGGTCTGGCTGTCACTGGCCATGGCCTTCGTTGGTGGCGGTATCATCTCGCGCCATCGCACCGTGTATGCAATGGCCTTGGCTTCCATCGTGCTGCTTGCAATCGTGTTATGGCTCAAGCCCACCTTCCTGTTGAACCGAGGATTGTCATACCGGCCCGAACTTTGGCGGGAGGGTTTCAACCTGCTGCTCTCGAACTGGGAGCATGGTTTGGGTTTAAATGAGTACTGGATTGAGGCCGATGTGCTGAAGTTCAGCTCCCGCCACCCACATAACATGTTCCTCGACATCGGGATCCGTTTCGGTCTGTTGGGTCTGTTGCTGTGGGCGGGGCTCTGGCTCTGGGCAGGGTGGCGAGCGTTTCGGGCGCGTCACACAGGCCTCGGCAGTACGCTTGTCACCCTATGGTTATACTCGGGGCTGGTGGTGCTGACGGAAGGTACTGCGCCGTGGGTAAAGCCTGCGCCCATCTGGTTCGTGACTTGGCTGCCAATCGCGCTGGCGCTAGCGATCGACCTGCGGGCCCGGTCGGGGAGCCGTCACGGGCAGTCTAGCGTCATCAGCGTTTGGCGCGGGGCTGCGAGCTGCTGCCCGTAGGCCTGCAGCAGGCGTGCCAAGGGAAGTCTCCGATTTTATTGCGACGCAGCAAGTCGGCTGCTCAGCGGTCGCGCTTGAAGCGTATGTCCAGGAAGTTGATCAGGCCGAAGCCGCCTTCGGGCAGTTGCAGGATGTTGCCCTGGTGTAGCGAGCGGAAGTAGATGCCGCGCCGATGCAGGCTGTGAATGACTTCGGCCAGGGCCGGCAACAGTTCGTCGAATTGTTGGCGTTGTTGGTGGTACAACTGGTCCAGCGAGCCTCCAGTGAGGGGCGAATAGAGGCAGACGCTGACGGCCTGCTCGCGGTTGACCCACAGGCATTCGCTGATCTCGGGGGGCGCGATCTGGCATTCGTTCAGGCGCTCGCCGTTGCTGGCGAAGCGCTGCCCTGCGGGACGTGGGCGGGCAATCCACAGGCGGCATGGCCGGAAGAATGCCGAAAAAAATCGATTAGAAAGAGTCCGCCAGAGTAAGCCAAAGGAGATTGCGCTGTTACGGGTGCGGGTGAATGGATCTCGAACCAGATGCGCGATTTTGCACAACTGCTTAAGTGCGTGGGTGGGGGATGCAGCCTCGCTCCAGCTGGCGGCTTCTACTCATCGAGCTCTCAGTACCACGCTTGGGCTAGCCACTGCTCCCATCGTTCGCTGTTACAATCCGCATCCGTTTTCTCTAGCCACCACCAAGGAACAAGCCATGGTCGATCCTGCCGGGCAATCCGATCTGAAGATCTACCTGCGCCTACTGCGTTACTTAAAGCCCTACATCGGCTATTTCGCGTTGAGCATCCTCGGCTACATTATCTTCGCCTCCAGCCAGCCGATGCTGGCTGGGATCCTCAAGTATTTCGTCGACGGTCTGGGTAATCCCGAGGCGGCGATGTTCCCGAACGTGGCTTTTCTACAGGACTTCAAGCTGCTGCAGATGGTGCCGCTGCTGATTGTGGCGATCGCGGCTTGGCAGGGGATCGGCTCGTTCCTTGGAAGCTATTTTCTGGCCAAGGTCTCCTTGGGGCTGGTCCACGATCTTCGTGTGGCGTTGTTCGGCAGTCTTTTGAACTTGCCCAACCGCTACTTTGACGAACACAACTCCGGGCACCTGATCTCGCGGATCACCTACAACGTGACTATGGTCACCGGGGCGGCAACCGAGGCGATTAAAATCATCATTCGCGAAGGGCTGACGGTGATTTTCCTGTTTGCCTATCTGTTATGGATGAACTGGAAGCTGACCTTGGTGATGCTGGCCATCCTGCCGGTTATCGCTTTGATCGTGGGAAGTGCTGGTAAGAAATTTCGTAAGCAGAGCAAGCGCATTCAGGTGGCCATGGGCGATGTTACTCATGTGGCCTCGGAGACTATCCAAGGCTACCGGGTAGTACGCAGCTTCGGTGGTGAGGCTTACGAAACCCAACGCTTCGTGGACGCCAGTGCCAACAACACGCAGCGTCAGTTGCGCATGACGCGCACCAATGCGATCTACACTCCGACCTTGCAGTTGGTGACATACACCGGCATGTCGGTTTTGCTGTTCCTTGTTCTGTTGTTGCGCGGCGATGCGACGGCTGGCGATCTGGTTGCCTATATCACTGCGGCCGGCCTCCTGCCCAAGCCGATTCGGCAGCTTTCGGAAGTGAGCTCGACGATTCAGAAAGGTTTGGCCGGAGCTGAAAGTATTTTCGAGCAGCTCGACGAATTGCCCGAGCCTGACTTGGGCAGCATTGAGCGTGATCGGGTGGTGGGGCAGCTTGAAGCGCGCCATCTCAATTTCCGCTATGCGGGCAGCGAAAAACCTGTGCTCAGCGATATCAATTTCATTGCCAAGCCTGGGCAGATGATTGCACTGGTGGGCCGCTCCGGCAGTGGCAAGTCGACGCTAGCCAACCTGATTCCACGCTTTTACCAGCATGAGGATGGTCAGATTCTGCTCGACGAAGTGCCGATCGAAGACTACAAGCTGTGCAACCTGCGCCGGCATATTGCTCTGGTTACCCAGCAGGTGACACTGTTCAACGGTTCGGTCGCCGAGAACATCGCCTATGGCGATCTCGCTGGAACGCCGCGTGAACAGATCGAGGCGGCGGCGGAAGCGGCTTATGC
This sequence comes from Serpens gallinarum, assembly GCF_014836765.1. Taxonomy (GTDB): domain Bacteria; phylum Pseudomonadota; class Gammaproteobacteria; order Pseudomonadales; family Pseudomonadaceae; genus Serpens; species Serpens gallinarum. The sequence continues at coordinate 19,967 of NZ_JACSQG010000011.1, forward strand.
CAAGGAATTCATTGACCAGTTACCGCAGGGCTTTGACACCCAAGTGGGAGAAAACGGTGTCTTGCTCTCAGGCGGTCAGCGTCAGCGTTTGGCGATAGCCCGCGCGTTGCTGAAAAATGCTCCCGTCCTGATTCTGGACGAGGCGACCTCGGCGCTGGATACCGAATCCGAGCGCCATATCCAGGCCGCGCTGGATAAGGTCATGAGCGGACGGACCACTTTGGTGATTGCTCATCGACTGTCTACTATCGAAAAGGCCGATCTGATCCTGGTCATGGATCAGGGGAAAATCGTCGAGCGCGGCAGCCATGCCGAGCTATTGGCTCAGAACGGTTATTACGCGCGGCTGCATTCCCACCAGTTCCAAGACGAGCCGGGAGTCCAGGAGTCGTAATAGGCGTGCGCATAACGACCAAGGCTCTCTACGTGCTGTGTTAGAATTCGCGGCATTTTTCAGCGCCTTCCGGAGTTTCCATGCAGCTGTCCATGCCCCGTTTCGACCAGGCCCCCGTACTGGTGGTCGGTGATGTCATGCTCGACCGTTACTGGCATGGTGGCACCTCGCGTATTTCTCCCGAGGCGCCAGTGCCGGTGGTGAAGGTCGAGCATAGAGAAGATCGTCCCGGCGGTGCGGCCAACGTGGCACTGAACATCGCCGCCCTGGGTGCGCCCGTGCTGCTGGTTGGCGTCACTGGCGCGGATGAGGCTGCGCAAAGCCTCGGTCAGAGCCTGATAGCGGCGGGGGTCGAAACTCATTTCCAACAAATTGATACGCAGCCGACCATCGTCAAGCTGCGCGTAATGAGCCGCAGCCAGCAACTGCTGCGCATGGATTTTGAAGAGCCTTTTGCCACGGACACTGCCGCTTTGGCCGCGCAGGTCGAGCAATTGCTGGCCGGGGTCAAGGTGTTGATACTCTCGGACTACGGCAAGGGGGCGTTGCAAAACCACCAGACGCTGATCCAGGCCGCGCGCGCGCGCGGGATTCCTGTGCTGGCGGATCCCAAGGGCAAGGATTTTTCCATTTATCGCGGCGCTAGCTTGATTACCCCAAACTTTGCCGAGTTCGAGGCCATTGTCGGCCGGTGTGTCGGTGAGGCCGAGCTGGTCAGCAAGGGTGCGCAGCTGATGACTGAGTTGGATTTGGGTGCGCTGCTGGTCACCCGTGGCGAGCACGGCATGACATTGTTGCGCTCCGGGCATCCTGCTTTGCATCTTCCGGCCCGGGCACGCGAGGTGTTTGATGTTACTGGTGCGGGCGACACGGTGATCTCCACCCTGGCCGCTGCGTTGGCGGCGGGTGAAGAATTGCCTCAGGCGGTGGGGCTGGCCAATCTGGCTGCGGGGATCGTGGTCGGCAAGCTCGGTACGGCGGCGATCAGCGCGCCGGAGCTGCGCCGCGCCATTCAGCGTGAGGCGGGTTCCGAGCGCGGCGTGCTGGGGCTGGAGCAACTGCAACTGGCAATCGACGATGCTCGCGCCCAAGGCGAGAAGATCGTCTTCACCAATGGCTGCTTTGACATCCTGCATGCGGGCCACGTGACCTATCTGGAGCAGGCCCGCGCGCAAGGCGACCGCTTGATTGTCGCGGTCAACGATGATGCTTCGGTCACCCGTTTGAAAGGTCCAGGCAGACCGATCAATACGGTGGATCGGCGCATGGCGGTGCTGGCCGGTCTCGGCGCGGTGGACTGGGTGATCAGCTTCGCCGAAGACACCCCTGAACGCCTGCTTGCGGAGCTTAAGCCGGATGTATTGGTCAAGGGCGGCGACTATGGCATTGAAGGCGTAGTCGGGGCGGAAATCGTCAAGACCTACGGCGGTGAGGTGCGTGTGTTGGGGTTAGTGGCCAACAGCTCGACAACGGCGATTGTTGAGAAGATTCGCCAGAAGTGATGGAGTCGTCTTCCCGCGAAGTTGGTAACTAGCGGGGAGGCGCATAACCTTACCCGCTAAGCTGTTCCCCCATTCGCCAACCAATCCCCCCAGGCAATACGCTCCTCACGCACCAGCCAGCCTTCACGCGGGGCGAAGCTTTCCGCCAGCCATATATCTTGGGTGTCGGCCGGCTGCAGCCGGCCATGGCGCAAGGTATACAGTTCGCCCTCGGCGCGGTTCTGCTGCACCGGCATCAGGAACAGGTCGGGCTGCTCGCGGTTGAGCCGAGCCACCAAGTGACCATCTTCCAGGCATTCATCGACGTGAAGAAAGCTCGGTTTCTGGTACTCGGCCGGTAATTCCAGGCGCAAGTCGTAGACCAGTTGCAACGAAGCGGTGGGCGTATGTACGTACGCATGGGGGCGCTCGGTCAGGCGCAGAGCGCCATAGTGGATTGGGTAGGGCGCGCCGATGTTGGAGGTCAGCCGGAAATGGCTGGCTTGCCGGTAGCGTAGGGCCGCCTGGTAGGGCGTGGGCAGCCAGATATCAGCGAAGCGTCCTGCGAGCCAACCGTCGGCATGCTCAATCAGGCATTCCTCGGCCACTTCCTGAACGGCGGTGAGCAGCGGCAGGCCGAGTTCCTGAGCCGGCACGTAGCCGGAAATCAATTTGAGTACCACGTCGCCGCGATCCTGGCGCTGCTGGCGAACCAGCAGCCAGTAATCGCGCCCTTGCCACTCCAGCGTCAGGCGCACCGAAACGCCGAGATTGGCCAGTCGCACGGAAAACCGCTGTGGATCGGTGATTTCCACTGGGCGGCGGCGCGCCAGCATCTGGCTAAAGTTCAGCGGCTCGCCCAGGCTTTGGTAACTCAGCGTGTCTGGGTTGGCCTCTACATGCAGGGGCAAGGTTTTGAAGTCGCTGGGTAGCTTTTCGAGCAGTGTTTGCGGCATAGGCCTTCTCCTTCCTGGAGTGCGCAGGCCGTTCAGCGACCTAGCGGAGTTGACGGATAACGGTCGCAGCCATCGCGACGTTGTGGGCCAGGTGGACAGGGTTGATGGTGCCGACGATCGCGCTGCACACGCCAGGATGACTGAACAGCAGCTCGAAGCTGGCACGCACCGGGTCAATGCCCGATGCCAGGCACACATGGCCGCTGGCCAGGGCTTTCTTGATCAGAATGCCTTTGGTGTGTCTGGCAGCGTAGTCGAGCACCGGTTTTTCGGCCTGCTCATTGAGGTTGTAGGTGACCATCGCGCAGTCGCCTTGTTCGAGCGCAAGTAAGCCACCCTCGACGGTCTTGCCGGACAAGCCGTAGGCGCCGATCTTTCCTTCTTCCTTGAGTGCGGCCAGGGTTTCGTAGATGCCGGTCTCGCGCAGGATGGCCAGATCATTGCCATCGGAATGCACCAGCACCAGGTCGATCCGGTCGGTTTCCAGGCGCTTGAGGCTGCGTTCCACCGAGAAGCGTGTATGCGCAGAAGAGAAGTCATGGCGCGACTGGCCGTTCTCGAACTCCTCGCCCACCTTGCTGACGATTACCCAGTCGTTGCGTTGTCCGCGTAGCAACGGGCCGAGGCGTTCTTCGCTGGTGCCGTAAGCCGGTGCGGTGTCGATCAGGTTAATGCCCAGTTCACGCGCCTGGTTAAGCAGTTGGCGCGCCTCGAAGTCGTCGGGGATGCGAAAACCGTTGGGGTATTTCACCCCTTGGTCGCGCCCGAACTTGACGGTGCCCAAGCCGAGCGGTGAGACCGTCAGGCCGGTGCTGCCCAGAGGGCGATGCAAGTCGTGCAAGGTCTTGATCATGGCAGGAGCTCCTCCCAAACCGGTTTGGCCACGGCCGGGCGCGGCAATAAGGGCAGGGCGGGGTGTTGGCTTGGCTGGATGCCGTCGCGCGCAAGGGCGGCGAATACCCGGTCGGCGAAGTCTGGCGCCAGCGCCAGCTTGGTCGGCCAGCCAACCAGCAGGCGGCCCTGGTCCGTGAGAAAGGCATTGTCCGGACGCACCAGGCCAGACTGCGCCGGTTCGGCGCGCGAGACGCGCAAGGTTGCCCAGCGTGTTTGGCTCTGGTCGACCCAGGGCAGCAGCGCGGCGACTTCCTCCTGTGCGGCGCAAATCTGCGCCGCTTCATCGCGGGCCACGCCATCGGCTTCGGCCAAGTCGCCGCCCAGATACCAGACCCATTGGCCATCGGCGGCCGGATGAGTGGTGATGGTCACGCGCGGCTTGGGCCCACCGCCCAGGCAATGGGCATACAACGGCTTCAGTGCCGGGCCCTTGGCGATCACCATGTGCAGCGGGCGCAGTTGTTGAGTCGGTTGGCTCTGGCCGAAGGCTCTGAGCAATTCGGCGTTGCCCTGGCCGGCACTGAGCACGATGCGCTGGGCGCGGATCTCGCGACCATCGACGCGCACGCCGACCAGCTCATCGGCCTCATAAAGCGGCTCAAGGGTTTCGCCGGCCAACAGGCCGTCGCCGGCCAGTGCGGCGAGGCGGGTGATCAGGCTGGGCACATCGAGCACCAGCTCGGCCAAGCGGTAGACCTTGCCCTTAAACTTCGGGTGTTGCAGCGCCGGAGGCAATTGCGCGCCCTTGACCGCATCGACCCGGCCACGCATCGCCTTGCTGGCGAAAAAACTGGTCAGGTTGCCGGCCAAGGTACCGGGTGACCACAGGTAATGGGCATCGGACAGCAGCCGCACGCCCGACAGGTCCAGTTCACCGCGGCCTGCCAGTGCCTCACGCCAGCGGGTGGGCATCTCGGCGATGGCTTCGGACGAGCCGGTCAGCGCGCCATGCAGGGCGTATTTGGCGCCGCCATGAATGATGCCCTGGGATTTCACGCTCTGCCCGCCGCCGAGCCGGTCGTTTTCAACCAGCACAGTGGCGTAACCGGCGTTGCGCAGGCGGGCATTGAGCCACAGGCCGGCGACGCCGCCGCCGAGAATGAGAACATTGGTGCTCAGGGCTTGGGACATGACGCGGAGGCTCACTGAAAAAACAGACGCGCAGTATAACCCGCCGGCGTCAGCCGCCGGATGATGATCAAAAAGCCCGGTGGCAAGCGACACGGTCGGTCTTACGCAGCTACGACATCGGCTGCGCGCGTGCCAAAAAATTCGCTCCGCTCAATCCAGCGATACGGCAATACAGCAAGACGACAACAATCTGTAAACTCCGCCGCCATGAATCGATTCCTATATTCCGTGCTGTTTCATCTGGGCCTGCCACTGGTGGGCCTGCGTCTGTTGTGGCGTGCCTGGAAGGCGCCGGCCTATGCGCGGCGCATTGGCGAACGCTTTGCCCTTGGTCTGCCGCCGCTCAAGCCCGGCGGCATCTGGGTACATGCGGTGTCGGTGGGCGAGAGCATCGCCGCCGCGCCGATGATTCGTGCATTGATGGCGCGTCATCCGGAACTACCGATCACCGTGACCTGCATGACGCCCACCGGCTCAGAGCGCATCCAGACGATGTTCAGCGCCGAGATCAGCGACGGCCGTGTGCAGCACTGCTACTTGCCTTACGACCTGCCTTGGGCAGCGGCGCGTTTTCTCAACCGTGCGCAGCCGCAGCTGGCAGTAGTGATGGAAACCGAGCTGTGGCCCAACCATATCCATCAGTGCGCCACGCGGGGTATTCCCGTGGTGCTGGCCAATGCTCGCTTGTCCGAGCGCTCGGCGCGCGGTTATGCACGGTTCGCCAAGCTGACCGCGCCGATGCTGGCCGAACTCAGCTGGATCGCGGTGCAGACTGAGGCCGAGGCAGAGCGCTTTCACCAGTTGGGTGCGCGTCCGGAGTGCGTGGCAGTGACCGGCTCCATCAAGTTCGATTTGACCATCGACCCGGAATTACCACGCCGCGCTGCAGCCTTGCGCGAACAGTGGGAGGCAAGCGAGCGTCCGGTGTGGATAGCCGCCAGCACCCATGCCGGCGAGGATGAGATCGTCCTCGACGCGCACCGGCAGTTGCTGGGCACGCATCCCGATGCACTGCTGATCCTGGTGCCGCGTCATCCCGAGCGCTTCAACGCCGTGTTCGAGCTGTGCCGCCAGCAGAGCTTTACCACCTGCCGCCGCACGACGGACGAGCCGGTGACGGCGGAGCATCAAGTGTTGCTTGGCGACACCATGGGCGAATTATTGTTTCTCTATGCCCTGGGCGACAGCGCCTTCGTCGGCGGCAGCCTGGTGCCCAACGGCGGGCACAACCTGCTGGAGCCGGCGGCGCTGGGCAAGCCCGTGCTCAGTGGCCCGCATCTGTTCAATTTCCTGGAGATTGCCGCCCAGTTGCGCGACGCGGGGGCATTGTGCGAAGTGACCGATGCCGCCGCGTTGGCCGGGCAGCTTGCGCTGCTCTGGGAGCAGCCAGAAGATGCGCGTCGCATGCACGACGCCGGGTTGGCAGTGCTCGCCGCCAACCAGGGCGCACTGCGGCGATTGCTGAATGGGTTGGATCGCTTGATGGTGTAACTGGACAGGCTCCGCCAATCGAGGCGGAGCGGTAGGCGGGAGAGTTGAAGCCGACCAAGTAACCCAGAGGCGGAATTTTGTTCGGGGTGGGCTGCCCGGATAACTCCGCTGTTCCTACCGCACACACTGCAACGGGCGAGGCCACCCTACAACATCGCCCTTGCTACCGCAGGGAGCGAGACCGTGGTGGATCGGCGGGATTAAAACTCCGGCCCGCGCACGCTGCGTTCGGCGGCGTTGGCCAGGTCCGGCGGCAGGAAGTCGCGGTCCGGGTTGTAGTCGGGTTTGAGGTAGGCGGACAGCGCCTGCAAGTCGGCAGGGCTGAGGGTGCCGGCGACCTGTTTGAGGCGCAAGTTGTCGAGGATGTAGTCGTAGCGGGCGTTGTTGTAATCACGCACCGTGGCATACAGCAGGCGCTGGGCATCCAGCACGTCGACGATGTTGCGGGTGCCGACCTGATAGCCAATCTCGGTGGCTTCCAATGCACTCTGGCTAGAAATGATCGTCTGCCGGCGCGCCTGCACCTGCTCGACATCGGTATTCACCGCACGGAAGAGATTACGGGTGTTCTGCACCACTTGCCGGCGCAGGCTTTCACGCTGCTGCTCGGTTTGCGTCAGCAGTTGGTAGGCTTCGCGCGACTGGGCCGTGGTCAACCCGCCGCTGAACAGCGGGATGGTCAGTTGCAGACCGATGCTGCTTTGCGAGGCATCGCCGGTATAGCGCGTAAAGACGCTAGGCGCATCCGTGACATTGCTGAGGCCCAGGCCATCGTTGTCGCCTTGCTGATACTGGGCCACCGCATCGAGAGTCGGGGCGTGGCCGGCGCGGCGCTGGCGCAGGGTTTCCTCGGCGGCTTGCAGGGCGAATTCACTGGCCTGCAGGTTGAGGTTCTGCCGTGCGGCGGTGTCTACCCAGCTACTGGCGTCGCCAGGAGTCGGCGGCAGCACCGGCAAGCTGTGGCGAATGCCTTCCACGCTGCGGTATTCGCGGTGGGTCAGGGTTGCCAGGTTCTCGAAGGCGTCATCTACCAAGCGTTGCGCGCTCAATCGCGCGGCGCGGGAGGAGTCGTAGCCGGCCTGGGCCTGGAGCACATCGGTGCGGTCGGACAGGCCGACATCGAAGCGCTCGTTGGCTTGATCCAGTTGGCGCTTGAAGGCTGCTTCCTCGGCCTTGGTGGCGGCCAGATTGTCCTGGGCGCGCAGCACCGAAAAATACGCTTCGGCGCTTTGCAGGATCAAGTTCTGCTCGGTGGCGGAAAACTCCAGCGCGGCCTGTTCGCCGATGGCCTTGGCGGCCTGCAGCTGGAACCAGCGATCGGCGCGAAATAGCGGTTGGCTGAGGCTGGCCTGGTAGACCAGGGCACTGCGTGATAATGACCGATTGCCTAGATTCGTATCCACATCGATGTCGATATCGTTGATCGATGCGCCGGCCGAGAGTTGCGGCAGCAATCCGGCGCGGGCCTGCGGGGCCAGTTCCTGGCGGGCCAGGTATTGGGCGCGGGCGGCGGCCAGGTCGGCGTTGTTGGCGGCCGCTTCCTGATAGACGCCCATGAGATCGTTGCGCAGCGGCGGCGAGGCCGGCTGAGCGTGCACCCATCCCAGGGTGGCGGCAGAAATGGCAAGGGCCAGCGTGAGTCTGCGCAGCATGATCGTTCCTGATAGCTGTCTTGTTTGATCGAGCAAGGCTACGAGCGTGCTCGGGGCGGGTCAAGGCGGCAATGTACAGGTGGTGATCCGGTTGTCTGCGGGACCATCCTGGGCGAGCCAGTTGGTGTTTCCCGTCCGGCTTGATTAGACTGCCCGGGTTCTTGTCGGGGTGCCCAGAAGCATGGGCTGAGATCGGAAAGTTCCGGATCCCGTTGAACCTGATCAGGTTAAGGCCTGCGTAGGGAACAAGATGTGCTCGCCTATTCTGCGGCGAGTCTCTCGGCGCCACGTCCGGCGCACCCCCAAGCTCCTTTCCCATCGTATGTTCAGGTTCGCTCCGACAACTATCCAGGAGCAGTCTGATGCGTGCAGAACAACAACTTCTCAGTGAATCCGCCCAGGTCGACCAACAGTCCATCCAGCCTTTTCCGCGTTCGCAAAAAATTTATGTGCAGGGCTCGCGTCCGGATATTCGCGTGCCGATGCGCGAGATCAGTCTGGACATCACGCCCACGGCGTTCGGTGGTGAAGTGAATGCGCCGGTGACCGTCTATGACACCTCGGGCCCCTACACCGACCCTGAGGTGAGCATCGACGTGCGCAAGGGTTTGGCTGATGTGCGCAGCGCCTGGATTGAAGACCGTGGTGACACCGAGAAGCTGCCGGGACTGACCTCCGAGTTTGGCCAGCGCCGCCTGAACGACGCCGAGTTGAGCGCCATGCGCTTTGCCCATCTGCGCAATCCGCGCCGTGCCAAGTCCGGGCGCAACGTGACGCAGATGCACTATGCCCGGCAGGGCATCATCACGCCGGAAATGGAATTCGTCGCCATTCGCGAAAACATGAAGCTGGCCGAGGCTCGCGAAGCCGGGCTGCTTAACGAGCAGCATCCCGGACAGAGCTTTGGCGCCTCGATCCCCAAGGAAATCACCCCGGAGTTCGTGCGTTCCGAGATCGCTCGCGGCCGGGCGATCCTCCCCGCCAACATCAACCACGTGGAGCTGGAGCCGATGATCATCGGCCGCAACTTCCTGGTGAAAATCAACGGCAACATCGGCAACTCGGCGCTGGGATCGAGCATCGAGGAAGAAGTCGCCAAGCTGACCTGGGGCATCCGCTGGGGCTCGGACACGGTCATGGACCTGTCCACCGGCAAACACATCCACGAAACCCGCGAGTGGATCATCCGCAACTCGCCGGTGCCGATCGGCACCGTGCCGATCTACCAGGCGCTGGAAAAGGTTAACGGCGTGGCCGAGGACCTGACCTGGGAGCTGTTCCGTGACACGCTGATCGAGCAGGCCGAACAGGGTGTGGACTATTTCACCATCCATGCCGGCGTACTGCTGCGCTATGTGCCACTGACCGCCAAGCGTGTGACCGGCATCGTTTCCCGTGGCGGTTCGATCATGGCCAAGTGGTGCCTGGCACACCACAAAGAGAACTTCCTCTACACGCACTTCGACGACATCTGCGAAATCATGAAGGCCTACGACGTGTCCTTCAGCCTCGGCGACGGCTTGCGCCCGGGCTCGATTGCCGATGCCAACGACGCGGCGCAATTCGGCGAGCTGGAAACCCTCGGCGAGTTGACCAAGATCGCCTGGAAGCACGATGTGCAGTGCATGATCGAAGGTCCCGGCCACGTGCCCATGCACCTGATCAAAGAGAACATGGACAAGCAGCTGGAGTGCTGCGACGAGGCGCCGTTTTACACCCTCGGCCCGCTGACCACCGACATCGCGCCGGGCTACGACCACATCACCAGCGGCATAGGCGCGGCGATGATCGGCTGGTTCGGCTGCGCCATGCTCTGCTACGTCACGCCCAAGGAACACCTCGGCCTGCCCAACAAGGATGACGTGAAGACCGGGATTATCACCTACAAGATCGCCGCCCATGCCGCTGACCTTGCCAAGGGCCATCCCGGCGCGCAGATTCGCGACAACGCGCTCTCCAAGGCACGCTTCGAATTCCGTTGGGAAGACCAGTTCAACCTGGGCCTGGACCCGGACACCGCGCGTGCTTTCCACGATGAAACCCTGCCGAAAGACTCGGCCAAGGTCGCGCATTTCTGCTCCATGTGCGGGCCGAAGTTCTGCTCGATGAAGATCACCCAGGAAGTGCGTGAATACGCCGCCGAACATGGTCTCACCGACGAACAGAAGGCTATCGAAGCCGGCTTCGCCGAGCAGTCCGAGCGCTTCAAGAACGAAGGATCGTTGATTTACAAACAGGTTTGATTCGAGCTGTCGACCGTCGCGTGAATCGCTCCCATGGGAGCGGTTCACGCCGCTCTCTTTCTTTCAATCGCTGTCGAGATTTTCCGTGCAACGTCCAAATTATTCTCCCTTCCAGGCCGTTCCCCAGGCGCAGCGCGTATTGGGTGCCCGCGACCTGTTTACTTTGTGGTTTTCTCTTGGCGTCGGGCTGATGGTGTTGCAGCTCGGCGCTCTGCTGGCGCCGGGACTCGGCATGTCCGGTGCGCTGCTGGCCATCCTTGCCGGCACTGCGGTGGGCGTGTTGCTGCTCGGTGCGGTGGCGGTGATCGGCAGCGACACCGGCTTGTCGAGCATGGCCGCGCTCAAGCTCAGCCTCGGCAGTCGGGGTGCGGCGTTGCCGGCACTGCTCAACCTGCTGCAACTGGTCGGGTGGGGCGCCTTCGAGATCATCGTCATGCGCGATGCCGCCAGCCTGCTGGCCGGCAAAACCTTCGGCTCGGACAGTGCCTGGACCAGTCCGCTGCTGTGGACGATGTGTTTCGGCGTGCTGGCAACCTGTTTGGCAGTGGCCGGTCCGCTGACGTTCGTGCGCCGCGTGCTGCGCAAATGGGGCATCTGGCTGCTGCTGGGCGCCTGCCTGTGGCTGACCTGGAATCTGCTGAGCAAGGCCGATATGGCCGCACTTTGGGCGCGTCGCGGCGATGGCTCGCTGCCCTTTGCCCTGGGGTTCGATATCGCTATCGCCATGCCGCTGTCCTGGCTGCCACTGATCGCCGACTATTCGCGTTTTGGCAAAAGCGCGCGACGTGTGTTCGGCGGTACGACGCTGGGCTTCTTTTTTGGCAACGTCTGGCTGATGAGCCTGGGCGTTGCCTATACCCTGGCCTTCGCTGACAGCGGCGAGGTCAATGCGCTCCTGCTGGCCCTGGCCGGTGCCGGGCTGGGTATTCCGTTGTTGCTGATCTTGCTCGATGAAACCGAGAACGCCTTCGCCGATATCCATTCGGCGGCGGTGTCGATCGGCATCCTGCTGCCGCTGCGCGTGGAGTGGCTGGCCGTGACGATCGGCCTGCTGTGCACCCTGATCGCCGTCTTCGCGCCGTTGGCCGAATACCAGAATTTCCTGTTGCTGATCGGTTCGGTATTTGCCCCGCTGTTCGGTGTGGTACTGGTCGATCATTTCATCTTGCGCCGACGCGGCGCTAAAGCGGCACCGGCGGCAGGCCTGCGTTGGGATACGTTGCTGGCGTGGGCGTGCGGCGTGGTGCTGTACCACCTGCTCAGTCATTTTACCCCGCAGATCGGCGCCAGCCTGCCGGCGCTGCTGCTGGCCGGCGGCCTGCAATGGGTCCTGGGTCAGGGGCGGCAGTGGTTGGCGGTAGGTGAGGGCCGCTAAGAAAAAATGTCTGCGGAGCGTGCTTGCTGCTGCAAGCCGCTTCCCCGCAGAACGCGTGGTTTTCTTGTAAGTGCTTCATTTAGCTCTCGATTTTTTTCGAGAGTGTGTTTAGAATGCCCGCGCTTCAAGGCCCATGTAGCTCAGCGGTAGAGCACTCCCTTGGTAAGGGAGAGGTCGGCGGTTCAAGTCCGCCCATGGGCTCCATTCTTTTGCCGCACGTCTTCGTTGTTGAAGACCCTTGGCCGGCACAACGCCAGTTCGCCTTCTGACCCTTATATTTTTTCGCTCAGGCCACTGCCATCAGGCACGCCGGGTGTCGGCCGTGCGCATGATGATGCATTCGCCGCGATTACAAGTATTCCGGCTTCAGAATGCCATTGAGCTGCTGCTTGGAAATGCTCAGTTCCGGGTGGCCGCTGGCATAGGGTGCAATGCTGTATACGTCGTATTTGAGCAGGACCCGGTCCTTGAGCAAAGCGATATTGCGGGTGCGTTCGAATTTCCAGAAATCCAGGAACTCTGGGTCGCTGCTGTGGCCTTTCTCCTTGAGCCAGCGTTGATGCGCCTGGGCGGCCAGCTTCCAGAACGAGGCCTCCTGGCCAGGCACAAGCAGCTCATTGAGCTGAAGCTCGCGTTTTTGCTGGCGGTCATAATTGATGAAACCGCGTCCCGGCATGCCGTGGGCACCGCCGGTATACAGGTAGCTGGACAGCTCGATGACGATGCGTCCGTTGTGCTGCTCGAGAACCTTGGCCTGTAGATAGGTGTTTTCATCGGGTTGGGCGGCGCGGAAGTAGTCGCGTTCATAGTCGGGAAACGAGCTAGGCATGGGGGCGTCGGGCTCGAAGCGGGTCATGTTCAGCAGGCGCTGCTCAATCAGTTGGTTGAGGGCGGGTTCGCTCGGGAAGTACAACGTATCGACATTCACAAAGGGGCAGCTTTTGCCCGTGCAGCCGGGTTGATGATGCTCCCAGGCATGGCGTTGGTAAGAGACAGGTGAATCGCTGCCCAACGGCAAAAACTGGCACGCGCTGAGCAGGGCGAGGCTGGCGAGGACAAGCAATTTTGGGAGGCTTGGCATGGTTCGTCGGGCCTTTTGAAGAGTTGGAATAGGGCACCAGGCTGGCGGGATTGCCGACCAATGGTGACTAGATTGGCATGCGTACCCGCTGCCGGAAAGTGGCTGCAGGCGATGAATTGGCGCGCTAGGATGCACTGACAGTAGCGGTATCTGTTGGCTCATCGTCAGCAGAGCTTGAAGACCATAGGATGATCCGGGGATGAGTAAGTTTTTCAAGGCCGACGCGGATGCGGTGGATATTGTCCGTCGCGAGAACTGCTTCACAGGCTTTTATCGGCTTGACCGTCTGCACCTGCGTCATCGGCAGTTCTCGGGCGAGATGGGGCCGCAGATCAGTCGCGAACTGTTTGTGCGTCACGATGCGGTCTGCGTGCTGCCCTACGATCCGCAGCGCGATGAAGTGGTATTGATCGAACAGTTTCGCATTGGTGCGCTGGGCAAGCGTGACAATCCCTGGCTGCTGGAGTTGGTGGCCGGGTTGATCGACACGGATGAAGCGCCGGAGCAGGTTGCGCGGCGTGAGGCTGTCGAGGAAGCGGGGCTGACCTTAGGCGTTCTGTGGCCGATCACGGACTATTTCCCCTCGCCGGGCGGCTCGGATGAGCGCGTCCACTTGTATCTCGCTCGTTGCGACAGCAGCGCTGCTGGGGGCGTGCATGGCCTGGCCGAGGAGGGTGAGGACATTCGTGTACATGTGCTGAGTTTCGGGGCGGCACTGCAGGCGCTCAAGGAAGGGTATGTCGACAACGCCGCCAGCATCATTGCCTTGCAATGGCTGGCGCTCAATCGCGACGAGGTACGAAACCTGTGGGGGTGAAGTTGTTGCGCGAGCGCTATCGGGTCGATCTGGCCGATCTGCAAGCCACCTGTGAGGCCAACTACGCGCGGCTGATGCGCCTGTTGCCGGATATGCGTGGCTCCTGTGCCGGGCGGCGGGTTGCAATCAGTCAGGGCGAACGGCTGCTCGGTGTGCTGGCGCTGGATGTGCTGGAGAGCTGCCCATACACCACTACGCTGCGGGTTCGCCAGGAACACGACCTGGCCTGGCTGCCGTCGCCGCCGCTGGAGGTGCGTGTCTACCACGATGCGCGCATGGCCGAAGTGATCGGCGCTCAGCAGGCGCGGCGCTTCCTGGGACGCTATCCCTATCCCAATGCCGCCATGTACCAGCCTGACGAGAAGAGTCAGCTCAATCTGTTTCTCGGCGAATGGCTGAGCCACGGCCTGGCCTGTGGGCATGAGCTCGAATCGGTACTTTGAAAAAGTTCCCGATGCTCTTAAGACTTTGGTTGGTGGCTGTCTCAAATGTGAGCTGGGTCCGTTTTTCGGGTTTGCGGCGTCCTGGGATAAATAGATAATTCGCGCCCCTGAATGGAGAGCCCGACGTTGCCGAGCCCGCCTGCTTCCTCCCCGGATACTTCAGTACTGGTTGCTCAATTAACCGATAGCCATTTGTTTGCCGATGCCGACAGCAAATTGCTGGGTATGAATACCGCTGACAGCTTGCAGCGCGTTATCGACCGGTTGCTTACGGAGCAGCCACGCATCGACTTGATGCTGGCGACAGGCGATCTGTCCCAAGATGGCACGATCGAGTCCTACCAGCGTTTTCTGAACATGACCGCGCGCATTCCCGCTCCGGCGCGTTGGCTGCCGGGCAATCATGACGAATACCTGGCGATGAATCAGTTCAGCGCCGGCACCGACCGGCTCAAGCCAGTGGTCGACGTGGGCGGCTGGCGCATCATCCTGTTGAACACCGCAGTGCCCGGAAATGTGTACGGCTTTCTTGCCGAGGATCAATTGCGTCTGCTGCAAAACGCCTTGCAGCAAGCGCCGCAGCGTCCCTCCCTCATCTGTCTGCACCACCACCCGGTGTCCATTGGATGTGCCTGGATGGAGCCCATCGGGCTGCGCAATGCCGCGGAGATCTTTGCCGTGACGGACCGCTACCCGCAGGTGCGCGGCATCCTCTGGGGGCATGTACACCAGGAATTCGATCAGATGCGCAACGGCGTTCGGCTGCTCGCCACACCTTCGACATGCGTGCAGTTCATGCCGGGCAGCGAGGATTTCCAGGCCGACAAGGAAGCGCCCGGTTATCGCTGGTTGCGGCTGTACGCCGAGGGACGCCTGGAGACCGGGGTGTCGCGCGTGGCTGACATTGATTTCGAAATCGACTACAGCTGCGAAGGGTATTGACGGCAAACAGGGCATGGACATTCGCATGCCGCAAGTCAGCGCATGCGCTCTAACTTGCAGCCTGCAACCTTGAGCTTGTAGCCTTCCGTTCCTTAGTAGTCTCTCTGCCTGTCGAGTGCGCATGTCCAGCGATCCGCCTTCCATTCTCTATCTGCACGGTTTCAACAGCTCGCCCGAGTCGCGCAAGGCGCAGCAGTTGATGCGTGCCTGCGCGCGCCTGGGGGCGAGTGAGCGGTTGCATGTGCCGGCGCTGCACCATCATCCGCGCCAAGCGATCGCCCAATGCGAGGCGGCGATCGCCGAGCTGGGCCGGCCTTTGCTGGTCGGCAGCTCGCTGGGCGGCTACTATGCGACGTTTCTCGCGGAGCGCCACGGCCTTAAGGCACTGCTGATCAACCCGGCAGTGCGCCCCCATGCTATGTTCGACGGCTACCTCGGCCCGCAGCAGAACCTGTACAGCGGCGAGACCTGGCAACTGACCGAAGACCATGTTCAGGCGCTTGCTGAGCTGGACGTGCCACCGCCCAGTGATGGCGCGCGCTATCAGGTCTGGCTGCAAACGGGCGACGAAACCCTCGATTATCGTCAGGCCGAAACCTTCTACCGGGCCTGTGCGTTGCGCATCCAGGCGGGCGGCGACCATGGATTTCAGGGCTTTGCCCAGTGCCTGCCCGCATTGTTCGCGTTTGCCGCCTGGGATCCGAACCTGTGGCGCGAGTGCGATTTTTCCGATCTTTGACCAGCAAGTGAGCCCATGGCCAGTTACAACGCCGATGCCATTGAAGTCCTGTCCGGCCTCGATCCGGTGCGCAAGCGCCCAGGCATGTACACCGACACCACCCGTCCCAATCACTTGGCCCAGGAAGTCATCGACAACAGCGTCGACGAAGCACTGGCCGGGCATGCCAAGAGCGTGCTGGTGATCCTGCATGCCGACAACTCGTTGGAAGTGCAGGACGATGGCCGGGGCATGCCGGTGGATATCCACCCGGAGGAAGGCGTACCGGGGATCGAACTGATCCTGACCAAGCTGCACGCCGGCGGCAAGTTTTCCAACAAGAACTACCAGTTTTCCGGCGGCTTGCACGGCGTGGGGATCTCGGTGGTGAACGCGCTGTCCTCCCGACTGGAGGTCAAGGTCAAGCGTGATGGCAATGAGTACTGCATGGCCTTTGCCGACGGCCACAAGGCCAGCGAGCTGGAAATAATCGGCACAGTGGGCAAGCGCAACACCGGCACCAGCGTGCGCTTCTGGCCGGATGGGAAGTATTTCGATACGTCGAAATTCTCCATCAGTCGTCTCAAGCACGTGCTCAAGGCCAAGGCGGTGCTTTGCCCTGGCCTGACGGTCATCTTCGACGACCGCGGCAACAATGAAAAAGTCGAGTGGTTCTACGAAGACGGCCTGCGTTCCTACCTGGTGGATGCGGTCAGCGAGTTTGCTCGCCTCCCCGATGAACCCTTTACTGGCGAGCTGGCCGGTACCCGGGAGGCCGTGGACTGGGCGCTGCTGTGGCTGCCTGAAGGCGGCGACAGCGTGCAGGAAAGCTACGTCAACCTGATTCCCACCTCCCAGGGCGGCACCCACGTCAACGGCCTGCGTCAGGGTCTGCTGGACGCCATGCGCGAGTTCTGTGAATTCCGCAATCTGCTGCCGCGCGGCGTCAAACTGGCCCCCGAGGACATCTGGGAACGTATCGCCTTCGTGCTGTCGATGAAGATGCAGGAGCCGCAATTTTCGGGGCAAACCAAGGAGCGTCTGTCTTCCCGCGAAGCGGCAGCGTTCGTGTCCGGCGTGGTCAAGGACTCCTTCAGCCTGTGGCTCAACGCCAATAACGAACTGGGGCTGCAACTGGCCGAGCTGGCCATCAACAATGCCGGTCGCCGCCTCAAGGCCAGCAAGAAGGTCGAGCGCAAAAAAGTCACCCAGGGTCCGGCGTTGCCGGGCAAGCTGGCCGACTGCGCCGGGCAGGACCCGCGCCGCGCCGAGTTGTTTCTGGTGGAGGGCGACTCCGCTGGCGGCAGTGCCAAGCAGGCACGTGACAAGGAGTTCCAGGCCATCCTGCCGCTGCGCGGCAAGATCCTCAACACCTGGGAAGTGGACGGCGGTGAAGTGCTGGCCAGCCAGGAAGTGCACAACATTGCCGTGGCCGTGGGCCTGGATCCGGGCTCGGACGACTTGTCGCAGCTGCGCTATGGCAAGGTGTGCATCCTGGCCGATGCCGACTCCGATGGTTTGCACATCGCCACCTTGCTGTGCGCCTTGTTCGTCCAGCATTTCCGCCCGCTGGTGGAGGCTGGCCACGTCTACGTGGCAATGCCGCCGCTGTACCGCATCGACTTGGGCAAGGACATCTTCTATGCCTTGGACGAGGCCGAGCGCGACGGCATTCTCGAACGGCTGGTCGCCGAAAAACGCCGCGGCAAGCCGCAGGTCACGCGCTTCAAGGGTCTGGGCGAAATGAACCCACCGCAGCTGCGCGAAACCACCATGGATCCCAATACCCGACGCCTGGTGCAACTGACCCTCGATGATTTTGCCGGCACCAGTGAAATCATGGACATGCTGCTGGCCAAGAAGCGTGCCGGCGACCGCAAGAGCTGGCTGGAGGCCAAGGGTAACCTGGCCGAGGTCGTGGCTTGATTCGCGCTTGGAGCGCCGTGTTCTGCCTGTTGTTTGCTGTCCCGCTGTGGGCTGAACCCGAGCAGTCAGCGAAGCAGCCGGAGCCGCTGGAACAGCTGCGCCTGCGCGCCGAGCATGTTATCGACGGCGTGCCGGAGGGCAATCTGTCGGGGCTGGCCTGGTGCGGCAATGGCTTATGGACTGTCTCCGACCGGGTTGATGATCGCTTGTACCGTCTGGTGCCAGGCGAGCCGGCGTGGCAGGTGGAAGAGGAGCGTTTCGTCGCGCCGCCGCCGCCACCATCGGGGTTACCTTGGGGCGTGCGCCGGGGCAACCAACTGATCGGCCTGTTGCGTGGCGGTGCGCTGGATTTCGAAGGGCTGAGTTGCGATGCCCGGGGCAATCGTTACCTGGTCAGCGAAACACAGCTGGGCGTGTTGCTGATACCCCCCGCCGGCATGCCGCGCTGGTTGAGCCTGCCGCCCGGCCTGGTGCGTCAGGCTCGGGCCTCCGGCATGCTGCTGCGTTACAACGCCCTGTATGAAGGCATCGCCGTCGACCCGGTTTCCTCGCGGTTATGGCTGGCCGTGGAGCGCGAGCGGCGCGGCCTGCTGGTTTTGCATCGCCAGCAGACCGGCTGGCAGTGCAATGGCGGCTGTGTCTTGTTGGCCGAGAGCGGTGTCGCAGCGCCGCCGGTGCAAAGCGGACTGACCCAGCCGCAACCGCTGGACTTCAGCGACCTGGCGTTCTATCAGGAGCGGCTGTATACCCTTGAACGCATGGCTCATCAGATCTGCCGGCGGTCATTGAAAACCGGTCAGGCCGAGCGCTGCTGGTCGTTTGCCGAGGAGGGGCTGAGCGAGGCGCGACGCTACGATACGCCCGTTGGCGTTGCCGAAGGGCTGTGGCTGGATGGCGAAAACGCTTGGGTGATGCTTGATAACGGACGGCAGCCCCGCGGTGATGGCGAGCGCCGGCCGATTCTCTGGCAATTTGCCGCGCCCGCCGATGGCTGGAGCGCGGCCCCATGAGTCGCCCGCCAGGTCAGCGTCTGGGCCGTATCATGCTGATACTGGCCTGGGCTGCCGCGCTGTTTCTGGCCACGCATTTTTTCGGTCGCTGGGAAGAGTCCCGTGAAAACCCGAACCCGGCGCCGGCCTCGCTGCATACGCAGAATTACATCGAAGTGCGCTTGGCCGGGGATGGTCGCGGGCATTTTGTCGCCGGCGGACAGATCAATGGCACGCCCGTACGTTTCCTGCTGGATACCGGCGCCACCGATGTGGCGGTGCCCGAGCAGCTGGTCGAACGCCTTGGCCTGGAGCGTGGCGTGGAAATCACCCTGTTGACCGCCAATGGCCGCACAACGGGTTACCGCACCTATCTGGCGCACCTGCAACTGGGCGATATTGTGCTGCGCGACGTGCGCGCGCTGATCGCGCCGGGCATGGGCAACGACCAGGTGCTGCTGGGCATGAGCGCCCTGCGTCAACTCGAATTCACTCAGCGCGACGGCACTCTGGTGCTGCGCCAATACATCGAACCATAGAGGCACCATGAGCGAAACCCTCGACCTCAGCCTGGATGGCGTGGAGCGCCGCTCCCTCGCCGAGTTCACCGAACAGGCTTATCTGAACTACTCCATGTACGTGATCATGGACCGTGCACTGCCCCATATTGGCGACGGTCTGAAGCCTGTGCAGCGCCGTATCGTCTACGCGATGAGCGAGCTGGGCCTGAGTGCCGATTCCAAGCATAAGAAATCGGCGCGCACTGTCGGCGACGTGCTTGGCAAGTTCCACCCCCACGGCGACTCAGCCTGCTACGAAGCCATGGTGCTGATGGCCCAGCCGTTCAGTTACCGCTACACATTGGTGGACGGCCAAGGCAACTGGGGCGCGCCGGACGATCCCAAATCGTTCGCCGCCATGCGCTACACCGAAGCGCGTCTGTCGCGCTACTCCGAAGTGCTGCTGACCGAGCTCGGGCAGGGCACGGTGGACTGGGTGCCGAATTTCGACGGCACCCTGGACGAGCCGGCCACCCTGCCGGCGCGCCTGCCCAACCTGCTGCTCAACGGTACCACTGGCATCGCCGTGGGTATGGCCACCGATGTGCCGCCACATAACCTGCGCGAAGTCGCCACGGCGTGCGTGCGTCTACTGGACGAACCCAAGGCCAGCGTCGAACAGCTGTGCGAACATATCCAGGGGCCGGACTATCCCACCGAAGCGGAGATCATCACGCCGCGCGCCGATCTGTTGAAGCTTTACGAAACTGGCCGTGGCTCGGTGCGCATGCGCGCGGTGTATAAGGTTGAGGATGGCGACGTCGTGGTCACCGCCCTGCCCCATCAGGTATCCGGTGCCAAGGTGCTGGAGCAGATAGCCGCGCAGATGCAGGCCAAGAAACTGCCGATGGTGGCCGACCTGCGCGACGAATCGGATCATGAGAATCCCTGCCGCATCGTCATCATTCCGCGGTCCAATCGC
The DNA here is from genome assembly GCF_014836765.1 of Serpens gallinarum. Classification (GTDB taxonomy): domain Bacteria; phylum Pseudomonadota; class Gammaproteobacteria; order Pseudomonadales; family Pseudomonadaceae; genus Serpens; species Serpens gallinarum. Next base: position 39,982 of record NZ_JACSQG010000011.1, read on the forward strand.
GTCGATACCGCCGAACTGATGCGTCATCTGTTCGCCACCACGGATCTGGAATCCAGCTACCGGGTGAACATGAACGTGATCGGTCTGGACGGCAAACCGCAGGTGAAAAACCTGCGCGCGTTGCTTGGCGAGTGGCTGACCTACCGCATCGGCACCGTGCGCCGACGGCTGGAGTTTCGCCTGGACAAGGTCGAGAAGCGCCTGCACTTGCTGGAAGGCCTGCTGGTAGCGTTCCTGAACCTGGATGAAGTCATCGAGATCATTCGCAGCGAAGACCAACCCAAGCCGGTGCTGATGGCACGCTTTGGCCTGTCCGATTTGCAGACCGACTACATCCTTGACACGCGCCTGCGTCAGTTGGCACGTCTGGAAGAGATGAAGATCCGTGGCGAGCAGGATGAGCTGGCCAAAGAACGCGACCAGTTGCTGGCGCTGCTGGGCAGCGAAGCCAAGCTGAAGAAGCTGGTGCGCAAGGAATTGATCGCCGATGCCGAAACCTATGGCGATGCGCGCCGCTCGCCAATTATCGAGCGTGCCGAGGCCAAGGCCCTCAGCGAAACTGAGCTGTTGCCCACCGAGCCGGTTACCGTGGTGCTCTCCGAAATGGGCTGGGTGCGCTGCGCCAAGGGCCACGACATCGACGCCACGGGGCTTTCCTACCGCTCGGGCGATGGTTTCAAAGCCGCTGCGCCGGGACGCTCGAACCAGTTTGCGGTGTTCATCGACTCCACAGGGCGCAGCTACTCGTTGGCCGCCCATTCACTGCCCTCGGCGCGTGGCCAGGGCGAGCCGCTCAGCGGCCGCCTGACACCCCCGCCGGGCGTCAGTTTCGAATGCCTGCTGATGCCCGAGGACGATGCGCTGTACGTGATCGCCTCGGACGCCGGGTATGGCTTCGTCGTCAAGGGCGAGGACCTGCAGGCCAAGAACAAGGCGGGCAAGGCGCTGTTGACCCTGCCGGCCGGCGCCCAGGTGATAGCACCGCAACCTCTGGCCAGCCGCGAAAACGACTGGCTGGCGGCAGTGACGACCGAAGGTCGCCTGTTGGTCTTCAGATGCGCCGACCTGCCGCAGCTGGGCAAAGGCAAGGGCAACAAGATCATTGGCATTCCCAGTGATCGCGTGGCCAGCCGCGAGGAATACCTGACCGGTTTGGCGGTGCTTCCCGACGGTGCGGCACTGGTCCTGCAAGCCGGTAAACGCACCCTCACCCTCAAGGCCGAAGACCTCGAACATTACCGGGGCGAGCGTGGCCGGCGAGGAAACAAATTGCCGCGAGGATTCCAGCGCGTCGATGCGCTTCAGGTGGAATTTGCCGGCTAGTGCTGGGAGAATACCGCGCATACCAGTCGGACAATCCTCCAGGTCAGGGTTGTCCGAAAAAAGAAAGTTACCGGGACGTACCGCGCTTCACCGTCCACGCCCCGGAGCAAACTGCCAACCTGGACCGTAGTCTGCGGTCCGTCCGGGTGAACTATGAAACTAAAGCGTTTTTCCGCGCTGCTCTTGATGGTGGGTGCGTTAGGTGTCGCAGGCTGTATCACCAAGCTGCCGACTGCGCTTTACCAGCTGGATAGCGGCAGCCCGACGGTGTCCGAAAAATCTTCTGGCCTGGCGGTTCTTCTGCAGCGAATCGACATTGCCGATTACCTGGGCGATGCAACTCTGATGCAACGCCAGCCCGACGGTAGCTTGGTCGCCGATCAGGATGCGCGCTGGGCGGGCAACCTGGCTGACAACATCAACAATGTCATGCTGCGTCGTCTGTCCTGGCGATTGGACGATCAGCGGCTGGCGTTGGCGCCTGCCCCGGGGCTCAACCCGGACATCCAGGTACATGTCAGCATCGACCGTCTCGATTCAGGCCCGTTGAAACCGGCCGTGCTGGAAGCACAGTGGCGTCTGTTGGATCGCAAGGGACAGCTGCTGAGCAGTCGCTTGATACGTCTGGAAGAGTCGCATCTGGGCAATGTCGCCGATCAGGTACGTGCCCAGAGCGAAGTGTTGCAGCAGTTGGCCGAGCAATTGGCTGGCGATATCCAGCCCCTGGCGCGGCAGATTGCTGCGGCGCGCAAGAGCGAGGCCGCCAAGGCAGCGCGTGCCGCCCAGTCGACGGCCGAGCCGGCGCCTAAGATTCCGGTGGCCGAGCCGGTGCGCGCCGATGTCGAGGTTTATCGGTTCTGAGGCGGTATTTTAAAAGCACAGAACATAAAACCGGCGCAAGCCGGTTTTTTTATGCCCGCGTAGAAGGGGCGTCGAAGCACCGCCTCCTCGTAGGCCAGTCTCGGCCGTTGGGTGAGGAGATGGAAGTGCGGCGCTCGCGGTAGCCCGCCGTGTTCCGCTATCCGGTATACATTGAGCGACGCCTGCCTTACACCGCGCAACGTCGCGTAAAACAGCGCCGCGCACGCTTCGTGAACACGTTAATGCGGCAGACGTTGCGAGCGGAGCTCGCGCAGACGGCTCAGTTGCCGTTCGAGCAGTGCGGGATAGGGCGGTAGCAGGCTTTCCACACAGTAGGCGCCGCTGGGAGTGGGAATGGCGCGCAGGCGAGCACGGCTGCGGATGTGGGGATCGACGCCGATGCGCGCATCCACCAGCAGCAGGTTACGGCTGTGCTGGGACAGGTCCAGCGCGGCGAGCACGACATCGCTGAGCAACAACTCGCCTTGGCTGACGGTTTCCGGCACTTCGCCGTGAGTCAGGCCCAACTGCAGTTGCAGGCTGATGCCGCTGTCCGCCACCTCAATCTGCAAGGCGTGACCCAGCGCGCGCAGCAATTCGCCACAGCACAGCGCGTGGCCCAGGTAGTCATCACTGCTGTGCTGGCGAAATACCAGCAGGCTGCTGCCATCGTTGAGGGTGTGTAGTTGACCGGTGTACAGCTTGCTGGCCTGGTCCAGGCAGTCGCGGTAGCGTTCCAAAAGATCCAGCAGGCGCGGGCGGGGCAGGTTGCGCAACTGCGCCTGGCTGCCGATCTGGATGGCAAGGACCACGCAGGTGCTGGTCTGGGATGCTGCGGATGTGGGCGGTGACTGCGGCAGGATCAACGGCAGATCATCGAAGTCGCCCTGCACGTCGGTGAAGGGGTCGTCTTCGTCCAGGCTGTGTGCCACGCCGCGGTTATGAGTCGACGCGGTGACGGGCGCAGGGGTAGGCGCGTGCTCAGCCGCAGCCGGTGCAGGGGTGTCAGTGGGTTCGGCGTCGAATTCGTCGGTATCGAGGTCGGCGAAAAACGCTTCGTCGGGCTCTCCTGCCGGCAGCGAAGTCGGGGCAATAGGGGCCAGGCGATCTTGCAGTTGGCGCGCCAGGGTGCCGATCTCATCCTGACGCTCGCTGCCGGGCGCCAGCCCTTCCGGTTCGTGCAGCCAGTCGCCCAGTTCTTCCAGCGGCGTGGCGAGGGTGCGGCCCAGGCGTTGCGACCACCAGAGCGTCAGGGCCAGCAGGATGAGGCTGAGCAACGCCATGCTTTGCAGGCTGATACTCATGGGTTGCTGAAAGCGGCGCATGTCGAGACTGATGCGCAACTGCCCCGCGATCACTTCCTGAAACGTAATGGGCGTGGCAAACAGACCGTCGCTTTCGCCGAGCAATCCTGCCTTGGGCCTGACTCCAGCCTCGGCGAGGATGCGATTGTCGATGCTGTACACGGCGGCATGGGCCACCAGTGGATTCTTCACCAGATTATTAAGCAGCACGTTGAGGCTGAGAATGTCGTTGGTCACCAGCAGGTTGGTGGCCGAGGCTGCGGTCTGGGTAATCAGGCTCTGGCCGACCACTTCAGCCTGTTGCTGCATGACCTGCTTGAGCTGGGAGCCGATCACCCAGCCGTAGACGAGCAGCACCAGCACCACTAGCGTCAGGCAATGGCTGGCCAGCCGCAGGGGGAGCGGCAGACGTCGTCCACGCAAGGCTTTGTAGAAAAGAAGGAAAAAATTATCGGGTTTGATGGCGGGCCGCTTCACGCGCACGGTTCTTCTCTGAGAAGGTCGCGGGAGTATACGTAACGCATGGAGCAAGCCGAAAGCGTTAAGGGATGAAATGTTTTAGGGCAAAAAGCCATCATTTGTGCGGTGGTTCACAGATTTTCCGCTTCGATAAAGACTAGAGCGCAGGGCTAGCAGAGAGGTGCGGGCTTATGCGCTTGGGGTAGAATGCGGCCCTTCTTTGACATGGGAGCTGCGCCTTGCGCGAAATCGTCCTGATCAATATCACCGGAGAAGATCGTCCGGGGTTGACCGCTGCCATTACCGGGGTGCTGGCCCAGGGCGGCGTGAACATTCTCGACATCGGCCAGGCGGTGATCCACGACACCTTGTCGTTCGGCATCCTGGTGGATATTCCCGACAACGAACGCGCCTCCTCGGTCCTCAAGGAGGTGCTGTTCACCGCTTACAAGCTGGACCAGCAGGTGCGCTTCACGCCGGTGTCCGAAGCGGACTACCAGCAATGGGTTGGCGGCCAGGGCAAGTCCCGGCACATCGTGACCCTGCTCACCCGGCAGGTAACCGCCGAACAACTGCAGCGTGTCAGCTCGATCACCGCCAAGTACGGCCTGAACATCGATCATATCGACCGGCTTTCCGGGCGGATGCCGTTGGACATGCCGGTGGAGCAGGGCAAGGGCTGCATCGAGTTTTCGGTGCGCGGCGAGCCGGCTGATGTGGACGCCCTGCGCGCCGAGTTCCTGAGCGTGGCCCAGGAGCTGAACGTTGACATCGCCTTCCAGCGCGACTCGGTGTTTCGCCGCAACCGCCGCCTGGCGGTGTTCGACATGGACTCCACACTGATCGAGGCGGAAGTCATTGACGAGTTGGCCAAGGCGGCCGGGGTGGGCGATCAGGTGGTGGAAATCACCGAACGGGCGATGCGCGGCGAGCTGGATTTCCGCGCCAGCTTCACCGAACGCCTGGCGCTGCTCAAGGGCCTGCCGGAAAGCGCCTTGATCGAGGTGGGCGCCAGCCTGCGCCTGACCGAAGGCGCCGAGCTGCTGTTCAGTGAGCTCAAGCGTCTGGGCTACAAGACCGCGATTCTCTCTGGCGGCTTCAGCTACTTTGCCAAACAACTACAGGCTCGCCTGGGCATCGACTACGTGTTTGCCAACGAACTGGAAATTGTCGACGGCAAGCTCACCGGCGTTGCGATCGAGCCGATCGTCGATGCCCAGCGCAAGGCCGACCTGTTGCGCCAGCTGGCCGAGAAGGAAGGTCTGCGCCTGGAACAGACCATCGCCGTGGGCGACGGCGCCAACGACCTGCCCATGCTCGGTCTGGCGGGCCTGGGTGTGGCTTTTCGCGCCAAACCGTTGGTCAAGCAGTCGGCCAAGCAGGCGATCTCCACACTTGGCCTGGACGGCATTCTCTATCTGCTCGGCTTTCGCGAGCGCGACGGGCAGGAATAAGAGCCGCTTCACGCGTCGAGCTTCGAGAAAAGCAAAGCCCTGGGTCGCTGCCGGCCCAGGGCTTTTTACTTGCAGCTTGAAGCCTGTGGCTTGTAGCCGCCGTCAGGGCTTGATGGCCACTTTCAATACGCCATCGCGCTGGTGGCCGAACAGGTCATAGGCGGCTTCGATGTCGTCCAGCGCGAAGTGATGGGTGACCAGGGCGCCGAAGTCGGCGCGGCCCGAGGCGACCACGTTGAGCAGTCGGCGCATGCGCTCCTTGCCGCCTGGGCACAGGGAGGTGACGAGGATATGGTCGCCCAGGCCGGCGTGAAAAGCGCCCAGGGGAATGCTCAGATCCTGGGAATAAACGCCCAGGCTGGACAAGGTGCCGCCGGGCTTGAGCACGCGCAGGGCCTGCTCGAAGGTAAGCTGGGTGCCCAGCGCCTCGATGGCCGCATCCACGCCGCGCCCGCCAGTAAGCTTGAGAATCTCGTCCACCACGTCGACATTCTTAAAGTTCAGCGTCACGTCGGCGCCCATCTGCCGGGCAATCTCCAGACGCGAATCCACACCGTCCACCGCAATGATGCAGCTGGCGCCACGTAGCTTGGCGCCGGCGGTGGCGCACAGGCCGATCGGCCCTTGGGCGAAAATCACCACGATGTCGCCGATCTTGATGTTGGCGCGTTCCGCGCCGGCAAAGCCGGTGGACATGATGTCCGGGCACATCAGCACCTGCTCGTCACTCAGGGCGTCCGGCACGGGGGCCAGGTTGGCCTGGGCGTCTGGGACCAGGACGTATTCGGCCTGAGTGCCGTCGAGAGTATTGCCGAAGCGCCAGCCACCCATCGGTTTGTAGCCGTGACAGCCGCAAGCGCCGCCGTCCTGGGAGGGTGCGCCATCCTGGCAGGCATAGGAGGTGAAACTGGGACAGATGGCCCCGGCTATCACCCGCTGGCCTTCCTGATACCCTTTCACATTGCTGCCGAGCTTCTCGATGATGCCCACCGGCTCATGGCCGATGGTCAGGCCGCGCTCGACCGGGTATTCGCCCTTAAGGATGTGGATGTCGGTGCCGCAGATGGTCGTGGTGGTGATGCGCAGCAAGGCATCGTTGGGGCCGACCTCGGGGATGGGTTTGTCCTGCAGTTCGATCCGTCCGGGCTCGACGAATACCGCCGCCTTCATCATGGTCATGGTGCGTGCTCCTGACATGAGGGTGTCAGGACACTCTAGTCCTCGCTGGGCAGAAGAAACTGACCGTGGTCAGCCTTCGTCGCCCGAGCTGAAGTCGTAATCCATCGCACGACTGGGCGCCTGCAAATACAGGCCCTGGATGTAGTTGACGCCGGCCTGCCAGAGCGTGGCCAAGGCGCTGGCGCTTTCCACCCCTGGAATAACGGTCAGCTTGGCCTGGGCATGCAGGCTGGCCAGCATATCTTTGAGCGTTTGCTGGTTCTCGGCCTGGTGCAGTTCCTGGGCGAAGGAGCTGTCCAGTTTGACGAAGTCCACTTCCAGGTGCTTGAGCGTATTGAACGGGTTGACCCCGCAGCCGAACTGGCTCAGGGCGACCTTGCAGTGCAGCTGATGTAAGCCCTGGGTGAGAGCTTTGGCTTGCTTCAGGTAGGTGGTGGCGGCGGTTTCATTGAACTGCAGAGCCAGGGCGTCGGCCGGCAAGCGCGCGGCTTGCAGGGTGGTGCTGAGCCAGGGCAACAGACCTGGGTCTTGCAGACTGGCCTCGCCCAAGTGCACGAACAGGCGCGTGATATGTCCCTTCTGGCGATGGGCGGCCAGCATCTTGATGGATGTGAGCAGCACCCAGCGGTCGATCTTCGCGGCCAGCCCGGCTTCCTGAGCGACGGCGAGGAAGTCGCCGGGCAGGATCTCCTCACCCTGCGGATTGAGCAGCCGCAGCAGGGCTTCGTAATGTTCGACGTCATCCCCGCGCAGGCTGATGATCGGCTGGAACAGCAGCTGGAAACTGTTGGTGTCCAGGGCCTGCTGAAGCATGGCGACCACGTTGCCGCGGTTGGCCTCGGCGGCCAGCTCGTCGGCCGGATCGTACAGGGTCAGAGTATTGCCCGTGCTATGGGTGTCGGCGCAGCGGTGGGCGCGGTCGACCACGGTTTGTGCGCGGGGCGTTTTCTCATTGAGGCCGGCAACACCGATCGAGAGGCTGACTTGTGCGGTGCGACCATTCACCTCGAACAAGTGCGCCTCGACCCGCTGCAGCAGCGCTGCCAAGGCCGGACGGCTCTGCTCGGGTGTCTGGCCCGGCTGTAATACGGTGAACACATCGTCACCAAAACGGGCCAGCTGGGCCTCGGCTGGGAAGTGCGCGCGCAGCAGGCCGGCCAGATCGGTGAGCAGCAGGCCGATGTCGGCAATACCGATATCAGCCAGCAGGGTGGAGTACTGATCAAGGCGGATGTACGCGAGGCTGGCCGGCTGGCCGGCGTTAACCGCGCGTTGTGCGGCGGCGTCCATCAGCTCGAGGAAATAGGTGCGGTTGTACAGGCCAGTCACAAGGTCCTGACTGCTGATTTCGCGCAGACGCTCTTCCAGCTCGGCATTGTCGGTGTCGCAGCGGATGACGACTTGGATGCACGGCTCGCCGTCGTAGGCCGCGGGTGAAAAACTCATGCGTGCCTTGAAGGTGTCACCCGCGCTTTTCACGCCGCTGCAGCTGAGCTCGGCTCCGCCTTCCGGGCTCTGGTAATTCTTCAGGAAGTCCCGGAAGGCGCTTTGGTCGGCGCTGTCGATCAGATCGATCATCGGCATGCCTTCCAGTTCATCCGCATCGACATAGTCGAACAGTTCCAGGTAGGCCCGGTTGGCATAAATGTGCATGCCTTCGTGGACATAGGCGATGGCGTCAACCGAGCTGTCGAGGAGCAGTTGGCAGCGTTTCTCCGCCTCGCGCAGGGCCACTTCGGCGGCGCGGCGGGCGCGGCGCTCCGCCAGGTTGGCCAGCTCGCGGTTGGCCACCAGGATCAGGCGCTCGTCGTCGCCCTGGGGCAGTGCGTCCTGTGCACCACTGGTCATGGCCGTGGTAATGGCATCGCTGATGTCGGCCGCGTTTCCAGGCTCGACCAGTTGAATCACCGGGATGTCCTTGGCCTGGCGACGAATCGCCTGGATCGCATCGTCAGGCGACAGCCCCTGGCTGGTGGGTGCATTGATCAGCAGATCCCAGCTGTGGTCCAGCGCGGCTTGCAAGTCGGCGGCCGAACTCAGGCGCTGTACGCGTGTGGCGCGCCCGGCATTGCGGAACAAGTTGACCAGGCGCTCGGCCTCGTTCTGGGAGTCTTCGAGAATCAGCAGGCGAACAGTTTTCTTATCGATGGCCATGGGTAATGGATTCGGCCGAATGGGCGAAAAAAGGCGATGGATGGAATGAATGGAATCTAGCCAGCGACTCGAGGAGGAGTCAAAGCCTTCCCGTGTAGGGTGATGCTGGTATGTCGAAGCTGTGACGGGTGTCCCGTTGGGAGCGCAAGGGTTCGAGCCGCTGCGCGGCATCCTGGCTGCGTTGGAACATGGGGGAGGCGTGTGGGGGAGGAACGAGAGGGGATACTGTTGCGTTGAGATCAGCCGGTGGCGGACCGAAGGGACGCCGCGCTGCGAGGCAGCGCGGCAGTACCACGTGGCTTATTCGGCGGTGGTCAGACCCAGGCGCTGGCCCATGCAGACGCCGCTCAAGGGGCCGAGCTCTTCAGCCCAGCGTACCTGGTCGGGCCCGAACAGCACGATGGCCGTGGAACCGAGCTTGAAACGGCCCAGCTCCGCACCTTTTTCCAAGTGAATCGGCGCACGGGCCGCTTCGTCGTAACGGAAGGTCCTCAGCTCGCGCTTGGGCGGCGTGACCAGTCCGGCCCAGACGGTTTCGATGCTCGCCACGATCATCGCGCCGACCAGCACCACGGCCATCGGTCCGCGTTCGGTGTCGAACAGGCAGACGACGCGCTCATTGCGGGCGAACAGTTCCGGGACGTTTTCCGCCGTGGTCTGGTTGACCGAGAACAGCTTGCCCGGCACGTAGACCATCTCGCGCAGGGTGCCGGCCAGCGGCATGTGCACGCGGTGATAATCCTTGGGCGACAGGTACACGGTGGCAAACGCACCGCCCATGAAGGGCGCGGCGCGGTCTGCGTCGCCGCCGAGCAGCTCCAGAGCGCTGAAGCTGTGCCCCTTGGCCTGGAAGATGCGGCCATTGCTGATGGCGCCCAGCTGACTGACCGTGCCGTCGGCCGGACAGAGAATCGCGCCGGGGGTCGGGTCCAGAGGGCGGGCATCGTCTTTTAGCGCACGGGTGAAGAAGGCGTTGAAGTTCTCGTAGGCGTCGAGCTGTTCGACTTGCGCCTGGCTCATGTCCACCTTGAAGTGCTCGGCGAAGCGGCGAATGAAGGCGTTCTTGAACCAGTTGACCCGGCATTCCGCCACGCAGCCGGCCAGGCGCGAAAGCAGATGATGCGGCGTCAGGTACTGACTGAGGATGAACAGGCGGTCTTTGATGGACATGGATGTTCCTTTGAAAAACTTCTATTTAGCGGATAAGTAGGCTGATCGCCTGTACGAGGCGGCCAGCAAAGGGTTTACAGGCAGTGCAGTAACTGTCGATACACGCCTCCGGCTTGCTACAGCTCGACGGGAGTGTCCGGATGGTTACCCCATTCCGACCAGGACCCGGCGTAGCCTTTCACCCGCCGATAACCGAGCGCCTTGGCCACCAGGTAGGTGAAACCGGAGCGGTGATGGGTGTGGCAATGGGTAATGATTTCCTTGTCGGCGGTGATGCCCAGGGATTGCAAGTGTTCGGCGATATCGTCACGGATGCGCAGGGCGCGTCCCTTGTCCATGCCGGCGGTCCATTCGAAGTTTATCGCGCCGGGCACGTGCCCGGCTTTGGCCGCGAGCACTTTCTCGCCGCGGTATTCCGCCGGCGAGCGGGCATCCCAGACCACCAGGTCGGGCGCGCCGAGACGGCTGTTCAGGTAGTCGAGGGTGGCAGTGGGCTCGTCGTGCAGAATCAGCGGCAACGGGCCGCCGGCGCTGGGTGGCACCGCTGTGGATAGCGGCAAGCCGGCTTCCAGCCAGGCGTGCAGCCCGCCGTTCAGGTAGTGATAGCGACCGTGACCGATCACGTCGAGCAGCCAGATGAAGCGTCCGGCCCAGCCGCCGCCTTCATCGTCATAGACCACGTAGACGGCGTCGGGATTATGGCCCAGCTCACCGAATAGCTGCTCCAGCTGTTCGCGCGCCGGCAGCAGGCCCGGTGCGGGGGGCTGTGCCCACTGGGTGCGCTTGGGATCGACGAAGCGTGCGCCCGGTAGATGGCCTTCGGCGTAGCGCGCGGCACTGGTCAGGTCGACCAGAATCAGTTGCGCGGCATCCAGGCGCTCCTGCAGGTCAGCGGGCTCGATGACCAGCGGCAGAGCGGTGAAGCAGTCGGTCATGGCGAATTCCATGGCTGAAAAAGGGGCTGATTGTAGCGCAACGCTCAGCGAGCGCGTTGGCTGAAGGTCAGCAGTGCGCGTTCGATGCAGCGGGTGGTTTTCTCGACCAGGCGCAGGTGCGTTGCGGAGAACGGCACCCCGTGCTGGTCGGCAATCAGCAGTATCACGCCGCGCCCGTGCAATCCCAGGGTGCCCAGCAGCAAATGCCGGTTCGGAAAGTGGTGCGTGAGCAGCGGAGGCAACTGCGCGGCATACTCGCCAAAATTGTCCGCTGAAATATGCAGCAGCCGAGGCTGCTCGATCAGTTTACTGAGCAGTGCCGAACGTCCAGGGTCGAGCTTCAAGCGCGGACCGTTGGCCGTTAGGCCGGACTGATGTTGCGCGATCAGTTGCCCCTGACGGTCGGTCACCAGCAGCGCGCTGCGCCGCAGCCCGCAGGCAAACAAGGCGGCAGCCGCGCCGCTCACCAGTTGCGGCAGGTTGGCGAACGGACTGGGCTGTTGTAGCAGTTGGGCGCATTGGCGCTGCCAGTCTTCGCGCTGGAAGAAACTGGATAGTTGGGCGGCGGGCTCTGCCGGTGGGCTGCGGCGACAGCCAGGCGGCCAGACCAGCGCCTGGGCCGGATGCCAGAGCGATTGCAGCGATGAAGCTTGGCTGAGCTGGCGGGCACTGATCACCGCCTGTCGATGGCTGTGCTGCTGCACATGCTCCAGTGGGTGCTGCAAAAACAGCCCACTGAGCCGCTGCCAGCGCAGGCTGTGGCGGTCATCCCAGGCCTGGTGCGCGGCGAGTGCCAGAGCATTGCTGAACAGTACGCTGTTGGCCGGGCGGCTCAGCCAGTGGCGCAGTGGCGGGGCGATATTCTGAGCCTGCTGAGGCTGCGGGCCGCGCCTGCGGGCGAGACGCAGCGCTTGGATCAATGAGGCGCGCTCATCATCGAGTGCCTGATAACCCTGAGCTATCCAGGGTGACAGGCGCCAATGCCGCACGAGTGCCAGGCCCAGCGTAACCAGCGGCACGCCGAATAGCTCGAGCTCCATCTGGCGCGCGGGGCGGCGTTCGCCGAAGACCCGTGCCGCCCAGCGCAGGATGAGGTCCGGATGGGCCATGGACAAGGTCCAGAACGGCGCGAAAAACAGCAGGGTGTTCCACTGCACCTCCAGACTGAGGTGGGGCAGCGCCGGGACGAACAGGCCGCCGGCCTGCTGGCGTGCGTGCTGACTGATCACGTACAGCTGGCGCAAGGGCAAAGGCGTTTGTTCGTTGCCCATAACCGGTAACTCGCCCAGCAGCGCTTCAGCGCGCCGCAGGCCGAGGCGGGCCAGGGCGGTTTCGAGGTTGTCTGCGGGTTCGGCCAGGCTGCTGGAGCGGCGACGGTTGGCATCTCGCAGTACCGCCAGGGCCAGGGCCGGGCTGGAAAGCATGGCCTGGGCTATTTCGCGCAGCGAACTGGTGGGCCGGTGCAATGCCTGCAGCAGATCGCGACGGGTTTCCCGGGTGATGGGCAGGACGACGCTGTCCAGATGCTCGATCCAGGCGTCGAGAGATTGAGGCGGCAAGGCTGGAGCAGATAGACGCGTGGCCATTGATCGGTCTTTTAGATGAGAGTGGCTTCAGTTTGCCGCAAAGGCGCCGATAACAGGTGAGTACATCTCATCACCCGCTTATCCACCCGTCAGCAGCTTTCGAGATCATGGCAAAAATCATCGGTATCCTCGTCGTCTTTTTTAGTGTGCTGGGTGGCTTCGTGCTGGCTGGCGGCAAGCTGATGGCGCTTATTCACCCTTTTGAATTTCTGATTATCGGTGGCGCCGCGCTGGGCGCTTTCATTCAGGGCAATCGCGGCAAGACCTCGTGGTTGGTGGTGAAAAAGTCGCTGCGCATGTTCAGCACGCGGTATACGCACGCCTACTACCTGGAAGTGCTGCGCCTGGTCTATGAAATTCTCAACAAGAGTCGCCGCGAAGGAATGATGGCCATCGAAGGCGATATCGAGGAACCCTACGAGAGTCCAATCTTTGCCAAGTACCCGAGTGTGCTGAACGATGAACGGATGATCGCGTATATCTGCGATTACCTGCGCATCATGACGTCCGGCAACATGGCGCCCCATGAGCTGGAGAATCTGTTCGAAATGGAACTGGCCAGCCTCAAGGAAGAGCTGGAGCTGCCCGCACATTCCATAGGGCGAGTTGCGGACTCCCTGCCGGGCTACGGCATCGTTGCCGCGGTGCTGGGCATCGTGATCACCATGGCCCTGCTCGGCGAGGCCAATCAGGCGGCGATCGGCCAGAGCGTGGCGGCGGCGCTGGTGGGCACCTTCCTCGGCATTATCGCCGCCTATGGCTTCATCGGTCCGCTGGCCGTGTGCCTGGAACAGGATGCCCGCGAAGAACTGAACGTGTACGAAGCGATAAAGGCCAGCCTGATTGCCTCGGCCTCCGGCCTGCCGCCGACCCTGGCGGTGGAATTTGGTCGTAAGGTGCTGATGCCCGGACATCGACCCAGCTTTGCCGAGCTGGAACAGGCCGTGCGCGGGAGCTGATCAGCCATTATGGAAAACAGCCAGCCGATCATCATCAAACGCGTCAAGCGCTATGCCAGCAATACCCATGGTGGCTCCTGGAAAATCGCCTTTGCTGATTTCATGACCGCCATGATGGCGTTCTTCCTGGTGCTCTGGTTGCTGTCCACAGCCACGCCCCTGCAGCGGGCCATCATCTCCGGTTACTTCAAGGACCCGGTTGGGTTTACCGAGACGGCCAGCCCGCACGTGATTGATTTGGGCGGTACGCCGACCCCGGCGCCGGAGCGCACCCAGAACATCGAACAGGACGGCGTGATGAGCGAGGCGCAGCCTCAGGTGGTGTCTGCCGAGGAAATCAGCACGCTGTCGGCCCTGCTGGAGTTCGAACGCATGGAAATGCTGCGCATCGAGCTGCAGAACAAGATCGAGGAAAGCCCCGAGCTGCAGCGCTTCAAGGATCAGGTGCTGATCGAGAGCACCCGTGACGGCTTGCGCATTCAGATTATGGATGCCGAGAACCGGCCGATGTTCGACTTGAGCAGCGCACGCATGCAGCCCTATTTTGAAGACATCCTGCTGGCCATGGCCGACACCCTCGCCCTGGTGCCGAACAAGCTCAGTATTAGTGGCCATACCGACGCCCGGCAATACAGCTCCAAGGATTTCGCCGGCAATTGGGAATTGTCCACCATGCGCGCCAACGCGGCGCGACGCGCGTTGGTCGCCGGCAGTTACCCGGAGGAGCAGGTGGCTCAGGTGGTGGGCTATGCCTCATCGGCGCTGTTCGATCGCGCCGACCCCTTCAGTCCGATGAACCGGCGCATCGATATTGTCGTGCTGACCCGCAAGGCCCAGCAGGCGCTGGAAGGCGAACCGAACAATGCCTGGGGACGGGATGCGGAGCGCCCAGCCCAGGAAGATCCGCTGCCCGCCGGGGAGGTGCGCGAGCGCATGAACCTGTTCCGCGACGGTCCGTTACAAATGGACGAGCTCAAGCAGCAGTAGTCGCGGTTTCGACTGCAAAAAAATCCCCGCCAGGTTGTGCGGGGATTTTTTGCCTGCTCGATAGGCGCGCAAATTCTAGTATTCGTCCTCAGGCAAGCTGGCCAGGATATGCCGATAGCTGGCCATGCGTTGTGGCTGGATGCGTCCCTCTTCCAGTGCCTGGAGAAGCGCACAGCCTGGTTCGCGGTCATGCTTGCAGTCACGAAAACGACAGTGCCCGAGCAAGTCGCGAAACTCGATAAAGCCGGCCTCCACGTCGTCACGACTGACATGCACCAGGCCGAACTCGCGGATACCGGGGGAGTCGATCAGTTCGCCGCCGTTGGGGAAGTGGAACAGGCGCGCGGTGGTCGTGGTGTGCGTGCCCTTGCCGGTCAGCTCGGACAACGCGCCGACGCGAATATCCACGCCCGGCAGCAGGCTGTTAACCAGCGACGACTTGCCCACTCCGGACTGCCCGACAAACACGCTGACATGGTTGTCCAGTGCCGCCTGCAAAGCCGTCATGCCGTCGCCCTCGTGGGCGGAGACTTCCAATACCGGATAGCCGAGCTGGCGGTAGGTGGTCAGCAGGCTCTCCACGTGCGGCGCGTTATCGGCATCCAGCAAGTCGGCCTTGTTGAGCAGCAGCAGCGGATGGATGCCGGCATGTTCGGCGGCGATCAAGTAGCGGTCGATCAGGTTGGCGTGCGGGTGCGGCAACGGGGCGAAGACGATGACAATCTGGTCGACGTTGGCAGCCACCGGCTTGAGCTGCCCGCGGCTATCCGGACGGCACAGCTCGGTGTCACGCGGCAGCTGGGCGACAATCACGCCGTGGCCCTGATTGCCGGCGCGCCAGACTACGCGATCGCCGGTTACCAGGGTCGGCAGGTTGGCGCGCAAGTGGCAGCGGTAAAGTTGGCCTTCGCTGTCCTCGATTTCCACCTGGACACCGAAGTGGGCAATCACCAGGCCGGGCTGTTCGCCGCCCAGATCGCCGCCTTCCAGCTCTTCGAGTAGGCGCGATTCGCGCTTGGCGGCACGGGCCGCACGTTCTTCCTGGATCTTCTCGATGCGCCAGTTTTGCCGGCGGTTGAGTTGGCGTTTGGCCATGAGGGTTCCGCTGCGTGGAAATGGCGCGCAGTCTAGCATGCGGTGACTGTTAAACTGTGCGCCATCAGCCGAGGAGCCCAGCATGCAAAACCCAAATAACCTGATCTGGATCGACCTGGAAATGACCGGTCTGAACCCCGACCAGGACGTGATCATCGAGATGGCGACCATTGTCACCGACAGCAACCTCACGGTGCTGGCCGAAGGGCCGGTGATCGCCGTGCACCAGAGCGACGAGCGCCTGGCCGCCATGGACGAGTGGAATACCCGTCAGCACGGTGGTTCCGGCCTGACCCAACGGGTGCGCGACAGCCGTATCTCCACAGCTGAGGCCGAGGCGCAAACCCTCGCCTTCCTGGAGCAGTGGGTACCCAAGGGCGCGTCGCCAATTTGTGGCAATACCATTTGTCAGGACCGGCGCTTTTTGTATCGCCACATGCCGACCCTGGAAGCCTATTTCCACTACCGCAACCTGGACGTGTCGACGCTGAAGATTCTTGCCGGCCTGTGGGCGCCGCAGGTGCGCGACAGCTTCACCAAGGGCGGTACCCACCTGGCGCTGGACGACATTCGCGAATCCATTGCCGAGCTGCGTCACTACCGCGAGCATTTCCTCAAGGTATAAACCGTGCCGCAAAGGGGCGCTTGGGTGCTTTTTGAATGGCCTCCTAACCAACTTGCGGAGTCTCCGTAGGGTGGATGTCGTCGTTTACATTCACCATGGCCCCGCCCGATGGATCGATAGAGCCCGATCCATCCTACGCTTCTACCGCGAGCACTTTCTCAAGGTGTGAGGCCAGGATAGGAATAGCGCGCCCAGGTGCCTTTGAATGTAGGAGCCAGCTTGCTGGCGATCCGTTGCAAAACATCCGTAATCGCCAGCAAGCTGGCTCCTACAAGGCACCGTCAGGCTGATGCTGCGCCAGCGCCCAGGCCACGTGCTCACGCACCAGTTCCGAGGGATGCTCGCGGCGCAGCTGCAGCGCTTCGATTACTGCAATCGTCGTCGGCGCATTGCCCAGCCCGACCGCCAGGTTGCGCAGCCAGCGCTCATAGCCGGCGCGGCGCAGGGGCGAGCCTTCGGTGCGGCTTAAAAATTCCTCTTCCGTCCAGCGAAACAGCGCTGCCAGTTCTGTGTTGTCCAGGCCGTGGCGCGGCTGGAAATCGCCTTCGGCAGTGGGCTTGGCGAAGCGGTTCCAGGGGCAGACCAGTTGGCAGTCGTCGCAGCCGAATACCCGGTTGCCGATCAGGCTGCGCAGTTCTTCGGGAATCGAGCCCTTGAGCTCGATGGTCAGGTAGGAAATACAGCGCCGCGCATCCAGCAGTTGCGGGCCGACGAAGGCAGCAGTCGGGCAGATATCCAGGCAGGCCTGGCACGAGCCGCAGTGGTGCTTGGTGTGAGGCGTGTCCACCGGCAACGGCAGGTCGACAAACAGCTCGCCGAGAAAGAACCAGCTACCGGCCTGCTTGTTCAGCAGCAGCGTGTTCTTGCCGATCCAGCCCAGCCCGGCCTGGTTAGCCAGGGCCTTTTCCAGTACCGGTGCGCTGTCGACGAAGGCGCGATAGCCGAACGGGCCGACCTGCGCCTGGATGCGCTCGGCCAATTGCTGCAGGCGCTTACGAATCAGCTTGTGATAGTCGCGGCCCAGGGCGTAGCGCGATACATAAGCCTTGTCCGCCTCCTGCAGGCGCTGGGTCATCTGCGTGTCGCCAGGCAGGTAATCCATGCGTACCGACACCACGCGCAGGGTGCCGGGCACCAATTCGTGCGGGCGTGAACGCTTGTGTCCGTGGGCCGCCATATAGTCCATCTCGCCGTGCAGGCCCGCCTCCAGCCAGCGCTGCAGATGGGCTTCGTGCTCGCCCAGCTCGACCCCGGCGATGCCCACTTGCTGGAAGCCGAGTTCGCGTCCCCAGTCCTTGATGGCGTGGGCCAGTTGGTCGAGATCAAGCGTTGTAACAGACATGGCAAACGGAAACCGCAGGTTAGGTGCGTATAATTCTGCCAGACAACGGAGATAGCCATGGTGTATTCACGCGACGATCTGCCCACCGACCTGTATTCAGCCGCCCAGGTGCGTGACCTCGACGCTCGGCTGGTCGCCGCCGGTACGCCCGGTTTCGAGCTGATGCAACGTGCTGCCCACGCCGCCTGGCGGGCGCTGCGCCAGCGCTGGCCACAGGCGGGAAGCGTCACGGTGCTGGCCGGACGCGGCAACAACGCCGGCGATGGTTACCTGATCGCGACTCTGGCGGCCCGCGCCGGCTGGTCGGTATGCGTGTTGGCGGTGGGCGATCCCCAGCAGTTGCAGGGCGATGCGGCGCAGGCCCACGCCGAGGCACGTGCGGCCGGTGTGAGCATCCAGCCCTGGGGCCCTACCGCGCCGCTGGATGGCATCCTGGTGGATGCACTGCTGGGCACTGGCTTGAGCGGCGCGGTGCGCGAGCCGTATGCGCAAGCCATCGACCAGGCCAATGCCAGCGGATTGCCGATCCTGGCGGTGGATATCCCCTCCGGCCTGTGCGCCGACACGGGCCGAGAATTGGGCGTGGCGATCCGTGCCGAACTGAGCGTGACCTTTATCGCGCTCAAGTTCGGCCTGTTCACGGGCAGCGGTCCGGATCAGGTTGGCGAGCTGATATTTGCGGACCTGCTGGACGAGGAGCGGGGCGCTCAGGCAGATCT
Organism: Serpens gallinarum; assembly: GCF_014836765.1. GTDB lineage: Bacteria > Pseudomonadota > Gammaproteobacteria > Pseudomonadales > Pseudomonadaceae > Serpens > Serpens gallinarum. Next base: position 58,134 of record NZ_JACSQG010000011.1, read on the forward strand.
GCTGGCCGAGTCGCCAATGCTGGCGCAGCGACTGACGAGCGCCAACACGCCCCGTTTGGCACCGCGAGCGCGCACCGCCCACAAAGGGCAGTTCGGCCATGTGCTGGTGGTCGGCGGCGAGCGCGGCATGGGCGGCGCAGCCTTGCTGGCCAGCGAAATGGCGTTGCGCGGCGGCGCCGGGTTGGTGTCCCTGGGCACCCGCACGGAGCACTTGAGCGCTGCGCAAACCCGTTGCCCGGAGTTGATGAGCCGTGGGTTGGCGTCGGCCAATCAGTTGCTGCCCTTGATCGAAGGCGCCAGTCATCTGGTGGTGGGCCCAGGCCTTGGCCAGGGCGCCTGGGGTCGTAGCCTGCTGTCGGCGGTCGCGGCGAGTGACAGGCCGCAAGTCTGGGATGCCGATGCGCTGAATCTGCTGGCGGCGGGCGTGGTCCAATTGCCAACCGCTGCGCTTATTACCCCGCATCCGGGCGAGGCAGCGCGCTTGCTGGACACGGATACGGCGGCTGTGCAGGCCGACCGGCGTGGTGCGGCCCTGGCGCTGGCGCAACGATTCAAGGCGGTGGTGGTACTCAAGGGCGCTGGCAGCCTGGTGGCGGCCCCGGACGGGCGGCTGCGGTTGTGCGATCACGGCCATCCGGCGATGGCCAGCGCCGGGTTGGGTGATGTGCTCGCCGGTTTGCTGGGTGCGTTGTGCGCCCAGGGCTTGGACGCTTTCGAGGCAGCCTGTCTGGGCGTCTGGCTGCATGCGCGGGCCGGCGAACGCGTGGGCGCGCTGGGGCGCGGGTTGCTGGCCAGTGATCTGATCGACGTTGTCCGTGAATTGTTGGAGGAACATGCACCATGTCTGAAATAAGCCTGTTCGCCGCCAATGAGGAGGCCATGTATGCCGTCGGGGCGCGGCTGGCTGAGGTCAGCGAAGGGTGCGGGGTGATCTACCTGCACGGCGACCTGGGTGCCGGCAAGACCACGCTGTCACGCGGCATCGTGCGTGGCCTGGGTCATCTGGGCGCGGTCAAGAGCCCAACATTTACCCTGGTCGAACCCTATGAGCTGGGCGAGCGTCGGGTGTATCACTTCGATCTGTATCGTCTGGCCGATCCGGAGGAGTTGGAGTTTCTCGGCATTCGCGACTATTTCGCCGGCGACGCCTTGTGCCTGGTGGAATGGCCGCAACGGGGCGCCGGTGTTTTGCCAAAGGCTGACCTGGCCATTACCATTGCCGCCCATGATGGCGGTCGCAGGCTACGGCTGCGTGCGCAGAGCCCGCGCGGCGAAGCCTGGTGTATGGCACTGGCGTTGCCCGCATGAACCGAATGGGAATTTTTATGCGCGTGCCCACTATGCTTGCCGGCGTGCTGGTGCTGCTGATGTCCATGGTCGCTGACGTGCTCGCGGCAGCCGATGTACGCAGCGTGAGGCTGTGGCGGGCACCAGACAATACCCGCCTGGTCTTCGACCTGACCGGCCCGGTGAAGCACAATATGTTCACCCTGACCGCCCCGGAACGCCTGGTGATCGATGTGCAGGGCGCGCAGATGACGACGCCGCTGGAGCAGCTCTCCTTCGACAATACGCCGATCACGGCCCTGCGTTCGGCGCAGCGCTCGGCCAATGAGCTGCGCATGGTCATCGACCTGGGCGCCGCGGTCAGCGCGAAGAGCTTCAGCCTGCCGCCCAACCAGCAGTACGGCCATCGCTTGGTGGTTGACCTGTATGACAAGGGCGCGGCGCCACCCGTGCCGGCCACGCAGGCGACCGCCCCCGCCCAGCCGGTGCTGACGTTGCCGCCGGTTACCAGTGCCAAACGCGATGTGCTGATAGCCATTGATGCCGGTCATGGCGGCGAAGACCCCGGCGCGCTCGGCCCCAAGGGTCTCAAGGAAAAGGACGTGGTGCTGGCCATCTCCAAGGAGTTGCAGCGCTTGATCAATGCCGAGAAAGGCTACAAGGCGCAGCTGGTGCGCACCGGCGATTACTTTATCCCCCTGCGCAAGCGCACCGAGATCGCCCGCAAGATGGGGGCCGATCTGTTCATCTCCATTCATGCCGATGCGGCGCCGCGTACCGCCGCATTCGGCGCCTCGGTATTCGCCCTGTCGGATCGCGGCGCCACATCGGAAACCGCGCGCTGGCTGGCGGACAGTGAAAACCGGTCCGACTTGATCGGCGGGGATGGCGGCGTCAGTCTGGATGACAAGAACCCGATGCTCGCCGGTGTGCTGCTGGATTTGTCGATGACCGCCACGTTGTCTTCCAGCCTGGATGTCGGCCAGAAGGTGCTGGGCCACATGGGGCGTATTACCTCGCTGCACAAGAAACGCGTTGAACAGGCCGGTTTCATGGTGTTGAAATCACCGGACATACCGTCGATCCTGGTGGAAACCGGTTTCATCACCAACCCTGCCGAAGCCAGCAAATTGCAAAGCAAACGGCATCAGCAGGCGCTGGCCAGTTCGATTCACAGCGGCGTGCGGCAGTTTTTCCAGCAAAGCCCGCCGCCGGGCACCTACCTGGCCTGGTTGCGCGACTCCAAGCAGTCCACGCAATTGGCGCAGATCGCGCAAGGGCCACGTACCCATGTGGTCAGTGCCGGGGAAAACCTGCTGAAGATCTCCCAGCAGTACGGCGTCAGCCTGGCCAGTCTGCGCAGTGCCAACCGCCTCAGGGGCGACACCATTAAGGTCGGCCAGACCCTGTCCATTCCAGCCACCACATTGGCGATTCAACCATGAGTGATGTGCACCGTATCCAACTGCTCAGTCCGCGGCTGGCCAACCAGATTGCCGCGGGCGAAGTGGTCGAACGGCCGGCCTCAGTAATCAAAGAATTGCTGGAAAACAGCCTGGACGCCGGTGCCCGGCGAATCGATGTAGAGATCGAGCAAGGCGGCGTCAAGTTGCTGCGCGTGCGCGATGACGGGCGGGGAATACCCGCCGATGATCTGCCACTTGCGCTGGCCCGCCATGCCACCAGCAAGATTCGCGCGCTGGAAGACCTCGAGCAGGTGATGAGCCTGGGTTTTCGCGGCGAGGCATTGGCTTCGATCAGCTCGGTGGCGCGCCTGACCCTGACCTCGCGCACCGTCGAGGCTAGCGAGGCCTGGCAGGTAGAGACCGAGGGCCGCGACATGGAAGCCCGTGTGCAACCCGCCGCGCATCCGGTGGGCACCACAGTGGAAGTGCGCGACCTGTTCTTCAATACCCCGGCGCGGCGTAAATTCCTGCGCGCCGAAAAGACCGAATTCGATCATCTGCAGGAGGTCATCAAGCGCCTGGCGCTGGCGCGCTTCGACGTGGCCTTCCACTTGCGTCACAACGGCAAAAGCGTGCTGGCCTTGCACGAGGCGCGCGACGAACATACCCGCGCGCGACGTGTCGCGGCGGTCTGCGGCGCAGCGTTTCTCGAGCAGGCCTTGCCCATCGAGATCGAGCGCAATGGTGTGCGTTTGTGGGGCTGGGTTGGGTTGCCGACCTTTTCCCGCAGCCAGGCGGATCTGCAGTTCTTCTACGTCAACGGCCGCATGGTGCGCGACAAGCTGGTGGCCCACGCGGTGCGTCAGGCGTATCGCGACGTGCTGTTCAATGGCCGACATCCAACCTTCGTGCTGTTTCTGGACGTTGATCCGACGGTGGTCGATGTCAACGTGCACCCCACCAAGCACGAAGTGCGTTTTCGTGACAGCCGGATGATCCACGATTTCCTGTACGGTACCCTGCATCGGGCGCTGGGTGAGGTGCGCCCGGAGGACCAGCTGGCTGCGCCGGCAGCCGTCGCCCCCATGGTGCGCGCGACGGGCATCGAAGCGGGTGAGTTTGGTCCGCAAGGCGAGATGAGTCTGGCCGCCAGTTTGCTGGAGCGCACCGCCAGCGAGCCGGGCTGGAGCCCGCCGCAGGGCGCCGGTTATCAGGGTGGCGCGTATTCGCCGCGCCCGGCACAAGCCACGCCAGTTGCCGAGCTTCAAGGGGCCTATCGCGAATATTTCGCGCCCCTGGCCCAGGCGACTGAGCACAGCATGCCGCAGGCGGCGGATGATATTCCCCCGCTGGGCTATGCCCTGGCGCAGCTCAAGGGCGTATTCATCCTCGCCGAGAACGCGCAGGGCCTGGTGCTGGTGGACATGCATGCGGCCCATGAGCGGATCACCTACGAGCGTTTGAAAATCGCCATGGCCAGCGAAGGCCTGCGTGGGCAGCCGCTGCTGGTGCCCGAGTCCCTGGCGGTCAGTCAGCGCGAGGCGGATTGCGCCGAGGAGCACCAAGAATGGTTCCAGCGTCTGGGCTTTGAGCTGCAGCGCCTGGGCCCTGAAAGCCTGGCGGTCAGGCAGATTCCGGCCTTGCTCAAGCAGGCCCAGGCCACCCGGCTGGTGCAGGATGTGCTCGCGGATTTGCTGGAATATGGCAGCAGCGACCGCATCCAGGCGCACCTCAACGAATTGTTGGCGACCATGGCCTGCCACGGTGCGGTGCGTGCCAACCGGCGCCTGACCTTGCCGGAAATGAACGCCCTGCTGCGCGACATGGAAAACACCGAGCGCAGCGGCCAATGCAACCATGGCCGACCGACCTGGACGCAGCTGGGCATGGATGATCTCGACAAGTTGTTTATGCGCGGGCGCTGACCGACGATTGCCTGCAGAACCCGGAGCTGACGAGCGCGCAGCTCCGTGCCGTTCGGCTTGCAGCCTTGCGAGTGCCGCCCGAAACCATCCAGCCTTTATTTGAGCCATGCCCATGTCCGCCCTGCCTCCCGCCATCTTCCTCATGGGCCCGACCGCTGCCGGCAAGACCGACCTGGCGCTCGAGTTGGCGCAGGCATTGCCCTGCGACCTGATCAGTGTCGATTCGGCATTGATTTATCGCGGCATGGATATCGGCACGGCAAAACCGTCGCCCGAGCTGCTGGCGCAATTTCCCCATCGGCTGATCGATATCCGTGATCCGGCAGAAAGCTATTCGGCGGCCGAATTTCGCGCCGATGCGCTGGCCGCCATGGCGGAGATCACCGCGCGCGGCCGAATTCCCCTGCTGGTTGGCGGCACCATGCTGTATTACAAGACCCTGCTGGAAGGGTTGGCTGACATGCCCAGCGCCGATCCGGCACTGCGCGCGGAGCTGGAGGCGCGGGGGGAAAGAGAAGGCTGGGCGTCCCTGCATGCGCAGCTCGCCGAGTTCGATCCGCAGTCGGCAGCGCGAATTCATCCCAATGATCCGCAGCGATTGGTGCGTGCCCTGGAAGTTTATCTGCTCAGTGGCCAGAGCATGAGTGAGCATCGGCGTTTGCAGGCAGAAAAAAATGCTCCGGGCGCGGATGCACGCAGTGGATTCCCTTATACTGTCGCGCAATTCGCCATTGCACCGGCCCAGCGCCATATCCTGCATGAACGTATTGCCCAGCGTTTTCACGTCATGCTGGAACAAGGCTTTATCAAAGAGGTCGAAGCCCTGTTCCAGCGAGATGACTTGCACACCGGGTTGCCATCTATACGTTCGGTAGGTTATCGCCAGGTTTGGGCTTACCTTCAAGGCGAGCTGACGCGAGCGCAAATGGTCGAGCGCGGCGTTATTGCCACGCGACAATTGGCCAAGCGGCAAACCACCTGGTTGCGCAGCTGGAATAATCTGCAGTGGCTGGACAGCCAGGCACGTGACAATTTGTTGCGCGCCTTGAAATGCCTGGAGACGGGCTCCATATTGGCCTGACCTTCATTTCTGCTGTCTATTCTTGGGTGGATGGCATCTTTTTTATACTTTTGTTCGATAGGAGTTAGGCACATGTCAAAAGGGCACTCGCTACAAGACCCTTACCTCAATACGCTACGTAAGGAGCGCGTTCCGGTTTCCATCTATCTGGTCAACGGCATCAAACTGCAGGGCCAAATCGAGTCCTTCGACCAGTTTGTAATTTTGCTGAAAAATACTGTCAGCCAAATGGTTTATAAACACGCCATTTCCACTGTTGTGCCGAGTCGTCCGGTGCGCTTGCCCACCGCTGGCGAGTCCGAATCGGCCGAACCGGGCAATGCCTGAGTAGGGGGTAGTCTTGCTCTTCGAACGCCCTGATGGCGGAGAACGGGCCATTCTGGTTCACTTGGATGGCCAAGACCCCGAAGCGCGTGAAGACCCGCAAGAATTCCAGGAGCTGACGCGTTCGGCTGGTGCAGACACGGTGGCTTTCATCAACGTGTCACGGCATCAGCCCAGCGCGAAGTTTCTGATCGGTAGCGGCAAGGTCGAAGAAATTCGCGACCTGGTTGCCGCCCATGAAGTCGAACTGGTCATCTTCAATCACACCCTCACCCCGAGCCAGGAGCGCAACCTGGAGCGGGAGTTCGAGTGCCGGGTACTGGATCGCACTGGCCTGATTCTGGATATCTTCGCCCAGCGCGCCCGTACCCACGAAGGCAAACTGCAGGTCGAACTGGCTCAACTCGAACACATGAGTACGCGGCTGGTGCGCGGCTGGACCCACCTGGAGCGGCAGAAGGGCGGTATCGGTCTGCGCGGGCCAGGGGAAACCCAGCTGGAAACCGACCGCCGCCTGCTGCGTGTACGCATCCGGCAAATCAAATCTCGCCTGGAAAAGGTTCGCAGTCAGCGTGAGCTGGCACGTCGGGGGCGTCGTCGTGCCGAGATCCCTGCGGTGTCGCTGGTGGGCTATACGAACGCCGGTAAATCAACGCTGTTCAATGCGCTGACCACATCCGACGTGTACGCCGCCGACCAGCTGTTCGCCACGCTGGACCCAACCTTGCGTCGGTTGGAGCTGGACGATATCGGTCCGGTGATTCTCGCGGATACGGTGGGTTTCATTCGCCATTTGCCGCACAAGTTGGTTGAGGCCTTTCGGGCCACGCTGGAAGAGTCCAGCAACTCGGATCTGCTGTTGCACGTGATCGACGCCTTCGAGCCTGAACGCGACGCACAGATCGAGCAGGTCATGGCCGTACTGGGTGAAATTGGCGCCGATGAGTTGCCGATTCTTGAGATCTACAACAAGATCGACCTGCTTGACGGGGTCGAGCCGCAGATTCAACGCAATGCCGAAGGCAAGCCGCAGCGGGTCTGGTTGTCGGCGCGCGACGGCAGTGGTCTCGAGTTGCTGGGCCAGGCGATTACTGAACTGCTCGGCGATGACCTGTTTGTTGGCACCTTGCGTCTGCCGCAGACCCTGGCGCGTCTGCGTGCGCAATTTTTCGACCTGGGCGCGGTGCAGAGCGAAGAGCACGATGAGCAGGGCGACTGTGTTTTGTCCGTGCGACTGCCGCGCATCGAGCTGAATCGGCTGGTCAGCCGCGCAGGATTGCGGCCTACTGAGTTTCTGGAGCAACACACTTTGCAATAAAGCCCATGCCGGCGGCTTTGCCGCCAGGTAGTGGCATTGGTAGCATTCATCGGCGCGCCGTTGGCGCGTCTTCGCTTTATCAGATGGAGAGCGCTATGGCTTGGAATGAGCCGGGTGGCAACTCGAACAATCAGGATCCTTGGGGCGGTCGCCGCGGGGGCGGCGGCGGTGGAGATCGCAAAGGCCCGCCTGATCTGGACGAGGCCTTCCGCAAGCTGCAGGACAGCCTGAACGGCATGTTTGGTGGCAAGAAGAAAAGTGGTGGCAATGGTTCCGGCGCGGGCAAGGCGGGCGGCATTGGCCTGATCGCCATTGTCGTTGCCGTATTGGCCGCTATGTGGCTATACAGCGCGATTTATGTGGTGGACGAGCAGGAGCAGGCCGTGGTGCTGCGCTTCGGCAAGTACTATGAAACCGTCGGGCCTGGCCTGAACATGTACTTCCCGCCCATGGACCGCAAGTTCCAGGAGAACGTGACCCGCGAGCGGGCCTACTCCAAGCAAGGGCAGATGCTCACCGAAGACGAGAATATCGTCGAGGTGCCGCTGACCGTGCAATACAAGATCACCAACCTGCAGGACTTCGTGCTCAACGTCGACCAGCCGGAAGTCAGCTTGCAGCACGCCACCGACAGCGCTCTGCGCCACGTGGTGGGCTCGACGAACATGGATCAGGTGCTGACCGAAGGCCGTGAGCTGATGGCCACGGAAACCCGTGAACGCCTGCAGCGCTTCCTCGACAACTATGGCACCGGCATCACCGTGACCCAGGTCAACGTGCAAAGCGCCGCCGCGCCTAAGGAAGTGCAGGAAGCCTTCGATGACGTGATCCGCGCTCGCGAAGACGAGCAGCGTGAAAAGAACCAGGCCGAGACCTACGCCAATGGCGTGATCCCGGAAGCCCGTGGCCAGGCCCAGCGCATCATCGAGGAAGCCAACGGCTACCGTGATGCCGTGGTATCCCGTGCCGAAGGTGAGGCCGATCGCTTCAGCAAATTGCTGGTGGAATACCGCAAGGCGCCCGAAGTGACCCGCGAACGCCTGTACCTGGACACGCTGCAGGAAGTCTTTGCCAATACCAGCAAGGTGCTGGTGACCGGTGAGAACGGCCAGAACAACCTGCTCTATCTGCCGCTGGACAAGATGGTCCAGGGTCGCGCTCCGGCCGCAGCGCCGGCGCAGGGTGCCGCCACGCCGAGCAGCAGCGACACCGCTGCACGGATTGTCCGTGAAATGGAGCAGCGAGATCTGCGTTCGAGGGAGAGCCGCTGATGAGCAATAAATCGCTGGCCGCCCTGATTGTAGGTGTGGCCGTGGCGCTGGTCGCCTGGAATAGTTTCTTTATCGTGTCGCAGACCGAGAAGGCGGTGCTGTTGCGCTTCGGTAAGGTGGTCGAAGGTGACCTGCAGCCGGGCTTGCATGTGAAGATCCCCATGGTCGACAAGGTGCGCAAGTTCGATGCGCGTCTGCTGACCCTGGACAGCAATACGTCGCGCTTCCTGACCCTGGAAAAGAAAGCGGTGATGGTTGATGCTTTCGCCAAATGGCGTGTGGCGGATGCCGAGCAGTTCTATACCGCGACTTCAGGCCTCAAGCAGATCGCCGACGAGCGTCTGGCACGCCGTCTGGATTCCGGGCTGCGAGACCAGTTCGGTAAACGTACCTTGCATGAAGTGGTGTCGGGCGAGCGTGATGCGCTGATGGCCGAAATCACCGCTTCGATGGATCGCATGGCGCGTAGCGAGCTGGGTATCGAGGTGCTGGATGTGCGGGTCAAGGGCATTGACCTGCCGCGTGAGGTGAACCGCAGCGTATTCGAGCGCATGAGCACCGAGCGTGAGCGCGAGGCGCGCGAACACCGTGCCAAGGGTCGTGAGCTGGCCGAGGGGATTCGCGCTGACGCTGATCGCCAGCGCCGCGTACTGCTCGCCGAAGCCTATCGCGAAGCCGAAGAAACCCGAGGTGACGGGGATGCCAAGGCGGCAGCCATCTACGCTGCGGCGTACACCAAGGACCCGGAGTTCTATTCGTTCCACCGCAGTTTGCAGGCGTACCGCGACAGTTTTGCGGACAAGAGCGACGTGTTGGTGCTGGATCCCAATAGTGACTTCTTCCGCTACCTGAGAAGCAGCAGCCGCTGACTGACCACCCGGCGAGCACACGTGTTCGCCGGGTGACCGGTTGTTAAAACATTGTTATCATCCGCCGGCCGGGAACAGCCCGGCTTTTTTGCGTCTGCGGAATCATGTGGCAAGAAATCGGCATCGCTTTGTGTCTAATGCTGGTGCTGGAAGGCATCCTGCCTTTCGTGTGCCCGCAGCGATGGCGCGAGGCGTTCAGTCAGCTCTTACAGCTGCACGACCGTCAATTGCGACTGATGGGGCTGGCCAGCATGCTGCTGGGCACCGCCCTCCTGTATTTGCTTCATTAAGGTTTGCCCAGGGGAGAGGCGAAATGGCTACGGTAGATCGCTGGCTGCTGCCAGATGGCATCGAAGAAGTACTGCCGCCGGAAGCGGCGCGCATCGAGGCTGCCCGTCGTCAGGTCCTCGACCTGTTTCAACGCTGGGGTTATGAGTTCGTCGTGACCCCGCACATTGAATACATCGAATCGCTGCTCACTGGCGCAGGCCAGGATCTGGATCTGCGCACCTTCAAAGTGACCGATCCGCAGACCGGTCGGCAGATGGGCTTTCGCGCCGATATCACGCCGCAAGTGGCCCGCATGGATGCCCACAGCCTGCGTCGCGAAGGCCCGAGCCGATTGTGCTACGCAGGCAGCGTATTGCATGCGCGACCGCGCGCGCTGAGCACCTCGCGCAGCCCGATCCAGCTGGGCGCCGAGCTGTACGGCGATGCCAGCCCAGCATCGGATGTAGAAGTCATCAGCCTGATGCTCGACATGCTCGATCTGGCCGCGGTGCCGAGCGTGCACATGGATCTGGGGCATGTCGGCATCTATCGCGGTCTGGCCGTGGCCGCCGGGCTGTCAGGTGCCGCTGAAGAGAAATTATTCGACGCCTTGCAGCGCAAGGCGGTGGATGAGGTCGCCGAGCTCACCGCCGAGTTGCCGGTTCCGCTGGCCAAGATGCTGCGTGCCCTGAGCGAGCTGTGTGGCGGTCGTGAAGTGCTTGATCTGGCCCGCGCTCGCCTGGTGGAGGCGCCAGCATCGGTACAGGCCGCACTCGACGAATTGATCGGCATCGCCGACCAGCTAGAAATGCGTTATCCGGAGCTGCCGTTGTATTTCGACCTGGGTGAGCTGCGGGGGTATCACTATCACACGGGAGTGGTGTTCGCCGCCTTTGTGCCGGGTGTCGGGCATTCCATCGCCCAAGGTGGCCGGTATGACGACATCGGTGCCGATTTCGGCCGTGCACGTCCGGCCACCGGTTTTTCCACCGACCTCAAATCATTGGTGAGCCTGGGAGAGATGAATGATGGTGCCTGCCCGGCTGGCATTTGGGCGCCGGACAGCCATGATTTCTATCTTTGGCGCACCGTGCAGCAGTTGCGACGTAACGGTGAGCGTATCGTCCATGCCCTGCCGGGGCAGACGCCGGATGCTGCCCAAGAAGCCCAATGCGATCGCCAGCTGATGTTGGTTGATGGCCAATGGCAAGTTGTTGCCCTGAATTTCTAAGTGTTTCCGCCGGCGGCGCCGGCAACCGAGCTTCCGAAGAGGACAAGTGTTATGGGTAAGAACGTCGTCGTCCTGGGCACCCAGTGGGGTGATGAGGGCAAGGGCAAGATCGTCGACCTGCTGACCGATCAGGCCGCAGCGGTCGTGCGTTTTCAAGGCGGGCACAATGCCGGTCATACGCTGGTGATCGATGGCGAAAAAACTGTCCTGCACCTGATCCCTTCGGGCATCCTGCGCGCCAACGTGCAGTGTCTGATCGGCAACGGTGTGGTTGTCGCGCCTGACGCGCTGATGCGCGAGATCACCAAGCTGGAAGAGAAGGGCGTGCCGGTGCGTGAGCGCTTGCGCATCAGCCCATCCTGCACGCTGATCCTGCCTTACCACGTGGCCCTCGATCAGGCGCGCGAAGCATCCCGTCAGGAAGGCAAGATCGGCACCACCGGTCGTGGCATTGGTCCGGCCTATGAAGACAAGGTGGCGCGCCGTGGCCTGCGTATTGCCGATCTGTTTAACCCCGAGCGTTTCGCCAGCAAGCTCAAGGAGCTGCTGGAGTACCACAACTTCCTCCTGCAGAATTTCTACAAGGTCGAGCCGGTGGACTTCCAGAAAACTCTGGATGAAGCTCTGGCTTACGCTGACATCCTTAAGCCGCTGATGACGGATGTCACCGCGCGACTGCATGAGCTACGCAAGGCGGGTGCCTACATCATGTTCGAGGGCGCGCAAGGCTCGCTGCTGGACATCGATCACGGCACTTACCCTTACGTGACCAGCTCCAGCACCACCGCGGGCGGCACTGCCACCGGTTCCGGTTTCGGTCCGCTGTACCTGGATTACATCCTCGGTATCACCAAGGCCTACACCACCCGTGTCGGTTCCGGTCCGTTCCCCACCGAGCTGTTCGACGACATCGGTGCACGTCTGGCCAGCAAGGGCCATGAGTTCGGCTCCACTACGGGCCGAGCACGTCGTTGTGGCTGGTTCGATGCGGTGATTCTGCGTCGCGCCATCGAGATCAACAGCCTTTCCGGTATGTGCCTGACCAAGTTGGACGTGCTCGACGGCCTGGAAACCGTCAAGCTGTGTGTGGCCTACAAGGACGCCAATGGCGTGCTGTTGAGCGATGCACCGACCGAGGCCGACAGCTACGAAGGGCTGCAGCCGGTCTACGAAGAAATGCCCGGCTGGAGCGAATCCACCGTTGGTGCCCAGAGACTGGAAGACCTGCCAGCCAATGCTCGTGCTTATATCAAGCGCATTGAGGAGCTGGTCGGCGCACCGATCGACATCGTCTCCACCGGCCCGGACCGCAACGAGACCATCGTGATGCGTCATCCTTACGCCTAAGCGTTGGCTGATGTGAAAAAACCGCCCTTCAGGGCGGTTTTTTTGTGCCTGCGAATACTGCGTGGAGCTTAGGTTCTGAAGCGATTGAGCAGTTGATTGAGGTTATCCATGCCGTTACGGATTTCCCGGCTGCTGTGCACCGCATCCTCGCTGTCGCGGTGTGACTGGTTGGCCAGTGCGGTCAGTTGGGTGATGCGCTGATCGATGTCCTGGGCGACCAGGTTCTGTTGCTCGGCTGCGGAGGCAATCTGCAGATTCAGGCCATTGATCGCGTCCATGTCCTGCGCCATGGTGTCCAGCAGTTGCGAGGCCTGTCGGCTCTGTTGCAGATTGCTGCTGGTTTGGGCGGCATTGCGCTGCATGTGTTGCAGGGAGTCGCGTGCGCGGTCCTGCAGGCGGGTGATGATGCTGCCGATCTCGCCAGTGGACTCTTGGGTGCGGCTGGCCAGGGTGCGCACTTCGTCGGCGACAACGGCAAAGCCGCGTCCGGCCTCGCCGGCTCGCGCCGCTTCGATGGCCGCATTCAACGCCAGCAAGTTAGTCTGTTCGGCAATCCCGCTGATCACTTCCAAGACTTTGCCGACCTCCAGGCTTTCAGTTTCCAGGGCTTGCATCTGCTTGCCTGCTTCTTCCATCTGGGAATTCAAAGCCGTGAGCAATTGGGTGCTGCGCTCAACTGCCTGCTGGCCTTGCTCAGTATTTCGCTCGGCGGCCTGGGCGGCTTTAGCGGCGTCGCTGGCGTGGCGGGCGACTTCGGCGACACTGGCGCTCATCTCGTTCATCGCCGTGGCGACCTGGTCCAGCTCCGAGTGTTGACTGGCAGCGCTGCGTTCTGACGTCTGCAGGCTGTTCAGGGTGTGTTCAACATGCTGATTGGTTTTCTCGCTGGTCAGTTTGACCCGGGCGAGCAATTCGCGGACCTGTTCGGACATGCGATTGCAGGCATGGACGATATGGCCAATCTCGTTGTCCTTCCAGTTCGAATGCAGATGTTGCGTGAGGTCGCCATCGGCGACACGGCGCAGGCTTTGCTCGACGTTGCGCAGTTCGCGCATCAGCGGCTGCATGCCGAATTGATGCCCGCCGGCGACCAGTAAAAGGATGCCCAGCACAGCGGCAAAGGCTATCTGCAGTTGCTGGCGCTGAGTGCTCTCTGCGTGCCGAGTCATCAGGGTGACCGCGTCGTTCATTTCCTTGATCAGGGTCGCGGAGTTCTGTTGCAAGCGTCGCAGGTCAAGCTGATCGCCAGACTTGAGGTTCTGTACCTGATCGCGCAGGGTTCGCCAGTGACCGCCAACGGCCTGCAGTTGGGTCTGAATGGCGGGGACTTGTATTTGGCTGATGCCGCGTTGCGGGTTGCCGTGCAGCAGGTCGCGGTGGGCTTTGTCGAATTGCTCAATGGTGGCCAGCAAAAGGCTGCGCTCGATGGTCCCCGTTTGCAGCAGGAGGGCTTCCTTGCTGATCTTCTGGCTCAGCATGCGTTGAGCGCCCGCGACGTTGATGGTTTCTGGCGAGACCGAGAGGCTGGCGTAGAGGCTGGCGGTACTGATCAGAGCCAGCACGAACATCAGGCCATAGGAAAATAGAAACTGATGGCTCAGGGTGCGCAAGCCGAGACTGCGCAGCGAAGAGTTGATAAATGCGTTCATGGAGTGTCCGAAAGTCTGCAGCAAACGACAGTGTTTGCGTTCACAGGTAATCGGCAGCGGCACGAAGAGCTGTATTTCTAGGCTGATGTTGTCGAAGGCAAAATGCGGACGAAAAAAAACCGAGCTGGATAGCTCGGTTTTTTTAGAAGAGTGGTGCCCAGGAGAAGACTCGAACTTCCACGGTGTTGCCACCGCTAGGACCTGAACCTAGTGCGTCTACCAATTCCGCCACCTGGGCACATTGCGATGATTGCTCATCGACTTGTTCGCCGGTTACCGATTTCACTCGGTGCGAAGCCGGCGGCTTCGTTGCTACTAAATCCCGGTCTTGCGACATGGATTACAGAAGAATGGTGCCCAGGAGAAGACTCGAACTTCCACGGTGTTGCCACCGCTAGGACCTGAACCTAGTGCGTCTACCAATTCCG
>NZ_JACSQG010000011.1:72639-111840 GCF_014836765.1 Serpens gallinarum
CCACCTGGGCACGGGAAACAATGATACTTACTTATTTCCGTGTTACAACGTCTCTGCAACGTTGTGGGCGCGAACTATACGGTTGAGCATTTGGCTTGTAAACCCCTGATGGTGAAAATAATTGTTCAGGGAAGGCTGCCGTCGGACAGCATTTCGCGCTTCAATAGCAACAGGGCGGTCCTGCCCCTTTTATATACAGGTGACTTCGCTTAATGGCCGATTGGCAATCCCTCGATCCCGAGGCCGCCCGCGAGGCGGAAAAATACGATAACCCCATTCCCAGCCGTGAGCTGATTCTGCTACGGCTCGATGAGCGTGGCGCTCCGGCAAGCCGCGAGCAATTGGTCGATGAGTTCGGGCTGACCACCGACGAGCAGCTCGAGGCGCTGCGTCGCCGTCTGCGCGCCATGGAGCGCGACGGCCAGCTTGTCTACACCCGGCGTGGCGCTTATGCCCCGGTGGATAAACTGGATTTGATTCGCGGGCGCGTCAGTGGGCATCGTGACGGCTTCGGTTTTCTGATCCCCGATGACGGCAGTGACGACCTGTTTCTCAGTCCGGCGCAGATGCGCCTGGTCTTTGATGGCGACAAGGTGCTGGCACGGGTGGCCGGCTTTGACCGGCGCGGACGTCGCGAGGGCGCTGTGGCGGAAGTCGTCGAGCGCGCCCACGAGACGCTGGTTGGCCGCTTCTTCGATGAGAGCGGCATCGCCTGCGTGGTGGCGGATAATCCGAAGATTCAGCAGGAAATCCTCATTCCGCCCGGCAAGCAAGGGCAGGCCCAACATGGACAGTTCGTCCAGGTGCGCATTGAGCAGTGGCCCAGTGGCTTTCGCCAGGCGCAAGGCGAAGTGGTCGAGGTGCTGGGCGAATACATGGCGCCGGGCATGGAAATCGAAGTGGCGCTGCGCAGCTACGATATTCCCCACGTCTGGCCCGACGAGGTTGTTAAAGAAGCCGGCAAACTCAAGCCAGATGTGGCAGAGAAGGATAAAGAGAAGCGCGTTGATCTGCGTCATTTGCCGTTCGTCACCATCGACGGTGAAGATGCGCGCGACTTCGATGATGCGGTGTTTGCCGAGCCGATAAAGGGTGGCGGCTGGCGTCTGTATGTGGCGATTGCCGACGTGTCCTTCTATGTAAAGGTCGGCTCGGCACTGGATGAAGAAGCCAGCCAGCGCGGCAACTCAGTGTATTTTCCCGAGCAGGTCGTGCCGATGCTGCCGGAGGCCTTGTCCAACGGGTTGTGCTCGCTCAATCCGAATGTCGACCGTCTGGCGATGGTCTGCATGATTGAGCTGTCACGCACCGGCAAGATGACGGATTACCAGTTCTGCGAGGGGGTGATCAACTCCCATGCCCGCCTGACCTATGACAAGGTCAGTGCCTTGCTGGAGCAGCCGGACAGCGCCGAGGCCGAGCAGCTGCGCCAGCAGATTCCCGAGGTCGTGCCACACCTGCAGCAGTTGCATAAGCTGTTTCGGGTATTACTCAAGGCACGCAACGTGCGGGGTGCAATCGACTTCGAAACCCAGGAAACGCGCATTGTCTTCGGCGCGGACCGCAAGATCGTCGAGATCCGTCCGACTCAGCGCAACGATGCACACCGCCTGATCGAGGAGTGCATGCTGTGCGCCAACGTGGCCACTGCCGCCTTCCTGCTCAAGCACGAAGTCCCCGCGCTGTACCGCGTGCACGACACGCCGCCCCCAGAAAAACTCGAGAAGCTCAAAGGCTTCTTGGGCGAGCTGGGCCTGACGCTCTATCGTGGCAAGGGCGATCCGACGCCCAAAGATTATCTGCGCCTGCTCGAGGCGGTGCATGACCGGCCGGATTTCCAGCTGATCCAGACCATGATGCTGCGTTCACTGAGCCAGGCGGTCTACAGTGCCGAGAACGCTGGTCATTTCGGCCTCAACTATGAGGCCTATACCCACTTCACTTCGCCGATTCGCCGCTACCCGGATCTGCTGGTGCACCGTGCCATTCGCAGTGTGATCCGCTCGAGGCGCGACACTCCCCACGTGGTGCGTGCCGGCGCTGGTGCCGTGGTCAAAGCCCGAATTTATCCCTACGACGAAGCCGCGCTGGAGCAGCTGGGCGTGCAGTGCTCAATGACCGAACGGCGCGCCGACGAGGCGACCCGTGATGTGGTCAACTGGCTCAAGTGCGAATTCATGCGTGAGCGCGTCGGCGAGACCTTCCCTGGTGTGATCACCGCCGTGACCGGCTTTGGCCTCTTCGTCGAGCTCACCGACATCTACGTCGAGGGGCTGGTGCACGTCACCGCGCTGCCAGGCGACTATTACCACTTCGATCCGCTGCATCAGCGCCTGGCCGGTGAGCGCAGTGGTCGCAGCTTCCGCCTGGGTGATCCGGTGAAGGTGCTGGTGGCACGGGTCGATCTGGATGAACGCAAGATCGATTTCGAGCTGGCGGAAAATCCGCTCTCGGCTGGCAAACCTGCCCGTAAAGGTGAGACGGCCGATAAGCCAAGCCGCAAGGGGGCGGCGGATAAACCCGCGCGCGCCACGGAACGTGCCAAGCCGGTTGCCGAGCCGCCGAAAAAGCCTGCCCGTGAAGCACCGCAGCGTCAGCCGAAAAAGCCCAAGGCTGAACCGGTGCGCGAGAAACCGCTGCGGGTTACGCGCCCCGAGCCTGAGTACGAGTGGCCTGATCCCGAGCCGGAAGTGCTGCCACGCAAGCGCAAGGCGATCCCTGGCGTTGTCAGTCAGGTGGAGAAACCGGCGCTGTTGAGTGCTGGCGGGCGCGGCAAGCGTACAGCAGCCAAGGACACCGTGACGCTGGACTCGGATTTTCTGGCCCGCAAGCCGGCCAAGGAAAAACCGGCGCTGCTGACTCGACGCAAGGTGGGCAAGGTGCAGGCCTTGTCGGCAACGGAGCTGGAAATTGCCGAGGTGGAGCAACTGGGCAATCCCGGCGCGAGCAAAAGCCGCGAAACGAAAGCAACGCTGGAAAAAGAAGCCAAGCGTCCACGCACGTCTGCCGAGGGCGAGGGGAAACAAAAGTCCGCCAAGGCCAGCCTGGTAAAAAAAGCGGCCAGTAAGCATCGCAAGGGGCCGGCCAAGCCCAAGGCGCCCAAAGGCGAGGGGGCAGGTCCGCATAAGCCTGAGGCGCAATAACCATGAGCGATCTGGAAAAGATATACGGTGTGCATGCGGTGGAGGCGTTGTTGCGCCATCACCCCAAGCGGGTCAAGCAACTGTGGTTGGCAGAGGGTCGACAGGATCCGCGTGTCCAGGCGCTGGTCGAATTGGCGCGCGAGGCGCGGGTCAGCGTTGGTACGCGTGAGCGGCGTGAGCTCGACGAGTGGGCCGAAGGCGTCCACCAGGGCGTCGTGGCTGATGTCAGCCCGAGCCAAGTGTGGGGCGAAAACATGCTCGACGAATTGCTTGACCGTGCCGAAGGGCCAGCCTTGCTGCTGGTGCTGGATGGCGTCACCGATCCGCACAACCTGGGCGCCTGCTTGCGCACCGCCGACGCGGCGGGTGCGCACGCAGTGATCGTACCCAAGGACAAGTCGGCGACACTCAATGCCACGGTACGCAAGGTCGCCTGCGGCGCTGCCGAAGTGATTCCGCTGGTGGCAGTGACCAACTTGGCGCGCACGCTGGAAAAGCTGCAGCAAAAAGGTCTGTGGATCGTTGGCACCGCTGGCGAGGCTGAACAGGAGTTGTATCAGCAGGACATGACCGGCCCCACAGTGCTGGTCATGGGTGCGGAAGGCAAAGGCATGCGACGGCTGACCCGCGAGCACTGCGATTTTCTGGTCAAGTTGCCGATGGCTGGCAGCGTCAGCAGCCTGAACGTGTCCGTGGCCACCGGCGTCTGCCTCTTCGAGGCGGTACGCCAGCGTGGCAGCAGGACCATTTCGCGCTAATGGGGGCAGGGCCTGCGGTGCTGCATGTCTTGCTGGTTGAAGACGATTCGACCTTGCGTCTGCTGGCGTGCGAGGCCATCGAGGCGCTGGGTCATCATGCCCACGCCTGCGAATCGGCCGAGGCCGCCGAGCAGTTGCTGCGTGCGAACGCCTTCCAGGTATTGCTTAGCGACGTGGGGTTGGGAGGGCGCTCAGGGCTCGAGCTGGCGCGCCAAGTGCGTGACGAATACTCGGGTATGCACCTGGTGCTGGCCTCCGGACATGCGCTTGACCTTACCCGCGAGGGCCTGGGGATGGCGCGTCTGTTGCCCAAGCCCTACGACCTGGCACAGCTGTCCGCACTGCTTGATGAGCTGGCTAAACAATCGCCAGTTCGCCTTGCGCCCCCGATGCCCCTTCTCTAGAATGTCGCCCCTTGTCGCAAGGGCAGGCCTCGCCTGTCGTCGTCGCGGCAAGACCAAAACAGACATTCACTCCTTGCCTGACCGCCCTGGCGGCAGGCTACAACCCGTAAGGAGCATTTATGCGTCATTACGAAATTATCTTCCTGGTTCACCCGGACCAGAGTGAGCAGGTCGGCGGCATGGTCGAGCGCTACACCAAGCTCATCGAAGAAGACGGCGGCAAGATTCACCGCCTGGAAGACTGGGGCCGTCGTCAGCTGGCTTACGCCATCGATGATGTGCATAAGGCTCACTACATTCTGCTCAACGTGGAATGCAGCGGCAAAGCCCTGGCCGAACTGGAAGACAGCTTCCGTTACAACGATGCCGTGATCCGCAACCTGATCATCCGTCGCGACGAAGCCGTCACCGAACAGTCCGAAATGCTCAAGGCTGAAGAAAACCGCAGCGAGCGCCGTGAGCGTCGTGATCGCCCTGAGTCCACTGATGGCGCCGAAGGCGACGACAGTGACAGCAGCGATAACAGCGACAACGCTGACGAGTAATTTTCGGATCTATTGAGGAGCCACTTTTATGGCACGTTTCTTCCGTCGTCGTAAGTTCTGCCGTTTCACCGCCGAAGGCGTGAAAGAGATCGACTTCAAGGATCTCAACACCCTGAAGGCGTACATCTCCGAAACCGGCAAGATCGTACCGAGCCGTATCACCGGCACCAAAGCCAAGTACCAGCGTCAGTTGGCCACCGCTATCAAGCGCGCCCGCTACCTGGCCCTGCTGCCCTACACCGACGGCCACGGCCGCTGAAATCGGGTTTGTCGACAAACGTAAGGGATAGAACGCATGCGCGCTCTGGCTGACTTCATCATGCGCGGTCGCGCACAGGCCATCTTTGTGGTGGTGGGTGCGGCGATGGTGCCGATGCTGTTCTGGCTGAGTGCCGCCGCGGCCAGTCTGATACTGATGCGTCGCGGGCTGAATGATGCCCTGGGGATCATTGTCTGGGCCTTGCTGCCGGCCATTGGCTGGTGGTGGTTCGGCGAGCCGCGCACCCTGTTGGTGCTGGCCGGCACGCTGAGCCTGGCGTTGGTTCTGCGCGTCCGAGTCTCCTGGACGCGGGTGTTGCTGGCCAGTGTGCCGCTGGGCCTGATGTATGCGGTAGTCCTCAGCACGCTGTTCAGCGCGCCGATCGAGGCCATGGTGGCGGAGTTGCAGAAGCTCATGCCGCAGATGCTCGAGGGGATTTACCAGCAGATGTCCGCAGAGGAACAGGCCAGCTTGCACAGCCTGATGATGCCGGTATTGACCGGCCTGATGGCGGCGTTGCTGCAGATCGTCACCCTGCTGTGCCTGTTGCTCGGGCGTTATTGGCAGGCGGCGCTGTACAACCCCGGTGGCTTTGCCAGTGAGTTCCGCGCGGTGCGTCTGCCGCCGGTACTGGCGTTGGCGCTGATGGCCGTGATGCTGCTTGGGCCGAGCCTGGGCGCGCCGATGGCCATGCTGGCACCGCTGTGCAGTGTGCCGCTGGTGTTTGCCGGAGTGGCGCTGATGCACGGACTGGTGGCCAAGGGGCGCCTAGGGCGTTTCTGGCTGGTCGGTCTGTATGTCACGCTGGTGCTGTTCATGCAGTTTATCTATCCGTTGCTGGTGGTCTTGGCCATTGTCGACAGCCTGTTTGATTTTCGCGGTCGCCCGTCCCGTAACAACGGTGCGGGACCTGCGAACGGTGAAAAAAGTTAAGAGGTAAGACTCAAATGGAAGTCATCCTGCTGGAAAAAATCGCCAACTTGGGCAACCTGGGCGACAAGGTGAATGTACGTTCCGGTTACGGCCGTAACTACCTGCTGCCGCAAGGCAAGGCTACCGCGGCGACCGCCGAGAACGTTGCCACGTTCGAAGCCCGTCGCGCCGAGCTGGAAAAACTGGCTGCCGAGAAGAAGGCTTCGGCCGAAGCTCGCGCTGCTCAGCTGAACGAACTGGAAGTCACCATCACCGCCACCGCGGGCGATGAAGGCAAACTGTTCGGCTCCATCGGCACCGCCGACATCGCTGACGCCCTGACCGCCTCCGGCGTTGAAGTGGCCAAGGCTGAAGTCCGCCTGCCGAACGGCACCATCCGTCAGACCGGCGAATACGACGTGGCTGTGCACCTGCACACCGACGTCGAAGCTTCGGTCCGACTGGTCGTAATCGGCGGCTAAGCCGACGATTGCGTTTGGCGCCTTGGGTGCCGGACGCGTAACATCGGGCACGTTTCGCGCAAGCGGAACGTGCCCTTTGTTTTTTCTGACGTTAAAAAATTCCGAGAGCCATGAACGACATTAGTGCCCCGCAGCAGTACGACCTGGAAACCGCCGCACTCAAGGTGCCGCCCCATTCCATCGAGGCCGAGCAGGCTGTGCTGGGTGGTCTGATGCTGGACAACGACGCCTGGGAGCGCGTGCTTGATCAGGTGTCCGATGGCGATTTCTACCGCCACGACCATCGCCTGATCTTCCGTGCCATCCACACCCTGGCTGAGCGCAACCAGCCGTTCGACGTGGTGACCTTGTCCGAGCAATTGGAAAACGAAGGGCACCTTACCCAAGTGGGCGGGCTGGCCTACCTTGGCGAGCTGGCTAAGAACACCCCCTCGGTTGCCAACATCAAGGCCTATGCCGGGATCATTCGTGAGCGTGCCACGCTGCGCAAGCTGATCAGCATCAGCAGCGAGATCGCCGATAGTGCCTATGCACCGCAAGGCCGCACCGGCGAGGAAATCCTCGACGAGGCCGAGCGGCTGATTTTCCAGATTGCCGAGGCGCGGCCCAAGACCGGCGGCCCGATCGGCGTCAACGAGATTCTCACCAAGGCCATCGACCGCATCGACACGCTGTTCAACAGCCCGGATGCGATCACCGGCATCACCACCGGCTTTACCGACCTCGATGCGCAAACCAGCGGCCTGCAGCCAGCCGACCTGGTGATCGTCGCCGGGCGTCCGTCGATGGGTAAGACCACCTTCGCCATGAACATGGTGGAAAATGCTCTGCTGCGCAGCGACAAGGCGATTCTCGTCTATTCGCTGGAAATGCCCGCCGACTCCCTGGTGATTCGTATGCTCGCCTCGCTGGGCCGCATCGACCAGACCAAGGTACGTACCGGCAAGCTGGACGACGATGACTGGCCGCGCCTGACCTCGGCGGTCAACCTGCTCAACGACCGCAAGCTGTTCATCGACGACACCGCCGGCATCTCGCCCTCGGAAATGCGTGCGCGCAGCCGCCGCCTGGCCCGCGAGCACGGCGAGATCGGCATGATCATGGTCGACTACCTGCAGCTGATGCGAATCCCGGGCTCCAGTGGCGACAACCGGGTCAACGAAATTTCGGAAATCTCCCGCTCGCTCAAGGCCCTGGCCAAGGAATTCAACTGCCCGGTGGTGGCCCTGTCACAGCTCAACCGCTCGCTGGAACAGCGCCCGAACAAGCGTCCGGTGAACTCCGACTTGCGTGAATCCGGCGCCATCGAGCAGGACGCCGACATCATCATGTTCGTCTACCGCGACGAGGTGTATCACCCCGAAACCGAGTACAAGGGCGTTGCCGAAATCATCATCGGCAAACAGCGTAACGGCCCCATTGGCACCACGCGCCTGGCTTTCATGGGCAAGTACTCGCGCTTCGAGAACCTCGCCCCCGGCAGTTATCAATTTGATGACGATTAAGGGCAGCCTCAAGCCATAAGCTTCAAGCTTCAAGCTTCAAGTAAAAGCGCAAAAAACTTGACGCCTGCTTTGCGACAGCGCGCACTGATTCGCTTGCTTGCTTGCTTGCTTGCTTGCTTGCTTGCTTGCTTGCTTGCTTGCTTGCTTGCTTGCTTGCTTGCTTGCTTGCAGCTTGCAGCTTGCAGCTTGCAGCTTGCAGCTTGCAGCTTGCAGCTTGCAGCGTAAGCTTGCGCCATCCGTTATCGCTTTACAGGGTTTGCCATGCGTCCTCTCATTGCCTCGGTCGATCTGGCCGCCATTCGTCACAACTATGCCTTGGCCAAGCGCTGCGCGCCGGGACGGCGAGCCTTTGCCGTGGTCAAGGCCAATGCCTACGGCCATGGCGCTGCGGCGGTGGTTGCAGCCCTGCGTGATGACGCGGATGGCTTCGCCGTGTGCAGCGTGGAGGAGGCGAGGGTGGTGCGCGAGCAGGCGCCGGCGGCACGGATTCTGCTGCTCGAAGGCTGCTTCGATGCTGAGGATGATCAGAGTGCCGCCGAACTGGGGCTTGATGTCGCAGTGCAGGGTGTCGAGCAGGCCGAGCGCTTGCTGTCGGCCCGGCTGGCGCGACCGGTGAATGTCTGGCTGAAGCTGGACAGCGGCATGCATCGCCTGGGCTTCGAGGAAGCCCAGGTCCGCCATTGGGCCGAACGTCTGCGCGGCGCCCCCCAGGTCGCTGAGGTCAACCTGATCAGCCACTTCGCCTGCGCCGACGAGCATCAGCACGCATTGACCGGAGAGCAGCTGGAGGTGTGCCTGGGTTTGCAGGACGTGGCTTTTGATCATCGCGCCCTGGCCAATTCAGCAGCGGTCCTCAGCCTGGCGCCTGCGCACATGGACTGGATACGGCCGGGCATCATGCTGTACGGCGCCTCGCCATTCGCCGAGCGCTCCGCTGCAGAGTTGGGGCTGAAACCGGTCATGACCCTGACTGCGAAAATTATCGCCGTGCACGAAGTGCCCGTTGGCGATAGCGTCGGCTACGGCGCTAGTTGGGTGGCAGAACGGCCCTCGCGTATCGGCACCGTATGCTGTGGCTATGCCGACGGCTATCCGCGCCAAGCGCCGTCCGGCACGCCAGTGCTGGTGCGCGGTCACCGCGTGCCGCTGGCCGGTCGCGTGTCGATGGACATGCTGGCCATTGATTTGACCGACGTGCCCGAGGCGCGGATCGGCGATGAGGTGGAGTTGTGGGGCGCGAATGTGTCGGTCGACGAGCTGGCCAGCGCCTGCGGCACCATTGGCTACGAGTTGCTGACCCGGGTCACCGCCCGCGTGCCACGTCGTTATCAATAACGCCGCGCCCTCCGGGAGAGGGTAAGCAAGCAGCGTGCTCGCCTTAGAGTGTTGAGGCGGGAGGAGCCGCCAAATCCGACCTGAAGCGTCGGATTTGGCCATGTTTTGTGCTATATTCCGCGCCCTTTTTGCATAACCTGCTGGTTCTCCGCCATGACCGCTGTCAAACCCCTGTTCGACTATCCCAAGTACTGGGCCGAGTGTTTCGGTCCTGCACCCTTCCTGCCAATGAGCCGGGAAGAGATGGATCAGCTCGGCTGGGACAGCTGTGATGTGATCATTGTTACTGGAGACGCCTACGTCGACCATCCGTCGTTCGGCATGGCGATCATTGGCCGTCTGCTGGAAGCTCAAGGCTATCGCGTCGGCATCATTGCCCAGCCGGACTGGCGCAGCAAAGACGACTTCATGAAGCTGGGCGAGCCCAACCTGTTCTATGGCATCGCCGCCGGCAACATGGACTCGATGATCAACCGCTACACCGCCGACCGCAAAATGCGCTCCGACGATGCCTACACCGCCGGTGGCCTTGCTGGCAGTCGCCCGGACCGCGCCAGCCTGGTCTACAGCCAGCGCTGCAAGGAAGCGTACAGCCATGTGCCGGTCATTCTCGGTGGCATCGAGGCGTCGCTGCGCCGCATCGCCCATTACGACTATTGGTCGGACAAGGTGCGTCGTTCAATCCTGATGGACGCTACCGCCGACATCCTGCTGTACGGCAATGCCGAGCGCGCGATTGTCGAAGTCGCGCAGCGCCTGGCCTATGGCGAGAAGATCGAGACCATCACCAATGTGCGCGGCACCGCGTTTATCCGCAAGGATGCGCCTGAGGGCTGGTTCGAGATCGATTCGACCCGCGTCGACCGGCCAGGCAAGATTGACCAGATCATCAACCCTTACGTGAACACTCAGGAACTGGAAGCCTGCGCGCTGGAAAACGGCAAGCAGGCCCCCGATGATCCCAACGAGGCCAAGGTCGTCGAGCTGTTGCCACACCCCAAGCTTGAGCGCGACCGTACAGTGATTCGCCTGCCATCCTTCGAGAAGGTGCGCAACGATCCGGTGCTGTATGCCCACGCCAACCGTGTGCTGCACCTGGAGACCAATCCGGGTAACGCCCGTGCGCTGGTGCAGAAGCACGACGGCCAGGACATCTGGCTGAACCCACCGCCGATTCCGCTGACCACCGAGGAAATGGACTACGTGTTCGCCGCGCCCTATGCGCGCGTGCCACACCCGGCGTACGGCGGCGCCAAGGTGCCCGCCTACGAGATGATTCGCTTCTCAGTGAACATCATGCGTGGCTGTTTTGGCGGCTGCACCTTCTGCTCGATCACCGAGCATGAGGGGCGCATCATGCAGAACCGTTCCCACGAATCGATCCTCAACGAGATCGAGGCGATGCGGGGCATGCCGGGCTTTACCGGCGTGGTCTCCGACCTGGGCGGGCCGACTGCCAACATGTATCGCATGGCGTGCAAGAGCTACGAGATCGAGAAACACTGCCGCAAGCCGTCGTGCGTCTACCCGGGGATCTGCGAGAACCTCAACACCGATCACAGTTCGCTGATCGAACTGTATCGCAAGGCCCGCGCACTGCCAGGGGTGAAGAAGATTCTCATTGCCTCGGGTCTGCGTTACGACCTCGCGGTGGAATCGCCCGAATACGTCAAGGAACTGGTGACCCACCACGTTGGCGGTTACCTGAAGATTGCCCCGGAGCACACCGAGCAAGGCCCGCTGGACAAGATGATGAAGCCGGGCATCGGCAACTACGACAAGTTCAAGCGGATGTTCGAGAAGTACTCCAAGGAGGCGGGCAAGGAGCAGTATCTGATTCCGTACTTCATCGCCGCCCACCCGGGCACCACCGACGAAGACATGATGAACCTGGCCCTGTGGCTCAAGGCCAACGGCTTTCGCGCCGATCAGGTGCAGGCGTTTTATCCCTCGCCGATGGCCAGTGCTACGGCGATGTACCACACCGGTAAAAACCCGCTGCGTAAGGTCACTTACAAGAGCGAAGGGGTGGTCATCGTCAAGAGCGAGGAGCAGCGTCGCCTGCACAAGGCATTCCTGCGCTACCACGACCCGAAGGGCTGGCCGATGCTGCGCGAGGCGCTCAAGCGCATGGGGCGCGCCGACCTGATCGGCAGTGGCAAGCACCAACTGATCCCGGTGCATCAGCCTGCGGGCGATGAGTACCAGAGCGCACGGCGCAAGAACTCCACGCCGGCCGGCAGCAAGAAGGTGGCTGGCAATCGCCAGACCAGACCGCTGCTCACCCAGCACACCGGTTTGCCACCGCGCAGCCAGGACGGCAATCCGTGGGACAAGCGCGAGCAGGCCAAGGCCGCTGCCGAAGCCCGCAAGAAGGCCGAGCGTAGCCAATCGGTAAAGCCCGCTGCCGGCAAAGGTGGCAAGGGCGGCAAACCTCAGCGTCCGGTGGCGCCGCGCTGAGGTTGCACCCAGTGTTCCGGCCCACTGCGCCTCCTTCGCGACGAGCCGCTATTCCTCACTGATATCAGGCCCGACCTCGGGCCGCAGCGCCGCCGTGCACAACCTCAAAAGTGAGGCGCACGCTCGCATCCCCGCTGCCACTTTTTATGTGCAGCAATGGCCATAACGACTGAGCTTGCATGTCTGTGAATAACTTCACGAATTGCGAGGGTTGTGGGATCTGCGCTAGTGGCCCTGATGGCCTTGTTTATTGCAAATGCACCTAAAAAACAGTCACTTCGGTGCGTGTGGCGCTCTTGGCAGCGGGTCCGCTTTTCCCCAGATGCTGTGTATAACTCTGTGGGCAAGCAGGTGAAAGAGTGCTGGGAACAGCATGGCTACTGGTGTAGCCCAGAGTGGTGTTTTTTTACTCAATGCAATGAAACGACAACAGGCCTGTACGGAGAGTCATCGAGCGAAGGTCAGGCAAGGCACAGGCCGGAAAAAAAAGCAGTTTTCATGGTGATAGAGATGTTTTAAACGCAGCATCACCGGGCGCAAAACTTTCCATACGGAGCCTATCTTGGGGCTTAGAAATACGCGAGTAGCCGCCCGGCTGCCATTACCGACAGCCACGCGCACAGCGACAAGCCCGCCTGCATCCTGGCCGGCAGCGGCACGATCTCCCATTTCGGTAAAACTCGCGAAAATCGCCAGCGAAACAGCCCGGCATTGCCGATGCCGAACAGCACCAGGAGCAATTTGATCTGCAACAGCCGGTTGCCGATCAATGCCATGGCGTCGGCGGCGAACAGGGCCAGGCCGCTGGCAAGCTGTATCAGCAGGCCGCTCACGGCGAAACCGGTCAGCCAGGGGGCGAGCAAGCCCAGTGGCACGCGGGGGGCCAGGCCGAGCAAGCGCAGATCCAGAAAAAGCATGGCGCCGAGTAGCAAGACCAGACCCAGCAGATGCAGCAGGTTAACGACTGGGTAGAGCCAGTCAGACTCGCGCATCATCACACCGAGCGCGGTGCCCTCCAGTGCGGCGGCGAGCTGCGCCGCTCCCATCAGCGCAGCTCGACGGTTCGGTCGTTGACAGTGATTCGCTCGGCGCGCAATTCGGCGCTGCCATCCTTACGTGGATAGCCTTCCAGAATTATCTGTTGGCCGACTTGCAGGTCCGATTCCGGTAGGCCGCGTGTGTTCAGGCGCGATATCGGCGCCAGAATCACTCGCCACTGCTGGCCTGCATGTTCGATAACCAGTTCGGCGTGAGGGTTGCGGTAATGCACCTCGATAATCTCGGTCTCCAGCCTCAGTGGTTGTTCGCTGTCGTAGCTGCTCCAACCATGGTGGGCCAGAGCCGGTGGGGCGCCGATCAGAACCAAGGCCAGCATGAATATCCGGAACATGATGCGGTCTCCGTATGGGCAAGAAGCACGGAAACCATAGGTGCTTTGTCCACCGACGGCCTGCTGCGGCGATGCTCGGTAGCGGGGCCGTTAATCCACCACGTTGAAGCGCAGCACGCCGATTAATTGACCGGCTTCGGTCACTACCTGCACTTGCCAGTTGCCCTGCGGCTCGGGGGGGAAGTTGCGCTTGTGGGTCCATGCCCGGTAGCCGGCCTGGCGTCCGCCCTGGATGTTCAGCGCGATGCGGTCCACCTCGCGGCCATTGTGCCGCCAGATATGCTGGATACCTTCGGCCAACCCACGCGGCGCGTTGATCGCGGTGTAGGCGTACAGGCCGTCAGCCTGCAGCTGGGCAACACTGAGCTGGCGCAGGCGCTGGCTTGGCGTACGTTCCTGCAGCTGCTGGCTGATGGCGACTTCGGTCAGCCACAGCGTGGCGGGCGGCACCCACAGGCGAGCCAGCCAGCCCACGCCAGCCAGAGTGATGAGCAGCAACGGGGCGATCAGCCAGCGTCGCCAGCCGCCGGGGGAGAGCGCGGCGAGACTGGGAAATGCCAGCGCCAGGGCAATCCCCAGCGCCCAGCGGTAACTTTGTGGCGTGCTCAATTGCAGGATGATCGGCAGGGCGGTAAGCAGCACCGCAAACAGCGTCAGGCTGTGAAACGCCAGGTAGACCCAACGCCGGGGCGCCAATTGGCGGTAATACAGCGGGTCGATGATCGACACCAGCGCGGCTGCGCCGAGCAGGCTGGTGAACACCGCCTGGCCGCTGTTCCAGGTGGTGGTGATGGCAAAAAACGGCAGGATGAAAAACAGGCTTTCCTGGTGGATCATCTGCGTTGCGTAGTGCAGCACTGGCGGTGGCAAGCGCAAGCCGAAGCGGCGTTCCAGCCAGGCGCGCAGGCTGTGGCCGAGCACCAGCCAGATCCAGCTGACCAGCATCACTGCAGCGATCACCTTGGCCAGTCCGGCCTGGCGGTCGACCAGCAGGAAACTGGCCAGCCCGGACACGAAGCCGAACAGGGCCACCAGCCCGGGGTAACGACGCAGGAAGGTGGTGACCCATTCGACTGCGGGATTCAGGGAGTCTTGCCAGCGGGTCATGGTGCGTCATCGAAAAAAGAAGTGCGGCAGCGAGGCTGCCGCCCGTTTCGGGCAGACCCGCAACAGGTGGAAAAGTTGCTTTCTGCCGTTACGTTCAGCTGGGCTGTTGCTCGTCCTGCCATTTCGGCTGGGTGGGCTGCCAGGCGGCCAGTAGCTCCAGCAGTGCGGCCGGCGATTCGCTGCGCTGCAACATGGCACGGTGCGGCGGGCGGACGAAGCCTTCGGTCACCAGATGATCGAGAAAACCGCTGAGCTTGGCGTAGAAGCCGTTCACTTCCAGCAGCCCCAGGGGCTTGGCGTGGTAACCAAGCTGGCCCCAGGTCCACACCTCGAACAGCTCTTCCAGTGTGCCGAGCCCGCCGGGCAGGGCGATGAAGGCATCGGACAGCTCGGCCATACGCGCCTTGCGGGCGTGCATGCCGTCCACCACTTCCAGGCGGGTCAGGCCGCTGTGGCCGATTTCAGAGGTCTGCAGGCTCTGGGGAATGATGCCGATTACTTCGCCGCCGGCCGCCATCGCCGCGTCGGCGACCACGCCCATCAGGCCGACCGCGCCACCGCCGTAGACCAGGCTAATGCCGCGTGCAGCGAGCTCGCGGCCCAGCTGCTCGGCCGCCTCACGGTAGATGGAATTGGTGCCGGTGCTGGCACCGCAGAACACGCAAATGGAACGCAGGGACATGGGACACTCCGTGGAAAATTCGACCACAGAGTAGCGGGGGACGCGTTGCGTAGCTATCGGTGAGATCACTCTCGTCCGCAGGCGCCTTCGGCATAGGCGGCCAGTAGGCTTTTTAGCAGTTCATTGAAGGGCATGGCGTCTCTCCTGACATGGATTTCACACGCGCATGCTAAACCTCGCGGGGTGACGAGGCTGGTTGAAACTCTGCATGGCGTCGATTGACACCCTGCCTTGATGCGTGTGAACGGCCGATCGGAACCGGCCTGAGACACGGCAGTCTACCCCTGTGGCGTCTGCGCACTTTCCCTCAGGAGGCTCCATGATCCGTCAACTCGCTGTCTTATCCCTGCTGTCCATATTTAGCGCGCCCCTGTGGGCGGCTGAGTGCTCGGTGGATATCGACTCCACCGACCAAATGACCTACAGCACCAATGCCATCGAAATCAGCAAGAGCTGCACCGACTTTACCGTCAACCTCAAGCATACCGGCACCATGGCGAAAAACGTCATGGGTCATAACTGGGTGCTTACCACTGAGGCTGATATGAATCCGGTGGCCAGCGAAGGGATTTCCGCTGGGCTGGCCAATGATTATGTGAAAGCCGATGACCCGCGCATCCTCGCCCACACCAAGCTGATTGGCGGCGGCGAGAGCGACTCGGTCACCTTCGATGTCGCCCAGCTCAAGGCTGACGAGAAGTACATGTTCTTCTGCTCGTTCCCTGGCCATATGGCCCTGATGAAAGGCACCGTCACTCTGGTCGACTGACAATTCGGCTTGTGCCCCGAGGCCGCGTTTCGACGCGGCCTTTTTCGTGTGCAGGGGATCTGTTCCAACGCTCGCTGTGGGTTCGGCTATTACTGATAGCCGGGCATAACGGTCACCGCATAAGGGGAAGTGCATATGGTCAGTCGCGTGCTTGAGGGTCTCGGGGTTTCGTCAACGGAGTATCAACAAGGCGATCATCCCGTACATAGCCCCATCAATGGGGAGTGCATCGGCCGCGTGCGGCTGCTCGAGCGTGACGAAGTGGCTGCCAGTGTCGCCCGCGCCGCCGAGGCGTTTCAGGCGTGGTGCCAGGTTCCGGCGCCACGCCGTGGTGAACTGGTGCGCCGTTTTGGCGATGTGTTGCGTCAGCACAAGGCCGAGCTCGGAGAGCTGGTGAGCTGGGAAACCGGCAAGATCCAGGCGGAAGGCTTGGGTGAAGTGCAGGAGATGATCGATATCTGCGACTTCGCCGTGGGCCTGTCGCGCCAGCTGTACGGACTGACCATCGCCTCCGAGCGTCCCGGCCATCACATGCGCGAAACCTGGCACCCGCTCGGCGTGGTGGCAGTGATCAGCGCCTTCAATTTTCCAGTGGCGGTGTGGGCGTGGAACACCGCGCCGGCGCTGGTGTGCGGCAATCCGGTGGTGTGGAAACCGTCGGAGAAAACCCCGCTGACCGCGTTGGCCTGCCAGGCGCTGTTCGAGCGCGTGCAGGCGGAGTTTCCCGAGGCGCCGGCGCACCTCAGCCAGGTCTGTCTGGGCGGGCGCGCCGTCGGCGAAGCGCTGGCCGACGATCCACGGGTGGCGCTGGTCAGCGCCACTGGCAGCACGCGCATGGGCCGCGAACTGGCGCCTAAGGTTGCGGCACGCTTTGCGCGCAGCATTCTCGAATTGGGTGGTAACAACGCCATGATCCTCACTCCATCGGCGGACCTGGACCTGGCGGTGCGCGCCATCCTCTTCAGCGCAGTGGGCACCGCCGGCCAGCGCTGCACCTCGTTGCGCCGCTTGATCGTCCACGACGCTGTGCGGGAGGAAGTCATCGCCCGACTTAAATCCGCCTACAGGGCCATCCGCATCGGCCATCCGCTGCACGGCAATCTGGTGGGACCGCTGATCGACAAAGCTGCTTACGAAGCCATGCAGGCCGCCTTGCGACAGGCGCGCGATGAGGGTGGCGTGGTGTTCGGCGGCGAGCGGTGTCTGGCTGAAGAATTTCCCGAGGCCTGGTACGTGACACCGGCCATCGTCGAGATGCCGGCGCAAAGCGCAGTGGTGTGTCGGGAAACCTTCGCGCCAATTCTCTATGTGCTCGGCTACCGGGACTTTGCCGAGGCCGTAGTGCTGAACAACGGCGTGTCCCAAGGACTGTCCTCCTGCTTGTTCAGCAACGATGTGCGCGAGGCGGAGACGTTCATGTCCGCCACAGGCAGCGACTGCGGTATCGCCAACATCAACATTGGCCCCAGTGGTGCGGAAATCGGCGGCGCCTTTGGCGGCGAGAAAGACACCGGCGGTGGCCGCGAATCCGGCTCGGACGCCTGGAAAGCGTACATGCGCAGGCAAACCAATACAGTGAATTATTCCCGCGAGCTGCCGCTGGCCCAAGGCATCGTCTTCGACTGAGGGGAGCTGCACATGGCACTGATCGAACGCTGCCTGTGGGATCAGCTGTTGCCGGAGCGTGCCCGCATGCCGGTATTACAACGCGAGGTGCGTGCCGATGTCTGCGTGATCGGCGCCGGCATCAGCGGCCTGTCCACGGCGTTGCACCTGCTCGAGAGCGGGCAACGGGTGTGTCTGTTGGAAGCGCAGCGCATCGGCCATGGCGGCTCGGGGCGCAATGTCGGGCTGGTCAATGCCGGTACCTGGATTGCCCCGGATGACGTCGAGGAGCGCCTCGGCATGGATCTCGGCGCACGTCTCAACCAGGCGCTGGGCGCCGCGCCGGCGTTGGTCTTCGCATTGATCGAACGCTACGGCATCGACTGCCAGCTACGCCGCGCCGGCACCCTGCACATGGCCCATAATGCCGGTGGCGCGGCGGAGCTGCAGTTGCGCCATGGGCAATGGCGACGGCGGGGCGCCCCCGTGGAGTTGTTGCACGGCGCTGACTGCCAGGCCTTGTGCGGTACGTCGAGGATCAGCATGGCGCTGCTCGATCACCGTGCCGGAACGCTCAATCCGCTGGCCTACACCCGCGGATTGGCCGATGCAGTACAGCGGATGGGCGGTGGGTTATACGAGGAGTCGCCGGTAATCGAGCTGCAGCGCCAAGGCGATGGCTGGTGCGTGCGCACGGCTGAAGGTGCGGTACTGGCGCCCCAGGTTGTCATCGCCTCGAACGCCTACACCGAAGGTGATTGGTGCGCGCTGCGCCGGGAATTCTTCGCCGGCTATTACTATCAGGTCGCCTCGCAGCCACTGAGCAGCACGTCTGCCGACGCCATTCTACCCAACGGCGAAGGCGCCTGGGACACCCGCCAGGTACTCAGCAGCGTTCGGCGCGATGCCGAAGGCCGCTTGTTGCTCGGCAGCCTTGGCAATGGCAGCAACAAGCCGGCCTGGTTCCTGCGTCGCTGGGCCGAACGCATTCAGCGGCATTACTTTCCCCGGCTGGGCCGGGTCGAATGGCAGTACACCTGGAGTGGGCGCATTGCGTTCACACCGGAACACCTGCTGCGCGTGTTCGAGCCCGCGCCCGGTTTGCTGGCGGTGACGGGCTACAACGGTCGCGGCATCACCACCGGCAGCCTGGTCGGCAAGGCCTTCGCCGAGTATCTGCTCCACGGCGATCCCCAGGCGCTGCCGCTGCCCTTCAGCGCCCTGCCGGCGGTGTCCGCCCCACGCGTGCGCAGTTGCCTGTATGAAAGCGGCTTCACTCTCTACCACCTCGGACAATGCTTGCGCGTCGTGATCTGAAGACGCGGAGTGTCCGGAATTTTTACAGGATTGGGCAAAAACTGTGCGCCTGTGTGTGCAGCTTTTCGCCTGCCGTCTATCGTGAAGAAGCGGGTGAAAAGCCGGACAAGCCCCTGTCTCAAAACGTCCAGGGTGGCCGGAAGATCAGGCAAGCGGTTGATTCGAATAAGAAAGAGCGAAAGGGATGGGCGCGTCGGAGTCGTTTTTTCAGGTCGCGCGAGGAATCACTGCACGTCACTTGCTCAACTACAACACAGCACTTCCACTTCAGGAGCAGCAATCCATGGCGCAGAAGACTTACAGAAAAGGCTTTCTGACCCTCGCGATCAGCGTCGCGCTGGGTGTTTCTTCGTTCGCACAAGCAGACGTGGTTATCGGCGTTGCCGGTCCGCATACCGGGGCCAATGCTTCGTTTGGCGAGCAATACTGGCGCGGTGCGACTCAGGCAGCAGAAGATCTCAATGCCGCAGGCGGCATCAACGGCGAGAAGATCAGGCTGGTCAAGGCCGACGATGCCTGTGAGCCCAAGCAGGCGGTGTCGGTGGCCAACCGGCTGGTCGACCAGGACAAGGCTATCGCTGTGGTCGGCCATTTCTGTTCTTCATCGAGTATTCCGGCATCAGAGGTGTACGACGAAGCCGGCATCCTCATGGTAACGCCGGGCTCGACCAACCCGCAATTCACCGAGCGCGGCATGCCAGCTGTGTTCCGCATGTGTGGACGGGATGATCAGCAAGGCATCGTCGCCGGCGATTACATCGTCGACACACTGAAGGCCAGCAAGGTGGCGATCCTTCACGACAAGGACACCTACGGCCAGGGTCTGGCCGATGCCACCCGCGCACAACTGGCCAAGCGCGGCGTCAAGGAGGTGCTCTATGAGGGCTTGACCCGGGGCGAGAAGGACTTCAACGCGCTGGTGACCAAGCTGCGTTCCACCGGTGCCGAAGTGGTGTATTTCGGCGGCCTGCACCCGGAAGCCGGACCGCTGGTGCGGCAGATGCGCGAGCAGGGGCTGAACGCCAAATTCCTGTCTGGCGACGGCATTGTTACCGACGAACTGGTCACCACTGCGGGCGGGCCGCAATACACCAAAGGCGTGTTAATGACCTTTGGCGCTGACCCGCGGCGAATTCCCGATGGCCAGGCGGTAATCGAGAAGTTCCGCGCCGGCGGTTTTGAGCCGGAGGGCTACACGCTGTATTCCTACGCGACTTTGCAGGTGATCGCTGCGGCCTTCAACGGCGCCGGGGTGAACGACCCGGCCAAGGCCGCCGAATGGCTGCACGCCAATCCGGTGCAGACGGTGATGGGCAAGAAGGAGTTCGACGAGAAAGGCGATCTCAAGGTCTCCGACTACGTGGTTTACGAGTGGGACGACCAAGGGAAGTATCAACAACAGCAATGATGCAGAACGCCTGCCCCGTTCATGCCTTGGCATGAACGGGATGTTCCCGGGCACTGCTGAATGCGTATCGCACGCCGCAGTCATGTGGCGAGCACCACGCCGGCCGGGAGGGCGGGCGTGGGTTCGGCAGTACCTGTCCGAGATCCGGAGGGCAGCGGTCGTCGTCACGGCCCCGCCCGTTTAGAAGAGATACAGACATGGACGGCATTTTCCTGCAGCAAATGATCAACGGCCTGACGCTGGGGTCGGTCTATGGCTTGATCGCCATTGGCTACACCATGGTGTACGGCATCATCGGCATGATCAACTTCGCCCACGGCGAGGTGTACATGATCAGCGCCTACCTGGCGGCCATCGCCCTGGCCCTGCTGACGTTCTTCGGGCTGGAGTCGTTCCCGCTGCTGATCCTTGGCACCTTGTTGTTCACCATCTTCATCACCGGGGTGTACGGCTGGGTGATCGAGCGCATCGCCTACCGGCCGTTACGCAACTCAACCCGCCTGGCTCCACTGATCAGTGCCATCGGCATGTCGCTGATCCTGCAGAACTACGTTCAGATCAGCCAGGGCGCCCGCCAGCAGGGTGTGCCGACCTTGCTTGATGGAGCGCTGAAACTGAACATCGGTGAGGGCTTCGTGCAGCTCACATACACCAAGGTATTCATTCTTATCGCCGCCTTTGTCGGCATGGCGGTGCTGACCTGGATCATCCATCGCACCCGTCTGGGTCGCATGTGCCGGGCCACCCAGCAGGACCGCAAGATGGCCTCGATCCTGGGCATCAACACCGACCGGGTGATTTCCTACGTGTTCGTCATCGGCGCTTCGATGGCTGCGCTGGCGGGTGTGCTAATTACCCTCAACTATGGCACGTTCGACTTCTATGCCGGCTTCATCATCGGCATCAAGGCGTTCACGGCCGCGGTGCTGGGCGGCATCGGCTCGCTGCCCGGGGCGATGCTCGGCGGGCTGATTCTCGGCGTTGCCGAGGCGCAGTTCTCCGGCATGGTCAACACCGATTACAAGGACGTGTTCAGCTTCTCGCTACTGGTGCTGATCCTGATCTTCCGCCCGCAAGGACTCCTGGGTCGTCCCCAGGTTGCCAAGGTGTGACCATGAGCCGTAACGCGACTTCGGTGGACCTCAAGGAAACCCTGCTCGACACCCTGCTGGCCGGGCTGCTCGCGCTGATCGTCTTCGGCCCTATTGTCGGTGTGCTGCTCGATGGTTATGCCTTCCGCCTGCAGCCAGAACGGGTCGCCATGCTGGTCGGTGCGGTGATGCTCGGTCGCTTGTGCATCAGCCTGTATGCGCAAACGGCCCATGGTCGGGCCTTGATCGAACGGTTCCGGAGCGCTGGTTCCGGCGTGTCCGTGCGGGCGCCCGACTACAAGACGCAACTGCGCTGGATCATCCCGTTGCTGCTGCTGGCGGCATTTGTCTTCCCGTTCTTCGCCAGCAAATACCTGCTCACAGTGGTGATCCTTGGGCTGATCTACGTGCTGCTCGGCCTGGGCCTGAACATCGTGGTTGGCCTGGCAGGATTGCTCGACCTGGGGTTTGTGGCCTTCTATGCCATCGGTGCCTACGGCCTGGCGCTGGGGTATGAATACCTCGGGCTGGGCTTCTGGAGCATGTTGCCGCTGGGTGCCTTGCTGGCGGCGTTCGCCGGTATGCTGCTGGGGTTTCCGGTGCTGCGCATGCATGGCGACTACCTGGCCATCGTCACCCTGGGCTTCGGTGAAATCATTCGCCTGGTGCTGAATAACTGGCTGAGCTTCACAGGTGGGCCAAATGGCATGTCGGTGCCGGCGCCCACAGTGCTGGGTCTGGAGTTCGGGCGGCGGGCTAAGGAGGGCGGGGTGCCGATCCATGAGTATTTCGGTTTCGCCTATAACCCCAATCTCAAATTCTTGTTCATCTACCTCATGCTGTTCCTGGTGGTGATTCTGGTGCTGTACATCAAGCACCGCCTGACCCACATGCCAGTCGGCCGCGCGTGGGAGGCGCTGCGCGAGGACGAAGTGGCCTGCCGCTCGCTGGGCCTCAACCATGTGTTGGTCAAACTCTCGGCCTTCATGCTCGGCGCTTCCACCGCAGGCCTGGCCGGGGTGTTCTTCGCCAGCTATCAGGGCTTCGTCAATCCCTCGTCGTTCACCTTCTTCGAGTCGGCCCTGATCCTTGCCATCGTAGTGCTCGGCGGCATGGGCTCGACGGTCGGCGTGGTGATCGCTGCGTTCGTGCTCACGGTGGCGCCGGAGCTGCTGCGCAGTTTTGCCGACTACCGGGTGCTGCTGTTTGGCATGCTCATGGTGGCGATGATGATCTGGCGACCGCGTGGGCTGATTCGGATCAGCCGGCGTGGTTTCGTTCCGCGCAAGGGAGTAGCGCCATGAGCGACGATTACATTCTCAGCGTCGAGCATCTGATGATGCGCTTTGGCGGCATCAAGGCCCTCAACGATGTCAGCCTGAACATCCAGCGCGGCAGCATCTCGGCGCTGATCGGCCCTAACGGCGCCGGCAAGACCACAGTGTTCAACTGTCTGACCGGTTTTTACAAGGCCACCGGCGGGCGTATCCAACTTAACGCACGGGGCAGCCAGACGGATGTTATCCAGGTGCTGGGCGAGCCCTTTCGCCTGAGCGATTTCGTGTCGCCGCGCCAGCTGGGTAGTCGGCTCTGGTACAAGCTGTTTGGCGGTACCCACCTGGTCAACCGCGCCGGGCTGGCGCGCACGTTTCAGAACATTCGCCTGTTCCGTGAAATGTCCGTGGTGGAAAACTTGTTGGTGGCCCAGCACATGTGGCTGAACCGTGGCCTGCTGGCCGGCGTGTTCCAGACTCCGAGGTTTCGCCAGTCTGAAGAAGACGCGCTGAACCACGCCTTCTACTGGCTGGAGGTGGTCGACCTGGTGGACTGTGCCAATCGCCTGGCCGGCGAGCTGTCCTACGGTCAGCAGCGGCGCCTGGAGATTGCCCGCGCCCTGTGTACGCGCCCGCAACTGATCTGCCTGGACGAGCCGGCAGCGGGTCTCAACCCGCCGGAAACCGTCGCCTTGAGTCGCATCATCCGTACCCTGCGCGACGAGCACGATCTTACGGTACTGCTTATCGAGCATGACATGGGCATGGTCATGAGCATCTCGGATTACATCGTGGTGCTGGACCACGGCGATGTAATCGCCCAAGGCAGGCCGCAGGATATCCGCCATGACCCCAAAGTGATTGCCGCTTATCTGGGCGCTGACGAGGAGGAGGTGGTATGAGCGTCCAAGGACCAGCCCCCAGAATTCCGCTGCTCGAATTCCGTGAGGTGGACGTGTTCTACGGTCCGATCCAGGCTCTGCGTGGCGTCAGCCTGCAGGTCGGTGAGGGCGAGACGGTGTGCCTGATCGGCGCCAACGGCGCGGGCAAATCGACGCTGTTGATGTCGATCTTCGGCCAGCCGCGGGCAGCTGCGGGACAGATTCTGTTTCGCGGCCAGGACATTACCCACAAATCGTCGCACTTCGTGGCCTCCAGTGGTATTGCCCAATCTCCGGAGGGGCGCCGCGTATTTCCCGACATGAACGTTGAGGAAAACCTGCTGATGGGCACCATTCCCATCGGTCTGGCCCATGCCGATGAAGACATGCAGCGCATGTTCGAGTTGTTTCCGCGCCTCAAGGAGCGGCGTAATCAGCGCGCCATGACGCTCTCCGGCGGCGAGCAGCAAATGCTCGCCATCGCCCGCGCGCTGATGAGCCGACCGAAACTGCTGCTGCTCGACGAGCCGTCGCTGGGACTGGCACCGATTGTGGTCAAGCAGATCTTTCAGATCCTGCGCGATCTGGCGGAAGGCGGCATGACCATCTTTCTGGTCGAGCAGAACGCCAACCATGCGCTGAAACTGTCTGATCGCGGTTATGTCATGGCCAACGGGCAGATCCGCCTGAGCGGTAGCGGTGCTGAACTGCTGGGCAATGAGGAAGTGCGCAATGCCTATCTCGGAGGGCATTGAGTCCAAGTGACGGAATGCGTCACCACCTGACTGAGGGGGCAGCCTGTCATGGGATTGTCATAGTTGTTCAGCGATTCTGTGGGCGCATCTGTGCATAACATGAGAATAAACGGCGCAAATCCTTGTCCTATCGGCCTTTCAGCGCTTTGTTGCTTTTTTGTTCAATCAAAAAACCAGCACATATCAAGCACTTGGCAGCGTTCATGACGTTTTGAGAGCAGCTGGAGTTGTCCACCTAAGCGGTGGATAAAACGGTGAGTAAGTGTGGGGTAAGCGTGCCGGGGCGGCATTGAATCAGGCTTTGGCGCGGCTGATCGCTTTTTGACCGTTGGCAAAAAAGGATGGTCAGCTCGCCGGGCGGATGGTGCCGACGAGCTGACCGGGTGCTAATCCATTAGCAGCACTATCATCGTTGCTATCTTCGTGCCATTACCATGACTGCGGACAATTTTTTCTCTTCATCGGGCCGGGACACGCCTGGGATGCTCAGGGTTTGGCGCGCCCCGGGCCGAGCCAATGCCGGCCGCCCACCATGATGAAACGCAGCTGCTGGGTGATCTTCGCTTCGGGGCTCAGGTGAGCGGGCAGGCCGGCAGGTGGCGGATCGATGAGTTCCGGCAAGGTGGCGAACACGGTTTTCACCACCAGGTCGGAGACCACCTCAATGGCCGGCACGTCCAGGTGCGGCATGCGGTTCATCAACTGTAAATCGGCGCACAAATCGTCGGTAATGCATTGGCGCAGGGTGGCAATGGCCTGGCGGATCGGCAGGGAGCCGCCGTACTGCTCGCGGGCCAGAAACAGAAATTGAACGCGGTTGATAGCAACCGCATCAAGGAAAATGCGTGTGCTCGCTTCGATCAGGCCGTTCTGCTCGAACTCGTTGTGGCGGACCCGGCGCAGGGTGTCGCGGAAGGTTTCGCCGACTTCGGCAACCAGCGCCAGGCCCAGTTCGTCCATATCGGCGAAGTGACGGTAAAAGCCGGTCGGCACGATACCGGCGCGGCGCGCGACTTCGCGTAGGCTCAAGCTGCCAAAACCGCGATTGCTGTCCATGAGCTCGCGGGCAGCGTCCATCAGGGCTTGGCGGGTCTGTTGCTTCTGTGCGGTACGAGGTAAGGGCATGGCAAAGGCGTGTCGGGATAACAGGCTGCACTCTAGGGGCGGTTGATGGTTCCTCGCAAGCCATGGGATGCGGCTGATAGCTTTTGACCAAGTCGCAGCTTTTTTTCCCATCGCCAGGTGAGTGGCCCTTGAGTATGCTCCATCGCCTCTGTGGCGCGCTTTTGCGCCTTAGTAGTCGGAGTGCGCGATTATGGTGGCGGTGCAGGCAATTCTGCCGATTTTCCTGTTGGTAATCCTGGGTTATGTAATCGGCCGGCGCCGCTGGCTGAGTGGCGAGGCGGCCACCGGGCTGGCCAGCCTGACCTTCAAGCTGTTCATGCCCGTGCTGTTATTTACCGGCATTGCCAAGGCCGAATTGGCCCAGGGGCTGTCGCCAAACCTGCTGATCGGTTATTTCCTGCCGGTGCTGCTGGTGTTCATAGTGGTCAACCTGCTGGTGCACCTGCGTCGTGGCAAGGCCTCGCCGCTGGGCCTGACGGCTGCCTATTCCAATAACGTGCTGATCGGCATTCCGCTGGTGGCCACGGTGCTGGGTACGGACAGCCTGGTGTATCTGTTCGCAGTGCTGGTGTTCCACAGCCTGTTGCTGTTTTCCCTGCACAGTCTGTATGCGGCCTTCGGCAGCGGTGAAAAAATACAGCCGCTGGCGCTGCTGAAGAACCTGGCCAATCCGGTGATCATCGGCCTGCTGCTCGGTGCTCTGGTCAACCTGTCCGGCCTGGCTATGCCCGAGCCGTTGTGGAAACTGGCCAGCTGGCTGTCGGCCGCAGCCTTGCCGTGCGCCCTCATGGTGCTGGGCATGAGTCTGGCGCGGTACAGCCTGCATTTGTCCCGTGGTGTGCTGGGACTGACCCTGGTGAAGCTCGCGGTATTTCCCGTGGCGGTGTATCTGTTGGCGGCTTGGCTGGGGCTCAACGACACGGCACGCGCGGTGTTGGTATTGATGGCTGCCTGCCCGACGGGAGTCAATGTGCTGGCCTTCGTGCGTACTCCGGAGGACAGCCGCACGGTGAGCTCAACTGTGTGCCTGTCGACCCTGCTGGCGGCGGCCAGTCTGCCGCTGTGGATGATGGTGCTGTGATAAAGAGTGTCAGGCGGATGCGGCTGCGTTTCCGGACACATCAGCCAGAATGAGTCTGAACTGAATCCGATCACACAGGACATCGCCATGAACCTCGCGCCCCGTTATCCGCTGGTGTTGGTGCACGGCATGCTCGGCTTCGTAAGCCTGGCCGGTTATTCCTACTGGTACGGCATCGATACCGCGCTGCGTGCCGCCGGCGCCACGGTGCATGCGGTGCGTCTGTCGGCGGTACATGGCAACACGGTGCGTGGCGAGCAATTGCTGGCCCAGGTCGAAGCGCTCCGCGCCGAGTTGGGTGCCGAGCGGGTGCACCTGATCGGTCACAGTCAGGGTGCGCTGAGCGCGCGTTATGTAGCGGCGCTGCGTCCGCAGTGGGTGGCGTCGGTCACCTCGGTGGCCGGGCCGAACCAGGGTTCGGAGGTGGCCGACTATCTGCAGCTTCACCTGCAGCCGGGCGGACGTCCGCGGCGCTGGCTGGCGAACATCACCCAGGGGCTGGCGTTGGTCATGCAAGGGCTGGATTCTGCCGCTGATGACAGGGTGCTGCCGCGCGACGCCCTGGAATCGTTGCAGGATCTGGGCAGCGAAGGGGTGGCGGCGTTCAACGCGCGTTATCCACAGGGCCTGCCGGCACTCTGGGGCGGTGAGGGCGAGCATGAAGTAGACGGCGTGCGCTATTACTCCTGGTCCGGCACGCTGCAGCCGGGGATTACCGACCAGGGGCGCAACCGTTTCGACCCCAGCCAGCGCCTGTGTCGGCTGTTTTCACGTTGCTTCGTGCGCGAGGCGGGGCAGAACGATGGCATGGTTGGTCGTTTCAGCTCGCACCTGGGGCAGGTGATTCGCTCCGATTACCCGTTCGACCACCTGGACATCGTCAACCAGCAACTCGGCGCGGTGGGGCCGGGAGTCGACCCGGTCGCGGTCTATGTGGAGCATGCCCGGCGTCTGGCTGAAGCCGGGTTGTAGGATGGCGTGGAGCGCAGCGATACCCATCATGTTGTCTTGCCATTGATGGGTATCGGCGCGGAGCCACTGGGTATCTTCTGCATGCGCCTACCTGCGCCTCAACCCATCCCACGCGCTGGGCATTAGACCAGCCGCGACTCCAGGCTGTTTCGGGCCAGACGTTGGGCCTGCTCGCGGGTCATGCCCAGGCTGTCGTGCAGGGCGATGAAGTTCTCCGTGACATAGCCGCCGAAATACGCCGGATCGTCAGAGTTGACCGTGACCTTCACACCCATTTCCAGCAGGTCGAGGATATTGTGCTGGGCCATGTCGTCGAACACCCGCAGCTTGATGTTCGACAGCGGA
Source organism: Serpens gallinarum (assembly GCF_014836765.1). GTDB lineage: Bacteria > Pseudomonadota > Gammaproteobacteria > Pseudomonadales > Pseudomonadaceae > Serpens > Serpens gallinarum. The sequence goes on from NZ_JACSQG010000011.1 coordinate 100,245, forward strand.
CAGACGGTGAGTGGGATTTGCTCATCAATCAGTCGCTGTAGCAGGCGCGGGTCTTCGGCGGCGCGTACGCCATGGTCGATGCGCTTGGCCTTGAGGAGGTCCAGCGCCTGCCTGATGTACTCCGGCGGGCCTTCCTCCCCGGCGTGGCACACCGCCGGCAAGCCTTCGGCGCGCGCCTTGGCGAATACCCGCTCGAACTTGGACGGCGGATGGCCCAGCTCGGAGCTGTCCAGACCCACGGCGATAAAGGCGTCGCGGTAGGGCATGGCCTGCTCCAGTGTCTTGAACGCTTCCTCCTCGGACAGGTGGCGCAGGAAACTGAGGATCAGCCCGCTTTGGATGCCCAGTTGACCGCGACCGTCCTTGAGGGCCTGGCCGATGCCGTTCACCACCACCTCGAAGGGAATGCCGCGATCGGTATGGGTCTGCGGGTCAAAGAAGGGCTCGGTGTGCACGACGCGCTGGGCTTGGCATTTTTGCAGGTAGGCCCAGGTCAGGTCGTAGAAGTCCTGTTCGGTGCGCAGCACATCGGCGCCCTGGTAATAGAGATCGAGGAATTCCTGCAGGTTGTTGAAAGCGTAGGCGCGGCTCAGGCTGTCCACATCGCTCCAGGGCAGGGAGATTTTATTGCGCTCGGCCAGGGCGAACAGCAGTTCGGGCTCCAGCGAGCCCTCCAGATGCAGGTGCAGTTCGGCCTTGGGCAAGGTATTGAGCCAGGTATGCATGAGTCGCTCCATCAAAACAGGTAGTTGCAGGCTTACCAGGGCAAGGCCTGGCCCTGGTAATCCAGGAAATGCAGGCCGCCCTTGCCTTCGGCTTCGCGCAGCACGCGGCACAAGCCTTCCGTGCTGGTGAGCAGGTCCACCGGTGCGCTGTTGCCGCCCATGTCGGTTTGTACCCAGCCGGGGTGCAGGCAGAGCAGGGTGCGGCGCGAATCTGCGCCGAGCTTTTGCGCCAGACTGTGCACCATATGGTTGAGCGCCGCTTTGCTGGCGCTGTACAGGCGGTGCTGCGCAACTGCCAGCTCCCGGCTGCCCATGATCGAGCTGGTGAAGCCCAGCACACCGTCGGGCTTGAGTAGCGGCAACAAGCGCTCGGCAACTTGCAGCGGAGCGATGGCGTTGGTCATGAACAGTGAGCCGACCTCTTCCAGCGTGGCCGGCTCCACTTCACGGTGCGCCGGCCCCGATACGCCGGCGTTGACCAGCAGCACATCCACCGTAGTGTCCTGCAAGCGCCTGGCCAGTGCCGCGACGCTGACGCGGTCGAGGATATCGAGTTGCTCGGCGCGCACCCCCGGCAGCTTTTGCAATTGCAGCAGGCCTTTGGTGTTGCGGTAGGTGGCGATTACCTTCCAGCCCTGCTCGAGAAAACGCTGCGCCAACCCCAGGCCGATGCCGCGGGATGCGCCAATGATCAAAGCGGTCTTGCTCATGTTGCCTACCTTCATGCTGCGAAAACTGCCACAAGGATAACGTGCTTGCCCGTGCACAGGCTTAGCGACGTTGTATATGGATGCGCCCCCGGCTGAGGTCGGCCAACTGGCGCTGGACGGATTCGAGCTGCTGAGCAGGCAAGGCGAACTGCAGTTCCACACCGTCGGCCAGGAACTGCTCGGTTTCGATCACCCCATCCGCCTCGGCCAGGCGCTGGCGCACCAGCGCCAGTTCGGCGAATCCGCAGCGACAGCTCAAGGCAATACGCGGCACCAATTCCAGACGTTCGCCGGCCTGCAGGCACTTGGCCGCACTGCCGCCGTAGGCGCGGGCCAGGCCGCCGGTGCCCAGCTGAATGCCGCCGTACCAGCGGATCACCAGCACCGCGACCTGATCGCACTCCTGGCCCTCGATGGCAGCCAGGATCGGCCGGCCCGCAGTGCCGCCGGGTTCGCCGTCGTCGTTGAAGCGGTACTGCGCGCCGACCTTCCAGGCCCAGCAGTTGTGCGTGGCGGCGGGCTCGCTGTGGGCGGCAATAAACGCCTGGGCCTCTTCGGCGCTGGCGACCGGTGCGGCGAGGGCCAGAAAACGGCTCTTGCGAATGTCTTCCTGATACTGGCAAGGCGCGGCGAGGGTATAGGGCATGGCGAATGTCTTTCTTTGAAAGGGGCTTAAAGAGGGCAGAGCGCTCGGTTAGTGGGCGGTGGCCAATGCGGCGAGAAACTCTTCCAGCACCAAATGGGCGCGCCGGCCCTTGCGCGTCACCGAGGCAAGGCTCAGCTCATAAAAACGCGCATCGGGTTGCAACGCGCGCAACCGACCTTCGCGCACCCAGGGCTCGGCGTAATGGTCGGGCAGGTAACCGATGTAGTGCCCGGTGAGGATCAGAAACGCCATGCCCTCGCGGTCCGAAGCGCTGGCCGTGCAGTGCAGGGCGCGGTAATGGGCCTGGGCGTGGGGCGGCAGGCGGAAGGTTGGCGCAATGGCGTCCTGGCTGTCCAGGCGCGCATCGTCGAGCTGCGCTTCGTCGATGTCGAACAACGGGTGGCCGACCGCACAGTACAGCTGTGAGCGCTCGCCGTAGAGCGGCTGGTAGTCGAGGCCCGGCAGCGCGCCGGCCTGCGGCACCACGCCGATGTGCAGACGACCGTCGAGCACGCCTTGCTCCACTTCGCTGGGCGGGACCATGCGGATATTGATGCGCACGTCCGGGCCGCGCTCCTTCAAGCGCGCCAGGGCGTGGGTGATGCGCATGTGCGGCACGGTCACCAGGTTGTCGGTGAGGCCGATATTCAATTCGCCGCGCAACTGCCGGTGCAGGCCGTTGACCTCGCTTCGAAAACCTTCCAGCGCGGCAAGCAGGTGCTGGGTGGCGCGATACACCTCGCGGCCCTCGTCGGTGAGGGCGAAACCGGCGCGCCCACGCTGACACAGGCGCAGGCCGAGGCGCTGCTCCAGATCACTCATCTGTTGACTGATCGCCGAGCGGCCGATGCCCAGTACGCTTTCGGCAGCCGAAAAACCGCCGCACTCCGCTACGCGGCAAAACACGCGCAGCAAGCGCAGATCGAAGTCGCTGACCTGGGCCAAAGGATCGGTGCGGCGGCTGTTCATTGGTTTAGTAATCCCTTAACTGAAGATCCATAAAGTTGGCTGTTTCCGAATCTAAGCCCGTGGCACCTTCGACGTCTACCCTGTAGAGGCGACGCGGTTCGCGACCCGTGCGGCAGTCGGATAGTGAATCCCGCGCTACCCACAACAACAATCACGATTCTGCGAGGCTCGCTCGATGAACATGCCGCATACCGCTCCGTTGCCCCTGGCCGCCCAGCTCAAGTTGGACGCCCACTGGATGCCCTTTAGCGCCAACCGCAATTTCCAGCGCGATCCGCGCTTGATCGTCGCCGCCGAAGGCAGCTGGCTGGTGGACGACAAGGGGCGGCGTATCTACGACAGCCTGTCCGGACTCTGGACCTGCGGCGCCGGCCATTCGCGCAAGGAAATCCAGGCGGCGGTCAGTCAGCAACTGGGCACTCTCGATTATTCGCCGGGCTTTCAGTACGGCCATCCGCTGTCCTTCCAGTTGGCGGAGAAGATTGCCGAGCGCCTGCCCGGTGAACTCGACCATGTGTTTTTCACCAACTCCGGCTCCGAGTGCGCCGACACCGCCATCAAGATGGCCCGCGCCTACTGGCGCATCAAAGGCCAGGCCAGCAAGACCAAGCTGATCGGCCGCGCCCGTGGCTACCACGGCGTCAACGTCGCCGGCACCGCGCTGGGCGGCATGGGCGGCAACCGCAAGAGCTTCGGCCTGATGATGGATGCCGACCATTTGCCGCACACCCTGCAGCCCGGCCTGGCCTTCACCAAGGGCATGGCCGAGACCGGCGGCGTCGAACTGGCCAATGACCTGCTGCGTCTGATCGAGCTGCACGACGCCTCGAATATCGCGGCGGTGATCGTCGAGCCGATGTCCGGCTCGGCCGGCGTGATCGTGCCGCCGACGGGTTACCTGCAACGCCTGCGCGAAATCTGCGATGCCAACAACATCTTGCTGATCTTCGATGAGGTGATCACCGGCTTCGGCCGCCTCGGCGCCTACAGCGGCGCGGAGTATTTTGGCGTCACCCCGGACATCATGAATATTGCCAAGCAGGTCACCAACGGCGCCGTGCCGCTGGGCGCAGTGGTTGCCAGCCGTGAGATTTATCAGACCTTCATGGGCCAGCAGATTCCAGAATACGCGGTGGAATTCCCCCACGGCTACACCTACTCGGCGCACCCGGTGGCGTGCGCCGCCGGCCTTGCCTCGCTGGAAATCCTGGCGCGGGAAAACCTGGTGCAGCAGGCCGCCGAGCTGACGCCGTATTTCGAGCAGGCCATTCACGGTCTGCAGGGCGCGAACAACGTGGTGGATATCCGCAACTGCGGGCTGGCCGGCGCCATCCAGATCGCCCCCCGCGACGGCGACGCCATCGTGCGGCCCTTCGAGGCGGCGATGAAGCTCTGGCAGGCCGGCTTCTACGTGCGCTTTGGCGGCGATTGCCTGCAGTTTGGCCCGACCTTCAACGCCAAGCCCGAGGAGCTGGACAGCCTGTTCAATGCCGTCGGCGAGGCGCTGAATCAGACCGGCTAAAACGGAGCGCGGTGCGGCGGCTACTCGTAGAAGCGGACGTGTCCGCGATGGGGCCGTCACCGTGCCGCCTGAATCTACGGGTGGATGCCGCGTTGTTATTCCACACGTCTCGCAACAGAACATGGAGTGCCCATGAGCCACATCCCGCACCTGATCAACGGCGAGCGTATCGCCGGTCAAGGCCGTAGCGCCGACGTCTTCAATCCTTCCACCGGCCAGGCGATTCACCAGGTCGCGCTGGCCGACCGCGCCACCGTGCAGCAAGCCATCGACGCGGCCCAGGCGGCCTTTCCTGCCTGGCGCAACACCCCACCGGCCAAGCGCGCCCAGGTCATGTTCCGCTTCAAGCAATTGCTGGAGCAACACAAGGACGCCATCGTCCAACTGATCAGCGAAGAACACGGCAAGACCCTTGAAGACGCGGCGGGCGAGTTGCAGCGCGGAATCGAAAACGTCGAATACGCCTGCGGCGCGCCGGAACTGCTCAAAGGCGAATACAGCCGCAACGTGGGCCCGAACATCGACGCCTGGAGCGATCAACAGCCGCTCGGCGTGGTCGCCGGCATCACCCCGTTCAACTTCCCGGCCATGGTACCGCTGTGGATGTACCCGCTGGCCATCGCCTGCGGCAACTGCTTCATCCTCAAACCTTCCGAACGCGACCCCAGCTCGGCGCTGTACATCGCCGACCTGCTCAACCAGGCCGGCCTGCCGAAGGGCGTACTCAACGTAGTCCACGGCGACAAGGACGCAGTGGACGCGCTGCTCGAAGCGCCAGAGATCAAAGCGGTCAGCTTTGTCGGCTCCACGCCGATCGCCGAATACATCTATGCCGAAGGCACCAAACGAGGCAAACGCGTGCAAGCCCTCGGCGGCGCCAAGAACCACGCGGTGCTAATGCCCGACGCTGATCTCGACAATGCCGTCAGCTCCCTGATGGGCGCGGCCTACGGCTCCTGCGGCGAGCGCTGCATGGCCATCTCCGTGGCGGTGTGCGTGGGCGATCAGATCGCCGATGCGCTGGTCGCCAAGCTGGTGCCGCAGATTCAGGCGTTGAAAGTTGGTGCGGGCACCTCTTGCGGCCTGGACATGGGCCCGCTGGTGACCCGCCAGCACCTGGACAAGGTCAGCGGCTACGTCGAAGACGGCGTGCGCGCTGGCGCCGAACTGGTGGTTGACGGTCGTGGCTTGTCCGTAGCGGGGCATGAAGACGGCTTCTTCCTTGGCGGCTGCCTGTTCGACGGCGTCACCCCGGACATGCGCATCTACCGAGAAGAAATCTTCGGCCCGGTGCTGTGCATCGTCCGCGTCGACAGCCTGGAAGCCGCCATGCAATTGATCAACGCCCACGAATACGGCAACGGCACCTGCATCTTCACCCGCGACGGCGAAGCCGCCCGGCTGTTCTGCGACGAAATCGAAGTCGGCATGGTCGGCGTCAACGTCCCCCTGCCGGTGCCCGTTGCCTACCACAGCTTCGGCGGCTGGAAGCGCTCCCTGTTCGGCGACCTGCACGCCTACGGGCCGGACGGTGTGCGCTTCTACACCCGGCGCAAGGCGATTACCCAGCGCTGGCCGCAACGGGCGAGCCACGAAGCGGCGCAGTTTGCGTTTCCGAGCAATGGGTAAGTGAGAAGGGCGTGAACTAACAGGCCGGTCGGAGACTGGCCTTTTTGCATGGAGCTTTGATGGGTATCGCTGCGCTCAACACCATCCTACATCCTGACCGAAACTTCGAATTCGTAGGATGGGTGGAGCGCAGCGATACCCATCAATTGATCCTTGCCAAGCCCCGTTCATTTCGTTCACCCGCATTATTCTCTATTCCTTCGCCTGCCCAATCCTCAGGTAACAAACCCATCAGGACATAGCGGTGGAAAGACGACCACGGCCAGTCGGCAAGATTTTCGACATGCCCATGTTTTCGGGGATTGTGGTGGATGTAATTCACGTGTCGGACGAAGTCCTTTTCGTCGCGAATGCGATGTTCCCAATAGCGACGCTGCCAGATGCCGCGCTCGCCTCGCCGTGCGCGGCTGGCGGAAATGTGTTCGTGTTTTGGCAGGCTGCGCGAGAAATGCGCTTTGATCAGTCGCCAACGCAGGGGGTAATCGGCATCGTGCGCCGGCAGGGTGCAGATCGCATGCAGGTGATCGGGCAGGATGACGACGGCGTCTATCCGCCATGGATGACGGTGCATGGCATAGACGAAGGCGCTACGCAGGTTTTCGATGTGCGTAGTGAGCAATGTGGCGTTGCGGTCAGCGAGGTTGAGTGTGAAGAACCAGGTGGCGCCGGGTGTGTGGTCGCGGCGGTAGGCGGTCATCGGTATGCAGTCCTTTGCATTATGGGTGTGAGAGACGATAGGTATCGCTGCGCTCAACCCATCCTACGGAATGGTTAAAACTGAAACTCCAGCCCGGCGCCGGCATACCAGGAGCGGCCCGGTGCGGCTTCGTAGTAGCGGCCATTGCCGTCGCCGACGATCACCGAACCGACGTATTGGCGGTCCAGCAGGTTGTCCAGGCGCAGGGTCTGGTGAAAGGTCCAGGGCCCGCTTCGCTGTTCGAGGCGCGCGCGCCAGTGGAACACGGCATAGCTCGGCGCGGCTTTGGCGGTGTTGGTGTCTTCGGTGTAGACCTGGCTGCGGTACTGGGCTTCAAGGGCGGTGCTGATGCCGTCTTGCGGACGCCAGTTGAGTTCGCCGTAAAGGGTGGTGCGCGGTACGCCGGGTAAATCGTTGCCTTCTTCTATAGAGAGGTTGCCAGCGTTGAAGCGCGAGGCGTAGGTGGCGCTCAGGTAGGTGTAGGCGAGGTAGGCCGACCAGTGCTCGCTGAGCTGGCTGTCCAGGCCCAGCTCGAACCCGCGGCGTTGGGTGCGGCCGGCGTTCTGGTAGCTGGTGCGGCCGTTCTGGTTGGCGAAGACGACGATTTCATCGTCAGTGTCGATCTGGAACAGCGCGGCGTTGATGCGCACGCGTTCGCCGAGCAGGGCTTTCAGGCCGAGTTCGTATTGCGTGCTGGTGGCCGGGTCCAGATTCAGATTGGAGCCGCTGCCGCCACCGGGGGCGTAGGCCAGTTCGCCCTGGGTTGGCGTCTCGAAGGCTTTGCCGACACTGATGTAGCCATTGAGCGTCGGGCTGAAGGCGTAGCCGAGGCTCAGAGTGGGCGTGGCCTGCTCGAAACGCCGCCGGCCGCTGTCGTCGCCGTTGTCGGCGGTGATGAAGCGGTCGTCGATGTCGATTTCCACGGTGCTGTAGCGCAAGCCGCCCTGCAGGGTCCAGTCGCCTAGTTTCCACGTGGCCTGGGCGTAGGGGTCGAGGCTGGTGACGGTGTCGATTTCGTCGCGGCGCAGTTCGCCTTTCACGCCGAGTTGGTCGCCGACGAAGTTCTGGTAGCCCTGGCGGTCGTCGCGACTGCGGTCGTAGTCCAGGCCGAACACCAGTTGCAGGTCGCCGGGTGCACTTTCCAGGGGCTGTAACCAGCGCAGGCTGCCGCCATAAAAGGTGCGGTCGAAGTCCACCACCCCGCCGCCACGCTCGTTGGCGGGCACGGCTTTGGGGATCGACAGAAATTGCAGCACGCTGCGCCGGCCGGTGTAGGCAGTGGCCTGCAGGGTGGCGTCGCCGAAACGGCGCTCGTAATTGCTGCCCAGTTGCTGGTGGTCGATGCTCTTGCGTGTGTCGTAGAGCAGCGCGTTGGCGGTCACCGAACGGGGATCGGCGCGATAGCCTACCCAGGTCTGGCCCAGCGGGTCTTCGGTGTCGTTTTGCTCCAGGCTGCTGAAGACCAGGTTCAGCGTGCTGTCGTCGTCCGGCGCAAGGTTGAGTTTGGCGAACGTCTGGTCGCGACGGGCGGCGCTGTGGTCGCGGTAGCCGTCGGTGTCCAGGCGCGAGGCGTCGAGCAGGAAGCCGATGCCGTCGGTTTCGCCTTCCACACTGAAGTGGTTGCGTGTCAGGCCGTCGCTGCCGAACAGGGTTTCGACGCCCGCACGCGGACTGCCGCGGCCATCGCGGGAAAACACCTGGATAACGCCGCCGGCATTGCTGCCATACAGGGTCGATGCGGGGCCGCGTAATACTTCGATGCGATCTGCGGTGTCCAGATTGAAGGTGGCGGCCTGACCCTGGCCGTCTGGGGTACTGGCCGGGATGCCGTCGGCGATCAATTTGATGCCGCGTACGCCAAACGCCGAGCGGGTGCCGAATCCCCGCGAGGAAATCTGCAGGTCTTGGGCATAGTTCTGGCGATTCTGGATGGCCAAGCCGGGAACGCGGCTGAGTGCTTCGGAAGCGTTGATGCCCAACTGACCTTCGCTGATCTGGCGGCTGTTGACGCTGTCGATGGAGTAGGGCTGGTCGAAGCTGGGTGTGGACAGGCGGCTGCCGGTGACTACCAGCGGGGTGGCGATTTCCAGGGTTTCGGCGCTGGCTGGGATGGGCAGGAGCAGGACGAGCAAAGAATGGAAAATCGATTTCGTCATGTAAGTGCCGGAGTAAACGCGTCGGAACCTTGGTTATAGACTACTTGCGCAAGGAGTTGCGGTTCCGCTTGGCGCTGATAGACGTCCCTGTATATTCGGTTAGTCCTGTCACGAGTGTGCTTTGGGCCACTGTGCAACCGGTGCATATCAGCTTACATGCCTGCCTGTGTTTACCAGTACGGGAAGTCTGTGATGTCTGCTCATAGATTGTCGAAAGCGTCCCTGAGCCATATTCGTCAGGTGTTCAACGAATTGGAGCCTGCACCGGTCCAGGTGCGGGAAGGATTTTTCCGCGCCTGCTTTATTGGCCCGTGGTGGTTGCGTGCCAGTGCCGGGCCGAGCGTTGCGCTGAGCGGTTTGCCGGGCTGGCAGGGCAAGCGCTTCCTGGATGCGGATACAGCGACCAATGTGCTGCGCACGGCAAGCGGCAGCGTAGAGAAGCTGCGGATGCAATGCCGGGAAGGTGCGTCACTGGTGGATGGACGACAGGGTGTGGCGTTGCACTACGGCAAGGACGCGGTGTTGCCATGGCGCTGGGTCGTTGATGAGCTGCGCGTGCTGAATGAAGGCACGCTGTTGGGCATGACGGTGATCAATCTGCCGGTATTGCGGCATCTGGCGTTCCCCTTTCTGTTGCAGCGTGAATCATGAGCGAGCCCTTCGACTTCGATGTGCTGATTGTGGGTTCGGGCTTTGGCGGCAGCGTTTCGGCGTTGCGCATGGCCGAGCGGGGGCTGAAGGTTGCCGTGCTGGAGCAAGGGCGCCGTGTGACGGAAGCGGATCTGGAGCGAGCAGGTCAGGACGCGAGAGCGCTGACCTGGGCGCCGATGCTGAGGCGCTATGGCTTTCTGGCTCAGGATATTTATCGTCACTTGGGTGTGGTGCGCGGCATCGGCGTGGGCGGCGGCAGTCTGGTGTATGCCGCCGTGTTGCTGGAGCCGGGGGAGCGCTTCTATCGCGATCCAACCTGGAGTGCGCTGAGTCCCGATTGGTCTGCCGAACTGGCGCCGCATTACGCCACGGCCAAACGCATACTCGGCGTGGCGGTGAATCCCTATCGCGGCATTCAGGATGAGTGGTTGGAAACCACCGCGGAGCGTATGGGCGCGGCGCATACATTTGGCTCGGTGCCGCAGGGTATCTATTTTGGTGATCCACATCGTTTTACCGACGACCCCCTTCTGGATGGACAGGGGCCGGCCCGTCGCGGCTGCAACCTGTGCGGTCGCTGTATCACCGGCTGCTCCCAGGGTGCGAAGAACAGCCTCGACCACAATTACCTCTATCTGGCTGAGCAGTTGGGCGTGCAGATTCTTGCGGAGTCTCGGGTCACGCATATAAAGGAAGAAGGGGAGGGGTATCGGGTTTATCGCCGTCACCCCTGGAAGCGTCAGGCACAGGAGTCGCTCAGGGCGCGTCGGGTGATTCTCTCGGCTGGCGTGACCGGCACCCTGGAAATCCTGTTCGCCTCCCGTGATCACTATAAAACGCTGCCGGACATTTCCCGCGCGCTGGGTGAGCACGTGCGCACCAACAGCGAGGCCATTGTCAGCATCCTTGCCAAAGACAGCGCTATGGATGTCTCCCAGGGCACAACCATCTCGACACACTTCCATCCGGACGAGAAAACCCACATTACGCAAAACCGTTTCCCGGCCAGCTATAACTTCATGCGCTTCTATATGGGGCCGTTAATGGATGGCGAACGACCCTGGCGCCGAGCTCTGGGTGTAGTGGGTCAGTTCCTGCGTCATCCTGTTCGTTCAACGATTGGCTGGCGCGCCAAAGGCTGGCATCGGCGGGTCTCCGTGCTGACGGTAATGCAGCAGGCGGACAATGAACTTCGCTTTGTCTATGGTCGGAGCTTGTTGCGCGGCGGGCGGCGTTCATTGGTTTCTGAGGTTGCCGTCGGGGATCGGGCTCCTTCCTATCTTCCCCAGGCCAATGCGGCTGCGCGCATTTTTGCGGAGGTCAGCCAGGGGGATGCGCAGAACGTCTTGCCGGAAAGCCTGGCCAATCTCTCCGTAACGGCACATCTGCTCGGCGGGGCGGTGATGGCCGTAGGTCCGGAGCAAGGCGTCATTGACCAAAACCACGAAGTCTTCGGCTATTCTGGTTTGTATGTAGTTGATGGCAGCGCCATCCCCGTTAATGTGGGGGTCAACCCCAGCCTGACCATCACGGCGTTGGCAGAACGCTTTGCCGGTAAGTTGGCTCAGGGGTTATAGCCGCCTAACGGTATCTGCAATAAAACTGCAAATAACCGTTGACGGCACAATCCAGCGGCCTATAATGCGCCCCACTTCCGGTGCAGTCCTTACTGAAAACTCCTTGTAGATCAACGAGTTAAGTGGTTTGAAGGGTGTCGGAAGGTTCGCTTTTCGAAGCGAATGCGGTGCGAGGTTGGAGTTGACAGCGGCTCAGGTTGCTGTAGAATTCGCCTCCCGCTACCGAGCTGGGGTTTACTTCGGTCGGTAGCGCAAGTGGTTGAGAAGGTTGAAAAAAATCTTCAAAAACAACTTGACGGCAAGTAAGGCTGCTG
>NZ_JACSQG010000012.1 GCF_014836765.1 Serpens gallinarum
CCGATGAGTTTCTTCACCGTTTCCGGGGTCGCAGCCACGCGGGTTTCCCCGGTGTGAGTTTCTAGAGGAATGCCGATGTGCATAGTCTTTCCTGAGGGCGGATCAGTTGCGCAGTCAGGCTGAGCCTTTGCCATGACGAGGCGAAGAAGGCGCAGACTGGTTTCGGATAAAACGGCCAGACGAGCTTCCCGAACTCCGGAACGATCTCGAACAGATCGCCCACCAGGCCGTAGTCTGCCACCACGGCCAGCGAGTTCAGCTCGTCAGCGGACTCGACCAGGATGGCCCGGTCGGCGCCCAGTGCCAGTGCGGTGCGCAGTTGTTCCTGGACAGCGGTCGGCCCTACGGACACGGCAACAATTTCGCTAACGACGCCCTTTTCCTTTAGGCGTACGGCCTCTTCCACGGCAATTTCGCAGAAGGGGTTCATGGACGTCTTGACGTTGGCGAGATCGACGCCGGAGTTGTCCGCCTTGACGCGAACCTTGACGTTGTAGTCGACCACCTTTTTTACAGTAACCATGATTTTCAAAATGAAGTCTCGTTGCACCAAATGGCGCTGGTAGTTCCAGTCGTACAAGCAACCGCATGAGCTGCTCGGAACTGGCGGGTGCCAGCCGAGCGAAATGCATCCTCGCTAGGCGTCGATTCTCTCGAAAATGGCAGCGATGCCCTGTCCGCCACCAATGCACATCGCTACCAGTGCGTAACGCCCTTGCACGCGTTGCAGTTCGTGAATCGCCTTGGTGGTGATGATCGCGCCGGTGGCGCCCACCGGATGGCCCAGCGAGATGCCCGAACCATTGGGGTTCAGCTTGTCCGGGTCCAGGCCGAGTTCCTGGGCCACGGCGCAGGCCTGGGCGGCAAACGCCTCGTTGGCCTCGATGACATCCATCTGCTCCAGGCCGAGCCCGGTCCGCTGCAACGCCAACCGTATTGCCGGCACCGGCCCGATGCCCATGAAGGCGGGCTCGACGCCCGCATGGGCATAGCCCACGAGGCGGGCCAGAGGCTGCAGCCCCAGCTCGCGCGCAACGCCGCCCTCGGCAAGCACCACGGCGGCGGCGCCGTCATTGAGGCCCGACGCATTGCCGGCGGTGACCGTGCCGGCGGCCTTGTCAAAGACCGGGCGCATGCTGGCGAGCTGCTCGGCGGTCACGTCGTCCCGCACATGCTCGTCCGTATTGAACAGGCGCGTGCCTTTGCGCGTGCTCACTTCGACCGGGATGATCTGAGTGGCGAAGCGCTGCTCGGCGAGCGCGCGGGTGGCGCGTCGCTGACTTTCAAGGGCCAGGGCGTCCTGTTGCGCACGGCTGATGCTATAGCGCCTGGCAACGTTTTCCGCGGTGATGCCCATGTGGATCTGCTGCCAAGGATCGTGCAGGACGCCATTCATGTAATCGACGGCGTTGGCGTCGCCCAGACGCTGGCCCCAACGCAGCCCGGGGAGCATGAAGGGCCCCCGGCTCATGCTTTCGGCCCCGGCGCCAATGGCAATGGAGGTGTCGCCCAGTTGAATGGCCTGCGCCGCCGAAATGATTGCCTGCAAGCCTGAGCCGCAGAGCCGGTTGACGTTGAAGGCCGGCGTGGTGACGGGGAGGCCCGCATCGATGGCCGCGATGCGGCTGAGGTAGGCATCCTTGGGCTCGGTAGGGATCACGTTGCCCATCACCACATGCCCGACTCGCTCCGGGGCGACCCCGGAACGCTCCAGTGCCGCGCGGACCACGGTGGTGGCGAGCGAGGCGAGGGGAACATCCTTCAGCGAACCGCCAAAAGTCCCTATGGCTGTGCGAACCGCCCCGACGATGAGAATTTCGCGCTCTGACATGACATCGTCCGTTCCAGAAGTTTGATGTGTTGCTGCAACTGTGCAGCGATGCGTTGCCAGCATTCTTGGGAAGTCGAACGCCGCCGACATCGTCCACACGGCTTAGTCAGAGGCGTTGAGCCGAGGTATGGCGAATCTGGCCGACGCGAGGGAGCATGCTGCCTTTCCACGCCTTCGGAGCTGCTTCCCAAGAGCTGGACATGCACTGGCACTGGCACCCGCTAAAAGGGGTGCCAGGTATGCCAGTGGCAAATGATGGGTGGCCGACCGTGGCCAGGTTATCGGGGCGGATCACCGCCCCCTTACCGTTTTGCTGGTTGGAGCGCCGACCTCCGATGGGCGCCTTCGATGCGTCGATAGGTGCGGGAGATATCGGCTCAGGCGTTCGCCTGGCGCTGCTTGACCAGCGTCAGCGCGGTGTCCTCGATCATGTCTTCCTGACCGCCGACCATGCCGCGGCGGCCCATCTCGACGAGGATCTCGCGAGCGGACACGCCGTACTTCTTCTCGGCCCGCTTGGCGAACAGCAGGAACGAGCCGTAGACCCCGGCATAGCCCATAGTCAGGGCGTCGCGGTCGCTGCGGATGGGGAAGTCCATGATGGGCACTACCAGATCTTCGGCGACGTCCTGGATGCCGAACACGCTGACGCCGGTCTCGATGCCCATGCGGTCGCAGACCGCCACCAGCACCTCCATCGGAGTGTTGCCGGCGCCGGCGCCGAGGCCTGCGCAGGCCGCGTCGATGCGGGTCGCCCCGGCGCCGATGGCCGCGATGGAGTTGGCCACGCCCATCGACAGGTTGTGATGGCCATGGAAGCCGATCTCCGTCCCCGGTGCGAGCGCCTCGCGCAGGGCGGCGACCCGGGCGCCGACGTCGTCCGGCAGCAAATAGCCGGCCGAGTCGGTGATGTACACGCAGTTGGCGCCGTAGCTTTCCATCAGCTTGCCCTGGGCTGCCAGGCCTTCGGGGCTGTTCATGTGCGCCATCATCAGAAAGCCCACGGTGTCCATGCCCAGGCCGCGGGCGTGGCTGATGTGCTGCTCAGAGACGTCCGCCTCGGTGCAGTGGGTCGCCACCCGAATGGTGGAAACACCGATTTCATGGGCCATTTTCAGGTGATCGACCGTGCCGATGCCCGGCAGCAGCAGGGCCGACACCTTGGCGCGCTTCATCAGCGGAATGACCGCCGAGAGATATTCCTCGTCGCTGTGTGCAGGGAATCCGTAGTTGACCGAGCTGCCGCCCAGGCCGTCGCCGTGGGTGACCTCGATCAGCGGGACGCCGGCAGAGTCCAGGCCCTGGGCGATACTTTTCATCTGCTCCAGGCTGATCTGGTGACGCTTGGGGTGCATGCCGTCGCGCAGGCACATGTCGTGTACGGTGATTTTCTTGCCGCAAAGGTCCATGGCGCGCTCCTTAAAGCTCGGTCTGCTTGAGCAGTTCTTCGGCAAACATCTCGGCGGTGCGGGCCGAGGCTGCGGTCATGATGTCGAGGTTGCCGGCGTACTTGGGCAGGTAATCGCCCAGGCCTTCCACCTCCATGAAGATGGAAACACGATTGCCGTCGAACACCGGCCCGTTCACCAGCTGATAGCCCGGCACGTACTTCTGCACTTCGGCGATCATGGCGTGGATCGATGCGGTGATCGCCGCTTCGTCCGGCGTGCCTTCCACCAGGCAATGCACGGTGTCGCGCATGATCAGCGGCGGCTCGGCCGGGTTGATGACGATGATCGCCTTGCCCTTTTTCGCGCCGCCCACCTGCTCCACGGCACTGGCTGTAGTGCGGGTGAACTCGTCGATGTTCTTGCGCGTGCCGGGGCCAACCGACTTGGACGCGGCGGTGGCGATGATCTCGGCATACTCCACCGGCTGCACGCGCGACACCGCCGCCACCAAAGGAATGGTGGCCTGGCCGCCGCAGGTGACCATGTTCACGTTCATCGCCCCGGCACGAAGGTTGTCCTTGAGGTTCACCGGTGGGACGCAGTAGGGGCCGATGGCCGCGGGGGTCAGGTCGATCATCAGCACGCCCAACTCGTTGAGCTTGCGGCTGTTCTCGGCATGCACATAGGCGGAGGTGGCATCGAAGGCGATGCGGATGTCATCGGTCTTGATGTGCGGCAGCAGGCCGTCGACGCCCTCGGCGGTCACTTTCAGGCCCAGTTCCTCGGCGCGTTTGAGGCCTTCGGAGGACGGGTCGATGCCGACCATCCAGACCGGCTCCAATACCTCGCTGCGCTTGAGCTTGTACAGCAGGTCGGTGCCGATATTGCCGGGCCCGATCAGGGCGCAGCGGATTTTCTTGCTCATGGTGTTCTCCTGATTGAGATGCAGGTCACTCGACGAAGCGCAGGCTGGATTCACCGAGTCCGCTGAGGGTCAGGCTGACCCGGTCGCCGGCGGCGACCGGGACCAGAGGAGCCAGGGCGCCGGAGAGGATGATTTCACCCTTGCGAAAAGGGATGCCCAGCCGGCCGAGGGTGTTCGCTAGCCACGCGACGGCTGCGCAGGGGTGGCCCTGCACGGCGCTGCCCAGACCGCTGCCGGCGGGATGGCCGTTCTTGAACAGCTCCAGGCGCACCTGGGCGAGGTCGATCTCCCGGGGATCGATGCGCTGCGCGCCCAGGGTGAAGACGCCGCAGGACGCGTTGTCGGCGACGGTGTCCTGGATGCGGATCTTCCAGCTGTCGATCCGCGAGTCGACAATTTCGAAGCAGGGCGCGACGTACTGGGTGGCATTGAGCACGTCGTCGGCGCTGATGTCGGTGCCGATCAGGTCCTCGCCAAGAATGAAGGCGATCTCGCCCTCGGCGCGGGGCTGGACCAGGCGGTACTCGGCGAAGCCGACGTCGCTGCCGTCGGCGACCTGCATGCGATCGGTGAGGAAGCCGAAGTCGGGCTGATGCACGTTCAGCATGTCCTGGACGGCCTTGCTGGTGACGCCGATCTTCTTGCCAATGATCTGCTCGCCGAGCTGCTGCCGGCGTTCGAGAAAGCGCAGGGAAATGCGATAGGCATCCTCGAGCTGGATATCCGGGTGACGCTCGGTCAGGGGCGACAGGGTTCGCCGGCCTTGCAGGGCGTCGAACAGCTCGTCGCCCAGGGTCTCGATCAGGTTAAGGTTCATAAGCGCGCTCATGTCAGTGCGATGGGTGGGGCGGTCTTAGCGCGGACCCCAGAGGTCCGGAAGGCCGCAATCGGTAGTGGCAATCAGGCGCTTGAGCAGGACCTTGAGCATCTTGGCGTCCACCTCGCCAAGACGCGCCACCACGTCCTGCTCGACCGCTTTGGCCAGCGCGATTTCTTCCAGCGAGGCCTCGCGTCCGGTGCCGGTGAGCACATAGCGGTTCACTCCGGCGATCCGTTCGATAGCGACCAGGCCCTGCTTCTCGAGAAAGCGCATGGTGGCCGGGGTGACGGAATAGCCGGTGTAGCCGACAAACTGGTCGAGCTCTTCCAGCGTCAGCGAATCGCGGATGCACAGCACCGACAGCACGAAGAAGGCATGCTCGTCGAGTTGCTGGCTACTCAGGCGCTGACGCAGCTCGTCGAGCAGTTGGTAATGGGCGCGCCCCAGCAGATAGCCGAGCAGGTCCTCGGTGTAGCTGCATTCGGGGGGCGGCGGGCTGCCCAGGCGCAGGGCATTGCCCGGTTGGCGCGTGGCGAGCGCGTACTGGCCGCTCTGGAAGGCCAGGGGTGCGCGATCACAGTAATCGAAGGCCAGCACTTCACCGACGAAGATCACATGATCGCCACCTTCGTACTGGAACGCCGTGCGGCACTGAAAGCGTGCGGTGCACTGCGGCAGGAGAGGTGCGGTGCTGATGCCCTTGTCCAGCTCGATGCCGGCGAACTTGTCCTCACCCTGGCGGGCGAAGCGGCTCGAAAGCTCTTCTTGCTCATGGGACAGCACGTGGACGTTCCAGTGTTTCGCTTGGCTGAAGGTCGAAAGGCTCCTGGCATTCTTGGCCAGGCTCCAGAGCACCATGGGTGGGTTCAGCGAAACCGAGTTGAAGCTGTTCGCCGTAACACCCACTGGCTCGTTGTCTACGCCACGGCTGGTGATGATGGTGACCCCGGTAGTGAAGGTACCGAGGGCGGCGCGAAAGGATTGAGGATCGAAGCTGGTGTTTGCGTTCATGGCTTGCCCGCCGAGCTGGGATTACGTGAATTCAGTATCGAGAGGCCATGGTCGGCCAGCATCGTCTTAACGGACTAACGCTGGAGTCGCCGTTCGGGTCGTCCGTTTGGACGTGGCGCGGTCCCTGGTGGGGCGGCATGTTCCGGCGTTGGCGCCCGGTCTGAGCGCGCCCCGCGCCTGCGCGAGGTGCGCTCACTGGGACTGGCGCGGTCAATTCCGCCATACAAGGACATCCCGATGCTCAACCGGATCACCATCGCCCAGCGCCTCTGGCTCTGGGCCGTGCTTGCCAGTTTTCTGTTCTTCTCCGCCGTGGCGCTGGGCTGGCATGGCCTCTACCAAGCACGCGACAGCCTGCGCGTGGTGCATGACCAGCGGCTGCGGGCCCTGGAGGATTTCGCCGAGATCGGTCGGCGTCTGGATGAAAACCGCCGGCTGGTGCTGCTGGCCTTTCAATACGACCCCAGCGGGCAGCTGGTGCGGGCCCATGAGCGTCCGGTCGGAGTGCATCTGGATGCCATCGAAGCCAACAACCAGGCCATTGCCGGGCTCTGGGCGCGAGCGACCAGCTGGCCCGGCGAGCCCGCGCATGCCGAGGCGTTCGAGGCGAGTTACGCGGAATGGCTGCTGGAACTCGACAGCGTGCTGGCGTCGCTGCGCCTGGATGACTTCCGCTCCGATGGCATGGTTGCGTTTCTCGGTATCGGCATGCCGCTGGGCGAACAGGCGATGCGGGCGCTGGACGGTCTGCGCCAGGCTCAGCGGGCTCTCACCGAACAGGACTATCGAGCGGCGGAGCGGCGCTACCAGTGGGTGGTGATGGCCTACCTGGCGCTTGCGGTGTTGGGCGTGGTGGCCGGCGGCCTGACGGCGTTCTCCGTCGTGGGCCGCCTGCGGCGCGCCTTTGCCGTGGCCAGCGACAGCCTGGGGGCCATGGCGGCGGGCGACCTGTCGCGTCCCGTCCCCCAACTGGGCCAGGACGAGGTCGGCAGCATGCTGCGCGATATGGCGTTGATGCGGGACAGCCTGCGCGGGCTGATCGCCGCTGTGCGCGAGCAGATGCAGCGCCTGGAGCGGGAGGCGCGGCAAATGGCTGACGTGGCGTCCGGCTCGTCGGTTGCCACACAGCAGCAGGCGGTGGCGGTCGACGCCATGTCCCGGCTGATCATGGAGCTGTCGCGCTCCATTGAGCGGGTCGAGACCCATGCGCAGGCCACGCGGCGGATCACTGTGGAGTCGGCCAGTCGCTCCGCCGAAAGTGAAGGCGCCGTTCGTGCCATGAGCGACGAGATGCAGGGCATCTCCGAGGTGGTGGCGGACACGGCGCGGCACATTCGTGAACTGGACGCCCTTTCCAGCGACATCAGCAGCGTGCTCGGGGTCATCCGGGAAGTGGCCGAGCAGACCAATCTGCTGGCGCTCAACGCCGCCATTGAGGCGGCGCGGGCGGGCGAGCAAGGCCGTGGTTTCGCCGTCGTGGCCGATGAGGTACGTCTGCTGGCCAGGCGAACCGGGAACTCCATTACCGATGTCGGCGACATCGTCGCGCGCATCCAGAACGGCACCCAGGATGTGGTGCGCAGCATGGATAAGGCCGTACAGCGGGTGCGGGATGGGGTTGGCCTGGCGGACAAGGCCGGCGCCTCAATCGCGCAGATCAGGCACGGCACCGAGCAGGTGATCGAGGCGGTGAGCGGCATTGGCGATGTCGTCCAGGCCCAGGCCGAGGCCATGCGCGAGATCACCGAGCAGGTCGAGGGGGTGGCCAGTGGCACCCGGGAGTTGTCGCAGAGCGCCGGACGCGGCGCCGTGGCTGCTGCGGATCTGGACCGCCTGGCCGCCGAGCTGGCTCGCCTGTCGGCGCGCTTCATTGTCGAG
The DNA here is from genome assembly GCF_014836765.1 of Serpens gallinarum. Taxonomy (GTDB): domain Bacteria; phylum Pseudomonadota; class Gammaproteobacteria; order Pseudomonadales; family Pseudomonadaceae; genus Serpens; species Serpens gallinarum. Next base: position 7,857 of record NZ_JACSQG010000012.1, read on the forward strand.
AGCGCGCCCTCCGACGTTGCGACTAGTCCGCTTTGACGATGAATCGTCTCCTCCTCGCATCCGATTATCCAGTCACGCCTGCGCAACTGCGCATTACAAGAGAGAGCTGAAGGATGACTGCGATTCGGGAAAAAACGCCTCAGGAAATCGAATTGATCGAGCGCGCACGGCGCTTGGTGCCGCAGCTCAAGGCGCGTGCAGCCCAGGCTGAGCGCGAATTCAAGGTGCCGGTCGAAACCATTGCCGATATGCAGGAAGCGGGGCTGTTTCGTGCCCTGCAGCCCAAGGCCTTCGGTGGTTACGAGATCGATCTGCGTGCCTTTTTCGAAATCCAGATGACCCTCGCCGAGGGCTGCATGTCCACCGCCTGGGTCTACGGTGTGCTCGGCGTGCATCCCTGGCAGCTGGCGCGCTACCCGCTCGAGGCTCAGCGCGATGTGTGGGGCGAGGACAGCGGCACCCTGATGTCCTCCACTTACATGCCGGTGGCGAAGGTGACCCCGGTCGACGGTGGCTACCGCATCAGCGGGCGCTGGGGCTTCTCCAGCGGCAGCGAACACTGCAGCTGGTGTCTGCTGGGCGGCATCGTCCCGCCTGAAGGCGACCAGCCCGCCGAGCACGGCACCTTTCTAGTGCCGCGCAGCGACTATCGCATTGAACACAATTGGGACGTGCTGGGCCTGCGCGGCACCGGCAGCCACGATATCCTGGTGGAAGACGCCTTCGTGCCGGCCTACCGGGTCCAGCGCACCAACAACTGGACCCTGGAGGCCACCCCGGGTCGCCTGGTCAACACCAACCCGATCTACGCCATTCCCTTCGCCCAGATCTTCGCTCGCGCGGTGTCCACCTCCGCAATGGGTGCGCTACAGGGCGCGATCAACGAGTTCCGCAGCAATGCCGCGCAGCACATCGGCAAGCACGGCGCCAAGACCGCTGAGGACCCAGGGGCGCAGAACGCCGTGGCCGACGCCACCATCACCCTGGACATGCTCAAGCTGGTGCTGGAGCGCAACTATGGGCAGTTGATGGAGCTGGCGCAGGCCAACGAGTATCCGGACGTGGAGACGCGGCTGCTGTACCGCTTCCAGTCCTCCTACGTGACCAACATCTGTGCCGAAAAGGTCAACGAGCTGCTGCGCTGCATGGCCGCCTCCGGGCTGTACAGCAGCAACCCGGTGGCGCGGATTTTCCGTGACCTGCACCAGGCGCGTGGGCATATCGCCAACAACTACATGGCCTACGGCCGCAGCTACGGCGCGGTTTTGCTCGGTCTGCCCAACCCCGATCCCTTCGTTTGACGGCGACCGTACCGTTCGGCATCCCGACGCCGGCGGTGCGGTGATGGATTCCCTCTCTCGTGCAAGGCAAAACAACAATGACAGGCCAAGCTTCGACTGAAACCCGTTACGACGTCATCGTCGTAGGCTCCGGCGCTGGCGCCATGACGGCGGCGCTGTTCGCCGCTGATGAAGGACTGTCGGTCCTGATGATCGAGAAGACCGCCCAGTACGGTGGCACCTCGGCCATTTCCGGCGGCGGCATCTGGATTCCGAACAACCACCATTTCCAGGCCAAGGGCGGCAACGACAGTTTCGACAAGGCCTGGACCTATCTCCAGGCTGCGGTTGGCGACCGGGTCGACGAAGCACGCCTTCGCGCTTACCTGGAACAGGCTCCGCGAATGGTGCGCGAACTCGAGAAACACAGCCGCGTACGTTTCGCCGTCGCCGAGAAGTACCCCGATTATTATCCGCATCTGCCCGGCGCCTTGCCCGGCGGACGCTCGCTGGACCCGGAAATCTTCGATGCCAGCGTGCTCGAAGAGGAATTCGCCAATCTGCGTCCGGCATCACCAACGACGCTGCTGATGGGCAAGATCGCCTGGACCGCGCGCCAAGCACACAAGGCCATGTCGCGCAGTTTCGGCTGGCGTTTCGTGCTCCTGGGCCTGATGTTGCGCTACCGCCTGGATTTCAAGTGGCGGCGCAAGACCGACCTTGACCGCCGAACCGCCCTGGGGGCTTCGCTGGTGGCCTCGCTGCGCCGTTCACTGATGGATCGCCAGGTGCCGCTGTGGCTGCGGACCGATTTTCGCGAGCTGCTGGTAACGGACGGACGTGTCAGCGGCGTTCGCGTCGAGCGTGATGGCGAGCTGATTGAACTGCATGCCTCGCGTGGGGTGATCCTTGCCTCCGGTGGTTTCGAACGCAACCAGGCCCTTCGCGATCGCTACCTGCCCAAGCCCACCTGCGAGGCCTGGAGCGCGACGCCACCGGGTGCCAACACCGGCGCCGCGCTGGAGGCGGCACTGGCCGAGGGGGCCGCCACGGATCTAATGGAACACGGCTGGTGGGCACCCACCATTGCCGTGCCCGGCGAGGAAAAGCCCAGGCCGATCTTCGCCGAACGCGCCTTTCCCGGCTCCATCGTCGTAAACGGCCGAGGCCAGCGCTTCGTCAACGAGGCGGCGCCCTACCTGGAATTCGTGGCGGCCATGTATCGCGACAACCAAGCCACGGACGGGCAGTCACTGCCGGCCTGGGTGATCTTCGACGGGCGTTTTCGTTTTCGCTACGCCATGGGACCGCTGATGCCCGCCCAGATCATGCCGGATGAGCGCCTGCCAGCGGAGTGGCTGAACAGCCTGTATTTCAAGGCAGACACCCTCGACGCGCTGGCGCAGCAGATCGGCGTGGACTCGGCAGGCCTTCAGGTGAGTGTTGCGCGTCTCAACGGTTTCGCCCGGACGGGCGAGGACTTGGAGTTCGGCCGCGGTGGCAACGTCTTCGACCGCTACTACGGCAGCGTCGACGTCAAGCCCAATCCCTGCCTCGCGCCGCTGGAGAAGGGGCCGTTCTACGCGATGCGCATGGACGCCGGAGACATTGGTACCAAGGGTGGGCTGCTGACCAACCAGCATGCCCAGGTCCTGCGCACCGATGGCCAGGTGATCGACGGGCTGTACGCGATTGGCAACACATCCGCCTCGGTGTTCGGCACTACCTATCCCGGCGCAGGCGGGACACTGGGCCCAGCCATGACCTTCGGCTACATCGCCGCCGGACACCTGGCCGGCCAGCGCTGAGGAGCAGGACATGAGCACTTACGATGACGACAGCGTGACCGAGATCCTGCCGCCCTTGCGTGTGGAGGATGCGGATCGCCACGCCTGGGACGATACCTGTGACCTGCTGGCGGCGGGGTGGGGAGCTGCCGGTGCCTGTACCGCGCTGGAAGCTCACGGACGGGGCCTCGAGGTTCTGATAGCTGACCGCTTCCAGGGCGGCGGAGCCAGCGCCAAGAGCGGCGGAATCGTCTATGCTGGGGGCGGCACGCGCCAGCAGCGCGACGCCGGTTTTGCCGATACGCCTGAGGCCATGTTCGATTACCTGCGCCATGAAACGCAGGGCGTCGTCAGCGATGACACCTTGCGGCGTTTCTGCGAGCAAAGCGTGGAGAATCTGCAGTGGCTGGAAAGCCATGGTGCTGAATACGGCTCGAGCATGCCGCCCGGTGGCGGCAAAACCTCCTATCCGCCGGATGGTTACTACCTCTATTACTCGGGCAACGAAAAGGTGCCGGCCTATGCCGGTCCGGCCTCGCCGGCGCCCCGTGGCCATCGCACCGTGGGCAAGGGCCAGAGCGGCCAGGTGCTTTACGATCAGCTGCGCGACGCCTGCCGGCGCGCCGGCATTCGCACGCGGCTGCAATCCAGCATCCGCCGCCTGGTGCTCGACGGCCAGGGCGCGGTGGTGGGCGCTGAGCTCTGGTGCTTGCCTGCAGAAAGCCCTCAGGCGCGCGAGCATGCTCGTCTGGCTGCCGCTGCCGAGCGCTGGCAGAACCTCGCGCCGGCCTACAGCGACCGGCTGCGTGGACGCCTTGCCCGTATAGAGCGTGACTACGCACGGCCGCTGGCGGTTCGTGCCCGTTGCGGCGTGGTGCTGAGCACCGGCGGCTTCATCTTCAACCCGCAGATGATGCGCGAGCATGGTTCCCGCTACGTGCGCACCTTCAAGGTGGGCGCCACCGGTTGCGACGGCTCGGCCATACGCCTGGGTAGCAGCGTCGGTGCGGCCAGCGGCCAACTCGAACGGGTTTCCGCCTGGCGCTTCCTCAGCCCGCCATTGTGCTGGCCCAAAGGCATGGTGGTGAACAGCCTTGGGCAACGCGCCTGCAACGAGGAAGTCTACGGCGCCACCCTGGGCGTGCGTCTGTGCGAGGAACACGACGGCAAGGGCTGGCTGATCCTCGACCGGCGCCTGCGCCGTCAGGCGCTGAAGGAAACCCTGCGCGGCGGCTACTGGTGGTTCCAGACGATGCCGGCGTTACTGCTGATGCTCTTCGCCCGCAAGGGCAAGACCATCGAGGCGCTGGCCCGGGTGATCGGCGCTGACGCCACGACGCTGGCCGACACCCTGGCCCGCTATAACGCCTCGGCGCGGGGCATGGCCGAGGACGAGACGGGCAAGTCGGCGGACAGTCGCCAGGTGCTGGAGCAAGGCCCGTTCTATGCCTGCGACATTTCCGTTAGTAGTTCCGCCTACCCCATGGGCGGACTGACCCTGGGGGGGCTGCAGGTGGAGGAGACGAGCGGGGCAGTGCTCGATCGGGCCGGCAGGCCGATTCCCGGCCTCTACGCCGCAGGCCGTGCGGCAGTCGGCATTCCCTCGCACATGTACATCAGCGGTCTGTCCCTGGCCGACTGCGTGTTTTCCGGTCGGCGTGCGGCCCGCGCCGTCGCGGCCGTCACCGCGACGCCATTGCCGGCGAAGGCTTCCGTATGAGCATTCCACGCATGCCCGCCTGCACCGCCCGCGCCGGACAGGAGCCTCAGCCCTGCGTCCGCTTGGGCGCCAATCGGCGCGTTCACATGAGTATTGAGCCATGAGCAACTACATAGCACTGCGTGTCGCGCAGGTCATCGAGGAAACCGCCGATGCACGCTCGCTGGTCTTCGAGGTTCCGCTGAGCCTGGCCGAAGCGTTCCGTTATCGGCCAGGCCAGTTCCTCACGTTGCGTGTACCCCACGGCGATGGCTGGCTGCCGCGCTGCTACTCGCTGTCGAGTACGCCGCTGCTGGATGAGCCGCTGCGGGTCACCATCAAACGCGTCGCTGACGGGCGCGCGTCGAACTGGCTCTGTGGCCAGTTGCGCGCCGGAGACAGTCTGGATGTCATGGCGCCGGCAGGTGTGTTCGTGCCCAAGCGACTGGACGGCGACCTGCTGCTGTTCGGCGGCGGCAGTGGCATCACGCCGGTGCTGTCGATCCTGCGCTCGGCGCTGCTGGCCGGCAAAGGCCGCATCCTGCTGATCTACGCCAACCGCGACGAAGCCTCGGTGATTTTTCGCAACGAGCTGCGCGAGCTGGCCAAGGCCCATCCGAGCCGCTTACAGGTGGTGCACTGGCTGGACTCGATCCAGGGCATCCCCAGTGCCGAACAGCTTGCCGAGCTGGCGCGCCCCTTTATTCGGGCCGAAGCCTTCATCTGCGGGCCCGGGCCCTTCATGGACACCGCAGTCAGCGCGCTGAAGGCCCTGGGTATGCCAGGGCCGAACATTCACGTCGAGCGTTTCGTCTCGCTGCCCGGCGAGGGCGAAATCGTGCCCGTGGCCGCCAGCGAGGCGGCTTCCGCGGCGGCGGTCACGGTGGACCTGGACGGCCAGCAACATCAGCTCGAATGCGAGGCCGGAGAGACCCTGCTGGCGGCAATGGAGCGCGCGGGCCTCAAGCCGCCCAGCGCCTGCCGCGTCGGCGGCTGTGCCTCGTGCATGTGCACCCTGGAAAAAGGCCAGGTCGAGTTGCTCGTTAACGATGCGCTGGACGCCTCGGAGCTGGACGAGGGCTGGATCCTCACCTGCCAGGCCGTGCCCACCAGCGACCAATTGCACATTCGTTTCCCATGATCACCAGGCGACTCCGACCATGACCGACACTACTTCGCCCCAGACACTGCTTGAGCCCACAGCTGCCGCAGCGCCCATGACCATCCCTGCGCTGCTGTCAGAGGCGTCGCGGCGCTTTGCCGGGCTTGCCGCCATCGAAGAGAACGGCGTGGTCACCGGCTACGCCGAGCTCCCCGAACAGGTGATGGCCGTGACCCGTGGGCTGCTGGCCCGAGGCATCCAAGAGGGCGACAGAGTCGCTATCTGGGCACCGAACTGCCGGGCCTGGATCATCGCTGCCCTCGGCATTCACTGCGCGGGCGCGGTGATGGTGCCGATCAATACCCGCATGAAGGGTCCCGAGGCCGCCGATGTGCTGGCGCGCAGCGGAGCTCGGCTGCTGTTTGTGTGCCGTGAATTCCTGGGCGTCGATTACCCCCAGCTGCTCCAGCCCTTCCGGCCGCAAAGCCTGGAAGACGAGATCATCCTCAATGAGCGTGTCTCGATCGATGGCCGGCAGGGGTGGCAGGCGTTTCTCGCCGAGGGCGCCTCGCTGGCTCCCGAGGTGGTCCAGGCCAGAATGGCCGCAGTAACGCCCGAGCACGTCAGCGACCTGCTCTTTACCTCCGGCACCACCGGCAAGCCGAAGGGCGTGCTGAGCACACAGGGCCAGCTGCTGCGCGCCTTTTATGAATACGGCAAGGTGATCGGCCTCGGACCGGGCGATCGTTACCTGATCGTCAATCCGTTCTTTCATGCCTTCGGTTACAAGGCCGGCTGGATCAGTTGCCTGCTGGCTGGCGCGACCATTCTGCCGCACGCGGTGTTCGATGCCGACGTCGTTATACGGCGCATCGTCGAGGACCGCATCACCGTGCTGCCGGGGCCGCCGACCCTGTACCTGTCGATGCTGGCGCATCCGCAACTGGCGCAAACGGATCTTTCCTCGCTGCGGGTTGCGGTCACCGGTGCGGCCACCATCCCGGCGGTGTTGATCGAGCGCATGCGCGCCGAGCTGGGCTTCGAGGTGGTGACCACGGCCTACGGCCTTACCGAATGCGGCGGCTTGGCGACCATCTGCGACCCTGGCGCGCCGGCCGAGGTGATCGCCGCCACCAGCGGTCGTCCCATCGCCGGTACCGAGGTGAGTATCCGCAATGCCGAAAACCAGGTTGTGCCACAGGGCGAGACCGGCGAAATCTGCCTGCGCGGCTTCCACGTCATGCGCGGGTATTTCCAGAACCCCGAGGCCACCGCCGAGGTGATCGACGCCGAGGGTTGGCTGCACACCGGTGATGTGGGCCGTCTCGACGAGCACGGCAATCTGCAGATCACCGACCGCCTCAAGGACATGTTCATCGTGGGCGGATTCAACTGCTACCCGGCAGAGATCGAAGCCGTGCTGCTCGAGCACCCGGCCATCGCCCAGGTGGCGGTGATCGGCGTGCCGGACGAGCGCATGGGTGAGGTCGGCTGCGCCTGCGTGGTACGCCACGCGAACCAGCCGCTGGAGGTGGCGGAGCTCATCGCCTGGAGCCGTGAGCGAATGGCCAACTACAAGGTGCCGCGCTTGGTGCGCTTCTTCGAGGCACTCCCACTGAACCCTTCCAACAAGGTGGCCAAGAACGACCTGCGCGCGCTGCTGGCGACCTGAGCCGCAGCAGGCACTCTCAGTTTCCCTGCCTGCCGGTCACCGGCAGCCACATGGAGCGATAGCAGCACAATAACAAGAATGGAGATAGCTATGAGCGTGAAGAAAGCGAGTTTTGCCCTGCATCTGCTGGGTGTATCGGTAGCCATCGCCAGCGGTGCGGCGATGGCCGGCCCTTCCTTCGAGATTGGCGAAAGAACCACGGTCGATACCACGTTGACAGTGAACTACACCGCGTCGGTGCGAACCGGCAAGCCTGCCAAGCAATACCTCGAAAGCCTCAACAACGATGATGGCACGCGCAACTTCGATCGCGGTTCGCTGATCACCAACCGGGTCAGTGTGTTCGGCGAAGTGCTGGTGCGGCACGACAACTTGGGGGCGGTGCTGCGCGGCAGTCATTTCCACGATGAGGCCTACCACGGTCGCAACGATAACGATTCGCCGAGCACGGTGAACAAAGGTGGCCGCAACGACACCTTCACCCGCGACACCCGGCGTGACAGTGGCGGCCGCGCGCGCCTGCTCGATGCCTATGTGTACGGCAACTTCGACGTTCTGGACGGACAGTACGTCTCGCTCAAAGCCGGTCGGCACCTGGTGGCCTGGGGCGAGAGCTTGTTCTGGCCCAACATCAGCCAGGGTCAGGCGCCGGTCGACGCGACCAAGTTCAACGTACCGGGCACCGAGGCAAAGGACGCTTACCTGCCGGTGGGCCAGTTCTCCGCCTCCTGGTCGCTGAACGAGGACCTGGCATTGCTGGGCTTCTACCAGTACGAGTGGGAAGAAACGCAGCTCAATCCGGTCGGCGATTATTTCAACAGCAGCGATATCTTTGGCCCTGGCGCCGAGTACTTCCGATTTGCGGCTGGAGATCCGCAATTCACAGCGCTGTCCTATGCGGGCGAGGAAAAGCCGCGCGACAGCGGCCAGTGGGGTCTGGGCATGCGCTACCGCCTGACCGACAGCACCGAGGTCGGCCTGTTCCACTACCGTTACCACGAGCGCGTCGGTGCGCTGTTCTTCAATTTCGGCGGCGACACCCGCTATTCCTCCCTGTCCGGCAGCGTGGCGCCCGGCACCTTCAAGCTGGGGTACTTCGAGGACGTGGAGCTGACCGGCGTGAGCTTCAGCTCGAAGATTGGCGACGCGGTGCAGTTCGCCGGCGACCTGAGCTATCGCGATGGCTCGGCGGTCTACCTGGACAACGGCACGCCGGCGCGTGGCGAAGTCTGGCAGGCGAACCTCAATGCGATGTACCTGATCGGCCCCACCTGGCTGGCGCACCAGACCTCGCTGTTCGGCGAGGTGATGCACCAGCACATCGAATCCGTGGACCCGGTGGATATCACCGTCGACGGTGTGAATATCGGCAGCTTCGACAGCTTTATCTATGACGGCCAGACCCGTGGTTCGACACTGTTTGGCCTGGGCGCGCAGATGGAGCACCCGAACCTGTTCAGCGGCTGGGATCTGGCGACCAAGGTCAACTGGCAGCAGAACCTCGACGGCAGCGCCCTGCAGGGCATCGGCCGTGCCGAGAAGCGCCTGACCCTGGGCGCGGACCTCAAGTACCTGGGCAACTTCCAGGTGGGGATGACCTACGTCGACTACCTCAGCTCGCCGAACATCGCCAAGGGTCGGATGATGGCGGACCGCGACTACCTGTCGTTCAACGCCAAGTACTCCTTCTAAGGCGACGCCACGCAGCGCCGCCGCGGTGCTCCTGCGGCGGCGCTGTACCGCGCGCTCTTCACGCGAGGAACTTGCATGCAGACGTCCCCTAGAATCACTTCGGCCTTCGAGCCGCTGCGCATCGGTCCGCTGACCTTGCGCAATCGTTTCATCAAGGCCGCGACCAACGAAGGCGCGGCGCTCGACGGCATTCCCACCGGCCAGTCCCTGCGCCTGCACGAGCGCATCGCCGCCGGCGGCGCGGCGATGACCACGCTGGCCTACTGCGCTGTCAGCCCCGACGGGCGCACCTTGCCCGATCAGGTGGTACTCGACCACAACAGCCTGCCGCACCTGCGCGCGCTTACCCAGGCAGTGCATCGCCATGGCGCGGCGGCGTCGGCGCAGATCACGCATGGCGGTTGCTTCACCTTCCTGCCGCCGAGTCGTTCCGCCTTGCCGCTGTCGGCCAGCGGCGGCTTCAACAAGGTCGGGATCTTGAGCGGCATGCTGCGCAAGCAGGCCATGAGCGAGGCGGACCTGTCGCAGGTTGCTGATGAGTTCGTCCGCGGCGCGCGGCTGGCGCGTGAGGCAGGCTTCGATGCCGTCGAGCTGCACATGGGTCACGGCTACCTGCTCAGCCAGTTCATCTCACCGCTCTACAACAAACGCCATGATTGCTACGGCGGGACGCTGGAAAATCGCATGCGCTTCCCGCTCATGGTTCTGCGCCAGGTGCTGGACGCCGTGGGGCAGGACCTTGCGGTGGTCTGCAAATACAGCGTCACCGACGGCGTGCGCAGCGGCAACCGTGCAAAGGATGGCGCCGCCATCGCGCGCCTGCTCGAGGCCGAAGGTGCCCACCTGCTGGTACTCAGCGCGGGAATGAACGTGGAGTCGGTCACCACCATGTTCGGCTCGTCGTTTCCCAAAGAGAACCGCGTCAGTACCGGCAAGCCGTTGATCGATGCCGTGGTGGCCCTGAAAAGCCTGCTGGAGCCCCATGTGCAGTTTCGTGAACTCTACCTGCTCGAACACTCGCGTAAGGTCCGTGCCGCTGTGCGCATGCCGCTGGCGTACATCGGCGGCGTGAAAAGCCTGGAGGGTATCGAGCACCTGATGGCGCAGGGCTTCGATGCGGTCGCGCTCGGGCGGGTGCTGCTCGCCGAACCCGATTACGTCAACACGCTGCAGTCGGGTGCCCGCCGGGACTCTATCTGCACGGCGTGTAATCGCTGCGTGGCGATGATGTACACGCCGGGCGGCACGTCCTGCGTGTTGGGCGAGCCGGGTGATGCGCAGCTCAACAGCGTCGGGGCCGCCTTGCTCTAGTGGCCTGTTTGGCTAGTTCAGTTAGTCAATTTCGGCGCCCGAGGCCCCGATACTGCGTTGCCACTCCTCGCCATAGCCCTGCTATGACTCGTCGTGGCGCCTTGTCTCGGAACCTCAGGCATCCGAACTTGAGGGAACCAACTAACCGCACAGGCCACTAGCGGCCTTCGAAACGGGGCGGGCGTTTATCGAGAAACGCCTGCATGCCTTCCTTCTGGTCGCGGGTGGCGAACAGCAGTGCCGCGGCTCGCCGTTCCAGTGCAAGGCCGGCGTCCAGCGACGCATCCATGCCCAGGAGGATGACTTCCTTGATCTGCTCGGCGGCAAGCGGCGACATGGCGGCTATCGAGCGGGCCAGCCCCAGCGCGTGGCCAAGCACTTCGTCGTCGGCGACCACCTCGCTGACCAGTCCGGCGATCCACGCCTGTTCGGCATTCAGGGGCAGGCCGGTCAAGGCCATGTGCATCGCCTTGGCCTTGCCGACCGCGCGAACCAGGCGCTGGGTGCCGCCGATGCCGGGCATGATGCCGAGCCGGATTTCCGGCTGGGAAAAACGTGCGCTGCGGCCAGCAATTATGATGTCGGCGAGCATCGCCAGTTCGCAGCCGCCGCCATAGGCATAGCCGCAAACCGCCGCAATGACCGGCTTGGGGCAGTTCCGGATCGGCGCCCAGAGCCGTTCGGTGTGGCGCTTGTAGAGGTCCATTGCGCCGACCTCAAGCATGTCCTCGATGTCACCTCCGGCCGCGAACACCTGCTCGCCGCCTGTGATCAGGATGCAGCGGGTCTGCGGATCGTCCGACAACATCGAAAACTGAGCGGCCAGCATCGCCTGTAGGTCGGGACTGAGCGCGTTGCGCACGTCCGGGCGATGCAGGCGCAGCAGGGCAATGCCGGGCTCCGGTCGCTCCAGCAGAACGGGTTGGGATAGATCCTTCATGCCATGACTCCGATGCTGGCGGGACGCCGATTGTCAGAGGGGCACGATCAGCGCTCATCGTCCGTTCAGACGACGAGCGCGCCAGCAGTGTTTGCCCAGAATGCAGACAACATCGCAACAGGAGCAATTTATGGATATCCACGCGAGCTTGGACTACAGCGGCAAGGTGGTGCTGGTGACAGGCGGCGCCAGAGGCGTGGGCGCAGGCATTACGCGCACCTTTCTGGCGGCCGGTGCGCAGGTGGTGGTGTGCGGACGCAACGAGCCGGAGGCACTGCCGCAGGTGGCTGAAAACCGCGCCAGCTTCATTGCCGCCGACGTGCGCGATCTGCAATCACTGGAGGCTCTGTTCGGCGAGATCCGTCAGCGTTTCGGCCGCCTCGACGTGCTGGTCAACAACGCAGGCGGCAGCCCGCCTGCGGACGCCGGCAGCGCCTCGCCACGTTTCCACGAAAGCATCATCCGGCTGAACCTCATTGCGCCGCTGAACGTGGCCCAGCAGGCCAATGCGCTGATGCAGGAGCAGGCCGAAGGTGGAGTGATCGTGTTCATCGGCAGCATCAGCGCGCTCCGGCCGTCGCCCCTGACTGCCGCCTACGGCGCGGCGAAGGCGGGCATCCTGTCGCTGGCCAGTTCGCTGGCCGTGGAGTGGGCGCCGAAAGTGCGGGTGGTGGCGGTCAGTCCCGGCCTGGTGCACACCGAGCAGTCGCACCAGCACTACGGGGACGAGGCGGGCATCGCGGCGGTGAGTGCTACCATTCCTGCCAACCGCCTGGCGCAACCCGAGGATATCGGCGCCGCCTGCCTGTTCATCGCTTCCCCGCTGGGTGGCTACGCCAGTGGCTGCAACCTGCTGCTGCATGGTGGGGGTGAACGCCCGGCCTTCCTCGACGCATCGAACGCCTGAGTTCCTGCCCGGCAGCGGGGTGTGCAGATGCCACCCCGCTTGTGGCACTCAACCGTGCTGGAGGAAGTCCAGGCAGCTGCGGTTGAACAGCTCGCGGTGTTCGACCTGTACCCAGTGACCGCAGCGGTTGAGGATGACCACCTGTGCCCGCTGGGCGTTGTCGGCAATGTGCCGTGCACCGCCGACCGGGTTGAAGTTGTCGTTATTGCCCCAGAAGCACAGGATCGGGCAGTCGATTTCCTCAAGGCGCGAGGTCATGTTGGGGATCATCATGGTGCTGAAGAGATTCTTCGGTTGGGTGACTGCGACCGCTACGCGCTCGGCCAGCAGTTCCTCGGGCAGGATCGAGGGATCGAACAGCTGCAGGCTCATCATGCTGCGCATCTCTGGCAAGCCGATGGGACCGGCGCCGAACAGCGAGACCATGCGCTGGATGCCCGGCATCTGGAAATAGGTCTCGCGCTCCTCCACGCCGCCAGGCGCCAGCAAGATCAGTTTCTCCGCCAGCGCCGGTTCGGCCAGCGCCAGGCCCAATGCTATGGCGCCGCCCAGCGAGTTGCCCAGCAGGGTGCAGCGCGTGATGCCCAGTGCCTGGGTGAATGCCTGAAGCGTGGCGACGAAGAACGCCAGGTCGTACTGGCCATCGTCCGGTTTGTCGGAGCGGCCGAAGCCTGGCAGGTCGAGCACGATATTGCGGTAGCCCGCCTTTGTCAGCAGCGGATAGTTGCCCTTGAAGTTGCTGAAACCACTCGCACCGGGGCCGCTGCCATGCAGCCAGAGCACCACTGGGCCCTGGCCCTCGTCCAGGTAATGCAGGCGCAGGCCGTTGTGCAACGTGAGGTAATGGCCCACCGGCAGGGGCAGGTCTTGGTACTGGGTCATCGCGAATTCTCCGATAGCTGGGAAGGGGCATCGGCGCGCCCGGCGCCGTTACTCCCGTCACGCGATGGTCGGACGCTGGGTGGCGAAGGGCATCGTTCGTTCAGACGAGTCGGGAGCAATCGCAGGCCAGGCGGCCCCTTTAGTCTCCTTGGACGATGCGGCGCGTGGCGGCGACCCGAATCATGCGGGCAAAACAAGAACCAGGGCGTCAAGCCCGTCCGTAGGAGACTCGTTATGAAATTGCAGGACAAAGTAGCGTTCGTGACCGGCGCCGCCCAGGGTATGGGCCTGGCCATTGCCCGCCGCTTCGTGGAAGAGGGCGCACGGGTAGTGGCAGCCGACATCAACCTCGACAGCCTGCGCGAAGGCCTCGGCGATCTGGGTGACAAGGTGTTGCCGGTGGTCTGCAACGTGGCCGACAGCGCATCTGTGGCCGACGCGGTGAGTCTCGCCGAGAAACACTTCGGTCGCCTCGACATCCTGGTCAACAACGCCGGCGTCGGCGGCCTGGACAGCTTCCTCGACACGCCCGACGAGAGCTGGCAGCGGGTCATCGGCGTCAACCTCACCGGCGCCTTCTTCTGCGCCCGGGAAAGCGCCCGGCTGATGGTCAAGGGCGGCGCGGGCGGCAGCATCATCAACCTCTCCAGCACGTCGGCGCTGACGGGGGAAGGCCCCAATCACTACTGCGCTTCGAAGGCCGGAATCATGGGGCTGACCCGTGGTATCGCCAGGGAGCTGGCGGGCCATGGTATTCGCGTCAACACCCTGGTGCCCGGTCCGACCGACACGCCGATGATGGCCGGCATTCCCGACGAAATGATGGCGGACCTGCTCAAGGGCGTACCGCTGGGTCGCCTGTGCAGCACTGACGAAATCGCCCGCGTCGCGGCCTTCCTGGCCAGCGAGGAAGCCAGCTTCATCACCGGCCAGAACATCGCCGTCAACGGCGGCATGGCCTTCATCTGATCAGGGGAATTGCAATGTCACGTCTCGCAGGAAAAATCGCATTTGTCACCGGTGCCAGCTCCGGAATCGGCGAGGCCACGGCCGTTCGTTTTGCCGAAGAGGGTGCTTTGGTGGTGCTCTGCGGCCGCCGCGAAGAGGCCCTGGCTGTTGTTCAGGAAAGAATTCTGAGCGCCGGTGGCAAGGCTGAAATCGCTGTGGCTGACGTCAGCAACGAGGCCGCTTATGTCGGCGCGATCGAAGCCACCGCTCAGCGTCATGGCCGCCTGGACATCCTGGTCAACAACGCCATGGCCTTTACCTGGGGCGCGGTGGACAGCATGTCCACCGCGGACTGGCACGCCAATTTCAAGACCACCGTGGACGGCACCTTCTGGGGTACCCGGACCGCGATGCGTCTGATGAAGGAAAAGGGTGGCGGCAGCATCGTCAACATCTCCTCGATCTGCGGCCAGTTCGGCACGGCCTGGATGAGCGGCTACTCGGCTGCCAAGGCCGCGGTGAACAACTTCAGTCGGGCGGTGGCCAGTGAAGGCGCGCCTTACGGCGTGCGCTGCAACGTTGTCGTCCCGGGCGTGGTCGATACCCCCGCCATGGCCGGCATGATGAGCGATGACAAGGCCCGCGGTAACACCGAAAAACTCATCCCGATGAAGCGCGTGGGCAAGCCGCTCGAACTGGCCAACGCGATCCTGTTCCTGGCCAGCGATGAAGCGTCCTACGTCACCGGCGCCTGCCTGAACGTTGACGGCGGCCGCAGCTCCGACCTGTACACCGTGTTTGAGTGAGGTGCCCATGAGCGATCAGGATCTTTTGACGCGTATCGACCGCCTGGAGTCGCTCGACGCGATTCGCCAGCTGGCCGGCAAGTACGCACTGTCGCTGGACATGCGCGACCTGGATGCCATGGCCAACTGCTTCGCGCCGGACGTGCGCGTGGGCCGTGACAAGGTGGGCCGCGCGCATCTGAAGGCCTGGCTCGACGACACCATGCGGCTGCAGTTCCACGGCACCTCCCATCACCTGGGCCAGCACATCATCGAGTTCAGCGATCCGGACCACGCCACCGGCGTGGTGTATTCGAAGAACGAACATGAAACCGGCCCCGAGTGGGTGATCATGCAGATGCTCTACTGGGACGACTACGAGCGTATCGACGGGCGCTGGTGCTTCCGCCGCCGACTGCCGTGCTACTGGTATGCGACCGACCTGAACAAGCCGCCCATCGGCGGTTTGAAGATGCGCTGGCCGGGCCGCGAACCCTATGCCGGGTCTTTCCATGAGCTGTTCCCGTCGTGGGATGCCTTCTGGGCCAATCGACCGAACAAGGACGAACTGCCCCAGGTCGCGGAACCGGCGCCGCTGGAAGGCTTCCTCGCGACGATGCGTGGCGGGGCGGCCGATCCGAAAATCCGCGTGCGCTGACCTTACACCCCCCTTGCCCATTCGCCCGCCCCGGCGGGTGGGCTTTTTTTTGCCGCCTGGCATCGCCGAGGCCGCTTCTCGGCGTCGGCCCCATTGAGGATCGATCGATGAATCCATTGTTCCAGCCGCTGCAGCTGGGTGAGCTGCAGCTCGCCAACCGCGTCGTGATGGCTCCGATGACCCGCAGCCGCGCCGATGCGCGTGGCGTACCGACCGCCGAAATGGTCGATTACTACCGCCAGCGTGCCGGGGCGGGCCTGATCGTGGCAGAAGGCACCGCGCCTTCGCCTGAAGGCCTCGGCTATTGCCGCACGCCAGCGATCTACGATGAGCAACAGGTCGCCGCCTGGCGCGCGGTAACCGATGCCGTGCATGCCGAGGGCGGCCTGATCGTCCTGCAGCTGATGCACGTCGGCCGTGCCGCCAGCCGTCACAACAAACCCGTGGGCGCGCGCACCGTCGCACCATCGGCGCTTCGCGCCAACGCCCAGGTGTACAGCGACGCCGCAGGGATGGTGGACACCGAGGAACCGCACGCGTTGGGCACCGAGGAAGTGGCCGAGGTGGTGCGTCAGTATCGCGACGCCGCCGTGCTGGCCCGTGAAGCCGGATTCGACGGTGTCGAGCTGCACTGCACCAGTGGCTACCTGCCGATGCAGTTCATGGCCAGCGGCAGCAACCAGCGCGAGGACTGCTATGGCGGTTCCGTGGAGAACCGCGTGCGCTTCCCTGCCGAGGTGCTGGCGGCCATGGCCCAGGCCATCGGTGCGGGTCGTGTCGGCTATCGGATGTGCCCGGGCAATCCGTACAACGACATCCAGGACGAGGATCCCGCCGGTACGGCCATTGCGCTGATGAAGGCAGTCGCTGCGCTGGGGCTGGCTTATCTGCATATCATGCGTTCACCTGTCGATGGACTGGATGCCTTCGCCCTCGCGCGCGAGCACGGCAACACGGCGCTGATCCTCAACGATGGCTTCGATGGCCCCGCCGCCGCCGCCGCGATTGAGGCCGGTCAGGGTGAAGCGGTGTCCTTCGCTCGCCACTTCATCGGTAACCCCGACCTGCCCCTGCGTCTGCGCAACGGCTGGCCGCTGGCGGGTTTTGACCGCAAGTCGCTCTACAGCTCAGGCCCAGCAGGTTATAGCGACTATCCTGCGTGGTCGGCTTGAATTCACGCTGGAGCGTGCGGCGGTAGAGAAAGAAAAAGCCCGCTTCGCTGAACGCGAAGCGGGCTTTTTCTTCGAGGGAGCACGGGTTGAATCAGCGTGCCCGCGGCTCGCGGGGCATGCCCAAGGCGCGCTCGGCGATGATGTTGCGCTGGATCTCGTTGCTGCCGCCGTAGATGGTGTCCGAGCGGGTGAAGAGAAACAGCGACTGCAGCCGTGACAGCTCATACGGCGCACCCTCCAGCAGCTCCGCCTGCGGGCCGAGCACGTCCATGGCCAGCTTGCCCAGGTCCCGGTGCCAGTTCGACCAGGCCAGCTTGTAGATCATCGCTTCGCCGCGCAGGCTGCCGTCCTGGGTGCCGGAGAGCATGCGCAGCGAGTTGTAGCGCAGCACCTTGAGGCCGACCCAGGCCTGGGCCAGGCGCTGGCGGATCAGCGGGTCGCGGTCGGCCCCGTTGTCTTGGGCGGCGCGGATGACCTCCTCGAGTTCGTTGCGAAACTGCATCTGCTGGCCGAGGGTCGACACGCCGCGCTCGAAGCCGAGCAACGTCATGGCCACCTTCCAACCATCGCCCGGCGCGCCGATGATGTTGTCCGCCGCGGTGCGGGCGTCGCTGAAGAACACCTCGTTGAACTCGCTGGTTCCGGTCAGCTGCTGAATCGGCTGCACGGCGATGCCGGGCTGGTCCATCGGTACCAGAAGGAAGGTCAGGCCCTTGTGGCCCAAGCTTCCCTGTTCCGTGCGCGCCAGCACGAAACACCACTGCGATTCATGGGCCAGAGAGGTCCAGACCTTCTGCCCGTTGATGATCCACTCGCCATTTTCCAGCTGGGCGCGGGTCTTGACGCCGGCCAGGTCCGAGCCCGCGCTGGGTTCGGAATACCCCTGGCACCAGAACTCGCGACCTTCGAGGATGCCGGGGAGGAACCGCTGTCGCTGCTCCTCGCTGCCCAGCGCGACCAGCGTCGGTCCGATCAGACCCTCGCCGATGTGGCCCATGCGGCCGGGGCCGCCGGCGCGGGCGTACTCTTCATGGAAGATCACCTGCTGCGAGATGGACAGGCCGCGGCCACCGCACTCGCTGGGCCAGCCGATGCCGATCCAGCCGCCTTTGGCCAGCTCTCGCTCCCAGGCTTTGCGCTCCTCGGGGAACATGTGCTCATCGCCCGGTCCGCCGCGAAAACGCAACGGCTCGAATTCACCGCACAGGTGCGTCTGGAGCCAGTCGGCGACCTGCCGGCGGAACGCTTCGTCTTCGGCACTGAATCCAATTTTCATGGGCGGGACTCCAGGATGTGGGCGGCCAGGCGTTCACGGTGCCAGGCCGGGGTGCCCAGCAGCTGCTCGCTGGCGCGGGCGCGTTTGAAGTAAAGGTGGGGATCGTATTCCCAGGTGAAACCGACGCCGCCGTGCAGCTGGATGGACTCGGCGGCGCAGAGCATGAAGGCCTCGCTGGCCTCGCTCTTGGCAATGGGGGCGGCTTCGCTCAGTTCGGCCTTGAGTTGCGGGTCGCCGTCCGGCGCCAGCACCTGCTGGGCGATACAGGCGGCGTAGTAGGCGGCTGAGCGGCTGTTCTCGATGTGCAGCATGAGGTCCGCGCAGCGGTGCTTGATCGCCTGGAAGCTGGCAATCGGACGGTTGAACTGCTGGCGCTCGCTGATATAGCTCAGGGTGAGGTTGAGGCAGCGCTGGGCGGCGCCGGTCTGCTCGCAGGCGAGGGCGATGGCGCCGATTTGCAGCGCTTGTTCCAGCAGGGCGGTGGCGTCCTGGTCGAGCGTCAGGCTCTGCGCCGGCGCGACCGCCACGTTGGTGAGCCTGATCCGCGCCAGCCGGCGGGTCTGGTCAAGGGTCGGCAGGGCGCTGCGCTCGATACCGGCCTGGTTCGCGGGTACCGCGAACAGGGCAAGACGACCGTCCTCGTGCTCGGCGGCAAGGATCAGCAGATCGGCGCTGGCGCCGTCGAGCACCGCGTCGTATTCGCCCTCCAGTCGCCAACCTTCGGCGTCTACGCGTGCGCTCGGTTGGCGGGAGGCCAGCCAGCCGTTGCGCTCCTGCCGGAAGGCGAGGGTGGCGGTCATCGTGCCTGCGGCCAGCTCGGGCAGCCAGGCTTCGCGCAGGGGTTCGTTGCCGCCCAGCAGCAGCGCCGGCGTGGCCAGGCAGGCGCTGGACAGGAAGGGCGCGCAGAGCAGGTGTTGGCCCATCTGTTCGAGCAGGACCGCCTGCTCGACGAAGCCCATGCCGACGCCGCCGTACTGTTCGGGAATCATCAGGGCAGGCCAGTAAAGTTCCTCAGCAATCTGCTTCCAGACCCCGACGTCGTAGCCCTGCGGGCTTTGCATGGCGGTGCGTACGGCTGCCGAGTCCGACGCTTTGGCCAGGAAGCCGACGGCGCTCTCTTGAATCATCAATTGTTCTTCGTTGAAGGCGAAGTCCATGAACTGGCTCCTTAGGTAATTACGCGGCGAGTGTGGCCACTGAGATGCCGATGCGAATCCCCAAAAAGGACTAGCCCGGATCCGGGCCGCTGCCGACGTGAACGTCGCTGAAAAGCCCGGGTTCACGAGGCGGTCACCCGTAGTCTCAATGGACGATGAACCCACGGCGCGCCTTTCGCAGAATGCCGCTCAACTGGCCAGAAACCTTTGCAGGAGCAGCGGCATGATCAAGATCCGTGGTTTGAGTTACCTCGTCGCCCAGGTGCAGAACCTGAGCGAGTGGCAGCGTTACGCCGAGGACGTGCTCGGCATGCAGGTCAATCCCGCGCCGGGTGGCGGCCTCTATGTGAAGATGGATGAGCGTCCGTTTCGCATGCTCATCGTTGAAGGTGCGGATGCGCGTTATGTTGCCTCCGGCTGGGAAGTGGCCGACGAGAAGGCCTACGCGCAAGCGCTTCAAGTGTTTGCCGACAAGGGTGTGGCCGTTGAGCAGGGCTCAGCCGCCGAATGCGGCCAGCGCGGCGTGCAGGCGCTCGCCGTGGTCGTTGACCCCTCCGGCAATCGCCACGAACTGTCGTGGGGCCATCGTTCCGACTGTCAGCCCTTCGTCTCGCCCCAGGGCGTACCGCGCTTCGTGACCGGCGACATGGGGCTGGGTCATACGGTGTTGCCCGCGCCCAACTTCGACGCCACGTCGGCGTTCGCGCGCGATGTGCTGGGCTTTGAGGTCTCCGATGTCTTCAATTTCCGCCCGGCGCCTGACGCGCCGCCAGTTCGCATCCACTTTCTGCATTGCGCCAACGCCCGCCATCACAGCCTGGCCCTGGCCGAGTACCCCGTGCCCAGCGGCTGCGTGCACGCCATGGTGGAAGTGGACTCGATGACCGAGGTCGGTCGCGCCCACGACCGCATGCAGGCCGCCGGCGTAGCGCTGTCGGCGACGCTCGGTCAGCACCTCAACGACCGCATGACCAGTTTCTACATGAAGACTCCGTCCGGCTTCGATCTCGAATACGGCTACGGCGGCCTGCAAGTGGACTGGAACGAGCACAGCACCTTCGAATTCACCCGCGTGAGCATCTGGGGGCACGACTTCTCGGTCGGCCGCCAGCAATAAGGAATCGCCATGAACAAGCAGATGACAACCCAGGAGGCCGTGGCCCTGCTGAAGGACGGCATGACCGTAGGCTTCGGCGGCTGGGGCCCGCGCCGCAAACCGATGGCCGTGGTGCGCGAGATCCTGCGCTCGGACGTCAAGGATCTCACCGTGGTCGGCTATGGCGGCCCGGAAATGGGCATGCTGTGCGCCGCTGGCAAGGTCAAGAAGCTGATCTTCTGCTTCGCGACGCTGGATGCCATTCCCCTGGAACCCTGGTTTCGCAAGTGCCGCCAGGCCGGCCAGCTCAAGGAGCTGATGGAGCTGGACGAAGGCATGTACCAGTGGGGGCTGCGGGCCGCCGGCATGCGCCTGCCATTCCTGCCCACCCGCTGTGGCCTGGCCACCGACGTGACGCGCCTGAATCCCGAGCTCAAGACCATCCGCTCGCCTTACGACGACGGTGAAGTGCTGCTGGCGATGCCGGCGCTGAACCTGGACATCAGCTTCCTGCATGTCAATGAGGCTGACCGCCTGGGCAACACCCTGATCACCGGCAACGATCCCTACTTCGATCATCTGATGGCTCGGGCCTCCGCCCAGTGCGTGGTGTCCTGCGAGCGCATCAGCGATCGGCTGGAACTCTCCGCCGAGCAGGCGCGCTTCAACCTCTTCGAGCGCTATCTGGTGACCGGCGTCGTGCATGCGCCCTTCGGCGCCCACCCGACCATCTGCGCACCGGAGTACGGCTGGGACATGACGCACCTCAAGCGCTACGCCGAGTCGGCAGAGGGTGAAGGCGGCTGGGCGGCTTACATGGACGAATACGTCCACGTCAGCGAGGCCGATTACCAGACCAAGAACGGCGGCCAAGACCGCCTGCGTACGCTGGCCCTGCCGGTGTTCTGAGGAGTTCGACATGAGCGTTGCAGAGAATTATTCACTTGCCGAACTGATGATCGTCGCCGCCAGCGAGGCCTGGCGCGACAACGGCGAGGTCTTCGCGTCGGGGCTTGGCATATTGCCGCGGCTGGGCGCCAGCCTCGCCAAGCTGACCCACACCCCCGAGCTGCTGATGACCGACAGCGAGTGCTTCCTCGTGGAAGAGCCGATTCCGGTCGGCCCGCGTGGCGACTACGTACCCAAGTATTCCGGTTATCTGGGGTTTGAGCGCGTGTTCGAAAGCGTGTGGGGCGGGCGCCGCCACGCGATGATCGGCCCGACCCAGGTCGACCGCTTCGCCCAGACCAACCTGTCGGCCATCGGCGGCGACTACTACCAGCCGAAGATCGCCATGCTCGGCGTGCGCGGCCTGCCAGGCAACAGCATCAACCACAAGAACTCCTTCCTGGTGCCCAACCACTCGACCCGCTCGCTGGTGGCGGACGTGGACATGGTGTCAGGCGTCGGCTTCAACCCGGAGCGCTGGGAGGAGGGCATGGACGCTTCGCTGATGTCGGTGGGCATTCTCCTGACCGATCTGTGCGTGATCGACTACAACGGGCCGAACCATGCGCCCCAGGTGCGTTCTCTGCATCCCGGCGTGAGCTTCGCGCAGGTGCAGGAAAACACCGGCTTCGAGCTGCTGGCCGCACCGGACATGGGTATCACGCCGGCGCCCACCGAGGCCCAACTGGAACTCATCCGCCGCCTGGACCCGCACGATCTGCGCAGCAAGCAGCTCAAGGGTAATCCGCCCGGCATTCGTCAGGCCTGAATCGGGAGCCGCGTCAATGAGCGAATTTATCGAACGCGTGGACGCCAGCGAGTACGAGACCGACGAGCCGGTGCGCTACGCGGTGCAGGACGGCATCGCCACGGTGACCATGAGCCGCCCCAGCTTCAACAACGCGCAGAACTCGCAGATGACCTATTCGCTGGATGCGGCCTTTCGCCGGGCGGTGGCCGATGACGCGGTCAAGGTCATCGTCCTGCGTGGCGAAGGCAAGCACTTCTCCGCCGGACACGACATCGGCACGCCGGCCCGCGATATCAACAAGTCGTTCGACCGGGTCAATCTGCTCTGGGATCACACCAACAAACCCGGCGGCGAGTTTCTTTACATGCGCGAGCAGGAGGTCTACCTCGGCATGTGCCGGCGCTGGCGCGAGATGCCCAAGCCGACCATCGCCATGGTGCAGGGCGCTTGCATCGCTGGCGGGCTGATGCTGGCCTGGGTTTGCGACTTCATCGTCGCCAGTGACGATGCCTTCTTTCAGGACCCTGTGGTGCGCATGGGGATACCCGGCGTTGAATACTTCGCTCATCCCTATGAAATGAGTCCGCGCATCGCCAAGGAATTTCTCATGACCGGCGATCGCATGGGCGCGGCGCGGGCCTACGAGGTGGGCATGGTCAATCGCGTGGTCCCGCGCGAGGCGCTGGAAAGTGCTGTGCTTGAGCTGGCCGGCAAGATCGCCGCTCAGCCGCGCATGGGGCTGGCGCTGACCAAGCAGGCGATCAACCACGTCGAGGATCTGGCCGGCAAGCGCACCGCCATGGATGCCGTCTTCGCCTGGCACCACTTCGCCCACACCCACAACGAACTCTTGTCCGGCGACAAGCTCGGCGGTTACGACGCCAAGGCCATGGCCGCGGCGAACAAGAAATCCGCGGGAGAACGCTGATGTCCTGGCTCGAGACGGAACTGACGCGGCGCCTGGGTTGCCGCTATCCGGTGGTGCAGACCGCCATGGGCTGGGTCGCCGATGCCAACCTGGTGATCGGTACCACCCGTGGCGGCGGTTTTGGCTTTCTCGCCGCCGCCACCCTGAACACGGCGCAGACCCGCAGCGAGATCGAAAAGATCATTGCCGCCACCGGCAGCCGCAACTTCGGCCTGAACTTCCACATGTTTCAGGAGAACGCCGCCGATTGCGTGGACATGGCCATCGAATACGGCCTCAAGGCCGTCAGCTACGGCCGTGGCCCGGATGCCGCGACCGTGCAGCGCTTCAAGGATGCCGGTGTGCTCTGCATCCCTACCGTGGGGGCGATCAAGCATGCGCTCAAGGCGGTGCAGATGGGCGCCGACATGATCACCATCCAGGGCGGCGAGGGCGGCGGCCACACCGGCGGCGTGCCCAGTTCGATCCTGTTGCCCCAGGTGCTCGATGCGGTGAACGTGCCGGTCATCGCCGCCGGTGGCTTTTCCACTGGGCGAGGGCTGGCCTCGGCGCTGGCCGCAGGCGCCTGTGGCATTGCCATGGGCACGCGTTTTCTGATGAGCCAGGAGTCACCGACCCCGGCCCAGACGCTGGAACGCTACCTCAAGGTGACTGACCCGCAACAGATTCGCGTGACCCTGGCGGTCGACGGCATGCGCCACCGGATGATCGAGAACGCCTTCATCAATCGCCTGGAAAAGGCCAGCGGCCTGGGCCGGTTGCTGATCGCCCTGCGCAGTGCCTGGAGCTGGAAGCAACAGACCGGCATGAGCAGCGCACACATGCTGCGCACCTTGCTGCAGGTGCTGAAGGAAGAGCCTGAAGCGCTGTCGCAAACCATCATGGCCTCGAACCAGCCGGTGTTGTTGCAGAAATCCATGCAGGACGGCCTGCCGGACGAGGGCATTCTGCCGTCGGGCCAAGTGGCTGCGGCCATCGATGCGCTGGCCAGTTGCGAAACCATCATCCGCGAAATCGTCGAGCAGGCCGACGCCCGCCTGGCCGATCTCTATCAACGCAGCGCCCAGCCACGGGGCCAGGCAAGCAGGAGCGCATCATGAGCACCGCATTTAGCGTCATAACCGAAAACGGCATTGCCGAACTGGTGATTGCCAAGCCGCCGGTCAACGCCCTGGACAGCCACGAATGGCAGGGCCTGGCCAACCTGATCAACGAACTGGGCAGCGACCCGGAAACCCGTGTGATCGTGATCCGCGCCGAGGGCCGTGGTTTCTGCGCAGGTGTCGATATCAAGGAGCTGGATCAACACCCTGAGCTGATCGTCAAGGTCAACCGTGGCAACTATGAAACCTTCAAGGCCGTGCACCGTTGCCCGGTGCCGGTGATCGTTGCGGTACACGGCTTCGTCCTCGGTGGCGGCATCGGCATCACTGGCGCGGCCGACATTGTTGTGGCCTCCGAATGCGCCACCTTCGCCCTGCCGGAGGTGGATCGCGGCGCCATGGGCGGCGGCGCGCACCTGCAGCGCCTGTTCCCGGTGCAGAAGGTCCGCTACCTGTTCTTTACCGGCGAGAAAATCGGCGCCCGTGATGCCGAGCGTTACGGCTTTATCGAGCGTGTGGTGGCCAAAGACGAGCTGCGTGGCGCGGCCATGGACATCGCCGCCAAGATCGCTGCCAAGAGCCCGGCCATGATCCGTATCGCCAAGGAAGCGCTCAACGGCATCGAAGACGGCAACCTGGAAGACAAGTACCGCTGGGAGCAGGGCTTCACCCTGCAGGCCTACAACGAGGCCGATTCGGCGGAGACTCGCCGCGCCTTCGTCGAAAAACGCGACGCGAAGTTCTGAGGCACGCCATGGACCTGACGTATACCGAAAAACAAAAAGCCTTCCGCGCCGAAGTGCGCGCCTGGCTAAAGGCCAACCTGCCCAAGGAACCCCTGGCCAGCTACGACACCCGCGAAGGTTTCGAGCAGCACCGCGCCTGGGAAAGCACATTGTTCGAGGCGCGCTACTCCATGGTGATGTGGCCCGAGCATCTGGGCGGCCGTGGCTGCGACCTGATCGAATGGCTGATCTTCGAGGAAGAGTATTACGGCGCCGGCGCGCCCATGCGGGTCAACATCAACGGCCAGCTGCTGCTGGGCTCGACGCTGATGGAGTTCGGCACCGAGGAGCAAAAGCGCGATTTCCTGCCGCGCACGGCGTCCAGCGAGATCATGTGGGCCCAGGCCTGGTCCGAACCCAATGCCGGTTCAGACATGGCAGCCATCACCTCCAAGGCGACCCGCGACGGCGATCACTATGTGCTCAACGGCCAGAAAACCTGGTCCACACGCGCCAGCTTCGCCGACATGGCCTTTGGTCTGTTTCGCAGCGATCCGGCTTCTTCGCGCCATCACGGCCTGAGCTTTCTGATGGTGCCGCTGGATACCCCCGGCGTGACCATCCGCCCGATCAAGGCGCTCAATGGCAAGGATGCCTTCGCCGAGATCTTTTTTGATGACGTGCGGGTGCCGGTGGCGCAGCGTATCGGTGACGAAGGCCAGGGCTGGCACGTGGCCATGGCCACGGCCGGCTTCGAGCGCGGCCTGCTGCTGCGCTCGCCGGCGCGCTTCCAGTCCGCCGCCACGCGACTGGTCGAGCTATATCGCGCCAACCGCGAGCTGGCCGACCGTGACCCGAGCATTCGCGATGCGGTGGTACGGGCCTGGATGGGCGCCGAAGCCTATTGCCTGGGCGCCTACCACACCGTGGGCCGCCTTAGCCGTGGCGAGAAGATCGGCGCCGAGTCGAGCACCAACAAGATCGTCTGGTCCGAGCTGGATCTGCTGATCAACGAGACCGCGATGCGCATCCTCGGTGCCCGTGGCGAGTTGCGCAGCGGCGCGCCGCTGCTGGAGGCCGAAGAGGATGGCTGGCTGGAGGGCTTCCTGTTCGCCCAGGCCGGGCCCATCTACGCCGGCACCAACGAAATTCAGCGCAACATCATTGCCGAGCGGATGCTCGGTTTGCCGAAGTGAGGGGCGGGCGATGAACTTCATCTTTACCGACGACCAACTGGCGTTCCGTGAGGCCATCAGCCGTTTCCTGATGACCGAGGCTGCCCCCGAAATGCTCCGCGACATCTGGGAAACCGATGCCGGACGTTCGCCCGATCTGCGCGGCAAGATCGCCGAGCAGGGCCTGACCGCGCTTTCGGTGCCCGAAGAATGTGGCGGCCTGGGCATGGACGACATTGCCTGGGCGCTGATGACCCAGGAGCTTGGCTACTACGCCATTCCCGACTCGCTGGCCGACACCGCCTATGTGGCGGTGGGCCTGCTCGCCGCTCTGCCGCAGAGCGAGCAACGCGATGCCTGGCTGGCGCAGATCGCCGAAGGCAGCGTCCGCGTGGCCGTGGGCCACCCGGTCAATCCCTGGGTAGCCGATGCAGGACTGGCCGACTGGCTGTTGCTGGCCCATCAGGATGAAGTGCACATGGTCCCGCGCAATCAGGTATCGGTGCAGGGCAATGCCAGCATCGATGCCTCGCGGCGTCTGTACACCGTGACCTGGACACCGGGCAGCGCGACCCGTGTGGCAGAGGCCCAATCGGGGCGGGCGCTGTGGGCCGAGAGCCTGAATCGCGGCGCCTTGTCGGTGGCCGGTCAGTTGATCGGCCTGGCCCAGCGCATGCTCGATCTGTCGGTCGACTACGTGGCCCAGCGCAAGCAGTTCGGCAAGCCGATCGGCAGCTTCCAGGCGGTCAAGCATCACCTGGCCGATGTCGCCACCCAGGTTGAATTCGCCAAGCCGGTGCTCTACCGCGCCGCCCATGCCCTGGCCAAGGGCGAAGCGGACGTTGACGTGCGCATTTCCCACGCGCGCCTGGCGTGCTGCGAAGCCAGCTGGCTGGCCGCCCGTCACGGTATCCAGGTGCACGGCGCCATGGGGTACACCTGGGAGGTGGACCTGCAGATGTTCATGAAGCGTGCGTGGGCACTGGACAACGCCTGGGGCGACCGTGCGCTTCACAAAACCCGGGTCGAACAGCACCTGCTCGGTGCCGCGTTGCTGCCTGGCAACACTTTCGAGGAATGAACCATGCCTGAAGCCTACATAGTCGACGCCCTGCGCACGCCTACCGGCAAGCGCAAGGGCAGCCTGGCCCACGTGCATGCCGTCGACCTGGGCGCCCATGTGCTCAAGGCGCTGGTGGAGCGCAATGCAATTCCGGACGATGAATACGATGACGTGATCTTTGGTTGCGTCGATACCATCGGATCGCAGGCCGGTGACATCGCGCGTACCAGCTGGCTGGCCGCGGGGCTGGCGCTGAACGTGCCGGGTACCACAGTGGACCGCCAGTGCGGATCGTCGCAACAGGCGCTGCATTTTGCCGCCCAAGCGGTGATGAGCGGCACCCAGGACGTGATTGCCGTCGGGGGTGTGCAGACCATGACGCAAATCCCCATTTCCTCGGCCATGCTGGCCGGTCAGCCGCTGGGCTTCCCGGACCCCTTCTCGGGCAGTGTCGGCTGGCGTGCGCGTTTCACCGATCAGCCGGTGAACCAGTTCTATGCCGCGCAGCGCATTGCCGATCACTGGCAGGTCAGCCGCGCCGACATGGAAGATTTTTCGCTGGAGAGCCATCGCCGTGCCCTGGCGGCCATCGAGGCGGGCCGCTTTGCGCGCGAGACAGTCGCCTGCGAAGGGCTGTCGGTCGATGAGACCCCGCGGGTCACCACCCTGGAGAAGATGGCCAGCCTGGAGCCGGTCGATCCGCAATACCCGAGCATCACGGCAGCGGTCTCCAGCCAGACCTGCGATGCCTCGGCAGCGCTGCTGGTGGTGTCGGAGGCGGCGCTCAAGCGCTACAACCTGACCCCTCGCGCGCGCATTCATCACCTGAGCGTGCGCGGCGACGACCCGGTCTGGCACCTCACCGCGCCGATCGAGGCGACCCGTCATGCGCTGAAGAAAGCCGGCATGCGCATCGCCGACATCGGCCGGGTGGAAATCAACGAGGCCTTCGCCTCGGTGGTGATGGCCTGGGCCAAGGAGCTGGATTACGACCCGGCACGCACCAACGTCAACGGCGGCGCCATCGCCCTGGGCCATCCCCTGGGCGCAACGGGTGCGCGCCTGGCGACCACGCTGCTGCACGAACTGGAGCGCAGCGGCGAGCGCTACGGCTTGCAGACCATGTGCGAAGGCGGTGGTCAGGCCAACGTCACCATTATCGAACGCCTGTAACAAGGCCCCTGCGCCCGAATGGGCGCAGGCTACGGACTCTGGAGAGCAAGACATGGGAATACTCAACGAACGCGTCGTGATCGTTACCGGCGCCGGGGGTGGTCTGGGTGCGGCCCATGCACGGGTTTTCGCCGCCGAGGGCGCCTGCGTGGTGGTCAACGACATCAATCAGGCAGCGGCGCAGAAGGTGGTCGATGAGATCCTCGCCGCCGGCGGCCGGGCGCTGGCCAACGCTAGCGACATCACTGATTACGCCGACAGCGAGAACGCGGTGAAGCAGGCCATCGAGGTTTTTGGCGATCTGCATGTGGTGGTGAACAACGCCGGCATCAACCGTGACCGCATGTTCGCCTCGATGACCGAGGCCGAGTGGGACGCCATCATGGCGGTGCACTTGAAGGGTCATTTCTGCATCAGCTCGCATGCGGTGCACTACTGGCGCGACCAGTCCAAGGCGGGCAGAAAGGTGGACGCGCGCATCATCAACACCACCTCCGGGGCCGGCCTGCAGGGCTCCATCGGGCAGTCCAACTATGCCGCCGCCAAGGCCGGCATCGCCGCGCTGACGCTGAACCAGGCGGCAGAGTTGGGTCGCTATGGGATCACCGCCAACGCCGTTGCGCCGGCGGCGCGCACCGGCATGACCACCGCGGTGGAAGCCATGGCCGCGCGCATGGCCGCACCGGACGATGGCAGCTTCGACTACTGGGCGCCGGAAAACGTCTCCTCGCTGCTGGCCTGGCTGGCGTCCGCCGAGTCGGCCCATGTCACTGGGCGGGTGTTCGAGGCCGAAGGTGGCAAGATCTCCATCGCCGACGGCTGGCGCACCACCCAGGGCGTCGACAAGGGTGATCGCTGGCAGCCTGCCGAAGTCGGTGAGGCCATGCAGGCGCTGCTCGCCGCCGAAGTGCCGGCGCAGAAGGTCTACGGAAGCTGAGACCCCAGCACCCTTAAAGCGCCGTGGCCGCTCTATGCGGCCACGCGTGTTTCTGGCCACCGGCATTCTGCCGAGCCATGGGCGGCCACGTCCGTTTTGACGATGTTGCCGCTGCCCGCGACCGGTATACCTGGCAATGAACTGTCATTACCGAGGTATGCACCGTGAGACAAGCTCCCGCCTATGTTCCTGGTCATCAACTGCTGGCCGGCAAATCCGTGCTAATCACCGCCGCCGCCGGCGCTGGCATCGGCTACGCCGCCGCCAAGCGCTGCGCCGAGGAAGGCTGCCGCGCGCTGATGATTTCCGATATTCATCCGCGCCGCCTGGAAGAGGCGGTGGAGCGGCTGAAGGCCGAAACCGGTCTGCAAGCTGTCTACGGCCAGTTGTGCAACGTGGTGATCGAAGACGAGGTGCAGGCCTTGGTGGCCGCCGCTGAGCAGGCGCTTGGCGGTGTCGATGTGCTGATCAACAACGCCGGGCTCGGCGGGCAGAAGCGTGTCACCGAAATGACCGATGAAGAATGGTTGCGGGTCATCGACGTGACGCTCACCGGTACCTTCCGCATGACCCGCGCGATGCTGCCGCACATGGAGCGCCGCGGGACCGGTGCCATCGTCAACAACGCGTCGGTGCTCGGCTGGCGCGCGCAGAAGGAGCAGGCGCACTACGCCGCGGCCAAGGCGGGGGTCATGGCGCTGACCCGCTGCAGCGCGGTGGAGGCGGCCGAACATGGGGTGCGCATCAATGCGGTGTCGCCGTCCATCGCGCTGCACGACTTTCTGAGGAAAGCCTCCAGCGACGAGTTGCTGGAGCAATTGGCCAGCCGCGAAGCCTTTGGCCGTGCCGCCGAGGTGTGGGAAGTGGCCAACGTGATGATTTTCCTGGCCAGCGACTACGCCTCCTACATGGTCGGCGAAGTGCTCTCGGTCAGCTCGCAGCACGCCTGAGGACGCCGCCATGACAACCGTATTCAAGAGTGCAGAAGACATGCTGGCGTCCACCGGCCTGGCGCTGGGGACGAGCGAATGGGTGCTGGTCGACCAGGCGCGCATCGACCTGTTCGCCGAGGCCACTGGCGATCACCAGTGGATTCACGTCGACCCGGTCCGCGCCGCCGAGGGTCCGTTTGGCTGCACCGTTGCCCACGGCTACCTGACGCTGTCGCTGGCCAATCTGTTTCTGCCCCAGCTGATGCAGGTGCAGAACATGCAGATGGGCGTCAACTACGGCTGCGACAGGGTACGTTTCCCCGCGCCGGTAACGGTCGGATCGCGGGTGCGCGGTCGTGGAGAAGTGGTCAAGGTCGAGCAGGTCGGCGCGGCGGTGCAGCAGACCGTGCGCGTGACCGTGGAAATCGAGGGCGCCGACCGCCCTGGCTGCGTGGTGGATACCGTCAGCCGCTACACCTTCAATTCCCTTAACGAGTGAGAAACCCATGAACGAAGTCGTCATTGTCTCCACGGCGCGTACCGCGCTGGCCAAATCCTTTCGCGGTTCGTTCAACGACACCGAGGCCCCAGTGCTGGGCGGGCACGTGGTGCGCGCGGTGCTCGAGCGCGCCGGGGTCGAGGCTGAAGCGGTTGAGGACGTGATCATGGGTGCCGCGGTGCAGCAGGGTACCCAGGCCTACAACATCGGTCGGCTGTGCGCCTACACCGGTGGGTTGCCGCCAAGCGTGCCGGGCATGGCACTGGACCGCATGTGCGCGTCGGGCCTGATGAGCATCGGCGTGGCGGCGAAAAGCATTATGGCCGGCGAAATGAACATTGCGATTGCCGGTGGGGTGGAATCCCTCTCGCTGACCCAGACGAAGCACAAGAACACCTACCGGGCGCAGTCCGAGGCCGTCATCGAATGCATGCCGAGCGCCTACATCCCGATGATCGAGACCGCCGAGATCGTCTCGCAGCGCTATGGCATCAGCCGCGCCGCCCAGGACGAATACGCGCTGCAAAGTCAGCTGCGTACCGCGTCGGCGCAGCAGGCCGGACGCTTTGCCGACGAAATCGTGCCGCTGGCCGCGCGCAAGCGGGTGTTTGACAAGGAAGGCACTCCGACCGGGCATGAGGACGTCCTGGCCGAACGTGACGAATGCAATCGGCCCAGTACCCGTATCGATGACTTGCAGGCGCTCAAGCCGGTCTGGAAGGGTGGCAAGTGGGTCGAGCAGGGCGAGTTCGTCACCGCTGGCAATGCCTCGCAGTTTTCCGACGGCGCCAGCGCCTGCCTGTTGATGAGCGCCGCCGAGGCCCAGCGTCGCGGACTCCAGCCCTTGGGTATCTACCGCGGTATCGCCGTCGCGGGCTGCGCGCCGGAGGAAATGGGTATCGGGCCCGTTTTCGCAGTGCCGCGGCTGCTTCGGCGCTTCGGTCTGACGGTTAACGACGTCGATCTCTGGGAAATCAACGAAGCCTTCGCCAGCCAGGTGCTGCAGTGCCGCGATGCCCTGGGCATCGATAACGACCGCCTGAACGTCAACGGCGGCGCCATCGCCATCGGCCACCCGTTCGGCATGTCCGGGTCGCGGATGGTCGGCCATGCGCTGATCGAAGGGCGCCGTCGTGGTGCGCGCTTCGTGGTGGTTTCCATGTGCATCGGCGGCGGCATGGGCGCGGCGGGCCTGTTCGAGCTGCCGTGACCTGACGCAGGCGCCCCTCCGACCGTCGGGGCGCAGTTGTATGTAATCCGTTTGGACGATGTTGCGGGCGCGGCCCTGGCCAGATGATCAAGGCGGTCGTCAGGGTTGCTCCCCAGGCGTCCCGCAAGCCCAGATATCTATAAAAATAAAAAGGATGCAGCCATGCGTTTATCAGAACTCGCTTCGCTTCCCAAGCGTCGCTGGGGCCGGACCACGGCCTATTCACTAACCGCCCTCGGATTTGTCGCCCTGGCGGCGGCCCAAGCCCTAGAACAACACAACGCTCCTAGCCGGGGCGCTAGCCTCAATGCCCATTCCATCCAGCTGCCCTTTGGCTTGAACGTCCCCTCGGACTCATTTCGCTGATTGGTAATGTTTGAAGAGGACGCGAAATGCCATCCTACGAGACTGCCGGCTGCCGTCGATCGACAGGCAGGCGTCAATTGATTGCCTATGCCCTAAGCGGCCTGGTCATGGCAACCGTTGCATTTGCCTTCGCCCCGCGTGCCCCGGCGATGCTAGAACCCACTCAACTTCATCCCGATCGCGTGCATATCAACGACATGTTGATCAATGGCGAGCGTCTGGTCGCCGTCGGCGAGCGTGGCACCATCCTGGTCAGCCTGGACCATGGACGCTCTTGGCAGCAGGCGACACTGGCCACACAGCGCGCGGCAACCTTGACCGGCGTCGCGGCGCTGGATGAAAACGTATTGCTGGCCGTTGGTCATGATGGCTGGAAGCTGCGCTCCGCAGACGGTGGCGCCACCTGGCATGAGGTCGCCTTCGGGGGCGAGCTGGGTGAACCGCTACTGGACGTCTGGAGCGCAAACGGGCGGGACGCCTTCGCGTTGGGCAGCTTCGGCAAGTTTTACGAGTCCGCTGACGGGGGCAACACCTGGGCGGCCCGCGAGGTGACAGCGGACGGCTGGCACCTCAATGGAATGGGGGGAGCCCGCAACGGCCGGCAGATGCTGGTGGGCGAGCAGGGGTTGGTGCTCCGCAGCGAAGACGCCGGCCGCACCTGGGAAACTCTGCCGGCGTTCTACAACGGCTCACTGTTCGGGGTAGTGAGACTGAGCGATGAGCGGTGGGTGACCTACGGCATGCGCGGGCGGGTGTTCCTTACCGATGATTTCGGTGAGAGCTGGACGCAGGTCGAGCTCGGTCACAGCCACGCGCTGTATGGCCATGTCCTGCTGCCCGATGCGGCGGGAGTCATGCTGGTGGGTGCTGACGGCAGCGTGGTGCACTTGGCTGCCGATGGACGCCTGCTGCAGAGTACCCAGCGCAGCGGCCTGGGCACCCTGACCTCGGCGGTTGCAGTGAGCCAACGACTGGTGCTGGTAGGAGGCGAACGTGGCGTTTTTCAGGGCGTTGAAGCGCAACGCCTGGCGGTCAGCACACACAGGAGCATGCCATGAGCCATAAACCGAGCAGAATCGAGCGTTGGGTAGAGTGCTGTGCCGACGGGCTGATGGCGTGGAGAAGGAGCCTGCTGGCGCTGTTCGTGCTGATCACGCTTGGCTTGGGCTACAGCGCGACCCAGGTTCGGCTGGACCCTGCATTCAACAAGCAGATTCCGGTTAGCCACGACTACATGCTGAACTTCCTCGACTACAGTCGCATTTTTACCGGTGCCAACCGGGTGCTGGTGAGCGTGCGCTGGAAAGGCGAGGGCGACATCTATAACCGGGAGTTCCTCGAGACGCTGCAAAAGGTCACTGACGACGTCTTCTTCATCTCCGGTGTCAGCCGACCCAGTGTGACATCGCTGTTCACCCCGAACGTGCGCTATATCGAAGTCACTGAAGAAGGCTACGTGGGTGATATGGTGGTGCCGCCACACTACGCGGGGTCGGCGGAGGATCTGGCGCAGGTGCGCAGCAACGCGGCCCGTTCGGGGCAGATCGGCAGCCTGATTGCCAACGACCTCAAGTCGGCCTTGGTTCGCGCCGACCTGCAGGACAGCGACACGAGAACCGGCGAGGCGGTGTCCTATGCGGCGATTGCCGAGGAGCTCGAAGCCATCCGGGAGCGTTACGCCAGTGACACCATCGAGATCAACATTGTGGGGTTCGCCAAGCTGGTGGGCGATGTGATGGAGGGGCTGAGTACGGTGATCGGCTTCTTTGTGGTGGCCTTTGTCATCACTGCCGTGCTGCTCTGGCTTTACACCCAGTCGCTGAAGCTGACGGTGGTTTCGCTGATCGTGGCCCTGCTGCCGGTGATCTGGCTGCTCGGTCTGCTGCCGCTGCTGGGGCTGGGCATCGACCCGATGTCGATCCTCGTGCCGTTCCTGATCTTCTCTATCGGTGTTTCCCACGCCGTGCAGATGACCAATGCCTGGAAGCAGGATGTGTTGCAGGGCTGCGACTCGATTGGCGCGGCACGCTCGGCGTTCTGCAAGATCTTCATTCCCGGCGCCCTGGCGTTGCTGATGAATGCGCTGGGCTTCGCCGTGATCATGCTCATCGACATTCCGATCGTCCACGAGCTGGGCATCACCGCCTGCATCGGCGTGATGCTCATGATCATCACCAACAAGATGATGTTGCCCATCATCATTTCCCACCTGAGACTGGAAGGCAGCGCACGTTCGGGCAGCAGGCCGGCGTCCGCCGGACGGCATCCGCTGTGGTGGCGCCTCTCCGCGCTGGCGCTGCCGGGGCCGGCGCTCGTCGTGTTCGCCTGCTGCGTGGTGCTGCTCGGCTTTGGCGTGAGCAAGGCGCGTCAGCTGGAAGTTGGCGACATCGGCACCGGCGCGCCGGAGCTGCGGGCCGATTCGCGTTACAACCAGGACAACGAAAAGATCATTGGCAGCTATTCCATAGGTCTCGACGTGCTGGCAGTGTTTGTCGAGTCCCCCGGGGGGCAGGAGGCATGCCTCGATCCGAAGGTGATGCGCGCCATCGAGGCGTTCGATTTCGAGATGCGCAATGTCACCGGCGTACAGTCCGTGCAGAGCGTGGCGAGCATGGCCAAGGCGGTGATTGCCGGAAACAACGAGGGCAACCCGCGCTGGTCAGCCATTCCCGGCGCCTCGCGGGGCCTGCAGCAGGGCTCGCTGGCGTATTCGCCGGACCACGGGCTGGTCAGCGAAGGCTGCCAGCACCAGCAGATCCTGGTGTTCCTGACCGATCATGAGGGCGCGACGATTTTCCATGTCATCGATGAGGCGAAACGGGTCATCGCCGACGTCTCGATCCCCGAGGCGCGCTTCAAGCTTGCCGGTGGCAACGTCGGGGTGATGGCGGCGTCCAACGAGGCGGTCAAGCGGGCCGAAGTGATCATGCTCGCCGCACTGTTTTGCTCGGTGGCTTTGTTCTGCCTGCTGACCTTCCGTTCGCTGCGAGCCGTTCTGTGCATTCTGGTGCCGCTGGGCATCGTCGCCATCCTCTGCAATGCCCTCATGGCCATGCTCGGTATCGGTCTGAAAGTGGCAACCTTGCCGGTGATGGCGCTTGGGGTGGGCGTCGGCGTGGACTATGGGATCTACCTCTACGAGCGCATCCAGCATGAAATGGCCGAGGGCCGGGATTTGCGAACGGCGTTCTACGAGGCCATGTGCCAACGCGGTACAGCGGCGGTATTCACCGCAGTGACCATGTCCATCGGCGTCTGCACCTGGGCATTCGCACCGCTCAAGTTCCAGGCGGACATGGGGGTGCTGCTGGCTTTCATGTTCCTGGTCAACGTGTTCGGCGCAATCCTTGTGCTGCCGGCGCTGGCGGCCTGGTTCAACCAGGGCAGGGCACTGGTCAAACCCAGCAAGACGGCGGCACCGCTCGCCCAGGCCCAGGCCTGATCGAGCCGTGCAGTGTTATCAGCGGCCTCTTTCGAAACCCGGGAGAGCCGCTCTATAGTGAGGCTTTCGGAGTAAGGGCCTAGCGCCTGAACTGCCGTTCAGCGGTCTGGGCATGACCAAGGTCTGCCCAGACCGCAAGCAAATAATAACAACAAGGGGGCTGCAGGCCCCCAATGCCGAGGTGAGCGAGCATGAATCCACAGCAGAGACAATTGCTGGCCCAGGCGGGTATCGGGGTTGAGCAGTACGATGAAATCATCAGCAGCATGTACGACGCTGCACTCGATTCGCTGAGCCTTGGGCGTGCGATGAACCTCATGCGCAACTTGTTCCAGGCCAACTACGTCACGCTGATTCTTCGCGTCTCGGAGGATGCGGTGATGGCGCCGATGATCGTGTCGGGTGAGGTGGACGGCATAGATGATCCCAGTTGCGCAGTCACGTACCTGACCTATCAGAACGAGGGCGCGCCGTTCAACGCCATCGAGCCGGACGTGGTGTTTACGATCGAAGACTTGATGACCTTGGCCGAGTGGTCGAGCTCCACCTACTATCTGATGTACTGCCATCCCCATAGCACCTTCCACATGCTGGGCGTGAATATCGCCACGTCTGAGGGCGGTGTGCTGCGTTTTCGGATCAACCGACCCAAGTCCGCGCCCGCCTTCAGCGAGACGGATCGCCTCCTATGCGAGCTGCTGGTTCCGCATCTGCGTAGAGCGATGCGTTTTTACTCGCAGCTCGATCGCAGTGCGTCGCTGGGTACGTTGTACTCGCAGGCCATCAGTCGCCTTTCCGTGGCCACCCTGGTGCTCGACGAAAATGGCAAGGTGCTTGAGTACAATCCCGTGGCCAGCGAGATCCTGGAAAGCAATGACGGGCTCAAGCTGGTCGGAGGCCGTCTGGAGGCGACCTATCCAAGCGACAATCGAGAGTTGCAGCGGCTGCTGCGTGCAGCCTTCGCGGGACAGAATGTGGAGGGCGAGAGCGCTACGGCTGCGGTATCGATTTCGCGCCCGTCGGGGCAGGTGAACTTCGGCGTCGTGGTCGAGAGCGTGCCCTCCCAGGACCTCGCCGACAGCAAGGCGCGGCCAGCTGTGGTGGTCTACATCCGCGATGCGGCTGGAAGATCCCTGGCCAACACCATGGTAACCAAACAGCTGTTCAACCTGACCCCCGCCGAGACCGCCCTGGCGCTGGAGCTGGCCAACGGTCTGTCGCTGGAGGAGGCGGCCGAAGAGCTGAATATCCGGCGCAACACGGCGCGCGCGCACCTGCGTTCGATCTTTTCCAAAACCGGCGTGCGACGCCAGACGGAACTGGTCCGGATCATGCTCAACAGTGTCATGGCCTTGGGCAGTTCACCCAGCGTTTACGAAAGTCCGGTACCGCGTCCGCAACTCGCGACCTCGGTCAGACGCTCCGCCTGACCTGCACGTCGTCCTCCGTAGTCCGTGCGGACGATGCTGCGCTCCGACGCCCCTGTTGATACTCGATGCACTGCTACACGCAGTTACAGGGGCTGATCGGGGCTACGCCGCCTACGTGTTTTTAATCCAGGCGTTGAAGCCTTCCGGTCCTCCTGTCATTCGAGCCGTGCCGCGCACTGCCGTCGAACCAATAAGGAGAACAATATGCGACGTAAAAAGATATTGGGCCTGGGCCTCGCCAGCGTACTCGCCTTGCAAATCCATTCTGGCCTGGCGCTGGCACAATTGCCGGCGGATCAGATTGCCCGTCTTGGTACGGAGCTGAGCTGCTTCGGCGCCATCAAGGCGGCTAATGCGGAGGGGTCCATTCCTGAATTCAGCGGCAAATGGTTCGGGGCGCCGGATGGCATCGACCCCGAGGCAAGCAGCCACCCGCAAGATCCCTACGCCGGCGAAAAGCCGCTGTTCGTGATCACTGTCCAGAACATGGATCGCTATGCCGAGCGCCTATCCGCTGGCCAGAAGGCCCTGTTCAAGCAGTATCCAGACACCTTCAAAATGCCTGTATACCCTTCGCACCGCGACTTCAGCTACAGCAAGGGCGTGTGTGACGCCACGCTGGAGAACGCGCGCATCGCCAAGCTGGTGAACAATGGCGAGGGCATTGAGGGGCGCGCCGGAGGGGTGATGTTCCCCATCCCGCAATCGGCCGAAGAAATACGCATGAATGCGACCATGGGCGGCCGTTACGCCTGGACCGAGGACTACATCTCCGACAACGCCTACGTCCTGAAGGACGGCAAGGTCAACTGGGGACGGGTGCACTCGCGCAACTCGGCGCCGGGTAACGAACCGGGCAAGGTGATCTACACCAAGGATCTGAAGGCGTCGGCCTACTACAGCAACCTGACCCTCCTGCCGCAGCGCGACAAAGGCGAAGTGAACAACGGGATTCACAGTTGGGATTATGTCGCCAATCCCTCCCAGAGCTGGCGCTACGACCCCGGCACCCGCCGCGTGCGCCAATCACCGGGCTACGGCTACGACATGTCGTTCCCCGGCACCGGCGGTTCCATCACCGTGGATGAGGTGCGGATCTTCAATGGCTCGGGTCAGCGCTACGACTGGGAAATCCTGGGCAAGAAGGAAATGTACATTCCGGCGAACAACTACAAGATTCATTCTAACGAATGGAAGTACGCCGACATGCTCACGCCCAACCACATCAATCCCGACGTGATGCGCTATGAGCTGCGTCGTGTGTGGGTGATACGGGCCACGCTGAAGGCGGGTTACCGTCACCTCTACGGCAAGCGTGACTTTTACATTGACGAAGACAGCTGGATGCCGGTGATGGGCGACAACTACGACAACCGTGGCGAGCTGTGGCGTACCTCCATGCTCAACACCATTCATCTGCCGGAGCTGCAAGGCTGGCAGGCGGGGGTTGGCCTCTACCACGACCTGAATGCCGGAACCTACCTGGCCTTCAACCTCATCAATGAGCAGCGTCGCGGCTACTACCTGAACCGGGGCGGCATCACGCCCAGCGATTTCGGGCCCGAGGCGGCCCGGCGCGCAGGACAGTAAGCGCAGCACTGACGCATGAGTAACCGTCGCGGCGCTCAGCCGCGACTTCATCGGTAACGAACCGTGCGTCGGCGCTCCCCGCGACGGCGTACCGGAGGTTCCTTGAAATACCTGAGCCTGATCCGGCGCCGAGAGGATTTCACTCCTGAAGCCTTTCGGCGCTATTACGAAAACCAGCACGCGCCCCTGGC
Organism: Serpens gallinarum; assembly: GCF_014836765.1. Lineage (GTDB taxonomy): Bacteria > Pseudomonadota > Gammaproteobacteria > Pseudomonadales > Pseudomonadaceae > Serpens > Serpens gallinarum. Next base: position 46,684 of record NZ_JACSQG010000012.1, read on the forward strand.
GCTTGGTTTCTTTCCGCCGCAACTGTATCGCCGCAACTACGCGGATCCGTCCGTGTCGGTGGGGTTCGATTGCCTCTGCGAGTTCGCCTATCCGGACGACTTCGATATCGAGGCGGCCATGGCGACGCCTGCTGGGCCGGCGCTGGCAGAGGACGAAAGCAAGTTCATCGAGCGTGAACGTACCCGAACAGCGCAGGCATCTCTGTTGTGTGGCGAGCCGCTTGCGCCGCGCCCGCTTGCTGAGCGCGAGCTCTGGCTGATCCCGCACAGCACGGTCGACCGCCAGGCGTTGACAGCAGCGTTCCAGAACATCCCGCTGCATTTACGCTCGGCTGCTTGCCTGGAAGAGCTGCAGCCCTACTGGTGCAGCGATTTCCCCTATGCCGCGTTGCTCAGTTTGGAGTCGCCAACAGTCGATGCGCTGCCAGCGGCCTTCTCGGCGCTCGGTGCAATACGTCTGAACGTCGCTTCCTGCGCCTCCGTGTGCAACTGAGCGGTATGGCGTTATGACCTTTGGCCTAGTCCATGCGGAGGATGAATGGCGAGCTGCTGTGCTCGAAGATGCGGGCCAGCAGTACCTGACAGTCACTGGGTTTCATTAGAGGATAATAATGATGACGAAACTCGTAGAAATCAGTGTCGAAGACACGCTCAAACCCTACCGCTATGCCCGTGGATGGCACTGTTTGGGGGCGGTTGAAGAATACCGTGACGGTAAACCGCACACCTTGGAGGCCTTCGGCACCCGCCTGGTGGCTTTCGCCGACACCAAGGGCGATATCCACGTACTTGATGCCTACTGCCCGCACATGGGGGCCGACCTTTCCCATGGCACCGTGGAGGGCGACCGCATCGTCTGTCCGTTCCACCACTGGAAGTACGATGCCAGTGGCAAGTGCGTCGACATTCCCTATTGCAAGCGGATACCGCCGAAAGCCAAGACGCGCAGCTGGCTGACCTGTATCGAGAACGGGCTGGTGTTCGTCTGGAACAATCCTGAAGGCAGGCCCCCGCGCGAAGGCGTGGTGATTCCTCATCTGCCGGAAATGGACAGCGACGAGTGGATCCATGAGTGGAACATCGACACCATGGTGATCGAGACCAACCCGCGCGAGTTGGTAGACAACCTGGCCGATGCGCAGCACTTCGGGCCCGTGCATGGCACGCCGACCACCTATTTCACCAACATCTTCGAAGGCCATATCGGCCATCAGATCTTCCGCGGAGACTCCGAGCGCCTGGGCGGCGGCCTGTCTGCGGACTCGGCCTATTACGGCCCGGCGACGCATTTCACCCGCCTCAGCTCCACCTTCGGCGGCGTCGAGGTGCATGCCATTCTGCTCAACAGCCACGTGCCGATCTCGCCCAATAGCTTCGTGCTGCGCTTCGGCTGCATGGTCAAGCGAGTGGAAGGCATGACCGAGGAGCAGACCCGCGAGGTCGCCAAGCAATACGTCACCGGCAACCGCAACTCGTTCTACCAGGACGTGGTGATCTGGAAGAACAAGATCCGTATCGACAAGCCGGTCCTGGCCGAGAACGACGGCCCGGTGTACCAGCTGCGCGAATGGTACGAGCAGTTCTTCACCGACGAGGACCAGGTGCCGGCGAGCATGGCCGAGCGCCGCGAAATCGTCACGGTTGATCTGCGTCCGAAGTGATCAGGCGGTTTGCCCTGAGCGGCCGCTCCTACCTGTCTTAACCGAGGCCCAAAAGGGCCTCCTTGGTTCGGTGACCCGGAACATGCCCCGTTCTCCCGTTTTGCTTGAGCGTAATGGCCATGTCGCCCACATCCGCTTCGCGCGGCCCGAGGTGCTCAACGCACTGAATGCCGAAACGGCTGAAGCCCTGCTAGAGACCTGCCTGCAGGTCGCGAACGATCCTGACGCCCGTGTCGTGCTTCTGAGTGGTGAAGGGCGCGCATTCATGGCTGGGGGCGACCTTCACGAGCTGAGAAAGCAGGGTCTCGATGCCGCCAAGCGCATACTCACGCCGTTGCACCAGAGCATCCGCCTCTTGGATGCCATGCCGGTCCCGGTTGTGGCAAGCGTGCACGGTGCGGTTGCGGGTGCCGGCCTCAGTCTGATGATGGTCGCGGATCTCGCGATAGCCGCCGAAGGCACGCGCTTCAATTTCGCCTATAGCGACATTGCGACATCCTGTGACGGTGGCGCGTCGTGGGCGCTGCCGCGGCTGGTAGGGGTGCGCAAATCGATCGAGATCGCAATGCTCAGCGAACAATTCGATGCTCAGGAGGCACTGAAGCTGGGTTTGCTCACTCGCGTCGTCCCCGCTGCGCAGTTGACGCAGGCAACGTGGAACATGGTGGAGCGCCTCCAGGCGCGTGACCCGTTTGCGCTAGCGCACCTCAAGCGGCTTCTGCGGACTTCATTCGATAACTCCCTCGACCGTCAGTTGGAGGCCGAGCGGGAGGCGTTTGTCGAATGCGTGGCACGCCCCGGTTTCCCAGCTGCGCTGGACGCTTTTTTCGAGGCCAAGGCACGACGCAGCGTTCGCCAAGACCAGCTGGCGGCGACAACGGCCTCGACATCGACGTAACGGCGGCGGCTGCGATCTTGGTCGCAGTCGCGCTCCTCATGGTGAGGCCGCTATCCCCGTGATTGCTCGAGCGCCTTTTGCTGACCGAAAAATCCAAAAAACCCAGGCACCTGGCGGTGACTGGGTTTTTTTATGCCTGGTATTTTGTTTTCCCATACGCCGGGCCGTACGGCACCGCCTTTGCTCAATCAGCACTTGACGGTGTGGTCTTCCGTGAGGAAAAAGCCCGTCGCGCAGACGGGCCAACCCTGCGTAAAGGAATCAAACGCCAAGGAACCGCTGACCGCCTTACAGAATCGACAGCGGGTAGTGAACGATCAAACGGTTTTCATGCAGGTCGAAGCCTGGGCCCACACCGCTATCGCGACGCACGTCGGAGTTACGCCAGCGTACGCTGAGGTGTTTTAGCGCACCTTCCTGGAGGGTGTAGGCCAGCTCGGATTCACGGCCCCACTCTTCAGCGTCCTTGCGGCCTGCTGCGGTATGGATGCTGTCGCCGCTGATGTAGCGGTTCATCAGGGTCAGGCCGGGGATGCCCATGCCCGCGAAGTTGTAGTCGTGGCGAATCTGCCAGGAGCGCTCGTTGGGGTTGCCGTAGTCGTTGGTGAAGCTGTCGTTGACCAGGGTGCGGCCGCTGGAGCCATCGATACGCATGAATTTGGTGTCGCCGCTGAGCTTCTGGTAGGCGAGGGTGAAACGGTTGTTGCCGGTTTGGGCCGAGAAGCTGCCTTGGTAGACCTTGTTGTCCAGATCGCCGGCCTTGGCGGCACCTTCTTCCTGGCCGTTGACGTAGCCGAGATTGGCGCCCAGTACCCAGTTACCGACCGGTTGCTTATGGGTGAGTTGTACGTAGCTCTGTTTGTAGACGTCTTCCAGGCGAGCGTGCCAGACGCCGACCATGGTGTTGTTGTCGTTGAAGCGGTACTCACCACCCGCAAAGTCGAAGGCACTGCTGTAAATGCCGCTGTAGGACATGCGCTCCATGCTGGCGTCGTTGCGCTGGCTGTTGCCGTTGAAACGGCCACCGTACAGGCTCAGGCCAGCGATTTCCCGGGACGTGAGCTGGCCACCTTTGAAGGTTTGTGTCAGCGAACGACCATCGTCAGCCCACAGCACGGGCAGTGCAGCAGCCCACTCACCAACCTTCAGCTCTGTATTGGAAAACTTCGCCTTGGCGGCCACTGCGAGGCGGCCGAAGTCATCAGCAGCACGGCCGTCATCCTGTATCGGCAGCAAATCGCTACCGCTGGCGGTGCCGCGACCGCCGTCGAGTTTGACTGCGTACAAACCCAGCACATCAATACCGAAGCCGACGGGGCCTTCGGTGAAGCCCGAGCGGGCGTCGAGGATGAAGCTCTGCGTCCACGCCTCGGCCCGGTCTTGGTCCGTACGAGGGTGCTCGAGGTAGTTGCGGTTGAAATAAAAATTACGCATGCCCAGGTTGACCTTGGCATCTTCGATGAAGCCTGCGGCCTGGACGCCAACCGAGAGGCTGGAGGCCATGACGGCAATGGCAAGCGTGCTGGGAATGAAGTAAAGCGATGCTTTCATTCTTATTGCTTCCTTTTTTCAAGGTGAAAAGTTCCCCGCCGCGCTTGCGGATAGGCGTTTGCAGAGGGGAGGGTGTTGGCTGTTCTAGGAGATTCGGCGTTTCAGCATGGCGCCTCGGTCAGGCCAACCTGCGCGTTGCGAGGGTGCCGTTGCGGGGCGGGCAGTCTGGGAAGTCAAGTGAGCGGATTCAATTCGGTTGATGTCTTTTTGTGCGATTAACGAACGCGTTAATGCTGTCTGAAGAAGCAATAAGAACCGGTCTACAAAAGGGGGTTCGGGCGATAAGGTCCTCACGGAGCGCGCGACCGCTCGACGGACCTTATGCCGGGTCTTGGCCTCCCGGTTATTGAACTTATCGACCTGAGGGGACCCGAAAAGCTGTGCCTGCGCGTCCGGCCGTTGCCGGAGCAGGCCGGCATTTGGCGTTTTTTCGGGAGAGGCTCAAATAATGAATTGGGATGTAGTGCTGGACGAATCCTTGTGGATTCGGGTCGCCCTGGTACTGGCCGTTACGCTGACCAGTTACGGGGTGCTGCGCGTTGTACTGTCCTTTGTCACGAAGCGGCTGCAAGAGCGTGCCGAGAAATCCAATGGCCGGTTGACCGCCATCGCGGCGCAGATGCTGGCGCGTACCAGCCACTTGCTGCTGTTCGCCTTCTCGTTGTTGATCGGCCTGAAAGTGGTGGAGCTGCCGGAGCGCTGGCAAGCCATGATGTCCCACGGCTGGTTCATTGCCCTGGCGTTTCAGATAGCGCTCTGGGCGGATGTCGGCGTGCGTCTGTGGATGGACAGCCTGACGCGCGATGGCATCGCGCGCAATCCGGTGACGACCACCCTCATCGGCATCATGGTGCGCCTGGTCGTGTGGACCATGATGCTGTTGTCCATCCTGGCCAATCTTGGCGTCAACATTACCGCTCTGGTGGCCAGTCTTGGTGTGGGCGGCATCGCCATCGCACTGGCCGTGCAGACGCTGCTAAGCGATGTGTTCGCCTCGCTGTCCATCGGTATCGACAAGCCTTTCGAGATCGGCGACTTCGTGGTGTTTGGGTCGGTGTCCGGCACCATTGAGCACATCGGGCTGAAAAGCACCCGCATACGCGCGCTGAGCGGCGAGCAAGTGGTCTGCTCGAACGCTGATTTGCTCGGGCAGGTCGTGCACAACTATAAGCGCATGAATACCCGCCGCATCGTCTTCACGTTCGGCATCGCCTACGACACGTCGAGCGATAAGGCGCGTCAGGTTGGCCAACTGGTAAAGCGCATCATCGACGCTCTAGACGAGGTGAAATTTGATCGCGCCCATCTTCTTGCCTTCGATGAAAGCCGGATGACTTACGAGGTGGTCTACATCATGCAGACGGCCGACTACAACCGGTACATGGATATCCAGCAGGAGATCAATCTGGGCCTGATCGACGGGCTCAAGGAAATGGGCGTGCGCTTTGCCTTTCCGATTCGCCGCGTGGAATTCAGCGGTGGGCGATTGCCCGAGGTCAGAGTCGGCGGGCTGCCGATGGAAGCTCCGCCCGCCAACCAGCCAGAGGGGGACGCGCAGTGGCTTACTCGCCGCTAGTTGCGCGTTGCAGTACATACTCGCCGTGTAGCCGCACGGCGTCGGCGCCACCAGCGGCAGGAATGCGGATGTCCAGGTACAGCCGGGCCAGGCCACGACGGCGGTACTGGGCGACGAACTTATCCCAGACGTCATCGGCGGGGGCGGCGCAGATCGCCACTGAATCCTCGGCCACCGGCAGTGGGTATTCAATTTGGCCACCCTTGATGACAATGTGCCCCGCGTCCAGGTCGCTTTCACGCAGGCGCAGCGTCAGCCAGCCCCAGCCGGCGAGCACGCTGAGGCTATACAGGCTGCCCCCGAACATGGTGCCCTTGTGGTTGCTGTTGGCGGCCAGGGGCATGGCCAGTTGCAGTTCATTGCCGTCCCAACTGCGGACCGTCAGGTCCATGGCACGGGTCAACGGGATGTCTTGATGGATTAGGTCTTCAAGGAAGCGGCATTCGGATGTCATGGTGCGGGCCTGGGTGTGGTACGTGGGCGCATGATCCTCGCCGGTCACGCAAGCTGCAATGTTCTGTCAGTCGGTGCGGCGCAGGCAGCGGGTGGCAATAGAGTCGTCGGCAGGGTGTATTACTGTACATCCATCCAGATAAAGTCCTTGCCTCAACGCGTCCCTCTGCGCATCCTGTGGCCATCGCAACAATCCAGATGGCAGCTATGCGGCTTTTTTTGTGTGAAAAACCTTCCCAGGCCAAGGACATTGCCAAGGTGCTCGGCGCCAGCCGCCGTGGCGACGGGTGCTGGCTGGGGGCCAATGTCACGGTGACCTGGTGCATCGGCCATTTACTGGAAACCGCGCCGCCGGATGCCTATGACGCGCGCTACAAACGCTGGGCGCTGGCTGATCTGCCGATCATCCCGGCGCAGTGGAAAATGCAGGTCAAGCCCAGGACGGCTAGCCAGTTCAAGGCGGTCAAGCGTCTGCTGGGCGAGGCGCGTGAGCTGGTGATTGCCACGGATGCGGACCGCGAAGGAGAGATGATTGCCCGCGAGCTGGTGGAGCATTGCCGTTATCGCGGGCCGATCCAGCGGCTCTGGCTGTCGGCGCTGGATGAGGCGTCGATCCGCAAGGCGCTGGCCTCGCTCAAGCCGGGTGCCGAGACCTTCAACCTTTACCATGCCGCGTTGGGGCGTTCGCGTGCCGACTGGTTGATCGGCATGAACATGAGCCGCTTGTTTACGCTGCTGGGTCGGCAGTCTGGTTATCAAGGTGTGTTGCCGGTGGGGCGAGTACAGACGCCGACGCTGCGGTTGGTGGTGGACCGTGATCGCAGCATTGAGGACTTTGTGCCGGTGCCGTTTTGGGCAATTGACGTCGCGCTGCTGGCCGAGGGGTGTGTTTTCACCGCCCAGTGGCGAGCGCCGGAAGAGGCCTGCGACGATCAAGGTCGCTGCTTGAATCAGGCGCTGGCGCAGAATGCCGCGAACGCGATGAGCGATGCTACCCACGCTCGGGTGATGAAACTGCGCACCGAACGCGTGCGCGAAGCGCCGCCCTTACCGTTCGATCTCGGCACGTTGCAGGAGGTGTGTTCCAAGAAGCTGGGACTTGGCGCCCAGGAAACCCTGGATATCGCACAGGCCCTCTACGAAACCCACAAGCTAATTACCTATCCACGCAGCGATTGTGGCTACCTGCCGCTCAGCCAGCATGGCGAAGCGCCGGCCATCCTTGCAGCCCTGGTACGTGCCGATCCGGGGCTGACCACATTGCATAAATATCTCGACCCGCAGCGCCGTTCACGGGCTTGGAACGATGCCAAGATCAGCGCCCACCACGGTATCATTCCGACCGCCGCCGCAGCGGGGCTGGAGCGGCTGCAGGGCCGGCAGCGCGCGGTCTACACCCTGATCCGGGCGCGTTATCTGGCTCAGTTTCTGCCCAGCCATGAATACGACCGCACCCAGGCGGATTTCGCATGCGCCGGGCAGGCGCTACGCGCCGTGGGAAAACAAATTGCCGAGCCGGGCTGGAAGCGCGCCTTGCCCGAGGCGTTGGCGCCTGCCAAGGGTCGCGAAGCGGTGCAGCCGCAAACCTTACCGGCGCTGGCCGAAGGGTTGGATTGCGCGGTAACCCAGGTCACGCTCAAGGACCTGTGGACACAGCCACCCAAGCCCTTCACCGAGGGTGACCTGATCAAGGCGATGAAAAACGTCGCCAAGCTGGTGGACGATCCTCTGCTCAAGCAGAAACTCAAGGACACCACCGGCATAGGCACCGAAGCGACGCGCGCCGGGATCATCCAGGGATTGCTGGATCGAGGTTATCTCACCAAGCAGGGCAAGGCCCTGGCGGCCAGTCCGGCGGCGTTCAGCCTGATCGATGCGGTGCCGCGTGCCATTGCCGATCCCGGCACCACAGCGATCTGGGAGCAGGCGCTGGACATGGTACAAAGCGGCGAGATGTCGTTAGAGGAGTTTGTCGCCAAGCAATCGGCGTGGATGAGCAAGCATGTGCAGCGCTGTCTCGGTTTGTGTCTGACCATCAGCGGGCCGGCGCATCCGGGCGGGCAGGGCAAAGCACCCTGGAAGAAAAAGCGTACCGCTGGCGCTGCAAAACGCACGACGAAACCGGGCCGAAAAACAGCGCGTTGAGCGCTCAGGTGCATCATCCCGCCTGGGATGGTGTAGAGTTTCGCGCCGTCGCGCTCAGCCACTGTGAGCACTGCGACGGATCTTTTTGGTGAATGAAGAACGGGGATTTATGGGCAAGCAGATTCGCATCGGTATCGTCGGATACGGCAACCTGGGGCGCGGCGTCGAGGCCGCTATCGCGAAAAATCCGGACATGACGCTGGCGGGGATTTTTACCCGCCGCGCGCCGGCTGACCTGAAGCCGCTGTTCGCGCAAACACCGGTGCATGCAATGGCGTCGCTGAACGAGTTCCAGCAGACCATCGACGTGCTGATCCTCTGTGGTGGCTCCAAGGACGACCTGCCCGAGCAGGGGCCGGCCCTGGCCGCGCTGTTCAATACCGTGGACAGCTTTGACACCCATGCACGCATTCCCGAGTATTTCGCTGCGGTGGACGCGCCGGCCCAGGCCCACGGCAAGACGGCGCTGATATCCATTGGTTGGGACCCGGGCATGTTCTCCATCAACCGCCTGTATGGCGAAGCGCTGCTGCCCGATGGCGTGACCTACACCTTCTGGGGCAAGGGCCTGAGTCAGGGGCATTCCGATGCCGTGCGCCGGGTGCCGGGCGTCAAGGCCGGTGTGCAGTACACGCTCCCTTCGCCGGATGCAATCGAGCGGGTACGTAGCGGTGCGCGTCCCGAGCTGTCCACTCGCGAAAAGCACACCCGTGAATGCTATGTCGTGCTGGAAGAAGGCGCTGATGCCGCTGTGGTGGAGAAGGCGATTGTGGGCATGCCGCATTACTTCGCCGATTACGACACCCGCGTGAACTTCATCAATGAAGAAACCTTGCGCACCGAGCACAACCGCATGCCCCATGGCGGTTTCGTGATTCGCAGCGGCAACACCAGCGAGGCCCATGCGCAAGTGGTCGAGTATTCGCTGCAGCTGGAAAGCAACCCCGAATTCACCGCCAGTGTTCTGGTGGCCTACGCACGTGCGGCTTACCGCCTGAATCAGCAGGGCCAGTTCGGCGCCAAGACCGCTTTCGACGTTGCACCGGGCCTGCTGTCGATCAAGTCGCCGGCGCAGCTGCGCGAAGAGTTGCTGTAACGCGACAACGCCGATCGGCTGTTTAAGGCTGTCTTTCTGGGGCCGCGAGTTGCTTGGGATCAATTTTTGCTTTGTACGGGACGGCTATGGTCTCCCGTACCGTTGCTGATCCCTTCAAGCACATTCGGTGTTCAACCCACAGAGGAAGACAGACATGATTTCCAGTCGTGAAGACGTCACCAAAATGATTCTGGCCGCCAAGGTCAGCAAAGGCCTGAAATGGCGGCAGGTTGCGGAAGCGCTCGGCTTGTCCAAGGAGTGGACCACGGCCGCCTGCCTGGGCCAGATGACGTTTGACAAGGCCCAGGCAGAAGCCGTGGGCGACCTGTTTGGCCTGTCTGACGAAGCCGTGGCCTGGCTGCAGATCGTGCCCCATAAAGGGTCATTGCCCAGCGCTGTGCCCACCGATCCACTGATCTATCGCTGGTACGAGATCGTCAACGTCTATGGCAGCACCCTCAAGGAGCTGATTCACGAGGAGTTTGGTGACGGCATCATGAGCGCCATTGATTTTTCGATGGACATCCAGCGAGAGGAAGACCCCAAGGGCGATCGGGTCAACGTGGTGCTGTCCGGCAAATTCCTGCCCTACAAAAGCTATTGAGGCGACAGGGCTAATCGGTTCCCGGACCGGCACGCGTGGCCGGTCACGGGGCAGCGTTCGATTGCGTCTCTGGCTTCCTGTTAGAATCGCTCCCCGGCAATTCCACACCAGACGTTATCGAATGCACGCTGAACCCGTTTTGACCTCCGCAACAACGTTTCCCACCCTGTCCCGTCGCTTTTCCGTGGCGCCGATGATGGATTGGACGGATCGGCATTGCCGGTACTTCCTGCGCCAATTGTCCCGCCATACCTTGCTCTACACCGAGATGGTCACCACCGGGGCGTTGCTGCATGGTGATCATCCCGAGCGTTTTTTGCGCCATGACGAGTGTGAGCATCCGCTGGCGCTGCAGTTGGGCGGTAGTCGGCCGGACGAGTTGGCCGCCTGCGCGAAAATGGCCGAGGCCGCCGGGTACGATGAGGTAAACCTGAACGTCGGTTGCCCCAGCGACCGCGTGCAGAACAACATGATTGGCGCCTGCCTGATGGGCCATCCGGCGCTGGTGGCCGAGTGCGTCAAGGCGATGCGCGATGCGGTCGGCATCGAGGTGACGGTCAAGCACCGGATCGGCATCGATGGCCGTGACAGTTACGCCGAGTTGTGCGATTTCGTCGGCCAGGTGCGCGAGGCGGGCTGCCGCAGTTTTACCGTGCATGCGCGCATCGCCATTCTCGAAGGCCTGTCGCCCAAGGCCAATCGCGAAATCCCGCCGCTGCGTTATGACGTCGCCGCGCAGCTGAAACGCGATTTTCCGGACCTGGAAATCATCCTCAACGGCGGGATCAAGACCCTGGATGAATGCCGAACCCATCTGCAGACCTTCGATGGTGTCATGCTCGGCCGCGAGGCCTACCACAACCCTTATTTGCTGGCCCAGGTGGATGCAGAGCTGTTTGGTAGCGAGGCGCCGTCGATCAGTCGCGCTGAAACGCTGGCGCGCATGCGTCCGTATATCGAGCGTCACCTGGCCGAAGGCGGCGTGATGCATCACATCACCCGTCACGTGCTCGGCTTGGGGCAGGGCTTTCCGGGCGCCCGGCGTTTCCGCCAACTGCTGTCGGTGGACGTGCACAAGGCGCCTGAGCCGCTGGCGGTGCTCGACCAGGCCATTGAGATGCTGGCCGGGCGCTAATGGATTGCGGCTCCGGCGGAAAACAGCGGCGGTAATCTCCGCGTAGCAACTTGCTGATATGCTCCAAGGGCTTGTGCCCTTCGCTACGGCGAAAAAACGGGAGCGATGAGAATCTCTCATCCATTACCGTGTCAGGGAATGACTCTTTCGATCTGCATATCAGGTACCGCCCATGTCTTCCAAGCTGGAACAGCTCAAAGCCATCACTACCGTTGTCGCCGACTCGGGCGATCTGGAGGCGATTGCTCGCCTTAAACCCGTGGATGCCACCACCAATCCGTCGCTGCTGCTCAAGGCCGCCGCCATGCCGGGTTATGCCGCGTTGCTCGATCAATCGATCGCAGCCAGCGGCGGCGACTTGACCCTGGCCTGCGACCGCTTCGCCGTAGCCGTGGGGCAGGAAATCCTCAAGATCATTCCCGGACGGATTTCCACCGAGGTGGATGCCCGACTGTCTTTTGATACCCAGGCGACCCTGCGTCGTGCCGAACGACTCATCGATCTGTATAAGCAGGCGGGCATCGGCCGTGAGCGGGTGCTGATCAAGGTTGCCGCCACCTGGGAAGGCATTCGTGCCGCCGAGCTACTGGAAAAGGCCGGCATCCAGACCAACCTGACACTGCTGTTCTCATTTGCCCAGGCCGTGGCCTGTGCGGACGCCGGTGTATTTCTGATTTCACCTTTCGTGGGGCGCATCTACGACTGGTACAAAAAAGCCGATGGGCGAGATTTTACCGGCGCAGAAGACCCTGGCGTGCGTTCGGTGACGCGTATCTACAACTATTACAAAGCCAACGGCTACGCGACCGTGGTCATGGGCGCGAGCTTTCGCAACCTGGGCCAGATCGAACAACTGGCAGGCTGCGACCGCCTGACCATCAGCCCCGAGTTGCTGCAGCAGCTGTCTGAGGATACACAGACGCTGGAGCGTCGCCTGCAACCAGGTGCCTCCGCCGAGCCGCGCCAGTCTCTGGATGAAGCCGCGTTCCGCTGGGCCTTGAACGAAGACGCCATGGCGACGGAAAAATTGGCTGAAGGGATTCGCCAGTTCGCCCGGGACCAGGAAAAGCTTGAGGCGTTGCTCAAGGCTCGCGCCGAGCGCTGAAAACGGTGCAGGATGGACAACAACGGTTGTCCATCCTGCACGCTGGCTGTTTCGTTGAGAGAAAAGACGGTAGCCGCGACGCCATCGAAAGGGCACACGCGGCGCCGGTTTATTCCAGTGGCATTTGCAAGGTCGGGATCGCACACTAGCGCCCCTTTTCTGGTCGGTGAGGTTTGAAGTGTCCAAAGGCGTAGTGCTTTCGGTCATGGCTTCGGTGCTGTTTGCCGCTCTGTATTACCTGTCGACCCTGTTGGTTCCGCTGAGCGGGACCGAGATTTTCGGCTGGCGGGTCATCCTCACGTTGCCTTGCTTGATGCTGTTCATCAGCCTGACCGGGGGATGGTCCGCGGTGGCCGAGTTGACGCGGCGCGTTCGCGCCGCGCCCTGGTTGGTGCCTGGCATGGTGCTGTGCGCCTTCCTGTTTGGCGTGCAACTCTGGCTGTTCCTCTGGGCTCCCCTGCAGGGGCGCGGCCTGAATGTCTCGCTGGGTTATTTTCTTTTGCCGCTGAGCATGATCCTGGTGGGCCGCTTACTGTTCAACGAGCGACTGAGCCGGCTGCAGCAGCTGGCAACGCTACTGGCGGTATGCGGCGTAGCCAATCAGATACTGGTGGTTGGCGGCCTGGCCTGGGAGACCTGGTTGGTAGCGCTGGGCTATCCCGGCTATTTTGCCTTGCGCCGCAAGATGGGCACCGATGGATTGGGCGGCATGTGGTTCGAAATGATCCTGATGGTGCCGGTGGCGCTCTGGTTTGCCTGGGCGGGTGGCGAAATGGTGGTGCATTTCAGCGAGCAACCCCGTCTGTTCGGCCTGGTGCCCTTGATGGGCATGATCAGCGCCTGGGCCTTGATCAGCTATCTGATGGCCAGTCGCCTATTGCCACTGGGCTTGTTCGGGTTGCTGGGTTATGTCGAGCCAGTGCTGCTGGTGCTGGTTTCGCTGTTGATCGGTGAGCGGATTCAGAGCAACGAATGGCTTACATATATCCCCATCTGGGCGGCCGTGCTGGTGCTGGTGCTGGAAGGCGCGCGGCATGTCTGGCGCCGGCACGGGGCTGCGCCCAGCACGCAAGCACAGCGTGAGCCAAGGCCCACCCGGCATTAGCCGCGGTAATAGCGTTGCGGCACGAACGGCATCTTGGCCACCGTAACCGCCACACGTTTGTCGCGCACCCGTGCCCAGAGCTGAGTTCCCAGCGTTGCCTGGTCGCTGTCCACATACCCCATAGCCACCGGAGCACCCAGGCTGGGCGCAAAACCACCGCTGGTAACCTGGCCGATCACTGTGTCGTTGGCGTCCAGTAGGTCGGCGCCTTCTCGAACCGGGATGCGCTCCTGGGGTAGCAAACCAACGCGTTTGCGGGCCACGCCGTCGCGCTGCTGGGCGAAAATGCGCTCGGCACCGGGAAAGCCACCTGCCCGGTCACCCTCGGCACGGCGTACTTTGGAAATGGCCCAGAGCAGGCCGGCTTCGGCCGGCGTGGTGCTGGGGTTCATGTCGTGGCCGTACAGACACAGCCCGGCTTCCAGGCGCAGCGAGTCGCGGGCGCCAAGGCCGATGGGTTGGACTTCTTTTTCGCTGAGCAGGTGGCGGGCAAGGGCGTCGGCATGGCTGGCGGGCACGGAGATTTCGAACCCGTCCTCGCCGGTATAGCCGGAACGGCTGGCCAGGCACTCGCAACCGAGCAGTTCGACGGGCGCGATCTGCATAAACGTCATTTGTTCCACCTGGGGGGCCAGACGGGCGAGCACGGCGGCGGCCTGCGGCCCCTGCAAGGCAAGCAGTGCGCGCTCTTCGAACAGCGGCTCGATTCCACACTGCGTGCCGAGATGCTGCTGCAGGTGCTTCAGGTCGTGCGTCTTGCAGGCGGCGTTGACCACCAGTAACAGCCGGTCTTCAGCGAGCTTGGCAACCATCAGGTCGTCGAGGATGCCTCCCTGTTCGTCAGTGAACAGGGCATAGCGCTGCTGGCCTACAGGCAAGTCGATAATGTCCACCGGCACCAGGCTTTCCAAGGCGCTCGCCGCCGCCCTGCCATGCAACAGAATCTGGCCCATGTGCGAGACATCAAACAGGCCAGCCTGCTCACGGGTGTGCAGGTGCTCCTTGAGAATGCCCAGCGAGTAGTGCAGCGGCATCTCGTAGCCTGCGAATGGCACCAGGCGGGCACCACGTTCTTGGTGCAGGGCGTGTAACGGGGTTTTTGCCAAGGCTTCGGTGGTCATAGGGTTCTCCTTCGGTAGCTAGAAGCTGCAAGCGCCAAGCCGCAAACAGAGGCAGCGAACAGTGGGTGATTTGGACAAGTGGATTTAGCTGTCGCTGAAGCTTGCCTCTGCTTTCAGCATTCGATGATGTTCACCGCCAGTCCGCCGCGAGAGGTTTCCTTGTATTTGCTTTTCATGTCGGCACCGGTCTGGCGCATGGTGCGAATCACCTTGTCCAGCGAGATGGAATGCTGGCCGTCGCCCCGCAAGGCCATGCGCGCGGCGTTGATCGCCTTGACCGCGCCCATGGCGTTGCGCTCGATGCACGGAATCTGTACCAGCCCACCGACCGGGTCGCAGGTCAGGCCCAGGTTGTGCTCCATGCCGATTTCGGCGGCGTTCTCCACTTGCTGTACGGTGCCACCGAGCACTTCGCAGAGCGCGCCGGCGGCCATCGAGCAGGCCACGCCAACTTCGCCCTGACATCCGACTTCGGCGCCGGATATCGACGCGTTTTCCTTGTAAAGAATGCCGATGGCGGCGGCCGTGAGCAGAAAGCGCACCACGCCGTCTTCATCGGCGCCGGGAATGAAGCGTCGGTAGTAATGCAACACCGCCGGAATGATCCCGGCGGCGCCATTGGTGGGCGCGGTGACCACCCGCCCGCCGCTGGCATTTTCTTCATTGACCGCCAGCGCGTAGAGGTTCACCCAGTCGAGCACATTGAGGCTGTCGCGCAGGTTGGCTTCGGGATTTTCACTCAGCTGGCGATACAGCCCAGCGGCGCGGCGACGCACCTTGAGGCCGCCGGGCATGATGCCTTCATGGCGACAACCGGCGGACACGCAGTCCTGCATGACCTGCCAGATCTCCAGCAGCGCGCGGCGGGTGTCGGCCTCCTCGCGCCAGGCGCCTTCGTTGGCGAGCATCAGCTCGCTGATGGACAGCTCATGCTCAACGCACAGGGCGAGCAGTTCCTGGCCGCTGTGGAAGGGGTAGGGCAAAAGCGTTTGGTCTTCGACGATTCGGTTAGCGCCGGCTGCCTGCTCGTCCACCACGAAACCGCCGCCGACCGAATAATATTCCTGGCTGCACAGTTGCATGCCGAACAGGTCGAAGGCCCGGAAGATCATCCCGTTGGGGTGGTACGGCAGCGGTTTGCGGATAAATGCCAGGTGGTCCTTTTCGACAAAGGGGATGCTTTTCTGGCCCGCCAATCGCAGTTCGCCGCGCTCGCGAATGGTCGCCAGTCGAGCTGGCAGGCTGGCAATGTCCACGTGTTCCGGCTGCTCTCCCTCCAGCCCGAGTAAGACCGCCTTGTCGCTGCCATGCCCCTTGCCCGTTGCACCCAGTGAACCGTACAGCTCGACCTTGATGCTGGCGGTGGCGTCCAGCAGGGCCGTGCGTCTAAGTCCCTCGGCAAAGCGTGCGGCGGCTCGCATCGGCCCCACGGTATGAGAGCTGGAGGGGCCGATACCGATCTTGAACAGATCGAGAACGCTGAGGGACATGTGACACTCCGAAGATAACGTTCAATGTAAATCTCAGCTCAGTACAGTTGGCCAGGCCGGGGAATGCCAGCTTTCCCTGGACGCTTGCCGAGCTCAGAGTTTTAGTCCTCATAAGCCTCCATAGGCGGACAGGCGCACACCAGGTTGCGATCGCCGTAGGCGTTGTCAATGCGCCCGACCGGCGGCCAGTACTTGTTGTTTACGAGGCTGGTTACGGGGTACACGGCCTGTTCTCGGCTGTAGAAGTGCGTCCAGTCACCGACCAGTTCAGCAGCGGTGTGCGGGGCGTTTTTCAGGGGGTTGTCCTCGGGGTCCAGGTCGCCTTTTTCCACCGCCTTGATTTCCTGGCGGATGTGGATCATGGCAGCGCAGAAACGGTCCAGCTCTTCCTTGGATTCGCTTTCGGTGGGTTCGATCATCAGTGTGCCGGCCACGGGGAAGGACATGGTGGGCGCGTGGAAGCCGAAGTCGACCAGCCGCTTGGCTACATCATCGACGCTGATGCCACTGCTGTCCTTGAGAGGGCGCAGGTCGAGAATGCACTCGTGGGCAACCAGTCCGTGGCTGCCGCTGTAGAGAATCGGATAGTGCGCTTCCAGGCGTCGGGCAATGTAGTTGGCATTCAGGATCGCCAACTGCGAGGCCCGCGTGAGGCCAGCGCCGCCCATCATTTTCAGGTACATCCAGGAGATCGGCAGAATGCTGGCGCTGCCGTAGGGCGCCGCGCTGACCGCGCCTTCCTGGCGCTCCAAATGAGCGTGTCCGGGCAGGAACGGCGCCAGGTGCGACTTGACGGCGACCGGCCCGACACCCGGGCCGCCGCCGCCGTGGGGAATACAGAAGGTCTTGTGCAGGTTGAGGTGCGAGACATCGCCGCCGAAGCGCCCCGGCGCGCAGAGGCCGACCATGGCGTTCAGGTTGGCGCCGTCGATATACACCTGGCCGCCATGCTCGTGAATGATCCGGCAGATTTCGCCGATGCCTTCCTCGAATACGCCGTGGGTAGACGGGTAGGTAATCATCAGTGCCGCCAGTTGGTCTGGATGGGCTTCGGCCTTGGCGCGCAGGTCCTCGATGTCCACATTGCCCTGGGCATCGCAGGCCACCACCATCACGCGCATGCCGGCCATGCTGGCGGTGGCCGGGTTGGTGCCGTGGGCCGACGCGGGAATCAGGCACAGGTCGCGCTGTCCTTCGCCGCGGCTGCGATGGTAGGCGCGGATGGCCAGCAGTCCGGCGTATTCGCCTTGCGAGCCGGCGTTGGGCTGCAGAGAGACCGCGTCATAACCGGTGACCGCGCACAGCATGGCTTCCAGTTCGTCGGTGAGCTGCCGGTAACCCTGACTCTGCTCGGACGGCGCGAAGGGGTGCAGCTGGGAAAATTCCGGCCAGCTGATGGGCAGCATTTCGCTGGCGGCATTGAGTTTCATGGTGCAGGAACCGAGCGGGATCATGCTGCGGTCCAGCGCCAGATCCCTATCGGCCAGCCGCCGGAGGTAGCGCATCAGCTCGGTTTCCGAGTGGTAGCGGTTGAATACGGGATGTTCGAGAAAGCGAGAGGTGCGCAGCAATTCGCTCGGCAACGCATCAGGCGTGGCTGTAGCCAGGGAGGCGAAATTGGGCAGCGTTTTCTGGTCTTCGGCAAATATTGCCCATAGGCGCTCGACCAAACTCTGCGTACTGGTTTCATCCAGGGACAGTCCGATCTGGTCGTCATTGATTTCGCGCAAGTTGATACTGGCCGCGCGAGCTCTGGCATGCAGCTCACGGGTGCGAGCGCCGCTGGCCAGGGTCAGGGTGTCGAAGGCGTATTCCTGTTGTACGTCCAGGCCCAGCTGGCGCAAGCCGGCGGCGAGGATGGCTGTCAGGCGATGCACGCGAAGGGCAATGCGGGTCAGGCCTTGGGGGCCGTGGTAGACGGCATACATGCTGGCGATATTGGCCAGCAGCACCTGGGCCGTACAAATGTTGCTGGTGGCCTTCTCGCGGCGGATGTGCTGCTCGCGGGTCTGCATGGCCAGGCGCAAAGCCGGCTGGCCGTGACGATCCACCGAAACGCCGACCAGGCGACCGGGCATATCGCGTTTGAAGGCCTCGCGCGTGGCGAAATAGGCGGCGTGGGGGCCACCGAACCCCAGCGGTACGCCAAAGCGCTGGGCGCTGCCGATGGCCACGTCGGCGCCGAACTCTCCGGGTGGGGTGAGCAAGGTCAGGGCCAGCAGGTCGGCGGCGACCACCACCAACGCCTGGGCGGCGTGCAGGCGCTCTACCAGGGCGCGGTAGTCGAACAGTTCGCCCGTACTGGCCGGGTATTGCAGCAGGGCCCCGAAATAGCGTCCCGGATCGTCGAGTTGCTGCTCATCGCCAATCACCACTTCAATACCCAGGGGCTCGGCGCGGGTGCGCAGCACATCGAGGGTTTGTGGGTGACAGTGTTGTGAGGCGAAGAACGCCTGGCTCGCCTTATTCTTTGAGAGGCGCCGGCAGAAGGCCATGGCTTCGGCGGCGGCGGTGGCTTCGTCGAGCAGTGAGGCGTTGGCGATAGGCAGGGCGGTGAGGTCGATGATCAGCGTCTGGAAATTCAGCAGCGCTTCGAGGCGACCCTGGGAGATCTCCGGCTGGTAGGGCGTGTAGGCGGTGTACCAGGCCGGGTTTTCCAGTAGGTTGCGCAGGATCGGTGTGGGGGTGTGGGTGGCGTAATACCCCTGGCCGATGCAGCTGGTGAAGAGTTGATTGCGCGCGGCGATGGCCTTGAGCTCGCTGAGGGCTTCGGCCTCACCCAGGCCTTCTGGCAGTTCGAGCCCTAGGGTGTCCTTGATGCTGGTGGGAATGACGCGGTCCGTCAGGGCATCCAGGGAGTCGAAACCGAGCGAATCGAGCATGACCGCGATATCGGCTTCGCGCGGGCCGAGGTGGCGATCGATGAATTCGTTACGGGTGTACAAGTCATGCAAGGTGGTCATCGGGCGGTTCCTTTGAGCGGCGGTCTGGCTGCCATGCCGCTCAAGTGTTGACCCCGACGGTGATGCCGTCCAGTAGCCGCGTTGTTCAGCCCACCCGGCGCAGGCTGAGCATGACGATACCGCTGAGAACGATGGCACCACCGACCATTTGTAGCCCACCGAGCATCTGGCCAAGAATCAGCCAGCCCAGCATCAGGCTGGCAATGGGTTCGATGTTCATCACGGGTGTGTTCTGCGCCATGTTCAGGCGGGGGAACAGGATGAACAGCAGCGAAAAGGGCGTGCCATACAGCACCGCCAGCGCGGCCAACCCCAACCAGCCGCTGGTACTGGCTGGCAGGCTCAGCGCGCCGGGCATGAGGTCGCTGACCCCGACTAGCAACATGCTGGTGAACACCACGGACATGGTCAGCATGCTGCGCAGCGCCCCTCGCACGTCGGCCAGCTTGTGATCGGTGACCCAGAGTGCTCCAGCAAACGCACTGGCCGCGCAGAACGCCAGCAGCACCCCAAGCAGCCAGTCACTGCTCGGTGATGCTTCGGCGCTCAAGCGGGCTGGCACATCCAGCGCCAGGACCAGGCCGAACAGAATCAGCGCCATTAGCAGGCTGGTGCGCCGTCCCGGTGCGCTGCCGCCCAGTGCCCAGGTAAGCAGCGCCAGCAGAATGGGGAACACGTTGGCCACCAGCAACGCCAACGCAACCGGGATGCGGGCGACTGCCGAGTACAGGGTCAGGCTCTGGGTCGCAATCAGCAGGCCGAGCAGCAACTGCCAGCCGCGCGTCCCGCCAGGCAGCTGCAGGCGTTGGCGCTGCCAGCACAGAATGCCGATCAGCACCAGCAGGGTCAGTCCTGACCGGCACAGGACAGCTAGCAAGACACCCGCACCATCATCGAAGGCGATGCGTGCGGCGATGTGGTTGGCGGCGAATGAACAGGCCAGGCAGGCCAGTATCAGAACCGCGACGGGACGTGAGAAAGGCGTCGCAACAGCAAGAGAACTACGACTGGACATGAACGGAAGAGCGCCTGGGGCAAGAGGGCTGAAAAGCTTTCGAGCATACTCTTTTCTGCCGCTTGGGTGTGCGGACCGGGCGTGGTAGAGCAGCCGCAAAGTGCTCGTCAGCAAGGATTGCCCGCACAGACGAGGCGCTGTCAATTGCCTGTGAAGCGGCCGTTCGTCTGCTTTTGCCAAGGAGGCTCTGTGGTACACTTCGCGCCTTTCGTATGCCGCGCGCAGACGGCTTTTGGGGCCGATTTTCGACGTGCCCGAGCCTGAGAAAAACACACGCGTCCACCGAAGGAAACCCATGACGTTCAAGGGGTCGAACAATTTTGCCCGGCTAGCGTTACGCGCTCGTACGCTACGCCGTTTCGTAAACCCGCTGGGTACCTGCGGCCGCCCTTGTTCCGCGCGGAGCGTCGGGGTTGTGCCGGTTGGCGGAGTGCGTCCATGCGCCTGAAGAGCATCAAGCTGGCGGGCTTCAAGTCCTTCGTCGACCCCACCACCGTGAGCTTCCCAAGCAACATGGCGGCGGTGGTCGGGCCCAATGGTTGCGGCAAGTCGAACATCATTGATGCGGTGCGCTGGGTGATGGGCGAAAGCTCGGCAAAAAACCTGCGTGGGGAGTCGATGACCGACGTCATCTTCAACGGCTCCAATACCCGCAAGCCGGTGACCCAGGCATCGATCGAACTGATCTTCGACAATTCCGACGGCACCCTGACCGGCGAATACGCGGCGTTCGCGGAAATTTCCATCCGCCGCCGGGTGACCCGCGACAGCCAGAACACCTATTTCCTCAATGGCGTGAAGTGCCGTCGCCGCGATATCACCGATATCTTCCTGGGCACCGGTTTGGGGCCACGCAGCTACTCGATCATCGAGCAGGGCATGATCTCCAAGCTGATCGAGGCCAAGCCTGAGGATCTGCGCAATTTCATCGAGGAAGCCGCCGGCATCTCCAAGTACAAGGAGCGCCGCCGCGAGACCGAGAACCGCATTCGCCGCACCCACGAGAACCTGGAGCGTCTGACCGATCTGCGCGAGGAGCTGGAGCGTCAGCTCGACCGTTTGCACCGCCAGGCCCAGGCGGCCGAGAAGTATCAGGAGTACAAGGCCGAAGAGCGCCAGCTCAAAGCCCAACTGGCCGCCTTGCGTTGGCAGGCGCTCAACGAACAGGCCGGCCAGCGGGAACGAATCATCGGCGACCAGGAAGTCGCCTTCGAGGCGCTGGTGGCCGAACAGCGCAGTGCCGATGCGAGCATCGAACGCCTGCGCGACGGCCATCATGAGCTGTCGGAATCGTTTAACCAGGTGCAGGGGCGTTTCTATTCAGTAGGCGGCGATATCGCCCGCGTCGAGCAGAACATTCAGCACGGCCAGCAGCGGCTGCGCCAAATGCAGGACGACTTGCGTGAAGCGGAGCGCCAGCGCGAGGAAACCGAGTCCCATCTGGGGCACGACCGCACGTTGCTCGCCACCCTGGATGAAGAACTGGCCATGCTCGAACCCGAGCAGGAGGGCAGCATCGCCGCGGCTGAAGAGGCCGCCGCCGCGCTGGAAGAGACCGAAGCCGGCATGCATGCCTGGCAGGAACAGTGGGATGCGTTCAGTCAGCGCAGCGCCGAGCCGCGCCGCGCCGCCGAAGTGCAGCAATCGCGCATTGTGCAGTTGGAACAAAGCCTGGAGCGGTTGGCCGAACGCGAACGGCGCCTGCGCGATGAGCATGCGTTGCTTGCCGCCGATCCCGAGGATGCGGCGATCCTCGAGCTCAACGAGCAACTGGCCGTCAGCGAGCTGCAACTGGAAGAGCTGCAGCTGGAAGAACACAGCCTGGGCGAGCAACTCGATCGACTGCGCAGTGAGTTGCAGCAGGCGACCCAGGCCCAGCAACAGGCCCAGGGCGACCTGCAGCGACTAAATGGCCGGATCGCCTCGCTGGAGGCCTTGCAGCAGGCGGCGCTCGATCCCGGCAAGGGTGCAGTCGAGTGGTTGCGTGGCCAGCAACTGGAGCAGCGTCCGCGCCTGGCCGAAGGCCTGCGTGTCGAGTCCGGTTGGGAGTTGGCGGTAGAAACCGTACTCGGTGCAGATTTGCAGGCGGTGCTGCTGGATGATTTCGCCGGGCTTGATCTGGCGGGCTTTGCCCAGGGCGAGTTGCGGCTATTGACGCCGTCATCGGGCGCAGCGCGTGTGCCGGGCAGCCTGCTGGACAAAATCGAATCGCGCAGCGATCTGGCGCCCTGGTTGGGTCAGGTGCGGCCGGTGGAAACGCTGGAGGAGGCGTTGGCGCGCCGCGGCCAGCTAGGCGACGGAGAAAGCCTGATCAGCCGCGACGGCTATTGGGTTGGTCGACATTTCCTGCGTGTGCGTCGTGCCGGCGAAGCCGAATCCGGAGTATTGGCTCGTGGCCAGGAGCTAGAGCGTTTGCACGCCGAGCGCGAAGAGCGCGAAGCAACGCTTGAAACCCTGGAAGAGCGGCTGCAGCAGCTGCGCGATAGTCAGCTCCAGCAGGAGGAACGGCGCGAACAGCTGCGTCGTCAGCAACAGCATGAAGCCCGCTGCCTGGGCGAGTTGAAGGCTCAGTTGTCCGCTCAGCAGGCCAAGGTGGAGCAGCTGATCCTGCGTCGTCAGCGCCTCGATGAAGAGTTGAGTGAAGCTGCCGAGCAACAAGCTCTGGAGCAGGAGCAATTGGGCGAGGCGCGCTTGCATCTGCATTCGGCGTTGGAGTCGATGGAGCAGGACAACGTCCAGCGCGAAAAACTGTTGAGCGGCCGCGACCAGTTGCGGGAGAGCGTCGAACGCAGTCGCCAGGAGGCTCGTCAGCACAAGGACCAGGCCCATCAGTTGGCGGTGCGTATCGGCTCGCTCAAGGCGCAGCACGACTCCACCCGCCAGGCGCTGGAGCGGCTGGAGCTGCAGTTTGAGCGGGCGCTGGAGCGCCGAGAGCAACTGTCGCTGAACCTGGAAGAGGGTGCCGCGCCGCTCGAAGAACTGCGCATGAAGCTAGAAGAGCTGCTCGAGCTACGCATGGGCGTGGAGGAAGAACTTCAGCGAGCCCGGCTGGCCCTGGAAGACGCCGACCGCGAGCTGCGCGATGCCGAAAAGCGCCGCACCCAGGCCGAGCAGCAGGCGCAACTGCTGCGTGGCCAATTGGAACAGCAGCGTCTCGACTGGCAGACCCTCGACGTGCGCCGCAAGGCGCTGCAGGAGCAGTTGGTGGAGGACGGCTACGACTTGCACGGCGTACTTGCCACCTTGACCGCCGAGGCCTCGGAGGCCGCCTGGGAAGAGGAGCTCGAACGTCTGGCCGGACGTATTCAGCGCCTGGGGGCGATCAACCTGGCGGCCATTGATGAATACCAGCAGCAATCCGAGCGCAAGCGCTACCTGGATGCCCAGGATGCCGATCTGGTGGAAGCGCTGGATACCCTGGAAAACGTGATCCGCAAGATCGACAAGGAAACCCGCAACCGTTTCAAGGAAACCTTCGACCAGATTAACGCCGGTCTGCAGGCCCTGTTTCCTAAGGTATTCGGTGGCGGCACTGCGTACCTGGAACTTACCGGCGAGGATTTACTCGATACAGGGGTGGCGATCATGGCGCGCCCGCCGGGCAAGAAAAACAGCACCATCCATTTGCTCTCCGGCGGTGAGAAGGCGCTGACCGCGCTGGCGTTGGTATTTGCCATCTTCCAGCTCAATCCGGCACCTTTCTGCATGCTTGACGAAGTCGATGCGCCATTGGACGACGCCAACGTTGGCCGCTATGCGCGGTTGGTCAAGGAAATGTCGGAGAAGGTGCAGTTCATCTATATCACCCACAACAAGATTGCCATGGAGATGGCCGACCAACTGATGGGTGTGACCATGCACGAGCCCGGCTGCTCGCGGTTGGTGGCGGTGGACGTCGAAGAGGCGGTAGCGTTGGCGGAGGCGTAGGCACGCCGGCTTTCGCAATTACGGCGAAAGAACGTAAGAGTGGAACGGGGGCGGTACAAAACAGCGGGACAGCGTGTTAATTTATCGGGCCTTTCCAGCTCTCGGAAAGACTTGCAAGAGCTTTCAGCTAACGTCACGACCATTTTTTCGCAGGCCGGATGTGCCTGTTTTTCATCACATTTTCAGGGGTCAAGGATTTCATGGGTATCGGTCTGCGGGAGTGGCTGATCGTCATCGGCATTATTGTGATCGCCGGCATTCTGTTCGATGGCTGGCGCCGTATGCGTGGCGGCAAGGGAACACTTAAATTCAAACTCGACCGGAAGCTTGCCAGCACATTCGCTGATAATCCCGAAGATGAGACGCTCGGTCCCGTGCGCATCGTTGAGCCTGGGACTGCGCGTGGCGATGAAAAGAGCCGGCCCGCCGCGGGCAAGCCTGGCGTTGGGAAGAAGCGGCTCGAGCCGGAGATCCGCCAGCGCAACCTCGACCTTGCGATTGATGAGCCGGTACCGACCTTGCTAAATCCACTGGATGAAGGCGACTCGGAAACTCAGGCGGCGGAAGGGAGCGAAAGCCCCGTCGAAGAAGTGTTGGTGATCAACGTGGAATGCCGCAATCCGGAAGGCTTCAAGGGGCCCGCACTGTTGCAAAGCATCCTGGAAAGCGGTTTGCGGTTCGGCGAGATGGATATCTTTCACCGCCATGAAAGCATGACTGGTCACGGCGAAGTGTTGTTTTCCATGGCCAACGGGGTGAAGCCTGGCACGTTCGATCTGGACGATATCGATCTGTTCACCACCCGTGCGGTGAGCTTTTTCCTCGGGCTGCCGGGGCCGCGTTATCCGAAACAGGCGTTTGACGTGATGATTGCCGCTGCCCGCAAGCTTTCCCAGGAACTTGATGGCGAGCTGAAGGACGATCAGCGCAGCGTGATGACCGCGCAGACCATTGAGCACTATCGTCAACGTATCATGGAGTTTGAGCGTCGGCAGATGACGCAAAAACGCTAAATCCCCATGACAAGGCCTCAAGCTGCAAGCCGCGCGCTTGGCTTGAGGCTTTGTCATGTCTGCAACACACCCGCTTGCTTCAGCTACGAACTGCGCATTGAACCTCGGTTTTTGGTCAAATAGCAGGGACGTCGCCCGGTAAGCGGATAATCATCTGTACGAGAATTTGCAATGACCGATGCTCAATCCGCCGCCGAACGCATAGCCGCGCTGCGCAGTGAAATAGATGCGCATAACTATCGCTATTACGTGCTCGACGAGCCCAGCGTTCCGGATGCCGAATACGACCGGTTATTCAGCGAACTCAAGCGCCTGGAAAACGAGCATCCCGAGCTGGTGACACCGGAGTCGCCGACGCAGCGAGTAGGCGGCGAAGCACTGGCGGCGTTTGGCCAGGTGAAGCATGAAGTGCCGATGCTCAGCCTCGGCAATGCCTTTGAAGAACAGGACCTGGTGGATTTTGATCGCCGCGTGCGCGAGGGGCTGGACCTGCCGGCTGGCGATCTCTTCGGCGGCGGTGCTGAGGTGGAATACAGCTGCGAGCCGAAGCTCGATGGCCTGGCGGTCAGCCTGTTGTATGAGAACGGTCAACTGGTGCGCGGTGCGACCCGCGGTGACGGCAGCACCGGCGAGGACATCAGTGCGAATGTGCGTACGGTGCGCAATATTCCCCTCAAGCTGCAAGGCTCCGGCTGGCCTGTGGTGCTGGAGGTACGCGGGGAGATTTTCATGCCCAAGACGGGGTTTGAAGCCCTCAACGCCCGCCAGTTGGAAAATGGTGGCAAGCCGTTCGCCAATCCGCGTAATGCTGCCGCCGGCAGCCTGCGCCAGCTCGATCCGAAGATTACCGCCGGGCGTCCACTGGAATTGTGCGCTTATGGCGTGGGACGCAGCGACGGAGAGCTGCCGGATACCCATATAGGCATTCTCCAGGCGCTTAAGGGCTGGGGCCTGCCCATTAGCCGGGAATTGAAACGGGCCCATGGGGTGGCGGAGTGCCGTGCCTATTTCGACGATATAGGCACCCGGCGTGATGCCTTGGCCTATGAAATCGATGGCGTGGTATTCAAAGTCAACACGATGGCCCAGCAGCGTGCGCTGGGCTTTCGTGCCCGTGAACCGCGCTGGGCCATTGCCCGTAAATTTCCGGCCCGCGAAGAAATCACCGAGCTGCTCGGCGTGGAGTTCCAAGTCGGGCGCACCGGGGCGATCACACCGGTGGCGCGTCTCAAGCCGGTACAGGTGGCGGGGGTGACGGTATCCAACGCCACCTTGCACAACATGGATGAAGTTGCGCGCCTCGGCGTGATGGTCGGCGACACGGTCATCGTCCGTCGCGCTGGCGATGTGATTCCGCAGATTCTCGGTGTGATTGCCGAGCGCCGCCCGGCCGATGCACGTGCGGTACAGATTCCGCAACAGTGCCCGGTATGCGGCTCGGCGGTGGAGCGCACCCAGTTGATCAAACGCAGCAAGGGCAAGGAGTCGATCAGCGAAGGTGCGGCGTATCGGTGCATCGGGCGCTTGAGCTGCCAGGCGCAACTCAAGCAGGCCATCATCCATTTTGTCTCGCGGCGCGCCATGGACATCGATGGTCTGGGCGACAAGATCGTCGAGCAACTGGTGGACAAGGGGCTGGTCAGTTCGCCGGCGGATCTCTATACCCTGACATTCGAGCAAATTGTCGAGCTGGACGGCTTCGCCGAGCTGTCGACACGTAACCTGCTGGCGGCCATCGAGCACAGCCGCCGGCCGACTCTGGCCCGGTTTATCTATGCCTTGGGCATTCCCGATGTGGGCGAAGAAACTGCCAAGTTGCTGGCACGCGCCCTGGGCACGCTGGCGCGCATCCAGGTGGCCTTGCCAGAGCTGCTGTCCTGGCTGCCCGAAGTGGGGCTGGAGGTCGCCCATGAAATTCACAGTTTTTTCCAGGATACGCACAACCTTGAAGTCATCGAGCAACTGCTTGCGCGCGGAATTGAATTGCAAGAGGAAGGCGAGCTGCATCCCGACTTCGCCGGCTGCGTCAGCCTGGCCGGTTTTATCGACAAGCTGAACATTCCGTTTATCGCCGCCACGGGGGCGCAGCGCCTGGCGGACAGATTCGGCAGCCTGGAAAGCCTGATCGATGCAGACTGGCTGGATTTGCGACAGATCGAACGGCTTACCGAAAAAGCTGCGCGCTCGTTGCGTGATTTCTTCGATCAGCCGGAAAACGCAGAGCGCGCCCGCTCCATTGAAGCGCAGCTGCGTGAGTTCGGCATGCATTGGCACAGCGAAAAGCAGCAGGTTGAGGGGCTGCCGCTGGCCGGGCAGACCTGGGTGCTTACCGGCAGCCTGGAAAGCATGAGTCGCGATGTTGGCAAGGCTCGCCTGGAAGAATTAGGTGCCAAGGTGGCAGGCTCTGTATCGGCCAAGACCAACGCGGTGGTCGCAGGTCCGGGAGCCGGCTCGAAGCTGGCCAAAGCCACTGAGCTGGGCATCAAGGTACTGGACGAGGCGGCATTCGTGGCGCTGCTGGCGGAGCTGAATGGCTGATTGCAGGCTACGCAGGTTACCAGACAGTTGGCTAAGCCTACTGCTCGCTGATCGGCACCAAGGACCGGTGGAAGGTGGATTTTCCCCGTGTTTTTCGTCAGACTCCGCGCCGTTTTCAACGGTCGCGATGGCTGACGGGAGTTCATTATGAATGCGGTAATTGCAGCAGTCGGCATCATGCTGGTGCTCAGCTTGTGCCGGGTACACGTAGTGGTGGCGTTGATTGTCGGCGCGCTGTCCGGTGGCCTGCTGGGCGGCCTGGGTATCGAAGGTTCGCTGACTGCCTTTAATAAAGGGCTGGGGGGCGGCGCCACGGTGGCTTTGTCCTATGCCTTGCTGGGTGCTTTTGCGGTGGCCATCGCCAAGTCCGGTGTGGCGCATGTGCTTGCTGACAAGGCGCTGGCTATGGTGGGCCGGCAGGGCGACCGCGGTAGCGCCCGCACCTTGAAATGGATGATGATCGGCCTGCTGCTGGCAGTGGCGGTTTCTTCGCAAAACATCCTGCCCATTCATATCGCCTTCATTCCCCTGCTGGTGCCGCCACTGCTTTACGTGCTGACCAAGCTGCAGATTGATCGCCGGCTGATCGCCTGCACGCTGACGTTTGGCTTGATCACGCCCTATATGTTTCTGCCGGTCGGCTTCGGCAATATCTTCCTCAACGAGATTCTCCTCGCCAACGTGGCGCGTAGTGGTGTGGATGTAACGGGCATCCATATCACCGAAGCCATGCTGATTCCGGCGCTAGGCATGGTGGTCGGGTTGTTGATCGCGATGTACAGCTACCGCAAGCCGCGAGTCTACGATCTGGAACGCATCGAGCAGGCCGAGCAGGTGGATGTGCGTTATAACGCGCGCAGCCTGCTGGTAGCCCTGGTGGCGATTGCCGCCGCCTTTATCGTCCAGTTGTGGGTGGGCTCGATGATCATTGGCGCACTGGTAGGATTCGTGATCTTCTCGGTATCGGGGATCGTGCGTTGGCGGGAGGCCGACGACCTGTTCACCGAGGGCATGAAGATGATGGCGATGATCGGCTTCATCATGATCGCTGCGTCCGGCTTTGCCGAGGTCATGCGGGAGACAGGCGAGATCAAAGGCCTGGTAGATGCCTCGGTTGCCTGGATCGGCGACAGTAAGGCGGTGGGCGCGCTGATGATGCTGCTGGTTGGCCTGGTAGTCACCATGGGCATTGGTTCGTCCTTCTCTACCGTGCCGATCATCGCCGCGATCTTCGTTCCCCTGTGCATACAGCTGGGCTTCAGCCCGCTGGCCATCGTCAGCATCATCGGCAGCGCCGGCGCCCTCGGCGATGCCGGCTCACCCGCCTCGGACTCGACGCTCGGCCCTACCGCGGGGCTCAACGTCGATGGCCAGCACAACCACATCTGGGACACGGTGGTGCCGACGTTCTTGCATTACAACCTGCCCGTGCTGGTGTTCGGCTGGGTTGCTGCGATGGTCCTGTAATCTCGTTGCCTGATGCAAAAAATCCCCGGTAGAAGAAATCTTCCCGGGGATTTTTTTGTTTGTAGGGGCTGCACGGCTGGCTTCAGACGGTGCGATCCCGCGAACGAACGCAGCAGGTTAGACCGGCATGCTCCAATCATTCAGAGCGAAGCCTTCTGCGCTGAGCTCCTGGCGGGCCTTGTGTAGGACTTTGGCCAGGTGTTCGCTGTCACTGTAATCCTTCATCGAAACCTTGGAGCGGCTGACCACGCTGGAATTGGTACGGTCGATTACGCTCAGGCTCAGTTCGCCTGTGTAATCGGCCGCCCAGGCAATGCATTGAAACGGTTGAAAGGCGCGGTCGGCGATGAGAAGTGCTTCGTTAACACGGAGCGGGGCGGTCATGGGGTAATTCTCCAAAAAAGTGCCCAAGGTGTGAGTGCCGGAGCGTTGGCTACGGCTGGGTTACAAACTGATAGATGGTCGAACATTAGCCAAAAGTCACATGGTGTCGTTCGGTTCATTTTTTTGTCGTGTTTTTATAAGCTCGTTTAAACGAGCAAGGCACGTATGGTTTGCTGAAACTCACACAAGGTTGGGTAGCAGACAGGCGGTAGAAGTTCCCGGAAAAACCTTGCTAACGTTTAGCTGCTACGGGCAACACCCTGTTTTTCTTAATTTTTATAACCAAGGAACGGTTATGCATGACTCTGTTCCAGTCGTCCGCCACCTGTTGATGGTTGATCCCTGCGTGGCCTGTCATGGTTTGTCACCCAGCCTTCAGGCCGCGGGCTGGGAAGTTCGCAGTTGTGTCCTGGAAAACGCCTTGTCTCAATCCTGTCACGTCGGAATGATCCGGCTACAGCATGCCCATTTGACCAACCTGGAACCTCTGCGTCATATGCTGAGCCGTAGCACCAGCGAATGGATTGCGGTGCTGACAGCAGATTTTCTGCAGCAGCAGAATGTGCGGGATTTTATTTGCGAATGGTTTTTCGATTTTCACACCTTGCCGTTTGACGAGGCCCGCGTACAGGTAGCTATTGGACGTGCTTATGGCATGTCGCGTCTGCGCTCCAGAGTGGAGGTGCAACGCTCGGGTAAGCTGGACGAACTGGTAGGTGATAGCCGTCCCATGAATGAAGTGCGCAAGTTGGTCGGCAAGTTTGCTCCCACGGATACGCCCGTCATGATTCGCGGTGAAAGCGGCACCGGTAAGGAAGTGGTTGCGCGGGCCTTACACCGCATGTCGCACCGCGCGGAAAAGCCCTTCATTGCCATTAATTGCGGCGCCATGCCGAAAAATCTTATTCAATCTGAATTATTTGGCCATGAAAAAGGAGCATTCACCGGAGCTCACCAACGTAAGGTCGGCCGTATTGAAGCGGCAGATGGCGGTACTCTGTTTCTGGACGAAATCGGCGATCTGCCCTTGGAGCTGCAAGCCAATCTGCTGCGTTTTTTGCAAGAAAAACATATCGAACGAGTCGGTAGCAGTGTGTCCTTATCGATGGATGTGCGTGTGCTATCAGCCACCCATATCGATCTTGAAAACGCGGTGCGCGAGGGGAGCTTTCGGGAGGACCTGTATTACCGGCTGAATGTGCTGCAAATTCGCATGGCGCCATTGAGGGAGCGGCTCTCTGACGTGCCCCTGCTCGCCACTCGTTTCGCTCGGTTGTACAGCGGAGAGACCGGGCGACGACCGCGTAGCTTCAGCGAAACGGCGATGCAGGCGATGAGTGAGCACCCCTGGCCAGGCAATATTCGCGAGCTTTCCAATCGCGTTCGGCGCGGCTTGGTATTGGCGGAAGGGCGTCAGATCGAGGCGCGGGATTTGGGTCTGGAGATAGTCACGAGTGGGGGCGGAGCAGTGTGCACGCTGGAGCATTACAAGTTGGCTGCGGAGCGGCAAGCACTGAGCGAGGTCATGAAGCGCTATTCCAACAATTTGAGTGAGGCCGCGCGAGTCCTGGGGATCTCGCGTCCCACCTTTTATCGTTTGCTGCACAAGCACGACATCATTTGATCCAGATTTACCTGCAACGGGGTTCAGAAGTAATAGGGGAATTTTAAGCTGAAGGTAAAGTCGGGAGCGTCCGGAGTCAGGCCCAGGGAGAGATTCGGGACAATCGCCAGATTGTTGTTCACCGAATAAGTCATGCCCAAGTTGAGAAAAGCGGAATTGGCATCGCTGCCCACGACCGTGTACCAGCCACTGCCGTCCTGTTTGATGCGGCTTTTCTGACTGATCAATTGTGAATACGACATCGACAAACTCATTTTTTCATTGAGTGCAAACGCCAGCCCCAGGCCATATTGGAACCAGTTGCCCAGCCTTATTGATCCCCCCAGTTTGGTGCCTTGGTTTGCACTGATATCGCTGAAGCTTTCCTCGAAATTATAGGTGTAGGAGAGATTGCCAAAAATCACCGCAGGATCCACGGTTTTCACGAGGGAAATGCCAGGGCTGACGGACCAGACACCGTTACCCGTCGGTATATCTTCGGGCACAGTCAGGCTGTCATTGCCGGCGACCTGTATCAGTTTGATCCCATAGGGGTGAGTACCCGTGGGCGCTTTGACGCGAAGGCTCAATACCGTATCGGGTGTATTGCCATCCTGATCAAGGATTTTGAAGGAAACGCCTGCACTTACATCACCCAGTTCCGGGCCGGTAGTGACATCACTGCCTGACACCTGCACAGATGCATTGCCCGCCCCACCTGATTCATAGGTGACGTTGCGATACAGCATGGGGACGTTCAGATCCACCTGCCAATTGTTGTTCATGTTGTAGCGGCCAGTAACATCCAGGGTGAAGTTATCTGCGCTGATCTGATCAATGTTGATATTGCCCAGAAATATCGAGTCCAGTGCCAGAAATCCGTTAAGGATCAGTTGGCGCGTTTCGTAATGGCTGTAGGTGATCCCGGTTTCGAGGCTGTAGGTACCACCGCCGAAAAAGCCCGACGCTTCGTCATACAGGTTTTCCACGCTGCGTACGGGGGCGGCGTCGTCCTGTAGATCGGCGCCATACCCTTCGCTTTGCGGAACCTTCAGCGTGCGGCTGGGCGGATACTGGCGAGCCACGGTGATTGTGTCTTGGTTCTGCGTCTGTCCAGCTGCGGGCTGTGGCTGTATGGGCGGCGCAGGTGGGGAAGACGGAGGCGCCTGTACAACGGGTGTCGGATGCCTAACAGGTGGAGCGCTGGCTAGCGAAGCGGAGCGGGGTTGCGCCGCAACGGGTGTAACCGGTGCGATTGCGGCTGCGGGAGGTGTCTGCGCAGGCTCGGGCTGGGCTTGGGCAGCGGGTTTGGGTTGAGGGCGGCGCACTGGTGGTGGGTCGCTAGCAGCAGGCGGCTCGACTGATTCCGTCACGAGTTTGATGTCTTGTTCAAGGACCGCCATTTCTTTTTTATAGGAATCGTACTGCTGACGTAATACTTGGATTTCCTTTTCAAGGATGTCGATTTCAGCTTGGGTGCTGGCCTGTAGTATCGAGGCAGGTAGCAAGGCGCTGAGGCAGATTGCGCCACGTAGCGGTAGCGGACGAAACATGTCTGGCATCCATGTCTGACTAAGTGGGATCAAGCGTAGATCAATATCCGATGGGGCGAAGACCGCGCAGTTGATCCAGATTGCAGTTGAGAGCGTCCAAAGACGTGCGGTTTGCCTGTAGCACTACATCAAGATGGGTCAGGTTGTGCACCTTGTTATTAGAGCTGACAATATCGGCGCTCTGCCTCAGACCACCGCCACCCAGTTGTTGCAGACTGGTGCCTTGCCCATTGGCCTGGATGGCAACCTGCAAGCCACCATTAGGCGTGGTTTGTATCGTGGCGTTGCCCAGGTTGGTGTGCGCCGAGAATTCGCCATTCAACGGCGTACCAGATCTATCCAATGCCGGTGCCTGACCATTGCGGTTGATATTGATGCTGAGGTCATTGCGGGCCGTGTTGAGGTCGCCCGCGGTACGTACGCTCTGGCTGATGCCATCTACATTGTTCAAGCCTTGGCCACCGATGATGGTGCCGGAGCCTGCAGCGGGAGCAGGGCCCTGGCCATTACCGTTCGCGGTGACGGTGATTAGAGGGCGAGCCATGCCCTGCTGTGCCTGCAAGCTGACCGAGGCGTCTAGACGCTGGCCGGAGTTTTCCCAGGCGCTGGTCATGGTAATGCCGAAATGTACGACATGCCCCGGCAAGACATAGCGGCCACGCAGCTGCGCCAGCTCATGATCACTGAGCTCCACGGGATTGAAAGCGGGAGCTGCGTGCAAGGTGAAACTGGCCAGTAGGCAGCAGCCAAGCAAGGCACGTGAAATGTTCATCGTGATCTCCAGGTCTTTCTTGTCCGCGGCAGCATCAGAAGAAGTCGCTCTGAATAAAGCCGAACTCCATCAGCTCGGCATCCTGGACGGGGCGAAATTGGTTGATGCGATGTTTGGCGGTAAGCGGTTCTGGGGGATCGAGCAGCGCATTTTCGCGGTCATAGCCTGGTCCGATCACGGCAAAAATAATGCCGTTCCAGCCGGATACGAACTCGTCCATGGTGTAGCGCTTATGGCCTAAAACCGGGTCGCCGATATAGACCCGATCAGCCTCGCTGCGCATCAGCACAACGAAATGTTTGTAGCCACGTACTTCCTGCAGGACCACCACAGGGACTTTCAGCTGCTGTAGGCCCGCTGGGTCAAGACGGTAACCTCGGGCACGCATCCCCAGGTTTTCGGCATAACGTTTCATGTCCAGCATGGAGAAGCCTTGGGAGCGCACCAGCTCCTGGTCGGCTCCTACCAGCATGCCTTCAATCACCGTCTGTTCATCGAGATCAAGGTTGTAAGCCTCGCGCAGTACCGTCGCTAAAGAGGCGGCACCGCAGCTGAAATCGGTTTTCTGTTCAACGATATTGCTGAAACGTTGCTCGCGAATGCTTGTGACGTCCAGGAAGGCTACGCCCCCGCCCGGTAGAACCGGGAAAGGCAAGCGGGTGGCTTGAGCTTCTAGGCAGATGAACAGCAACAGCGATACGACAAGCAGGCGCATAGAAAAATCCTGTCGCGAATAAAGGGGCTCCGAAGACCGGAGCCCTGTTCAGCGGGGATTACATGGCGGTTATTGCGCAGGGCAAGACATGCAGCCCGCGGCAATCGCCAGCGAATTGGCTTGCTGGTTGCCGGCACCCGCTGCAACGTTGAGACCGACGTTGCCCGACGCGCCGTTGAGCGAGCCGCTGACGGTAGCGTTGTTGACGACCGCTTGCTGGAGCGAAACCAGCGGAATGCTGCCAGTGACGGACCCACCAAGAACAAGCTCGCCTACTTCATCGAACAGCAAGGCCCCGCCGTTACCCAGCTCGTCTTCAGCGCCGAGTACTTCATCGTCGAGATCGATGTGACCGAACTGAGGTTCTAGACCGCCATCATGGTTGCCGGGGGTCCAGACTTCAGGATACTGATTGCCACGCTGGTCAGAAATTCCCGTGTAGGTGCCTGTGACGTTGCCGGTGTCGAAGTCGATCGTCGCGGTAGCCTCGGTTTCCAGCACTGCAAAGTTATTGGTTGCATTGCCGATGGAGGTTTGCGTAGTGGTATTGGTGGCCGTCGCGACGAAGCCGCCCGAAACTGCTGTGGCGAGGTCGTTCTTCTGCTGGTTGAACACGCCGGAGGCGACGTTGATGCCGACATTGCCCGAGGCATTGTTAGCCGAGCCGTCAACGGTTGCAGTGTTGCCGGTTGAAAAGTTGTTGACCAGGTTCGGGCCGGGCTGCTCCTGGGTCAGGGTCACTGATGCGGTGGCGGCACCGAAGATGAAGCTTTCATCCGCGGTTGCCAGCGCGGCGGCATTGGCCTGCTGGTTGTGATCGCCAGCCGCGATATTGACCCCTATATTACCGGCAGCGCCGTTGAGAGAACCTTCCGAATCATTGCCGGAGCCTGTCAGGCCGCCGATATTCTGAGTGCCTTCGTTATACACTACGTTGCCGACACTGAGTTGGGTGTCGTCCACAGTGGCTTCAGCAGCGGAGTCCGGATTGAGGGGAGGGGGAACTTCCTGTGCCTGTGCTGAGAACGCCAGCCCTGCCGCAATGGCAAATGCCAGGGGTTTGATTGTCCACG
This sequence comes from Serpens gallinarum, assembly GCF_014836765.1. Classification (GTDB taxonomy): domain Bacteria; phylum Pseudomonadota; class Gammaproteobacteria; order Pseudomonadales; family Pseudomonadaceae; genus Serpens; species Serpens gallinarum. Next base: position 81,647 of record NZ_JACSQG010000012.1, read on the forward strand.
TCGCTTTCATGGTGTCTCTCCTGCGGATGCGTGTTTGATTCATGGCTGCCAAGAATTAATCCACAACGGTAAAGCTGAGGTTGTTAACCGAGCGGTTACCTACCCCAGCGCTCTGATTCAACTGCACGACGCCGCGACTTCCGGTAAACGCGCGGTTGTCGGTAATCACCGCGCGAGTGCCTTTAGCGTCATGAGTTGAGCCGGAGAGGTTTGCAGGTGCCGCCACGTTCTGCTGTGAGAGCACACTGTCATCGAGGGCCTGACCGGGGGCGCCGAGGCGTAGCCGGTAGGCGTTGATCTGTTGGTTGCCGGCGCCGGCAGCTTGATTGACGCCGATCAGCCCATTGCTCTGGCTGAACGAGGCACCGAGGATTTCCGAGTGCGCATCCACTGCAGAGCTCAGTGATTCCATCATGAGTTTTTGCTGCAGTATCAGTTGCGCCGTGGCGTGCTCGCCTATGGCGATGGCCCGCGCATTGATCTGCTGGTGGTCCTGGCCGGCGGCGGTATTGATGGATATCAGGCCGGCGCTCCCCACTCCACTGTCCTGGATTTGCGCCGTTGTCTGAACATTTGCCGGCTCAACGGCCCAGGCCAACGAGGGGAACAGAACAAGAACGATGCGCAAGAGCCGCATTTCAGCGATCTCCCGTGAGAATGCGCAAAGGTGCCAAGCCTTGTTGGACGCCTCGGTTTACTTGATTGGAAATGCTGTTGCCGCCACCGCCAGAATGTCCGGCACTCAGTCCAGGAACTCCTTGGCTGCCCGGATTAGAACCGCTTGTGCTGAAGCCCGGCAAATTCCCATTGGGCACAAGTATGCGGGTCATACGGTTGCCGGTGTGGATTCGAGCGAAATCTCCATCGCTCAGCTCGGCTGTGTCGAGCATTGACTTCACTTGAGACGAGACATTGGGGTTTGCCGTAATCGGATGTGGGTCGGGAACCATGGTCGGGCGAAAGGCCACGCGAGGCTGTACCTCACGCTGAATCACGATGACTCCATCACCAGCGGCATAGGCTTGGGTATTGAGGATAAGGACTGCCAGAAGGGACAGGGTCAGCACGGGAATGATCCGCGAGCCAGTTGCATGCATGTGAAGGGTTCCTTGGCATTACCTTCGAGACATACCACCACTGGCAGAAAGCGTGCCTACCTTAAATTTCTTTGTAAAATCAAGTGGTTGAGGCAATGGAGTCGGGGCTCTTGTGAGCGCGTGTTAAGTTGATGAAACACATGTACCCATACTTAGCTGTTTCATTAAAGAAACAGGTGTTCATTGCGATAGCAAAATCGTGGGATAGAGCAAATGGGAGAGGTTCGTAGTGTTACGTAAATGAAACAGTGCCGGCCCGCTGGGCACTCTGACGCGTCCACGAACGGTGCTGTGCTTGTTTAGGGGGGTAGCCTGGGGCAAGGCAGGGTAGGTAAGTCGAGACAGCCGCTGGGTGTCGTGGCAAGGGAGTATCTAGTGGGTTGGAGAGCGGAGCGTGGCGGGCCTGCTTTAACTGCATCACTTGCTTTGCAGGCGGCGCACAAAGTTGTCAGCCTCGTCTATGGCGCGCTGCATGTCGCGCAGCAGTTGATCGACGTTGCCTTGCAGGCTCTGGTATTCGCCTTTCAGTGCGTTAATGGCGCGGGCATTGAGGTTGTGCTTGAGGAACAGTACCTGATCGCGCAACACGCTGAGGACGGGTTCGATACGCCGTTCGGCTGACTGCATGTGCTGCAGAAGTACTCTGTACTCGGCACGGGTGCGTTTCAGCTCCGCAGCACTGCTGGCGCGCAGGCTGGCGTTGCTGTACAGCTTAAGTTCGCTTTCCCATTCGGCGAACAACGCTTCAGCAACATCCTCGATAGCTTCGATGCGTGCGCGTACCTCCTTGGCGCTGGCTTCGCTGGCCAGGTATTCCTTGTTCAACGCCTGGTAGCGTTCTTCCAGTTCGCCCCCTTGCACCTGCACCACACTGCGGTAGCGTTCAAGCGCATCCTTGAACTGCTCTTTGGCTTCCTGCTGGCTGTCGCGGGCTGCTTCCACGCGGTCGACCAGAATATCCCGCTTGTGCACGCCGGCTTTTTCCATGGCGGCATAATAGGCACTTTGGCAGCCAGCAAGAGCCAAGAGGGCGGTCAGGGTAAGCATCAATAATGGGCGCATGGCATTTCCTCGAAACGCCCTCACTGTAGCGCAGATCAAAAAAAAGCGTTTAGGCGGAGCGGCGAGTTGGCTTTTGCGGATGAATGAAAAAATCCCTGGGGAAGAGACTTCCGCCAGGGATTTTTTTGTCGAGGGTTCTGATCAGCGCAGGCGGCGCAGCGCCTCGATGCGATCTTCCAGTGGAGGGTGAGTCATCAGCAGGCCGGCCAAGCCGTTCTTGAGGCCGCCATTGATGCCGAACGCAGTCAGGCTGTCAGGCATTTGCACCGGAACTTGAGATTCGGCGCGCAGGCGCTGCAGGGCGCCGATCATGGCGCTGGTACCGGCAAGGCGTGCGCCCGCTTCGTCGGCTTTGAATTCACGCTTACGCGAGAACCACATGACGATGATGCTGGCCAGGATGCCCAGAACCAGTTCAGCGAAGATGGTCGCGATGAAGTAACCGATGCCGTGGCCTTCTTCGTTCTTGAGTATGACTTTGTCGACGAAGTTGCCGAAGATGCGCGCGAAAAACATCACGAAGGTGTTCACCACACCCTGGATCAGCGCCAGGGTGACCATGTCGCCATTGGCCACGTGGCCGATCTCATGCGCAAGTACGGCGCGAACCTCATCCGGGGAAAAACGCTCTAGCAAGCCCTGGCTGACGGCGACCAGCGCATCGTTCCTGTTCCAGCCAGTGGCGAAGGCGTTGGCCTCGTAGGCCGGAAAAATACCGACTTCCGGCATTTTGATACCGGCGTCGCGGGACAGTTGCTCGACGGTTTGCAGCAACCATTGTTCATGGCGGGTTTGCGGCTGGCTGATGATTTGCGTGCCGGTGCTCATCTTCGCCATCCATTTGGAAATGAACAGCGAAATCAGCGAGCCGGCAAAGCCGAACACGGCGCAGAAAACCAGCAGGCTGCCGTAATTTTGCCCCGTGAAACGATCAACCCCGAGTAGTTTTAGGGTGATGCTGGCAATCACCAGGACAGCAAGGTTGGTGGCCAGGAACAGGAAAATGCGCATCATGTGCGGCGGACTCCAAAACGGGAAATAAGACGAAAGCCTCGGTTATATAAGGGGCGCTTCGTTGGTATTCAACCGAGGGACTATTGCAAACTGTGTCCCTTGCGTTCGGTGTGTGGAACAAACAGCCATGGTTAGTGCTGACCCAGTAGTTCGCCCAACAGCAACGCCAGGCGCTCGCCGTCGCGTTCGCTGAAGGCTTCACGCAGTTGGTTGGCCAGGCTCGCCCGGCTGCGACGAATGCTGGCGGGCAGGTCGGTGAGGGATGAGTCCAACGGGGATAGGACACGGCTCAGGCGCACGAAGGCTTTTTCGGTCAGCACGGCCTGGTCCAGGGCCTCGAAGCGTATCAAGGCGTCGTAGCGAATGTAGCCTTCATCAGCCAGCCACAGCAGCGCACTCAGACAACTCTGATGGCGGGTGCTGGGTAGCCCGAACTCATCCGGTTCCTCGCGACCGATCAAGTCCTCGATATAGAGGGCCACTTTGCGTGGGAAAGCCTGGTACAGCCGTGCCAGGCCTGCCGCCGCGTCGTGGTGGAAATCGTCGATCTGCAGATCCATTACTGACGGTAAGTCTTCATGAAATTGCCGATGCGCCGAATCGCCATGTCCAGATCATCCACGCGAGGCAGGGTGACCACGCGGAAGTGGTCCGGCCATGGCCAATTGAAGGCGGTTCCTTGAACCACGAGGAGCTTTTCCGACAGCAACAGATCGAGCACGAACTTCTCGTCGTTGTGAATCGGGCAGATCTTGGGGTCGATACGCGGGAAGGCATAGAGCGCGCCCATCGGTTTCACGCAGCTAATACCGGGAATATCGTTGAGCAGCTCCCAGGCACGGTTGCGCTGTTCCAGCAGTCGGCCTTGCGGCAGCACCAGGTCGTTGATGCTCTGATAGCCGCCCAGAGCGGTCTGGATGGCGTGCTGGGCGGGTACGTTGGCGCACAGGCGCATGTTGGCCAGCATGTCCAGGCCTTCGATATAGCCCTTGGCCAGGTGCTTTGGACCGCTGATGGCGATCCAGCCGGAGCGGAAACCGGCGACCCGGTAAGATTTGGAGAGGCCGTTGAAGGTCAGGCACAGCACATCCGGGGCCAGCGAGCCGGTGGCGATATGCTGCGCCTCGTCATACAGGATCTTGTCGTAGATTTCGTCGGAGAACAGGATCAGCTTGTGCTGTCGCGCCAGCTCGACGATGGCTTCCAGGCACTCCTTGGAATACACGGCGCCGGTCGGGTTGTTTGGGTTGATCAGCACCAGGGCTTTGGTATTGGGCGTGATCTTGGCCTTCATGTCCGCCAGGTCGGGGAACCAGCCGGCCTTTTCATCGCACAGATAATGCACTGGCTTGCCGCCGGCCAGGCTTACGGCGGCGGTCCAGAGAGGATAGTCGGGCGCTGGCAGCAGCACTTCATCGCCGTTGTTGAGCAGCGCCTGCATGGACATCATGATCAACTCGGAGACACCGTTGCCGAGGTAGATGTCCTCAATGCCCACGCCTTCGACCTGCTTCTGCTGGTAATACTGCATCACCGCCTTGCGGGCGCTGAACAGGCCTTTGGAGTCGCTGTAGCCCTGAGCGGTGGGCAAGTTGCGAATGACGTCCTGGAGAATTTCCTCCGGGGCTTCGAAACCGAACGGTGCCGGGTTGCCGATGTTCAGCTTGAGGATGCGCTGACCTTCGTCCTCCAGGCGCTTGGCGTGCTTGAGCACCGGTCCGCGAATGTCGTAGCACACGTTGGCGAGCTTGTTCGATTTACTAACCTGCATGATCCTGGTTGTCCCGAATAGAAGTGCCGCGAGGATACGCCTTGGCAGCGCCGGGGGCGGCTGCCAGACTGGCAGTTGAAAGCCACGCATGATACGTCCGGCCCGTGACCGGGGAAAGGCACCGGGCCGGCTTTTCCGCAGGAGTAGTTCATGGACAAGCTTGAAAAACCCCTTGAAGAATGGCGCGAAGCGCTTTCTGCCGAGCAATTCGAGATTTGCCGGCTGGGCGGCACAGAACGCGCCTTCACCGGTGAGTACTATGCGACCAAGACGCCAGGTGTTTATCTGTGCGCCTGTTGCGCTACACCATTATTCGACTCGGAGGCCAAATATGACTCAGGCTGTGGCTGGCCCAGTTACTTTCAGCCCGTCGATGAGCAAGTGATCGCTGAGAAGGAAGACTTCAGCCATGGCATGCAGCGCATCGAGGTGCGTTGTGCCCGCTGCGATGCGCACCTGGGTCACGTGTTTCCGGACGGCCCACGCCCGACCGGGCTGCGCTATTGCATCAACTCCGCTTCACTGAAGCTGGTACCCAGGACGGAATGAATAAGCAGCGGCGCGGTGAGCAGGACTTGCGTGCTGTCGCCGCTGCGTGCATGACCTGCTGTACCATCTACCACAGGAATACCGGGCCTTGGGGTCCGAGAAGACAAGGGATTATTCATGAGCAATGCGCTTTTCCAGGTTCCCCTGATCACGCTGGACGGCCAGCAGAAAACTCTGGCTGACTTCGAAGCCAAGGCAGTCCTGGTGGTCAATACCGCTAGCCAATGCGGTTTTACGCCGCAATATCAAGGGCTGGAACGGCTCTGGCAGCGTTACAAGGACCGCGGTCTGGTGGTGCTGGGGTTTCCCTGCAACCAGTTCGGCAAGCAGGAGCCGGGTAGCGAAAGCGAAATCGCGACGTTCTGCGAGCTGAATTTCGGAGTCAGTTTTCCGTTGTTTCGCAAGATCGAGGTCAATGGTGCTGGTACGCACCCGCTTTATGCGCATTTGAAGCGCCAAGCGCCAGGCCTGCTTGGCAGTCAGCGCATCAAATGGAATTTCACCAAGTTTCTGCTTAGCGCCGATGGCCAATCCATCAAGCGTTTTGCGCCAACCACCAAACCGGAAGCATTGCAGGGCGAGATCGAAGCGCTGTTGGAGTGACGCATCGAATGAAACTGCCACTGGAGCGGTGGTTACTCACGGTCTGGGTAACCACCGGTTGATCAGCTCCGTCAGCTCTTCGCGATGGAAAGGTTTGGCCAAGTAGTCATCCATGCCCGCTTCCAGGCATCGATCACGTTCTTCAGGCAAGGCATTGGCGGTCAGCGCAATAATTGGCAGGTTCGGCCAGCGTCCGCTGCGGCGTATTCGCTGGCAGGCTTCATAGCCGTTCATGACCGGCATGTTGCAATCCATCAGCACCAGGTCCATTGCCTGTCCTCCCAGGCAGTCCAACGCCTCGCGGCCATGGGCTGCTGTGATCACCTCACAGCCCAGTTTACTCAGCATGCCTTTGGCAACCAACTGATTGACTGCATTGTCCTCCACCAGAAGTACGCGAGCCTTGCGTTGGCTGACTTGCGGCTGGGGCGACGCCTCGCCCACGTTCTTTTTCTGCGAGCCCAGCAGGTGCGAAATAGCCTGATAGAGCGCAGTACGCGAGAGCGGGCGAGCGAGTTGCTCCAGAGGCATCAATGCATCGGCCTGCTCTGCTGGCAAGAAGCTGCCGTATGCGGCGACCAGCAGAATCGGCGTGGTGATCTGCGGACGCAGGCTGAACAGGCATTCGGGGCTGTCGGTAATCAGCAAGGCGGCTGAATGCTGGGCAAGACCCTCGTCACGGTCCAGACGTCGATAGTCGAGACCCCAACGAGGTAGCCAGGTGGCCAGGAGTTCGCTCAAGCCACTGCTTGCGGGGGTCCAGGCGATGATCTTGCCGTGCAACGGGGGACGCTCGAGGATGTGCCCCGCATGGGGTAACGGCAGCCAGGCGGTGAATTCGCTGCCGTAATCTTCCCGCGAGTGAAGTTCAAGCCGTCCCTGCATCGCTTCACACAGGCGACGGGTCAGCGCCAGTCCCAGGCCGGTCCCCCCATACTGACGTGAGATGGCGGCATTGCCTTGTGTAAAGGGCTGGAAAACCCGTGCCTGAGCTTCGGCTGGAATGCCGATGCCGGTGTCGCGAACCCGAATGGAAAGCCCATTGGAGTGGGTTTCGACGCGCACATCGACACGGCCAAAACGAGTGAATTTCAGTGCGTTGGACAGCAGGTTAGAGATTATCTGCCGGACTCGCATGGGGTCGCCCATGACCTGCGCAGGTAGATTCGGACTGATCAGGCACGTCAGCTCCACACCGGGCGCGGAGTTCTGCGAGAGCAGGCTGGCGGTATCCTCGATCAGCGTGCCGATGTCGAAGGGGATCTGTTCCAGCTCCAGTTGTCCGGCATCGAATTTGGACAGGTCGAGTATGTCGTTGAGCAACTCGACCAATACCTTGCCTGAGTCGTGGGCGATGGACAGTTGCTGGTGCTGCTCGACGCTCAGTTGGCCGTCCAGAGACAAAGAAAGCATGCCCAGCAAGCCATTGAGCGGCGTGCGGATTTCATGGCTCATGTTGGCAAGAAAGGCGGAGCGGGACTGGGCCATTTCCAAAGCAGTGCGCCGGGCGTTTTCCAATTCCCGGTTGGACTGCAGGAGGCGGGTATTGGCAGCCTCCAACTCGGCGGTGCGTGTGGAAACGATCTTCTCCAGCTCGCTCAGATACTGGGTTAGGCGATCTTCGGCGTTGCAGCGCTGCTGGATTTCCAATGCGGTGAGTTGCAGTTGCTGATTCGTGACATCGACAAGTACGCCAATTTCGTCGCGCTCGTGGTTGGCCGGGTAGTTGAGCTTGTGCTGATCAATCAGCGGGTCGCGTTCGCTGAGCGCGCGAATCAGCGATATCAGCGGTTTGGTCAGCATGATGTAAAAGCCCACCAGCAAAAACATTGCTATCAACAAGTTGCGGGCAAATCCTGAAATCAGGGTGACCAGGCTGCGCTGCAAAAAGTCGCTGCCGAAGGCGAAGGTATCAACCTCAAGGTGCAGGGTGCCGATGTTTTCCTGGGGGGCGTGCTCGACGAACAGGGCGGTTTCGAATTGCCGGCGGGCGCCGAACAGATAATCGCTGAGCCAGCGATAGTCATCCGTGACCGCCGCACGGCTGGCTTGTGCCAACGGACGACCATGGTTGTCGATCAGGCTGGCGCGGACCACCGCCGCCGACTGGATCAATCCTTGAGTCAGCTCGCGGGCCAGTTCGGCATCGATGTTGTACGCCACGCGTGCCGCCGGGTTGCGACTGATCTCCAGCAGCGCGGTGATTTCACGATTGATACGCGGCTCTTGTTCGGCATAATCGAAGGCGATTTGCCATAAGCTGAGCAGTGTCCCGAGCACAATCGCCACGAGCAGTGTGAAATGTGCCTGTTTGAATGACAGGCGATTGGTTAGCGGTATTTCCATCGTGGCATAACGGCCTTGTTCCATGCGCGGGCAAGCATATCTCATTGCCCAGGCAGCCCGCGTGCCTGGTTGACTTTCGGAGAGCATTTTGGATTCTCGATTGACTGGCATGCTTGAGCGTGTCGATGACTTCATGCAACGCCTCGAACCCTTGTTGCCGGCAATACGTTCGGCGATCGACTGGCAGACCACTCTGGCGGCGCGCTGGCAGCGCGAAGGCCGGACTGGCTATCTGCTGCCCCTGAACGTGAGTCTGGATTTAAGTCTCAGTGATCTGATCGGGGTCGATACCCAGCGCGAACAGCTGGCGCGCAATACCCGCCAATTTGTCGCCGGCCTGCCCGCCAACCACGCCTTGTTGTGGGGTGCGCGCGGCACCGGCAAGTCGTCGCTGGTGCGAGCACTGCTGGCCGAACAGGCCGGCGCTGGCCTGCGCCTGATCGAAATCGAACGGGATCACCTGGCCGATCTGCCGCGCATCGTCGAGCAACTGGCCGAACTCGAGCAGCGCTTCGTGTTGTTCTGCGACGATCTGTCGTTCGAGGCTGGGGAGGGTGATTATCGCGTGCTGAAGAGCGTGCTGGACGGCTCGCTGGAGCGAGCGCCGGACAATGTGCTGCTGTACGCCACGTCTAATCGCCGTCATCTGGTGCCGGAGCGCCAAAGCGATAACGAGCACTGGCAGATGATCGATGGCGAGCTACACCCCAATGAGGCCGTGGAGGACAAGATTGCGCTGTCCGATCGTTTCGGCCTCTGGCTTTCGTTTTATCCCTTTAGCCAGGAGCATTACCTTGCGGTGGTCCGTCATTGGGTGACGGCTGTCGCGCGGCAGGCCGGTCTGGAGTGGGAATGGAACGATGAGCTGGAAAAAGCTGCGATCCGCTGGGCGTTGGCGCGCGGCAATCGTAACGGCCGTTGCGCATATCAATTCGCCCGGCAATGGGTAGGTTTGCGATTGTTGGAGACCTGAACGATGGGAAACCTGCGGAGCATCTGCTCCGCAGGAAAGTCAGAAGCTGCCTGGGCGGACTAGTGCTTGATCGGCTTGAAGCCCGGGTCGGCGAAGTACGTACCGTAGTTGTCGATCGCACCGAGCAGTTTGACCGCACCGGCCCTACGGGTTTCGGAAGGCACCTTGCCGGCCATGCTCTCGGCGCCGTCGAGCATGGCGGCGATGATCACGTGCAGTTGCGCATCGGCTTCGGGCGGCAGCGCGCAGTTCTCCACCATGTAGGCGACCTGGGCGTTGACCTGTTCAGACAGCTTGACGTAGCCCGCGTCGGCGAGGGTATTTTCATGGATCGCCGGCAGAGCGTCGCGCAGGGTGTCGCTCAGCTCGCCCATGGCTTTGCGCAGCGGCGCATCGGTGGCCCATTTCTGCCCGGCGTTGAGCTGCAGTTCATGTTGGGCGTGGCCATGGTCATGGTCTTGCGCGGTGGCGGCCAGGGCGCTGCCGGCAATGCCCAGTGACAGGGAGCCGAGGGCCAGGGTGAGAAGCAAACCGCGAGACGTAAAGGACATGTCAAAACTCCAGTGAGAGGGTAGGAGCCGCCGTTACGGCGGGTTCTACTGCATGAAACGACGCCGGTTGGAATATGTTCCATCCGGCGTCGTTTTATTTATGTCATTCGCGGTGCATGCGTTCGAAACCGGACGGGCCAATGGGGTCTTGCATCAGCAATTGAGCGAGTTTCTCGCGTTGCTGGGCATCGAGGATGTCCCGTTCGCGCAGCAATTGTTCAATGACCAGCTGTTGCTGGCGGTTTTGCAGGTCGGCAATGCTGGCTTGCGCGCGGTCGATGCGGGCGCGGTCGACGTCGCCGCTGAAGATGGCCTGGATCAGTTCGTCGCGGTGTTTTTGAATGTCGGCGCCGGAGGCGTGCAGCAGCGCCAGAAACGGTGCCTCGGCATCATGCCAGCGCTGCAGCTGTCCCGGGCTCAGTTGCAGCTCGCGGGACAGGGTGGTCTGCGCACCGGAAGGCATCGGCAGACCGTCCGAGGCGAGTTTCTGCCAGCCAAGGGCGGCGAGTACGCCAAGGTTGATCAGTACGGAAAACGCCAGGGCGCTGCGGAGTGTGGAGGGGCTCATTACCGATTTTCCTTCAGATAACACAGTTCGGGGCGCGTGCAGAGTGCGCCCGGTGGAGCACTGCCCAGCACGGCGAGGATACTGGCCTCGGCCGGGGTGGCGGTGGAGGGTGCAGGGTGCAGGGCCGTGCCGAGAAACAGGCCTAGCATGATCGACGCCGCGGCGCCGAAGGCTGCCGGCAGGCGCTGGCGCCAGTCGGGACGAATCCTGCGCGGTGGCTGGCTGGCCAGCAGGCTGTCGAGGCGCGCGCTGATATCGACTGGCGGTGCGTCGATGGCCAGGGCCTGCAGGCTGAGGCTCAGGGTGTGCAGTTCGTTCAGCAGCGCCCGGCATTGCGGACAGTCGGCCAGGTGCAGGGCAGTACGCGCGGTGTGCGCGGCATCCAGTTCACCGTCCAGATAGACCGAAAGCGTTGTCATGTCTGGGTGATCAGTCATGCGGGAGTCCCCCCGTTGCGTGACGGTAACGCGCCAGCAGGGCTTCGCGGGCCCTGGCCAGACGTGATTTGACCGTGCCCTCGCTGACGCCCAGGGTTTCGGCCAGTTCGATGTAGGACAGCCCCTCGACCTCGCGCAGCAGCAGTATTTCGCGGTGCTCCAGCGCCAGGTGAGCCAGGTGCTGTTCCAGATGCGTGAGGCGCTGGGTGTTTTCCAGGTGGCGCAGGGGCGAGGCGCCGGGATCGATCAGCAGGTCGTCGCTCTCCAGGGGTTTCAGCGGCTGGCGTTGACGACGGCGCAGCGTGTCTATCGTGGTGTTGCGGGCGATCTGCAGCAGCCAGGTGTGAAAGCGGGCCTCGGGGCGCCAGCGCTCCAGCGCCAGCCAGGCCTTGAGAAAGGTTTCCTGACTGATGTCCAGGGCCTCGTCGCCGCCGCCCTGCAGACGCCGGACGAAGTGAAATACTCGCGCCTGGTGGCGCCGTACCAGGGTGCCGAAAGCCTGTCGATCGCCGGATTGCGCCTGGCGGACAAGTTCGTCGTCGGGGTTGTTCATGCATGCTCGCTGGCCGGAATACGGGAGACTGTGCATTGAACGTCCCGCGCTCGGAAAATGTTCCCTTGTTTATGTCACCGGGGGATTTTTACCCGGTCGTCGTCAAAGTCGCCGCGTTCTGCATCGCGGTGGCAGGCGACGCAGTTGGCTGGGCCGCCGACCGACTCTCGCTGGAATTTTTCCGTGCTGACCTCGTCGTGTTTGTCCTCGAACCAACGGGTTTCGGTGACGCGCGGCGGCTCGCCCGGGCGGCCGCGGCTTTCCACCGGCAGGCGATTGCGAGTCGAGTTGCGCAGCAGAAAATCCAGAATCTCCTGGTATTCCGCCGTTTCCAGTGAGGCATTGCTGCCGTAATGCTCGGCCAGTGTGTCCATCTGCAGTTGCCAGGCGGCCGGCGGCAACAATCCGGGCAGGTAGAGCATGTGGCAACTGCCGCATTCATCTTTCCAGATCTGCGGGGCATCGGCGGGCATGCCCAGGCCCTTGGGGCGCCGGTAGCGGTCCTTACCCTCATGATCATCGTCATCGGCCAGTGTGTAGCCACCGGCGAAGACGGCCAGCACGGACGCCAGCAGCAGAGGAGTGCGCAGGTTCATGGCTGTGCTCCGACGGTCAGGATCCATGTCATGAAATCGCCCTTTTCCTGGGCGGTGCATTCGCGGGCGAACACATCGTCACAGTTGCGGCGAAACCATTTTTCGACTTTTTTCGCATCGGTGAAACGCTCGGGGTTGGCGGCTGGCGCCAGCGGCTGGACCTTGCGAAACGCCAGTGTCTTGCCAGTGGTCATCGGGTCGGCGGTGTGGCAGGTGGTGCAGCTCATGGTCTTGCCGTTGCGCTGCTCCTCCTGGAAATACAGCGTCTTGCCGGCCTCGGCCGAAAAGCCGGCAAATGCCGGATCCTCCTGGCGGGCCTGTTCGGCATAGCGTTGCAACAAAGGGTGCTCCGGCGCGGCGAATCCGACTGCGGGCAGGCCAATCAGTAGGGCGATCCATAAGGTTTTCACGGCAACCTCCGGTGAGTGGTGGCTGAAGGCTAGAGCCCTTCGCTTAAGCGAAGCTGAAGGCGCGCGGCAGCGCCATCAGCTTCATTTAAGCCCCGTGGCATACAAAGGCACCTGTATTCACAGGAGAGCTGCCATCATGGTTGCCGCGTTCAATCGATTCCGACTATTCCACTGGCTGTTGGCCGCGTTCTTTCTGCTCGCCTACCTGACCGGTGATGGCGGTGAATTGCTGCATGTCTGGCTGGGCTACGGCCTGATCGTGCTGCTGGCGCTGCGCGTGCTGCTGGCACCGACCAAGCCGCGAGGCTTTCCGAGTCTTGCACCCGCGCGCCGGGAATGGCGCAAACCCACCTGGGCCGGCGTGGGCAAATGGCTGACCTTTTCCACACTGGTGAGCGTCACGCTGGCCAGCGTGCTGGGCCTGGGCATGGTCGACAATGGCGAGGTGGTTGCCGCCGCGCTGCCCAGCGTTTCGATCGACGTGTTTGGTACGCGCAACTGGCTGGGCGGGCTGGGTGATCTGGAAAACGTGCACGAGTTCTTCGCCAATCTGGCGCTGTGGATGGTCGGTCTGCATATCGCCTACATCCTGCTGTTTCGCAGCAAGTCGGTCATGCCGATGTTGCGCGGCCTGTCGCCGCAAGGCCCGGGCTCGGCGCCCAAGGGGCGCAATCATCGTCAGGCACCCGCCTGGCCGGCGTTGCAGGTGAGCAGTAAAGTGCAGGAAACGCCTGACAGCTGTTCGTTCGAACTGACGCCGCCCGCGGGTGAAGCCGCGCGGTTCGCCGGCAAGCCCGGCCAGTTCCTGACCCTGCAGGTGCCCTGCGCGGAACAGCCCATGGCGCGCTGTTATTCCCTGTCGCGCCTGCCGCAGCCGGGTCAGCCGCTGCGCATTACGGTCAAGCGGGTTGCCGGCGGGCGGGTGTCGAATTGGCTGGTGGATAATCTGCAAGTAGGCGACAGCATCCAGGCCATGCCGCCTGCCGGCGCCTTCACGCTCGAGCGCACGGACGCCGATCTGCTGTTGCTCGGTGCGGGCAGCGGCATCACCCCCTTGCTGGCGATTCTGCAGGCTGCGCTGCTGCACGGTGAGGGACAGATTTGCCTGGTCTACGCCAATCGCGATGAGGTGTCGGTGATCTTTGCCGGGGAGCTGGCGACCCTGCAGCAGCGTTATCCGCAGCGCCTGCAGGTGGTGCACTGGCTGGACCGGCGCGACGGCCAGCTGAACGTGCCGGCGCTGGTCCAGGCTGTGCAGGATTGGCAGCAGGCCGAGTGCTACATCTGCGGTCCGCAGCCCTTCAGCGAGCTGGCTGGTCAGGCGTTGGCCGACGTGGCCGTGCCAGAGCAGCGGATTCATCGGGAGCGCTACAGCGGCGTGGAGCCGGCTGTCGCACCTCCGTCACCGGGACGACCGAGCCGGGTTCAGGTCGCCCTGAATGGCCAGCGCCACACGCTGGACGTGCAACCTGGCGAAGTGCTGCAGGATGCGCTGGACAAAGCCGGGCTGGAAACCCCCAGCGCTTGCCGCAGCGGCGTCTGCGCCGTCTGCAAGTGCCGAGTGACCGTGGGCAGCGCGACGATGCGCAGCAATCAGGCGTTGAGTGATCGGCAGGTGGCCCAGGGGTGGGTGTTGGCCTGCCAGGCGGAGCCGGACAGCGCGCAGTTGCAGGTTGAGTATTGAGCAGTGGAGGTATTGACGCGGTTTCACGCCAAGGAGTAAAGATAGTAAGTAATTACTTACTATGGTGTGTCCCGTGGAACATCCCAGACATCTCCCCGCCGACGCGCGTCGCGCGGTTACCGTTGAGGCGGTCATCGCGCTTGCCGCCGAGCAAAACCCCAGCGAGATCACCACCGCCGCCATTGCGCAGCGCATGAAGTTGACCCAGGGCGCCCTGTTTCGACATTTCGCCAACAAGGAGGCGATCTGGCTGGCGGTAATGGACTGGGTCGCCGAACAGCTGCTGACGCGCATCGAGCAGGCCGCCCGGGACGCTGCTTCGCCGTTGCAGGCGCTGGAGGCGATGTTTTTTACCCATGTCGATTTCGTGGCTCGCAATCCCGGTATTCCACGCATCCTCTTTGGCGAGCTGCAGCGCTGTGGCGAGACGCCCGCCAAGCGTATGGTGCAGGCTTTGCTTGGCCGCTACAGCGAACGTCTTCGTGTGTGTATCGAGGCCGGCAAGCGGGCCGGCCAGTTGGCCGCCGAGGTGGACAGTCTGGCCGCCGCGACCTTGTTTATCGGCGTGATTCAGGGCCTGGTCATGCAGTCGCTGCTGGCTGGCGACGTACAGCTGATGCGTCGCCAGGCGCCGGGTGCCTTCGCCCTTTATCGCCGCGGCATCGGGAGGAGCGATGAATCTGCCCGTCATGAATAAGCGCAGCCTCGGGCTGGCAGTGGTGCTGATCGGCTTGTTGGCATTGTTCGGCAATGCGGCGCTGCGTAGCGGCCCGTTGGCACCCGTGGAGGTGACCGAGGTCATCGTGCAGAACCGCGCGCTCAGTCCGGCGCTGTTTGGGGTCGGTACCATCGAAGCACGCTATAGCCAGCGGGTCGGGCCGATCAGCACCGGGCGCTTGCTGGGGCTGGATGTCGATGTCGGGGACTTCGTGCAAGCCGGGCAAGTGCTAGGGCGGATGGATCCGGTCGATCTGGATGAGCGCATTGCCAGCGTGCGCGCCAGCCAGCGCCGCATGCAGGCCAATCAGCGAGTCGCCACGGCGCTGATCGAAGAGAGCACGGCCCGGCACGACTATGCCCAGGCCCAGGGGCAACGCTACGAGCTACTGTCCACCTCGGGCAGCATCAGTCGCGAAGCCGTCGAGGCCAAGCGCCAGGAGTTGCGGATCGCCGTCGCGGGACTGCAGAGCGCGCAGGCCAATGCCGAAGCCGCCGTGCAGGCCGTCGAAGAGGCGCAGGCCGGCTTGGCAGCTCTGCATCAGCAACGTCAGCAGTTGGAATTGCGCGCTCCGGTGGACGGGCTGGTGGTGGCGCGCAAGGTCGAGCCGGGGACCACCATCATGGCCGGACAGACGATATTGGAGATCATCGATAGTCGACAGGTGTGGGTGAACGTACGCTTCGACCAGCGCCGCGCCGGCGGCCTGCGCAGTGGTCTGCCGGCACGCATCGAATTGCGTTCGCGCACGGCCCAAGCCCTGTCAGGCCAGGTGTTGCGTATCGAGCCACTGGCCGATGCGGTAACCGAGGAAATCCTCGCCAAGGTGATCTTTGACGTCATGCCGCAGCCATTGCCGCCGCTGGGCGAGTTGGGCGAGGTGACCGTAGGCTTGCCTGGCACTGAGGCTCTTCCGGTCATTCCCAGTGCCAGTGTGCAGCGCCGCGAGGGCGTGCTGGGGGTCTGGCTGATCGTCGACGGGACGCTGCGTTACGCTCCGGTCACCCTCGGCGCCAGCGATCTGGACGGCGATGTCCAGGTGCTCGCCGGGCTGCGCCAAGGCGACCGTGTGGTGCGCTACAGCCAGCAGGCGTTGACACCGCGTAGCCGCATTCGCATCGTGGAGCGTTTGACGGCGGACGCGTCGTGATCAGCCTGGCCGGGCGGGACATCCTTCATGCCTGGGGCAAGTTCGTGTTTACCGGCATCGGTCTGGGCC
Source organism: Serpens gallinarum (assembly GCF_014836765.1). Taxonomy (GTDB): domain Bacteria; phylum Pseudomonadota; class Gammaproteobacteria; order Pseudomonadales; family Pseudomonadaceae; genus Serpens; species Serpens gallinarum. Next base: position 97,798 of record NZ_JACSQG010000012.1, read on the forward strand.
TGCTGATCGGCGTCACTCTGACCATGGCCGGTGTCTATCGCGGCATGGTGGACGATGCCAGGGTACTACTCGACTACAGCGGCGCCGATCTGTGGGTCGTGCAGCGCGATACCCAAGGGCCCTACGCCGAGCCATCGAGCATTTACGACGATCTTTACCGCGGCATCCTCGGCATGCCGGGCGTGGCGCAGGCGGCGAATATCACCTACCTGACGATGCAGGTACGGCATAGCCAAGGCGACGTGCGTGCAATGGTGGTCGGCGTGGTGCCGGGCAGCCTCGGCGAGCCGGGGCAACCTAAGCAGTTGGTTGCCGGACGGCACATCACTCGCAGCCATTACGAAGCGATCGCCGACGTCGCCAGCGGTCTGCGTCTGGGTGAGCGCGTGCAGATCCGTCGCCAGCAGTACCGGGTGGTCGGGCTGACCCGGCGCATGGTGTCCTCCAGCGGTGACCCGATGATTTTCATCCCGCTGCGCGATGCTCAGCAGGCCCAGTTCCTCAAGGATAATGATGCCATCCATCAGCAGCGCCGACGTACCGCCGCCGATCCGGTGCTTGTGCGTAACGAGGTGCCCGGATTGCTCGATGCGCTGCTTGCCGCACAAAGCTATCCCTATGTGAATGCCGTGCTGGTCCAGTTGCGACCTGGCGCCGAGGCGGACGAAACTGCCGCACACATCCGCCGTTGGAACCGCCAGCAGGTGTACACCCGCGAGCAGATGGAGGGCATTCTGGTCGGTAAGCTGATTTCCACGTCGGCCCGGCAGATCGGCATGTTCCTGGTCATCCTGGCCATTGTCAGCGCCGCGATCGTGGCGTTCATCATCTACACCCTGACCTTGGGCAAGATCCGCGAAATCGCCGTACTCAAGCTGATCGGCACGCGCAATCGGACGATTGCCGGAATGATCCTGCAGCAGGCGCTGGGCCTGGGCTTGATCGGGTTTCTGGTGGGCAAGGTGGCGGCGACCTTCTGGGCACCGTTCTTTCCCAAGTATGTGCTGTTGATCACCTCGGACACGCTGGCGGGGCTGGCGATTGTCCTGGCAATCTGCACGCTGGCCAGCGTGCTGGCGATTCAGGCGGCACTCAAGGTCGATCCGGCGGAGGCAATCGGTGGCTGACCAGCGCAAGGGCATACACATTGAAGGGTTGCGCAAGCAGTTCGGCACGGGCGAGACGGCGGTCGATGCACTCAAGGACGTCAATCTGCGGGTGGTCCCCGGCGAGGTAGTGGGGCTGATCGGTCCGTCCGGTTCGGGCAAGAGTACCTTGCTTAAATGCCTGGGAGCGGTGATTGAACCCAGTGGCGGCAAGATGACGCTGGGTGGGCAGACGATCTTCGAAAACGGCTGGAGAATTGCCGATCTGCGAGCTCTGCGGCGCGATCGCATCGGCTTCGTCTTTCAGGCTCCGCACCTGGTTTCTTTTCTTGATGTCGTTGATAACGTGGCGCTACTGCCGATGCTGGCCGGCCAGTCAAATACCGAGGCAAGGCGCAGGGCCCTGGAATTGCTGGGCGCATTGGATGTGGCTCATCGGGCCAGGGCCATGCCGTCGCAGCTGTCTGGGGGCGAGCAACAGCGTGTGTCGATTGCCCGCGCGCTGATCAACCGTCCACCGGTGATTCTGGCTGACGAGCCGACCGCGCCACTTGATAGTGAGCGGGCGATGGCGGTGATGCGTATCCTTCAGCAGATGGCACGGCAGTATGAAACGGCGGTGATCGTGGTAACTCACGATGAGAAGATCATTCCGACCTTCAAGCGCTTGTACCGCATCCGTGATGGACGCACCGAGGAAGAGGCAGCGGAAGGGCGCACCATTCCTTAATGGATGCGAGCTGCAGTACTGGCCCGGCAACGTGGTGCAGCGAAACGGGAGCAATGGCCTATTTAGTCGTAGACTTGCTTCTTCTTCCACGGGTCGTCGATTTCTTCCTGACTCAGGCCGACGGTCAATTCATCCGGCTTCTCAACGGTTGGCTCGCGCTCCAGTGCGAGGTCATTGGCGTGTGCCAAGTGCTGGGCCAGGGTGCGCAGTTCGGTGCGGTAACGATCCTGGTCGGTCTGCTTGCGCAGGAACTGCACGGCGCGCTCGAAGGCCAGGCGGGCTTGGCGGGGCTTGTCGTGCTGCAGCAGTTGCACGCCGATGTTGGTGAAAAAATCGATGTGCAATTGCACCAACATATGGCGAACCTCACCCACCCAATGGCGCGCCTCACTGATGCTCAGTAGATTTTCCTTAGCCGCGCGGGAGATCATTCCGTGTAGGCCCTCAAGCAAAAACCGCACTTCCTTGGCCTTGTTTTCATTGAGGATCTGCTGCGGGGGATTACGTACCGTGATGCTGTCCCCCTGGCCAATCAGTATTTCCAATTCTTCTATGCGCTCGCTCAGCGCCTGGTTGTCAGGGTCCATGGGCTGCAGGCGAAGGCTGAGCTTCAGCTCTACCAGACTCATCATCAACTTGAGCGCGGGCGTCATCATCTGGCCGGGCAGAATTTCACTCAGGTCAGCGCAGCGGCGTATACGCTCGGTGAGCTCGGCTTTACGGCGTGCCTTCTCAAGCTTCCGATACTCGACCTGCTGGCTGACGTAGACCAGGATGATAATGATAAACAGGGCGCCGAGAACCAGAGCTGTGATCATGAGAGTGGACAACGCGGACTCCTCAATTGATGGCTAATTGCCTTAGGTTAATGTATCTGGCTTACGGGGCGCATTTTTTTGCTACTACATAAGCGGTAGTGGAGGGTGCGACCCATTTGTGGGCTCGAGGCTTGCCGTCTTGCTATCAGGCTATCGGCTATCGATGAGGCGGCTTGAGTGAGGCGTTTGGGTTGAGTCGTCCATCTTTCTGCCTTGGGCGCGGGATAGCTGTGATCGCAAAAATATGCGGCTGGTGTTTTTTTAACCAGAAGTCATTGATTTAAAAAAAGTTTTATTCGGGTGTTGACGACTTTCGAAAGCGCCAATAGAATGCGCACCACTTCCGGAGCAGACCTCACGCGACGCACCGGAAGCCGGACAAAAGATGTAGGTTCCGGGCTGCGTCCCCTTCGTCTAGTGGCCTAGGACACCGCCCTTTCACGGCGGTAACAGGGGTTCGAGTCCCCTAGGGGACGCCA
>NZ_JACSQG010000013.1 GCF_014836765.1 Serpens gallinarum
GAGGAGCCTGGACATGAGCCAGAACCCTCAAAGAATGCCCTTGATGCGCTCCAGCGACTCGATTTCGGCTACCGACCAGCCCACACAACATAAACAGCCCCGGATAACCCATGCCCCGATCCTTGGTCAGTCACTTGAAAAAAGTGCCGTGAGCGCTGAATGGGCGGGTGTTTTTGGGGTTTTTCTACAGCTTCGTTATGCGCTTAAAGGCACGAGGTTCAACCATGTTCATCATTGAAGATGAAGCTCACGCAGAATGGTGTGGTGAATTCACAACCAAGGAAGATGCTATGCACGAACTCAGAGCGAGAAGCCTAACGCCATGGGATCAAGCACCAAATATCTGTCCATGTATGAGCTGGCGCACGTGTGGCCGTGAATACTCAATTGTGGAGTTCAATACTTCCGTTGAGCCGTGGAAGGAGCTCTCTAGAACCCCTGTGCTCTCCCTCTCTTCTCGCGAGGTAAAATGGGAGCCAAGCCTTTTGCTCCGACCTCCAAACGCATAACAATTGGTTCAATCGTTCGCTTCGCTCACTTGGGACTGCGTTCCGCAGCCCCTTAACCAAACGTTATGTGCAACCACTCATAGGAATCATGTTTTGTCTGAACTGAAAACCGTAGGTCTATTTGTAGTTACTGCGTTGGCAGAAATTATCGGCTGTTACCTGCCCTATCTTTGGTTGCGTGAAGGGAAATCAGTTTGGTTGCTCGTACCTGCAGCACTTAGTCTTGCCGCTTTTGCTTGGTTGCTGTCCCTGCATCCGACAGCGGCGGGTAGAGTTTATGCTGCGTATGGCGGGGTTTATATTTTTATGGCCATTTTGTGGTTATGGACTGTCGATGGTATTCGTCCAACTATGTGGGATCTTGTTGGTTCTAGTGTGGCGCTGTTGGGCATGGCAATTATCATGTTCGCTCCACGCAGCACATAACAAACGGGAGATCATGGACTTAGGCACGAGCTCACAGCAAAGTAGAGAGCGCAGTCGCGGCTTCGCCACTGAGATCATTGGGGCGGTTCAGCCGCGTATTTCAACGTTAGGCCGCAAGAACCTAGAGAAGGGGCGATCTTTGTAGTCGATAGGGAAGTGGCGCGTCTGATGAAGGCGGGGCCTGCGGTAGAGTCCGCGTCTATTAACGGAGTTTGCTCTGTCCCCGGGCTTGGAGTCATGGCCTCGGTGAGGTCGTTGAACCGCTCAGGACCGTAGACAAGTTCATGACCCAGGCTCGTTGCGCACTGCCTGGGCTACCAATCTATTTGCACCGAAGAGCTAGGGCGTCGCTCACGTCCGACGGTCTTCGGTGTATCACTCGCCTAATGGGAGATCCTGTTGCTTACTGATTTTTACGACAGTGTTTATGACTTCGATCACGACGCAGCCGGCGCGCTGAGGCTGGACGCGCCGTTCGCGCCGTCAGGGGAAAGACAGGCCACGAAAATGCTGGAGCTCGCCGGCGTCGGCGAGGACGACTTGCTTTACGATCTCGGCTGCGGCGACGGGCAGATCATCGTCATCGCCGCGCGCGACTTCGGCGCCAGAGCCGTCGGCGTCGAGCTGGACCCGCAGCGCCTGGAGGAGGCCCGCCAGCACGCCAGGTGGAATGGCGTCAGACACAAGCTGACCCTGCTCGAGGAGAACCTGTTCACCGTCGATATCAGCAAGGCCACCGTGGTCACGTTGTACCTGCTGCCGGAGATCAATCTCACGCTGCGTCCGCGCCTGCTGCGCGAGCTTGCGCCCGGAACGCGCATCGTCTCCCACGCCTTCGACATGGGCGAGTGGAAACCTGACGAGGTCGTCGACGGTCGGGGCGCCAAATTTTTCCTGTGGATCGTGCCGGCCGCCGTCGCCGGCACCTGGCAGTGGAAGACGCCGGACGGCCGGATCTGCCGCGTGGAGCTGGAGCAGGAATATCAGCAGGTTAGCGGCCGAGCCTGGATAGACGAGCAGCCGGCGTGGCTGCAGTCGGCTAGCCTGGTAGGCACGCGACTGGAGCTAACGATCCAGGCCGAGGACGCCGCCTCTCCGCAAAGCTTCGTCAGCCACTTCATTGATGGCCGGCTGGTGCCGAGAGCAGGTTAATGCGGCACCGGGTGGTTCGCCGAGGTGTCGGCGATGCCGCTCAGGATAAGAACAGGATCGGTGGCCCGCGCAAAGGTGGCGGCGAGCCCACCGGTTCTAACGCGCCACCCAAGCCGACGCCGCATACTCGGCGCGGCTTAGCGGCACGTTACGAGTACTCGGGGGTAACCAAATGATTCGCGCTTATCGGGCAGCCGATATTGATCAAGTTTTGGCAATTTGGCTGTCAGCATCAATTAAAGCCCATGACTTCATCGAATCTGCGTTTTGGAAATCGAAGATTAGCGAGATGCGTGATGTATACATCCCATCATCGGAAACGCTTGTGTATGAAGCTGACGGAGCAGTCGTTGGGTTTTATAGCCTGTATGAGAACAATCTTGCTGCGATCTTTGTTGCACCGGGCTCGCAGGGCAAGGGGTTAGGCTCAGTCTTGCTTGATGATGCTAAGAGTAGGCGAAAGAACTTACAGCTCGCTGTTTACAAAGAAAATACTCCGAGCATTAAGTTCTATGAAAAACACGGATTCACTTTACTTGGAGAGAAATGCGATGAGCACACAGGGCACCCTGAGCTCATCATGGAGTATCACTCATAACAAGGCGCGGAAGTGCGCGGCCGTTGGTCGCCGGACCCTCGTAAACTCGCGCCGCTGTGCTTTGCATTAGCCGGCACAGTTCTCACCATGAAGCGCTCCTGCCACTCGCGAGGTAAGCGTTATGCCGTACCAGCTTCTTGCCGACGCGGTGCTCGTTGTGCACTTCTGTGTCGTCTTGTTCGTCATCGGCGGTTTGGTTGTCATCGTTGCGGGCAACTGGCTTGAGTGGCGGTGGGTAAACGGATGGTGGTTCCGGTTGGCACACCTGGTGGCCATTGGGGTTGTGGTTGCGCAGGCTTTGCTCGGGCGGCTATGCCCACTCACAACCTTGGAATCTTGGCTGAGAGTACAGGCCGGCCAACCCAGCTACACGAAAAGCTTCATCGAGCACTGGCTGCAGCGCATTATCTTCTACGAGGCGCCATATTGGGTCTTCACCTTGGCATACACGGTGTTCGCAGTGCTCGTCGTTGCCGCGTGGTGGTACTTTCCGCCAACCCGCAGGCGTCATCGCGACCGCGAGTAGCAATCATGCAGATGGGAAACCTGTTCACTGATGCAGAGGCTCCGCTGAAGGGGGAGCGCTTCGACGCGCTGCTGACCCACAGGAACCTTGTTGTGGAGCGTATCGTCAGCTCGGCGGACACGGCTCCGACGGAGTACGTGCAGGACCAGGATGAGTGGGTTGTGTTGCTTCGGGGCGAGGCGACCCTTGAGATCGCAGACCGCTCCGTTGAGCTTCATTCCGGTGACTATGTGTTCTTGCCCGCCGGCACGTGCCACGTTGTTCGATGTGTCACGGACGGGGCTCTATGGCTGGCGATGCATCTGTTTCCATCGCCAGCGAAAGGCTGAGAGAGTGCCTGATTCGGGTGTTGTCCACTGGAGGTCACATGAAGAGCGATGAGTTCAATTTAGCGCGGTTCATGGAGGCTCAAGAGACTTCATATGACGCTGCAATAGCCGAACTGCGTTCTGGCAGGAAAAAGGCGCATTGGATCTGGTTTGTTTTTCCGCAGCTTAAGGGGCTTGGGAGCAGCTTCAACTCCGAGCACTACGGTTTAAGCGGGTTGGCCGAGGCTCGCGCCTATCTTGCGCATCCGGACCTGGGGCCGCGACTTCGTGAAGCCACCGCCGCCATGCTTGCGCATCAGTCCAAAGGCGCCAGCGCGGTGCTGGGCGAACTTGATGCATTGAAGTTCCGGTCCTGCCTTACTTTGTTCTCACTTGCTGATCCCGCAGATCACGTATTTGGCGATGCGCTTGATAGCTTATTTGGTGGGGAGCGCGATACGCGGACACTCAGACTGCTGGAGGCGCAGGGCGAGGTCTGATTGTGGTGTACTGACCAACTTCGGACGAGTTCCGAATGTATCAGTTTTTGTTCGCTTCAGGAGGCGCCATGAAAGTCGAGCTTATGAGCAATCTAAAGCGTCAAGCCACGAAGATTCTGGCAGAGCTGAAAGTGACAAAGGAACCGGTACTCATCACCGAGCACGGTAAACCATCCGCCTATCTGGTCGATGTGCAGCATTGCGAGTTTATGCAGCGCCGACTTGAGCTGCTTGAGGGGCTGTCACGAGGGGAGCGTGCTGCACTTGAGGGAAGAGCGTACAGCCAAAGTGAGGCCAGGGAGAAACGAGCAGTTGGCTGAGATAGTGTGGGCGGAGCCGGCTCTTCCAGCTCCGTCGGAAGCTTCGGGTGCGCATGCTAAAAAGCTGTTAGCCAGACGCGACACATGCGTTTGCCGATTCGAGGCGTCAAAGCCCAGCAGTGCGCTTTGGCGTTTGATATGTAGCAACGACGAGCACCCTGCCAACAACGTTTGGGCTATGGCGAGGCTGGGATTGTTGGAGGTTCTATGGCGGGCTGCCCGGGTAACTCCGCATTTCCACATAACATCCTGCGACGGGCGAGGCCGCCCTACGTCGGTGTTTCGCAGGGCTGGGATTGTTGGAGGTTCTATGGCGGGCTGCCCGGAGGGCTCCGAGTTCACATGTCACACCCTGCGACGGGCGAGGCCGCCCTACGTCGGGGTCACGTAGGGCTGGGATTGCCGGGGGGCGGGCTGCCGGGGAAGCGCTAGGGCTTGCCCAGAGTTTCCACGGCCAGGCCGGGAAAGTCGGTGATGATGCTGTCCACGCCGAAATCGGCGAGGCGGCGCATAAGTGCCGGTTCGTTGACTGTCCACACCGACACGTGCAGGCCTTGCTGCTGCGCTTTGTGCAGGCGTTCCGGGGTGCACAGCGTCCAGTTCAGGGCGAGCAGGTTGCAGCCATACTGGCGGGCAACCTTGAGTGGATCGAGCCAGGCGTATTCCGCCACCAGCCCGCGTGACAGTTCCGGGGCGCGGCGCATCAGTGCGCGCAGTACTTCGCGAGAGCTCGAGGTGACGGTGATCTTGTCTTGCAGACCGTAGTGCTCGGCCAAACCCTTGATGGCCATCACCATGCGCGCGGCGCGAACCCGCGAGGCGCTTTTAACTTCCAGTTGCCAGTGCTCGAACGGGCAGTGCTCGAACAGATCCGCCAGGCGTGGAATCGGTGTGGGTTGCGGCCAGCCGGGCCCGCCTTGGCGCGCGTCGTAGGCGTGCAGCACCTCGGCATCGTGCTCGACGACTTTGCCGCGGCGTCCAGTGGTGCGTTTCAGGGTCGGGTCGTGGATCACCATCAACTCGCCGTCCCGGGACAGGTGCAGGTCCAGCTCGCAGCGGGTTACGCCGTGCTCCAGGCACTTCTGGAAACTGGCCAGGGTGTTTTCCGGGGCTTCGCCCTTGGCGCCGCGATGGCCGTAGATCAACGTCATGCTGGATCCTTCAGTACAGACCTGCAGGACCATCAAGTGGCCTGCTAGGGACGTGGTTGGTGGTGCCGCACGCTGTCGATGACCCGGTCCGTTTCGAAATACACGGAGAAGCCAGGGTAATCCCAGCGGCTGATGGGGGGTTGGCCGACAGCTGGGTGCTGCTGCTCAGGCTGTCCAAAGCGTTGCTTGACGCTGTGTTGCGTTTCGCCTTGCTTGGGCAGTGACTGAGCGGCGGTGCCTTGCTGGCCAACCGGTACGCTCAAAGTATCGGCCAGACTGGGCAGGGGCAAAAGCAGGGCAAGCAGGAAAAAGAGGCGGGTCATGCGAAAGTCTCATGGCTGTTCGGAGAGTTCGCGGGCCTGACGACGGGCCAGGGCCTGCTTTTGCAGGATATGCCGGGCCAGTAATTGGCGCTGTGCGTCGGTCAACGCTTCGAACTGCGCACCGATCTCGTATTGACCATTTTCCTGTAATTGACAGTGGACCACCCGTGCCCTGAGCAATAAACCCAAGGCTTGGGGCATCAACAGCATGCGCAATGCCAGCTGGGTGTCGCCGGCCAGTGCCTGTTCATGGGTAAAACTGATCCCGTCTTCGCTGAGCATCACCGTCTGCACGTCGCCGAATTCGCCACACACCTGCTGGGCCATGGCCTGGGCGATCAGGTCGACACGCTTGTTGAGCAGCCGCAGGAAGGCGCCCAGGTTGCGATTCTGATCGTCGATCTGGCGCAGCAGGTGCTGGGTCTCGTAATCCATCAGGCCCAGCTCGCCCAACAGGCCGAACAGGGCGGAGTCATCGTGCAGCGGTTGCTGCGTCTCGCTCTGCTCGGCTGAGAGTGGGGTGATTTGCAATGCGACCCGATCTTCGATGCGGTAGTATTCGCGGCGTTCTGCGTCTTGAGTGGGCATGGCGATCCAATAGCAATAAGCGTGAGACGAGTGTAAATCGCACGGTTCAGGCTTGCCAGGCAGACGCGTTTTTCAATGGCTGGTCGCACCGCAATTCGGCGTTGCAGCCAGACATCCTGTAGATTGTCCAGCTTCGTCCGTTTGACTGGAGCCCCTGCGGGCTGCATCAGGCGGCCTGCAATGGATGTTCCTTTTTTCAGCGAACCCGCCCGGCATGTTCAGACCTCTTTCCTTCTATATCGGCACGCGGTACACGCGGGCCAGACGCCGCAGCCACTTTGTTTCGTTCATCTCCCTGACCTCCATGCTCGGCCTCGCGCTCGGCGTGCTGGTGATGATTGTGGTGCTGTCGGTGATGAATGGCTTCGACCATGAGATGCGCCATCGCGTGCTGGGCATGGTGCCCCACGCCAGCCTGGAAACAGGCCAGGCACTGAATGATTGGCCACAACTGGCTCGCCAACTGGACGACCAGCCGCAGGTGCTGGCGGTGGCCCCCTACACGCAAATGCAGGGGTTGCTGACGCACCAGGGCCAGGTGCAGAAGGTGTTGATCAATGCCGTCGATCCGCGCCTGGAGTCGCAGGTGTCGATCATTGATCAGTTCTTTTTACCGGGGCAGGGCAGTCTCGATGCGCTCAAGCCGGGCGAATTCGGCATCGTTATTGGCGACCGTGCGGCGAAGAAGTTCGGCGTCGGCCTGGGCGACAAGTTGACCTTCGTGGCGCCGGAAGTGGCGGTGACGCCGGCCGGCATGTTTCCGCGCATGAAACGCTTCACGGTGGTTGGCATCTTCCATGTGGGTGCCGGTGAAATCGATGGCTTTGTGGCCATGACCCATATCGAGGATGCGGCACGTCTGAAACGCTGGCGCACCGATCAGGTACAGGGGCTGCGTCTCAAGCTCGATGATCTATTCCAGGCGCCGCGTCTGGCCTGGTCATTGGCCATGCAGTTGGGCGATGACTTCTACGCGCAGGACTGGACTCGCACCCACGGCAATCTGTACCAAGCGATCCGTATGGAAAAGGCGATCATCGGCCTGCTGTTGCTGCTGATTGTTGCGGTGGCGGCGTTCAACATCATTTCCACCCTGGTGATGGTGGTCACCGACAAGAAATCCGATATCGCCATTCTGCGCACCCTGGGCGCGACGCCCGGTCAGATCATGGCGATTTTCATGGTGCAGGGCACGGTGATCGGCGTGGTCGGCACCTTGATCGGCGCGTTGCTGGGCATTTTCGCTGCGCTGAATATCAGCAGCTGGATTGCCGCTCTGGAGCGCCTGATGGGGCACAAATTTCTCAGTGCCGAGGTGTACTTCATCGATTACCTGCCATCTCAGTTGCTGGCCGCCGATGTGGTGCTGGTCTGCGCCTCGGCGTTGATCCTGAGTTTCCTTGCCACCCTTTATCCTGCCTGGCGTGCGGCGCGCACCCAACCTGCGGAGGCTTTGCGTTATGAGTGAGAAGGCAGTCCTGAGTTGCCGCAACCTGGGCAAGCGTTACGAGGAAGGTCCGCAGTCGGTCGAGGTGTTGGCCGATGTGCAACTGGAACTGCATCCGGGCGAGCGTATCGCCATTGTCGGCAGCTCCGGTTCGGGCAAGAGCACCTTGCTTAACCTCTTGGGCGGCCTGGATACGCCCAGCCATGGCAGTGTCTGGCTGGCCGGCGAAGAGCTTTCGGCGCTGGGTGAAAAGGCGCGCGGCCTGTTGCGCAATCGGGCGCTGGGCTTCGTGTACCAGTTTCACCATTTGCTGCCCGAGTTCACCGCTCTGGAAAACGTCTGCATGCCGCTGTTGATCGGTTCTACGCCGATCCCCGAAGCGCGCCAGCGCGCCAGTGCGCTGCTGGAGCGGGTCGGGCTGGGGCATAGGCTCAGCCATAAACCGTCCGAGCTGTCCGGCGGCGAACGCCAGCGTGTGGCCATTGCCCGGGCGCTGATCAACCAGCCGGCCCTGGTGTTGCTGGACGAGCCCACCGGCAACCTCGACCATCACACTGCCCAGGGCATTCAGGAATTGATGCTGGAGCTGAGCAGCTCGCTGCGTACGGCGTTCCTGATCGTCACCCACGACATGCAACTGGCGCGGCAGATGGATCGGGTGCTGCGCCTGGACGACGGCCGCCTGGTGGCGGAGTAAGGGCGACCATGTTCAGACCTCTACCGCTGTTCATCGGCACCCGCTACACGCGGGCCAAACGCCGTAATCACTACATTTCCTTTATTTCGCTGACCTCGATGATCGGCCTGGCGCTCGGCGTGCTGGCAATGATCGTGGTGCTGTCGGTAATGAACGGCTTCCAGAAGGAAATGAGCGGGCGCATTCTCGGCATGGTGCCCCATGCCGCGCTGTCGGCCGAGCAGCCGCTGAACGACTGGCAGACGGTTGCCGAGCAGGTGTTGCAGCATCCCGAGGTCAACGCGGCAGTACCGCTGAGCGAGCTGGAGGGCATGCTCACCTACAAGGGCGCCATGCAGCCGATTCAGATCAATGGCATCGACCCGGCGCTGGAGCCGCAGGTGTCGATCATCGGCGCGCACATGGTGCGCGGACGCCTGACGGATCTGCAGCCGGGCGAGTTCGGGGTGGTGCTGGGTGAGCTGTCCGCGCGGCGTTTCGGTGTGCGAGTCGGCGACAAGCTGACGCTGATCGTGCCGGAAGCCACGAACTCCGCTTCGGGTATCACGCCGCGCATGCAGCGCCTCAATGTGGTGGGCATCTTCAAGGTCGGCGCCGAGCTGGATGGCTCGTTGGCGCTGATCCACATCGCCGATGCCGGCACGATTCTCAAGTTGCAGCCGGGCCAGGTGCAGAGCGTGCGTATCGCCGTGAACGACCTGTACCTGGCGCCGCAGATCTCCACGGCGTTGGCGACCTCGCTGGGCGCAGGCTATCGCGCCACCGACTGGACCCACACTCAGGGCAGCCTGTTCAGCGCGATGCAGATGGAAAAGACCATGATTGGCCTGTTGTTGCTGCTGATCATCGCGGTGGCGGCGTTCAATATCATCGCCACGCTGATCATGGTGGTGGCTGACAAGCGCACCGATATCGCTATCTTGCGCACCTTGGGCGCCACGCCCGGGCAGATCATGGCCACCTTCATGGTCCAGGGCACGGTGATCGGCATTATCGGCACGGTGGTCGGCGCGGTGCTGGGCGTGCTGGCGGCGCTGAATGTCAGTGAGTTGGTGGGATGGGTGGAGCGCCTGAGCGGCCAGCAGATTCTCAGTTCGGACATCTATTACGTCAGTTACCTGCCCTCCGACCTGCAAGCGCTGGACGTAGTGCTGATCTGCACCGCAGCGCTGATCCTGAGTTTCCTGGCTACCCTGTACCCAGCCTGGCGCGCGGCACGTACCCAGCCGGCCGAGGCCTTGCGCTACGAATAAGCGCCAGACGCGGGCCGCGTAGGGCGGCCCGCCGTTAAGCAATAAGACCCACGGAATCCGTAGGGCGGCCTCGCCCGTCGCACGGTGTCGAGGTCGTTGGCGCGGTGATTTTCGGGCAGCCCGCCGTTTTTTGCACCGCCCGAACTGTAGTCATAACCGCTTCGAACACTTGAGCCGGCCGCAGGACGCCGCCGGCGTTGGCGGAGTCATCATGCATGCGCACAGGGATGCTTGCGCTCGCTCTGGGTCTGCTGACCCTGCGTTTTCTTCCGGCATTGCCGGACGCGTCCTGGTTGCTTGCCGGATTCGTCCTCGGGCTGCTGCTGTTACCCTTTCGCAGTTATCCGCTGGGGCTGTTCTGCCTTGGACTGGTGTGGGCCTGCTGGTCGGCGCAGTGGGCGCTCGATGACCGCCTGGCGCCCGCTTTCGATGGCCGCACCTTGTGGCTGGAAGGTCAGGTGGTCGGGCTGCCTGAACACCGGGATGGCGTGGTGCGTTTCGAGTTGCGCGACGCGGTTTCCCGGCGCGGCGCGTTGCCCAGCCGGCTGCGTCTGGCTTGGCATGGCGGCCCACCTGTACAGGCCGGCGAGCGCTGGCGGCTGGCGGTCAATCTCAAGCGTCCCCATGGCCTGGTCAATCCACACGGATTCGATTACGAGGCTTGGCTGTTGGCCAAACGCATCGGTGCGACGGGTTCGGTCAAGGCGGGCGAGCGCCAAGCGGTTACCCAAGGCCTGAGCGCCTGGCGCGACAGCTTGCGCCAACGTCTGCTGGCGATGCCGGCTTTCGGACGCGAAGGTGGACTGGTCGCTTTGGTGCTGGGCGATGGTTCTGGGTTGACGCATACCGATTGGGGCCTGCTACGCGACACCGGCACGGTGCATTTGATGGTGATCTCCGGCCAGCATATTGGCCTGCTGGCGATGCTGGTTTACGGCCTAATCGCCGGGCTTGCGCGCTGGGGACTCTGGCCGCGAGCGCTGCCCTGGCTGCCGTGGGCGTGCGGCCTGGCCCTGGCCGCGGCGCTGTTGTACGGGCTGCTGGCCGGGTTTGAAGTCCCGGTGCGGCGCGCCTGTGTGATGCTGGCCGTGGTGCTGCTCTGGCGCCTGCGTTTTCGACACCTGGGTTTCTGGTCGCCCTTGCTGGCGGCGTTGGTGATCGTCCTGCTCGCCGAACCGCTGGCCAGTCTGCAAGCGGGCTTCTGGTTGTCCTTTGCTGCCGTGGCGGTGTTGATCCTGGTGTTCAGTGGCCGCCTGGGTGCCTGGAGTGCATGGCGCACCCTGGGACGTGCGCAGTGGACCGTGGCCATCGGCCTGCTGCCGGTACTGCTGGCGTTGAGTCTGCCGGTGAGTGCCAGCGGGCCGCTGGCCAATCTGATTGCCGTGCCTTGGATCAGCCTGACGGTCGTGCCCCTGGCCTTGCTCGCGACCCTGCTGTTGCCCATGCCTTTTGTGGCCGAAGGGATGTGGTGGCTGGCCGGAGGATTACTGGAACTGTTGTTCGTAATCCTGGCCCACATTGCCGAGTGGCTGCCGGCCTGGCTGGGCAGGGATGTTCCGGTGTGGGCCTGGTTGCTCGGTGTCTTGGGCGTAACGTTGCTACTCCTGCCGGGCGCCGTCCCGCTGCGTTGGCTCGGCATCCCCATGCTGCTGGTGCTCATCGCTCCGCCGCGTGACGAGGTGCCGACGGGGCGTGCCCATGTCTGGTTGCTGGATGTCGGCCAGGGGCTGTCCGTGCTGGTGCGTACGCGCGAGCATGCCTTGCTGTATGACACCGGTGCGCGCTTCGGTGATTTCGATCTGGGCGAGCGCGTGGTCGTGCCCTCGTTGCGCACATTAGGCATCCAGCGCCTGGATGCACTGCTGCTCAGCCATGCCGATAACGATCATGCCGGCGGCGCACAGGCGGTGATCGACGGGGTGACGGTGGGCAAGGTGCTCAGTGGCGAATCTCACAACCTGCCGGCAGCGTTGCAGGCTGGGCCTTGTCAGAGCGGGAAAACCTGGGACTGGGACGGCGTGCGGTTTCGGCTATGGCGTTGGCCGCAGGCGCACTCCGGCAATGCCGCCTCCTGTGTGCTGATGGTCGAAGCCGGTGGCGAGCGCCTGTTGCTCACCGGCGATATCGACGCGCGGGTGGAGGCTGCGTTGCTCGCTTCAGGCTGGGCCCCGCGCGCCGAGTGGCTGCTGGCGCCCCATCATGGCAGCCGGTTCTCATCCAGCGTGCGTTTTATCCAGGGCGTGGCACCCACCGCGGTGCTATTTGCGCGGGGCGCCCATAACGCCTTCGGGCATCCTCATCCGTCAGTCGTAGAGCGTTACCGGCAACACGACGTGCAGATCCACGACACTGCTCTCGAGGGTGCTCTTCGCATTGAGCTAGGCGCGTTTGCGCCGCCGCGAGCATTGCGACAGGAAGCGCGTTTCTGGCGGGAAAAATGAGAAGCTCGGCGGTCGGCGTGACCGTGTCCCTATGCTAGAGTGAGCCACTTTTTTGGAGGGGATCGCCACCGTGTGGGAGTTGGTAAAGTCAGGCGGCTGGATCATGCTGCCGATCATTCTGTGTTCCGTGATGGCCGTGGCCATTATCATCGAGCGGTTCTGGACGCTGCGGCCGAGCCGCGTCACGCCTCCCCATCTGCTCGGGCTGGTCTGGCGCTGGATCAAGGAAAAAAAGCTGACCAGCGAGCGTCTCAAGGAACTGCGCGCCCACTCGCCGCTGGGCGTGATCCTCGCTGCCGGACTGGCCAACTCCAAGCATGGCCGCGAGATCATGAAGGAATGCATTGAGGAAGCCGCAGCGCGGGTCGTTCATGATTTGGAACGCTACCTCAATGCCCTGGGCACCATCGCCGGTATCGCACCCTTGCTGGGCTTGCTCGGCACGGTACTGGGCATGATTGAAATCTTCAGCTCGTTCATGGGTTCGGGCATGGCCAACGCCCCGCAGCTGGCGGGCGGTATCGCCAAGGCCTTGATCACCACGGCGGCCGGTCTGATCGTCGCGATCCCGGCGCTGTTCTTCCACCGTTTTCTGCAGCGTCGCGTTGATGAGCTGGTGATGGGCATGGAACAGGAAGCCATCAAGCTGGTGGAGGTGGTGCAGGGCGACCGTAATGTCGACCTGGCCGAGACGCCTGCTTCCAGCAAGCGCGAGGTTAAAAAGGCGTGAAGTTCCGGCGCAAACGACAGGATAACGTCGAGATCGGCCTGGCGCCGCTGATCGACGTGGTATTCATCCTGCTGCTGTTTTTTGTTGTCACTACGACCTTCACCCGCGAGACGCAGCTGCAGGTTGACTTGCCTGAGGCGGTCAGCGGTACACCACCGCCAGCGTCCGAACTCAAGCCCCTGGAAGTGGTGATTGGCGCCGACGGCAGCTTTTCGGTGAATGGCCAGGCGCTGGTGAAAAACGACCTGAACAGTCTGATGACATCGCTGCAGCGGGAATCCGAAGGGGATAGCAGCTTGCCGCTGACCATCAGTGCGGACAGCAAGACACCGCACCAGGCGGTGATCACCGCCATGGACGCGGCCGGCAAGCTGGGCTTTGCCCACCTGCGCATCACCACTGTCGAGGCCCAGGCGGAACCGCGCTGATGGCGCTGGCGGATCGACTGCTCTCGGCCTGGTACCGAGGGCATCCCGGCCTGGCGCTGCTGCGTCCCCTGGAGGCGCTGTATCGCCGTGTGGTGGAGCGCAAGCGGGCCGCTTTTCTGGCCGGCGAGGGCGAGATCTACCGCTCGCCGGTGCCGATCATCGTGGTGGGCAACATCACCGTGGGCGGCACGGGCAAGACGCCAATGATTCTCTGGCTGATCGACCATTGCCGCGCGCGCGGCCTGCGTGTCGGTGTGGTCAGTCGCGGCTACGGTGCCAAGCCGCCCAGTTGGCCATGGCGCGTCACCGCCGAGCAGCCGGCCAGTGAAGCAGGAGACGAGCCATCCCTGATTGTGCGGCGTACCGGCGTGCCGCTGGTGATCGACCCGGATCGTCCGGGCGCGGTGCGTGCGTTGCTGGCGCAGGAGACGCTGGATGTCATTCTCTGTGACGATGGCTTGCAGCACTATCGCCTGGCCCGAGACCTTGAACTGGTGCTGATCGATGCGGCCCGTGGCCTGGGCAATCGGCGCTGCCTGCCCGCGGGCCCGCTGCGCGAGCCGGTCGAACGTTTGGCCAGCGTCGATGCGCTGCTCTACAACGGGGCCGTGGCGGATGAGCCAGACGGCTATGCCTTTACCCTGACTCCGACCGAGCTGGTGCGTGTGGCCAATGGCGAACGGCGACCCTTGAGCCATTTTCCAGCCGGGCAAGCCCTGCATGCGGTGGCCGGCATCGGCAACCCGCAACGTTTCTTCGCCACCCTCGAAGCGCTAAACTGGCGGCCGATTCCGCATGCCTTCGCCGACCATGCGCAGTACAGCGCCGAGCAGTTACGATTCAGCCCGTCGTTGCCGCTGCTGATGACCGAAAAAGATGCGGTCAAATGCCGTGACTTTGCCGCCGACGACTGGTGGTACCTGGCCGTCGATGTTAAGCCTTCACCGGCCTTCGTCGACTGGTTCGACGAGCAACTGGCACGCCTGCTACCCGACCGCTGAGGCGCTACGCACAAGGCTGGCGGGCGGTGGCTTTTCCCTGTTCTTGAGGATTTCCCGATGGACCCGAAACTGCTCGATATCCTGGCCTGCCCCGTTTGCAAGGGCCCACTGCAGCTCAGCACTGACAAGACCGAACTGATCAGCAAGGGCGCCGGGCTTGCCTACCCAATTCGCGACGGCATTCCGGTCATGCTGGAAAGCGAAGCCCGCACCCTCACAGTCGATGAGCGTCTGGATAAATGAGCCAGGCCTATACCGTCGTCATTCCCGCCCGCTATGCCTCCAGCCGCCTGCCTGGCAAGCCGCTGCAAGACATCGCCGGCAAGCCGATGATCCAGCACGTCTGGGAACAGGCCAGCAAAAGTACCGCGCAGCAAGTGGTCGTGGCGACTGACGATGCGCGTATCGTGGCGGCCTGTGAAGGGTTTGGCGCCCAGGTGGTGATGACCCGCGCCGACCATAACTCAGGCACCGATCGCCTGGCCGAAGTGGCCAGCCAGTTGGGCTTGGCCGCCGATGCCATTGTGGTCAACGTGCAGGGTGACGAGCCGCTGATTCCGCCGGCGATCATTGACCAGGTGGCACGCAATCTGGCGGCTCATCCGCAGGCTGGCATCGCCACTCTGGCCGAGCCGATCAGCGACATCGAGGCGCTGTTTAATCCCAACGTGGTCAAGGTGGTCAGCGACAAAACCGGCCTGGCCCTGACCTTTTCGCGCGCACCGATTGCCTGGGCACGTGATGCCTTCGCGCAGAGCCGCGAAACGTTGCCGGCCAATGTGCCCTGGCGTCGACACATCGGTATTTATGCCTACCGTGCGGGTTTTCTGCAGGATTTCGTCGCCTGGGGCCCATGCTGGCTGGAAGACACAGAGTGCCTGGAGCAATTGCGTGCCCTTTGGCATGGCGTGCGCATCCATGTCGACGATGCGCTGGAAGCGCCGCCCGCGGGCGTGGATACCGCTGAAGATCTGGAGCGCGTGCGGCGCATTCTGGGAGCGTGATAATGAAGGTCTTGTTTGTCTGCATGGGTAATATCTGCCGCTCGCCAACCGCCGAGGGCGTGTTTCGTCATCGCGTGCGTGCAGCGGGACTGGAGTCGCGCATCGTCATCGACTCGGCGGGTACCGAGGAGTGGCATGCTGGCAAGGCGCCGGATCGACGCTCCAGCCAGGCTGCCGCGCGGCGCGGCTATGACCTCACCGCCCAGCGGGCACGTCAGGTGGAGGCAGAGGATTTTCAGCGCTTCGACCTGATTCTGGCCATGGATCATGACAACCTGATACGCCTGCGCGCGGCGCGGCCTGAGCAAGCCAGTGCCGAGATGGACCTGCTGCTGCGCCGCTACGGCCTGGGTGAGATCGTTCCCGATCCCTATTACGGGGGCGACGAGGGGTTTGAGCATGTTCTTGATCTGCTCGAGCAGGCCGCCGATGCCTTGCTCGACGAAATCAAGGGGCGGCTGTGAGTCTACTGCTCAAGGAGCACCTGTCTCTCAAACCTTTCAATACCTTTGGCGTGGATGTCTGCGCGCAGTTGTTCGCCGAGGCCCATGACGAAGCGCACGTGCGCGAAGCGCTAGCACTGGCCGCGCAGCGCGCACTGCCGCTGTTGGTCATTGGCGGTGGCAGCAACTTGCTGCTAACCAAGGATGTAGAAGCGCTGGTGCTGCGCATGGCCAGTCTTGGCCGACGCATATTGAGTGATGATGACCAGCGCGTGGTGGTCGAAGCCGAAGCCGGTGAGCCCTGGCATCCCTTCGTCCTATGGACACTGGAGCAGGGCCTGGTCGGCCTGGAAAACCTCAGCTTGATCCCTGGCACGGTGGGCGCTGCGCCGATGCAGAACATCGGTGCCTACGGGGTGGAGATCAAGGATGTGTTCGCCGGCTTGACTGCGCTTGACCGAGAAACCGGCGAGGTGCGCGACTTTGCCTTGGAAGATTGCGCATTCGGCTATCGTGACAGCCTGTTCAAGCAACAGCCTGGCCGCTGGCTGATCCTGCGGGTGCGCTTTGTTCTTCAGCGTCACTCAACCCTGCACCTGGACTACGGCCCGATTCGTCAGCGACTGGAGGCGCAAGGGGTCCAGGCGCCTACGGCGCTGGATGTCAGCCGGGCGGTATGTGAAATACGCAGTGAAAAACTGCCCGATCCGGCGCGTCTGGGCAATGCCGGCAGCTTTTTCAAGAATCCTCTGGTGGCGGCTCCCCTGGCCGAACGACTACGCGCTGAGCATCCCGACCTGGTGGCTTATCCGGCTGCGAATGACCAAGTGAAGCTGGCGGCCGGCTGGTTGATCGAACGAGCTGGCTGGAAGGGGTTTCGCGACGGTGACGCCGGTGTACATGCACGCCAAGCGCTGGTGCTGGTCAATTATGGTCAAGCCACCGGTAGTCAATTGCTGAGCCTGGCACGGCGCATACAGGCGGATATCACCACGAAATTCGGCGTGACACTGGAAATCGAGCCGAACGTTCTTTGAGCGTGGGGCGACGCCGTGGTTGCGGATGTTAACAGCAGAGTAGGGCACCGTCGCTCACTCCAGGTAGCAGGGCTCAAAGCACAAGGTTGAGCGGGCACCCCGCCGGCGGCGTTAGCTTCATGGTGGGTTGCCCGGGCGATTTCGTATTCCCTTCCCTACACCGCGGTGTTGTTTCGAAAAAAGTGGCGCGTGCTGATTGATCTCCGCCCAATAAAAAGGGGATGCCACTGGCATCCCCTTTTTATTTCAGCCTAAGAATCAGGCCTGCGGCTTGGCGGTCTCGTCGGTTTCTGGCGACTTGTCTACCTCTGGCGCGTCCTGTGCTTCAACGATTGTCTCGGCTTCGGCTTCCTGGGCCTGGCTCTCAACTGTTTTGGCGACGGGCTCGACCGTTTCGTTCAAGGCAGTTTCAGCTTGCTGAATCAGTGGTGCTTCAGCAACCACTGGCTCAGCCGGAGCCGGAGCTTCGCTTGCAGCCGCAGCTTCAGCCTCGGCAGCTTCGCGAGCCAGACGTTCGGCTTCGCGCTGACGGCGACGCACTTCACGCGGGTCGTTGGGCGCACGGCCGCTGGTGACCGGAGCGGGTGTAACGACCGGAGCTTCCACTGCAGGCGTCGGGGCTGGTTCAACCACTTCGCTGACAGCAGGTGTTTCGGCTTCGACAGCGACAGGTGCAGGTGTCGGAGCAGGAGCAGGAGCAGCTTCGGCAACCGGCTCGACAGCGGCGGGAGGAGTGACCTCTGCCGGGGCGGCAGGTTGCTCGATGCCGATTTCAGGCTCGGCGGCCGCAACCTTGCTATCGCTCAGGCTGGCGCCGTTATCGCTGGACTGTTCGGCAGCCGGCATTTCACCGCTCGGTGTCAGCTCGGCAACAGCGACCACATCTGGGGTAGCTTCGACGGCCTGGTTGGCCAGTGCTCCGGCAACGGCGGCAGCGGCAATCATGGCGCCTTCGCTCGGTGCGTTTTCGCTGCTTTCCTGGCCTTCGCTGGTTTCGATCAGGTTGCCGTTGGCATCACGCTGACGCTCGCGACGGTTGCTGCGACGACGCTGGCCACGGGAGCGGCGACGAGGACGCTCGCCATCCTGACCATCCTGCTGATCTTCGAACTGCTCTTCGGTATTCAGTACTTCTTCGTCGACCTGCTCGACCGGAGCGCTGCGTGGCTTGCGCTCTTCGCGCGGCTGACGCTCTTCACGAGCGGGGCGCTCGCGGCGCGGCTCTTGAGTGTCGCGTGCTTCACGAGGCTGACGCTCTTCACGCGGCTCACGGGCTGGACGCTCTTCGCGTGCGGCGCGCTCTTCGCGGGGCTGGCGGTCTTCGCGCGGCTGACGTTCTTCACGGGCCGGGCGCTCGCGACGCTGCTGCTCTTGAGTGTCGCGTGCTTCACGAGGCTGGCGCTCTTCACGCGGCTCACGGGCTGGACGCTCCTCGCGTGGCTTGCGCTCCTCGTCGCGGCGGTTGTTGGTGTCGCGGCCATCACGGCGGCGGTTTTGCTGGCGGCCGGTGCGGCGCTCATCATTGCTGCGCTGCGGGCGTGCGTTAGTGGTTTTTTCGACCGGCTTGGCTGGCTCTTCCTTGCTGGCGAACAGGCCGACCAGCGACTTGACCAGGCCCTTGAACAGGCTCGGTGCCGGGGCGCTAACCGGCGCCAGCGATGCAGCGGGAGCGGCATCAACGTGTTCGGGAGCTGGGCGATTACGGCTGACGGTTTTCACCGCAGCTTCCTGGCGGACCAACGATCGGGTGGCGCTGACCGGCTGGACTTCCTCGGCTTCGCTCGGGGCCATTTCGTAGCTGGACTGGCCAGCAAGCAGCTCCGGGCTGTCGTCGCGCAGGCGGATCACCTCGAAGTGCGGGGTCTCCAGGTGCGCGTCAGGCAGGATGTAGATGCGCGTACGGGTGCGCAGTTCGGTCTTGGTGATGGCATTGCGCTTCTCGTTGAGCAGGAAGGCGGCAACCTGGAAGGGAACGCGGGCGCGTACTTCTGCGGTGCGGTCCTTCAGGGCTTCTTCTTCGATCAGGCGCAGGATGGCCAGCGAGAGGGATTCGACGTCACGGATGACGCCCTGGCCGTTACAACGCGGGCAGACGATGCCGCTGGTTTCGCCCAGAGACGGACGCAGACGCTGACGGGACATTTCCAGCAGGCCGAAACGCGAGATGCGGCCGACTTGGACGCGGGCGCGGTCGGCTTCCAGGGCTTCGCGAACCTTGTCTTCGACGGCGCGCTGATTTTTCGCCGGCGTCATATCAATGAAGTCGATGACGATCAGACCGCCAATATCACGCAGGCGCAGCTGGCGGGCGATTTCCTCAGCCGCTTCCAGGTTGGTCTGCAGGGCGGTTTCTTCGATATCGCCGCCTTTCGTAGCGCGCGCCGAGTTGATATCGATGGACACCAGGGCTTCGGTCGGATCGATGAAAATGGAGCCGCCCGACGGCAGCTTCACTTCGCGCTGGAAGGCAGTTTCGATTTGGCTTTCGATCTGGAAGCGGTTGAACAGCGGCACGCTGTCTTGGTACAGCTTGATCTTGCTGGCGTACTGCGGCATGACCTGCTGGATGAAGCTCAGTGCTTCTTCCTGGGCCTCGACGCTGTCGATCAGGACTTCGCCGATGTCTTGGCGCAGGTAGTCACGGATCGCGCGGATGATGACATTGCTTTCCTGGTAGATCAGGAAGGGGGCAGCGCGATCCTGGGAGGCATCCTTGATGGCAGCCCACAGTTGGGCCAGGTAGTCCAGGTCCCACTGCAGTTCTTCGCTGGAGCGACCCAGGCCGGCGGTGCGCACGATCAGGCCCATGTCGGCCGGCGCGTTCAGGCCGTTGAGTGCTTCGCGCAGTTCATTGCGTTCCTCACCTTCGATGCGGCGCGAGATGCCACCGGCGCGAGGGTTGTTGGGCATCAGCACCAGGTAGCGGCCGGCCAGGCTGATAAAGGTGGTCAGCGCTGCGCCTTTGTTGCCGCGCTCTTCTTTCTCGACCTGGATGATGACTTCCTGGCCTTCCTTCAGGACGTCCTTGATGTTGACGCGACCTTCCGGAGCCTTGCTGAAGTATTCGCGAGAGATTTCCTTGAGCGGCAGAAAGCCGTGGCGTTCGGCGCCGAAATCCACGAAGGCAGCTTCGAGACTCGGCTCGACACGGGTGATGCGGCCCTTATAGATGTTGGCCTTTTTCTGTTCGCGCGCTCCCGATTCGATATCGAGGTCGAACAGGCGCTGGCCGTCAACCAGTGCGACACGCAACTCTTCGGGTTGGGTCGCGTTAATCAGCATTCTTTTCATGTAGTACCGTTGGGTTTCCAGGCGGAGGGAAACGGCAATCGGCACACACGACTCTCACGGTCGGTGTCGGGCGCGTATCAGCAGTGGTGTAAACACTGCAGTGTCCAGCGAGTACCAACCAGTAGGGTCGGGCTCGCGACGACGTCTCCTGCTACAGCTGTAATTGCAGAAGTACTAACTCAGGAGGAGGAATCAACCAGAACGGAAGTGGACGAGAAGCGTCTGTAAAAGCCTGATGCTACACAGTCCGATGGTTGTGCATCTCCACCCACACGTATCCTTTGAAAATCGGGTGCCGCTTACAGAATCCGTAGCGGGTTGTCATTTATCGCGTCCGTAACGTTGGCGGGCGCGCGTCATGGTTCAAGGCTTGGGTTTCAGAGCTTTTCGCGTTCGTGCTGCGATTGGCTCGATGGACGGCCTGACGTCCCGAAAAAAGTTGCTCAAGTGCTGAAGCGGCATTCTTTGCTTCGCTCCCTGACTTGACCGCTTTTGGCGGCGTTCGCGACTATAACAGCTCCCTATTGGTGCTTCAATTGCATTAAAAATTGCTATCATGGCGCCGATGAATACTTCTCTCCCTCCGACTTCCGGCGTTCAGTTGCTCGAAGTCGCTCCGGACCTTGCCGGCCAACGCATCGATAACTTCCTTCGCGCTCAGTTGAAGGGGGTCCCCAAGACATTGATCTACCGCATTTTGCGTAAAGGCGAAGTGCGCGTGAACAAGGGCAGAATCAAGCCTGAATACAAATTGCAGGCTGGCGATATCGTCCGTGTTCCGCCGCTGCGTCTGGCTGAGCGCGACGAGCCGGAGCCTCTGGCGCAGGGGTTGCTGGAGCGCCTTGAGGCTGCAGTCGTCTATGAAGACAAGGCACTGATCGTGCTGAACAAGCCTGCCGGTATTGCCGTGCATGGCGGCAGTGGCCTCAATTACGGTGTGATCGAAGCCTTTCGCCAGATGCGTCCGGATGCCAAGGATATCGAGCTGGTGCATCGCCTGGATCGGGATACCTCGGGCCTGCTGATGATTGCCAAAAAGCGCAGCATGCTGCGGCATCTGCACGAGGCGTTGCGTGGGGATGGGGTGGACAAGCGCTATATGGCCCTGGTGCGCGGTAACTGGCCTGCTGCGAAAAAGAGAGTCAGTGCGCCGTTGTTGAAAAATACCCTGCGTTCCGGTGAGCGCATGGTTGAAGTGAATCCCGAGGGCAAGGACGCGCTGACCGAGTTCAAGGTACTGCGCCGCTTCGGTGAGTTCGCCACGCTGATCGAGGCCAGTCCGATCACCGGGCGTACCCATCAGATCCGTGTGCATGCGCTGCATGCCGGGCACGCGATTGCTGGAGATTCCAAGTATGGTGATGAAGACTTCACCCGTGAAATTCGTGAGCTGGGCGGCAAGCGGCTGTTCCTGCATGCCTATGCCTTGCGGATCACCTTGCCGGACGGCACCGCGCTGAGCCTGGAGGCGCCTGTCGATGCCATGTGGGCGAAGGCGCTGGAGCGTCTCGGTGCCTGACTACGAGTTGTTGGTGTTCGATTGGGACGGCACGCTGGTGGATTCGGTGGCGCGCATTGTCGAATCGGTGCGCGTCGCGGCCGATGTGTGCGGTTTGCAACAGCTTGATGAGGCGCCGATCAGGGGCATCATTGGTCTTGGTTTGCCCGAAGCGATTGCGACGCTGTATCCGGAGTCGGCTGACGGGCAGATGATTGAGCGCTTTCGCACGATCTATGCTGAGCATTATGTAGCGCTGGAAGCGGAGCCTACGGCGTTGTTTCCGGGTGTGGCGGACGGTCTTGAGGCGCTACGCGCAGCGGGCTATCGGTTGGCGGTTGCCACCGGTAAAAGCCGCCGCGGCCTGCAGCGGGTTTTGGCTGGGCGGGGATGGGACAGTTATTTTGAAATCACCCGTTGCGCTGATGAAACGGCCAGCAAGCCCGATCCGCTGATGCTGCGGGAAATTCTCGAATACTGCAGTGTGTCACCGCAGCGTGCCCTGATGATCGGAGATTCTTCCTTTGATTTGCAAATGGCTCGGCACGCCGGCATGGATTCGGTTGCGGTGGGCTATGGTGCTCAATCTTTGCAATGCTTACAGGCGTTTGAGCCTCGATGGGCAATCATGAGTTTTGCCGAGTTGCTTGACTGGCTGTTGCCGGTTGGCCCGGCGTTGACTGAGGTGGGTGTGTATGGCGGATGAATGGAAAGCGCCCGACGAAAAGGCTGATGACAAAAGCTGGAAGTTGCTGGAAAAAGCCGTGCTGGCCGGTGTGCAGGAGCAGCGTCGATCGCGGCGCTGGGGCATCTTTTTCAAGTCGCTGACTTTTTTGTATCTGTTCGGGGCTTTGGCATTGTTTTCGCCTTTGCTGGATCGCCAAAAAGGAGCGGTGGGCGGAGGTGCTCATACTGCGTTGATCGAAGTGCGCGGCATGATCGCTGATCAGGAAAATGCCAGTGCGGATAATCTTGTCGGCAGCCTGCGGGCGGCTTTCAAGGATGCGGGCACCCGTGGGGTGATCATGCGTATTAACAGTCCGGGTGGCAGTCCGGTGCAGTCGGGCTATGTCTATGACGAAATTCGCCGCTTGCGAGGCGAGTACCCAAATATCAAGCTGTATGCCGTGATCACCGATCTTGGGGCTTCTGGTGCGTATTACATCGCCAGCGCTGCCGATGAAATCTATGCCGACAAATCCAGCCTGGTGGGTTCCATTGGGGTGACGGCGGCGGGCTTCGGCTTCGTGGGGGTCATGGAAAAGCTGGGTGTTGATCGCCGCTTGTATACCGCAGGCGAGCACAAGGCGTTCCTGGATCCGTTCCAGCCCGCCAAGCCGGAAGAAACCGCGTTTTGGCAGGAGGTGCTGCAAACCACGCACCGTCAGTTCATTGAGAGTGTGAAGCAAGGGCGCGGCGAACGTCTGAAGGATGAGGAGCATCCAGAACTGTTTTCCGGTCTGGTGTGGTCCGGAGAGCAGGCGGTGGAGCTGGGGTTGGTGGATGGTCTGGCGAGCAGCAGCCAGATCGCCCGAGAGGTGATTGGCGAAGAGCGAATCGTTGACTTCACACTGCAAGAAACTGCGTTCGATCGCTTCGCCAAGAAATTGGGTGCGGGCGTGGCTGAGCACGTGGCGCTGTGGATGGGTTTTCAGGGGCCCGTGCTTAGGTAGTCGCGGCGGATTGAATGCTCGCGGGGTGGGTGTGAGTCGCGCCGACCCCGCGTCTGGTTTTCCTATTCCTGGTTCGAGCTCGTATCTCAGGGGAGCTCTACTCCTTCCTTTAATAGCATGTCCACCAGGCGGATCAGCGGCAGGCCGACAAGGCTGGTGCTGTCACTTCCTTCGGTGCTGCGGAACAGGCTAATACCCAAGCCTTCGGCCTTGAAGCTTCCAGCGCAGTCGTAGGGTTGCTCGATTTGCAGGTACCGTTCGATGCGCTGTTCGTCCAGTTCGCGAAAATGCACGGTGAACGGTACGCAGTCGACCTGGCAGTGGCCGTTGCTGCTATTTAATAAGCACAGGCCGGTCAAAAAGGTCAGGCTGCGATTGCTGGAGTTGAGCAGTTGCTGGCGGGCGCTCTCGAAGTGATGGGGTTTGCCAATGATTTGTCCATCCAGAACGGCAACTTGGTCGGAACCTATGATCAGGTGGGCGGGATGACTGAGGGCCAGGGCTCTGGCCTTTTGTTCCGCCAGGCGCTGGACCAGTTGCGGGGGGCTTTCCCCAGGCAGGGGGTTTTCGTCGATATCCGGACTGGCGCTGGTGAACGGCAGTCGCAGGCGCGAGAGCAGTTCGCGGCGATAGGGCGAGCTGGAAGCAAGCAGCAACGGCAGCATGAGCTTCTCCTTATATAAAGGAGGCGAAGTCTAGCGATTGAGCGGGATCGCGCACAGGCCGAATATCCTTTGACAGGGGCAGGGTAGATCCCTAGAATCTCGCGCCTATGTTGAATGGACCGATTCCACCTCACGTTGACCCACGCAAACTGGCTGATCGCGGCGCTACCCTTGAGGGTGTGTTACAGATCTCCAGCTTGTCGCGTCTCGCTGCGCAACTGGTTGACGACGTTGGCGAAGTGCACACGAAGCTGATCTTCGAGCGCGACGAACGACGTGTACCCGTCATCCATGGCGAGTTTGACGTCGTGGTCAAAATGATTTGCCAGCGCTGTCTGGAAGTCGCTCACTTGCCGATCCACGGCGAATACAACTATGTCGTGGTGAGGGAAGGGGCTGACGAGCAGTCTGTGCCGAAAGGCTATGATGCGCTGGAGGTGGGGGAGGAGCCCCTGGATCTGCTGACTCTGGTCGAGGATGAGCTGTTGCTTTCCTTGCCTATCGTTCCGGTCCATGACCCAGAAATTTGCCAGCAGCCGGCGGGTCTCGATGAGCCTGAGCCGAGCGAGGACGAGGTTCCACGGTCCAACCCGTTCAGCGTACTGGCGCAGTTAAAGCGTGACCCAAACGTTTAGGAGTTAATAAGTTATGGCTGTTCAGCAGAACAAAAAATCCCGTTCCGCGCGTGACATGCGTCGCTCCCATGATGCTCTGGAGCCCAACGCTCTGTCCGTGGAAAAGACCACTGGTGAAGTTCACCTGCGCCACCACGTTTCGCCGGAAGGCGTGTACCGTGGTCGCAAGGTGATCGACAAGGGCGCTGACGAGTAATCCTTGTCCGCTCCGGTCATCGCGATTGATGCAATGGGTGGGGACTTCGGTCCCCACTGCATTGTTCCGGCCAGCCTTGCTTGTCTGGCGGAAATCCCCTCGCTGCATCTGGCCCTTGTCGGCCAAACTCCTCTTATCGAAAAGCTGATCGATCGCCAGCCCGGTGTGGATCGCGCGCGCCTGCAAATCGTGCATGCCTCGGAAGTGGTTGCCATGAGCGATCGTCCAGCCCAGGCCTTGCGCGGCAAGCCGGATGCCTCCATGCGTGTGGCGCTAGAGATGGTTCGGCAGGGACGTGCCCAGGCCTGTGTCAGTGCCGGTAACACCGGGGCATTGATGGCCTTGTCGCGCTATGTCCTGAAAACCCTGCCGGGTATCGATCGTCCAGCGATGATGGCTGCGCTGCCCACGCGCGCAGGCAGTTGTCATTTGCTCGATCTGGGTGCCAACGTGGATTGCAATGCCGAGCATCTTTACCAGTTCGCGGTCATGGGTTCCGTGGCGGCTGAGACGTTGGGCGTGCGGCGACCACGTGTGGCCCTGCTGAATGTCGGGACCGAGGAGATCAAAGGTAACCAGCAGGTCAAGTTGGCCGCCAGTTTGTTGCGTCAGGCACCGGGACTGAATTTTATCGGCTTTATCGAGGGTGATGGCGTATACCGTGGCGACGCCGATGTGGTGGTCTGCGACGGTTTCGTCGGCAATATCCTGCTCAAATCCAGTGAAGGGTTGGCGGAAATGGTGGCGGAGAAAATCCGTGATCTGTTTTCACGCAACCTGGCCTCGCGTCTGCTGGGTGCGGTAGCGCTGCCGCTGCTGCGCAGTCTGCGCGAAGAGCTCAAGCCGGCCACCCATAACGGCGCCAGTTTTCTGGGGTTGCAGGGGGTGGTGGTGAAGAGCCATGGCGGGGCCGCTGAAGATGCTTTCCAGAGTGCGATCCGTCGGGCGCTGGTGGAGATTCATGAAAATCTGCCGCAACGCCTGCATGGTCGCCTGGAGGACTTGCTGCTATAGCTTCTCTGTTGCCTGCGCGAGCGATGTGACTGCGGCGCACAGGTTGTCATCCAATCCTCAGTTTGTTGCGCCAGGTGTGTAGTGGCGTGATGTATTTTCTGACGACAAGACCACCAAGGGACCGTTTTCATGTCTGTATCCCCCGCATTCGTCTTTCCCGGGCAAGGCTCGCAATCGCTTGGCATGCTCGCCGAACTGGGCGCTTACCAGCGCTCGGTCCTCGACACCTTCAGTGAAGCCTCTGATGCCCTGGGCTATGACCTCTGGGCGTTGATCCAGAACGGCCCGGTTGAGCAACTGAACCAGACAGACAAGACCCAGCCGGCCATTCTGGCGGCTTCTATCGCCTTGTGGCGTCTGTGGCTGGCTGAAGGTGGTGTGCGCCCGGCTTACGTGGCAGGTCACAGTCTCGGTGAATACTCGGCGCTGGTGGCGGCCGATAGCCTGCCCCTCGCTGCAGCCGTCAAGCTGGTCGAGCTGCGTGGCCAGCTGATGCAGCAGGCTGTACCGGCTGGGCAGGGCGGCATGGCCGCGATTCTCGGCCTAGAAGACGCTGACGTACTGGCGGCCTGCTCCGAAGCGGCCCAGGGCGATGTGGTCAGTGCGGTGAATTTCAATGCGCCCGGCCAGGTGGTGATCGCCGGTTCCGCTGCCGCTGTCGAGCGTGCCATCGAGGCGTGCAAGGCCCGAGGCGCCAAGCGTGCCATGCCCCTGCCGGTCAGCGTGCCGTCGCATTGTGACCTGATGCGCCCGGCTGCCGAGCGTTTTGCCGAGTCCGTGGCAGCCATCGAGTGGCAGGCGCCCAAGATTGCTCTGGTGCAGAACGTCAGCGCCGCGGTCGTCAATGACCTGGAAACCCTCAAGCGCGACTTGCTGGCGCAGCTTTACAGTCCGGTGCGCTGGGTGGAATCGATGCAGAAGCTGGCCGAGTGCGGTGTCACGGCATTGGTTGAATGTGGGCCAGGCAAGGTTCTGTCTGGGCTCAACAAGCGCTGCGTGAAGGGCATCGATACGTACAATCTGGATACCCCCGAGGCATTTGCAGGCGCTCGCGCCGCGCTGGCCTGAAATTAGGAGAAGTGTTTATGAGTCTGCAAGGTAAGGTTGCCCTGGTGACCGGTGCGAGCCGTGGCATTGGCCAGGCCATCGCCCTTGAGCTGGGTCGTCAGGGTGCCGTGGTGATTGGTACCGCGACGTCTGATTCCGGTGCCGAGCGTATTGCCGAAACTCTCAAGAACAACGGTATCGAAGGTGCCGGCCTGGTGCTTGATGTGAGTAACGATGAGTCGGTTGCCACGACCTTGGCGCATATACAGCAGCACCTCGGTCAGCCGCTGATCCTCGTCAATAATGCCGGCATCACCCGCGATAACCTGATGATGCGCATGAAAGACGACGAGTGGTTGGATGTCATCAACACCAACCTGAACAGTATTTACCGTTTGTCCAAGTCCGTATTGCGCGGCATGACCAAGGCGCGCTGGGGTCGTATCATCAACGTCGGCTCGGTGGTCGGCGCAATGGGCAATGCAGGGCAAGTCAATTATGCGGCGGCCAAGGCAGGTGTCGAAGGTTTTGGACGGGCGCTGGCCCGTGAAGTGGGGTCGCGCGCGATTACCGTTAACACGGTCGCGCCGGGTTTCATTGACACGGACATGACCCGCGAATTGCCTGAGGCCCAGCGTGATGCCCTGTTGACCCAGATTCCCCTGGGTCGTCTGGGTCAGGCAGAAGAAATTGCCAAGGTGGTGGCCTTCTTGGCATCGGATGGCGCAGCCTACGTAACTGGGGCTACCATCCCGGTCAATGGTGGAATGTACATGTAATGTGACGCCGCGTTAAATGCGCGTGTCATAACGGCTACCGGATTTTGTAAGAGGCTGAAAGGGAAAGTAAGCAGGGCGTATCTGCCAGCGCTTTCTCTTCAGCTTGAAATAACGAAAACGCTTTCTATACACTTACCCGCAGCCCAGCTGTCTGGATTTTTCCATAGGAGTGAAAACTAGGTATGAGCACCATCGAAGAACGCGTCAAGAAAATCGTTGCTGAGCAACTTGGCGTCAAAGCAGAGGAAGTAACCAACAGCGCTTCCTTCGTCGAAGATCTGGGCGCCGACTCTCTTGACACCGTTGAGCTGGTGATGGCTCTGGAAGAGGAATTCGAGACCGAAATCCCGGACGAGCAAGCTGAAAAAATCACCACTGTCCAGGAAGCCATCGACTACGTTACCGCCCACGCGCAGTAATGTAATCGACGTCTTTTGGACGCAGAGAAGCCGCACTGCCTTAACGGGCGTGCGGCTTTTCTTTGGGGAGTCATCTGCTGTTGTGTAAAGTGGCGCTTCGTTGCCCGGCCCCGGGCTTTATGAAGCGGAAGACAACCAGGCAGGCTCCCGGGTTTATCCGTTAGTGAACAAGAGGACAAAACTGTGTCGCGTAGACGTGTCGTGGTCACCGGTATGGGTATGCTTTCGCCGCTGGGCACCGATGTGCCGAGCAGTTGGCAGGGCATTCTGGCTGGCCGCAGCGGCATCGGTCCGCTTGAGCATATGGACCTTTCCGCCTATTCCACCCGCTTTGGTGGTTCGGTCAAGGGGTTCGATGTCGAGGAATATCTCTCGGCCAAGGAAGCCCGAAAACTCGACCTGTTCATTCAATACGGCTTGGCTGCCAGTTTTCAGGCAGTGCGTCATTCCGGCCTGGAGATCACCGACGCCAATCGCGAGCGAGTCGGTGTGGTCATGGGCTCCGGTATCGGTGGCCTGACGAATATCGAGAACAATTGCAAATTACTGTTCGAGCAGGGTCCGCGGCGTATATCGCCATTTTTCGTACCCGGCTCGATCATCAACATGGTGTCCGGTTTCCTGTCGATCCACCTCGGCGCCCAGGGGCCGAACTACGCCATTACCACTGCCTGCACCACAGGCACGCATTCCATCGGCATGGCCGCGCGCAACATCGCTTATGGCGAAGCTGATGTGATGATCGCCGGCGGATCGGAAATGGCCGCCTGTGGCCTGGGTATCGGCGGTTTCGCGGCTGCCCGCGCACTGTCCACTCGCAACGACGATCCGCAGCGTGCCAGCCGCCCGTGGGACAAGAGCCGTGACGGATTCGTGCTCTCCGATGGTGCGGGTGCCCTGGTACTCGAAGAGCTGGAGTACGCCAAGGCGCGCGGTGCGACCATCTATGCCGAACTGGTTGGCTTTGGCATGAGTGGCGATGCGTTCCACATGACCTCGCCGCCTGAAGACGGTGCTGGCGCTGCACGCTGCATGACCAATGCGCTGCGCGATGCCGGCTTGAATCCTGATCAGGTGCACTATGTGAATGCCCACGGCACCTCGACCCTGGCCGGCGATCTGGCTGAAGTGCGGGCAATCAAGTCAGTGTTCGGTGAGCATGCCTATCGCTTGGCGGTCAGCTCGACCAAGTCGATGACCGGCCACTTGCTCGGCGCTGCCGGTGCGGTGGAGGCGATCTTCAGCGTGCTGGCGATCCATGAGCAAGTGGCGCCGCCGACCATCAACCTCGATGAGGCGGACGAAGGTTGCGATCTGGACTTCGTGCCGGGCGAAGCCCGCTCGATGCCCATCGACGCCGTGGTATCCAACTCCTTTGGGTTTGGCGGCACCAACGGCTCGCTGGTGTTCCGTCGGTTCGCCGATTGATGCTCAGTTGGGTCGATGGCCAACCGGCCGACGGGCTACCGCTCGCCGACCGGGGCCTGGCCTACGGCGATGGCTTATTTGAAACCATTGCTGTGCGTCAGGGGCGCCCGACCCTGTTTGAGGCCCATTTGGCCCGTTTGAGCGCCGGCTGTGTGCGTCTGGGCCTTCCCTATGATGAAGGGCTGATCAAAACGGAACTTCAGGCCTTCAGTACCTTGCTGGGGGAAGGGGTCGCCAAGCTGATTCTGACCCGTGGCGATGGCCGGCGAGGCTATGCGGCCCCCCAACCGGCAACCCCGCGAAGGATCCTGTCGGGCAGCCCGTTACCCTGTTATCCCGAGGCCCATGCCGAACAGGGTGTGCGCCTGTTTCCCTGCGCCACGCGCCTGGCTGAGCAGCCGCTACTGGCCGGACTCAAGCATCTCAACCGTCTGGAGCAGGTGCTCGCACGCAGCGAGTGGTCTGATGAGCGCTGCGCCGAAGGCCTGATGCGCGACAGTCAGGGCCGCGCCATCGAGGCGGTTTTCAGCAACCTGTTTCTGGTCAGCAAAGAAGCGCTGTTGACGCCCAGCCTTGAGCGCTGTGGTGTGGCGGGCGTGATGCGCAGTGTTTTGCTGGAGCAGGCTGCAGCGCTTGGCGTGGCAGTCGCGGTGCGTGATATCTCCTATGCAGAGCTGCTGGCCGCCGACGAAGTATTCGTCTGCAACAGTGTTTATGGCATTTGGCCGGTACGCCATCTGGAACAGCAAAGTTGGCCGGTCGGGCCGGTCACCCGTAAACTGCAGAGCATTGCTCGCACGCTTTTGGAAGTACGATAGTGATACGTAAATTGATGATGCTGCTCAAGGGCGGCCTGCTGCTCGCTGCCTTGCTGGTAGCGTTCGTGTTCTGGCAGCAGCACCAGGCTATCCAGCAACCGTTGCACCTGGACGGTGAGCGCTTGCTGGAGGTGCCGGTGGGGTCGACCCCCGGCGGATTACTGAACCGATTGGAGCGCGAAGGAGTGCTCGAAGGCGCCTTCTGGTTGCGCCAGTATTGGCGCTTCAACCTGGCCGACCAAAGCCTGCACAGTGGCGAGTATCGGATGAGGCCGGGCATGACGGCCCGTGAGCTGCTGGAGCTGTGGATCAAAGGAGAGGTTGTGCAATACAGCCTGACGCTGGTCGAAGGCTGGAATATTCGCCAGGTGCGCACCGCACTGGCCGGCGAGGAAAAACTCAAGCAGACGCTGACGCAACTCAGCGACGAGGACTTGATGCGCGAGCTCGGAGAACCGGGCGTGCACCCCGAAGGACGTTTCTTTCCAGACACCTACCGCTATGTGCGCGGCATGAGTGATCTCGATCTGCTCACTCAAGCCAACAGGCGCCTCAAGCAGGTGCTGGCCGAGGAATGGACGCAACGCGCCGAGGGGCTGCCTTACAAGGACCCCTACCAGGCGCTGATCATGGCGTCGATCATCGAGAAGGAAACCGGTGTGCCGGCAGAGCGCGGCCAGATTGCTGGCGTGTTTGTGCGTCGTCTGTCCAAGGGCATGCGCCTGCAGACTGACCCGACCGTGATCTATGGCATGGGCGAGCTTTACACCGGCAAGATTCGCCGCAGCCACCTGCGTGAAGCGACACCGTACAACACCTATGTGATCAATGGCTTGCCACCGACGCCGATCGCCATGGTCGGACGCGAAGCGATCCATGCCGCCTTGCACCCTGAGGATGGCGACAGTCTGTATTTCGTGGCGCGCGGCGATGGTAGTCATGTGTTCTCGGCCACACTCGAAGCGCATACTCGCGCGGTGCGAGAATTTCAGCTCAAGCGCCGGGCCGACTACCGATCGAGCCCAGCCCCAGTTAGCAAGGACACTCCGTGAGCGGTCTGTTTATCACCTTGGAAGGGCCGGAAGGCGCCGGCAAGAGCACCAACCGCGAGTACCTGGCCGAGCGTCTGCGCAGCGGGGGGTTGCCCGTACTGCTGAGCCGTGAACCGGGCGGCACGCCGCTGGCCGAACGCATTCGCGAACTGCTGCTGGCGCCCAGCGACGAACCGATGGCCAGCGATACTGAGCTGTTATTGATGTTCGCGGCCCGTGCCCAACACTTGCAGCAGGTGATTCGCCCGGCTCTGGCCCAGGGACAGATCGTCATCTGCGACCGCTTTACCGATGCTACCTATGCGTATCAGGGCGGTGGACGGGGTGTAAGCGAGGCGCGTATTGCCCAGCTGGAGACCTTCGTGCAGGGTGATTTGCGCCCCGACCTGACCCTGGTGTTCGACTTGCCCGTGGAGGTCGGCCTGGCTCGCGCCGCCGCCCGTGGTCGGCTGGATCGTTTCGAGCAGGAGGGCCGCGGCTTCTTCGAAGCGGTGCGCCAGGCGTACCTGCAGCGTGCCGAATGCCATCCCGAACGTTACCGCATCATCGATGCTTCCCAGCCGCTGGCGGTGGTGCAGCAAACCCTGGATGTATTGGTGCCGCAGGTGCTGGAGCGCGTCCGTGGCTGAGCTGTATCCCTGGCAGGCCGAAGTCTGGCAGCAACTGACCAGCCGAACCCAGCATGCCCATGCCTACCTGCTGCACGGTCCTCAGGGGATTGGCAAGCGCGCGTTGGCCGAGCGTTTCATGGCGTTCCTGCTCTGCCAGCATCCTGTGGCTGGACAGCCTTGTGGCCAATGTAAGGCCTGTCACCTGCTGGCCGCTGGCACCCATCCGGATAATTTCGTTCTCGAACCTGAGGAAGCCGACAAGGCGATCAGGGTCGATCAAGTGCGCCAGTTGGTGGACTTCGTGGTACAGACGGCGCAGCTTGGTGGCCGTAAGGTCCTGCTGCTGGAGCCGGCGGAAGCCATGAACCTGAATGCCGCCAACGCGCTGCTCAAGAGTCTGGAAGAACCCTCCGGCAATACCGTGATGTTGCTGATCAGTCACCTGCCCAGCCGTTTATTGCCGACCATCAAGAGCCGTTGCGTGCAGCAGACCTGCCCGCTTCCGAGCCAGGCACAAAGTCTGGCCTGGCTCGATGAGGCATTGCCGGACGTCACGGCGCCCATTCGCAGTGACTTGCTGGCGCTGGCCGCCGGCTCGCCGCTCAGTGCGCAGCGCCTGCATGCCCAAGGCGTTCTAGAGCAGCGCGCGCTGGTGGTCGAGGGTGTAAAAAAACTGATCAAGCGTCAGCAGGGTGCCAGCCAACTGGCCGATGCGTGGAATAGCGTACCGCTGCTGTTGGTGTTCGACTGGTTTTGCGATTGGGCGCAATTGATGCTGCGTTATCAGCTGACCAACGACGAACAGGGGCTGGGCGCGAGCGACATGGCCAAGGTGGTGCAGTACCTGGCCGGCAAGACGCCACAGCCGAAACTGTTGGTCATGCAGGACTGGTTGTTGGCGCAACGCCAGAAGGTGTTGGGTAAAGCCAACCTCAACCGTGCGCTGCTTCTCGAAGCCTTGCTGGTGCAGTGGGCGGCTCTGGTCGAGCGGAGCTAGAATCGGCCACCCATTCGCTCGCTAGGAGTCGTCATGAGCATGCCGCCGAATCTGGGGGCGCGTAACGGCATTCTGTCCCTGACCATCAAGGACAAATCCGTCTTGTACGCCGCCTATATGCCTTTTATCAAAAATGGTGGCTTGTTCATCCCCACCAGCAAGACCTATCAGGTGGGCGATGAGGTGTTCATGCTGCTGAGCCTGATGGACGAGCCGGAAAAACTGCCGGTGGCGGGCAAGGTGGTATGGATCACGCCCAAGGGTGCCCAGGGCAACCGCGCGGCGGGTGTCGGGGTGCAGTTCAACGAAGGCGACAACACCGCGCGCAACAAGATCGAGACCTACCTGGCCGGCGCGCTGAAGTCGGACCGGCCGACGCATACGATGTAAGGCACCCATCGCTTTCGCTACAATGCCCGTCCTTTGTGTCTCGTCGAGTAGCGTTTTCCCATGCTGGTAGATTCCCACTGTCATCTCGATCGTCTGGACCTGACGGCCCATGAGGGTTCCCTCGATGCTGCGCTGGATGCGGCGCGGGCGCGAGGTGTCGGTCATTTTCTGTGCATTGGTGTCAGTGCCGACAATGCCGCCACGGTGAAATCTCTGGCGGAGCGCTATGCCGATGTCGACTGCTCAGTGGGTGTGCATCCACTGGATCTGCAAGCCGGGGCGCAGCCCACGCTGGATTGGCTGCTGGGCGAGCTGGAGCATCCCCATGTGGTGGCGATCGGGGAAACCGGGCTGGACTATCACTACCAGCCGGAGAGCGCCGAGGTGCAGCAGGCCTCTTTTCGACTGCACCTGGACGCTGCGCGCATGACCGGCAAGCCGGTCATCGTGCATACCCGAGAAGCCCGCGCCGATACTCTTGAGCTGCTGCGCGAGGCTGCCCTGCCACAGGCGGGCGTATTGCATTGCTTCACCGAAGATTGGGACATGGCCCGGGCGGCCCTGGATCTCGGCTTTTATATTTCGCTCTCGGGGATCGTTACCTTCCGTAATGCCGACGCGCTACGGGATGTGGCCCGTCGCGTGCCGGCCGACCGGCTGCTGGTAGAAACCGACTCGCCCTATCTGGCGCCCATTCCCCATCGCGGCAAACCCAACCTGCCTGAATATGTCCGTGACGTCGCGGAGTTCCTGGCTCAGCTGCGCGGCGTTGCTTACGACACCCTGGCGGAACAGACCAGCGAGAATTTTCAGCGTCTGTTTCCCTTGGCGCGCGTCAAGCGTCCATAAAAAAACCCGGTTTCGGGGGAAACCGGGTCAAGACCATTAGGAGTAAAACAAAAAAGGCACGCATTCCAAAGTACCTTCAACCGCTGAGACATTTGGGGGGAAATGCCACAGTGGTGAGGGCAAGTATGGCCAGTACTGCCTGCCTTGCTGATTTACACCGGCTGTTTTTTAAAAGTTTTTGGAATAGGTCTTCTGCTTCTAAGACCTTACCCGTCTGCCAGCTGGCTTAGCAGCGTTAGGGTTTCGTCGAGAACCCGATCAGCGGTGTAGAAATGAGGCGACAAGCGGATGCCCGCACCTCGTTGGGCACACACGACCTGCTCGGCGGTCAGCCTTTTGAACAGTTCCGCCTGTTGATGCCCTGTCAGGGTGAAATTCACGATGCCGGCACGGCGCTGCGGATTACGCGGGCTGTGGAGCGTAATTCCTGGGATACGCAGCAAGCCTTCCTGCAGATAAGTTATCCGGTCGTTCAGGGCATGGCTCACGTTGACCATACCAATGTCTTCCAACAAAGACAGACTGGCCTCCAGTGCCATGGCGCCGAGCATGTTCGGGCTACCGCATTCGAAACGCCGCGCGCTGCGTGCCGGTTGCCAGTCCTGGCGCAGATAATCGCTGGGGTGCTCGAGCATGTGCCAGCCATATTCATGCAGCTTCAACTGGTCGCGCAAATCGCTACGGCAATAGAAGACGCCCAAGCCTTCCGGGCCCAGCAGCCATTTATGGCCATCGGCCATGGCGAAGGCGCAGTGGCTGGCTTGCACATCGAAGGGCAAGGCGCCCAATTGCTGAATGGCATCCACGCACAGCAGCACGCCACGGCTGTCGCAGCCCTGGCCAAGGCGCGGCAGGTCCAAGTGAAGTCCGCTGGCATATTGCACCGAGCTGATCGATAGCAAGCGGGTGCGCGGTCCGCAGGCTGCGAGCAGGGCGGCTTCCGGGTCCGGGCAGGCAAGGCTGACCTGAATAAGCTCCACACCTTGAGGAGCCAGTGCCTGCCAGACCACACGGTTGGAAGGAAACTCTTCGTCGCTGATTACCACCTGATCGCCCGCCCGCCAATCGAGGCCGAAGGCCACGAAAGACAAAGCTTCCGAGGTGTTCTTCACCAGGGCGATGTCATTTCGGCTGGGCGCATTGAGCAAACGCTGCAGGCGCTCGCGCAGACGCGTTTCGACTTGCAGCCAGTCGGGATAGTCCCGGGCACCGATCTGACAGTTCTGTTGGGCGAATGCCTGCACGGCCAAGGCGGCGCGTTTGGGCCAGGGTGCGACGGCGGCATGGTTCAAATAACGCAGCCCGTCGGGTTGGGGAAATTCTTCTTGCAGATCAAGCATGAGGGTTGCTCCATACAATTTGCTGCGTGTCAGGCATAATAGCCCGCTTCAAATAGAGCTTATCCAGTCCTTTTATGCAGAAAGAACCCCGCAAGGTCCGTGAATTTCGTCGCCGTGAACAGGAAATTCTTGATACAGCCCTCAAGCTGTTTCTCGAACAGGGCGAGGACAGTGTCACCGTGGAAATGATCGCCGATGCCGTGGGTATTGGTAAGGGCACCATCTACAAGCACTTCAAATCCAAGGCCGAGATCTACCTGCGTCTGATGCTCGACTACGAGCGCGATCTCAACGAATTGCTGATGTCGGACAACGTCGATCGGGACCGCGAAGCCCTGTCGCGAGCCTATTTCGAGTTTCGCATGCGCGACCCGCAACGCTACCGGCTATTTGATCGCCTGGAAGAAAAGGTGGTTAAAGGCCATCAGCTACCCGATATGATCGAGCAGTTGCACGCGATTCGCGCCTCGAACTTCGAGCGCCTGACGCTGCTGATCAAAGGGCGCATCACCGAAGGCAAGTTGGAAGATGTGCCGCCGTACTTTCACTTCTGTGCGGCCTGGGCGCTGGTGCATGGCGCTGTGGCGCTGTATCACTCGCCGTTCTGGAGCAACGTTCTGGAAGA
Source organism: Serpens gallinarum (assembly GCF_014836765.1). Taxonomy (GTDB): domain Bacteria; phylum Pseudomonadota; class Gammaproteobacteria; order Pseudomonadales; family Pseudomonadaceae; genus Serpens; species Serpens gallinarum. The sequence continues at coordinate 36,210 of NZ_JACSQG010000013.1, forward strand.
CCAGGAAGGCTTCTTCCAATTTCTCATGGATATCGGCGTGCGCATGGGCAACAAGCGCAAGCGCGACCCGGAATCGCCGGCCAGTTAACGACCTTACCGTCATTCTTTACGCGCTGTCCGCTCGACAACATTCCTGCTGGGCATGGCGCGGAAGCTGCATCGTGCCCTTTTTTGCCGGTTTTCCGGCGCCGGCAGTGGAGAGTCGAGTATGCATAGGTGGGTCATGATGTCGGTGCTGGCAATGGCACTGAGTGGCTGCATGAAGGTCAGTGATATGGCGGGTAGCGCTCGTTATCACCTGGGCGACGTCGGGCTGCTGGACCATAGCGAGACACAGCGTGCCAGCTCCCGGCGCCTGCAAGCCGACTCCTTCATCTATATTGCCCAAAGCCCGTTCATGCCGTCGCCAGAACGCCAGCGGGCCAATGCGGTGGCTGAAGAGGCCTACCGCGGCTTTGTCGAATATTTCCCGCTGGTGCGCCATGCCGACGCGCCGATCGGCTTGCAGCAGGCGCGCGTGCAGGCCATGAACAGTGGGGCGCATTACCTGCTGTATGGCCGACTGGCGGCCGCGGATGACCGTATTGGTACGGTGGGCGAGTGGGAGGATCAGGAATCCCTGAGCCGTCTGGGAGTCGACAGCGGTGTGGTGCAGTTGATGCTGCTGGAAACTGCCACGGGATATCTGGTCGATACCGTGCGCATCCGTCCTCGGGGTGGGCTCTTGACGATGTATGGCACCACGCCGGAGGAGCTGCTCGGGGCGCCGCTGCGCCAGTATGCGCGCAATCTTCTGGGGTTGAACTGAGAGAGGAACGTATTGATGCACAAGAGCGGAAAGGCCACTGATCTGCTTGCCCAGTTACCGGCGGGCGAGCAAAAGGGTTTGCCACCCGTTCACCTGTGGAATCCACCGTTCTGTGGCGACCTCGATATGCGCATCGCGCGGGATGGCACCTGGTTTTACCAGGGGACGCCCATTGGCCGTAAGCCGATGGTCCGCTTGTTCTCCACCATCATTCGCCGCGATGGTGACGATTACTTCCTGGTGACGCCAGTGGAGAAGGTCGGCATCCAGGTCGATGACGCGCCTTTCGTGGCCGTGACGCTGCTGGTAGAAGGTTCAGGCGAACAGCAGATCCTGCGCTTCACCACCAACGTCGACGACGAAGTGGTGGCCGGTCCCGAGCATGCCATGCGGGTCGACCTGAATGAGCAGACCGGCGAGCCGTCTCCCTATCTGCATGTGCGGACCAATCTGCACGCGCTGATTCACCGCAATGTGTTCTATCAGCTGGTGGACCTGGCGGTTGAGCATGAGCTCGACGGTCGCCGCTGGCTGGGTGTGTGGAGCAGCGGTGTGTTCTTCCCCATCGGCCCGGTTTGACCGGCTCGCGCCGGCAGCGCCTCCATAGGTGTTGAGCGCGGCGAGACTAATTGCGAGGCGGTGACGACGGCGAATGTGCTCGCTACGCATCGCCCTTCGGTGACGGCAGGCGCAGCACTACCCGCAAGCCGCCCAGCGGGCTGTCCTGAAACGTCAAGTGACCCTGCCAGGCCTCGAGAGTGTCGCGCACGATAGCCAGCCCCAGGCCATGTCCCGGCATTTGTTCATCCAGCCGAGCGCCGCGGCTGAATAATCGCTCACGCTCCGTCTCGGGAATCCCGGGGCCGTCATCATCGAGGGTGATCAACAGTTCAGCCGGTTCCTGGCGAATGGCCAGGCTCACTTGGTTTGTGGCCCATTTACAGGCGTTATCCAGCAGGTTACCGAGCACCTCCAGGACGTCCTCACGCTCCCAGCGCAGGCGCAGGCCTGGCGGTGCGTCATAGCTGATGTCGCTCACGTGCGGATGCAGCACGCGCAAGGTGGCCAGCAAGGGGGGTAATTCGGCAGCGCAATCGAAATGCGCAGCGGGCAGGACATCCCCGGCCAGCCGCGCGCGGTTCAACTCGCGGACCAGCCGTTGCTGGATCTGCTCCAGTTGATCCTGCAGCTGGGCGCGTAGCTGTGGGTGGGCATCCAGTTCCGAGCGTGACGCCAGGCTGAGCAGAACGGCCAAAGGCGTTTTCAAGGCGTGACCGAGATTGCCCAGCGCATCACGCGAACGCTTCAGGCTGTTTTCGGTGTGCTCCAGCAGGCGATTGATCTGAGTAACCAGCGGCTCCAGTTCCTGGGGAGCCGATCGCTCCAGGCGCGCGCGTTGTCCTTGTTGCAATTGCTGGACTTGCTGGCGGGCGTCTTCGAGTGGACGCAGCGCGCGGCGAATGTTCAGGCGCTGCAGGAGCAAAATCAGCAGCAAGGCACCGCAGCCCAGCGCGACGATAAGCCCCTGGGCACGTAGCGAGGCTTGAAGAATCGGCGTGTAATCCTGTGCCACGCTGATGCTCACCGGTTGACCAAAACGCTGAAAGTCGGCGCGGTAGATCAGCAGTTGCTGGCCTTCGGGGCCCGTCACCAGGGCTGGGTTGAGCCCGGCGGTGGATGGCTTTTCGAGGGAATAATCCCATGCCGAGCGTGAGCGCCAGAGCTGGTCGCCCAGGTCGATGCGAAAGTAGCTGCCCGACCACGGCCGCTGGTAACGGGGTGACAGGCGTTGCTCGTTGAGTTGCGGGCCATTGGCGTCACGGCTTAGCGCCGTTAGCAGAATCTCCGCCTCTTCGCGCAGATTGCCTTGCAGGTAACGACGCAGGCCAAGATCAAACAGCCAGAGGCTGCTCTGCGCGGTGATCACGCCCACCACCAACAAGATGCCGAACAGACCCAGACCCAGGCGGCGCTGGATGGATTTCATCCGCTCAGCCCGACGAAGCGATAGCCTTGCCCGCGGCGCGTCTCGATGATGTTCTTGCCCAGCTTGCGGCGCAGGTGATTGACATGCACTTCGATCACATTTGAATCCGGCTCGTTTTCTCCATCGTAGAGATGCTCGCTGAGGTGTGATTTGGAGAGCAGGCTGTCTGGCTTGAGCATAAAATAGCGCAACAGGCGGAACTCGGCAGCGGTGAGTTCAATGACTTCGCCCCGCGCGCTGACGCATTGTCGTGACTCGTCGAGCTGCAGTCCTGCGACGTCCAGTTGTGGGCTGTTGTCCTTGCCGTGGGCACGGCGCAGCAAGGCCTGCAGACGTAGAAACAGTTCGTCGGGATGAAAGGGTTTACCCAGGTAGTCATCGGCCCCCGCCTTGAGTCCCTCGATGCGTTCCGCCCAAGAATCCCGGGCGGTGAGAATCAGCACCGGTGTGCTCAGCCCCTGGGTGCGCCATTCGCGCAAGACCTCCAAGCCGGGGCGGCCCGGCAGTCCCAGGTCAAGAATGATCAGATCATAGGGTTCGGACAGGCCGTGATAGGCCGCATCGCGACCGTCGGCCAGCCAATCGACGGCATAACCTTGGCGGGTCAGGCCGGCCAGCAATTCGTCCGCCAGTGGAACGTGGTCTTCGACTAGCAAAAGCCGCATCAGTCTTCCTCGTCTTCCAGTATCTGGCCATCGCGCGCATTTATTTTCAGTTCGCGCACGACGCCTTGGGTCGTTACGAGCTCGACTTCATATACCAGAGTGTTTTTTTTCTCTTCCAGTTCGATGTCCAGTAGGCGGGCGCCCGGGTAACGCCGCAGAACCGGATCCAGAAGCTGCTCCAAAGGAAGAATCTGGCCGGACTCGCGCAGCCGTAGGGCCTCATTCTGATGAATGTCTCGCGCCATGGCTGTACAGCTAAATAGCAAGGCGCACAGTACAGCGTAAAGAGTCCTGGCGTTCCGACGCCGTTTTGCGGAGGCCAGGGGTAGTTGGCCTCGGCGGTGCGAGCGCGGGGCGGGATATTGCCTAGGTGGGCAGATTTTCATTTTGGTCAGGTATCTGTTTGAAAAAACCGTGGCCGAGGCTGCACGTTACCGCACTGGACTTAAGCAAAGCTGAAATCGAACCAACATGAGTAGCGCACATGTGATCGGCCGGGTAACAACGGTTCCAAAGGCCGCTACAGGCAGCTGGATCAACGGCATCACCAACAGCGCCAATACTTGTATTGCATTACCCAAAGCATGTTCCCGCGTGCCGGCTTGAATGACAGCGAGCAGCAGCTGGTGCTGAAGTTCCTGTCTGAGAACGCCAAGGATGCGGTAGCACCGTAGGTCGGTAATGGAAGGCAGGGGTAGGTCGCGTCGACCCCGGCCACGAGTCCGTCCAGGCGCCACAAACGAAACAGGGCGCGTTCCACTGGAAAGCGCCCTGTTTTTTAATGCGGTATGCCGCTACATCACATGTTGGGGTAGTTCGGGCCGCCTGCGCCCTCGGGTGCTACCCAGGTGATGTTCTGCGCCGGGTCCTTGATGTCGCAGGTCTTGCAGTGCACGCAGTTCTGCGCGTTGATCTGGAAGCGCTTGCTGCCATCGTCGTTGCTGACCACTTCATAAACGCCGGCCGGGCAATAGCGTTGCGCAGGTTCGTCGTATTTCGGCAGGTTCTGCTCGATCGGGATGCTCGGGTCGCTCAGCTTCAGGTGAATCGGCTGGTCTTCCTCGTGGTTAGTGTTGGAGAGGAACACCGAGGACAGTTTGTCGAAGCTCAGCTTGCCGTCCGGTTTCGGGTAGGCAATCTTCTTGCTCTCGGCAGCCGGCTTCAGGGTGGCGTAATCCGGTGTGGTGTCACGCAGAGTGAAGGGGATCTTGCCGCCGAACCAGTTCTGGTCCACGTAGTTGAAGGCGCCGCCCAGCAGCGTGCCGTATTTGTGAATCGCCGGGCCGAAGTTGCGGCTGCGGAACAGTTCGTCGTACAGCCAGCTGGCCTTGAAGGCCTCGACATAATTGTCGAGCTTGTCGCCGCCTTCGCGCCCGGCGGCCAGGGCTTCGGCAATCGCATCCGCGGCCAGCATGCCGGATTTCATGGCGGTGTGGCTGCCTTTGATTTTGGCGAAGTTCAGCGTGCCCAGGTCGCAGCCGATCAGCGCGCCGCCGTCGAACACCATCTTGGGCAGCGAGTTCAGGCCGCCCTTGCAGATGGCGCGGGCTCCGTAGGACACGCGCTTGCCACCTTCCAGGTACTGAGCGATCACTGGGTGATGCTTGTAGCGCTGGAACTCGTCAAACGGCGACAGGTGCGGGTTGGAGTAAGACAGATCGACGATCAGACCGACCACCACCTGGTTGTTTTCCAAGTGATAAAGGAAGGAGCCGCCCGTGTTCTCGCTGCCGACGATATCCAACGGCCAGCCGGCGGTATGGACCACCAGACCTTGCTGGTGTTTGGCCGGATCGATGTCCCAGATTTCCTTGATGCCGATGCCGTAGTGCTGGGCGTCGGCTTCCGAGTCCAAGTTATAGCGCTTGGTCAGCTGTTTACCGATATGGCCGCGGCAGCCTTCGGCGAACAGCGTGTACTTGGCACGCAGTTCCATGCCAGGGGTGTACATGCCGTCCTTAGGATTGCCTTCACGGTCCACGCCCAGGTCGCCGGTGATGATCCCGCGCACCACGCCGTTTTCGTCGATCAATGCTTCCTGGGCGGCGAAGCCCGGGTAGATCTCAACGCCCAGGTTCTCGGCCTGCTGGGCCAGCCAGCGACACAGATTACCCAGGGAAATGATGTAGTTGCCCTCGTTGTGCATGGTCTTCGGCACAAAAAGATTGGGCAGTTTGCTGGCGCTGGTGGCGCTTCTCAGCATATAAATGTCGTCGCGAACGACGGGAGTGTTCAGCGGGGCGCCGAGTTCCTTCCAGTCCGGGAACAGTTCGTTCAGCGCACGCGGCTCGAAGACAGCGCCGGAGAGAATGTGGGCGCCGACTTCGGAACCCTTTTCGACCACGCAAACGCTGATCTCTTGACCAGCTTCGGCGGCCTTCTGTTTCAGTCGGCAAGCGGCGGACAGGCCCGCGGGGCCGGCGCCGACGATGACGACGTCGAATTCCATGTATTCGCGTTCCACAACGTTCTCCTGCTTCTAGGCTCTTTCGGTATTCTGTGAGCTTTTTATAAGGGGAACCGGTCAGTTCCGGTCCAGGGTTGGCGCATTATATCCAGACCCTTCGACGGCTCCAATACAAACGTTTGTTTGAATTTCGTCAAGCCCTGATAGAATCGACGTTAGCGGCCTTCCATGCGCTCGTTTCGCGTATTGACCGGATTGGGTGTTGCGGTCAAGATACGGGCGGTTTGCGGTCGCCGTATGGTTCGACAGTCGGTTCCGGCCGACATGCATCACTCGCCAGGCCGCCTGGCGATATTCTTTTCACCGGAGATAACGAGGAATCCATGAAGGTTCTTGTAGCTGTCAAACGAGTGGTCGACTACAACGTCAAGGTTCGCGTCAAGGCGGACAACTCCGGCGTCGATCTCGCCAACGTCAAGATGTCCATGAACCCCTTCTGCGAAATTGCCGTAGAAGAGGCCGTACGTCTGAAAGAAAAAGGCGTCGTTAGCGAAATTGTTGCCGTTTCCGTAGGGCCGACCGCTGCCCAGGAACAACTGCGTACCGCACTGGCGCTGGGCGCCGACCGTGCCATCCTGGTCGAGTCCGCTGATGAACTGAACTCGCTGGCCGTAGCCAAGCTGTTCAAGGCGATTGTCGACAAGGAGCAGCCGCAACTGGTCATCCTTGGCAAGCAGGCCATCGACAGCGACAACAACCAGACCGGCCAGATGCTTGCCGCATTGACCGGTTACGCGCAGGGCACCTTTGCCTCCAAGGTCGAAGTATCTGGCGACAAGGTCAAGGTCGAGCGTGAAATCGATGGGGGTGCACAAACCGTCGAGTTGAGCCTGCCGGCCATTATCACCACCGACCTGCGTCTGAACGAGCCGCGCTACGCGTCGCTGCCGAACATCATGAAGGCCAAGAAGAAGCCGCTGGAGACCCTGACTCCGGACGCCCTGGGCGTATCTACCGCTTCCACCGTGAAGACCCTGAAGGTTGAAGCGCCGGCTGCACGCAGCGCCGGCATCAAGGTCAAGTCCGTGGCTGAACTGGTCGAGAAACTGAAGAACGAGGCGAAGGTTATCTAATGGCTATCCTGGTTATCGCTGAGCACAACAACGCAGCCCTGGCGGCTGCCACCCTGAATACCGTGGCCGCTGCCGCCAAGATCGGTGGCGACATTCACGTGCTGGTCGCTGGCCAGAACGTGGCGGGTGTGGCTGAAGCGGCCGCCAAGGTCGCCGGCGTCAGCAAGGTGCTGGTGGCCGACGATGCCGCCTACGCCCATCAACTGCCGGAAAACGTCGCCCCGCTGATCGCAGAGTTGGGCAAGGGCTACAGTCACGTGCTGGCCGCGGCCACCACCAACGGCAAGAACTACCTGCCGCGCGTGGCCGCCCTGCTGGACGTCGATCAGATTTCCGAAATCATCGCAGTGGAAAGCGCCGACACCTTCCAGCGCCCGATCTACGCCGGCAACGCCATTGCCACTGTGCAGTCCTCGGCCGCCGTCAAGGTGATCACCGTGCGTGCCACCGGCTTCGATCCGGTTGCGGCTGAAGGTGGTTCCGCCGCCATCGAGCAGGTCTCGGGCGCAGGCAATGCGGGCAAGTCCGTGTTCGTCGGCGAAGAACTGGCCAAGTCCGACCGTCCGGAACTGACCGCTGCCAAGGTCGTCGTCTCCGGCGGGCGTGGCATGCAGAACGGCGACAACTTCCAGTTGCTCTACAGCCTGGCCGACAAGCTGGGTGCCGCTGTCGGTGCTTCCCGCGCTGCGGTGGACGCCGGCTTCGTACCCAACGACATGCAGGTCGGCCAGACCGGCAAGATCGTCGCGCCGCAGCTGTACATCGCCGTGGGTATCTCCGGTGCCATTCAGCACCTGGCGGGCATGAAGGACTCCAAGGTGATCGTGGCGATCAACAAGGATGAAGAAGCACCGATCTTCCAGGTGGCCGACTATGGCCTGGTTGGCGATCTGTTCGAGATCGTTCCGGAGCTGGAAAAGCTGGTCTGATTCGCTGTAATCACAAAAAACCCGCCTAGTGCGGGTTTTTTTGTGGCGGTCGAAAAAGCCTTGTCCGGCAATGTTAAGCTCCGGTGCGGTTTGTTCTTCTTGATTGGGCGAGACAGTCATGCCAACACATTTATCCGTATGGCTCGGCGCAATGTGCCTGGCGTTGGTGCCTGGCTGGGCGCTGGGTATGGGCTCCTGCGAGCGTATTGTGGCGACTGGCGTAGCGGGCCAGCCTCCTTACCTGTGGCAGGACCTAGAAAATCCCGAGCGATTGATCGGGGCCAGTGCGGATCTGGTGCGGCTGCTGGCCAATGAGCTGGGGCTGAAGGTGGATATCCTCGCCAGCGGAACTGCAGAGCAGGCAGAGCAAGAGGTCGCCAGTGGTCGGGTTGACCTACTGATAAATACTCGATTGAGCCTGCCCCTGCTGGAGCGCATGGATTTCATCCACCCGCCGTTGCATGAGACGCCCAGTGTGATCTGGGCGGCAAAGGGGCGGCACTTTGGTTATCTGGGCCGAGATGATCTGCAAGGTCGCCAAGGCATTCATGTGGCGGAAACCCTCATTCCGTCTTCCGAGCGTTTCGTGCGGGGCGAATTGCAGCTGGATACGGTTTCTGATTTATCGCTGGCCTGGAGCAAGCTACTCGAAGGGCACGCTGACTTTTTGCTTTATGAGCGCTATCGCGGCCAGGCGGAGGCACTGCGCCTGGGCTTGGCCGATGAACTGGAGGTGTTCGAGCCGGCCATTTACAGCGCGGGCCTGTACCTGGCGCTCTCCCATGCTTCGGTTTGCAACGAAGCTTGGTTGCGCGGACAGTTGGCGAAAAAATTGACGGAGAGTGCTTTGCAAGAGACTGCCGAGCGTCTACTTGCGGAAAATCTCCAGCGCTGGGCCGGTCAGCAGCTTCAAATGGACGCCGATGTCAGTCAGTGACAGGCGTTAACTCATTATCGAGCGACTGCAAGGGAAGCGAATTTCACGGTTGTGATCCGGTTCGCGTTCTATTGCTCGGCCTGGCATAGAAACTGCTTTTTGCTCTCAGCGACGAAACATTGTCAACGAGAGAGCACATGAACCGCATCTATCGCGTTGTCTTTTACACCCTGTTTCTGACGGGGTTTGCCGGTTCAGTCAAGGCTGATTTCATGCGGCTCGAAGACGCTGAAACGTCGGGTCGAGAAGCCGTCGCCCGGCTATCGAGCCTGTGCGAGGCCATGTTTCGTGTTTTGCCGCTTCCCGAATGGTTGAATAGAAAACCAGTCGAACAGACCGTTTCGCTACGTTCTTCATTAGACCTGAGCTTGCCTGCAGAGCCCTGGACCCTGGCTGAACCAATAGTGGTCCCCGCATTTTTACCACCACTGTTCGAGGCTGAGCCCAGCCAGTTGCGCTTTGGTGGCCGGTTGATAACCGGCGCGGAGTTTGAAGACCTCGACGACATCGAAGGCGCCGAAGTCAGCATTTTAATTGTGCATTGATCAGACGCGCTGTCTGCCTTGCTGAATTGCCTGATACACCTCTGCCTGCAAAACGACATAGGCCTCGCTGTCGGGTAGCAGCACATACACCGGCCCTTGCACGAGGGCCGGGTCATAGGCCTGTCGCTTGAGATCGGTCTTCTTGTACTTGAAGGTACCAGTGGTCTCCACTTCGTCGAGCAAACGCACGAACAGCGGGATGGCGTAAGAAGGCAGTTTTTCTTGCAAGTGGCTGGCAAGGCCTGTGCAATTCAGCGGCTGTCCCGCGTTCAGGCGCAAGGCGGCCATGCCGCAACGGCCATCGGCGCCGGGTACTTCCACGCCGTACACCACCGCCTCTTCTATGCCGGGAAACGCAGCCAGGACGTTTTCCACCTCGGTGGTCGAGACGTTCTCGCCATGCCAGCGAAACGTATCGCCGAGCCGGTCGACGAACTGAGCGTGCTTGCAGCCGATGTCACGCATCAGGTCGCCAGTGTTGAACCAGGCATCGCCCTTCTTGAAAACATTGCGAAAGATCGCCGCTTCGCTTTTGGCGGGATCGGTATAGCCGTCGAAAGGCCATTTTTTGCTGATCTCACTGAGCAACAGTCCGGGTTCGCCTTTCTCCGCCTTGAGCATGAACCCCTTGCGGTCACGCAGCGGGGCATCCCTGTCCAGGTCGTAACGGACAATGGCATAGGTGGCCGGAGTGAAGCCCACGGTGTTGTCGAAATTGAAGACATTGGTAAAGCCGATGTTGCCTTCGCTGGAGGCATAGAACTCGGTAATGCGCTGGATACCGAAGCGCTCCTTGAATTCACTCCAGATCGAGGGGCGCAAGCCGTTGCCGATCATGCAGGTCAGCGTGTTGTTGCGCTCCTCGGGGCAGGGCGGCTGGTTGAGCAGGTAGCGGCACAGCTCGCCGATGTAACCGAAGCAGGTGGCCTGGAAGAATTGCACGTCCTTCCAAAAGGCGCGGGCGGAGAATTTACGCCGCAGGGCAATGGCCGCGCCACCGGCCAAGGCGGCGCTCCAGCACACGGTGACCGCGTTGTTGTGATAGCACGGCAGCGTCAGGTAGAGCACGTCCTGCTCGGTCAACCCGAGGCCGGAATAGCCAAAGCCACCATAGGCCTTGATCCATTTGCCATGGCTCATGATCGAGGCTTTGGGCAGGCCGGTGGTGCCGGAGGTGTAGATAAAGAAACAGGCATCCTTCATGCGCACCTGGCGGCTCTGGGCAAGATTGTCATCGGCCTCTTGCCGGGCCAGCAGTGCGAGATTCCTCCAGCCCTGCGGGGCTTCGCCAGGCGCACGCAAGGTGTCGCTGTCCGCCAGCCAGTGGCAATGCTCGGCGCTGATGCTCGGCACGCCGCTGTGGACCTCGCAGAAGGCGTTATGCAGCTCCTCGCCCACCACGCAGTGGCTGGGTTTGACCAGATTCAGGCTGTGGGAAAGAACGTTGCCCCGCTGGGTGGTGTTGAGCAGTGCGCCAACGGCACCCAGTTTGGCCAGGGCGGCGAGGACGGCGAGTATTTCCAGGCGGTTTTCCAGCATCACCGCGACCGTGCTGCCATGCCCCACGCCATCATGCTGCAGTACGCGGGCCAGGCGGTTGGCCCAGGCATTGAACTCGGCGTAGCTGAGGGTGCGCTGTTCATCCATGACGGCCGGGCGAGTGGGAAACCGCTCGGTGCAGAGTTCCAGCGCCCAGGCCAGGGACAGTTTTTTATCGCGATTGGTAATGCGTGTGTAATACAGGCCGCGCAGCAGGCGCGGCACATGGGGAAGATGCTGGGGCAGTTGGCCAAGGAAGCGGGCGGGGGAGATCAGATCGGTTTGGGACATGTATGTGCGCCTGAGTTGTTGTTATCGGCGGATCGAGTAGGCGCAGCCTAGAGCGCCTACCGCTCACAGACTATGACCCTGCCGCATGGCGCGCCAGTCAATTGAGCAACTATGAGAGCAGGTCGGCGCGCTGTGGTGCGGTGCGATTCGCGACGATGTTTTCGCCGATCACCCACGACATATAAAGCGCGTCACCGAGCCGTCTCTTGCGGCTGCGGCCCGATGCCGCAATATCCCAGCGCTACGTTCAGGCTTTCTTGATTGCCATCAAGCGGTTTGCAGGGGGGCGCTTCTTAGAATGGCCACGCCAAGCCATAGGAGGCGTCCATGTCAGAGACCTTCACAAAAGGCATGGCCCGGAATATCTACTTTGGAGGAAGTGTTTTCTTCATCCTGGTATTCCTGGCCCTGACCTTTCACACCGAAAAACACATACCGGAGCGAACCAACGAATCGGAAATGACCGAGGCGGTGGTACGCGGCAAGCTGGTCTGGGAGCAAAACAACTGCATCGGTTGCCACACGATTCTCGGCGAAGGTGCGTACTTCGCGCCGGAACTGGCCAACGTGTACAAGCGCCGTGGTGGCGAGGAGGCGTTCAAGCCTTTCCTGCATGCCTGGATGAAAGCCCAGCCGCTGGGCGTGCCGGGCCGTCGCGCAATGCCGCAATTCAACCTGACCGAGCAAGAAGTTGACGATATGGCGGAGTTCCTCAAGTGGACTTCGAAGATCGATAACTTCAATTGGCCACCAAACATAGAGGGCTAAGGGATGAGCATTATGAATCCCCATTTGAAATTCGCCTCGCAGGCGGTGGCCAAGCCGTACTTCGTGTTTGCCCTGATGCTGTTTGCCGGGCAAATCATCTTCGGGCTGATCATGGCCATGCAGTACGTCGTCGGTGACTTCCTGTTCCCGGCGATCCCCTTCAACGTGGCGCGGATGGTGCACACCAACCTGCTGATCGTGTGGATGCTGTTCGGCTTCATGGGCGCGGCGTACTACCTGATTCCGGAAGAGGCCGACCGCGAGCTGCACAGCCCGAAACTGGCCATGCTTCTGTTCTGGGTGTTCGCGACTGCTGGCGTACTCACCATCCTGGGCTACCTGTTCGTACCGTACGCGGGACTGGCCAAGATGACCGGCAACGAGCTGCTGCCAACCATGGGGCGCGAGTTCCTCGAACAGCCGACAATTACCAAGATCGGTATCGTGGTGGTGTGCCTGGGCTTCCTCTTCAACATCGGCATGACCCTGCTCAAGGGGCGCAAGACTGCCATCAGCATGGTCATGATGACCGGCTTGATCGGCCTGGCCGTCATGTTCCTGTTCTCCTTCTTCAACCCGGAAAACCTCACCCGCGACAAGTTCTACTGGTGGTGGGTGGTGCATCTGTGGGTGGAAGGCGTGTGGGAACTGATCATGGGTTCGATGCTGGCCTTCGTACTGATCAAGATCACCGGTGTGGACCGTGAGGTCATCGAAAAATGGCTCTACGTGATCATCGCCATGGCCCTGATCACCGGCATCATCGGTACCGGTCACCACTACTTCTGGATCGGTGCGCCGGGCGTCTGGCTGTGGCTGGGGTCGATCTTCTCGGCGCTGGAACCATTGCCCTTCTTCGCCATGGTGCTGTTCGCCTTCAACATGGTGAACCGTCGTCGCCGTGAACACCCGAACCGTGCCGCCGCTGTCTGGGCAATGGGCACCACGGTGACTGCGTTCCTGGGGGCTGGCGTGTGGGGCTTCATGCACACCCTGGCGCCGGTGAACTACTACACCCACGGCACCCAGCTCACCGCGGCCCACGGCCACCTGGCGTTCTACGGTGCTTACGCGATGATCATCATGACCATGATCTCCTACGCCATGCCGCGTCTGCGTGGCCTCGGTGAAGCGCCGAGTCCGCGCGCCCAGACCGTGGAACTGTGGGGCTTCTGGCTGATGACCATCTCCATGTTGCTGATCACTCTGCTGCTCACTGCCGCCGGTGTGGTGCAGATCTGGCTGCAACGCATCCCAGCTGACGGCGCCGCCATGTCCTTCATGAACACCATGGACCAGTTGGCTGTGTTCTTCTGGCTGCGTCTGGTTGCGGGCGTGGGCTTTGGTATCGGTCTGATCTGCTACTTCCTGAGCTTCCGCCAGCGTGGCGAGGTACGGGTAACCGCTGCCGTCAACGCTAGCGCGTAAACCAGCAGCGGTATGTAAATGACGGCCCGGCTGGAACAGCGGGCCGTTGTTGTTTCACGACGATGGAGCCAGCTTCATCCACGATTATTACCGTCAGGCTCGCTACGGAGCCTGACCGATAGCAAGAGGAAACCGGCATGGCCTTTAGTGTCGAAGTCGAAGAGTGGGTGGGAGGTGTCTGGCACCGCTTCATCACCCGACGGGCCAGCCCGGATTTCCCGGAGGCGTGCGTCGAGCTGAGCGAGATGCAGCGTCCGCTGGCCGTGCTGTTTCGTGCGCTGGGCGGCGCCAGCGGAGTGGGGGTCGAGGCCGCCAGCGCCCGTGAGCTGATGCTGCGGCGCAACCTGCTGCAACAGGTGGCCGGGACCTGCAAGCAACTGCCCGTGGCGTGGTGTGATGCCAATAACCTGCGCCTGCCCTCGAGTTTGGCGGTGTATCCCGAGACGCGGTTGAACCAGGAACTCTATCGCTGGCTGGCGCTGCTGGCGGCACAGTCCGGCTCGATGCGCCACTGGGCGCGCGACAATCAGCGCTGGACGCAGGACTTGCTGGAGCGTTATCCGGCGCTGCGCACGCGTTATCAGCGGCTGGTCGAGGCACACCTGCGCTTGCGTCCCGATCCCGCGCAACTGCCCAAAGACGAGGCCGCACTGGAGCGGGCCTTGTGCCAGGCGCTACGTGAGCCTGGCAGCGTGACACACTGGCCACGCAGCGAACATGCTCCCTGGCCGCTGCCGCTGTGGCTGTATCCGGCAGAGAATCTTGGCGAGCCCCAGGCCGCCGATCTCGGCGACGAGGACGAAGGCAGTCTGCTGGCGCCGTCCGGAGATCAGAAAAAGCTGCGCAAGCGTGCCACGCGCGTCGAGGAAAACACCGGTAAAGGCGGGCTGTTGTTGTTCCGCCTGGAAAACCTGTTCAGTTGGTCGGAGCATGTGGACCTGGACCGCTGCGGCGACGACAGCGAAGACATGGATGCCGGTCGGGTTGCCGAGGACCTTGACGAGTTGGCCTTGTCGCGCCAGCGCATGCGCAAGGGCGGTGGCCTCAAATTGCACCTCGATCTGCCCCCCGCCGATGTCGACGATATCCCGCTGGGTGAAGGTCTCAAGCTGCCGGAGTGGGACTACCGCAAGCAGTCACTGCAAAAGGATTACGTCAACCTGCAGATGATGCTGCCGCGCGGCTCCGAGCCTGCGCCACTGCCAGCCAAGCTGGCGCCCTTGGCACGCCGCCTGCGCCGCCAGTTCGAACACTTGCGCAACGACCGCCAATGGTTGCGCCAGCAGCCCCAAGGCGCGGAGCTGGACATGCAGGCCTGGCTGGATTTCCACGTCGAGCGACAACACGGTCAATGCGCCGAGCGCGGGCTGTTCATGGAAATGCGCCAAAACCGTCGTGACCTGGCCAGCCTGCTGCTGGCCGACCTGTCGATGTCCACCGACGCGCACCTGGACAACGAGCACAAGGTGATCGACGTGATCATCGACAGTCTCTTGCTGTTTGGTGAATCGCTGTCGGCGGTGGGGGATCAGTTTGCCCTCTATGGCTTCTCTTCGCTGCGTCGCCAGCAGGTGCGCATGCAGGAATTGAAGAGCTTCAAGCAGCGCTACGACGATACGACTCGCGGTCGCATCCAGGCGTTGCGCCCCGGCTATTACACGCGCATGGGCGCGGCTATTCGCCAGGCCACCCAGTTGCTCAGCGAATGCAAGCAGCGGCGCAAGTTGCTGCTGCTGGTCACCGACGGCAAGCCCAATGACCTGGATCTCTACGAGGGCCGCTATGGCGTGGAAGACACGCGCCAGGCGGTGTTGGAAGCTCGCCGAGCAGGGTTGCTGCCGTTCTGCATCACCATCGATCAGGAGGCTGGCGATTACCTGCCTTATATGTTCGGCGCCAACGGCTTTACCTTGATCAAGGAACCGCAGCAATTGCCGTTCCGCCTGCCGCAGCTGTACAAGCAACTGACTCAGCCGTGAAAGGCGCAGCGCACTGCGCGTAAATCACTACGAACCGTTGGCGAGCTTCCAGTCTCGCCAACGGTTCGTGGGGCGCGGATGACTGTTGATTAGAGGTGGGGTTAACGCTTCGGCCAAAGCTGGCAGGCGGGACGTGAGTTGGGGCTATCAGCGCACAGCTGGGCTCAAAAAGGGCGGGCTGACCGCAACGGCTCAATGAATCGAGCGTGGCAACCAGAAGAACATCACCACACAAAATGCGGTGAGTCCGATACAGAACCACAGGAAGCGGCGCTGACGGCGCTCTGGTGCCAGGTCTGCGAGGGCGGGCAGCGGCATGCCGCAATTCTCGCATTCATCTGCGCCGGTTGGATTGTCTTGCTGGCAGTACAAGCAGTTGGGCATGGTTCGTCCTCCTGCTTGCAGCGTGGCATATCAGCCGCGGTTTTCTGCTTGATACCGATCAATTCATTCGAACTGTTCGAGGCGCTGACTGTCGAGAATGGTGATTTTGCGGCCTTCCTGACTGATCACGGCTTCGTCGATCAGGCGGCGCATGATGCGCGAAAAGGTTTCCGGCTGAATCGACAGATGCCCCGCGATCAATTGCTTGGCCATCGGTAACTCGAAGCCGTTGTCGCCTTTGGGCATCCGCGATTGCTGGGTCATCAGGTAGCGCACCACACGGTGCGTGGCGTTCTTCAGCGACAGCGTCTCGATTTCATTGATGCGTTGATGCAAGCGTACCGACAGCTTGCCGAGCAGCGCAAACGCCAGGCGGTTGTTGTTCTCCAGCAAGTGCATGTAGGTATTGTTGGAAAAACGATACACCTGGGTCGGGCCCACAGCCTGGGCCGAGGCCACGTAGTTGGGGGTGTCCATCAGCATCATCGCCTCGGCGAACGTCTGGCGGTTGCCGATCACCTCAAAGACCTTTTCCTGACCGTCCGGAGTCAAACGATAAATTTTCACCGCGCCGGAAATCACGAAATAAAACGAATGGGCAGTCTCGCCTTGATGGAACAGCGTATCGCCCTTGTCGAGATTCAGCAGTTGGCTGGTGCCCATCAACTCATCGAGCTGTTCATCGCTGAGAGGTTCGAACAGGTGATGACTGCGAAGAATCTGGTTATGTACGCGATGGAGCACCATGTAGGCAGTTCCCTGGCTAGAGTGACAGCGCAAGCTTAACGCAGACGAAGCGGTGCGGTCACAGGGCGGGGTTGCGTTTCATCACTATCAGGCAAGCATAGTGGCAATATGTCACAGGCTCGTCGGCCGGTTACTGTTCAACTTCTGAACCTTGTCGAGGTTTTGCCAGTCCTATCGCGGTAGCCAGTTTTTAGGGTGGGCTGTTAAGCTCGCCGCTTTATCGCTTGCCCGCAAGGCGCACGAACTTAAGGAAACAGCATGAGACAACATCGGTTGGCGGCGTCCATGGCTCTGGTGGGCCTGGTTTTGGCGGGTTGTGACTCGCAAACCAGCGTCGAGCTGGAAACTCCGGCACAGAAAGCCTCCTACGGCATTGGCCTGAACATGGGCAAAAGCCTGGCTCAGGAAGGCATGGACGATCTGGATTCCAAAGCCGTTGCATTGGGTATCGAAGACGCCATTGGCAAGAAAGAGCAGCGCATCAAGGACGAAGAGCTGATGGAGGCCTTCGCCTCCCTGCAGGAGCGCGCCGAAGAGCGCCTGCTCGCCATGCAGGGTGAGAATGCCGAGGCTGGCAAGAAATTCCTGGAAGAAAATGGCAAGCGCGAAGGCGTGATCACGACTGCTAGCGGCTTGCAATACGAAATCGTCAAGAAAGCCGAAGGTGCGCAACCCAAGGTCGACGATATCGTGACCGTCCACTACGAAGGTCGTCTGACCGATGGCAGCGTGTTCGACAGCTCGATCGAGCGCGGCAGCCCCATTGACCTGCCCGTTGGTGGCGTGATTCCGGGTTGGGTTGAAGGCCTGCAACTGATGCACGTGGGTGAAAAGTTCAAGCTGTATATTCCCAGCGAGCTGGCCTACGGCGAGCAGAGCCCGAGCCCGATGATTCCGCCGAGTTCGGTATTGGTCTTTGATCTGGAGCTGCTGGCCATCAAGGGTGAGCCTGCCGAGAACGAAGCCGAGTAAGCGTTCCGCCATACCGCACTTTTACAACGCCCCGTTCATACGGGGCGTTGTCGTTTTGCTGTACAAGAAACCTGGCGGCGATCAGAGGAGTCTGAACTTCAATAAGAATGTAGTTCGCGCAGCATGAGCTGAGCTGTGCGCGACTCTGTTACGACCAGGAGATGACCATGAAAATGCCACCCAGCTTCGCCCGTTTTCTGCCGGTGGCTGAGCGAATTTTGGCCCGCCAGCGTTTACCGGCGCTTCTTTTGGCGGTCGCGCGTAAAAGCGGCAAGCGCGGAGGGCGTAAATCCTTCAAGGACAATCTGCAGTTGCTTCAAGCGCTGTGTCTGGCCTGGTGGCGCGGCGAGTACCGGGCAATCAGTGGCAAGGCCTTGCTGGTTGCCGTAGCGGGCCTGGCTTACTTCTTGTCACCCATTGATCTGATTCCGGATTTTATTTTGGGCGTAGGCCTGTTGGACGACGTTGCGGTGTTGGCCTGGATCATGCGCACCTGGGATCACGAGCTGGAGGCCTTTAGCCGGTGGCGGGAACAACAGCCGGCCGCGCGCCGTAGCCAGCTGGAGCGATTGCCGCAAGAAGATGAGATTCGTGCCCGTTCCGGCCGAGACCCGATGTGAGCGCCTGACGTGGTCAGGCTCACCTGTTAGGATGTGGCTGCTAATGGAATGGCGGTTGTTTAACCAGGAGATTAAGGCATGAACGTACAAGTGATTACCCGTGACGGTGAGCCGGAATATGCCGTGCTGCCTTGGGCGGACTATCAAACCCTGCTGCAAGCGGCGGGTCATACACCTCTAGCGGCAGCGGAGCCACAGGCGGACCAGCGCAGCGCAGTGCCTTTTTCCCGTTTAAGCGAGTTGCGCGAAAAGCAGGGCATGAGCCTGGAGGAGCTGGGGCGCAGTGTGGGTATCAGCCCTTCCTACCTGGAGTTGATTGAGCGCGGCGTGCGTGAGCCGGACACAGCGATTCGCCGCTCCCTGGCGCGAGTGCTGGGCGTGGCCGGCTGGGAGGCCAGCTCATGAAGGTGCGTATCAGCCGACAACACTGGCAGGCATTGCTTGATGAACTGAATTACGCTCGAAGCCAGCGCCACTTGTTGACGTATCGGGCGTTGATCGAGCGTTTGCAACTTCCGGCTCCGGCCATGCAAACGCTGGTGGCTGCGCTGGAGCATCTTGCAGCGCTGGATGCCCGTTCCGAGCAACCCTTGCGCAGCTCGTTGGTCATTAGTCAGGGCGCCAGCCGCTTGCCACGCCCGGGTTTCTTTGAGTGTGTGGTGCGCCTGGGAAGGTTCTCTGGCCCGATCGACGGTATTGCCGCCGCGTCTTGGCATGCGTCCGAAGTGGCCAGGGTTTTCGAGTTCGAGTATCCGCAGGAGTCCTGATATATGGCGTTGTGGTGGCGGTTGCGTGCACGGTTGGGTTACGGGCTGGCGCGCAAGTTGGTGCGTTCGCGCTGGTTGGTCGCCCAGCCGCGGGCCTGGCGCTGGATGGAAGGGCAGTTTTCCCGAATGGCGAACCTGGGGTATGTCCCGGCACAAAGTTTTTACGGCCATCTGCTGATGTTTCGTGGCACAGGTTTTGGCGCCCGGGAAGAAGGTTTGCGCTTGCTGCGCCAAGCTGCTCAAGCTGGCGACAGCAAGGCGGCCTATCAACTTGGCGTAAGCAGTCTGGCTGGAAGCGCCACGCAGGAGCCGGATGGCCAGGAAGCCGCCCGCTGGTGGACACTGGCTGCGCAAGCGGGCCATCCATTGGCTGCGCGCAAACTCGCCGACCTTTACCGTCAGGGCGGGCATGGCCTGAATGCCGATGCCAACTTGGCCGAGCGCTACAGCCGCCGGGCCGCTGAGCTGGGGCTATAGACAGCGCGCACCGTAAACAGCCCGTAGCATGCTCCCACCCGTGCGTTACAGGAGCTGGTTGGCGCTGGCCGGCGCTGTCCTAATGTTCTTGCTGGTTTTTTGCTCGGTAATCCTGGCGAGCACATCAATGGTGCGGCCCAGGCCCAGGTAGCCGCCATTTCGCGTAATGATGAAATTTTCCTCGATGCGTTGCTCGGCCCGGTGCGTGAGCAGGCGGCTGACCTGTTGCAGCGAACAGCTCTGTTCCACGGCCAGGAAGTCGAGAGTCATCAGACGGCTAATGGGCTTGCGGGCGAACAGGTCCGTGGCGAAGGGTTTACGCAGGGCTTCAGAAAAAACATGACGGTGCACGATGCCGACAGGCCGCTGCGTGTTGTCGAGTATTGCCAAGGAACTGAGACGAGGTTGGCTGCTGAACAGTTCCTGCACCTGGGGAACCGTGGTATCGGCACGCACCGCAGGCTGGTCGATCAACAGCATCGAAAGATTGTCAGCACCGCCCAAGAACTGTCGATTCAGCGTGACCAGGTAGTGCTGTACGTCGAACTCCGGGCATTCCTGGGGACGACCGAGCAGGTAGCCTTGCAGCAGGTCAACGCCCATCTCCATCAGAGTGGCCAATTCTTCGCTGCGTTCGATACCCTCGGCGATGACTTTGGCGCGTGACGCTCGTGCCATGCTCAGTATGGAGTCGACGAACTCACGTTTGACCGGGTCGCGATCGATACCGTCGATGAAGTGGCGGTCGATTTTCACATAGTCAGGGCGCAGTTCAGACCACATGCGCAGACTCGAGTAGCCAGCGCCCAGGTCATCCAGAGCAATCGAGAAGCCCATGGCACGGTAATGCTGTAGGGCCGTCTGCAGCAGGCCGACGTCAGAGATGGGCATTTGCTCGGTCAATTCGATCACCACACGTTCGGGTGGCAGACCCAGGCGAGCCAGTATCTCCACGGTATGGCCGGGCTGGTGATCGGGCTCGAGCAGCAATTCGGGACATACATTAAGAAACAGCAGGCTGTCCAGATTCAGTGCGCAGAAGCGCTCGCACGCGGTCTTGCGACACAAACGCTCCAGCTCGCCTAGCCGCCCGCATTGACGGGCCGCCGAAAACAACGGCAATGGAGCATGCAAAGGGCTAGTCGAAGGGCCGCGAGACAGGGCCTCGTAGCCGTAGATGCGCTGTTCGGAGAGGCTGAGAATAGGCTGGAACAGCGTGTTCAGGTCGCCGTGAGCGAAGATCTTGTCCAGCTCGCTCAACTGCTCGGAGACGGTCATGGTGTATTGCCTGTGAAAAAGAAGCAAAGGCCATGCTGGATGGCCCGGACATTTCACGACATGCATGTGACAGTTTTGTGACGCCACCTAACTTTGAGCAGTACGCCGGTTTGGGAGTCGCTGGCTGAAAGGCCACTCGCTGCCTATGCGGGCGCATAGCAGCGCTGCCAGCCCAGCTCAGCGCTTGCGGATGGAAATGAAAATGGCCGAGAGGATCAAGGCCGCACCGCCCGCCATGCGCCAGGTGGGTTGTTCATCGAAAAGCCACCAGGCGAAGCCGATGGCATACACCGGCTCCAGCGAAAAGATCAGGGCGGCGTTGCGCGCTTTCAGCACGCTCAAGCTGGCGACGAAAAGGCTGTGGGCGATGCCGGTGCAGAACACACCGAGAATCAGCAGCCACAGCCAGTCCAACGGGCGAACGTGGGGCAGGGCGCTCCAGGCCAGGGGTAGCAGGCACAGGGCAATGGTCAGGTTTTGACACAAGGCGGCCTGGAAAGGGTTGAGCCCTTTCACCGTGGCCCGGTTGGCCAGGGACAGCAGGGCGAACAGCAGGCCGGACAAAACCGCCCAGAGCAACCCGCCGGTGGCGTCGCTACCCAGATCGAAGTGGGGAGTAACCAGTACCAGGCCGAGGGTTACCAGGCCCACCATGAACCACTCGCGTAGACGGATGCGTTCGCGAAACAGCAGCCCTTCGAGCAGCACGGTGAAGGCGGGAAAGCTGGCAAAGCCGAGCGTGGCTATAGCGACACCCGAGACTTTTACCGCGTGAAAGAAGGTCAGCCAGTGGCCACCCAGCAACAGGCCGGCCCCGATCAGCATCCAGAGTTGCTTGGCCGTGGGTCGCTGCTCGCCGGCCCGCAGCCGAGCGAAGGGTGCCAAGCTGAGTACCGCAAACAGGGCTCGACCAAAGACAATCACCACGGGGGCGGCCAGCGCCAGTTTGCCGAAGACCCCGGTCAGCCCGAACGCCAGGGCGCCGATATGCAATCCCAACAGGGCTTGACGAGGGGTCATGAAAACTCCAAAACGGGCAAGACTTGAAAAAATGAATGATGGACCGTGGTCGCTAGGAAAAAACGAATTGAAATTCTGACCCGTCGCTCCTGTGCGCGGGGGGGCGGGCGATCAGATGCAGTAATTAAAGAATGACCTTGTCGCGAAGCTTTTCCGCAGCCTGATGAAGCGCGACGATGACGCGGTCCTTGTCGAAGTTCTGAATGCCGTTGGTGTCCAGATACATGGAGAAGCCCGGCAATTCATGCTCGATGAAGCTGGAAGTAGAGCCCAGGTCGCGGCGCAAGTCGACCACCTGATAGATCTGTACCGGTCGCGTAAACCCCTTGACGGCGATTTGTCCCTTGTCGCGGCACATGACCACGTCCTTCACCAGCGAATAAGTCTCGTGGGAAATCAGGATTTCACCCGTGTCAGCGGCGCTTTCCAGGCGGCTGGCCAGGTTCACTTCGCGGCCAATGATGGTGTAGTCCATGCGGGTTTCGGCACCGAAATTACCCACCGTGCAGTAACCGGTGTTCAAGCCCATGCGGATTTCCAGCGGCTTGGTGATGCCCTGGGCGCGCCATTGCTGGCGCAGCACTTTCATGTGCTTGCGCATGGCAATGGCCATGGAAACGGCTGCCAGGGCATCTTTCTTTGCGCCCTCGGTGTTTGGGTCGCCAAAGAACACCATCACGCAGTCGCCCACGAACTTGTCGATGGTGCCGCCATGCTTGAGCGCTAGCTTGGACATTTCGTTTAGGTAGGTGTTGAGCAGGTCGGTCAGAGCTTCGGCTTCAAGCTCTTCGGATAATTCGGTGAAGCCCTTGATGTCGGAGAAAAACACGGTGAGTTTTTTGCGCTGGGTTTCCAGGCGTACGCTGCGTTTGCCGTTGAAGATCGACTCCCAGAGTTGCGGCGACAGGTATTTGGCCAGGCTGTGGGCCAGGCGCGATGTCTTCTCCTGTTCATGCCGTATTTCGATGCGCGCCTTGTGCAGGCTCAGGCTCTGTTGGTGGACGAAATAAGCAGAGATGCAGATGTACAAGGCACTGAACAGAATGCTCACCAGGGCTACCTGGTCAGGCGTTTCAAATTGCAGATGCGGGGGGAAGGCCAGGCTGAACAACAGGGCCGAGCTGATCATGGCCAGCAGCGCCACGCTGAAAGCACGCAAGCCACCTCCTACCAGCGCGCTGAACACCAGGATCAATACCAGCATCAAGCTGGGCACTACGCAAAAGCCGATCAAGACGATGACAATACCCATCTGCACGGCGTCGATCAGCAACAACGACAAGTTGGTTTTCTGCGGAAACTTGCGTTGCAAGGGGCGGCATAACAGGTGAATGACCTGGGGGTACAACAGGGCGTAGGGCACGACCCACAGGATATCGGTCTGAAAATGCTCAGCATGAGTACCGGCCGCCACCGTGGCCGCTGCCACGATATAGGCCAACACCCTGGAATAGTAATCGCGCAATGGCTGCACGAACTGACGGTATTGGACGGGAGTAGACGTCTTCATGACTGCAACAAATCCCTATGTATACTTGACGCCTCTGCCGGGCGATTGAAAGGCAGCATGGTCGCTGACCTATGGATCATAACCAAGTCGGGTTTGTGCGACCAGTCAAAAAAATACTGTGAAGAAAGGACGTTTTATTGGCGATGGGAGCCTCTAGAACGGCGCTGGGCTTTCAAAGCGCAGCCGCTCTCCGCTCACTGGGTGTGTCACCGTCAGCATGCTGGCATGCAGGCACAGGCGCTTGTAGGCGGCCAGCGCTTGTTCGTGCGCGTACAGGCCGTCGCCCAGCAGTGGGTGACCGATACTCAGCATGTGCACGCGCAATTGGTGTGAACGGCCGGTAATTGGGGTCAATTCGACGCGGCTGTACTGGCCGCAGCGTTGCAGCACACGCCAGAACGTCAGGGCATGGCGTCCCAGCTCATGATCAACCACATGCCGTGGTTTGGTTGGCGGGTCATAGCGCAGCGGCAAATCGATACGACCACTGTCCAGTTCTGGCTCGCCCCAGCAGAGGGCGGTATAGGCTTTTTCGGTCTCACGGTCGTGAAACTGGCGCGACAACTCGCGATGACTGTCAGCGTCGCGGGCCAATACGATCAGGCCAGAGGTTTCCCAGTCCAGGCGGTGCACGATTCGGGCTTCCGGATAACCATTCTCTTGCAGGCGAGTCACCAGACAGTCGCGGTTGTCCTCGGCGCGGCCGGGTACGGAGAGCAATAAGGTGGGTTTGTTGATGACCAGGAGCGCGTCATCCTGGTGAACGATTTCGATCTGCGACAGGGGCATTTTGGGGGTCCGTAAAACAGGCCGGTGAAAAACGCAGCACGGCATCGCGCAAAGGTCATTCAGCGGTTTTTAGTAACGCAAACGGCGATTGTGCAAGCGGCTGTGGGCAGCCACTTGCGCAATCGCCGTGCGGGATAATGCGGGATCAGCGATCAGGCAACGAAATGTTCACTTCCAGAATGGAGCAATTATCATGATCCTCCAGGGAAATTTGCACTTGATCGTCAGTGATATTCACGTATTTACGTACTACTGCAATCAGTTCTTTATGCAATGAGGGCAAGTAATCAGGACGGCTGCGTTGGCCACGTTCATGGGCCACGATGATCTGCAGGCGTTCCTTGGCGATCGAGGCCGTGTCTTTCTTACGTTCGCGAAGCATGTCAAAAAAGCTCATTCGCGGCCTCCAAACAGGCGTTGCAGGAATCCTTTCTTCTGCACATCGATAAAACGATGCGTCACTTCCTTGCCCAGCAGGCGGTCCACTGCATCGCTATAGGCCTGGCCGGCGTCGCTGTGTTCGTCGAGGATGACCGGAACGCCCTGGTTGGAGGCCTTGAGCACCGAGATCGACTCGGGAATTACACCCAGCAGGCGAATGGCGAGGATTTCCTCGACATCATCGACGCCGAGCATTTCACCCTTGGTAACGCGCTCGGGGTTGTAGCGCGCCAGCAGCAGGTGCTCCTTGATCGGCTCCTCGCCCTGCTCCGCGCGGCGTGACTTGCTGGCTAGCAGGCCGAGCATGCGGTCCGAGTCGCGCACCGACGAGACTTCCGGGTTGGTTACCACGATAGCCTCGTCGGCGTAATACATGGCCAGGTGCGCACCCTTCTCAATACCGGCCGGCGAGTCGCAAATCACATATTCGAAGGTCTTCGACAGCTCTTCGATGACCTTACCAACGCCTTCCAGGGTCAGGGCATCCTTGTCACGGGTCTGGCTGGCGGCCAGGATGTAAAGATTGTCCAGCCGCTTATCCTTGATCAGGGCTTGATTCAAGGTGGCGTCGCCATTGATTACGTTGACGAAGTCGTACACGACGCGACGCTCGCAACCCATGACCAGATCGAGATTGCGCAGGCCGATGTCGAAGTCGACGATGACGGTTTTATGCCCGCGCAGGGCGAGTCCGGTACCGAGGGCAGCGCTGGAAGTGGTTTTGCCAACGCCTCCCTTGCCGGAAGTAATAACGAGGATCTTGGCCAAGATGATGTACCCCTAATAATAAGAAAACGGGAACGTAGAAAAAGTAGTACGGTTCCCTTTCCGGTCCCTGCAGGCAAGGCGGAAAGTATCTGTCAAAGGCGTGTCACGTTCAATGAATCCCCCAGCAGACTGACTTGCACGCTTTGTCCCCATAACGGGTCCCGGCGCAAGTCTTCGGCAACCTTGTAATGGCCCGCTATCGAGACCAGTTCGGCACTCAATTGACGACAAAATATCCGTGCGCGCCCGTCTCCCTTGATCCCCGCGAGCGCTCGCCCGCGCAAGGGTCCGTAAACATGGATATTGCCGTCTGAGAGAAGTTCCGCTCCTGGACTCACCGGGCCTAGCACAATGAGATCACAACCTTGTGCGTAGATCTGTTGACCACCGCGCACTGGCTTACTGATGATTTTGCTGGGGCGTGCCGGTTCGGCTTCGGCCTTTTTCCTGACGGGCAGTTCGATGATGCGTTCCTTGGCTCCGGAAGGAGGCAGGACGGGCAGGTCGAGGACGTCAGCCAGCGCCAGATCGGCAGGACGCTGACTGCGTATGGCGAGTGTGCTCAAGCCATATTTATGGCATAGTGCCATTACTTTTTTCAGCTCTACCGGACCCGCATCGTCCGCGAGCTTATCCAGCGTCAGGATGAGTGGAGTGTTGCAGAAGAAATTGGGCGCCTTGGCAACCTTGTCCGCCAGTTGCCGATCGAGCCGTTCCAGATCGTTGTGAGTGAGTTCCAGTAAAGTGATTGCCAGCATGCTGCCCTTGAGCTGGAACACGGGGTCTTGCTCAGTTGCTTCGGCTGCGCTCATGGTGTGCCCGCTTCACGATAAATGCCGGGATTTATAGCCGGAAACGTGACCATATGCTAGGCAGAAGTGCGCATTATCAGACGCTCGCATTCTGTGCTTCCCGCCTTTTCCGCATCGCTTGCCATAACTCATCCTCATTAAGCGGTGCCGCCTGGCGCTGTGTTTGTCGGTAGAATGGCGAACCTTCCACGATATTCGAGCTTATGCATGGAACGTCCCCGCTTTCGTTTGTATTTTCTACACCCTCGCTTCTGGCCGCTGTGGTTGGGAGTCGGTCTGCTTTGGCTGGTGGCGCAACTGCCTTATGCAGTACTGCTGAGGCTGGGGCGTGTGCTGGGAACCTTCATGCGCTGGTTCGCCAGTGAGCGGCGTGAAATCGTCGCGCGTAACCTGGAGTTGTGCTTTCCGCAGTTGACTGCGGCGGAGCGGGCACGTCTGCTCAGGGACAATTTCGCGTCCAGTGGGATCGCCCTGTTCGAAATGGCAATGAGTTGGTGGTGGCCGCAGACGCGTCTGAAAAAACTGGCCCATATCGAGGGGCTGGAACATTTGCGCCAGGCGCAGGCGGAAGGCCAGGGCGTGATTCTCATGGCTGCGCACTTTACTACCCTGGAAATCGGCGCCACGTTACTGGGCCAGCGTCATACCATCGATGGCATGTACCGCGAACACGCCAATCCACTGTTCGACTTCATCCAGCGTAACGGACGGGAACGTATCAACCTGGATGCCAGTGCGATCGAGCGCGATGACGTGCGTGGCATGCTCAAAGTGCTGCGGGCCGGCCGCGCCATCTGGTATGCACCGGACCAGGACTACGGACGCAAGCAAAGTATCTTCGTGCCGTTGTTCGGCATTCCCGCCGCGACCGTGACGGCGACGACCAAGTTTGCCCGCCTGGGCAAGGCACGCGTGGTGCCCTTCACGCAACAGCGCCTCAAGGATGGCTCGGGCTATCGGTTGGTCATCCACCCGCCACTGGAAAGCTTCCCTGGCGAAAGCGAGGAGGCTGATTGCCTGCGCATCAATCACTGGGTGGAGCAGGTGATCAGTGCCTGTCCTGAGCAATACCTGTGGGCGCATCGGCGCTTCAAGACGCGCCCGAACAAGGATGATCCCAAGCTGTACCCCAAGCGTATCCGACGCCGCAAGCGCACACCAAGAAACTGAGAGGCGCGCCAGCTGTGGCCCTCAGTCTGCGATCTGCAGTTCGCGGGCCTGGGTGTACACGTAGCGGACTTTCTCGTACTCGAAGGGCGAGTTGAGCTGGCCATAGCGAAAGGCTGTGGTATAGCGGGTATCCACAGCGCGCAGCAGGTAGATTTCCGGATGCTGGCCGCTCGCCTCACTGACATTGAGAAAATTGATCGGGCTCTCCATGCTGAAATCGGCCACAAGCCCGCCGGTATCGCGCAGGTTTGACGGGCCGAGGAAGGGCAGCACCACATAAGGTCCGTGGGGCACGCCATAACGGCCGAGGGTCTGGCCGAAGTCTTCTTTCAGCTTGGGCAGGCCCATGCGCGTGGCGGGGTCCCAGAGGCCGAATACTCCGAACGTGGTGTTGAACAAGAGGCGCGCGGTGACCTGCATCGAGCGCTGGCCCTTGAGCTGCAACGCGCTGTTCAACAGATTGCCAATATCGTCGAGGTTGCTGAAGAAATTGCTCACCCCGCTGCGCACCACCCGTGGCGTGACGCTCTGGTAGCCGCGTACCACCGGCAGGAATACCCACTCGTCGAAGCGATGGTTGAAGTGATAGACGCGCCGGTTCCACGGCTCCCAAGGGTCGTAGATGGCCAGGGCAGCCAGCGTGGAAATCTCGAATTCGCGTTGATCCAGGCCTGGGTTGAACTTCAGGTGTTCCAGCGGCCGGGTGAACCCATCTTCATCGACGGTTTGCGCCGCCAGGGGCAAGGACAGCGACAGCAGCAGGGCTAAGCTCGAACCGCTCAAGGTCGGTGGCACAGGCAATCGGATCATGGGCTTTGATTCCTTGGGCCGCGCCCTCAATGGTGGAAAAAGTCGAGCATGGCCTGGGTGTTGACCTTGTAATTCAGGTTGCCGCAATGCCCGCCAAGGGGGTAGACGGTGAGTCGCGAGCCAAAGGTGCGGCGTAGAAAGCCGAGGTCGCCGGGCCCAAGAATGATGTCGTCGGCGTTGTGCATGACGGCAATCTTGTCGCTGCTCTGCAGGTAATCCTGCAGGGCGTAAAGGCTTACCGCATCGACCATCTGCTGCAGGCTGCCACCATTCAAACGGGTGCGCCACATCGGGATCAACTGCTCGGTGATGTAGCAGTCGAAGTCGCAGAGCAGCGCCCGGCGAAAGAAGCGGGTGATGTCGGTGCTTTCGGTGATTGGGTAATCGGGCGGGGTAATCAGGCCACGGCGATTGATCAGGTCAGAGGTGAAGACGATGTCGGCCGAGGAAAAACGGAACGATGCGCCGATCAACATGGCCATTTCCTCATTGCTCAGGCGCTGGCGCGACAGCTGGAAGTCATAGAGCAGTGCCTCGTTCAGATCGATATGGCCTTTGTGCTGAAAGTAGCGTGTGAGCTTGCTAAGCATCGACTCGTAGAACGTGGCGGCGTTGGTCACGTTCTCCACCTGGGTCTGCACCAGCATGTCGAGATTGCGCACCGAGGTATACAGATTGACCGGCGGATTGAGCAGCAATACGCGCTTGAAGTTGAAGGCGCGACGGGTCTCGTCCAGGTGGCTGACAAACGCCGCATGCAGGCCGCCGAGACTGTAGCCCGTGAGGTGGAATTCGGTGATCGGCAGGTCCGGGTGACGGGCGCGAATGGCCTGCATGACGCGGTACAGGTCATCGGCATCCTCGCTGGAAAATCCCGGAGTGGCATAGCGTGAAGCGGAGGCCATGAAGTCATAGCTGGTGGGCGAGGAGAGCTGCACGACATGGAAGCCACCCTGATAGAACACGTTCTTCAGCACTTCCATGTTGCCGGCGGCGTAATGCGCACCGGTGCCGGCAATGATGAAAATCAGCGGTGCCGGCTGCGGCTGCACTGCCAGGCGATAGCGCAGTTTTTTTACCGCCCAGAAATTGTCCGGCAATTCGTACTCGCGATCTGGGCGCACCGTGATGCTGTAGTCCTTCTGATCAATCTCATCGTCTTCGAGCAGACTTGGGCGCAGCTCCGGGGGGGTGCCGGCAATGGTCGCCTCGAACGGATTACGCAGGGGGAAACCGTATTCCTGCATCGGTATATCCACCGCCATCGACGCCGTACTGGTCAAAAGGCAGCCCAGCAGGGCTATCAGGCGGAGAAAATACGGCATGGGTTGGTCTCTTGCTGGCGGGTGGGGCGCTGTTCGGATGTATGACCACGCCTGAGGGGGCAAAGTGCTGGCAGTCACCGGAGTATGCCGTTGACTGCGCGAACCAGCCACGGCCTGGTCAGACAGGGTGTCTACGCTGGGCGAATCGGTTGGGCTCTTTGGTTCGGAGTGTGACTGCCTTGAGGAGATTGAAATGCGTCGTGGTTCGCCCTTGCTGGTGATGTTGCTTGCGTTGCCACTGTGGCTGTTGGCGTTGTATGGGTTGCGCTTCATCTTTCTCGAGGACAGCCGCTGGGTCGGCCTGTGTGCCGAGACGTCAGGTGATTGGCAATGTCAGTTGCGCTCCTGGCTTGGCTGGCTGATCCATTTTAGTGTGTTGGCCTGGGCGGCCTTGCTGGCGGCGCTGCCGGCATTCTGGCTTGCCGGTCGGGTCGGTGCGCGGCTGGCGTTGGTAGGATTGCTACTCGGGCTGGCGGCTTTGGTCCTGTACAGCGCTACGCTGGGTGCTTTTGCCGTGGTGATCGCCAGCCTGCGCCTGGTCAGGGCGAGCCCCAGCGAGAGCAACTAACAGTCGCCTTTGTTCAATGCCGCCAGAACGAGCGGGTCATCAGCACCAGTACGGTAATGATTTCCAGGCGGCCGAGCAGCATGCCGATGGCCAGCAGCCATTTGGCCATGTCCGGCAAGGTGGAGAAATTACCGGCAGGGCCAATGATCGGGCCCAGGCCCGGACCGACGTTGCACACCGCGGTGGCGGCGCCGGTCAGCGCCGTCAGCGGATCAAGGCCAAGCAGGGCCAGGCCCAGGGCGATGAAGCCGATGGTAATGGTGAAGAAGAACGAGAAGGTCAAGATCGAGCGAACGATTTCCTCGTCCAGATTGTGGCCGTTGTACTGCTGCTTGATCACCGCGCGCGGATGGACCAATTGCTGCAAGTTGGCCTTGAGCAATGAATAGGCCACCTGGAAACGGAAAATCTTCAAGCCGCCACTGGTGGAGCCGGAGCAGCCGCCGATAAAGGTCAGGTAGAAAAACACCATGACCGCGAAGCCGCCCCATTGGGTGTAGTCGCCCAAGGCATAGCCGGTGGTGCTGACAATCGACACCACGTTGACCGTGGCGATACGCAGCGCATCGATGAAGGCGTAGTCCGAGTTCAACCATAACCACAGGCTGAACGGCAGGCTGACCCCGGCCAGGACCAGCAGAAAGCCCCGCACCTGCTGGTCGCGAATCAGCGCCCGGTAGTTACCCCGCACTGTCGATACGTAGAGCACGAAAGGCAGGCTGCCGAGCACCATCAGCACCACCGCCACCCAATGGGTCGCTTTGGGGAATGTGGCCAGTGAAGCGTCCGAGGTGGAAAAGCCGGCAGTCGACACCGAGGTCATCGCGTGGTTGACGGCATCGAACCAGCCCATGCCAGTCAGGTGGAACGCCAGCGTGCCCAGCAGGGTGAACAGCACGTAGATCGCCACGAAATACTTGGCCACCATGTGGGAGCGCGGCATGACCTTTTCCGACCAGTCTGAGGATTCGGTCTGGAACAGGCGCATACCACCCACGCGCAGCAGCGGCAGGATCGCAACCGCCATGGCGATAAAGCCGATGCCACCCAGCCACTGCAGCAGCGAGCGCCAAAGCAGCAGGCCCGGTGAGCTTGCATCCAGATCGGAAAGTACCGTGGCGCCCGTCGTGGTAATGCCGGACATGCTTTCAAAAAAAGCATCCGTAAAACTGAGGTTGCGGATCAGCACCAGGGGCAGCGCGGCGAAAAGGCCCACCACCAACCAGCTCGAGGTGGTCAACAGGTACATGTCCCGAGGGCGCAAGTGCGCGTTCTGCGGCCGTCGGGGCAGGGTCAGTGCCAGGCCGACGACAAAGGTGATCAGGCTGGACCAGAGAAACGCGCCGATGTCTTCATGGTGGCCGTACCAGAGCATGGCAACCATGGGCAGCAGCATGCTGGCGGCCAGGGTGATCAGGAAGAGACCGAGAATGAAGCCAATGATGCGCAGGGTCGACAGGGCCATGGAGGCGGCTCGGACTCAAGAAGATGAAAGGGCGCCATTCTACTCGGGGCCGGCGCGCTGTAAACCGCGGGCCTGCAGGGCGTATGGCTCGGACTTAGTGAATTTTTTTTCGTGCCCCCCTTCACAGGAAAACGCGGATGTTGGAAATTATCCGGCGCCGGCCAGTGTCGGTTTCTGAGTCTAAATCTCATGTCCCAAGATAACCCGTGTCTCGCGTGCGGTGCCTGCTGCGCGTATTTTCGTGTCTCGTTTTACTGGGGCGAATGTCGCTCCGCCGGCGGTATTGTCCCGGATGACCGGGTCATACAGATTTCCCCACACCATGCCGCGATGATCGGTACGGACAGCAAGCCGGCTCGTTGTGTTGCCCTGCTGGGCGAGGTGGGCTCTGGCGTGCGTTGTTCCATGTATGAGCAGCGTTCCAGCCCGTGCCGCGAGTTTGCTGCATCCTGGGAGAACGGCGAGCACAACCCGCGCTGCGACGCCGCCCGTGCCGCCCATGGCCTGCCGCCGCTCACGCCACCGCTGCAACCGCATGTATCGCCAGACCGGGTCGCTTGATTTGTTGGGCCTTACGGCAGCGGCTGGGGGAAATTAAGCAAAAGGCGATCTTTTGCGCGAATCAGGGTCCGATAATCAACAGACCTTGGGGAGAGCCGCATGAAAGGTGCCGAAGCCTACGTCAATGATCAGTGGAACACCTGCGGGCTGGCAGAACTGCCCCAAGGAGCCGAGGCGCAGCGCATCAGCCTGCACTTCATCGTGCCGCGTGACGCGCAATTCACGGCGCTGCTGAACCATATCAGCACCGTGGCCCAGCGGCGGTTGTGCGAAGCCTACCCAGGCCGCGCGGTGCATGCCGAACCGGTAGCCGGCTCGGTGGTTGGCGACGGCACTGGAGACGGTATCACCCTGGTTTTCCACGTTGCGCCGCAGCCTGGCCAGGCTGTTGAGCAGACACCGGCAGGGGAGCGCTGATCAGCGCATCAGGGGCAGGCTGCGCCCCTGGCGGCGAAATCTGCGACAATCGCGCCCCTCCGATTTAACCGCGATTGCCTGATGACCGACGCCACCCCCGCCATTGGTACCTTGCTGAACACCCTTGACCAAGCCTTCATGGCGGACCGCCATCGCCTGCGACGCCAACTGCTCGACCTGCAGAAAAAAGGTGATGAGGCGAAGCTGGCGCAATGGCTGGAGCGTTTCCAGGCATCCGTGGCCAAGGTCGAGACGCGCTGCATGAGCGTGCCGTCGATCCGCTACGACGATCAATTGCCCATCGCCGCCAAGCGCGATGAGATTAAGGCGGCACTGGAAAAACACCAGGTGCTGATCATTGCCGGCGAAACCGGCTCGGGCAAGACCACCCAGTTGCCGAAGATCTGCCTGGAGATCGGCCGCGGCGTGCATGGCCTGATCGGTCATACCCAGCCGCGCCGGCTGGCGGCGCGCAGCGTGGCGACCCGCGTAGCGGAAGAAATCGGCACGCCGTTGGGCGAGCTGGTCGGCTACCAGGTGCGCTTTGAAGATCAAAGCACCGATCGCACGCTGATCAAGCTGATGACCGACGGCATCTTGCTGGCTGAAACCCAGCACGACCGCTTCCTGGAAAAATACGACACGCTGATCGTCGACGAGGCCCACGAACGCAGCCTGAACATCGACTTTCTGCTCGGCTACCTGAAAAAACTGCTGCCACGCCGCCCCGAGCTGAAAGTCATCATCACCTCGGCGACCATCGATCTAGAACGTTTCAGCGAGCATTTCAACGGGGCGCCCATCATCGAAGTCTCCGGGCGAACCTATCCGGTGGAAACCTGGTACCGGCCCTTGACTGCCGAAACCGATGAAGACGGCAACCGCGTCGAGGACGACCTCAGCGTTGATCAGGGCATCCTCGCCGCGCTGGCCGAGATCGAGGTCCATGAAAAATCCATCGGCAAGCGTCCCGGCGATGTGTTGGTGTTTTTGCCCGGCGAACGGGAGATCCGCGACGCCGCCGAGGTGCTGCGCAAGGCCAACCTGCGTTTCACCGAAGTCCTGCCGCTGTACGCACGGCTGAGCCCGGCTGAGCAGCAGCGCATCTTCCGGCCGGCCGCCGGGCGCAAGATCGTGTTAGCCACCAACGTCGCGGAAACCTCGCTGACCGTGCCAGGCATCCGCTACGTGATCGACTCCGGCACCGCGCGCATCAGCCGTTACAGCTATCGCGCCAAGGTGCAGCGTCTGCCCATCGAGGCGGTGTCCCAGGCCAGCGCCAATCAGCGCAAGGGCCGCTGCGGACGCGTCGAGCCGGGCATCTGCATTCGCCTGTACAGCGAGGAAGATTTCCTCGGTCGCCCGGAATTTACCGACCCGGAAATCCTGCGCACCAACCTGGCCGCCGTCATCCTGCAGATGCTGCACCTGCGCCTGGGAGATATCGCTGACTTCCCCTTTATCGAGGCGCCGGACGGCAAGGCGATCAGCGACGGCTTCAACCTGCTGCAGGAACTCTCAGCAGTCAGCCGCGAAAACCAGCTGACCCCGTTGGGCCGTCAGTTGGCGCGCATCCCCATCGACCCGCGCCTGGGCCGAATGCTGTTGGAAGCCGCGCAGCAGGGCAGCCTCGACGAGGTGTTGGTCGTCGCCAGTGCGCTGTCGGTGCAGGATGTGCGCGAACGCCCTTCCGACCGGCAGCAGGCCGCCGACCAGGCCCATGCGCAGTGGAAGGACGTGGATTCGGATTTCGCCGCGCTGATCAACCTGTGGCGCGGCTTTGAGGAACAGCGCCAGGCCCTCGGCTCCAGCGCCCTGCGCAGCTGGTGCCGCAGAAATTTCCTGAATTACCTGCGCCTGCGCGAATGGCGCGATGCCCATCGCCAGCTCACGTTGATCTGCCGTGAGCTGCAACTGTCCGGGAGCTCCAAAGCCGGTCGGGGCGAGCCAGCGCGCGATCAACGTGCTGCAGCTGCGCCCCAGGCCAGCACGCCTATAAAACCCACCACCGATACCAAGCTCAACGCCAAGCTCAATCAGCAGGCCGAAGCCACTGAAGCCGCCTTGCGCGCCAAAGGCTACGCCGCCGTGCACAAGGCGATTCTCGCTGGCCTGCTCAGCCAGATCGGCCAGAAAACCGAAGACGGCGATTTTCTCGGCGCCCGCCAGCGGCGCTTCTGGGTACACCCTTCCAGCGTGCTCGGTCGCAAGAAACCGCAATGGCTGATGGCCGCCGAACTGGTGGAAACCACCAAGCTGTTTGCGCGCATGGTGGCCAAGATAGAGCCGGATTGGATCGAACCGCTGGCGGGCCACCTGATCAAGAAAAACCACTTCGAGCCGCACTGGGAGAAGAAGCGCGGCCAGGTGGTGGCGTTCGAACAGGTCACTCTGTACGGGCTGATCGTGGTGGGCAAGCGTCCGGTGCATTACGGACCCATCGACCCACCGGCGGCTCGTGAGTTGTTCATCCGCGAGGGTCTGGTACGGGGTGAAATCAACAGCCGCGCCAAGTGCCTGCGCGAGAATCGCGACCTGCTGGAGCTGCTCGACGAACTGGAAGCCAAGGCCCGCCGCCGCGACATTCTCGCCGACGAGGAAACGCTGTTCGCCTACTACGATGCACGCCTGCCGGCGGACATCTACCAGACCGCCACCTTCGAAAGCTGGTACAAGCGCGAGAGCGCTCAGGATCCGCAGCTGCTGGTGATGCGTGAGGAAGACGTCCTGGCCCGCGACGCCAGCGAAATCACCGCCGCCCAGTACCCCGATCTGTTGCGCATCGGCACGCTACAACTGCCGCTCACGTATCACTTCGAGCCTAATCACCCGCGCGACGGTGTGACTTTGCGCGTGCCTGCACCCTTGCTGCCGCAACTGCCCGCCGAACGCCTCGACTGGCTGGTGCCGGGCCTGATCGAAGCCAAGGCCATCGCCTTGGTGCGCGAGCTGCCCAAGGCGATGCGCAAGAATTTTGTGCCGGTGCCGGATTTCGTGCGTGCCGCACTGTCGAAAATCACCTTCGGCGAGGGCTCGCTGCCCGAGGCGCTGGGCCGTGAATTGCTGCGCATGACCGGCGCCCGCGTCTCGGATGAGGCGTGGGCCCATGCGCTCTCCGCTGTGGAAAGCCACCTGCGCATGAACATCGAAGTCGTCGATGGGCGGGGCAAGTTCCTCGGCGAAGGCCGCGACCTGGCCGAACTCACCGCACGCTTCGCCGACGCCAGCCAGGCGGCGCTGGCCATTCCCCAGACCGAAAAGACGCAACGGCCCGTCGAAGCCAAGGCCTTTGCCGAGGTGGCGGAAACTACCCAGCAACGCATCGCCGGCCTGTCGATGACGGTATTCCCGGCGCTGGTGGAAGAGGCTGGGGTGGTCAAGGAAGGGCGTTTCCCCACCCAGGCCGAAGCCGACTACCAGCACCGCCGCGCCTTGCAGCGCCTGCTGCTGCAACAATTGAGCGAACAGGCGAAATTCTTGCGCGGCAAGTTGCCCGGACTGACCGACATGGGCCTGCTGTACCGCGACCTGGGGCGTATTGACGCGCTGGTCGAGGATATTCTGCTGGCCAGTCTGGACGGCTGCATTCTCGACGGCGTTGCGCCGCTACCCCGCGACGGTGCAGTCCTGGCCACCCTGGCCGAGCAAAAGCGCGGCGCCTGGACCGAGCACGCCGAACGCCTGGCTCGGCTCACCCTGGAGATTCTCAAGCTCTGGCACAGTCTGCAAAAGCGCTTCAAGGGGCGTATCGACTTGGCCCAGGCGGTGGCGCTCAACGACATCAAGGCGCAGCTGGGCAACCTGGTGTACCCCGGTTTCGTGCGCGACACCTCGCACGAATGGCTCAAGGAATACCCGCGTTACCTCAAGGCCATCGAACAGCGCCTCGACAAGGTGGGCAGCCAGCTACAGCGTGATCGTGTGTGGAGTGGCGAACTGGCTGGCTATTGGGAGCAGTACCAGGCCCGTCTCAAAAAGCATCAGCAGGAAGGCAAGCGCGATGCGAATCTGGTGCTGTACCGCTGGATGCTGGAGGAATACCGCGTCTCGCTGTTCGCCCAGCAGTTGGGCACGAAGATGGCGGTGTCGGACAAACGCTTGAGCAAGCAGTGGGCAGCGGTGGAAGGCTGAAACATGACACCGCAGCTGCTTCAGGAGAGATTGCGAGTTGCTGGGTTTAGCGGAGAAACCGCGCATGGGGCGCTGCTGCTGGCTGCGACACATCGTCGCGGCACCATGGCCTCTGGAGGGCGAAGCGCCTCATTGAGCTTTGGCCAACCTTCCGTTCGGCAAAACAAAAGACTGCGTTCGGCTCGTCTTTCCCGGCGATAATCATTGACTCGCTTCGATCCGCCTAGGTAGCGTGGGCAGTTGGCCATACTGACTCCGTCACCGACTGTTGCCAAGAACCGAGTCAATCACTCCAAACAATAACGACGGCGCTCCATAAGGGCGCCCTTCGGAGAGTTGCATGCAGACCAGCCAACTTCTGCTCGAAGGCGTAGAGATCATGCTATTTGGCATGGGATCCGTCTTTGTCTTTCTGGTTCTTCTGATTTACTGCATTCGCCTGATGTCATTCCTCACCGCTCGCTTTGTCAGCGAGCCGGCGGCGACTCCGGCACCTATTCGGGCGGCTTCCGCTGTCGATGCCGATGCAGACACCCTGGCCGCGATCAAGGCCGCAATCCATCTCCACCGCGCGCGCCGCGCCTGACCCGGGAAAGGGAACATCCAATGACCGTTTCGAACAAGAAGCCGCTCGGCATTACCGACGTGGTGCTGCGTGACGCCCACCAGTCCATCCTGGCCACCCGTGTGCGTCTGGAAGACATGCTGCCGATCGCGCCCAAGCTTGATCAGGTGGGTTTCTGGTCGGTGGAAAGCTGGGGCGGGGCGACCTTTGACGCCTGCATTCGTTACCTGGGTGAAGACCCCTGGGAGCGCATCCGCGAGCTGAAGAAGGCGATGCCCAACACCCGCCAGCAAATGCTGCTGCGTGGCCAGAACCTGCTCGGCTACCGGCACTACGCCGATGACGTGGTGGAAAAGTTCGTCGAGCGCGCCGCGATCAACGGCGTGGACGTGTTTCGCGTATTTGACGCGATGAACGACCCGCGCAACCTGGACACCGCGCTGCGCGCCGTGAAGCGCCAGGGCAAGCACGCCCAGGGCACCATTTCCTACACCACCAGCCCGGTGCATACCCTGCAGATGTGGGTCGACCTGGCCAAGCAGATCGAGGACATGGGCGCCGACTCGGTGGCCATCAAGGACATGGCCGGCATCCTCACGCCGTACCAGGCCTATGAGCTGGTCTCGCGGCTGAAAGCCAGCCTGACTATTCCGGTGCACATGCAGTGTCACGCCACCGCCGGGCTGTCCACTGCGGCCATCCTCAAGGCCGTGGAAGCCGGTATCGACAACGTCGACACCGCAATCTCCTCCCTGTCCATGACCTATGGCCATTCGCCAACCGAGTCGGTGGTGGCGATCTTCCAGGGCACCGAGCGCGACACCGGCCTGAATCTGGAACTGCTCGAAGAAGTGGCTGCCTACTTCCGCGAGGTGCGCAAGAAATACGCGAAGTTCGAAGGCACCCTGCGCGGCGTCGATTCGCGCATCCTGGTTGCCCAGGTGCCCGGCGGCATGTTGACCAACATGGAAAGCCAGCTCAAGGAGCAGGGTGCGCTGGACAAGTTCGACCAGGTGCTCGAGGAAATCCCGCGTGTGCGCGAGGACCTGGGCTTCATCCCGCTGGTCACTCCCACCTCGCAGATCGTCGGCACCCAGGCGGTGATCAACGTGCTCACTGGCGAGCGCTATAAATCCATCACCAAGGAAACCGCCGGCGTGCTCAAGGGTGAGTACGGCGCAGCGCCGGCGCCGTTCAATGCCGAATTGCAGACCCGTGTGTTGAAGGGTGCCGAGGCCATCACCTGCCGTCCGGCCGACCTGCTTGACGCCGAGATGGACAAGCTGACCGTCGAGCTCAAGGGCATCGCACGGGAGAAGGGCATCACGTTGGCCGCCGATGAAATCGACGACGTCCTGACCTACGCGCTGTTCCCGCAGATCGGCCTGAAGTTCCTCGAGAACCGTGGCAACCCGGCGGCCTTCGAGCCGGTGCCAAACGGCCAGGAGCGGGCGCCCCGCGAGGCCGGCAAGCCGGAGGTCTACACCGTGGACGTCAACGGCAAGTCCTTCGTGGTGCAGGTCAACGACGGTGGTGACATCGAAGGCATCAAGCCACTCAATGGCGCTGCGGGACAACCGGCCGCAGCGGCAGCCGCTTCGGCGCCGACCTCAGGCGAGCCGCAGCCGGCTCCGCTGGCCGGCAACATCTTCAAGGTGCTGGTGCAGCCTGGGCAGATGGTCCAGGAGGGCGATCTGGTGGTGATTCTCGAGGCCATGAAGATGGAAACCGAGATTCGTGCCTTCAGGGCAGGCACCGTCGCGTCGGTCGACGTCAAGGTCGGTGACGCAGTGTCGGTCGGCAATTCCCTGCTGAGCATCGCTTAAGGAGCGTTCCATGGAAAAGTTGCTCACGCTCTGGCAGAGCACCGGCCTGTACCATCTTGAGGCTGGTCAGGCCCTGATGATGGCGATTTGCATCGGGCTGATCTACCTGGCGATTCGCAAAGGCTTTGAACCGCTGCTGCTGATTCCCATCGGCTTCGGCGGCATCCTGGCCAATATCCCGGTGGCCAACATGGCCGAGGGGGCCGGTATCCTCAATCTCTTTTATGAGGTGGGCCTGCCGACCAGCGTGTTCCCGCTGCTGATCTTCATGGGTGTTGGCGCCATGACTGATTTCGGTCCTATGCTGGCCAATCCCAAGACGCTGCTGCTCGGCGCCGCCGCACAGTTCGGCATCTTCGGCACACTGCTGGGCGCCTTGGCGCTGACCGCCAGTGGTATCCCCGGTATGGAGTTCACGCTCAAGGAAGCGGCGTCAATCGCCATCATCGGTGGTGCCGATGGCCCCACCTCGATCTTCGTCACCTCCAAGCTGGCACCGGACCTGCTTGGCCCGATCGCCGTGGCCGCGTATTCCTACATGGCGCTGGTGCCACTGATCCAGCCACCGATCATGCGCGCGCTGACCACTCCGGAGGAGCGCGCCATCGTCATGACCCAGCTGCGGCATGTCAGCCAAGTGGAGAAGATCATCTTCCCGCTGCTGCTGTGCCTGCTGGTCGGCATGCTGCTGCCGGACGCCGCGCCCCTGATCGGCATGTTCGCCTTCGGCAATCTGCTGCGCGAATGCGGCGTGGTGGATCGCCTGGCGGATACCTCGCGCAATGCGCTGATCAACATCATCACCCTCGCACTGGGCCTGACGGTCGGCTCCAAGCTGTCCGCCGATGCCTTCCTGCAGATGAAGACGCTGGGCATCCTGGCGCTGGGCATGGTGGCCTTCTCGGGCGGTACTGCGGCGGGGATCATCATGGCCAAGATCATGAACCGCTTCAGCACCACCAAGATCAATCCGCTGATCGGTTCGGCCGGTGTCTCGGCGGTGCCTATGGCGGCGCGGGTATCAAACAAGGTCGGCCTGGAGGCCAACCCGCAAAATTTCCTGCTCATGCACGCCATGGGGCCTAACGTGGCTGGAGTGATCGGCTCGGCCGTGGCGGCCGGGGTCTTGCTCAGCTTCGTTGGCTGATCGGCGTTTGCTTCGTCAGAACCCCGCCTGGTGCGGGGTTCTTTTTTGGCGAGCCCGGTGGGCTGGTCGGTCTCTGCTGCGCACCGAGTCCATCTGGGCCTCACGGGGCGTGCATTCTTCCGCCTGTGTATTTCTTGTCACATTTTGCGGCCAGTGAAAGCGGATCCCAAAGGCATCGGCTAGAGTTCTCACAGCCCTTTTTTAGAGGTCGTGCCATAGAGCCGACTCTCGCGCAGCAGGATGCTGAACGCCGACATGGATGTCTCCCGCGTACTGTCCGAAGTGGTCCGGACCCTCTTGTGCCTGTTATTGGTCCTGCCGATGGCGCACGCCCGCGCCGGGGATGTCGACGATGAGCTCAAGGGCTTCATCGTCGACCAGACCATCACTCACATCGGCCATCTCTTCTACCGTCACTTTAGCGAACGGCTGCGTGACATCAGCCGCCTGGACTTCAACCTGGTAGTGCGCGAACGACCCTCGGCGCGCTGGGGCAGTCTGGTGTGGGTGGAATACGAGCAGGGTACGGTGTATCGCCGTTTTCTGTCGCCCAATACAGCCGAGCTTCAGGCAGTGGCCTATGCCGCAGCCGATCAGGTCAAGGAGACGGTGACCCGTCGTCGACTGGAAATTCTTCTGCAGGACACCACGGACATGGATCGAGACGAACTATGAAGAGACACTTGATTGCGCGGTCCGCCGCGCTGTGGCTGGCTGGCGGCTTGTTGGGCGTCGTGCAGGCCAGTGAGCTGGTCTATACGCCGATTAACCCCTCGTTCGGAGGCAGTCCCCTGAATGGAACCTGGTTGCTGGGCAACGCCCAGGCGCAGAACGATCACTCCAGCTCAAGCCCAGGCCCAGGGGCGGGCTATGCCGGTACCACGGCGCTGGAACGCTTCACCAGCCAGCTGGAATCACGGCTGTTGTCGCAATTGATGACCAACATCGAGAGCGGCGAAACCGGCACCCTGACCACCAGTGCGTTCATTATCGAAATTCAGGATAACGCCAATTCAGGCATCCTCAGCATCCTGGTGACCGACCGAAAAACTGGAGAAGTGTCGGAAATTGTTCTTAGTGGCTGGACGCCGAACTGATTGATGGAACAAGGATGTGGAATGAGAACCTTACTAGCAGTAGCACTGGCCTGCGCGTTGTTGCAGGGCTGTTCGTTGCGCGAGCCGATGCCGGCCGAGCTTGATGCGGAAATTCCCACACTCACGCCCAGGGCGTCCACTTATCATGACTTGGTCAACATGCCCAAGCCAAAGGGGCTGGTGGTCACGGCGCTGTACGGCTTCCGCGACCAGACAGGGCAATACAAGCCGACCCCCGCCAGTTCGTTTTCCACCAGCGTGACCCAGGGCGCGGCGAGCATGCTGATGGACGCCCTGCAAGCCAGCGGCTGGTTCATGGTGCTGGAGCGCGAGGGGCTGCAAAACCTGTTGACCGAGCGCAAGATCATCCGCGCCTCGCAACAGAAGAACAACACACCGGCCAACATTCTTGCCGAGTTGCCGCCCCTGCAGGCGGCCAATATCGTGATGGAGGGGGGTATCGTCGCCTTCGACAGCAACGTGCGGACCGGCGGGGAGGGGGCCCGCTACCTCGGGATCGGGGTGTCTAGCGAATACCGCGTCGATCAGGTAACGGTGAGCCTGCGGGCGGTGGACGTGCGCAGCGGCCAGGTGCTGGCCAACGTCATGACCAGCAAGACCATCTACTCGGTGGCGCGTAGCGCTGGCGTGTTCAAGTTCATCGAACTCAAGGATCTTCTCGAAGTGGAGGCCGGCTATACGATCAATGAGCCCGCCCAGCTCTGCGTGCTCTCGGCCATCGAAGCAGCTGTTGCACACCTGATCGCCCAAGGCATTGAGCGCAGGTTGTGGCAGGCCGCCGATCAAACGGCGCTGGCGGAGTCCACGCTGGGCAAATATCTGACCCACTAGCTTGAGTGCTGTCCCGCCAAAAGAAAACCCGGAGCCTGGCTCCGGGTTTTCTTTTAATGCTGCACGTGCGCAGTCGCAGGCGACTGCGCACTGAAGGTCAACGCTGGGTGGTGATGGCCTGGTTGGCCGTGCCGAACTGATGGATATTGCTGACCTGGTTGTAGCCGGCCTGGGTGATGACCGCATGGTTGAGCGAGCCGGCCTGGCCGACGTAGGCGCTGTTGAAGCCACCGGACTGCACGAGGTCGGCCGTGTTGAGGTGACCGCTCTGGTAGGCGTGGGCGCGGTTGTAGCTGCCGCCCTGATCCAGATTGACAACGTTTTCCGTACCGCTGCTGTTGCCCGCGAAGCTGTTGTAGCTGCCGCGCTGATCGGCGATCAGCAGGTTGTCGCTGCCGTTCTGGTCGAAATACAGCTCGTTGTAGCTGCCGGTCTGGGTCACCAGGCCGCGGTTGAAGTCGCCGTAGGCGCCGACGTTCGCCGTGTTGCCTTGGCCGCTCTGCTCAAGTTCGTGACGGTTGCCTACGCCCTGCTGGGTCAGGGTGGCAGAGAGATTTGCGCCCCGGGTCTGCTGGACGTACAAATTGTTGGCTTCACCGGTCTGCAGGGTGGTGATCCGGCTGTGGTCAGACTGGAACTGATGGGCGTCGACTACTTGCAGACTGCCGAGCTGCTGCACATCGATCTGGCTGCCAACCTGTTCGATCTGCGAGATGAGCGCTGAGCTGTTCACGCCGTCCTGCAGGGTGGTCACCTGGTTGTTGCCGGTGTCGTACTGGTAGACACGAATGCTGTGCAGATTGCCCTGTTGCTGGATCTCGATGACGCCACCGTCATTGAGGGTCTGGATGGCCGAGGCCTGGTGATGCGCACCTTGCTGGTCGATCAGCGCGCGGTTGTGGCTGCCATGCAGCTCCTGGCGAATGCTGGCATCGTTGAATGCGCCCTGCTGGCGAGTGGTCGCGGTGTTATGGGCGCCGCCCAATTGGACAGCGGAACTGTCATGGCCATGGCCCTGCTGGAACTGCCAGATGGTGTTGGCGCGGCCGCCGAACTGGCTGGCGTGGCCGTCATTCTCCTGGCCGTCCTGCACCTGCTTGATCAGGCTGCCGTTGCCGGCTCGGTACTGGTCGGCGTCGAGTCGGTTGTTGGCACCGATCTGTGCCTGGCCGACGGTGCCGGCACTGCCGACTTGTACCGACTGGGCATCGTTGCGAACGCCGGTCTGGCCCTGAACGACGTTAGCGCGCCCACCGATCTGCTGGACGGCTGCGCTGTTCTCCTGACCCGACTGGATCTGCAGGGAAAAATTGTCGGCCAGCACCGGGCTGGCGGCCAGAATCAGCATCGCTGCTGCGAGAGGGGTCTTCCTGAACATATGTTGCCTCCTTGCTGTGGTGGTTACTGCATTTTCTTCTTGTGAGCCTCAGCGCTGACGAACATGGGCGCTCTGCCCGACGCCAACCTGAGTGATCCGGCCGTACAACCCCGAACCGCTCTGCTCGATGCTGGCGGTGTTATGTGCTCCGGACTGGATGATGTCTGCCTGGTTGCCCACGCCGAATTGAACAATGGCCGCCTGGTTGCCATAGCCTTGTTGCCAGATGCTGGCCATCAAGTTGCTTCCCTGTTGCAACAGGTAGGCTTCATGGTGGCTGCCTTGCTGGACGATGCTGCCGAGCAACGACTCTCCCGACTGCTCGATTGCGGCAAGGTTGTAGTGGCCGATCTGGCTGATGTGCAACTGCTGTTCGCCGGGGATGAAAATTCGCGCCTCGTACAGGTCGCCGCCGGCGAGATCGGCGTTGTCCAGCAGATCAAAGGCGGATGCCGCCCCGCAGTGCAGGGTCAGGGCTAGAAGTGCGGCAAAAGGGGCATGTTGGCGTTTCATCCCATATCCTTGGGGCTGTTTAGCGGTCGCTTCCTGCGGCTCGCTCTGCATTTCGTTGCCAGAAAACAGCGGATGCTCTGGTATTTGCCAGAGCATGGTTCAGGTTGTACGTTTCGGCAAATCGATGCATGCAAGTGTGCAAAGGCGTCTGGTACCTGCGGTGTATGCGCAAGAGAGCTGAAATTCATTGAGGAAAAGCGATGAGTACCATCGTCCGTATCGCAGCCCGCAGCGCCGACCTCGGCGAGGGCCTGCTCGTTCGCCGCGCGCTGCCCAGTCGCCGGCAGCGCATGGTCGGCGCCTGGTGCTTTCTCGACCATGCCGGCCCGGTTGATTTTGCGCCGGGCCAGGGCATGCATGTCGGCGCCCATCCGCACACGGGGTTGCAAACCTTCACCTGGTTGATCGAGGGCGAAGTTCTGCATCGCGACAGCCTGGGTAACGAGCAGCTCATCCGCCCCGGTGCGGTCAATCTGATGACGGCCGGACGGGGTATCGTGCACACCGAGGATTCAGCCGATGGCCAGCGTCTGCACTTGGCGCAATTGTGGATTGCGCTGCCGCCCGAAGCGCAGGATTGCACGGCGGATTTCGCGCACTACACCGATCTGCCGCATTGGCAGCAGGGCCATGCTCAACTGACTCTGCTGGCGGGCACCTACGGTGAACGCAGCGCCCCGGCCCACGTGTACTCGCCGCTGGTAGGGCTGGACATTCGTTGTGAGGCGGCGACGACAGTCGACCTGCTGCTGGATACTGAATTCGAATATGGGCTGCTGCCGATGAGTGGCGACGTCACCGTGGATGAAGAGTGCGTTCAGGTCGACGAATTCGCCTACTTCAAGCCCGGCCGCGCTCACCTGCGCCTGAGTCTGGCCGCTGGCGCCAAGATACTGCTGCTCGGCGGGCGTCCCTTCGAACAACCGGTGCTGATGTGGTGGAACTTCGTGGGCTTCAGCAAGGCCGCCATTGCCGAGGCGCAACGTCAGTGGGAAAGCAGCGACCCCCGCTTTGCTCCGGTTGGGGCCGGCAGCGCGCCACGCTTGGCGGCACCGCCTTTGCCATGGCGCGATTACTGAGGGGCGAGGTGGGCGGCGGGACCCAGATAACCGCTAGGGTTCGCGCAGATCGACGGCACGAGCGCCCTGG
This sequence comes from Serpens gallinarum, assembly GCF_014836765.1. Taxonomy (GTDB): domain Bacteria; phylum Pseudomonadota; class Gammaproteobacteria; order Pseudomonadales; family Pseudomonadaceae; genus Serpens; species Serpens gallinarum. The sequence goes on from NZ_JACSQG010000013.1 coordinate 81,185, forward strand.
CCGTCGAACAAATGGTTGAGCCGCTCGGGCAGCAGCCGCGCCGCGCGGCTTTCATCGCCCAGGATGCGAATATCGCTGTACTTCCTGCCGGATAACACCGCCAGCCCGGCGGCGTCGCGGATTACACTGGGGCGCAGGAACACCATCAGGTTGCGTTTGATGTGTGTGTCGGTGGTCGAGCGGAACAGGCGGCCCAGCCAGGGAATGTCGCCGAGCAGCGGCACCTTGGACACGCTCTGCGTGATGTCGTCCTGGATCAGCCCGCCGAGCACCACCACCTGGCCGTCGTCGGCGAGGATGGTGCTCTTGATCGAGCGCTTGTTGGTGATCAAATCGACCGCGCCAGTGTTCAGGCTGGCGGCGGGGGCGATGGAGGAAATTTCCTGCTCGATTTCCAGGCGCAGGGTGGCACCCTCGTTGATGTGCGGGGTGACCTTGAGGGTGACGCCGATGTCCTGGCGCTCGATGGTGGTGAACGGGTTGCTGGCGCCGTCGCTGGTGGTGGTGTAGGAGCCGGTCTGGAACGGCACGTTCTGGCCGACGAGGATTTCCGCCAGCTGGTTGTCCAGGGTCAGCAGGCTGGGCGT
>NZ_JACSQG010000014.1 GCF_014836765.1 Serpens gallinarum
AGGCTCCAGAGGGAATCGGGAGCTCAGCATCGGGACTTTTTCAGTCCTTTTGAATGTGTGCTTTATGGAGCGGTTACCGTCAATGGAGGCTCCTGCAGAAGGATTCGGCGCTGAACGCACCCCACATAGGCGGTATAGCCCCACCTGCAACCCCCCACCAGATGGGCTGCCGTATGGTCACCGGGCTGAGGTGCACCGAAGCGAGTGATTCAGCAGAGGTCGTCACAGAGCGGGCAGATCCAGTTCGTGACCGGTTTCATCGATGGCGGGTGAGGGTGCGTAATTGGCCGAGTAGCGTTGGCCGGCGTGCTACAACTTGTCGCGCCCCCGCATGCGCTTGTTTTCAAGTTCGAACATGCGGCGAATACTTGCGCCATCGGACGGCTCTTTTTTTAGTGTCTCGGGATCCCACTGGCTTCGCGTCGTGTCGAAGAAATCGCCGCCGTAAATGTGAATGCCGCCAGTGAAGCGCAACAGTGGATTGGTTACCGAGTGAATCACATCAACCGGAAGGGAAACCGCATCTCCAGCAAACAGCGCTTTGGCGCCAAAGGCCTCAATACGATCGGGTGTTTCGCGCCAAAGAATATTGTCCTCGCGTCCCGTATAGATCCCGATGTTCGCCCACATCAGATGATTGTGCGGCATGAGATTCATCTGTGGCGTCCACGCCGCGCTGAGGATCGTTAGCGACTTGGAACGATGCAGGACTTTGATCCCAGCCTCGCGAGGCTCGCCCACGGCGGTGAGCATTGCGCTTGGATTGTGGATCGCCTTTGCGAGCACCTCCAGCACCGCAGCCTGTGGATGGGGGCCGTTGTTCGCCGCAATGCAATCGCCAACAAATCGCTCTAAGTCCATGTTCGCTCCCGTGACCAAGTGTGGCACTCGCGAGCACTGGATCTTACTCCCGCAGCAGCGACGTTCAAGCGAGGGCGGGCCAGGCTGAATGACGTCGTTCTAGACACCTAACGCTTGAAAAAGGAGACAGATTTTCCCTCAAGACTGGAGTTGAAAAATAAATCTGTCCTCTTTTGTTCTGTCCCCTTTTGTTTCTTTACCGCGCGAGCTGAGCTTCAAACACAGCCTGCAGTTATGGCTAGCTTGGCGGCTGCTCGTCGACCTGGAAGAGGAAAATCTGGCTAGCCTGCTGTGCTTGATTGTCCAGCGGCGAGTGGGCCGACGTCCCGGGCGGGCAGAGCCACGAGTGCTCAAGTGAAGGCCGAAATCCTACCCGTTACTGATGCAGACACGCCACTCAGCTCGCGCGGAAGAGGGTTAAGTAAGTGCCATTCAAATCTGTCCCCTTTGTCTCAATGAATGTTTAGAAATTCTCTATATGAAAGATGGATCGACCAAACAATATTCCCTTTCGAGTTCTCACTTGAATTGTATAGGTCTGGGTCATCAGTAAAATGCGTAAATGTTTTTCTATCTTCGTGTATTCTTGAAATTAGTCCTAACTTATATAAGAAGGTCCCTAGATCTTTGGGCTCAACATATACTTTTCCATCAACGGGGGGGATCACACTAGCATCCCTGCCTCTAATGAAATTTTTATCTATGATTTTATGTAAGTCAATGGAATTAAACTCTTTTTGAGTTGCTCTCAGTGAATCTATCAAGTTACTTAGTTCATCAAATTGATGCTGGTGCTCTTTAATCAAATCGTCTCTTCGATTTTTGCCGAACTCTTCAAGGATAAACCTGATATCGTCAAGTGTTATTCTTTTGGCGTGCGGGCTTCTTTCTTTTGCTTTTTTGCCTGACATTCTACCAAGCTGCCCCATCCACCTAGGTCTTTTATTTGAAAATGCTGAAATCGCATCAAACATTTTCGCATTATCGTCTCCTCCCCATTGAATTGGGGATTCAAAGACTAGATCAATTAATTTATTATAGTCTCTGCCGAGCTTGTAATTAGCTTCTTCCGCACTTGGGTGTTTTCTTTTTATATACGAGAGGATCTTGTTCGCCAGCATGTCTCGCATATGGCGCCTGGTCCATACAATTTCAATAACATACTGCTCCAGCTTATCCAAGTCTTCTAAATGCTTTAAGCAAGACCATACGTCACTACGTACGCTTGCTCGAATATTCAAGCCATTCAGAGTAAATGATAACGCTCTAATCGCACTAAAAAATGAGCCAACCCGTGCTTGTTGATCAGGTGTGTTTGTATATTTTGCATCTATATCATCTATAAGAATCCAAACTCTAGAATTTTTATGGTTATTTTGGTAGTTCTTCAAAAGCTCTGTTAGATTGCTAGGTTGAAACCCTTTAACCTCCATATTTAGAGCTGGCAACTTCCCTATTAGTCTACTGATTAATCCGCCAATAAAATTTTTGCTTTTTAATCCTTCAATCTCAGATAATTCAACCATTGACATTTCATCGCTAGTTAAAGCGAAACCAATACTATCACCAATCTCTACGATTATTTTTTTGCAAATTATTTGCTTCCAATAATTTTCAAGATAAGAATGATCATCTCCAGAAAAATCGCCCAATCCAAGTAAGTCATTTCCTTTGACTCGAATGACAATGGGGTTTTTATATTCGGTATCATTTATCAGCTTGTACTGAAGCCTTGAAAGCAATGCCGATTTGCCCATGCCCTTACGGGCACTCACAATAGAAAGGCTCTCATCTGCATCAAAAAAATCGTCAAAATCACTATTATCAATGTAATACGAGTTAAGAATCTCTAGATTCTCGTCTTCTCCTGCTTCGTTTCCAAAAAGTTTCTTGTCCTTAAGGTTGACATTTAACATGGCTTTTACTTCTTTGCTTTAATTGGATTAATTGTTCGGTGAAAGCTAACGTGAAGCTAACGGGCGGACAAAAGCGCAGCTGTGGACGTCCAGCGAGCGAAGCGAGTAAACGTTAAGCGAATTGTTAATAATTCATAATTTCCGATACTTCTCATGATAAAAATTTTGGTTTATTTCTTTATTTAAGCATTTTTCGCAAACAGCCTCGTCGGAGGCTCTCTGAAATACCCCAGCCTTTCCCATCAAGATCTTTGGTTTCACCACAGCCCCTGACGGCGCTTCTCTTAAAACCCTTATGCTTGGGTTGCATTGAGTGATGATATGCTCAATTAAATCAACTTTCGAGCTATCCGCTCTTGATCCAAACGTTACAGACACAATGTTAACTGGTAAAAACTTACGATCGATAACCAAGCACCTATATTCATTCTCATAACTCCAATGCTTTGCTTTAAATTTTAGCTGCTCTAAAGCCATTTCCATAGAGAAATTATCAACACGAAGCTTAGGCTTGTTCATATAAGAAACTTTGCTAAACGGTTGGTTATCAATAAGTTCAAAGCCGATCACGCAGCCTTTTCTTCCATCGGCATAATGCGACCACATTAATGATGCGTCTGGATCTTTTGTAAAACAAACAACCCCAATTCTTTTTATATAACCTTCCCAAGCAAACTCCAAATCCCTTGAGCATTCAGATTCAATCTTTATTGAACCCTCCATCGGATCATTAATGTCACTATAATTTGCCGCGTAAAATCTTTGTCGTAATAAAGCATCAAGCAAGAACTCTAGATCATTTAATGATTTGTATTTATAAAAACTTGATTTCTTTATCATTTCAGGCGTGTATTGTTAGATTTTGGTTAAAGGGGCTCCCGCTTTGCGGGCGTTCCAGTGAGCGAAGCGAGCAAATTGAACCAATTGTTATGCTTTACGTGCTCGCCGCGAAAAATAAAAACCCACAACAGAGCCAATGACCGCACTGCTGAAAGCTAATATTTCGGAAAAATATTCATTTTTTGTTAGTGCAAAAAAGAAGACCATAAACAGAAGAATTAGCACGAGGATTATTGCCAGCATTGGTGCAATACGCTTATTCATACGTTCTGTTAGCGGTTCAGCCTGACCGATACCTCCGCAGGAACCACAAAGAAGGCCTTGCTGCCCGGTGCGTCTCCAGAATGGCAATTCATTGCGCTTCGCGCATGCATAACAAGAGTTGTCGTTCACACGATTGCGGCATGTGCCACTTCCAGAGCAATGCTGACAGTCATATAGATTGGTTTTTATCTCGTGCATTCCATTGCCTTGTAAACATAACGATTAAGCTAAAGGGCAGGCAAAAGCGTAGCTTTTGACTGTCCAGCGAACGAAGTGAGCGACAGTTGAGCATATTGTTATGCTTTTCGACTATCGTTTGATCAAAACAACATCGGCATTTGTGCCTTCAACTTGCATTTTGTATGCGGTTCCAGTGTTGTAAATCAGAACTTCAGGCATGTATGAGTACGTGTATTCGTAGCTGTAACTGCTCTGCTTCCAGATTTGTCCGTTAGTTAGCTGGTAAGCGGTCGCTCCCTCCCAGCCATTAAAATCACCGTCAATTTGAGACTCGATTACGTCAAATATTTGTCGTATTGGAATTACTTGATTTTGACCGTCGACATTCAAGAACAGCCTGCCGTTTGCTCTGAGGATGTTGACCTTTGGGCAGTGCGCGTAGTGGTACCAATACATATATTGATCTTGAATCCAGTAGGTACCATCTTGAAGCTTAAAAAGCACTTCGTCATCGGAGCCCTCAAAGTCTCCATCAATCCTTGTGCTTTTGATCAGTTCATAACTGCTCATTGGATTTCCTTTTCTTTAGAAATAACAGTGATTAGAAGTGATTCTTCTGTAATGGAGTTATACCGAACGCCATCTAATTGCTGTAAAGCCAAACCCTCCGATGGCAGGACGCTACTATTTATTCCCCGCTGTTGTCCACTCACAAAAAAGCCCGACCTGAATTCCTCTAGGTCGGGCTTTTTGTCGCAGGTACTACTTACAGCGTCGGGTAGTCGATATACCCCTCAGGGCTCGAGCCGTAGAAGGTGTCAAAACGCGGCTCATTGAGCGGGGCGTCTTGTTGCAGGCGGGCCACCAGGTCCGGGTTAGCGATGAAGGGCACGCCGAAGGCCACGGCGTCGGCTTTGCCTTCGGCCAGCCAGGCGTTGGCCTGGTCCTTGGTGAAGCCTTCGTTGGCGATGTAGACGCCGCCGAAGATCTGCTTCAGTTGCGGGCCGAGGCTGTCGGCGCCTGCTTTTTCGCGTGTGCAGATGAAGGCGATGCCGCGCTTGCCAAGTTCGCGGGCGACGTAGCCGAAGGTTTCCGCCAGGTTGCTGTCGCCCATGTCGTGGGAGTCGGCACGCGGGGCCAGGTGGACGCCAACGCGGCCGGCGCCCCAGACGGAGACGGCGGCGTCGGTGACTTCCAGCAGGAGGCGGGCGCGGTTTTCCAGCGAGCCGCCGTAGGCGTCGGTGCGCTTGTTGGTGCCGTCCTGCAGGAACTGGTCGAGCAGGTAGCCGTTGGCGCCGTGGATTTCCACGCCGTCAAAGCCGGCTTCCTTGGCGTTCTCGGCGCCTTTGCGGTAGGCCTCGACGATGGCGGGGATTTCAGCGGTTTCCAGGGCGCGCGGGGTTTCGTAGTCCTTCTTGGGGCGCAGCAGGCTTACATGGCCGGCCGGCTTGAGGGCGCTGGGTGCGACCGGCAATTGGCCGTCCAGGTAGATGGGGTCGGAGATACGGCCGACGTGCCAGAGCTGCAGGATGATCTTGCCGCCGGCGGCATGCACGGCGTCGGTGACTTTGCGCCAGCCCTGGATCTGCTCGGCGGACCAGATACCGGGAGTGTCCGGGTAGCCGACGCCCAGCGGCGTGACGGAGGTGGCTTCGCTGATGATCAGGCCGGCGCTGGCGCGTTGGCGGTAGTACTCGACCATCAGTTCGCCGGGTACGCGGCCGGGCTCGGCGCGGCAGCGGGTCAGCGGGGCCATGATGACGCGGTTGGAGAGTCGTAGGTCGCCGATTTGGATAGGGTCAAACAAGGTGGACATGGAGTAACTCCTGGGGTGATGACAATACGCGAGGCGGATGGGCCGGGCGTTAAAGACTCTGTTCGATGCGCTTCAGAAAGCTCTCGATCTGCGCATCGTTGCGTGTGAAGAAGTGCCACTGGCCGATCTTGCGGCTGGTGATCAGGCCGGCGCGTTGCAGGGTGGCAAGGTGGGCCGACACGGTGGATTGGGAGAGCCCGGCGAGGCGGTCGATCTGGCCGGCGCACACGCCGATGTCCAGCGGGTGGTGTTCCTGCTCGGGGAAGTAGCGCTCGGGCTCCTTGAGCCAGCGCAGGATGTCCCGGCGCAGCGGGTGGGCCAGGGCCTTAATGATGTCGTCCAGTTCGTCGCTCATGGAATCGGTGCTCGTAACGGTGTATCGCGATGGGGCGAACTTAATATCGTGTTGAGACGATATTGGGCTGAATCTTTCGACTTCAAGGGTTGAGTGATTCGGTGTGGGATTAGCGGTACAGGCAATTTTTTAGCGATGGGGACGTTTCAGCCGCAATGCAGGGGGGAGCATCGCGGCTGAGGGCGCGCTTCCAGGGGAAGCGGAAAGTGGCCGACCAGGGAAGGTCAATCTCTGCGTTTCCCGGCCCGTTTGGTCCAGAACTGCCGGGCCAGTTCATGCAGCCTGCCGGTGAGCTGCGCGACCTGCACGGCATAGTCGCGGTTGCGCTGCCCGGCTTCGACGCTCTCGTCAGCGGCGTGGCGAATGCTGGCGATGCTGCGGTTGATGTCCTGGCTGACGCTGCCTTGCTGCTGCGCCGCCGCGGCGATGTGGGTGTTCATGGCGGTAATTTCATTGACGCGCCGGCTGATGCCCGCCAGCGCCAGGGCGGCCTGCTGGGCATGGGCGACGCTGGCCTGGGCCTGCTCGCGGCTCTTTTCCATGACAGCAACGGCCGAGCGCGCGCCGTCCTGTAGTGTGCCGATCATCTGCTGGATATCCGCGGTGGACTGCTGGGTACGACCGGCGAGGCTGCGCACTTCGTCGGCCACCACGGCAAAGCCTCGGCCCTGTTCACCGGCGCGGGCGGCCTCGATGGCGGCGTTCAGGGCAAGCAGGTTGGTCTGCGCCGCAATGTTCTGGATGACTTCCAGCACGCTGGAGATTTCCTGGCTGTTGGCTTCCAGGTGGTGAATGACCTGGGCGGCCTGGTGAATCTCACCTTCCAGCAGATGGATGGACTCGCTGCTCTTGGCCACCAGGCTTTGCCCGGTGCGGGTTTCGTTATCCGCCTGCTCCGCTGCCTGAGCGGCGTTCTGAGCGTAGAGAGCAGCCTCCTGAATGTTCGCGGCCATTTGGTGCACGGCCGTGGCGATCTGTTCGGTGGCGCACTTCTGTTCGACCGTCAGCTGACTGCTGCCATCAATTTCGCGCAGCAGGTTGTCGGCCTGCAAGCCGAGCTGGGTGGAGGCATCGCCGAGGCGGCCCAGCACGGCGCCGGTTTCCGCCTGGGCCATGCGCAAGGCAAATTCGATCTGACCGAATTCATCGGCGCGGCCGGTATACAGCGCCTGGCTCAGCGCGTTGTCTGCGATGTCGCGTGCGCGGGCCGTCAACTGGATCAACGGGGCCAGCAGCAGGGCGATGGCGATGGAGCTGGATGCAGCGCCAAGCCCGGCAATCAGCAGGGCAGAGACCAGCGGCAGGGCAAACAGGCTGGCCACGGCGAAGGTGCTCAGCCCGAGGCAGGCGCTGACCAGCAGCATCAGCTTGAGGCGCAGCTCCAGTGGCGTGCGCAGAATGCGTGGCGATTGACCGGCGCGCAGTTGCTCGTACAGCTGTTCGGCCGCGCGTACGTGGGCAGGGTCGGGCTTGGTGCGCACCGACTGGTACTCGACGGTATCGCCATCTTTGCTGATGGGTGTGACGAAGGCGCTGACCCAGTAATGGTCACCGTTCTTGCAGCGGTTCTTGATCAACCCCATCCACGAGCGGCCACGCTTCAACGTGGCCCACATCTGTTCGAAGGCTGCGGACGGCATGTCCGGGTGACGAACGATGTTGTGGGGCTGGCCGCGCAGTTCGGCCTCGCTGAACCCACTGATCTGGACGAATTGGGCATTGACGTGGCTGATCAGCCCCTTGGGGCTGGTTGTGGAGAAAATGTTGGCGTGCTCGGGTAAATCAACATTTCGCCCCGTGACCGGAAGATTTTTTCGCACTGCTGGTTCTCTGGGTTTATTGCCTTGCGGCGTTGTGTGTGGAAGGGGCTTGAGCGTGACGCATGTTTCCTTCGCCTTCGTTTTGGTCAGGCTTAATCGCTGCGCACGCGGGTGTGTACTAAAACACGCCAATATTTCAGCGCGGTATATCTTTTGATATTGATTTGATGTTTTTTTGACATCTATCAAGAGTGGCTTGCTAGACGCATTCCACCCGCACCGCGGCCACAACTGTGCCGTCCAAGCCAAATTGGGTAGGGCAGACATCAGGCATGACTGGGTACCCGTGACGGCAGGTTCTGGAACGCCGCCAGGGCGCGTTCGCGACTGCGGCGCAGGTCGACGAGGGGAGGCGGATAATCCACGGCGCCGAACAAGCCACTCAGTGCAGACGGATCGTGAATGGCGCGGTTATCCAGATGCACCAGCTCCGGCAGCCAGTGGCGGATGAAGCGTCCCTCGGGGTCGAATTTCTGCGACTGGCTGATGGGGTTGAAAATGCGGAAGTAGGGCGCCGCGTCGGTGCCAGTGGAGGCGCTCCATTGCCAGCCGCCGTTGTTGGCGGCAAGGTCGCCATCGATCAGGTGGCGCATGAAAAAACGCTCGCCTTCGCGCCAGTCGATCAACAAGTTCTTGGTGAGGAACATGGCGACCACCATGCGCAGCCGGTTGTGCATCCAGCCGGTGGTCAACAATTGGCGCATGGCAGCGTCGATCAGCGGAAAGCCGGTGCGGCCTTCTTGCCAGGCGGCTAGATCGTCGGGGGCGTGACGCCAGGGCAGCGCTTCGGTTTCCAGGCGGAAGGCGCGGTGGCGCGAGACACGCGGATAGCCAACCAGAATGTGTGTATAGAACTCGCGCCAGAGCAGTTCATTGATCCAACTGACGGCGCCCGGCTGGCCACCATCAAACTCGCCGCAATTGGCCCGCAGCACGGCATGCAGGCACTGGCGTGGCGACAGCACGCCGGCCGCCAGGTACGGCGACAACTGGCTGGTGCCTGGCAAGGCGGGGATGTCGCGCTGTTGCGTATAGGCCTCGAGGCGTTCTTCGGCAAACAGCGTCAGACGTTCCAGCGCGGCATCCTCGCCGGCGGGCCACAGTTGACGCAGGGAGTCCGCCGGCGGTGTAAAGCCCTGCACACTGGCCGGCACGGCATCGCTGGCAACGCTCAAGGGCGCTTGCGCGGCGGGCAACCACTGCAGAGCGGGCAGGGCTGCGTGCAAGCGCTGATAGCAGACCTTGCGGAACTGGCTGAACACCTGGAAATAGCCGCCGGAGCGGGTCAGCATGCTGCCCGGCTGGAACAGTAACTGGTCAAGATGACCGCGAAAGCCCACGCCTAAGTCATCCAGACGAGACGCCACCTCGCGGTCGCGGCGGGTTTCGTTGAGGCCGTATTCCTCGTTGACGTGCACGCAGCGGATGGTGTGGGTGCGGCAGACATCAGCCAGCACCTCGGGCGCGTCGCGCCAGTGCTCGGCGTGACGGATCAACAGCGGCACGTTGAGGCGCTGCAGTTCCACTTGCAGCGCGGCCAGGTTGCGCAGCCAGAAGTCCACCTTGCACGGCGCATCGTCGTGTTGCTGCCACTGGCCGGGGCTGAGCAGGTACAGGGCGATAGTCGGCCCCTCGGCCATGGCTGCGCAGAGGGCGGTGTTGTCGTGCACGCGCAGGTCGCTGCGCAGCCAGATCAGCTGGCGCATGGCGAGGCTCCTGGTGCTGAAGCTCCTTCGCGGTAGCTGCCCAGCAGATTGAGCGATTGCAGGCAGTGCAGGGCGTCGAGCGGGTCGTCGGCGAGGTACAGATCGGTGCTTTGCAATTGCTGACGGTGGATGCCGCTGGCCGGGCCGCAGAGCAGGGCCGGGCAGGCGATGCCCGGCAGCAGGCGTTGCAAGAGGGCGGGTTTCAGCCTCTGGCTGCCATACAGGAGTAGGCCGCGTGGCTGGATGCGCCGCACGGCGACCTGCAGCTCCGGCGCAGGGATGGCCCAGTCGAGCACCAGTACCGGGCATTCGGCATCGCTGGCCAGCCAGGCGCACAGCCACAGGCCGGGTTCCATCGGCTCGGGCGAGAGGTTGAGCAGCAGCAGCGGCGCGCTGGGGTGCAAGCGGTTGTTGTGGTACAGGCGCGCGCCCAGCTTGCTGCGCAGCCAGGACAAGAAGAACACCTGCTCCAGGCGGACACCGGGCTGCTGGCGCCAGCGCCGGCGCAGTTCGTCGAGCAGCGGCAGCAGCAAGTGCCGGCACAGGGTGGCCGGCGGGTAAAGAGCCATGCTGCGATTGAAGGCATCATCCAGGGCGCGTTCGGCGAGTGCCTCGATGGCCTCCAGCAAGTGCTGTTGCGCGGCGCGCCAGGTCGAGTCGTCGCGGGTCGCCTCGGGCTGGCGCTCGCTGAGCAGCCCCTTGACCTGGCTGACGGCGACGCCGCGCTCCAGCCATGCCAGCACCTGGCGCACCTGATCGATCAGCGCGCTGGAGTACAGCCGATGCCCCTTGGGCGTGCGCTGCGGCAGGATCAGCCCGTAGCGGCGTTCCCAGGCGCGCAGGGTCACCGGGTTGACGCCGGTCAGGCGCGCCACTTCGCGGATCGGCAGCAGGTCTTGGCTCGCGCCGTCATCGTCGGCCGCAGGCGTGAAAGTCTCGTTCATGGTCACAGGGCGTTACGCAGGCTGAGGTCTTCGGGGTGCGGTTGCAGGTAGGCCTGGCCCGCGAGGTAGTCGTCCGGATGGCGGCGCAAGTGATGCTTGAGCAGGGTCAGCGGCACCACCAGCGGCACGATGCCCAGGCGGTACTGGTCGATCACCTGGCGCAGCTCCTGTTTGTCGTCATGGCTGAGCGCGTGCTTCAGATAGCCGCTCAGGTGCTGCAGCACATTGGTGTGCGTGCCCCGGCTGGCGGTGTGCTTGAGAGCGGCCATCAACTGGCTGAAGTAGCGCGGGGCAAACACGTCCAGCGGCTCGCGATTGTTCGCCAGCTGGCGGCCCAGGGCCTGGTACTGCGTGCGGCTGGTGGCCATCAACTGATACTTGTAGCGCGCATGAAAGGTGTACAGCGCGCGGCGGCTCAGCCCCTCGCGAAGCAGGCGTTGCCACTCGGCATAGGCGAACACGCGGGTGATGAAGTTCTCGCGCAGCACCGGATCGTTGAGCCGACCGTCTTCCTCCACCGGCAGGTCCGGGCGGGTCTGCATCAGCGCGGCGGCGAACAGACCGCGTCCACCGCCTGGCACCGGGTTGCCGTTGTCCTGGTAGACCTTGACCCGCTCCATGCCGCAGGACGGTGATTTCTGCATAAGGATGTAGCCGCAGATGTCGTCTAGCTGTGCGGCTGTGCGTTGGCCGAACGCCGTCAGCGCCTCGCTGACATCCCGCTCGCGATGCACGCTGCCCCGCGCACGCGGGCTGGCCGGATCGCCCACCAGGCGGATCGCCTCGCGGGGCGTGCCCAGACCAATGCCGACTTCCGGGCAAACTGGCACGTACTCGAAATGCCGGGCGAGGATCTCGCTGCACAACCTTGACTCCTTGTGTCCGCCGTTGAAACGCACCGGTTTGCCCAGCAAGCAGGCGCTGATACCGATCTTGAGGGGGGCGATGAATGTGCTCATGTGCGGTCTCTCATTCAGGGACACGGGGTTAGGCTGTACAGATTTTCTTAAATGTAGGGTTTTTCTTGTACAAGTCAATGTATTTGTATAAGGTTGTCGCGTGAAGCCAGGCTACGAATCGCGGCTCTTCGTAGGGTGGATGTCGTCGTCCACCATGGCCCCGCTCGGTGGGGCGCCACTCGGTGGATCGCCACCCGGTGGATCGATAAAGCACGATCCACCCTACGTCCGGGTCCACTCGCAAACCGAAAACCTCAACTCGCGGAGATCAGCGTTATGAATATGTGGAGCATCCGAAACGGGTCTCGCCGAACTCCGGCGGCGCTGTTGGTACTGGCCCTGCTGGTGCTGGGCGGCTGTTCGTACGCACCCCCTAAAGGCGTGGCGGTGGTGACGCCGTTCGAGCTGGAGCGGTACCTGGGCCACTGGTACGAAATCGCGCGGCTCGACCATTCGTTCGAGCGCGGCCTGAGCAATGTGAATGCCACGTACAGAAAGCGCGCCGATGGCAGCATCGAGGTGATCAACCGGGGTTACAACGATATGCGCGGCGCCTGGCAGGAGGCCGTTGGCAAGGCCAAGTTCACCGGTGCGACGGACGTCGGGTCGCTGAAGGTGTCGTTCTTCGGTCCGTTTTACGGTGGCTACAACGTGGTTGCATTGGATCGGCAGAATTACCGTTGGGCCATGGTGATGGGGCCGGACCGCGACTACCTGTGGATCCTCGCCCGTGACAAACAATTGCCGGACGAGGTGCGCCAACAGCTGGTCAATCAGGCTACCGAGCTGGGCATAGATGTGTCGCAGCTGATCTGGGTCGAGCACAACAGGGATGACGCCTGAGGCTACAGGCACGAGGTGGGTATCGATTGAGGTTTTTCGGGTGCGGGAGTGCTCAGGTGCAATCCATTACGGTGCAGACACATTAATCCTGGAGCGCTGTCGTGCCATGGATGGCGGCCGATATCGGCGTAATCGTTGCCCTGGGTGATGGCGCATCGAATACGCCAACCCACTGGCGGAGCGCGTGTTGGGCGATGCAACGCTGACCGGCGCAAACGTGTACAACCTGGTCTGGCTGCTTGGCGAGGAATACCAACGGCTGGCCCGGCGTTTGATTGCCCGATTGGGCTCGCAGCAGGCGCAGCCGGTCAGGAATGTGATGGTGGACGTGGAGCAAGCCAGTGGACGGCGCCGGCTACGCATTGACGTGCTGGCCAACGGCGCCGTTGACGGTCAGCCGCGTTGGCTGCTGTTGCTGCTTGATCTGGGCCCCGTGGCGAAACCCCCGGCGAGCTACGCGAGTTGCAGGCCCTGGGCATTTACCTGTTCCAGGGTTACTTGTTAGTCCGTCCGGCGTTCGAGGCGCTGCCGGAGGTGGCCTGGCCCGCGCCCTGAAACCTGTTGGTCAGGGCGCGCTGAGCCGGGCTTAAGGCCGCGCGGGTTTGCGCTTGATGGTTTTCACCAGGTCTTCGGGGCTGATGAAGCCGACCATGCTGCTCGCGCTGCCCGGCTGGGGCTGGTTGAGAATGTGACCTTTCATCTTGCCGATGATGTGCATTTCGCAGGGTTTGCAGTCGAACTTGAGGGTCAGCACTTCGTCCTGATGGATCAGCTGCATCGGCGCGACCTTGGTGCGCACGCCGGTGACGCCCTTGGCCTGTTTCGGGCACAGGTTGAAGGAGAAGCGCAGGCAGTGCTTGGTGATCATCACCGGCACTTCGCCCGGCTCTTCATGGGCCTCGTAGGCGGCGTCGATCAGCTGCACGCCGTAGCGGTGATAAAACGCACGGGCCTTTTCGTTGTACACGTTGGCCAGGAAGGTCAGGTGCGACTCGGGGTACACCGGCGGCGGCACGCTGACCGGCTTGCGGCTGCCACGCGGGTAGGCGGCCAGGCGCGCAGCCGTCAGCGCATCGATGGCGTCGCGGCGCAGGGTCTTGAGTTGCGAATTCGGCACGAAGAGCGCCTGGGGCGCGTCGATGTCCACCTGTTCAGCGTGATAGATCGTGGTGCCGAGCTTGCTCAGGGTATCGCGCAACTGCTCATGAGCCTGCTCTGGATTCTTCGCCAGACCGAACGGCCCGGCCAGACTGACCGATGCGCTGATGCCTTCAACGCTGGTCACGTGCAGGGTCAGTGCCTCGTCGCTGAACGTAGCCTGGAAGCGCACGGGCACGCGGCGTTCGGCCGAGGTCTTGAGTAGCGCTTGTTGCCAGTTGTGGTCCAGGTTGCGGTTGAGCGCATGGGGCATGCGCAGCTGTTTCAATTCCGCCGGCATTTCATTGGGCACGATGCGGTACTGCCGGCGGGTCTGGCCGTCCTGTTCGAACTCCTCGAGCAGTTCCGCCGTGTTGGCGCGAAAACCCACCACTTCACGCTTGTACAGCACGTTCAGGCCATCGCCATTGCTCAGCGATTCGCTGGTTTCGGCGATGAAGTCGTGCTTGCCGACCTTGATGATGTCGCCCACCGGCAAGCCGACGAATTTCGGCGAATCGAAAGCGCCGATGTCGATCTTGCGATCCTGCACGAAGTAGTCGGTGCTGCCGCGGTGGAAGGTCTTTTCCACGTTGGGCACGAAGAAGTGTTCGCTGAAGCCGCTGGAGGCGCGGGCCAGGTCGGGGCGCTGGGTGAGGATCTTGTCCAGTTCCTGCCGGTAGTGAGCAGTGATGTTCTTTACGTAGCTGACATCCTTGTAGCGGCCTTCGATCTTGAAGGAACGCACGCCGGCCTCGACCAGATCCATCAGGTTGTCGGTCTGGTTGTTGTCCTTCATCGACAGCAGGTGCTTGTCGTAGGCAACGACGCGGCCCTGATCGTCTTTCAGCGTATAGGGCAGGCGACAGGCCTGCGAGCAGTCGCCGCGGTTGGCGCTGCGTCCGGTCTGCGCGTGGGAAATGTTGCACTGCCCGGAGAACGCCACGCACAACGCGCCATGGATAAAGAACTCGATGGTGGCGTCGACCTGGTGGCTGATCTGGCGGATCTCCTGCAGGTTGAGCTCACGGGCCAGTACCAGCTGGGAGAACCCGGCGTCGGCGAGGAACTTGGCCTTGTCCAGGGTGCGGATGTCGGTTTGCGTGCTGGCGTGCAGCTCGATGGGCGGCAGGTCCATCTCGAGGATGCCCATGTCCTGCACGATCAGCACGTCGACGCCGACCTCGTACAGCTGCCAGATCAGCAGCCGGGCGGGCTCGAGTTCATCGTCATGCAGGATGGTGTTGAGGGTGACGAACACCTTGGCGTGGAACAGGCGGGCGAATTCCACCAGCTCGGCAATCTCTGCCACGCTATTGCTGGCGTTGTGGCGTGCGCCAAAGCTGGGGCCGCCGATGTACACGGCATCGGCGCCATGCAGGATGGCTTCCTTGGCGATGGTGGTATCCCGTGCAGGGCTGAGGAGTTCGAGTTTGTTCGTGGCTACGGGCATAGGTTCAATTCGTCAGGCAAGGCGGTTGTCGGGTGGCTACCGGTGATTCAGCGTGCATGCACGTTGCGTCTGCTCTGCGGCAGGTCGCTCACCCGGTGAATCGGTCGGTTCAGGCGGGCCGGTCGGCCAGCTGGCGTTTCAGCTGAGCGACTTCGGCCTCCAGTTCGCGCACACGTTCAGTGGCCTGAACTTGGGCGCTGACATCCTTCTGGATGCCGATGAAATAGGTGAGCTGGTCGGCCTCGTTGAAGACCGGCGTGATCGACAGTTCGTTCCAGAACGCGCTGCCGTCTTTGCGGTAGTTGCGGATGATCTGCCGGCACGGCTGCTTGTTGGCAAGCGCCTCGCGAATCACCTTGAGGCCTGGTTGGTCGCGATCGTCTGACTGCAGGAAGCGGCAGTCCTGATAGAGGATATCGTCGACCGGGTAGCCGGTTAGGCGTTCGAACGCCGGATTGGCGTAGATGAGAATATTGTCATCGCCTTCCTGTTCGGCCACCACGATGCCGTCATTGGAGGCTTCGACGACCAGTTGGAGCAGCTTGGCGTTGATCATGTTCTAAGGTCCGCGTGCAGGTTCGGGGCATTCTAACAGGCTGTGGGAAGTAGGCGATGCGGCACGACAAGACACAACGTTCAGTCGGCTCGGCTTTGCTACGGGGTGAGCCGCGCAATCCGTTGCCCCTGAGTTAGAATGCCGCCACTTGCATGACCTGGGCTGCTCCTGCCAATGATCGAATTCACTGCCGCTGCGCCGCGCGCATCTGACCCATCGGGCCAGGATGAGCTATTTCCGATCCGCGAGGTGGTGCGACTGACTGGCGTGAATCCGGTCACGCTGCGGGCCTGGGAACGACGCTACGGGCTGATCCAGCCGGTGCGCACCGAAGGCGGGCATCGGCTGTATTCCCAGGCGGATATCGAGGCGATTCGCAGCATCGTGACCTGGACCGAGCGCGGTGTGGCGGTCAGCAAGGTTGGCAGCCTGCTCGAACGCAGCGCGGCGAACAAGGCTGAATCCCTGCCGGTCGAAGCCGAGCCGGTGGCGGGGGAGTGGAGCGAATGGCAGGCGCGAATTCGCCAGGCGGTGGGCGATTTCGACGACGTACGACTGGAGCAGCTGTATGGCCAGGTGTATTCGACGTATCCGTTGACGGTGGTATTCGAGGACATTGTCTTGCCGCTGTGGCACGAACTGCTGCACCGCAAGGGGTTCGGGCAGGCCAGCCAATGGCTGTTTTTTGATGCTTTCCTGCGCGCTCGGGTGTTGCAGCGCCTGCAACTGGCGCGCCGCCCGGACGATAACACCGTGCTGCTGGCGGCGGTTCCAGACCAGTGCCGTGAATTGGAACTGTTGGTGGCCGGCCTGCTGCTCAACGGCGACAACGGCGCGGTGCGCGTGCTGGCCCTCGGTCAGCCGCTGGAAGAACTCAGTGTCATTTGCCAGGCCGTGCAGCCACGGGCGCTGGTGCTGTATGTCACGGCGCCGCCAACTGATTCATTGCTGGCGCAGTTGCGCAAGCTGGTGCTGGCGGTGGACTGCCCGCTGGCGTTGTGCGGCGAAGGCTCGGAACTGGCGCACGACCGCCTGGCAGGCACGCCCATCGCTCGTCTGGGCAGCGCAGGACGTCTGATGCAACGACGCCTGGCGCAGTTTCTCAGTGGACATCTGAATACGTGAAGGCATGCCTTTGCCACTGATGACCCTGGATTTGTAGAGCATGTGGGAAGTATCCGGTTACCTCGGCCTGTTTGTGGCCGCATTTGGCGCTGCCACGCTGTTGCCCTTGCAGTCGGAAGCGGTGCTGGTTGGCCTGCTGCTGGCGGGCAAGCATTCAACGGTTGGCCTGTTGGCGGTTGCCATCGTCGGCAATGTGCTGGGGTCGGTGGTGAACTGGCTGCTGGGCCGCTCCATCGAGCGCTGGCGCCACAAGCGCTGGTTTCCCATCAACGATGCCCAGCTGCAGCGGGCCCAGCGCGGCTATCACCGTTACGGCCGCTGGTCGCTGCTGCTGAGCTGGATGCCCATCATCGGCGACCCGCTGACCCTGATCGCCGGTGTGATGCGTGAGCCCTTATGGAGCTTTCTGCTCATTGTGCTGTTGGCCAAGGCAAGTCGTTATCTGCTGCTCGCGGCCCTGACGCTGGGCATCAGTCCGTAGGTGGATATCGCCTTTTACATCCACCAAAGCCCCGCTCGGTGGATCGCCACCCGGTGGATCGCCACCCGGGATCGATGAGGCGCGATCCACCCTACGGCTGGCTATAAAGGAGTGGTTATTCAACCATTGTGGCGCTGCGCCCGCTCACGCAGGTAAGCGACCACCGTTTCCTGATCGCCCCTGAACTCGACACGGTCGATCTTGCTGGCGCGGGTAGGCGTACAGCGGATCGACGCGCAGTCTTGTAGGGTGGATGTCGCTTTTTACATCCACCACGAACACGCTCAATGGATCGCCACCTGGTGGATCGCCACCCGGTGGATCGATGAGGCGCGATCCACCCTACGACTGGCTATAAAGGAGTGGTTATTCAACCATTGTGGCGCTGCGCCCGCTCACGCAGGTAAGCGACCACCGCTTCCTGCTCGCCCCGGAACTCGATGCGGTCGATTTTGCTGGCGCGCGGGTAGGCGTACAGGGGGTCGTAGTAGTCGCGAAGCAGCGCCTCGATCCAGCCGCGATGCAGGTCCACCACGCCGCTGCGTTGTTGTTCATCAAGTGCGGATTGCATGAGGGCCAGCAGGCTCTGGTAACGGTCACCGCCTAGGCGCTTGTGGATGTTGCCCAGGCTTTGCAGCAGGCGTTCGGCGAACAGACGAAAACCGTCTTCCTCGCCATGCACACTGTGGAACTCGGCGCATAGGTCAATCACGTAGTCGCCAAGGATACGCTCCACGCGACTTTCGAAACTGTCTTCCAGCCAGACCAGCGGAAAGCGCTGCATGCCTTCGTGCAATTCCAGCGGCACCGCGCAGCGGCCGACCAGACGACTTTCGTCCTCCAGCACAAAATGCTGAACGCCAGCCGCACGTTTTTTCAGAATATCGATGGCCAGGCGGTTCTCGAAATCAATCTGGGTCGGCTGCTCGGTGGCGTGCTTGCCGAAGCTCGAGCCGCGGTGATTGGCGTGGCCTTCCAGGTCCAGGCTGTTATCCAGCCGGTCGATCACTTCGGTCTTGCCGGTGCCGGTGAGGCCGCCGACCAACACGAAGTCGCACTGGGCAACCGCTTGCTGGGTGATTTCCAGCAGGAACGTACGCATTGCCTTGTAGCCGCCGACCACCCGGGGGTAATCGATGCCTGCTTCGCTTTTAAGCCACTGCTGGACGATCTGCGAGCGCAAGCCGCCGCGAAAGCAGTACAGATAACCATCGGGATTGGCCTGGGCAAACGCGGCCCAGGCGGCGATGCGGTCGGCCTTGGTATGGCCCGACACCAACTGATGGCCGAGCTCGATGGCCGCTGCCTGACCGTGCTGTTTGTAGCAGGTGCCGACCTTCTGCCGCTCGATGTCGGTCATCAGCGGCAGGTTGAGGGCGGTGGGGAAGGCGCCCTTGCCGAATTCGACCGGGGCGCGGGCATCCATCATGGGCAGATCGTTGAGGAAGATGTCGCGGTAGTCGGTGCAGTCTTGCCGCATTACAGCACCTCAACCGCGTGGCGCTGTCGCTCCACCAATTGGCCGATGGGCTCGAGCGCCAGACCCAGCTCGGCCGCCACGGCGAGGAATTCCTGTTCGCCTTCCGGCGCCACGGCGATCAGCAAGCCGCCGCTGGTTTGCGGATCGCACAGCAGCAGTTTGGTCAGTTCGGGCATGGGCGCGATCTTCTCGCCGTAGCTGTCGAAGTTGCGCAGGGTGCCGCCAGGTACGCAACCTTCCGCCAGGTAATGCTCGACACCGGACAGGCGTGGCACGCGAGAGAATTCCACGCGAGCCGTGAGGCCGCAGCCTTCGGCCATTTCCACCAAGTGGCCCAGCAGGCCGAAGCCGGTGACGTCGGTCATGGCCTTGACCGCCTCAAGCTTGCTAAAGCGGCTGCCGGGTTTGTTCAGAGTGCACATCCAGTCGCGGGCCAGGCCGACGTCTTCGGCGCGCAGTTTGGCTTTCTTTTCCGCCGTGGTGAAAATACCGATGCCCAGCGGCTTGGTCAGGTACAGGTTGCAGCCGGCGCGGCCGGTGTCGTTACGCTTCATGTAGCGCTTTTCCACCACACCGGTCACCGCCAGGCCGAAAATCGGCTCGGGTGCGTCAATGGAATGGCCGCCGGCCAGCGGAATGCCGGCGGCATCGCACACGGCGCGGCCGCCACGCATCACGTCGCGGGCCACTTCCGGTGGCAGGAGATTGATCGGCCAGCCGAGGATGGCAATGGCCATCAGTGGGTCGGCACCCATGGCGTAGATATCGCTGATCGCGTTAGTCGCAGCGATACGGCCGAAATCGTAGGGATCGTCAACGATGGGCATGAAAAAATCAGTGGTGGACACCACGCCGCGCTCGTCGTCCAGGGCATAGACCGCCGCATCATCCCGCGAAGCGTTGCCGACCCACAGCTTCGGATCAAGGTTCTGTGCACCGCTGCCGGCAAGAATCGTCTCCAGCACCTTGGGTGAGATCTTGCAGCCGCAGCCGGCACCATGGCTGTATTGGGTCAGGCGAATCGGATCACTCATTTCACATACCTCGCATCTGAGGGCGCGAATTCTAGCAAAGCTGCGGTGGCGCTCGCCGCACTATATAATCGCCTCGTTTTTACCGCCCATGCGGCTCACCATGCTTATGCCTGCTAGCCTAGGTGGTGGCCATCCCCACGTTTTTTCCGCTATTGAACCGGAGAACTCCATGCTTAAGCCCACCCTGGCGCTCGCCGCCGGTATTACGCTGTCCCTGTCCGCCCTGTTTGCCCAAGCCGCCGAAGTGCTTAGAGTCAGCGCCATCCCGGACGAAGCGCCCACCGAACTGCTGCGTAAATTCAAGCCGCTGGGTAATTATCTGGAACAGCAGCTGGGCATGCAGGTGCAATTCACACCCGTTGCCGACTATCCGGCAGTGGTCGAGGCGTTGGCGACTGACCGTCTTGATCTGGCCTGGCTGGGCGGTTTCACCTTCGTCCAAGTACACCAGAAGACCGGTGATGCCATACCGCTGGTGCAGCGCGAGCAGGATGCGCAATTCACCAGCAAATTCATTACTTCCGATCCGAGCGTGCAGTCGCTGGCCGACCTCAAGGGCAAGACCTTTGCCTTCGGCTCGGTGTCTTCGACCTCAGGCAGCCTGATGCCGCGCTACTTCATGCTGGGCGACGACATCAAGCCGGAAGAGTTCTTCAGTCGCGTGGCATATTCCGGGGCCCACGATGCCACTGCCGCCTGGGTGCAGGCGGGCAAGGTGGCGGGCGGCGTGCTCAATGCCAGTGTGTGGGACAAGCTGGTAGCCAATGGCAAGGTGGATACTAATAAGGTGCGAGTGTTCGCCACTACGCCGCCTTATTACGATTACAACTGGACGGTGCGCGGCACGCTTGACCCGGCTCTGGCTGAGAAGATCAAAACTGCGTTCCTGGCGCTTGATCCCGCCAATCCCGAGCACAAGGCGATTCTCGACTTGCAGGCCGCGAGCCGCTTTATCGAGACCAAGCCGGAGAACTATCAAGGTATCGAGGACGCCGCGCGCGCGGCAGACCTGCTGAAATGACCGTGCAGCTGGCTCAGGCCAGCCTCACGCACGGCAACGGCATTCATGCCCTGCGCAATGTGGATCTGCACATTGCCCAGGGCGAACAGGTTGCCATCATTGGCCCGTCCGGGGCCGGCAAGTCGAGCCTGCTTAACGTGCTGGGAACGGCGTTGCAGCCCAGCAGCGGTAGAGTGCAAGTTCTTGATCAGCAGCCCTGGCGCTTGTCCAGCCGCCAGCGGCAACAGTTACGCGCGCGCATTGGCTTGATCCATCAGGCACCGCCCTTGCCGCCGCGTTTACGGGTGATCACCGCCGTGCTGGCTGGCAAGCTGGGGCAGTGGGGGCTGGGCAAGAGTCTGCTCAATCTGCTGTATCCGCTGGATATTCCTGGTGCGCGGGCGGTGCTTGAACGACTGGATCTGGCCGACAAACTGTTTGCGCAGTGCCAGCAGCTTTCCGGCGGCCAGTTGCAGCGGGTGGGCATTGCCCGCGTGCTGTATCAGGCGCCTGATCTGCTGCTGGCCGACGAGCCGGTGTCGGCGATGGACCCGGTGCTCGCTGATCATGCTTTAGGTGTGCTATGTCGGCACGCGGCGCAGGAAGGCGTCATCCTGGTATCCAGTCTGCATGCGGTGGAGCTGGCGCTGGCGCATTTTCCGCGCATCATCGGCTTGCGAGCCGGGCAGGTACTGTTTGATTGCCCGGCGTCGCAGGTCACTCGCGAGTTGCTTGATGCGCTGTATGCCAACCAGCAATTGACCTTCGCGCCCGGTCCGGCCTCGGTCCCGGTGACGAGTGTGCAGGTTTCACGATGCTGAGCCGCGATATCCGCGACCCGGCAGCCCTGCCGCGGCTGCTGCTAAGCCTGTTGGCCATTGCTCTGTTATGGCCGGGAATGCAGCTCAGCGAGCTAGACCTGGGCGTGTTTCTGGCCAAGGACAGCGCCAGTGATATGGGGCTGTTCGTGGCTGCCTTCTGGCCGCCTGCCCATGGCGAGGAGTTTCTCCAGCTCCTGTTCGATGCAACTCTGCAAACTCTGGCGATCGCGACCGCCGGCATGGCCTTGGCGCTGCTGTTGGCGATTCCGGCGAGCCTGCTGGCCAGTCGCGCGCTGTCGTTGTCCGCAGCGGCGCGTGGCGGGCGGCCTGGATGGTGGTCGCAACTGTTGCGCTGGCCGGTGCGCGGTCTGTTGATTTTCCTGCGCAGCGTACCGGAGATCGTCTGGGCGCTGCTGTTCGTGCGCGCCGTGGGCCTGGGACCTACCGCAGGCGTGTTGGCTATCGCGATTACTTACAGCGGTATGCTCGGCAAGGTCTACGCAGAAATCTTCGAGTCAGTCGACCAGCGTCCGGCCCACGCCTTGCTGCTGGCCGGCGGCGGCCGTTTTACCGCTTTTCTCTATGGCATCCTGCCCAATGCGGCGCACGAGGTGGTGTCCTACACCGTGTACCGCTGGGAGTGCGCAATCCGTGCTTCGGTGGTGATGGGCTTTGTCGGTGCCGGCGGTTTGGGTCAGCAGATCGACTTGTCCATGCGCATGTTCGCCGGTGATGAAGTAGCCAGCATGCTTCTTACTTTCCTGGGGCTTGTCATGCTGGCGGACCTGATCAGTCGGCTGCTGCGGGCGAGGCTGGTATGAGGCGCCTGATCAACGCGGGACTGATTCTGGCTCTGCTGGCGGCGGTAGGGCTGTCATTCAGCTATTTGGGACTCGATCTTGGCGCAGTATTTGGCCGCGACAACCTGGGGCAGATGGGTTCGTATGCCCAGCGTTTTTTTGACCCGGATCTGAGCGCTGGGCATCTGCAGGCCATCGGCCGTGGTGCGCTGGAGACCCTGGCAATGTCTGCCGTCGGTACGCTGTTGGCGGCCATTCTCGGTTTGCTGCTGGCGCTGCCCGCCGCCGGACGTTTTGGTTGGCCGCTGGCTGGCGTCGCACGCCTGCTGCTCAATGCCTTGCGCGCCATTCCCGAACTGGTGTGGGCCGCATTGATGGTGCTGGCAGCGGGGCTCGGCCCGAATGCTGGCACCTTGGCGCTGGCGTTGCACACCGCCGGAGTATTAGGGCGTCTATTTGGCGAGGCACTGGAAAATACCCCGGCGGGACCGACTGAAGCCATTCGTCTACAAGGCGGCAATCCGGTTGCAGCCTTCTGCTACGGCACCTTGCCCAATCTATGGCCGCAGTTACTGGCTTACAGCCTGTACCGCTGGGAGAACAATATCCGCATGGCCAGCGTGCTCGGCTTTGTGGGGGCGGGCGGGCTGGGGCAGATGTTGTATGTCAGCCTCAGCCTGTTCCAGGAGGCGCAAGCCAGTACGGTCATCATTGCCATGCTGGTGCTGGTGCTGGCGGTCGATGCGCTCAGTAGCTGGGTCCGGCAGCGGTGGGTGAGGGCTTGAGTATTCCAAGCCAACCAACATAACTGCCTTCCAGCATCGAACAACGCCAATCTACGACAGCAGCGCCGTCTTAAACTGGCACTCACCGTGACGAGCGAAGTGGCTGTGATCTGGCAGGTTTTGCTGCTTGCCGTTACCGATCCTATGCGGTCCTGATCAAAGCCGTTCTCGACCGCAGCCTTGCGTAGCTGGCGCTGATCGCTCTCAGCCCGCTGTGCTGACCGTTGCCTTGCCGGTCAAGCGCTCCTCGCCCGGCCCGGTCATCTTCAAACAGATACGCCATGGCTGGAACGACCAAGTGATCAAGCTCTACAAGTTCGTTCGACTACGATCTCTCTATATCAATAACTGGCGCTGTGGCCGGATCTCAAAATTCTGATCATCTACTGAAGACGTTCGACCCGAACACCGCCATTACACGTTAGCTTCAGGCAAGGAAGCCCATGAACATCTCAATTGCCGGCACCGGTTACGTCGGACTTTCCAATGCGGTACTGCTGGCGCAGCGCAACAAGGTGATCACTCTGGAGACCGCCCCGGCCAAGGTGGACTTAACCAACGACCGCCTTTCCCCTATCGAACACAGCGAAATCCAGCGCTACCTAGCCCCAAAAGACCTCGACCTCAGAGCTACCCTCGACAAGCGTGAGGCCTACCGTGATGCCGACTTCGTAACCATCGCCACTCCCACCGACTACGACCCGCAAACCAACTTCTTCAACACCCGCAGCGTCGAGGAAGTGATTGAGGATTTACTGGCAATCAATCCCAACGCAGTCATGGTTATCAAATCCACCGTGGCGCTCGGCTACATCAAGACCGTGCGCGAGAAGTACCGCGCCGAGAACAGTCTTTGCTTATCGGAATTCATCTGCGAAGGCAAAACCCTACTCGAGGTGGCGGTGTATGGACCGGCGCTTAATGAACAGAGTTTCTACAACTCGCGGGTAGCCGCCGATCTGGACGAGTTTAAGTCGACGCCGGGGTTAGTTGGCAGATGTGAAAGGCCGAATCTTTACGCGAGATTTGTTGGTAGCGCTTAAATATGCACGATATAAAAGACTCGAAAGTCAGTATTATCATACCCGTCTACAATGTGGAGAAATATTTGGCTGAATGTCTTGACTCAGCGGTGGGTCAGATACATCAGAACAAGGAGATCATCATCGTTAACGATGGTTCCACGGATGGCAGTGCAGCAATAATATCGGAGTATCAAGAGAAACATAGTGAGATCGTCTTAATTGTCACGGAAAATTTTGGCCAATCATCTGCGCGTAATACAGGGATAGAGAAATCGACCGGTGACTACCTGATATTTCTGGACAGTGACGATTGGATTGAAAAAGAAACATTAGAGCGTTGCCTGTTAGCGCTAAAAGAACATAACGCGGACATGGTAATGTTTAATGCGTGCTCTTTCGCAGATGATGTCTCTGAGTTTGATATTGGGAAGTTGGATTACACCAGACCCTCATGTCTCGCTAATAAAAAGTTACTTTGCAGAGAAGCCTTTTCATTTTTCGTAAAAAATAAGTCCTATTTGGTGTCGCCTTGTCTGTATCTTTATAAGCGTAGTACATTCAATAAAAACAGATTTCGGCCAGAAATTATCCATGAGGATAACCTTTTTACAACTCAGCTCCTCATAAGTAGCGAAACGGCAGAGGTTATCTGCTTGCCCGACCGATTCTTTCATAGAAGAGTAAGGCCTGGCTCAATCATGACCCAAGAAAAAAGCATGAAGCATGTGAATGGCTATCTCGCTGTAGCTGAAGAGCTTTTGAAAAATGGATTAAAAAATCAAAACTGCTCTACAGCAATAGCACTCAACCAATTTATACAAAGCATTATTGGCAACGCGTTAGCGACAGCGCAGGCAGCCTTTAATAACAAAATTCCTCTCCATGTCAGAAAGAAATCCCTAAAGCTTTTTTTCAAGACAAATCTCAGGCACATAAAACCTAGAGCAGCTTTGATCTGCATTTTGCCGGAAATAAAAGTTGTCAAAAGAAAACTACGCGGCCTTGTGAAGCATCCATGAAAAAAACCAGCAGCCTCTACCGCGCCATAGCCAAAAGCATGCTCGGCCGTTATGCCGTCTATGCGGTCAACCTTCTTTCGATGATGGTAATGGCCCGGGTATTCACGCCGGAAACCTTCGGCACGGTTGCTGCCATCATGGTCTTCTACGTGTTTTTTCAATTGATGGCCGAGGTTGGCTTGGGGCCTGCCATCATCAATCTGGGCCACCTGGCAAGAGAAGATCGTGATGGCCTTTTTGGACTGACATTGACCATCGGCTTGCTGCTGGCCTTTCTGTTTACGGCATTGGCACCGCTATTCCTATCGTTCTACCAACTGCCCCGCGTCGATGAAGTCGTACCCTATATCGCCGTCAGCCTGCTTTTCTTTGCCGCCAGCATCGTGCCCCATGCTCTGCTGCTTAGAGAGCAGGCTTTTTACAGAATCGCCAATGGCGGGCTGGCTGGGGAGTTGCTTGGCACTATAGCCACCATCAGCCTCGCCCAGCTTATTGACCCGTTGCATGCCCTGGCAGCCAAGGGCGCCTTTAGTGCCGGCACGCTGTTTTTCGTTATCTGGTATTTCTCGGCCAATACCGAATTCGGCAGGCCGCTGCCGGGGCGGAAGTTTTCCGCCATCAAGCCGCTGCTGGGCTTCTCCGGCTATCAGTTCGGCTTCAACTTCATCAACTACTTCTCGCGCAACCTCGACAACATTCTGGTCGGCAAATACATGGGCGCAACTGCGCTTGGCAACTACGACAAGGCTTATCAGTTGATGAAGTATCCGCTGATGTTACTGACTTTCGCCATGACACCGGCCATCCAGCCAGTCATCCGCCAGCATGCTGGCGACCCTCGAAAGGTCGAAGAGATCCATCGTGACTTCACCTTCAAGCTTTCACTCCTCGGCGCCGCCGCCGGGCTGGCCATGTACGTGCTTGCCAAGTGGATCATCTTGTTTGCTCTTGGCGATCAATGGCTGGACGTAGTGCCGATAATCCGCATTCTCGCCATCGCGATTCCCGTACAGGTCGTGCTTTCGACCAGCGGCAGCTTTTTCCAGGCGATGAACAGGGCGGATTTACTATTTCTAAGCGGCAGCCTGTCGGCTGTTGTCATGGTTTCGGCAATCAGCGTAGGCATCATCGCTCGCGATATGGAGATTCTCTGCTGGGGATTGGTGGCCGCGTTCCACATCAACTTCGTGCAGGCTTATTATTACTTGTATAGGAAGGTTTTTTTTGCGCCTTTGCATCAGCACCTTGTGCGTATGACGCCGGCCGCAGGTGTCGTGCTTGGAATGGTTGCTTACTCGCTCCTACCGTCGCTCCTATAAGTGCGGCTTCACACCCATGTCATTGAAGGTCAAGCCTTGGTCGACTGTGCGGCAGCCCGCGCTGAGCGAGCAACAGGCCGAGCAGCAGCACCGTGGCCTTGACGCTGCGCTGTGGCATTAGTGGCACGCCGGTGCGTAGCCGGGCCATTGCCCACAGGGCTACCTGGATTCCAGCAAGGGTAACGAGTTCGTGGATCGCCCAATCGCGCTCTGCACTACGGCAGAGGGCAGTAACACCAGAATGAGCAGTACAAAGCGATTGACGGGCGCCACCCAGGGCGAAAGGAAACGGGCGATTATAGGGCGTTCTAGAGGGGGTAACTATGATCGACGCGCCTACTACTCGCGCGAACACTTCTCTTATGGCAGTTGAGCTACTAGAATGCGTGCCCATTCTGGGGCCGGAATGCCGGCTTATGTCTGTGCAACGAGGAAAATACATGCAAGTTTCTGTTGAAAGCACCTCCGCTCTGGAGCGCCGCATGACCATCGGCGTACCGGCCGAGCGCATCGAGAACGAAGTCAACAAACGTCTGCAGCAGACTGCCCGTCGTGCCAAGATCCCCGGTTTTCGTCCCGGCAAGGTGCCGATGAGCGTGATCCGTCAGCGCTACGAAGCAGCCGCTCGTCAGGAAGCCCTGGGCGACCTGATTCAGGAAACCTTCTACGAAGCCGTGGTTGAGCAGAAGCTGAACCCCGCAGGCACTCCTGCCGTCGAGCCGAAAGTGTTCGAGAAGGGCAAAGACCTGGAATACGTTGCGACCTTCGAAGTGTTCCCGGAGATCCAGCTGGCCGGCTTTGAGAACATTGCCGTCGAGCGTCTGCAGGCTGAAGTGATCGATGCCGATATCGACACCATGCTCGACGTGCTGCGCAAGCAGAACACCCGTTTCGAGAATGTTGAGCGTGCCGCCGAGAATGGCGATCAGTTGAACATCGATTTCGTCGGCAAGATCGACGGCGAAGCCTTTGCTGGTGGCTCCGCCAAGGGCACTCCGCTGGTGCTGGGTTCCGGTCGCATGATCCCCGGCTTCGAAGAAGCGCTGGTTGGTGTCAAGGCTGGTGAAGAACGCGTGATCAACCCGGTTTTCCCCGAGGATTACCAGAACCTCGACCTGGCTGGTAAAGCCGCTGAGTTCACCGTGACCGTGAACAGCGTTGCCGCACCGCTGCTGCCGGAGCTGAACGACGAATTCTTTGCTCTGTTCGGTGTGAAGGAAGGTGGTCTGGAAGCGTTCCGCGACGAAGTTGGCAAGAACATGCAGCGTGAACTGCGCCAGGCCATCAAGACCAAGGTCAAGAACCAGGTGATGGATGGCCTGCTGGCCGCCAATTCGGTCGAAGTGCCGAAAGCTACCGTTGCCAACGAAGTGAATCGTCTGCGCGTGCAAGCCGTTCAGCAGTTCGGTGGCAACATCAAGCCTGAGCAACTGCCGGCCGAAATGTTCGAAGAGCAAGCCAAGCGCCGTGTGGTGCTGGGCCTGATCGTCGCCGAAGTGGTCAAGCAGAACGAGCTGAAGCCCGACGATGCCCGCGTCCGTGAGCTGATCGAGGAAATGGCCTCCGCTTACCAGGAGCCGGAGCAGGTCGTGGCCTGGTACTACAAGAACGAGCAACAACTGGATGAGGTTCGTTCTGTTGTGCTGGAAGAGCAAGTTGTAGATACTGTCTTGCAGAAGGCCAACGTAACCGACAAGTCGGTCTCCTACGAAGAAGCTGTCAAGCCCGCGGAAGCTCCGCAAGTCGCCTGATTCTTCCCCCGTTCGAGCACACCATAAGCCAGCCTTCGTGCTGGCTTATGTGTCTTTGAAGACCCGTTCACATTGGGAGCGATCGCTGGATATGTCCCGCAATTCCTTTATGCAAATGCCAGAAATCCAGGCTGCCGGCGGTCTGGTGCCGATGGTTATCGAGCAGTCCGCTCGTGGCGAACGTGCCTACGATATCTACTCGCGCCTGTTGAAGGAGCGCGTGATCTTCCTGGTTGGTCAGGTTGAAGACTACATGGCCAACCTGGTGGTGGCGCAGCTGCTGTTCCTTGAAGCGGAAAATCCCGACAAGGACATCCATCTGTACATCAACTCGCCGGGTGGTTCGGTCACTGCGGGCATGTCGATCTACGACACCATGCAGTTCATCAAGCCCGACGTGTCGACGATCTGCATCGGTCAGGCCTGCAGCATGGGTGCCCTGTTGCTGGCCGGTGGCGCCGCCAACAAGCGTTACTGCCTGCCGCACTCACGGATGATGATCCATCAGCCGCTGGGCGGCTTCCAAGGCCAGGCCTCGGATATCGAGATCCACGCCCGTGAGATTCTCACCATTCGTGAGCGTCTGAACCGAATTCTGGCTGACCATTGCAATCAACCGATGGACGTGATTGCCCGCGACACCGACCGTGACAATTTCATGAGCGGTGAAGAGGCGGTCAAGTACGGCCTTATCGATCAGGTGCTGACCCGCCGTCAAATGACGAGCTGATCATGCTGTCACGCCATGGCTGGGATTGCCGGTCGTGGCGGGGTTGAAAATGCCTGCAATTGCCTTCATCTTGTGTTTCAAGCCCTACCGTATTGGATTGATCGAATGACTGACACCCGCAACGGCGAGGACAACGGCAAGCTGCTTTATTGCTCCTTCTGCGGCAAAAGCCAGCACGAAGTGCGCAAACTGATTGCCGGCCCCTCGGTTTTCATCTGCGACGAGTGCGTCGACCTGTGCAACGACATCATCCGTGAGGAGGTGCAAGAAGCCCAGGCCGAGAGTAATGCTCATAAATTGCCATCGCCCAAGGAAATCAGCGCGATTCTGGACCAGTACGTCATTGGTCAGGAACGGGCGAAAAAGATTTTGGCTGTAGCGGTTTACAACCACTACAAGCGTCTCAACCAGCGCGACAAGAAAGAAGAAGTCGAGCTGGGCAAGAGCAACATTCTGCTGATCGGTCCGACTGGTTCGGGCAAAACATTACTGGCCGAGACGCTGGCGCGCCTGCTCAACGTGCCCTTCACCATTGCTGATGCCACCACGCTGACTGAAGCGGGCTACGTGGGTGAAGATGTCGAGAACATCATTCAGAAACTGTTGCAGAAATGCGATTACGATGTGGAAAAAGCCCAGATGGGTATCGTCTACATTGATGAAATCGACAAGATTTCCCGCAAATCGGACAATCCTTCGATTACCCGTGACGTTTCGGGCGAGGGCGTGCAGCAGGCGTTGCTCAAGCTGATCGAAGGCACCGTGGCTTCGGTACCGCCGCAGGGTGGACGCAAGCATCCTCAGCAGGAGTTCCTGCAGGTTGATACGCGCAATATCCTGTTCATCTGCGGTGGCGCGTTCGCCGGCCTGGAGAAGGTGATCCAAAACCGCTCCACGCGTGGCGGCATCGGTTTCAATGCCGAAGTGCGCAGCAAGGATGACGGCAAGTCGGTAGGTCAGTCGCTGCGCGAAGTCGCGCCGGATGATCTGGTGAAGTTCGGCCTGATTCCCGAGTTCGTCGGTCGTCTGCCAGTCATTGCCACGTTGGATGAGCTGGACGAGGCGGCGCTGGTGCAGATTCTCACCGAGCCGAAGAATGCCCTGACCAAGCAGTACGCCAAGCTGTTCGAAATGGAAGGCGTGGATCTGGAGTTCCGTTCGGATGCCTTGAAGGCTGTGGCGCACCGTGCGCTGGAGCGCAAGACTGGCGCGCGTGGCCTGCGCTCCATTCTGGAAGGCATCTTGCTCGACACCATGTACGAGATCCCGTCGCAAAACGATGTGAGCAAGGTGGTGATTGACGAGAACGTCATTGAGGGCACCTCCAAGCCCCTGCTCATTTACGAAAGCAGCGAGCCAACGGCCAAGGCTGCGCCTGACGCGTGATAGACAAGGGGCCTGCGGGCCCCTTCGTCATTCTGGGCTCGATGCTTGTTTTTTGCAGTCATCGGCCCCATCTTGTCCGCGAGGGTAATCCCACCGATCACGACCAGAAGGTCGCTGTAGAGCCGAAATCATGAAGACAATCATCGAATTGCCACTTTTGCCATTGCGTGACGTTGTGGTGTATCCGCATATGGTGATCCCGTTGTTCGTGGGTCGAGAAAAGTCCATCGAGGCTCTCGAGTCCGCCATGAAGGGCGACAAGCAGATTCTGTTGCTGGCCCAGAAAAACCCGACTGATGACGATCCGGGCGAGGATGCTCTGTATCGGGTTGGCACCGTAGCCACGGTACTGCAGTTGCTCAAACTGCCCGACGGCACGGTCAAGGTCCTGGTCGAAGGTGAGCAGCGCGGGTTGATTGAGCGCTTCATCGAACTGGAAGACCAGTGCCGCGCCGAAGTATCGCTGATCGAAGATGCCGCGGTTGAAGAGCGTGAATCGGAAGTGTTCTGCCGCAGCCTGCTCAGCCAGTTTGAGCAATATGTGCAGCTGGGCAAGAAAGTGCCCTCTGAAGTCCTGGCGTCGCTAAATAGCATCGATGAGCCGAGCCGCCTGGTAGACACCATGGCCGCGCATATGGCGCTGAATATCGAGCAGAAGCAGGAAATCCTGGAAATTACCGATCTGGCCACCCGCGTGGAATACGTGCTGGCGGTGCTGGATGGCGAAATCGACCTGTTGCAGGTGGAAAAGCGTATCCGTGGTCGGGTCAAGAAGCAGATGGAGCGTAGTCAGCGCGAGTACTACCTGAATGAGCAGATGAAGGCCATTCAGAAAGAGCTGGGCGACATCGACGAAGGCCACAACGAGCTCGATGAACTCAAGAAACGCATCGATAATGCCGGTCTGACCCAGGAAGCTCACACCAAGGCGCAGGCCGAGCTGAACAAGCTCAAGCAGATGTCGCCGATGTCCGCCGAGGCGACCGTGGTGCGTTCTTACCTGGACTGGCTGCTCAATGTGCCGTGGAAGGCCGAGAGCAAGGTGCGCCTGGACCTGAGCCGCGCCGAAGATATTCTCGATGCCGATCACTACGGCCTGGAAGAGGTCAAGGAACGTATTCTTGAATACCTCGCCGTGCAGAAGCGCGTTAAAAAACTCAAGGGCCCGGTGCTGTGCCTGGTGGGTCCGCCTGGCGTGGGTAAGACGTCTCTGGCCGAGTCCATCGCCCGCTCGACCAACCGCAAGTTCGTGCGCATGGCTCTGGGTGGTGTACGTGACGAGGCTGAGATCCGTGGGCACCGGCGTACTTACATCGGTTCGATGCCGGGTCGCCTGATCCAGAAAATGACCAAGGTCGGCGTGCGCAACCCGCTGTTCCTGCTCGATGAAATCGACAAGCTGGGCAGCGACATGCGCGGTGATCCGGCGTCTGCATTGCTGGAAGTGCTGGACCCCGAGCAGAATCACAACTTCAACGATCACTATCTGGAGGTCGATTACGACCTGTCGGATGTGATGTTCCTGTGCACTGCCAACTCCATGAATATTCCGGCGCCGCTGCTGGATCGCATGGAGGTGATTCGTCTGCCGGGTTATACCGAAGACGAAAAGGTCAACATTGCGACCAAGTACCTGATCCCCAAGCAGGTCAAGGCCAATGGCCTGAAGGAAAGCGAGCTGAGCTTCGATGAGGCCGCGATTCGCGACCTGATCCGCTTCTACACCCGAGAAGCCGGTGTGCGCAGTCTGGAGCGACAAATCGCCAAGGTGTGCCGCAAGGTGGTCAAGGAGCACATCAAGGAAAAACGCTTCCAGGTGCAGGTGACGGCCGAGACGCTCGAGCATTATCTGGGTGTGCGCAAGTTCCGTTATGGCCTGGCTGAGCAGCAGGATCAGGTTGGTCAGGTGACCGGCTTGGCCTGGACTCAGGTGGGCGGTGAATTGCTGACCATCGAGACGGCCGTGGTGCCGGGCAAGGGTCAGCTGATCAAGACCGGCTCGTTGGGCGATGTCATGGCCGAGTCGATGACCGCCGCGCTGACCGTAGTGCGCAGCCGCGCAAAAAGCCTGGGCATTGCCGAGGATTTTCATGAGAAGCGCGACGTGCACATCCACATGCCCGAAGGCGCCACGCCTAAAGACGGCCCGAGCGCCGGTATCGGCTTGTGCACCGCGCTGGTGTCCGCGCTGACTCAGATTCCGGTGCGCGCCGATGTGGCGATGACTGGCGAGATTACGCTGCGTGGCCAGGTGCTGGCGATTGGCGGTTTGAAGGAAAAATTACTCGCTGCGCATCGGGGTGGAATCAAAACTGTGATCATCCCGGAAGAAAACCTGCGTGATTTAAAGGAGATTCCCGAAAACATCCAACAGGACTTGCAGATTAAAGCGGTCAAATGGATTGACGAGGTCCTGCAAATTGCGTTGCAATACGCCCCGGAGCCCTTGCCTGACGCGGCTCCCGAGATGGTTGCAAAGGATGACAAGCGCGAGACTGATTCCAAGGAACGAATCAGCACGCATTAGTTCGAGGACTTCCGGGACACTTTATTTGTCGCTGATTCTCTGGCGAATTAGGTGCCGGCAGTCTGGTGGGCACCTGCTTAATACTTCATACGAACATTCAAAATAGTTAGAAATAAGGGGACTTAGAGTGAACAAGTCGGAACTGATCGATGCTATCGCCGCATCTGCTGATATCCCGAAAGCTGTTGCTGGTCGTGCGCTGGACGCTGTGATCGAATCCGTCACTGGTGCTCTGAAAGCTGGTGATTCCGTGGTCCTGGTGGGCTTCGGTACCTTCGCGGTAAAGGACCGTGCCGCGCGCACTGGCCGTAACCCGCAAACGGGCAAGCCGATCAAGATTGAAGCTGCCAAGATTCCAGGTTTCAAGGCTGGCAAGGCTCTCAAAGACGCCGTCAACTAAGCGTCTTTCGGGCCTGGGCTGCTGGCCGGACTACTGGCCTGGCAGCCGAGTGGTGAGTGAGTCGGTTATAGTCGACCTCCTGACCGGGAATGTAGGTTGTTTCTCCTTCATTCCGCCCATTCGAAAAGGCGCATCCGTTCGGGTGCGCCTTTTCCATTTTGGACATTACCGCGTAGCGCGGCTGTTTTAACGGCCGTTTCTGGGGGATGCATGCTGCAGAACATCAGGGATAACTCACAGGGCTGGATTGCCAAAACCATCATCGGCCTCATCGTCGTTCTGCTGTCGTTTACCGGCTTCGAGGCGATCTTCAACGCGGCCAGCAATTCGCAGAATGCTGCCGAGGTAAACGGTGAAGAAATCAGCCTCAACGAGCTGAACCAGGCGGTCGAACTGCAACGCCGGCAATTGCTGCAACAGTTTGGTCGTGATTTCGACACCTCGCTGATTGATGAGCGCCTGTTACGCGACGCTGCACTCAACGGGCTGATCGAGCGTCGCTTGCTGCTGCAAAGTGCGCAAGAGGCCGACTTCGCGTTCTCCCAGGCGGCACTGGATCAGGTCATCCTGCAAACCCCCAGCTTTCAGCAAAATGGTCAATTCAGCGCCGAACGTTTCGACCAGGTCATCCGCCAGATGGGCTATAGCCGTCTGCAATTCCGCCAGATGCTCGAGCAGGAAATGCTGATCGGCCAGCTGCGTGCCGGTATTGCGGGCAGTGGCTTCGTGACTGAACAGGAAATCGAGTCTTTTGCGCGTCTGGAACGCCAGACACGTGATTTCGCCACGCTGACGCTGCAGGCAGACCCGCAGGCGATCACCATCGCCGAGGACGAGGTGCAGGCGTATTACGATGAGAATGCCGCACGCTTCATGAGCCCCGAGCAGGTGGTAATTGATTATATCGAGCTGAAGAAAGATCAATTCTTCGCTCAGGTTGAGGTAAGCGAAGAAGACCTGAAGAACCTTTACGAGAAAGAAATCGCCAACCTGGCTGAACAGCGGCAGGCCGCTCACATCCTGATCGAAAGTGACGGTGTGCGCAGCGATGCGGAGGCCAAGGCCAAGATTGACGGGATTCAGCACCGCCTGCAGCAGGGCGAGGATTTTGCTGCGCTGGCCAAAGAGTTATCCGAGGACAGCGGCTCGGCTGCCGACGGTGGTGATCTGGGTTTTGCCGGTCCTGGTGTGTATGACCCTGACTTCGAAGCGGCGCTCTACGCGCTGGCCAAGGGCGAAGTATCCGCACCGGTACGCAGCGAGTTTGGTTGGCACCTGATCAAGTTGATCGATGTACAGGCAGCCGATGTGCCGAGCTTTGCCAGCTTGCATGACAAATTGGAGCGTGACCTGAAAACACAGAAGGTCGAGCAGCGTTTCGTTGAAGTCAGCAAGCAGTTGGAAGATGCGGCGTTTGAAGCCTCAGATCTGAGCCAACCTGCCCAGGAACTGGGTTTGACCGTGCAGACCAGTGAGCCGTTTGGCCGCGAAGGCGGTGAAGGCCTGAGTGCGAACCGTCAGGTGGTGCAGGCCGCATTCAGTGATGAAGTGCTTGAAGACGGGGCTAACAGCTCGGCTCTGGAACTTGACCCGGAAACGGTGGTGGTCCTGCGTGTCAAAGAGCACCGCAAATCCGAGCGTCTGCCCTTTGAGCAGGTAAGCGCCGAAATCCGCGAGCAACTGCTTCAGGAGCGTGCGGCGGCGGCCGTCCAGGACAAGGGCGAGCAGCTACTGGCTGATCTGCGTGAAGGCAAGACCCCTGTCGAGATGGCAGATGTCGGCACCTGGCAGGTCACTGAGGCCGCGACCCGCAGTCAGGACGGTATCGAACCCGTGGTATTGCAGACGCTGTTCCGCATGCCCAAGCCGGAAACCGCTGACAAGCCGAACTACGCCGCGGTGACACTCCCCAGCGGCGATTATGTTCTGGTGCGCCTGAATGGTGTAAGCGAGCCGCAAGAGGCGCTGTCAGCTGAAGAGAAAGCCATGTATCAGCGCTTCCTCGCTTCACGCAAGGGACAGCAGGACTTCGCCGCGTTCCACGCGCAACAGGAAGCTGACGCGAAGATCGAGCGCTTCTAAGACATATTCCCTACGACAGCTCTGCTGTCGTAGGGCGGCGTCGCAGTGTTGAAATCGTTTCGAAGAACAAAAAAACCGCACCTTGCTGGGTGCGGTTTTTTTGTGCGCGTGTATCGAATCAGTCTTCGATGGCGCCCATGGCGGTAGTGTTGAAGCCACCATCGACGTAGAGGATTTCACCGCTGATGCCGGAGGCCATGTCCGAACAGAGGAAGGCACCGGCGTTGCCGACTTCTTCGATGGTCACGTTGCGGCGCAGCGGGGTCTGCTTCTCGTTGGCGGCGAGCATCTTGCGGAAGCTCTTGATGCCGGAGGCAGCGAGGGTGCGGATCGGGCCTGCGGAGACGGCGTTGACGCGAGTACCTTCCGGGCCAAGGCTGCCGGCCAGGTAGCGTACGCCAGCTTCCAGGCTGGCCTTGGCCATGCCCATCACGTTGTAGTTGGGCATGGTGCGCTCGGCACCCAGATAGGTCAGGGTCAGGATGCAGCCGTTGCGACCCTTCATCATTGGGCGGCCGGCCTTGGCCAGGGCTACCAGGCTGTAGGCGCTGATATCGTGGGCAATCTTGAAGCCTTCGCGGGTGGTGACTTCAGTGAAGTCGCCATCCAGTTGATCGCCAGGTGCGAAGCCCACCGAGTGAACGATACCGTCCAGGCCGTCCCACTTTTTGCCCAGCTCTGCGAAGACGTTGACGATATCGTCGTCATTGGCCACGTCGCACGGGAAGCACAGCTCCGGACCCGAGCCCCAGCCAGCGGCGAATTCTTCAACGCGGCCCTTGAGCTTGTCGTTCTGGTAAGTGAAGGCGAGCTCGGCGCCTTCGCGGTGCATGGCGGCGGCGATGCCCGAGGCGATCGACAGCTTGCTGGCGACACCGACGATCAGGATGCGCTTACCGGCGAGAAAACCCATGTTCTATTCCTCTTGCTTGGTTAGTCGACTGTTGCTGGGGCCATAAAGGCCGCTTCCAGCAACTGCCGGGTATAAGGGTGCTGCGGGGCGGCGAATACCGTTGCTGCATCGCCTTGCTCAACCACCTGGCCCTGCTTCATCACCAGCAAATGGTGGCTCAGCGCTCTGACCACCGCCAGGTCATGGCTGATGAACAGGTAGGTCAGGTTGTACTTGGCCTGCAATGCCCGCAATAGTTCCACCACCTGGCGCTGCACCGTACGGTCGAGCGCCGAGGTGGGCTCGTCCAACAGAATCAGCGCCGGTTTCAGCACCAATGCGCGGGCAATGGCGATACGCTGCCGTTGCCCGCCAGAAAACTCATGGGGATAGCGGTGCCGGGTTTCCGGATCCAAACCTACCTCCACGAGCGCATCGATGATCGCTTGTTCCTGCTCCGCAGCCGTGCCCATCTTGTGGATGCGCAACCCTTCACCAACGATCTCGGCCACCGACATGCGTGGGCTGAGACTGCCGAAGGGGTCCTGAAAGACCACCTGCATCTGCCGCCGCAGCGGCCGCACCTGCTGCTGATTCATGCCGTCCAGTGCCTGGCCTTCGAAGCGAATGGCGCCCTGGCTACCTAGCAGCCGCAGAATCGCCAGCCCCAGGGTGGATTTACCGGAACCGCTTTCGCCCACGATGCCCAGGGTCTGGCCCTGGGGCAGGCTGAAACCGATGCCGTCCACCGCCTTCACATGATCCACGGTGCGGCGTAGGAACCCTTTCTTGATCGGGAACCACACGCGCAGGTCCTGCACTTCCAGCAGCGGCGCACCGGCGGGGTTGCTCGCCGGCTCGCCGCTGGGCTCGGCGCCCAGCAGTTCCCGGGTATAGGGATGCTGCGGAGCACGGAACAATTCGTCACACGATGCCTGTTCGACGACCCGACCGTGCTGCATGACACATACGCGATGGGCAATTCTGCGCACCAGGTTGAGATCGTGGCTGATCAGCAGCAGCGACATACCCAGGCGTACCTGCAGATCCTTGAGCAATTCGAGGATTTTCAGCTGCACGGTGACGTCCAGCGCAGTCGTAGGCTCATCGGCAATCAACAACTCAGGCTCGTTGGCCAGGGCCATGGCGATCATCACCCGTTGACGTTGTCCACCGGACAACTCATGGGGGTAGGCCTTGAGGCGCTTGCGCGGTTTGGGGATGCCGACCAGTTCCAGTAGCTCCAGGGTCCGGGCGGTGGCCGCGTTGCCGGTCAGGCCTTTGTGCAGGCCAAGCACCTCGTTGATCTGTTTCTCAACGCTATGCAGCGGGTTTAGCGAGGTCATGGGCTCCTGGAACACCATGGCGATGCGGTTGCCACGAATGCCGCGCAGCTGTGTCTCGCCGAGCTTGAGCAAGTTCTGCTGGCCGTAGTGGATAGTGCCGGCCGGATGGCGAGCCAGCGGGTAGGGCAGCAGGCGC
The DNA here is from genome assembly GCF_014836765.1 of Serpens gallinarum. Classification (GTDB taxonomy): domain Bacteria; phylum Pseudomonadota; class Gammaproteobacteria; order Pseudomonadales; family Pseudomonadaceae; genus Serpens; species Serpens gallinarum. Next base: position 37,790 of record NZ_JACSQG010000014.1, read on the forward strand.
AGGATGGAATGGGCGGTGACCGACTTCCCAGAGCCGCTTTCACCCACCAGCGCCAAGGTTTCGCCCTTGCGGATGTCAAAACTGACGCCTTCGACCACACGCTGGAACTGCTCGCCGCTACGGAACTCCACGGCCAGATCACGTACTTCAATCAGATTCTCGGCCATGTTTATTTCCTCGGGTCGAAGGCATCGCGGGCGGCTTCGCCGATGAATACCAGCAGGCTCAGCATGATCGCCAACACGGCGAAGGCGGCGATGCCCAGCCAGGGCGCCTGCAGGTTGGACTTGGCCTGGGCGACCAGCTCGCCCAGCGATGGGGAGCCGGCCGGCAAGCCAAAGCCGAGGAAGTCGAGTGCGGTCAGGGTGCCTATGGCGCCGGTCAGAATGAACGGCATGAACGTCATGGTGGAAACCATGGCGTTGGGCAGGATATGGCGGAACATGATCGCGCCGTTCTCCATGCCCAGCGCCCGTGCGGCGCGCACGTACTCCAGATTGCGCCCGCGCAGAAACTCGGCGCGCACCACATCCACCAGGCTCATCCACGAGAACAACAGCATCAGCCCCAGCAGCCACCAGAAATTCGGCTGCACGAAGCTGGCCAGGATGATCAGCAGATAGAGCACCGGCAGGCCCGACCAGATTTCCAGGAAGCGCTGGCCGACCAGATCCACCCAGCCGCCGTAAAAACCCTGTAGGGCGCCGGCGACTACGCCGATGATCGAGCTGAGGATGGTTAACGTCAGGGCAAACAGCACTGAAATGCGAAAGCCATAGATGATGCGCGCCAGCACATCGCGCCCTTGGTCATCCGTGCCGAACCAGTTCTGCGTCGAGGGCGGGGCAGGGGCGGGAACATTCAGGTCGTAGTTGATGCTGGCGTAGTCGAAGGGGATCAGCGGCCAGATCATCCAGCCCTGTTTGTCGCTGATCAGTTCCTGCACATAAGGGCTTTTGTAATTCGCTTCCAGCGGAAACTCACCGCCGAATACGGTTTCCGGGTAGCGCTTGAAAACCGGCGTGTACCACTGGCCTTCATAACTGACCAGCAGCGGCTTGTCGTTGGCGATCAGCTCCGCACCGAGGCTGAGAACGAACAGGGCGAGGAACAGCCACAGCGACCACCAGCCGCGCTTGTTGGCTTTGAAGCGTTCGAAACGGCGTTGATTGAGGGGGGACAGTTTCATCTCAACCCTCCCGGCTGGAAAAGTCGATGCGCGGATCGACCAGGGTGTAGGTGAGATCGCCGATTAGCTTCACGATCAGCCCCAGCAAGGTGAACAAGAACAATGTGCCGAACACCACCGGGTAGTCACGGTTGAGCGCCGACTCGAAGCTGAGCAGCCCCAGGCCATCCAGTGAGAAGATCACCTCGATCAGCAACGACCCGGTAAAGAACATGCCGATAAAGGCCGCCGGGAAACCGGCGATGATGATCAGCATGGCGTTGCGAAACACATGGCCGTAGAGCACGCGGTTATTGCTCAAGCCTTTGGCGCGCGCAGTCACTACGTACTGCTTGCCGATCTCATCAAGGAAGCTGTTTTTGGTCAGCAGCGTGAGGGTGGCAAAGTTGCCAATCACCAAGGCAGTCACGGGCAGGGCCAGGTGCCAGAAATAATCGAGGATCTGTGCCCCCAGGCTCAACTGGTCGAAGTTGCTGGAGGTGAGTCCGCGCAGTGGGAACCAGTTGAGGTAACTGCCGCCGGCGAACACCACGATCAGCAAGATGGCAAACAGGAACGCGGGAATCGCGTAGCCGACGATAATGGCCGAACTTGTCCAGACATCGAAGGCGCTGCCGTGGCGGGTGGCCTTGGCAATGCCCAAGGGAATCGACACCAAGTACATCAGCAAAGTGCTCCATAGCCCCAGGGAAATGGAGACCGGCATCTTTTCGATGATCAGGTCGGTCACCTTGGCATCGCGGAAGAAGCTATCGCCGAAGTCGAAGCGGGCGTAGCTTTTGAGCATGATCCAGAAGCGTTCCACGGCAGGCTTGTCGAAGCCGTACATCTTTTCGATTTCGGCTACCAGCTCAGGGTCAAGGCCCTGGGCACCGCGGTAGTTGGAACCGGCCGACGCAACCTCGGTACCGCCGCCCGAAATGCGCCCGGTGGCGCCGCCTGCGGCGGCATCGAAGCCCTCCAGCTTGGCGATCATCTGCTCCACCGGGCCGCCGGGCGCCGCCTGGATGATGATGAAATTGATCAGCAGAATACCGAACAGGGTTGGAATGATGAGCAGCAGCCGCCGCAGGATATACGCGAGCATCAGCGGGCTTCCTGCTCAGCTACGGCGGTTTGGCTTGCGTCACCTTCCTGACCTTTGACCCACCAGGTCAGCAGGCCGATGTCATAGGCGGGCGTGCGGGGCGGGCGGGCCAGGTGCGTCCAGTGGGCAACACGCCAGGTGTCGGTGTAATAGTTGGGGATCACGTAGTGCCCCCAAAGCAGGACACGGTCCAGGGCGCGGGCGTGGTCGATCAAGCTTTGCCGAGAGTCGGCGCGTATCAGCCCTTCCACCAGGGTGTCGATTGCCGGGTCGCGCAGGCCGATGAAGTTGCGACTGCCCGGGCTGTCGGCACTGCGGGAATGCCAGAACTCCATTTGTTCGTTGCCCGGCGAGTTGGACTGCGGCCAAATGCTCGAGGTCATGTCGAAGTCCCGCGAGCGCAGGCGGTTGATGAACTGCGAGACATCGACGCGGCGCAGTTGCAGATCAATGCCCAGTTCGGCGAGGTTGCGCTTGAACGGTAGGATCACCCGCTCCAGGTTGGCCTGTACGACCAGGAACTCGAAAGTCAGTGGCTGACCCTCGGCATTCACCATACGGTCATTTTCCACCCGGTAACCGGCGTCCAGCAGCAACTGATAAGCGCGTCGTTGCTGGTCGCGAATGATGCCGCTGCCGTCGCTGACGGGTGTCTGGAATGCGGTGTCGAACACTTCAGCGGGGATTTGCCCGCGCAGGGGCTCGAGAAGGGCTAATTCACCGGGTGTGGGCAAGCCCCGGGAGGCAAGTTCGGAGTTTTCGAAGAAGCTGTGGGTGCGCTTGTAGGCGCCAAAAAACAGTTGCTTATTGGTCCACTCAAAGTCGAACAAGAGCGAGATGGCTTCACGCACCCGGCGGTCTTGAAACATGGGGCGACGCAGGTTGAAGGTGAACCCCTGCATGCCCACCGGATTGTGGTTGGGGATCGCCTCCTTGACGATGCGGCCTTCCCGCAGTGCTGGGCTGTCGTATCCGGTGGCCCAGTCCTTGGCGGAGTACTCAAGGTTGTAATCGAACTGGCCGGCCTTGAAGGCCTCCAGTGCTACCGACATGTCGCGGTAATAGTCGAGATTGATCGCGTCGAAATTATATTGGCCACGGCTGACTGGCAGGTCCGCAGCCCACCAGTTCTTGACCCGTGCATAGCGTACCGAGCGCCCGGCGGCAAAGTCGACAATCTGGTACGGGCCACTGCCCAGTGGTGGCTCGAGGCTGGTGCGGCTGAAGTCGCGCTTGGCCGGGAGGATTTTCAGGTCGCTTAGCTCGCGCAGCTGTTCGGGGCTGGCGGGTTGGCCGAGGTCGAACTCAAGTGTCTGCCCGTCGATGATGCGAACGTTCTGGACGACGGCCAGGTGCGCGTCATCAGTACTGCTCGATTGCTTCAATTGCCGCCACGATTGCCGGATATCTTCGGGGCTGACGGCCTCGCCGCCTTCGGCAATGTTCACGTGCAGCGTTCGGCCGTCTTCGCTGGGCACAAGGTGCGCCTTGTCGCCGAGACGCGGCGCTGTGGCGAGCTTGCCGATGTCGCGTTCCAGCCACCAATGCTTGGGCAGAATCTGCAACTGGCCGAGGATCAAGGGCAGCTCGCGGTTGCCGGTGTGAGCGAAATCGAAGCGCACCCGCTGCGGGTTCTCAACGACCACCTCGGCAACATCAGCATAATAGTGGCGGTACATCGGATCACCCTGTTGGATCAGGGTGTTGAAGGTAAACACGACATCCTCGGCTGTCACCGGGGTTCCGTCATTGAAACGGGCTTCGGGGCGCAAGTAGAAACGCACGAAGCTGTTGTCCGGGGCTTTCTCGATCTTCTCGGCCAGCAAGCCGTACTCGGTGAAGGGTTCGTCTGGGGAATGATAAGTCAGCGTGTCGTATACCAGGCCGATCATGCTGGCTTCATTACCCTTTGGAATGAAAGGGTTGAAGCTGTCAAAACCGTTCAGACCTGCCAAGCGTAAAGTGCCGCCTTTGGGAGCGTCAGGATTTACGAAGTCGAAATGCTGGAAACCTGCCGAGTATTTGGGCGCTTCGTCATACAAGGTCAGCGCGTGGCGTGGCTCCGCAGTGGTGAGCGAGGCCATGCCCATCAGCAGTACGGCGCAGCCAGTCATCAAAAAAGCGTGCAGCGGGGTGCTCATCGGGCAGTGTTCTCCGTGGGCTTCATCCACCAGGCGCGAAGGCCCAGTGTGTAGGGCGGCGTGGTGACAAAGGCGAACCGGTTACGGTAGGCCAGGCGATGCTTGTCGAGGTACCAGTTGGGAATGCTGTAATGCTGCCACAGCAGTACGCGATCAAGGGCGCGGGTGGCGGCGATCTGCTCTTCTCGGGTGGTGGCAGCCAGCAGCTTGTCGAGCATGGCATCGACGACCGGATCGGCGACGCCGGCGTAATTGCGACTGCCGCGAATAGAAGCCTGCGAGGAATGAAAATATTGCCATTGTTCCAAGCCGGGGCTGAGGGTTTGCGGCAGAGTCATCAGTACCATGTCGAAGTCGAATTGATCCAGGCGCTGCTTATATTGGGCGCGATCCACGGTACGCAAACTGACCTGCACGCCGAGGCGTGCCAAGTTTTCACGGTAGGGCTGAAGAATTCGCTCCAGGCGCGGATTGACCAGCAGGACCTCGAAGCGTAGCGGCTGGTTGCGGGAATTGCGCAAACCCTGGCTGGTGGATTTCCAGCCGGCCTCGGCAAGCAGGCCCAATGCACGGCGAACCGTGTTGCGGGGGATGCCGCGTCCATCCGTACGGGGCATTTTCCAAGGCTGATCGAGCAGGCCGCTGGGCAGTTGCTGACGCCAGGGGGAGAGCAAAAGCCATTCAGCTCCTTCCGGTTTGCCGGTGGCGGCGAACTCGCTGTTCGGGAAGTAGCTTTCGCTGCGCCGATAAGCATTGTTGAAAAGGGTGCGATTGGCCCACTCGAAATCGAGCATCAACCCCATGGCTTCACGCACACGGCGGTCGGCGAACAGTGCGCGCCGACTGTTCATGAACAGGGCTTGGGTCTGGGTGGGTATCTGGTGGGCTATTTCTGCACGGATCACTTCGCCGCGGCTGACCGCTGGAAAGTTATAGCCGCTGGCCCAGTTTTTTGCCTGGTTCTCCAGGAAGATATCGAACTCACCGGCCTTGAAGGCTTCGAAGGCCACATGGTTGTCGCGGTAATACTCCACCTCGATACGGTCGAAATTGTATTTGCCGCGGTTAACGGGCAGATCCTCACCCCACCAGCCCTTCACGCGCTCGAACACCAGGCGCCGCCCGGGATCAACCTGGGTGATGCGGTAGGGGCCGCTGCCCAACGGAGGTTCGAAGGTGGTGGCCTTTAGGTCGCGTTTTTTCCAATAGTGCTGGGGCAGCACCGGCAATTCGCCAAGACGCAAAATCAGCAACGGATTGCCGGCGCGCTTGAACACGAAGCGGATGCGTTGGCTGTTCAAGATGTCCACCCGCGCCACTTCCTGCAGGTTGGTGCGATATTGCGGATGGCCTTCACGCAGCAGGAGTTGATAGGAGAACGCCACGTCGGCGGCGGTAATCGGCTTGCCATCGTGAAAACGAGCAGTCTTGCGCAGGTTGAAGACGACCCAGCTGCGATCTTCGCCGTACTCAACGGATTCGGCGATCAAGCCATAGCTGGATGCCGGTTCATCGCCGGAGGGGTCGTAGACACCTGTGCCGACCATCAGCGGCGCGTTCAGCTCGCTGACACCGTACTGGTAGAAGTTGGCCGTAGCCGAGGGGCTGGTGCCTTTGAGGGAATAGGGGTTGAGGGTATCGAAGGTCCCCGAGCCCATGATGCGCAGGGTGCCGCCTTTGGGCGCGGTCGGATTGACCCAGTCGAAATGGGTAAAGCTGGTGGGATATTTGAGCGTGCCGAACTGTGCGTAGCCGTGACTGTGGGTGACCGCAGCGTAGCCGGGCAGGCTGGTGGTCAGGCACAGCAACACAAGTAAAAAACGGCACATCAAAGAAATACACCCGGTCCATGGTGGCGGAAAGGCTGGCGGTACAGTATCAGCTTGTTCCCAAGGGAAAAAGCCTGCCACCACGGCACATCGGGTAATCGGTGGAAAGGGCGCTGCGTCGCTCAATTGGCCAGATAAAGCGTCAGGGTCTGGCCGGGCTTCAAGGAGGAACTGCTGCTCGGATTCCAGCTTTGCAGATTGGCCAGGTTGACGTTGAAGCGTTTGGCGATGCGATACAGGGAGTCGCCTTCACGTACCTTGTAGAGGGTGGCAGTTTGCGTCTGGGTGGATTTGCCAGTGCCGCCATGCAGCGTCAGGACCTGATCGATCCTCAGGTTGTTACCGGACAATTTGTTCCAGCGCTGCAAGTCCTTGACGCTGACCTGGTGGGCGCGGGCAATGGTCCACAGGGAGTCGCCGTTCTTCACCCGGTAGTTGTATGAGGAACCGGAGGTGTGGCTGGCCAGATTGGTCGGAGCGGTGGACCGAGCGGGTTGGCCGGCGTGGGACGGAATGCTCAGCACCTGACCGATACGCAAATGACTGCCGGACAGTCGGTTGATTTCTTGCAGCATGCCGACCGTGAGGTTATTGCGGCGCGCGATGGTGTAGAGACTGTCACCGGAGCGCACTTTGTACTCATGCCAGTCCACCAACTCTTGCTCCGGCATCTCGGCCAGGTTGGCGGCGAGGATTTCCACATTACCGGTCGGTACCAGCAAATGCTTGGGACCGTCCATGGTGATCCGGCGCTTGAACGCCGGATTGAGCATGTAGAGTTCCTGTTCGTCGATCTCGGCCAGTTTGGCGGCACGCCGCAGGTCCATGCGCTGCTTGATTTCGACGACTTCGAAGTAGGGTTCGTTGGCGATCGGGCTGAGCGCTACGCCGAACTCCTCAGGCGACATGACCAGTTGCGACAGGGCAAGAAACTTGGGCACGTAATTGCGCGTCTCGCGAGGCAGCGGCAGGCTCCAAAAGTCGGTGGGCTTGCCGGCGCTGCGGTTGCGTGCAATGGCGCGACCTACAGTGCCTTCACCGGCGTTGTAAGCCGCCAGGGCCAGCATCCAGTCGCCATTGAACATGGTGTTCAGGCGCGACAGGTAATTGAGCGCCGCGTCGGTGGAGGCGGTGATGTCGCGGCGACCGTCATACCAGTTGGTCTGGCGCAGGTTGAAGTGACGGCCGGTGGCGGGAATGAACTGCCAGAGACCCACAGCGTGGGCGCGGGAATACGCGAGCGGATCATAGGCGCTTTCAATGACGGGCAACAGAGCCAGCTCCAGCGGCAGATCGCGTTCCTCCAGACGCTCGACAATGTAATGGATGTAGAGGCTGGCGCGTTCGCTGGCGACTTCCAGTGAGCGTGGATAATCGATGAACTGCTGTCGGTGATAATCGATTTGGGCGTTGGCTTCGATGAACTCCTGCATCTTGAAGCCGGCCCGCATGCGCTCCCAGATATCCTCGGGCGGTGTAATCAAGGCATTGGGCTGGGGTAGCCAGTCGGCATCCGCCGCGGAGCCCGAGGCGATGATCTCGCCTGATTCTGGAGCGCTGCCGGTCTGAGTCAGGTTTTGGCAACCGGCAAGAAAGAGGGAAAAGAGCAGGGCTGTGGTCTTGATACAAGGAGCCAATGCGCTGGCGTTAAACAGTTTCGATGCGATTAGCGACATTGGCTGGAATCGTTCCGCTTAAAAAATTGTCGCGATTCTAGGAACCCCACCTAGGGGGGTCAAGCAGCCAATGTGACCGGCTCGGTTGTTCTGATTATTCAGAAATGATCTTTCCAGGCACGCAATGCAGCGAAAATGGCCTTTGTGTCCTCGGCCTGGACGTTCCTTTCGGCTGCAACCATTTGTTTAACAGATGTTTCCTGGCAGCGCAGGAAGGGGTTGGTGGCTCGTTCCAGCTGCAAACTGGACGGGAGGCTGATACGGCCCGTGGCCCGCCATCCTTCCACTTCAGCAATTCGCGCAACGATGGCAGGGTTATGCGGTTCCACTGCTTGGGCGAAGCGCAGGTTGCTTAAGGTGTATTCATGGGCGCAATAGACCAGCGTGGCATCGGGTAGCGCGGCCAGCCGAGTCAGTGACTCATGCATCTGCTCGGCGGTGCCTTCAAATAGGCGACCGCAGCCGGCGGCAAACAGCGTGTCGCCACAAAACAGGAGCGGCGTGGCGGCCTCGTGGTAATAGGCGATATGGCCCAAAGTATGCCCCGGAACATGCAGGATTTGGAACGCATGATCGAGCACGCTGATAGTGTCGGCATCGTTCAGTGCATGGTCACACACCGGAATTTTTTCCGTGGCGGGGCCATAGACGCGTGCTGCTGTTTCTTGCTGAAGTGCCGTGGTGCCGCCCACATGATCGAAATGATGATGGGTGATAAGAATGTCGGTTAGTCGCCAGTCAGGGTGTGCCGCCAGCCACGCCCGTACGGGGGCGGCATCACCTGGGTCCACTACAGCGCATTCTTTGCGGGCAGGGTTGCGCAACAGCCAGATATAGTTGTCATTGAAGGCGGGCAGAGCATCGATCTCGAGCATGGTGAACTGTCCTGGTCGGTAAGGGCATCCTAGGATGCTAGGGTCTGTGCCGTTTCGTCAGCCGTCCGTGGCGTGCGGTTCTCGGCGAAACGGCGCGCCTGGGGAATACATCTGCTCAATCTTGCGGGAGATGGATATGACCGAACAACCCTTTGCACAAGCCGACCCTCGGTGGTTGGCATTGATTAGCGAGGCGCGGACATGGTTCGCCGGGCCTTTGGGGCAGCAGATGCTGGCTGAAGAGCGCCCCTTGATCGAGGCGGAACTGTCGCGCTTTTTCGGTGGTTATCTCGTGCAATACGGTCCGGTGCCGGACCTTATCAAGGCACGACAGATTCGGCACAGCATCAGCCTTGGTGCGCCTTTTCCGGGTGTGGAAGTCGCCTGCGAAGAGCAGGCCTGGCCTTTGGGAGAGCACGGCGCCGACCTGGTGGTCTTGCAACATGGGCTGGATTTCAGTCTTTCACCCCATGGGTTGTTGCGTGAAGCGGCCCGAAGCGTGCGGCCTGGCGGTCACTTGCTAATCATTGGCATTAACCCCTGGAGCAGCTGGGGCATGCGGCATTATTTCGCAGGTGATGGGTTTCGGCAGGCGCGTTGCATAGCACCCAATCGGGTTTATGACTGGCTGAACCTGCTGGGTTTCTCGCTGGAGAAACGCCGCTTTGGGTGTTATCGTCCGCCGCTTGTCTCGCAGGCCTGGCGAGCACGCTTGGCGGGCCTGGAACACTGGGGCAGTCGTTGGCAAACGCCTGGCGCCGGTTTCTATTTATTGGTGGCGCGCAAGCTGGCTGTCGGTGTCCGGCCCTTGCGACAAGCGCGCCGCGAGCCGATGGGCAAGTTGATTCCAATGCCTGTGATCAAGATCAGTCGGCGTAATTCCGAGCATTTGAAAAATACATGAGTGAACAAGTCGAGATCTACACCGACGGTGCCTGCAAAGGCAATCCTGGACCCGGTGGCTGGGGCGCGTTGCTGATCTACAAAGGTGTAGAACGTGAGTTGTTTGGCGGCGAGATGGATACCACCAACAATCGCATGGAATTGACCGCGGCGATTCGTGCGCTGGCCGAACTCAAGCGCTCCTGTGCGGTGCGCCTGGTAACTGACTCGCAATACGTCATGCAGGGCATTCAGGACTGGATGCCGAACTGGAAAAAGCGGGGCTGGAAAACTGCGGCCAAGCAGCCTGTCAAGAATGCAGATTTGTGGCAGCAACTCGATGAGCAGGTCAACCGACACCAGGTGACCTGGCAATGGGTGCGTGGCCATACCGGGCATCCAGGCAATGAGCGAGCCGATGAGCTGGCCAACCGTGGCGTGATCCTGGCCAAACAACAACACCGGAGTTGACAGAAAAAGCATGCGCAGCGTTGTACTTGATACCGAAACCACCGGCATGCCGGTTACCGATGGGCATCGAATCATTGAAATCGGTTGTGTGGAGCTGATTGGCCGGCGCCTCACGGGCAACCATTTTCATGTGTACCTGCAGCCAGATCGCGACATCGACGAAGGCGCGATCGCCGTGCACGGCATCCGTAATGAAGACCTCATCGGCAAGCCCCGCTTCAAGGATGTGGCCGATGATTTCTTCGAGTTCGTCAAAGGCTCGCGGCTGATCATCCACAATGCGGCGTTCGATATTGGCTTCCTCAATAACGAATTCGCTTTGCTGGCGCAGACGGAGCGGGCTGATCTGGCCGAACATTGCTCGGTGCTCGACACCTTGTTGATGGCTCGTGAGCGTCATCCGGGCCAGCGCAACAACCTCGATGCGCTGTGCAAACGCTACGGCGTTGATAACTCGGGCCGCGAATTGCACGGCGCCTTGCTCGATGCCGAGATTCTCGCCGACGTTTTCCTGGCGATGACGGGCGGACAGACCAATCTGTCCCTGGCCGGTGAGGGCAGCGACGCTTCCACAGGCAACCGGCCGCAGGCCAGCCCGATCCAGCGCCTGCCTGCCGAGCGGGCTCGTGGTTTGGTGCTGAAGGCCAATGAAGCCGAACTGGCTGCCCATGCCGCGCGGCTGGCCGTGTTGGAGAAAGCCTCGGGCGCGGCGCCTTTGTGGGCGCAATTGGAGCAGGCGTAAAGCGCTTCAGGCTTGTTGCCCGCCGTTAACCCGCCCCATGCTAAGCAGCTTGCAGCTTGCAGCTTGCAGCTTGCAGCTTGCAGCTTGCAGCTTGCAGCTCGCTGTATGACTCTGTGTGCAGGATCATCCTAGGGCGGCGCCATGTACAAAGACCTGAAATTTCCGATTCTGATTGTCCATCGCGATATCAAGGCTGAAAGTGTGGCAGGCGAGCGAGTGCGAGCCATTGCCGACGAGTTGCGGCAGTACGGCTTTACCATTCTGTCCGCCAGCAGCTCGGATGAAGGGCGCCTGGTAGCCTCGACCCACCATGGCCTGGCCTGCATTCTGTTGGCCGCCGAAGGGGCGGGAGACAATCGCCGGCTGCTGCATGACGTGGTTGAGTTAATCCGCGTTGCGCGAGCCAGGGCGCCGCAGTTACCGATCTTTGCGTTGGGCGAACAGGTCACCATCGAAAATGCGCCGGCCGAGGCGATGGCCGATCTCAATCAACTGCGCGGCATTCTTTACCTGTTCGAAGACACGGTGCCTTTCCTGGCCCGGCAGGTTGCACGGGCCACGCGGACTTACCTGGATGCTCTGCTGCCACCTTTTTTCAAAGCGTTGGTGGAGCACACCGCTCAATCGAATTTTTCCTGGCACACCCCAGGGCACGGCGGTGGCGTGGCTTACCGCAAGAGTCCTGTCGGTCAAGCGTTCCATCAGTTCTTTGGTGAGAATACCCTGCGCTCCGACCTGTCGGTTTCCGTGCCTGAGCTGGGATCGCTGCTCGATCACACCGGCCCGCTGGCGGAGGCCGAAGTGCGCGCGGCGCGCAATTTCGGCGCCGACCACACCTTCTTCGTGATCAACGGCACGTCGACGGCAAACAAGATCGTCTGGCATTCGCGGGTCGCCCGTGATGATCTGGTGCTGGTCGACCGCAACTGCCACAAGTCGATTCTGCACGCCATCATCATGACCGGCGCCATCCCGCTGTATCTGATGCCGGAACGCAACGAGCTGGGCATCATTGGGCCGATTCCGCTCAGCGAATTCAGTCGTGAATCCATTCAGGCGAAGATCGACGCCAGCCCGTTGGCCCGGGGGCGTGAAGCGAAGATCAAGCTGGCTGTGGTGACCAACTCCACCTATGACGGGCTCTGCTACAACGCCGAGCTGATCAAGCAGGCGCTCGAAGGGCATGTTGAGGTGCTGCATTTCGACGAGGCCTGGTACGCCTATGCGGCCTTCCATGAATTCTACTTGGGCCGTTATGGGATGGGCACTCGGCGCGCCGAACAGGGGCCTCTGGTGTTCACCACCCATTCCACCCACAAGCTCTTGGCTGCGTTCAGTCAGGCCTCGATGATTCATGTCCAAGACAACGGCCAGCGGCGCCTGGACCCGGTGCGTTTCAACGAAGCCTTCATGATGCATATTTCCACCTCGCCGCAGTACGGCATCCTGGCCTCGCTGGATGTAGCCTCGGCGATGATGGAAGGCCAGGCCGGGCGCTCATTGATCCAGGAAACCTTTGATGAAGCACTGAGTTTTCGGCGTGCGCTGGCCAATTTGCGTCAGAATCTGAGCCCAGATGACTGGTGGTTTACGATCTGGCAGCCGCCTGAGGCCGAGGGCGCAGGCGGGGTGGTGACTGCCGATTGGCTCTTGCTGCCGGGGGCGGAGTGGCACGGCTTCGGCGAGATCACCGACGACTACATGCTGCTTGATCCGATCAAGGTCACCTTGGTCATGCCTGGTTTGACGGCCGGTGGCCGGCTGGATACACGAGGAATTCCCGCTGCGGTGGTCAGCAAGTTTCTTTGGGAGCGTGGCCTGGTGGTGGAGAAAACCGGCCTGTATTCCTTCCTGGTGCTGTTTTCCATGGGGATCACCAAGGGTAAATGGAGCACCCTGCTGACCGAGTTGCTTGAATTCAAACGCCATTACGATGCAAACCTGCCACTTAGCGAAGCGTTGCCATCGCTGGTCCATGGCGTAGAAACGCATTATCAGGGTATGGGGTTGCGTGATCTGTGTGATGACTTGCATGACTGCTATCGCACCAACAGCACGGCCAAGGCGCTCAAGCACATGTATACGCAGTTGCCTGAAATCGCCCTGAAACCTTCAGAAGCTTATGATCGACTGGTGCGTGGCGAGGTAGAGTCGGTTGCCATTGAGCATCTCGAAGGGCGCATTGCAGCAAATATGCTGGTGCCTTATCCGCCGGGTATTCCTTTGATCATGCCCGGCGAGCGGTTCACAGCGCAGACTCGGTCAATCATCGACTACCTGCATTTTGCCAGGCGCTTTGATCAGCAGTTTCCCGGATTCAACGCCGATGTGCACGGATTGCGGCGACAGGTGAACGAGGGGCAAATAATTTATAGCGTCGATTGCCTCACTTGAGGCTCGTGGGGAAAAGAGCTGCAACCAGGCTGATATTTCAAGCCTGCGGTTAGGTGTCGGGCGTGGTTTGATTCACATCGCGCACCATCGACTTTTGACCCTGGCTTGTTATAGTTGCCGGGCCGCCAATAACATTAACAAGCGCCTCGAGGATGTCAGCTGTGCCAGACTATCAAGCCTTCCGTGTCGAGTTGACGGACAAGATCGCTACCGTCACGATCAATCGCCCGGAAAAACGTAACGCCATGAACAGCGCGTTCTGGTCGGAAATTATCGAGATTTTCGATTGGGTCGACCGCACCGATGAGGTGCGCGTGGTGGTACTGGCCGGTGCAGGTGAACACTTCTCTTCCGGTATCGACTTGGGCCTGCTGGCTCAGGCAGCCAATCTGGTCGGCAAAGATGTCGGCCGCAGTGCCGAAGCCTTACGCCGCAAAATTCTCGAACTGCAGGCCTCCTTCAATGCAGTTGATCGGTGTCGAAAACCCGTGCTGGCGGCCATTCAGGGCTATTGCCTGGGCGGTGCTATCGATCTGATCGCCGCCTGCGATATGCGTTACGCCACTCGCGATGCCCAATTCTCCATCAAGGAAATCGACATGGGCATGGCGGCCGATGTGGGCACGTTGCAGCGTCTGCCGCGCATTATCGGTGATGGCATGATGCGTGAGCTGGCCTTTACCGGCCGCCATGTGCACGGTGATGAAGCGCAGCGCATTGGGCTGGTCAATCGTGTTTGGGACACTCAGGCGCAACTTCTCGAGGGGGTCATGCAGCTGGCCGCCGAGATTGCCGCCAAGTCGCCCATCGCCATTCGTGGCACCAAGGAAATGATCCGCTACATGCGTGATCATCGCGTTGATGATGGCCTTGAATACATCGCCACCTGGAATGCTGCGATGTTGCAGTCGTCCGACCTGCGTATTGCCATGGCGGCACACATGAGCAAGCAGAAGCCGGAGTTTGCCGACTGACTGTAGACTGAACGTAGTAGGCCAGGAGGCGTAAACAATGACAGGGGTTAACTCGCTCAATCTAGTACGTGACGAATTATTCGCCACCATGGATGAGGCTGAACGCAGTCTCGAGCATTTCATCGTCGACCGGCAGAACGGCACGCTGTTGCAGCAGGCCATTGAAAATCTGCAACAGGTACGTGGCACACTCAATTTGATCGAGTTGACGGGAGCCGAGCTACTGGCTCAGGAAACTCTGCACGTGGCGATGGATATTCCCACCGGTGTAGGCCCTGAGCGAGACGGACAATTGACCGCGCTGGGCAGTGCACTACACGTGCTACGTCGTTACCTCGAAGGCCTGGGCCTGCATCGCCAGGAGATTCCCGAGCTGTTGCTGCCAGCGATCAACAAGTTGCGCCAAGCATGTAACCAGCCAGCGCTGCCGGAAAGTTTCTTTTTCAGTGTTCGTCTGGATCAGGAGCGACCGCGCAGCGCGTCCCCGGCGGTCGATGCTGCGGTGCGTGTCAGTCAGACGCGTCATTTGCGGCACATGTACCAGGTAGGATTGCTGGGGCTGCTGCGAGACCCCCAGCCCCAGCCTGGGTTGAAACTGATGGCGCGAGCCATGGCCAGGCTGGATGATCTGTATGCCAACGATCCGCGTGGCCGGCTGTGCTGGATTGGCGCGGCCATGTTCGAAGCCGCGTTGGATGGTCAGTTGCGCCCCAGCAAGGCAGGTAAACAGCTGGGAGTGAGAATTGAGCGCGAACTCAAGCAATTACTTAACAATCCTCAGTATCAGGCACCCCGTCATCTGCTCAAGGAGATGCTTTATCTGATCGTGCTAGCTGACAGCCATGGACCCCGAGCCACGCAGATTCGCGAGGTGTTCAACCTGGGGCCGCTGCCGTTTACCGCACCGATGCTGGCTGAAGAATATCGGCGTTTGGCAGGGCCGGGACAGGCGGTGATGCGTTCGCTCTCCACCGCGATTCGAGAAGAGCTCGGCAGTGTCAAAGACCTGCTTGATCTCATCGAGCGAGGTGTGGTTCAGGATGACGGCTTTGCGAATTTGCATGCCTTGTTGGGCAAGCTGGCGAAGACGCTTGGCATGGTGGGGCTCAGCTCGGCGAGTAATGCCCTGCAAGCACAGTTGGCCGAAATTGCCACCTGGAGCCGTGCGGCTCCAGGCAACACCGATGCACTGAACCAGCTTGCTGATGCGGTCCTCTATGTGGAAAGCATGGTGGCAAGCCTAGAGGAGGATCGACAGGCAGCGCCTGTTGCCCCCTTGCTGCAGCCGGGGCTGAGTTCGCCCAGTTTTGCTGTTCACCAACTGACCGAAGCCAAGATTGTCGTTCTGGATGAGGCCAAGGCCGGGCTTGCACTTTCCAAACGGGCCATTACTGCTTATTTGGAGTCCGGCGGTGACAAAATGCATCTGGCCAACGTGCCAGTAACATTGCAGGCGGTTCGCGGTGGTCTGTGGTTTCTGGGGCAAGAGCGGACCGCGAGGCTGGTGGGAAGCTGTGCAGACTATATCCAGCAACACATGCTGGAGACTGACCAGATGCCAGTGGAGGCCAAGCTGGAAAGTCTGGCTGATGCATTAACCAGCCTTGAGTACTATCTGGAAGCCGGCGGCGCATCGCGCAACGATGTTCTGGAACTTGCCGATCGCAGTGTCGAAGCACTCAGGTTAGCGGTGGCCTGCTGATGGACGCACGCTGGCAACCGGGCTGTATTCCTGCCGGTTTGCCGGGCGCGTGGGTTGTACTGCAAGGTCCGGGTGGTTTTCTTCTGGATGCCCAGGGGCCGTTGTTTCCTGACGCCTGGGTAGGCGAGCAGGGACTGGCGACAGTGGCCGAATATGGGCTTGGGTATTACGACACTGTGCCGGTGTATTTGCGACAGCTCGCTGATCAGCCGGATCTGCCTGGCTGCCAGTGGCAGAGCCTTCGCCAGCATTTGCTCCACGGAGATGCCAAATACGCGGCTCTGCTTGGCTATGCCGGGCAGATTGCGACCTGGGCATGGGAACACAGGTTTTGCGGGGCCTGTGGCAAAACGCTGACACCTGTCGACGGTGAGCGGGCCATGGAATGCCATGATTGTCGGCTGCGCCACTATCCCCGTTTGTCGCCCAGCATGATCGTGCTGGTTACCCGTGGCGATGAAATCCTTTTGGCGCGTTCTCCGCGCTTTCTTCCAGGTGTTTACAGTACCCTGGCTGGCTTCGTCGAGCCAGGCGAGACCGTTGAGCACTGCGTCATACGGGAAATACGCGAGGAGGTGTGCCTGGAAGTGTGCAATGTGCGCTATATCACCAGTCAGAGCTGGCCGTTTCCCCATTCACTGATGCTTGGTTTTCATGCCGAGTACGCGTCGGGGGAGATCGTTGCGCAACCCGATGAAATCGAAGACGCACGCTGGTTCCGGCTCGACGCCTTACCGCCGCTGCCGGCGCACCGATCGATTTCCCGTTACTTGATCGACTTGTATATCGCGCGCCGTTTAGGCCACGCCGAGCCAGTGCTGCCAGGCTAGCCGCGCACTCATTACCAGCACCACCAGAATAAACACGGGGCGAATGAACTTGGCACCTCCGTGGATCGCCGTGCGCGCCCCCAGATAAGCGCCGATCATCAGCGCCAGGCCCATCCCCAGGCCCAGCGCCCAGGCGACATTGCCGCTGGCCACGAAGACGGCCAGCGCCACCCCGTTGCTGACAAAATTCATGCTCCTGCCCACGCCGCTGGCGCGGAGCAGGTCCAGGGGATAAAGCAGCAAGGTACTGACCGTCCAGAATGCCCCGGTGCCGGGCCCGATCAAACCATCGTAAAACCCTAGCCCGAGGCTTTGTGGCCACTGTCGCTGGCGTGGAATGATTTGGTTTGGATCCGAGGGAGTTTTGGGGGTACGACTGAAAAGCAGATACAACCCACAGCCAAATACCACGACCGGCAGGATCTGGTTCAGCGCACTGGCTGGCAGCCAGTGTGCGAGGGCTGCGCCAAGCATTGCGCCCAAGGCCGTGCCGAGCAGGGCGCGATACCAGTGACGAGGATCGAATAAGCGGCGGCGGTAGAATGTGTAGCTGGCCGTTGCGGAGCCGAAAGTGGCGCACAGCTTGTTGGTGCCGAGCACAAGATGTGGCGGCAGGCCGGCCGTCAGAAGGGCGGGAATGGTAAGCAGGCCCCCGCCGCCGGCAATGGCATCGATAAAACCGGCAATAAAGGCGACTGCCAGCAAGGCTGCAAAAATCCAGGAATCGAAAGCCAGTTCGAAGGGGAAATCCATGAAAAACTCGAAGTCGGTCAGATTGTGAAAGGCTCTGTGTAGAGACAAAGCGTACGCCTGCACATAATGCCGCCTTTTCTAGCGGAGATCTTGCATGCAGTACAACGGGCTGGCCTGGTTCACCGCGTTGCTGGCGTTACTGGCCTTGCTGCTTGCGGCACGCATTCTATTCAACCGCCACTGGTTGCTGGGCTGGTTGCGAGGGTCTCTGGGCATGGCTTGCCTGGCAATAGCCGGGATGGTCGCCCTGGTTGCCCGTGATCTGCTGTTCTATGCCCCCTTGCCAGGCAGCAAACCTCTGGCAACCCTGAATTTCAAGTCCCTCGGTGAACAACAGTTTGCGGTTACCCTGCTGGCCGGCGCTCAGGAGCGAGAAGTTCGGCTGAATGGCGATCTCTGGCAACTGGATACGCGTTTGTTGCAGATGCAGGGGTTAGCAACACTGATTGGATTGGAGTCGGGTTATCGCCTGGAAACCTTGTCTGGCCGCTATCTGGCCATCGAACAACAGGATTTGGCGCGCAATACCGATGTGTCGCTAGTTGAGCCAGTCTTGGGTATAGACCTGTGGCGCTGGCTCCGGCTGGCTCAACATCATGCCTATGGGCTCGATGCGCAGATTGTGCGCAGCGCACCGATGCCCATGGCCGATGGGGCGGTATTCGCGGTGCGGCTGGCACCGACCGGACTGGTTGCGCAGCCGTTCAATTTGGCTGCACAGCAGGCTATGAAAGGCTGGCAGTAGGGGGAGAGAGGAGAGGGGCCGGGCATTGCTGGCCCCTGGAATGACAAGACTCAGGCGAGATAGCCCCCATCTACATTCAACGCCAGGCCCGTGGTGTAGCTGGAGGCGGCACTGGCGAGGTACAGCACTGCGCCTGCCATTTCGCTCGGGTCTGCAACACGCTTGAGCGGAATGCGCTGCAGGGCGTACTTTAGGATCGCTTCATTACTGGTCAGCGCCGAGGCGAACTTGGTATCTGTCAGGCCCGGTAATAATGCGTTGCAGCGGATGCCAAAGCCTGCGCATTCCTTGGCGAAGACTTTCGTCATGCTGATCACAGCGGCTTTGGTCACTGAGTAGATGCCCTGGAATTCACCGGGCGTGACGCCGTTGATCGATGCGACGTTGATGATACTGCCGCCCCCGTTGGCCTTCATCAATTTGCCGCCCTCGATGGACATGAAGTAATAGCCGCGAATGTTCACATCCACAGTTTTTTGAAAGGCGGCAAGATCGGTGTCGAGCACGTTGCCAAATTGCGGGTTGGTCGCTGCGTTGTTCACCAGGATGTCCAGGCGGCCAAAGCGCTCGCGTATCTCGGTAAAGGTATTTTTGATCTGCTCCATCTCGCCGATGTGGCAGGCAATGGCTGTGGCCTGGCCGCCTTCGGCGTTAATGGCGTCAGCCACGGCCTGGCAGCCTTCGATCCTGCGGCTGGAAACGATTACATGTGCGCCTTGCTGGGCTAGCAGGCGGGCGATGGCTTCGCCAATACCGCGGCTGGCGCCGGACACGAAGGCGATCTTGCCATCAAGGTCGAACAGGGTGGTCTTGGTCATGGCGTTTTCCTTGTTATTGGGACCGATGGTTTACAGCGATGAGTGCTGAATGAGTTTATGGGCCATTTTTTCCAGCAGGCTATTCATCTGCACGAAGGGCGCGAATCGCTTGTCCTGGGTCTGGCCGTGGTAGTACCGGTAATAGATTTGCTGGACGATGCCGGCCAGGCGGAACAGGCCGTAGCAATAGTAGTAATCGAAGTTTTCAATTTCGATACCGGCGCGTTTCGCGTAGTAATCAACGAATTCGCGTCGGGTCAGCATACCCGGAGCATTGCTCGGCTGGCGGCGCATCAGTTGCACTGCAGGCGGATCGCCTGCTTCGATCCAATACGCGAGGGTGTTGCCCAGGTCCATCAGGGGATCGCCCAGTGTCGTCAGTTCCCAGTCCAGCACCCCAATGATTTGCATCGGGTTCGCCGGGTCGAGAATGACGTTATCGAAGCGGTAATCGTTGTGCACGATAGCCGAACGGTAATGATCGGCAGGCATCTTGTCGCGCAGCCAGGCCTTGACCGGCTCCCAGCTCGGGGCATCGGGAGTCAGCGCCTTTTCGTAACGATCGCACCAGCCTTCAATCTGGCGCTGCACGTAACCTTCCGGCTTACCCAGATCCGCCAGGCCGCAGGCGTGGTAGTCGACATTGTGTAAGTCCACCAGTTTATCGATGAAACTTTTGCACAAGCCGCGGGTTTGCTCGGGAGTGAAATTCAGTGCGGCAGGAATGTCGGCGCGCAAGATAATGCCTTTGACCCGCTCCATCACATAAAACTCGGATCCGATCAGCGATTCGTCGATGCAGTGCGCAAAGGCTTTTGGGCAATAGGGAAAGCCGGCATTGAGCTGGTTGAGAATTCGGAATTCACGCCCCATGTCGTGGGCCGATTTAGCCTTGCGGCCAAACGGGGGACGGCGCAGAACAAGCTGCCGGCCGGGGTATTCCAACAGATAGGTGAGGTTGGAAGCGCCGCCGGGAAACTGGCTGATCTTCAGGTCGCCGTGTAATTCACGAATGCTCGCTTTCAAGAACGCATCAATCGTCTCGGCATTGAGTTCTTCTCCCGAGCGGATGCGAGTGGCCTGGTCGATCAACGCCATTTCTTATTCCTTTTTATTGAAGGTCAAAAAGCCGATCAAAGAATGGTCAATCTAATGACTTATCGCAGTCCTTAACAACTCATAGTGGCCTTAATAGGTAGGCGTGTTGGTAGCCGATAAGCATCCTTGCGGAGCCTATGCCGCGGTGCATAGGCCAGGCGAAAAAAAACCGGAGCATCAGCCCCGGCTTTTTTAACAACCGAGCAGCTTAGACTGGGAACAGTTCGCCCAGCTTCATGGCCAGCATCATGTCGCCTTCGGCGCGCAGCTTGCCGCCCATAAAGGCTTGCATGCCGTCGGTTTCGCCGGTGGTGATGCCCTTCAGGGTTTCGCTGTCCATGATCAGGGTGACGTTGGCGTTCGGGTTTTCGCCTTGTTCGATGCTGCACGCACCGTCTTTAACAACGATGTAGTGGTTTTCGCCGTCTTCGATGTTGAACTGGAATACCAGGTCCAGCCCAGCAGCGGCGCTGGAGTTGAACTTGGATTGCATGGCTTTGATGATGTCGGCGCTGCTCATAATGTCATCCTTCTTTATTTTCGGTTTTTGCTGGCGGTCAAGAGCCGCAGTGGGCTGGAGCTCAACGGTAGGTGATGAGCTCCGGCGCCTTCAACAGCTGTAAATGCGCATGGCTGTTGAAGGAAGCCAGGGTTACTTCGGAGTCCCGGAATTTCAGTTGGGTTACCGAAGTGTTGACGATCTGCCAATTGAGCTCGAAAGCTTTGCTGGGCGGAACGCCGATGATCTGATGCAGTAAGGCGGTGATGGTGCCGGCGGAAGTAAACACAGCAATGTGTTCTCCCTGTGCGGCGTCGTTGAGTACACGCTGCAAGCCCTGCTGGACGCGAGTACTGAATGCTTGCCAGCTTTCCTGGCCGGGCTTGTCGCCAGAGCCGCTGAGCCAGCGGTCAATGACAAAGGCAAACAGACGCTGGAACTCACCCGGATGCCGGGTAACGTGACGAAGGATATCCAGCGTCCTGGGCTCGTATTCCAGAAGTTCGGGCAAGTGAGCGCGGATGAGTTCATCGGCCTTGAATTCATTGAAGGCGCCATCGATAGCGATATCCGCTGAGTCTCCGTTGCCCATGCGGCGCAGCACATGTGTAGCGGTATCTCTCTGTCGGCGCAGTTCACCGCTGTAGCAGCGATGCAGCGTTATGCCTACATGAGCCAGGTGTTCGCCGAGCACTTCGGCCTGGCGCACACCATTGGGGCAGAGAACATCGTAGTCGTCTGCACCGAAAGAGGCTTGGCCATGTCGAATCAGATAGATGCTACCCACGCCCGTCGTCCAGGTACGTTGAAAGTGACGCGAGGTTAGGTGGTGAGGTGGTGGCCTGTCAACGAAAAAACATACGCTTGTTTGAATTGCGAATTGTTGCTGCAGCTGCGTGTCTGGCTGTCAGGCCAGGTGCTCGGTATGCTGAGCGAATCTGTGGCGGGGCGGCCTGACCATTACATCGAGATGAGGAAACGCTGTGGAGTATCTGGCTGACTATGCGAGTTTTTTGGCGAAATCGGTGACCGTTGTACTGTCCATCGTGGCGGTGCTTGTGGCTCTGGCCGTCTTGCGAAGCCGAGGGCGGGGGCAAAGCACCGGGCAATTGCAGGTGCTGAAACTAAATGAGTTCTACAAGGGGCTGCGTGAGCGTCTGGAACTGGCATTGCTGGACAAAGAGCAGCTCAAGGCACATCGCAAGGCGCAGGCCAAGGCGGAAAAAGCTCAGAAGGCGGACAGGAAGACCGGCGATCTCAAGCCTCGCGTCTATGTGCTGGACTTTGATGGCGACATCAGGGCGTCGGCGGTCGAACATTTGCGACATGAGGTGACTGCTCTGCTCAGTCTGGCCACAGCTCAAGATGAAGTGGTGGTGCGCCTGGAGAGTGGGGGGGGCATGGTCCACAGCTACGGTTTGGCATCCTCGCAACTGGCGCGGATTCGCCAGGCTGGGGTGCCATTAACGATCTGCGTGGACAAGGTGGCCGCCAGCGGCGGTTACATGATGGCGTGCATTGGTGACCGAATCCTCAGCGCACCCTTTGCCATCCTTGGTTCGATCGGCGTGGTCGCTCAGCTCCCCAATGTGCACCGTCTGTTGAAGAAGCACGACGTTGATTTTGAAGTGCTTACTGCCGGTGATTACAAACGAACCTTGACTGTATTTGGTGAAAATACCGAGAAGGGCCGGAAAAAATTCCAGGAGGAGCTGGAGATTACCCATGAGCTGTTCAAGGACTTCGTGGCTCATTATCGTCCGCAGTTGGATATCCAGGAGATCGCCACGGGTGAAATCTGGTTGGGACAGGCGGCATTGAGCAAGCAACTGGTGGATGAACTCAAGACCAGCGATGAGTACCTTTCGGAGCGGGCCAAAACAGCAGATTTGTTCCAGCTGCACTATGCGCAGAAGAAAAGCTTGCAGGAGCGTGTCGGCCTTGCGGCCAGCGGAATTCTGGATCGCGTGGTGCTGACCTGGTGGGGCCGCTTGCAACAACAACGATTCTGGTAAGAGAGAAAATAATGAGCGTATTCAAGGCATTACAGGTAACCCAGGCTGCAGATGGCCATTTTCAATCGGCGGTAGTTGAGCGAGACACGAGCTCACTGCCGGCTGGAGATGTGCTGGTGCGCGTGCAGTATTCCTCCTTGAACTATAAGGATGCCCTGTCGGCCAGCGGCAATCCGGGCGTGACCAGGCATTTCCCGCATACACCAGGGATCGACGCGGCAGGAGTCGTCGAGACGTCCTCGGTAGATGGCTTCGTGCCAGGCGATGAAGTCATCGTCACCGGATACGATCTGGGCATGAGTACGTCGGGCGGATTCGGTCAATACATTCGGGTTCCGGCCGCGTGGCTGGTCAAACGCCCTGCTGGTCTGACGCTGCGTGAGTCAATGCTGCTGGGTACGGCTGGCCTGACGGCGGGCTTGTGCGTGGAGAAGCTGCTACGTGCCGGGTTCACCCCAAAGGCAGGCCCTGTGTTGGTGTCGGGCGCCACGGGTGGGGTGGGCAGCATCGCGGTGAGCTTGCTGGCGCATCTGGGCTGCCAGGTGGTGGCGGTGACGGGCAAGGCAGAACAAGCAGACTACTTACAGCGCTTGGGCGCCACTCAGGTGCTGCCGCGCGAAGCCTTGCAAGAAGGTACGGCCAAACCGTTGCTCAAGGAGCAGTGGGCGGCGGCGGTGGATACGGTAGGCGGCGACATTCTATTCAATATCGTCAAGTCGTTACGCCGTGGCGGCAGTGTGGCTTGTTGCGGGCTCACGGCCGGAGTTAATTTCCAGGCCTCCGTTCTGCCGTTCATTTTGCGTGGCGTTGATCTGCTGGGCGTGGATTCGGTGGAAATTCCCTTGGCGGATAAGGCCTCCGTCTGGGACAAGCTGGCCGGACCATGGAAGATGGCGGAGCTTGAGGATCTGGTGGAGGAGATCGGACTTGAGCAATTGCCTGAGGCGATCCAGCGTATTCTTGCCGGCAAGATGGTCGGCCGAGCTCTGGTAAAGCTGGACTGACTTATTCTAGGTCCAGCAACCAGAAAGCCCCGTGATTAGCGGGGCTTTCTGGTTTTTAGCCGAGCTTAACGGCGGCGGAACAGCGGACGTGGATCATCGGTGGCAGCTTGGTAGGTTACCGAGAAATCCTTGAGGCTTTTCAGCGCATCGTCAGGGTCGCGATCTGGGCGGATGGCAAAGGCATCGAAGCCACAGCGGCGCATATAGAACAGCTGGTCACGCAGCACATCGCCAATGGCGCGTACTTCACCTTTATAGCCGTAACGTTCGCGCAACAGGCGAGCGCTGGAGTAATGGCGACCATCGGTGAAAACCGGGAAATTCAAGGCCACAATCTGAAAGTGCGTCAGGTCATCAGCGATATCCTCTACCGCTTCATCGGCATCGAGCCAAACTCCCAGCCCGCCGTCACGGGCTTTGAGGGCATGGGCATGCTCGCGCCACAGGCGCAGCGGCACGATCAGGTCGTCACTGTTGGGCAGTCCATCCAGCGAGGCCTCCTTGTCGAGCAGGTGCCAGGTTTCGTCGACGATCTGTTCGTTCTTAATGATTCGCTGCATAGACGCGCTCTTTGAAACGATCGATGCCAATGCGGCGGTAGGTGTCGATAAACTGCTCATCTTCGGTACGTTGCTCCACGTATACGGCAATGATCTTTTCTATGACGTCAGGCATGACATCCTGGGCGAAGGATGGGCCAAGAATCTGTCCCAGACTGGCATCGCGTCCTGAGCTGCCACCCAGGGAAACCTGGTAGAACTCGGCGCCTTTCTTGTCCACGCCCAGAATGCCGATATGGCCAACATGGTGGTGACCGCAGGCGTTCATGCAGCCGGAAATGTTCAGGTCGAGCTCACCGATGTCGAACAGGTAGTCGAGATCGTCAAAGCGCCGCTGGATGGCTTCTGCCACTGGAATCGACTTGGCGTTGGCCAGCGAACAGAAATCGCCACCCGGACAGCAAATCATGTCGGTCAGCAGGCCGATGTTGGGAGTGGCGATGCCCAGCTCGCGCAGTTCATGCCAGAGCTCGAACAGTTGGGATTGTTCGACGTCGGCCAGAATCATGTTCTGCTCGTGGGAGTTGCGCACTTCACCGAAGCTGTAGCGGTCTGCCAGGTCGGCAATGGCATCCAGTTGCTTTTCAGTCACATCGCCCGGTGCGACGCCGGTGGCTTTCAGGGACAGCGTGACTGCCGCATAGCCAGGCTTCTTGTGCGCAGTGACGTTGCGAGCGCGCCAGCGAGCGAAGCCGGGATGTTCGGTATCCAGCCGGGCCAGTGCCGCGCCCTGATCTTCCAGCGTTTTGTAGAGCGGATCGACGAAAAATTTACTGACCCGAGCCACTTCTTCTTCGGTAAGGGTCAGCGGGCTGTCTTTCAAGTGTTCCCATTCCGCTGCGACACGTTCGGCGAAGACTTCCGGAGTCAGTGCTTTGACCAGGATTTTGATACGTGCCTTGAACTTGTTGTCGCGACGGCCGTAACGGTTGTAAACCCGAAGAATGGCATCGAGATAGCTGAGCAGGTGCTGCCAGGGCAGGAATTCATTGATGTAGCTGCCAACGATTGGGGTACGCCCCAGGCCGCCCCCGACGGAAACCCGGAAGCCCAGTTCGCCTGCGCTGTTATGAACCGCTTCCAGGCCGATGTCGTGCACTTCAATGGCGGCGCGATCGCTGGCAGCACCGTTCACGGCAATCTTGAACTTGCGAGGCAGGAAGGCGAATTCCGGGTGAAAGGTCGACCATTGGCGAATGATTTCGCACCAGGGGCGCGGGTCGATCACCTCATCCTTGGCGACACCGGCAAATTGGTCGGTAGTGGTGTTACGAATGCAGTTGCCGCTGGTTTGGATCGCATGCATCTGCACGGTGGCCAGCTCGGCCAAGATATCCGGCACATCTTCCAGTTCCGGCCAGTTGAACTGTACGTTGGTGCGCGTACTGATGTGGGCGTAGCCCTTGTCGTACTTACGGGCAATTTCCGCCAGCTTGCGAACCTGCTTGGAGGACATCAGTCCATACGGTACGGCCACGCGCAGCATGGGCGCATAGCGTTGAATGTACAGGCCATTTTGAAGACGCAGTGGCAGAAGCTCGGCATCACTGAGCTCACCGGCCAGATAGCGGCGAATCTGATCGCGGAACTGACGTACCCGATCTTCGATGATGTGTTGGTCGTACTGGTCGTAAACGTACATGAAAGATCCTGACAGCTTATTGCGCGCACGGCAGCGCGACCCGGATGGGGCCGGCAAGATACCAGTTGGTGTTTATTCGTAAAAGTGAAGAATAAGAATATGCTTAGAACCTGAATCGCTTAAGAAGCCAAGATTCGGTGCTTGAGGAGACGAAGCGTCTGGTCTTTACTCACAGGTATTCAGGGAGTCTGAGCAGGGGAAAACGATGAGCAACCATTCTGGACATGATGACCGAGACAGTGTTGCGGACGCGGGGGCGATCTTTTGCCTGATACTGATAGCCGTCGTCACGGCGGTGTACTGGGTCAGCCATCAATAAAGCGACGAAGCAAAGGCCGGGGGTGCGCTATAGATTTGCAAAGTGCAGAACTAGCTTAACGGCGCCAAGTACAATCAGCACAAACAGCACCATGAATAGCACACCCAGCAAAAGAAACTGGCTGGGTTTGCCGCGGCTGAAGTCCCGTGCGCGATTTTTTCCGGTTTGCACGCCCAATGCCCCGGCCAACATGCTTTGCAGCATCTCCCGCATGGTCAAGGGTTTGTGATCATCGTTTTGGTCTTTGCTCATAAAGCCCTCCTGTAGGCATCAGGATAGCCAGGTTTTAGCGGACCATTTCAGAGGTTGAGTCTGACCGTCGAATTTGGTTGGACTCAGGTCTGAAGTCATCGATTGGCTATTTCATTGGCCCGCGCCCGTAGCTGCCCGCATCCACCATCAATGTCTTGTCCGGCTGAATTGCGTATTTTTGTCAGCACACCGTTGTCATGCAGGTAGCGCCTGATCTGTTCGATCCGGTCGGCGTCTGGACGCTGGAAAGGGTCATCTGTCAGGCTGTTATAGGGAATCATGTTCATGATTGCGTACTTGCCCTTGAGCAGGCGAATGATTCCGTCCATTTCCTGCTGACTGTCATTGATGCCTTTTAATAGGGTCCATTGATACTGCACCGGATAATCCACGCTGCGAGCGTAGTCTTCACTCAGTTGCACCAATTCCTCAGGATCGAGCCGGGGTGCCCGAGGCAGCAGTTGACGGCGCAACTCGGCATTGGTGGTGTGCAGTGACAACGCCAGAGCTGGACGCACCTGCTGTTGCGGGAGCCGCTCGAAGACGCGGGGGTCGCCTACGGTCGAGAACACCAGGTTCTTGTGCCCTATACCCCCTTCGGTGCCCAGCAGGTTAATCGCCTCCAGCACGTTTTCCAAGTTGTGTGCCGGTTCGCCCATACCCATGAATACCACTTTCTTTACGGGGCGAAAGCGGCGGGCCAGCGCGACTTGGGCAATGATCTCGGCGCTGGCGAGGTGGCGGAGGAGGCCACTTTTGCCGGTCATGCAAAATGTGCAACCTACTGCGCAGCCAACTTGGCTGGACACGCACAAGCCACCGCGCGGCAACAGAACGCTCTCAATTAGTTGGCCATCGCCCAATTCAACCAGTAGGCGAGCGGAGCCGTCGGCACCAGGATGCGCTGAGCTGAGTCTGGCCAGATTGTCGAGCGTGAGGGCAATGACAGGCAGGCCGTCGCGCACGGAACGAGGCAGGAAATCCTCGCTACGCTGATGCCGAGTGCCGGCATCTAAGGGTAAGCCCTTGAGCCAGGTACGGGTGAGTCTGCCGATATGCACGCCTTTGGCGCCGATATCACTCAGTTGCTGGTGAATGTCTTGGATTTGCATAGGGCGCGCATTCTAGCGAATGGTGGGCGGAAGAACAGAACCTTCAGCGTGCGAACCGGCGACCGGTGAGTGCAATTCCCAGTAGCATCAGCATCAGAGCAGCGAAGGCGATGCTGAGTGAGCTGTAGTTAGCAAGCAGGCCCATGATTGCCGGGCCGGCTAGCACACCGGCAAACCCGATGGTGGTCGCGGCAGTGACAGCTAGATGCACGGGCATATCGTCTTGATGGCTGAGGGATGAAATGAGTACGGGCGAAATATTGGCGCAGCCCAAACCGCACAGGCCATAGCCAAGCAGTGCGAGTGGCCAGTGTACTGTAATGATGCTGAGGCCAATTCCGCTTGCGGCCAGTAGGCTCCCAAAAATGATGATTTTGGCTGTGCCCAGAGCTCGAACAACGGGTGCGCCGGCAAACCGGCCAATGGTCACCATTAAGGCAAAGCTTGCGTAACCCAATCCGCCCAGGGCGGTTTCGAGCTTTTTATCCTGGGTTAGGTAAAGAGCGCTCCAATCCAGAATTGCGCCTTCTGCCAGATACACCACGAAGCAGAGTGCGCCGATCAACAGTACGACGCCATTTGGGCGGATAAAGGCGACACCGCCTCCAGAGGCGCGGTCAGTCAGGAAGCCGCGCATGACCAGCAGGCTGCAAACAATAATCAGGCCGATCATGAGGAAGCTGCCTGTTGCGGCTGAAAGGCCTAGCGATAACAGCGCCGTCAGCAACAGTGCGCCGGAAATGGTGCCCAGGCTGAACATGCCGTGAAAATTCGACATCAGGTGCCTACCAAGCTTGCGCTCGATCAGCAGGGACTGAATATTGAGCACCACATCCAATACACCCAGGCTGCCTCCAAAGCAGAACAAGGCGAGCGCCAGAAGCCAGAACGATTCCGTCAGCGCCATAACACCGAGCGAAACCAGCAGAAATAAAATGCACGTCATGATCACTGGGCGAATGCCTTGGCGCGCAACCAGGATGCCGGACAGGGGCATCCAGACGAGAGAGCCGAGCCCGATGAATAACAGCAGCAGGCCGAACAGCGCATCGCTCATTTCGATGCGTTCGCGCACGTAAGGCACCAGGGGCGCCCATATGGATAAACCAAAGCCTGCTATAAAAAAGCCGCAGCGAGTTGCGCAACGAACAAGGGGAGCGTCGATTGCGATCGGTTGGTTTGCTGCAAGCATGTTGGGACCTTCGAGAGCGTAAAACAGAATGTAGCGTCGGCGGGCACGCGATGAGAAGCAAGCTTGAGCATCTGCGCAAGCGGATTAGCAGTAAAAAGAGCAAAATTGGGTGTGGCTGCAAATAACCCTTGACGGCAGAATCCAGCGGCCTATAATGCGCCCCACTTCCGGTGCAGACCTTACTGAAAACTCC
>NZ_JACSQG010000015.1 GCF_014836765.1 Serpens gallinarum
GCGCGGCGGTCGACGTGACGCTGCTCGACTCCCGCGGCCATGAGCTCGACATGGGGTGCCCCCTGGACGCGACCCCCGAGGAGAGCGGCGGCGCCTGCTACTTCGACGCCCCCGGCATCTCGCGGCAGTCCCGCGCGCACCGCGAGCTGCTGGCGGCGGCCCTGGGGCAGGTCTGGCTCGTCAACTACCCCACGGAGTGGTGGCACTGGAGCTACGGCGACCGGTACTGGGCGCTCGCCACGGGGGCGCGGTACGCGCTCTACGGGCCCGCCGGGCTGGCGACCGCGGCATGAGCACCGACCTGCTGCGGCCACCTCGCACGACCCCCCCCCCCCCCCCCCGGCCGCCCCGGCACCGGCTGCGGCGTCTGCCTCCAGCAGCCAGGAAATCCGCGTGCCGGACATCGGCTCGTCCGGCACCGCCAAAGTCATCGAAGTTCTGGTCAAGGTTGGCGATACGGTGGAAGCCGAACAATCGCTGATCACCTTGGAGTCGGACAAAGCGAGCATGGAAATCCCCTCGCCGGTTGCCGGCGTGGTGGAAAGCCTGGCCGTTCAGCTGGACGCCGACGTCGGTACGGGCGACCTGATCCTGACCCTCAAGGTCGAAGGTGCCGCACCTGCTGCTGCGCAGCCTGCAGCCGCCGCGCCTGCCGCACCGGCCAGCAGTCCTGCTGCTGCACCGGCAGCTCTGGCTGCAGCGACACCAGCACCAGCTCCTGCGCCAGTAGCCGCAGCCAACCGTGACAGCAGCAAAGTGCACGCCGGACCGGCCGTGCGCCAGCTGGCCCGCGAGTTCGGTGTCGACCTGGCTGCCGTGACCGGTACAGGCCCGCGTGAGCGCATCCTCAAGGAAGACGTGCAAACCTACGTCAAAACCATGATGCAGCAGACCAAGGGCGCACCCACCGGGGCGACCGGCGGTGCCGGCATTCCGCCGATTCCGGCTATCGACTTCAGCAAGTTCGGTGAAGTCGAAGAAGTGGCCATGACTCGCCTGATGCAGGTGGGCGCTGCCAACCTGCACCGCAGCTGGCTCAACGTGCCGCACGTCACGCAGTTTGAATCCGCCGACATCACCGAGCTGGAAGCCTTCCGCGTTGCGCAGAAGGCGGTGGCCGAGAAGGCGGGCGTCAAGCTTACCGTCCTGCCACTGCTGCTCAAGACCTGTGCACACCTGCTCAAGGAAATGCCGGATTTCAACAGCTCGCTGGCACCCAGCGGTACTGCACTGATCCGCAAGAAGTACGTGCACATTGGCTTTGCGGTGGACACGCCGGATGGCCTGCTGGTGCCGGTGATCCGCAACGTTGACCAGAAGAGCCTGCTGCAACTGGCGGCCGAAGCGGCCGAATTGGCCGACAAGGCGCGCAACAAGAAACTGTCGCCCGACGCCATGCAAGGCGCCTGCTTCACCATCTCCAGCCTCGGCCATATTGGCGGCACCGGCTTTACGCCGATCGTCAACGCGCCGGAAGTGGCGATCCTGGGTGTCAGCAAGGCGACCATGCAGCCGGTCTGGGACGGCGCGGCCTTCCAGCCCAAGCTGATGCTGCCGCTGTCGCTGTCCTACGACCATCGGGTGATCAACGGCGCCGCCGCCGCACGCTTCACCAAGCGCCTGTCCGAGCTGCTCGCGGACATCCGCACGATGCTCCTGTAATACCCGCCGGGGCCAGCGCCCCGGCACCGTTCCTTCTAACGAGCATGCGCCACGCTCGTACCTCAAACCCTGCCGATTGGCAGGGTTTTTTTTGCACTTCGCTTGCGATCAGCCAAGAAGCTGGGAACGCTCTAGAGTAGGCTTACTAGCAACATCGTATGGCTAGGCACTCATGCGTGCTGGTTATCCGGCATGTGCAGCTTGCCGCGTTGACGATAACGCCACATAGTAGCCAAGTGCCCCATTCCAAAACTCAGGCTCGCGTATCGATTTGCCTGAACGATAAATAGAAAACCATTAGCGTGACCCTTGTTAGCGAGCCTTCATGTTCAAGCAGCCCGAATCCGCGTCAGAGCTTATCGCGCAGTTGCCCTCGCTGGCCCGCTTCGGCTTGGCTCGTTTCGCTCGTCCCAACAATGAAGAGTGGCGGCTGACCTGCGACTATGCGGAAGGAGCTGAAGGCGCGCTTTGGTCGCGGCTCGTTGGCGCTCGTTATGACGAACTGATTTCCTTGGCGTTACGCCGACAGTTGCACCAGTTGGTGCAGCGGCAATTGCAAAGCAGTAGCCACTATCGTTTGAGTTACTCCCTGAGCACCCCGCGTGGCCCGCTTAAATTGCTGGAAATCGGCGAACATACTGGTGATTGGCTGCGGGGCTACCTGTTGGCACAACAGCCCACCCCAATCAGTCGCGAAGGGATATGCCTAAGTGCCATCGAACAAAGCGCTCAGGCCTTTTTACTGGTGGATACTCGCGGCCGGATCACCTATGCCAATCCCAGCCTGTGCACCATCACCCACTACAGCCTTGAGGAACTTCTGGGCCGTCGGCTCGCAGAGCTGCCCCCGCTGGATAGCGTCGCGGAGTTGTTCCGCGATGCCATGCACCAACGGCCCGAACACGCCAGTTGGACAATTGAATTCCCCAGCCATCGCAAAAATCTCGAGCCCTATTGGGGGCGTGTAACGATTTCCCGTGTGCGCGACGAGAACGGTCGAACCAGCCATTTTTCCGGGCTCTGGGAAGACATTACCCTGAGTAAGCTGAACCAGCAGCAGTACCAGCAGCAAGCGCTCACCGATTCGCTGACCGGCCTTGGCAACCGCGAATACTTCCTCGCTCTGCTGCAGCGGCGCCTCGAAGCCAAACGGCCCGCACCGTTCAGCGTCCTGCTGATCGACATCGACAATTTCAAACGCATCAACGACAGCCTGGGCCATGAGACCGGTGACAAATTGCTGATCAGCCTGGCCCGCCGCCTGCGCAACAGCTTGGCCTCCACCACCAGCCTCTCGCGCTTCGCCAGTAATGAGTTCGCTGTGCTGCTTGACGCTGAAACGGATCAGGCAGCCGAGGATATTGCCCAACAACTGCTGCAGTTACTCGATCTGCCGCTGTTCGTGGCCAACCAATTGATTACCGTGACCGCAACACTGGGCATGGCCTTCTTCCCTCGCCATGGCGACGAGGCGAAAACGCTCACCAAACATGCCAGCCTGGCCCTGCACAAGGCCAAAGAGGTCGGCAAGAGTCGCCTGCAGGTATTCACTGAAAACCTCAACAGCGAAGCCGATTACAACCTGTTTATCGAGAGCAACCTGCGCCACGTGCTGGACCGGAATGAGCTGGAGCTCTACTACCAACCCAAGCTATGCCTTGGAAGCAAACGCCTGATCGGTCTGGAAGCCCTGTTGCGCTGGCGCCATCCAGTCAAAGGGTTGATCTCACCAGACAAGTTCATTGGCCTGGCCGAAGATACCGGACTGATCGTGCCCATCGGCCAATGGGTGATTCGCGAGTCCTGCCGAATGCTGCATCATCTCCAAGCGGCAGGGCGCCCCGACCTGCGCATTGCCATCAACTTGTCGCCGCGCCAGTTCCATGATGAGCATCTGGTCAGCTCCATCGAAAAGATCCTCAGGGAAGAGCACGCCGACGCCACACGCCTGGAGCTGGAACTGACGGAAAGCCTGCTGCTCGACTTCAGTACCAACACCTTCGAGCAGCTGACCCGCCTGAAAGCCCTGGGCTTTACCCTGGCCATGGACGACTTTGGTACGGGCTACTCGTCGCTGAGTTATCTGAAGAAATTTCCGCTGGATGTGATCAAGATCGACCGCAGCTTCATCAAGGACATCCCGGACAGTCAGGACGACATGGAAATCACCTCAGCGGTGATTGCCATGGCTCACAAACTAAAGCTGCAAGTGGTCGCCGAAGGCATCGAAACCGACGCCCAATTGGCTTTTCTGCAGCTTCAGCATTGCAACCTCGGGCAAGGCTTTCTGTTCGACAGACCCATTGCCGGCAGCGGCTTGCTTGAGCATCTGCAACGTTATCCTGCGTAACGACCGCACAGTTAGCCGGCTGGCAAGAGGACGCTACCCTTAAACCAACTGGCTCCCGTCATGGCAAGGGGGTAGGCTGAAGCCCAGTTCTTGCACACCGGGAGTTTCACATGTTTGCTACTGCCCACCACGCCGCACTGCCCAGTGCCGAACAGGCGTTGCCCGGACGTGACACGCCGCTACCGGTCCCGCACAGCCATTACGTGAACGGTCATCCGCTGCAGCCGCCCTTCCCGGGCGGCCTCCAACAGGCGATTTTTGCCCTCGGCTGTTTCTGGGGCGTAGAGCGACGCTTCTGGCAACAGTCTGGCGTCTGGAGCACAGCGGCCGGATACATCGGCGGGCGTACGCCCAACCCCACCTATGAAGAAGTGTGCAGCGGGCTGACCGGGCACACTGAAGCGGTGCTGGTGGTATTCGATCCACAGCTCATTGATTACGCAGCGCTGCTCAAGCTGTTCTGGGAGGCTCATGACCCTACCCAGGGCATGCGCCAGGGGAACGATATCGGCACCCAGTACCGCTCGGCCCTCTACTGGCTGAATGAGGAGCAGAAAGCTACCGCCCTGGCCAGCCGCGACGCCTATGCACAGCAACTGGCAAAGGCCGGGTTTGGCCCAGTCACCACGGAAATCGCCGAAGCGCCGCCGTTTTATTACGCCGAGGCTTATCACCAGCAATACCTGGCAAAAAACCCCAATGGTTATTGCGCGTTGCGCGGCACGGGAGTTTGTCTGCCGTAGGCGGCGAGTTAGCAGGAGCGTGGTTGGCTGAAGCCGATACCCTGGCGAACCTGCGCCATGGGTATCGCTGCGGTGTTGGCTTTTATACAGCGGAACGGGGTTTGGCGATGATCCGCCAGTCCTCACCCACCGCGCGTATGTCGACGATGCGTAATTCACGCGCTTCGCTCATACGCTCCAGCGGCAGATCCAGCAAGGGGCGGGCGCTGGAGCCGAGGAACTTGCCAGCGACGAAGATCTGATACTCATCGACCAGATCCTGCTGGGCAAAGGCGCCAGCCAGGCGCGGCCCGGCTTCCACCAGCACCTCGTTGGCACCGCGCGCAGCCAATTCACGCAGCAAGGCCGGAAGATCCACCTGCCCTCCTTCACCCGACACGCTCAGGCATTGGTGCCCGGCAGCCAGGTAATCCAGACCGGGGAACGAAGCCGTCGCCACCAGTGCCGCGCCAGCCTGAAAAAACGGTGCATCCAAGGGCACGCGACAACGTCCATCGACCAGTACCCGCAACGGCGGACGACCCAGCGCCAGCGCCGTCTGCTCGGTATCCAAACCCAGCTCGTTGCCGCGTACCGTAAGCCGCGCCTGATCCATCAAAACGGTATCAGCGCCGGTCAGCACCACACTGGACTGTGCGCGCAGGCGCTGCACTGCTGCACGCGCCGCAGCGCCGGTGATCCATTGGCTTTCGCCGCTGGCCATCGCCGTGCGTCCGTCCAGGCTCATCGCCAGCTTGACCCGCACATAAGGCAGGCCCGTTTCCATACGCTTCACAAACCCACAGTTCAGCTCACGCGCCTCGTCCTCCAACACTCCGCTGGCGACCGCGATACCGACACTGCGCAACCGCTCGAGGCCACGCCCCGCGACCTGTGGATTGGGGTCTTGCATGGCCGCCACCACCCGGGTGACACCCGCGCTGACCAGCGCTTCCGCACATGGCGGGGTACGGCCGAAATGGCTGCACGGCTCCAGGGTGACATAGGCGGTAGCACCCCGTGCGCGCTCGCCGGCCTGGCGCAAGGCATGCACTTCGGCGTGCGGCTCGCCGGCGCGTACATGCCAGCCTTCACCGACCACCTCGCCATCGCGCGCGATTACACAACCGACTCGCGGGTTGGGATGGGTCGAATACAAACCTCGGCGCGCCAGCTCCAGGGCACGCGCCATATACAGCTGATCACTCATGGCTTGGACGGCTCACGGGCCAGGCGTTCAATTTCCTCACGGAACTCGTTAAGGTCCTGGAAGCGACGGTAGACGGACGCGAAACGGATATAGGCGATCTCATCCAATTGCTGCAGAGCACTCATCACCAGCTCGCCAACCACCAGGGATTTGACCTCGCGCTCGCCCGTGGCGCGCAACTGATGCTTGATGTGGGCAATTGCCGCTTCCAAGCGCTCGACACTTACCGGGCGCTTTTCCAGCGCGCGCTGCATACCGGCGCGCAGCTTGTCCTCATCGAAGGGCTGGCGGCTGCCGTCCTGCTTGATCAACCGCGGCATCACCAGCTCCGCGGTCTCGAAGGTGGTGAAGCGCTCGCCACACGCCAGGCATTCGCGCCGGCGCCGAACCTGGTCGCCTTCGGCAACCAGACGCGAATCGATGACCTTGGTGTCATGGGCGCTGCAAAAGGGACAGTGCATGGGCGAAGAACCTGATGAAAGAACCAGGCGCCATGGTAGCGCATCCCCTTGAGCAGACAAATCGGCCGGGCTTGCAGCTACACTCGACCTCCTTTTCAGCCTGCCACCTTCACCATGAACACACCACACACCCTGCAACAGGCGCTCCATGAACTGCTCGGCGATGCGCGCCTAAGCGCCACGCCGTTGCCCGATACGGATCTACGCCTGTGGCTGATCGATGCCAACAATATGGACCGCGCCTTCAGCCCCGAAGAAACCCGGCGCATTCTCGAGGAGCCGCCGTACTGGAGTTTTTGCTGGGCCAGCGGATTGGTGTTGGCACGCTGGCTGGCCGAGCATCCGCAGTGGGTGAAGAATAAGCGCGTGCTGGATTTCGGCGCGGGTTCTGGCGTCGCGGCCATTGCCGCCGCCAAGGCCGGCGCGCTGGAAGTGGTGGCCTGCGACCTTGACCCCTTGGCGCTGGCGGCCTGCCGGGCCAATGCTGAGCTCAACGGCGTGGAGTTGGGCTACTCGGCGGATTTTTTTGCCGAAGGTGATCGCTTCGACCTGATTATCGTCGCCGATGTGCTTTACGACCGCACCAACCTGCCGCTGCTTGATCACTTCCTCAGTCGCGGCCAGGAAACCTTGGTGGCCGATTCACGGGTCAAGAATTTCCACCATCCGCTGTACCGGCATCTCGGCGAGATGGAAGCCTGCACTTGGCCGGACCTGGCCGAGCCGGCGGAATTTCGTCATGTGAACCTGTATCACGCCGCGCGCGTGACGGCCTAGGCCGCCACCAACAAAATGCCCCGCACAGGGCGGGGCATGGATGATCGCAGCGACTCGAGCTTAGAACGTCAGACCGATGTTCATCCGCGCACCGTCGAACTCTTCCTTGGCGTGGCTTTGATAGCTGGCGCCAACGAAGAACTGGGTGTTGGTAGCAGCTGAGCCTGACCAACCGAAATTGACGCCGTATTCAGTCACCTGATCGGAGTACAGCGCATCGCCGGAGTAACGGGTGTCGCGCACGAACACCTGGGTTGCCAGCTTCCACGGCAGGGCAATATGCCAGGCCAGGCCGTTGGTCATCGCCTTGTTGCTCAAGTCGTAGTCGATGACATAAATGTCCTCGTCGTCTTCGTACTCGATGCGCTCGCTGTCGATTTTCACCAAGCTGTTGTTCAGGGTGAAATTCTGGCCAAACAGGCTGAAGTCGTAGCGCGTGGTCAGCGATAGGGCACGCAGCACACCGACGGTAAGAATTTCGGCGGAACCAGCGGCGCCGTAGTCGATGGCCGGAGTAATTTCCAGGCCTTCAATCAGCGGAATGGTCCAGGCAAAGCCCAATTGCAGGCTGTAGCTCTTGGCATCCTCGTTAACCGTGGTGTAGTTCACCGGCATACGGAACTGCAGACGGTGACCCGGGAACCAATCGAGCTTGAAGGTATAGGCCAGCGGCAGGTTATAGTTGATGACATCCTGATTGTCCGCCGTGGTGTAGCTGCTGTAGCGCAGGCCAAGATCCCACTGGTTGTCGATATCCTGACGGTCGGTGCCGGTGATCGAGCTGTTGGTCAGGAAATAGATGTTGTCGACCATGGTCGACATCAGGCTGCTGGGGTTACCGGCAACGGGGTCGAAGCTGGTGGCTTGCGCGGCGACCTTATTGATCTTGGTAAGAATTTCATGTTCGCCTTTTTCGACCAAGTAATCCTTCAGTTGGTCAATGGCATCGTCGCCCATGGGGTCGTCATTGAATTCCTTGTAAATACCCAGGCTTGGGATATCCAGAATCAGCTTGCTGCCCTTTTCGTAGGTCAGCTGGATGGGCACACCACGAAACCTGATCTGCGCGACCGCGTCATGCTGGCTCTCGTCGAAGCCATCCAAACCCCATTGATCAATGATGAAATCAAGATCGACTACATCGACGGCCTCTTCGGCATCGTTAAAGCTGAAACTTGCCGATTTCCCCCCGGCCGCCCACGACAACGTCACATCAAACAGCGCGGCCTGTGCCGATGCGCTCCCCAGCGCAATGGCCGCAGCCAGTACTACTTTGCGGTACATGTTGAAGCTCCCATTTATTGATTTTTTATCCCTACCGCAGCGTTGGCAAATCTAAGCCGGCAAGGCGTGCCATCATTTTGCCTTCCAGCCATTTAACTGCCAATAGCACCGATGTCGGGAATACGTCTGAGCGCCCGGCTAAAAGCAAAAACCAAACCTCTTCATGGCTCCTTTACAGCCGCCCGTCGGAACCCCTGCGGCTTCCCGTAACGACCGTCCACCCTTACCATGCAGGCACGTCCGTTCCTTCGAGAAAGCTGATGAGCGCTACTCCGTATATCTTCGATGTCACCGAGGCCAGCTTCGAACAGCTGGTGGTTGAAAACTCTTTCCACAAGCCGGTGCTGGTGGACTTCTGGGCCGACTGGTGCGCCCCCTGCAAGGCGCTGATGCCGCTGCTGGCCAAGATCACCGAGGAGTACCAGGGCGAGTTGTTGCTGGCCAAGGTCAACTGCGATATTGAACAAGGCATTACCGCCCGCTTCGGCATCCGCAGCCTGCCCACCGTGGTGCTGTTCAAGGATGGCCAGCCGGTAGACGGTTTCGCCGGCGCGCAGCCGGAATCGGCGGTTCGCGCGATGCTCCAACCCCACGTGCAGATGCCTGCCGCACCGGAGGCCGACCTGCTGGAAAGCGCCCAGGCGCTGTTTGGTGAAGGCCACTTCAGCGAGGCCGAAGCGCTACTCAAGCAATTACTCAGCGAAGACAACGAAAATGCCGCCGGGCTGATCCTGTATGCCCGCTGCCTGGCCGAACGCGGCGAGTTGGGTGAGGCCGAGACGGTACTCAACGCAGTGCAGGGCGACGAGCACAAGCAGGCCCTGGCCGGAGCCCGCGCACAACTGACGTTCCTGCGCCAGGCGGCTGATCTGCCGGACGTTGCCCTGTTGAAATCACGTTTGGCCAAAGATGCGGGAGATGACGAAGCCACCTATCAGCTGGCTATTCAGCACCTGGCGCGCCAGCAATACGACACCGCCTTGGAGGGATTACTGAAGCTTTTCGTGCGCAACCGCAGCTACGCCGACGGCTTGCCACACAAAACCCTGTTGCAAGTTTTCGACCTGCTGGGTAATGACCATCCCTTGGTAACGCAATACCGACGCAAGCTGTATCAGTCGATTTACTGACACAGCTTCAGCCGCGGCGCCAAGCTCACATGGCGATGCAACGCGTCGCGGCTTGCTCCCACGCAGGAACGTGGGAGCCGCCAATCAGTTCCTGAGCTTCGGTCCGTGGGTCGGCCCCTCCACATAAGCCTGTGTGCCAGTTCGGACGTCTGTGGGAGCGGCGACCTCGCTGCGAAGCTTTCAGCACACAATGCAGCTACTGCTCATTGCGTGCCAACCCACCTCTTGCTCCCCTGCCTGGGCACTGGCCGATTACACGCCGGCTTTCAGTCAGACACACTTATCAAAAACCATCAGAACCAAGCTCCCGGCCTCGGCTGTGCTGGCCAGTGCGCAGTGAATATTGTTATAAGATAACGAACCTTGTGCATCACCGGAGTTTCCATGCGTCGCCTGTTGCTTGTTGTCCTGCCTCTCTCCCTGGTTTCGCCCCTCGCTAATGCCTTGACGCATCACGATGATGACGATGCCTATGGAAACGCCAGCCTGCATGCCCATGAGCACGGCGTCGCTCAGCTGGATGTGGCGTTGGAGGGCAAGCAGCTTGAGCTGGAGATACACAGTCCGGCAATCAACCTGCTGGGCTTCGAGCATTTCCCCAAAAACACGGCCGAGGAAGCCCGAGTCGAGGCCGTGCGCGAGCTGCTCGAACAGCCCCGCATCCTGTTCAGCCTTCCCGCCATGGCCAAATGCGAGGCGGAGCGCCAGGCGATCAACAGCCCACTGTTCGGTGTGGCAGCCGGTGATGTCGACCATCTGGCCCTGCATGATGACGAAGACGCCCTTGCCGATACGGCGGAACAGGAGCATGCGGAGATTCATGCCCACTACCAGTTTGACTGCGCAAAACCTGACGCCTTGCAGGGCCTTGACCTGAGCCCTCTGTTCCGCCAATTCCCCGGCACCCGGCGCATTCAG
The DNA here is from genome assembly GCF_014836765.1 of Serpens gallinarum. Taxonomy (GTDB): domain Bacteria; phylum Pseudomonadota; class Gammaproteobacteria; order Pseudomonadales; family Pseudomonadaceae; genus Serpens; species Serpens gallinarum. The sequence continues at coordinate 10,515 of NZ_JACSQG010000015.1, forward strand.
GTCCAGTTGATCGGCCCCAAGGGCCAGCAGGGCCATGAGGTGACGCGCAGCCAGCCGCGTCTGTCCTTTTAAGTCACGCGGAACAATCCCGCCTTCTTTTTCCAGGGATGTCATGACCGCTTTTAATTTGCTTGAACTCTCTCAGCTCGGTTTCGCCTGGCCCGGTCAGGCTGAGTTGCTGGATATTCCTACCTTCCAGCTAGCCAAGGGCGAAAGCCTGTTTCTCAACGGCCCCTCCGGGAGCGGCAAGACCACTCTGCTCGGCCTTTTGGGCGGCGTGCAAAAGGCCGGGCGTGGCAGCGTGCGTCTGCTCGGCCAGGACCTGAGCCTGCTCAGCGCCGGTGCTCGTGACCGCTTTCGAGTCGATCACACCGGCTACATCTTTCAGCAGTTCAACTTGCTGCCTTTTCTATCGGTACGTGAAAACGTCGCCCTGCCCTGCCGCTTTTCCAGGTTACGCACCAAACGCGCCCGGCAACGCCACGGCAGCGTCGAGCAGGCCGCCAACCAGTTGCTCAATCACCTGGGCTTGCCCGCCGCGTTGCACGAACGCCGTGCCGAAGCCTTGTCCATCGGTCAGCAGCAACGCGTCGCCGCGGCCCGCGCGCTGATCGGCCAGCCGGAATTGGTGATTGCCGACGAACCGACGTCGGCCCTCGACGCCGATGCCCGAGAAGCGTTCCTGCACTTATTGTTCTCCGAGTGCCAGGCGGCAGGCGCCAGCCTGCTGTTCGTCAGTCACGACCAGAGCCTGGCGCCGTTGTTCGACCGCAGCGTCTCCCTGCTTGACCTCAACCGCGCCGCCCGCGCCCAGGAGATTTGAGATGCATCTGCTGCGTCTGGCCCTGGCCAGCCTGGCCAACCGCCGCTTTACCGCACTGCTGACGGTGTTCGCCATTGGCCTGTCGGTGTGCCTGTTACTGGCCGTGGAGCGGGTGCGTACGGAAACCCGCGCCAGCTTCGCCAGCACCGTCAGCGGCACCGATTTGATCGTCGGCGCACGTTCCGGCTCGGTAAACCTGTTGCTGTACTCGGTATTCCGCATTGGCAACGCCACCAACAACATCCGCTGGGACAGCTACCAACGCTTCGCCGAACATCCCCGCGTCGCCTGGTCGATCCCGATGTCTTTGGGCGACTCGCACCGCGGTTACCGGGTACTCGGCACCAGCACGGCCTATTTCGAGCATTTCCGCCATGGCCGCAAACAGGCTTTGCGACTAACCGAGGGTCGCGCCTTCGCAGACGATCCGTTTGAGGTGGTTTTGGGCGCTGAAGTGGCCAGCGCGCTGGGTTATCAGCTCGAGGACCATATTGTCCTGGCCCACGGGGTCGCCCGGGTCAGCCTGACCCACCACGACGACAAGCCGTTTCGCGTGGTCGGCGTCCTGGCGCGAACTGGCACGCCGGTGGACCGCACCCTGCACGTGTCGCTGGAAGGCATGCAGGCGCTGCACATCGACTGGCGCAACGGCATGCCGGCGCGTGGCAACCAAGTGATCAGCGCCGAGCAGGCGCGCCAACTGGACCTGCAACCGCAACAGATCACCGCGTTCATGCTCGGCCTGCACAGCAAGGTGGCCACTTTCGCCCTGCAGCGCGAGATCAATCAATATCGCGGCGAGCCTTTGCTGGCGATTCTGCCTGGCGTCGCCCTGCAAGAGCTGTGGAGCCTGATGGGCACCGCGGAACAGGCGTTGTTCGTGGTCTCGCTGTTCGTGGTTCTGACCGGGCTGATCGGCATGCTGACGGCCATTCTCACCAGCCTCAATGAGCGTCGCCGGGAAATGGCTATCCTGCGATCGGTGGGTGCGCGCCCCTGGCATATCGGCGGGTTGCTGATCGTCGAAGCCTTCGCGCTGGCGCTGGCCGGCGTCGTCCTCGGTCTGGGGTTGCTTTATGTGGGTATCGCCCTCGCGCAAGGGCCTTTGCAAAGCCACTACGGCCTTTACTTGCCGCTGGCGTTACCCAGTTCCTGGGAATGGAGTCTGTTGGGTGCCATTCTGCTGGCAGCCGTGCTAATGGGCAGCGTGCCCGCCTGGCGCGCCTACCGGCAGTCGCTGGCCGATGGTTTATCGATTCGCCTGTGAGGAAACCCATGACACGTCTGCTATTCGTTCTGCTACTGGCCGCCACCCCAGCATTTGCTGCCGCCGAAGTCCGTGAGCTGCAATGGTCCGACCTGATCCCAGCCGGCGCCCCGCTGCCGGATCTGGAGCCGATGCCGCTGCATGATTTGTCCGAATTGGGCGAGGTACTTTCCGAGGATGGGCCGCCCGCTCCCCAGCAAGCACCCAACGAGCCGGTGGTAGAAGCGCTGGACGGTCAGCGGATCAAGCTACCTGGCTATGTGGTGCCGCTGGACATTACCGAGGCGGGGCGTGTCATCGAGTTTCTGCTGGTGCCCTACTATGGGGCCTGCATCCATGTACCGCCCCCACCCTCCAACCAGATCGTCCACGCCACCAGTGAACTGGGCATCCGCCTAGAAGACCTGTGGCTGCCGTTCTGGATCGAGGGCCCCTTGAAGGTGGCACACGCCAGCAGCGAACTGGCCGAGGCCGGCTACCAGATGCAGGCGGAGAAAATCATCGTCTACGACATCGAGCAACTGCAGGGTTATTGAACCGGCACCTTGCCGGCCGCGCGTGACAAGCTGTCGCATAGGCGCTGGGCAAACCGTTGCGCTGGATCAAAAAACGCCTGTCCCAGGCTCCTAACATGGGCTCCAACCAAGACATACCTCTGCCTCGATTGGAGTTACCCATGCGCACGACACTACTCGCTGCTTCCGCCCTGGCCCTCGCCATCGCCGCCCCGCTCGCCCATGCCCACAAGGCCGGTGACATCATTGTGCGGGCCGGTGCAGTGACGGTGGATCCGCGAGAGGACAGTTCCCTTCTCAATCTCGACGGCGGCAATGTCCCGGGTACAGGCGCCACCTTGAACAGCGACACCCAGCTGGGCTTGAACTTCGCTTATATGCTCACCGATAAGGTCGGTATCGAGCTGCTGGCCGCCACCCCATTCACCCATGAGGTAGGTGTCAAAGGCGTTAGCGCCGCGACGGGAATCCCAGGCCTGGACGGTAAACTGGGCGAGGTCACCCACTTGCCGCCAACCCTCAGCGCCGTGGTCTACCCGCTGGACAATAACTCCGCCTTCCAGCCCTATTTGGGCGTCGGCATCAACTACACCGTCTTCTTCGACGAGGAGTTGACCGCCGAACGCAAGGGCCAACAGTTCAGCAACCTCAGCCTGGATAGCTCATGGGGCCTGGCCTTCCAGGTTGGCGCCGACTACATGTTGACCGACAATTTGATGCTCAACGCCCAGGTGCGTTATATCGATATCTCCACCGACGCCACAGTGAAAGGTCCGGGCGCCCTGGGTGTCCAGGAAACCAAGGTCAGCGTCGACGTCGACCCGATGGTCTACATGGTCGGCTTGGGCTACAAGTTCTAAGCTCATCCTCTACAGCGAAAGGCGCCGAATTCGGCGCCTTTTTTTGTTTACAGCAGCAACTGTTATGAACGCCCTAACAACTTCGCCAGCCCTTCACGCATGCCGGTCGGCTCGGGGAATGCAAAACGCGCCAGCAGCCGTGCATTGTTGGCCCGCGAATGACGAATATCTCCGGCACGCGCCGGAAGGTGGCTCACTTCGGGCAAACCGCCGAGCACATCGCCGATGGCACCCAGCAACTGGTTCAAGCTGGTGGCCCGACTCAGGCCAAGATTGACCGCGCCTGCTTCCAGCGTTTCGGCTTCCAGCGCCTGCACCAGCACCTCAACCAGGTCGCCGACATACACGAAGTCGCGGGTCTGCTCTCCATCCCCGAACACGCTGATGGGCAAGCCTTTTTGCGCCCGCTCGGTAAAGATGCTGATTACCCCGGAATAGGGCGAAGACGGGTCCTGACGTGGCCCGAAGATATTAAAGAAACGGAAGATCGCCGGCTCCAGGCCATGCTGGCGACGATAGAAGTCCAGGTAATACTCACTGGCCAGTTTGTCCGCCGCATAGGGTGTCAGCGGTGCCTTGGGCGTATCTTCGTCGATTGCCTCGCCTTCGCCATTGTTGCCATACACCGCGGCGCTGGACGCGAACACCACGCGACGCACGCCCTGCTCGCGCATCGCCTCGCACAGGTTCAGGGTGCCGACCAGATTGCTCTGGTGAGTGCCCACCGGGTCGTCCACCGACGCCTGCACCGAGGCCACCGCTGCCAGGTGCACCACCGCCTGGCAGCCCTGCAAGGCCTGGCGCACCACGGCGGCATCTGCGACATCGCCTTCGATCAGGCTCAGGCGCGGATGCTCCAGTTGCAGGTTGGCGTGTTTGCCGGTGGACAGGTTGTCCAGCACGCGCACGGCATAACCACGCGCCAACAAGGCATCGGCCAGGTTGGAGCCAATGAAGCCGGCACCGCCGGTGATCAGTATCGGGGCATCATTCATGACGGAAATAACGATCCAGTAAGGGCGTCAGGCCCGTGCGCCAAGCACGCGGTTTGACGCCAAAGGTATTGAGAATCTTCTTGCAAGCCAGCACTGCATGCTGGGGCTCTTCCGCCGCATCAACACAGGCTGCGTGAGCCTTGGCGGCGATTTCCACGCTGGGCATGCTGCGCAGACTTCGCGCCTCGGCAAGAATAGCCTGCCCCACAGTCAGCGGAGTGGTCGCCTCCTGACCGCCGTAGTGGTAGGTACCCCACAGCGGCGCCGCACAGTCCAGCTGCTTGAGCACAGCCAGAATGACCCGGGCCACATCATCCACGGGGCAGGGATTGCCACGCCGGTCATCGGCCAATTCCAGTTCACCCGCTAGATCGGCACGCTGCAACAACCGACCAAGAATGCCTTCGGAGCTGTCATCCAGCACCCAGCCCAGACGTAACAGAACATGCCGCGGGCAGATCGCCCGAATGCACTGCTCCATGCGCCAGAGTGATTGCCCACGCAGCCCCAGCGGCATGGCCTCGTCTTTTTCACTGTAGGCGGTGGCGCGCCCGCCATCGAACACCCGATAGCTGGACGGTTGCAGCAGCACGATGCCGTGGTGCTGGCAAAGCTCGGCCAGGCGCTCGACGGCCTGTTCCTGCTCGGCAAAGCGCTGCGCGCAGACCGTCTCGCTCTGGAACCAGTCGAAGTAATAGGCCAGATTAATCAACGCATCGGGGCGGGTATCGTCAAGGAGCTGGGTCAGGCTGGCGACATCCCAGCCATGCAGCGGCGGGCGCGGTGCAATAAAGCCGATGTCTTCTTCGGCCCCCTGGGCAATCAGTGCCTGGCCCAGTGAATTACCACCACCGAGCAACATCAGGCGCATGCGCATGGCATCAACTCTTGCAGGTATGAAGTACGGGTTCGCTGCATGGGAAATCAGTAGGATCCATCTGAAATGCGGTCTTGGAAGGCATGCCGCGTCTGGGAGGCATTTTGCGTGTTTCGTTGAACATCGTCACGCCCCGATCACTGTCATACCTTCTGTACTACGCTACCAGGCCAATGGCAACCTGCTGCGCAGCGGGCAGATCACCTGTGCAACAGGAAACAGCGAGCCGTAGCATGGCTTCGCGTGATCACGGCGCAAGTCTCAACGAAAAAAAACGCAGCCTAGGCTGCGTTTTTTCAGACACCGTTTAGAACGGAATGTCATCATCGAAGCTGTCGTAATCCGGTGCGGGCTGCTGAGCCGCCGGTTTCGGAGTGGGTCGCGGGGCAGCTTGCTGCTGCGGCGCCTGCTCACGCGGCGGACGCGGAGCTCGCTGGGCGTAGTCGCCGCCTTCGCTGCTGCCGCCACGGCCACCCAGCAATTGCAGGGTGCCGCTGATGTCCACGACGATTTCCGTGGTATAGCGCTTGACGCCGTCCTTCTCCCACTCGCGGGTTTGCAGGCGGCCTTCAACGTAGCATTGTGAACCCTTGCGCAGGTATTCGCCGGCGATTTCCGCCAGCCTGCCGAAGAACACCACGCGGTGCCATTCGGTGCGCTCCTGCTGTTGGCCGGTCTGCTTGTCCTTCCAGCTGTCGGTGGTGGCCAGCGTGATATTGGTTACCGCATTGCCGTTGGGCAGGTAGCGGGTTTCCGGATCACCGCCGACGTTGCCGATCAGTATGACTTTGTTAACCCCACGGGCCATGACGTTCTCCTAGGCTTCAGCACGCAGGCGCTGGTTCGACCAGGCGCTCAAGAGACGTGCGATCCAATTGTTCGGTATCCACTTTAATATAGAGGGCGGCTTCCTCAGCCACCACTACGGCATCCGCTACGCCCGGCACTGCCAGCAACCGCTCGGTCAGCCCGGCATCGGCCATTGCCGTCGGCGACAGCGGCAAGCGCAAGCTGGTCACATAGGGAGGCTCGCGCATGGTAACAGCAATTATCGCCCACAGTGCGCAGAGCAGCGCACAGCCGATGAACACGCCGTCCAGTCCGCCGACCTGCATCAACCAGCCGCCCAGGATGCCGCCGAGCGCCGCCCCCAGGAACTGACTGGTGGAATACACGCCCATCGCCGTACCTTTGCCGCCGGCCGGCGACACCTTGCTGATCAGCGAGGGCAACGAAGCTTCCAGCAGGTTGAACGCGGTGAAGAACAGGATGGCGCCGATTACCAGCGCCATGAGGCTGTGGCCCACCTGCCAAAAATACAGCTCGCAGAACAGCAGCACGAGCACCGCGCCGGTCAAGACCCGCTTCATCTGGCGCTTTTTTTCGGCATAGATGATGAACGGCAGCATGCCAAAGAAGCCCACCAGCATTGCGACCAGATACACCCACCAGTGCTCTTCGCGGGGCAGACCACCCTGCTCCACCAGCGAGATCGGCAATGCCACAAAACTGGCCATGAGGATCGCATGCAGCACGAAAATACCGGCGTCCAGGCGCAGCAGATCGCCATGGCGCAACGTCGCACGCAACGCCTGGCGCGCCACACCGGATTCGCGATGCTGCAGGGGGCCTGCACTGCGTGGTACCAACCCAGCGATAATCAGAATACCCAGCAACGCCATGGCCGCCGTTGCCCAGAACAAACCGGACAACCCGAACGCCCGGGTCAGCAACGGACCGACCACCATTGCCACCGCAAACGACAAGCCGATGCTCATGCCGATCATCGCCATGGCCTTGGTACGGTGCTGTTCACGGGTCAGGTCGGACATCAGCGCCATAACTGCGGCGGAAATCGCCCCGGCGCCTTGCAGGACACGCCCGGCAATCACGCCCCAGATGGAATCGGCATTGGCCGCCAGCACCGCACCGGCGGCAAAAATCAGCAGACCTACATAAATGACCGGGCGCCGACCGATGCGGTCGGACAGCATGCCAAAGGGAATCTGCAGCACCGCCTGGGTCAGGCCATACGCCCCAATGGCCAGGCCAATGAGTGCCGGGGTACTGCCGGCCAGATCCTGCCCATAGGTGGCGAGAACCGGCAGCACCATGAACATGCCGAGCATGCGGAAGGCGAAGACCAGCGACAGTCCGCCGGCAGCCTTCAGCTCGACCGGCGACATACGCTCGCTATGCGGATCGTGCATGGAAATCCCTCATGAAAACCGGCGCCGATTCTAGCAGGCCGAGCCGCCAAGGGCTCGGGCAAAGCGCCGCGCCCGGTGAACTCAACCCCAGCCAAAGCTGACGCGGCTTGCCGGCCAGCCGTATACTTTGCCGTTTCCGCCCGCCATGCGAGGCCGCAGTACGTGGACAAGATTCTGATTCGTGGGGCACGCACCCATAACCTGAAAAACATCGACCTGACCCTGCCCCGTGACAAGCTGATTGTCATTACCGGGCTGTCCGGCTCGGGTAAGTCCTCGCTGGCTTTCGACACCCTGTACGCCGAAGGCCAGCGCCGCTATGTCGAGTCGCTGTCGGCGTACGCCCGGCAGTTTTTATCGGTGATGGAAAAGCCCGATGTCGACACCATTGAAGGCCTGTCGCCGGCGATTTCCATCGAGCAGAAATCCACGTCGCATAACCCACGCTCGACGGTTGGCACCATTACGGAAATCTACGACTACCTGCGTCTGCTGTATGCGCGGGCCGGGACTCCACGCTGCCCGGATCACGACCTGCCCCTGGAAGCCCAGACGGTCAGCCAGATGGTCGACCAAGTCGTGGCGCTGCCCGAAGGCAGCAAGCTGATGCTACTCGCGCCGATTATTCGCGAGCGCAAGGGTGAACACCTGGCGGTCTTCGATGAACTGCGCGCCCAGGGCTTCGTCCGCGCACGGGTCAACGGCAGGCTCTATGAGCTGGATGAGCCGCCCAAGCTGGATAAACAGAAAAAACATTCCATTGATGTGGTGGTGGACCGCTTCAAGGTCCGCGCCGACCTGCAACAGCGCTTGGCCGAGTCGTTCGAGACCGCACTCAAACTGGCCGACGGCATTGCCCTGATCGCACCAATGGATGACGACGAGCAGGAAGAACTGATTTTCTCCGCGCGCTATGCCTGCCCGGTGTGCGGCCATTCGATCAGTGAACTGGAACCCAAGCTGTTCTCCTTCAACAATCCGGCTGGGGCATGCGGCACCTGCGACGGCCTCGGGGTAAAACAGTTCTTCGATGCCAAACGCCTGGTCAATGGCGAACTGACCCTCGCCGAAGGTGCGATTCGCGGCTGGGACCGGCGCAACGTGTACTACTTTCAGATGCTCGGCTCGCTGGCCAGTCATTACGGCTTCAGCTTGGAGCGCCCTTTTGAAACCCTGTCTGCCGAAGACCAGAAAGCGATCCTGTTTGGTAGCGGCAAGGACTCGGTCGATTTCCGCTACCTCAACGACCGCGGCGATATCGTCAAACGTTCGCACCCTTTTGAAGGGATCATTCCCAACCTGGAGCGCCGCTACCGCGAGACCGAGTCGAACTCGGTGCGCGAGGAACTGGCCAAGTACCTGGCCACACAACCCTGCCCGGATTGCCGCGGCACCCGCCTGCGCCGCGAAGCACGCCATGTCTGGGTCGGGGAAAAAACCCTGCCGGCGGTGACCAGCCTGCCGGTGGGCGATGCCTGCGCCTACTTTGCCGACCTCTCCCTGCCCGGACGGCGCGGCGAAATCGCTGCCAAGATCCTCAAGGAAATTCGCGAACGTCTGGAGTTCCTGGTCAATGTCGGCCTCGATTACCTGACCCTGGAACGCAGCGCCGACACGCTGTCCGGCGGCGAAGCCCAGCGCATTCGCCTGGCCAGCCAGATCGGCGCCGGCCTGGTCGGCGTCATGTACATCCTCGACGAACCGTCCATTGGCCTGCATCAGCGTGACAACGAACGCCTGTTGGGCACCCTCACCCACCTGCGTAACCTGGGCAACACGGTGATCGTGGTGGAGCACGACGAGGACGCCATCCGCCTGGCCGATTACGTCGTGGACATCGGTCCCGGTGCCGGGGTGCATGGCGGCAGGATTGTCGCTGAAGGCACACCGTCCGAGGTCATGGCCCACCCGGACTCGCTGACGGGCAAGTACTTGTCGGGGCGCGAAAAAATCCGCTACCGCGCCGAGCGCACGGTTCGCAATCCGAATAAACTGCTCAAGCTCAAAGGCGCGCGCGGCAATAACCTGCAGAACGTCGACTTGGAAATTCCGCTTGGCCTATTGACCTGCGTGACCGGTGTGTCCGGCTCGGGCAAATCGACGCTGATCAACAATACCCTGTTCCCGATTACCGCGACCGCGCTAAATGGTGCGACCACGCTGGAGGTCGCTCCTTATACTTCCCTGGATGGCCTGCAGCACCTGGACAAGGTCGTCGACATCGACCAGAGCCCGATCGGTCGCACGCCCCGCTCCAACCCGGCCACCTATACGGGACTGTTCACGCCCATTCGCGAGCTGTTCTCCGGCGTGCCGGAAGCCCGCTCGCGCGGTTACGGCCCGGGGCGTTTCTCTTTCAACGTCAAGGGCGGGCGCTGCGAGGCCTGCCAGGGCGATGGCGTGATCAAAGTGGAAATGCATTTTCTGCCGGACATCTATGTGCCCTGCGATGTCTGCAAGGGCAAGCGCTACAACCGCGAAACCCTGGAAGTGAAGTACAAGGGCAAGAGCATCCATCAGGTACTGGAGATGACCATCGAGGAAGCGCGCGAATTCTTCGACCCCGTACCGGCCGTGGCGCGCAAGCTGCAAACCCTGATTGATGTCGGCCTTTCGTACATCAAGCTGGGCCAGAGCGCGACCACGCTGTCCGGCGGCGAGGCCCAACGAGTGAAACTGTCCCGAGAATTGTCCAAACGGGACACCGGTAAGACGTTGTACATCCTGGACGAACCCACCACCGGGCTGCATTTCGCCGACATTCAGCAATTACTGGACGTGCTGCATCGCCTGCGTGACAACGGCAACACCGTAGTGGTCATTGAACACAACCTGGACGTGATCAAAACCGCCGACTGGCTGGTCGATCTCGGCCCCGAAGGGGGTTACCGGGGTGGTCAAATCATCGCCACCGGCACGCCGGAACAAGTTGCGGACCTGCCACAGTCGCACACCGGGCATTTCCTCAAGCCGCTGCTGGAGCGCGACAAGGGCTGACAGTTGGTGCCATTTGGCGCGCCTGGCTGTACCTTTTCGCGTCGCGGCTGGATTAGTTTGAAAAGCAAAGAGCCCGCAGCATGCTGCGGGCTCTTTTTTGTTACCCCGAAGCCAGTTACAGGGCTTCTTCCACCGGAATACCCAAGGCATTCGCCACGCCGGTGCCATAGGCCGGATCCGCCTTGTAGCAGTGGAGAATGTGACGCAGCTTGATATGCCGCGCCGCATCACCCATTGCCCGCGCCGTGTTGCCGAACAGCCGCTGCTGCTCTTCAGAACCCATCAGGCGGAACAGGTTGCCTGGTTGGGTGAAGTAGTCGTTGTCGTCCGCACGATAATCATAGCGGGCGGCAGCGCCTTCCAACGCCAGTGGCGGTTCGCTGAAATCAGGTTGTTCCTGCCATTCGCCATAGGTGTTCGGCTCGTAGTGCAGACGACCGCCGTGGTTGCCGTCGACCCGCATCGCTCCGTCGCGGTGGTAGCTATGCACCGGGCAACGCGGGGCGTTGACCGGAATCTGGTGGTGGTTGACTCCCAGGCGATAACGCTGCGCGTCGCCATAGGAGAACAGGCGCCCCTGCAACATGCGGTCAGGCGAGAAGCTGATACCGGGCACCACGTTGGCCGGCGTAAACGCAGCCTGCTCGACGTCCTGGAAATAGTTGTCCGCGTTGCGGTTCAACTCGTAGTAGCCCACCTCGATCAGCGGATAGTCCTTTTTCGACCAGACCTTGGTCAGGTCGAAGGGATGGAAGCGGTACGAGGTCGCTTCAGCTTCCGGCATCACCTGTACATACATGGTCCAGCGTGGGAAATCCCCACGCTCGATCGACTCGAACAGGTCGCGCTGTGAGCTTTCACGGTCATTGGCAACGATGGCCGCGGCTTCTTGGTCCGTCAGGTTCTTGATGCCCTGCTGGGTCTTGAAGTGAAACTTGACCCAGTAGCGCTGGTTGTCGGCGCTGATGAAGCTGTAGGTGTGCGAGCCGAAACCGTGCATATGCCGGTAGGAAGCCGGAATACCACGGTCACCCATCACATAGGTGATCTGGTGCAGCGCCTCAGGCAGGCTGGTCCAGAAGTCCCAGTTATTGTTGGCATTGCGCATGTTGGTGCGCGGATCGCGCTTGACCGCATGGTTAAGGTCAGGGAACTTCAGCGGGTCGCGAAAGAAGAACACCGGCGTGTTATTGCCGACCATGTCCCAGTTGCCTTGCTCGGTATAGAACTTAAGGGCGTAGCCACGAATATCACGCTCGGCATCCGCCGCACCGCGCTCACCGGCCACCGTCGAGAATCGCGCGAACATTGGCGTCTTTTTGCCCACCTCGGAGAAAATCCTGGCCTTGGTATAACGGGTGATGTCGTGAGTGACCACGAATTCGCCGAATGCACCGGAGCCCTTGGCATGCATACGCCGCTCGGGGATCACCTCACGGTCGAAGTGGGCGAGCTTCTCAAGAAACCAGACGTCTTGCAGCAGCATGGGGCCGCGTGGACCCGCGGTCATCACGTTCTGGTTTTCGGCGACGGGAGCCCCGGCAACGGTGGTCAGCTTCGGCTTGTCAGTCATGGCATTACTCCTTGATTTGCATTCGGTTCACCCCGGGTTCAACCGGTTGATGGCAGCCATCTTAGGGGCACCGCCGCATGACCTCTAATGCGCAAAATCAAAGCCTTCGATTGATTTTTTTACGGACATAAAAAAACCGGGCACATGGCCCGGTTTTTTTTGACAACCGATATTACTCGGCCGCGGCTTCGACGGTACCAGCGACCGGACGGTCAACCAGCTCGACGTAGGCCATCGGAGCATTGTCCCCAGCGCGGAAGCCGCACTTGAGGATACGCAGGTAACCGCCCTGACGGGTGGCGTAGCGCTTGCCCAGATCGTTGAACAGCTTGCCGACGATGGCTTTCGAACGGGTACGGTCGAAGGCCAGACGACGGTTGGCGACGCTGTCTACCTTAGCCAGAGTGATCAGCGGCTCGGCAACGCGGCGCAGTTCCTTGGCTTTCGGCAGGGTGGTCTTGATCAGTTCGTGCTCGAACAGCGACACCGCCATGTTTTGGAACATGGCCTTGCGGTGTGCGCTGGTGCGGCTCAGATGACGGCCACTTTTACGATGACGCATGATTGAAATTCCTTACCAAACGTTCAGTTCGGTGATTGGGGACGATCAGGCAGTGGCCTTATCGTCCTTCTTCAGACTTGCCGGCGGCCAGTTATCGAGGCGCATACCGAGGGACAGACCACGGGAAGCCAGAACGTCCTTGATCTCGGTCAGGGACTTCTTGCCAAGGTTCGGAGTTTTCAACAGCTCGACTTCGGTGCGCTGGATCAGATCACCGATGTAGTAGATGTTCTCCGCCTTCAGGCAGTTGGCCGAACGAACGGTCAGCTCAAGGTCGTCGACCGGGCGCAACAGGATCGGATCAATCTCGTCTTCCTGCTCGACCACTTCCGGAACGGTGTCACCCTTAAGGTCGACGAAGGCGGCCAGCTGCTGCTGCAGGATGGTCGCGGCTCGGCGAATCGACTCTTCGGGATCTAGAGTACCGTTGGTTTCCAGATCGATAACCAGCTTGTCCAGGTTGGTACGCTGCTCGACACGGGCGTTTTCCACCACGTAGGCAATACGGCGAACCGGACTGAAGGAAGCATCCAGCTGCAAGCGACCAATGCTGCGGCTTTCGTCTTCGTCACTCTGACGGGCATCGGCGGGCTCATAGCCACGGCCGCGCGCCACCTTGAGCTTCATGTTCAGCACGCCGTTATCAGCCAGATTGGCGATAACGTGGTCGCCATTGACGATTTCGACATCGTGATCCAGCTGAATATCGGCAGCGGTGACCACGCCCGGACCCTTCTTGGAAAGGCTCAGCGTAACTTCGTCACGGCCGTGCAGCTTGACGGCCAGGCCTTTCAGGTTGAGCAGGATTTCGATGACATCTTCCTGCACACCCTCGATGGCGCTGTACTCATGGAGCACGCCATCGATTTCGACCTCGACCACTGCACAGCCAGGCATGGAGGACAACAGGATGCGACGCAGCGCGTTGCCCAAGGTATGGCCAAAGCCACGCTCGAGAGGCTCGAGCGTAATCTTGGCGCGGGTCGGACTGACCACCTGAACATCAATGTGACGGGGGGTCAGGAACTCATTTACCGAACTCTGCATGGATACACCTATTTTCTAGCCCTTACTTGGAGTAGAGCTCGACAATCAGGCTTTCATTGATGTCGGCGGACAGATCGCTACGAGCCGGAACGTTCTTGAACACACCGGACTTCTTCTCGGCGTCAACTTCGATCCATTCGGCACGACCGCGCTGAGCAGCCAATTCAAGGGCCTGGGCGATGCGCAGCTGGTTCTTGGATTTCTCACGAACTGCCACCACGTCACCGGCTTTCACCTGGTAGGACGGGATGTTCACGGTTTGACCGTTAACAGTGATCGACTTGTGGGAAACCAACTGGCGGGATTCAGCGCGGGTAGCGCCAAAGCCGATGCGGTACACAACGTTATCCAGACGGCATTCCAGCAACTGCAGCAGGTTTTCGCCAGTAGCGCCTTTACGGCTGGCGGCCAGCTTGTAGTAACCGCTGAACTGACGCTCAAGCACACCGTAGATACGGCGAACTTTCTGCTTTTCACGCAGCTGGGTGCCGTAGTCGGAAAGACGACCGCGACGCTGACCGTGCTGGCCAGGAGCCTGTTCGAGCTTGCATTTGGAATCGAGCGCGCGTGCACCACTCTTCAGGAAGAGGTCGGTGCCTTCACGGCGAGACAGTTTGCATTTGGGACCAATGTAACGTGCCATTTTTCACTGTCTCCTATTACACGCGACGCTTCTTCGGCGGACGGCACCCGTTATGCGGGATGGGCGTCACGTCGGTGATGCTGGCGATTTTATAGCCGCAGCCGTTAAGAGCACGCACTGCGGACTCACGACCTGGACCGGGACCCTTGACATTCACGTCAAGATTTTTCAGACCATATTCCAGCGCAGCTTGACCAGCACGCTCTGCAGCCACCTGGGCAGCGAACGGGGTGGACTTACGCGAACCGCGGAAACCCGAACCACCAGAGGTAGCCCAGGACAGAGCATTGCCCTGACGGTCAGTGATGGTCACGATGGTGTTGTTAAACGAGGCGTGGACGTGAGCGATCCCATCAACGACTGTTTTTTTGACCTTCTTACGAGGACGAGCAGCAGGTTTTGCCATGACTAGATTCCTACGCGATTACTTGCGGATCGGCTTACGCGGGCCCTTACGGGTACGCGCATTGGTCTTGGTGCGCTGACCGCGAACCGGCAGACCGCGACGATGACGCAGACCACGGTAGCAACCGAGGTCCATCAAACGCTTGATGTTCATGTTGGTTTCGCGGCGCAGGTCACCTTCAGTGGTGAGCTTGCCGACTTCGCCACGCAGCTGTTCGATCTGCTCGTCAGAGAGATCCTTGATCTTCGCAGCCGGATTTACGCCGGCAGCGGCACAGAGTTGCTGTGCAGTGGTGCGACCAACACCGTAGATGTAGGTCAGCGAGATAACAGCATGCTTGTTATCTGGAATGTTGACGCCTGCAATACGGGCCATTCAGTGAAACTCCAATTGACAGCTACCTACGCCCCGGAAGCCAAGAAATAGGGCGCGAGATATTAACGCTGTAGGAACGATTAATCAACCCGACAGCACACTAGCTGTCGGGCTATTGACGCTGTATCACACTCAGCCTTGGCGCTGCTTGTGACGCGGCTCCGCCTTGCAGATTACCCGCACGACGCCGTCGCGACGGACAATCTTGCAGTTACGGCAAAGCTTCTTGACCGATGCACGAACTTTCATCAGTAACTCCTAGAACCTTCCTGAATGCTTCAGCGGAGCATGCCGCTGCCATAGCCCTTCAGGTTGGCTTTCTTCATCAGGGATTCGTACTGGTGCGACACGAGGTGCGACTGCACTTGAGACATAAAGTCCATCACAACCACGACAACGATCAGCAACGAGGTCCCGCCAAGATAGAACGGAACGTTGGCCGCAACCACCAGGAACTGGGGCAACAGGCAGACGGCCGTCATGTACAGAGCACCGAACATGGTCAAACGAGTCAGAACGCCATCAATGTAACGCGCCGACTGCTCGCCCGGACGGATACCCGGGATAAAGGCACCGGACTTCTTCAGGTTTTCCGCTACGTCTTTCGGATTGAACATCAGCGCTGTGTAGAAGAAGCAGAAGAAGATGATCCCTGCGCTAAACAGCAAGATGTTCAACGGCTGACCCGGCGCGATCGACTGAGAAATATCCTGCAGCCAGCCCATGTTCTCGGACTGTCCGAACCACTGCCCCAGCGATGCCGGGAACAACAGGATACTGCTGGCAAAAATAGCCGGGATCACCCCTGCCATATTCACTTTCAGCGGCAAGTGGCTGGTCTGCGCAGCGAAGACCTTGCGGCCTTGCTGACGCTTGGCGTAGTGCACCGCAATGCGGCGTTGACCACGCTCAATGAACACCACGAAACCAATGATCGCAACAGCCAACAGGCCAATGACCAGCAACGCGACGATGTTGATATCGCCTTGCCGCGCTGACTCGAACGACTGACCGATCGCCGACGGCAGACCTGCAACGATACCGGCAAAAATCAGCATCGAAATGCCATTACCGACGCCGCGCTCAGTGATCTGCTCGCCCAACCACATCATGAACATGGCACCCGCCACGAAGGTGGTGATGGCCACGAAATGGAAGCCGAAATCAGCTGCAAAGGCTACACCCTGGCTTGCCAGGCCGATGGACATGCCAACAGCCTGAACGATTGCCAGCACCAGGGTGCCGTAGCGGGTGTACTGGCTGATCTTGCGACGGCCAGCTTCCCCTTCCTTCTTCAACTGCTCCAGCTGCGGGCTGACGGCGGTCATCAACTGCATGATGATCGATGCCGAAATGTACGGCATGATCCCCAAAGCGAAGATACTCATCCGTTCCAGCGCGCCGCCGGAAAACATGTTGAACAGGCTAAGAATGGTCCCCTCGTTCTGGCTGAACAACTCAGCCAAACGGTCAGGGTTGATTCCGGGAACCGGAATATGCGCACCGATCCGATAGACGATGATCGCCAGGAACAGGAAGCGCAGTCGAGCCCAGAGCTCGGACAACCCGCCGTTGCTTAGCGCAGAGAGAGCACCTTGCTTAGCCATTTAGTCCTCGAATTTTCCGCCAGCTGCTTCGATAGCCGCACGTGCACCCTTGGTGACGGCGATACCTTTAAGGGTGACAGCACGAGCGACCTCACCGGACAGCATTACCTTGACGCGCTGTACGTGTTGGCCGATCAGGTTGGCATCCTTCAGCGTTTGCACAGAGACCACATCGCCTTCTACCTTGCCCAGTTCGGAGGTACGAATCTCCGCGCGGTCCATGGCTTTCAGCGAGGTGAAACCGAATTTCGGCAAACGACGGTAAATCGGCTGCTGACCACCCTCGAAGCCGGGGGCGATGGAGCCACCGGAGCGAGAGGTCTGACCCTTGTGGCCGCGACCACCGGTCTTACCCAGACCGCTACCGATACCACGACCGGGGCGAGCCTTTTCGCGGCGTGCACCCGGCGCGGAGCGCAGGTCATTCAGTTTCATGGTTAACCCTCCACGCGCAGCAGGTAGTAGGCCTTGTTGATCATGCCGCGATTTTCAGGGGTGTCCTGAACTTCGACGGTATGACCAATGCGACGCAGGCCGAGGCCCTTGACGCACGCCTTGTGATTGGCCAGTCGGCCATTCACGCTCTTGATCAGCGTGACTTTGACAGTATTAGCCATGGTTAGAGAATCTCCTCGACGCTCTTGCCACGCTTGGCTGCAACGCTGGCCGGCGCCTGCATGGACTTCAGACCCTTGAAGGTGGCATACACCACGTTCACCGGGTTGGTGGAGCCATAGCACTTGGCCAGAACGTTCTGCACGCCAGCGACTTCAAGGATGGCGCGCATGGCACCACCAGCGATTACGCCGGTACCTTCGGAAGCCGGCTGCATGTACACCTTGGAGGCGCCATGTGCGGACTTGATCGGGTACTGCAGGGTAGTGCCGTTCAGGTCGACCTGGATCATGTTGCGGCGAGCCGCTTCCATAGCCTTCTGAATGGCCGCCGGTACTTCGCGGGACTTGCCACGACCGAAACCAACACGACCCTTGCCATCACCCACCACGCTCAGCGCGGTGAAAGTGAAGATACGGCCGCCTTTAACGGTCTTGGCAACACGATTAACCTGTACCAGCTTCTCGATGTAGCCTTCGTCGCGGCTATCGTCGCGATTGTCGCGATCGCGCTTTTGCTCGTGATTTGCCATAACTTAGAACTCCAGCCCGCCTTCACGAGCAGCATCGGCCAGCGCTTTCACACGACCGTGGTACTTGAAGCCAGAACGGTCGAACGCAACCTGGGAAATGCCAGCGGCTTTCGCACGCTCAGCCACCAGTTGACCAACCTTTTTGGCCGCGTCGATGTTGCCGGTGGCAGCATCACGCAGTTCTTTGTCCAAGGTCGAGGCCGAAACCAGAACCTTGCCGCCGTCGGCCGAAATGACCTGGGCGTAAATGTGCTGGGAAGAGCGGTACACGCAGAGGCGTACGGCTTCCAGCTCGCGCATTTTCAGGCGTGCCTTGCGAGCGCGACGCAGACGAGTTTCTTTCTTTACGCTCATTTGCTATGCCCTACTTCTTCTTAGCTTCTTTACGACGGACCACTTCGTCCGCGTAACGCACGCCCTTGCCCTTATACGGCTCGGGACGACGGAAGTCGCGGATTTCAGCAGCCACCTGGCCTACCACCTGCTTATCGATACCTTTGATTACGATATCGGTCTGGCTCGGGGTTTCAGCGGTGACGCCTTGCGGCAGTTCGTATTCGACCGGGTGCGAGAAGCCGAGGGCAAGGGACAGCACTTGACCTTTGGCCTGAGCCCTGTAACCGACACCCACCAGCTGGAGCTTGCGCTCAAAGCCTTGGCTGACGCCGACTACCATGTTGTTGACCAGCGCACGGGTAGTGCCGGCCATCGCACGGTTCTGCTGATCACCATTGCGAGCAGCAAAGCGCAGCTCGTCAGACTCCTGGATGACTTCAACAGACGGATGAATATTCAGTTCCAGAGCGCCCTTGGCACCCTTCACCGAAAGCTGCTGGCCGGACAGCTTGATTTCAACGCCAGCGGGCAGCTTGACGGGGTTCTTAGCAACGCGAGACATGCTTATCCCCCCTTAGAACACAGTGCAGAGTACTTCGCCACCCACGCCAGCGGCACGGGCAGCACGATCAGTCATCACACCTTTATTGGTGGAAACGATCGACACACCCAAACCACCGCGTACTTTCGGCAGCTGGTCTACGGATTTGTACTGGCGCAGGCCAGGACGACTGGCGCGCTTCAGCTCTTCGATAACCGGACGGCCTTCGAAATACTTCAGCTCGATGGACAGCAGCGGCTTGGCATCGCTGCTGACTTGGTAACCCGAAATGTAACCTTCGTTCTTGAGAACGTTGGCAACTGCCACCTTCAGCTTGGAAGCCGGCATGCTTACGACGGACTTTTCAGCCATCTGGGCATTACGGATACGAGTTAGCATGTCCGCTAACGGGTCCTGCATACTCATGGGCTAGACGCTCCTAATACAGAAAAATAGCCTTGCGGCTCATAATCGCCCGAGCTGCTCTAAAACAAAAAAGCCGGGCTCTGGCGAGCCGGCAATTCTAGAGATCACCCAGAAACAAATCAAGCCCCAGAGGGGCTTGATTTGATTTGTCGAGGCACACGAAGATTGCTCCCCGTGTCGCTTCGCACTTACCAGCTGGCCTTGACCAGACCTGGTACGTCGCCGCGCATGGCTGCTTGACGCAGCATGTTACGGGACAGGCCGAACTTACGGTAAACACCGTGCGGACGACCGGTCAGACGGCAACGATTGCGCAGACGAGCGGCGCTCGCGTCACGCGGTTGCTTTTGCAGTGCTACCTGAGCTTCCCAACGAGCTTCCTGAGTGGAGTTCGGGTTGGCAATGATAGCTTTCAGCTCGGCACGCTTTTTGGCGTACTTGGCGACCGTTTGCTGACGCTTCAGCTCACGGTTTTTCATGCTCTGTTTGGCCATTTCCTACTCCAATCAGTTGCGGAACGGGAAGTTGAAGGCGCGCAGCAGCGCACGGCCTTCATCATCGTTACGGGCGGAAGTGGTCAGGGTGATGTCCAAACCACGAAGCGCATCGATCTTGTCGTAATCGATTTCCGGGAAGATGATCTGCTCTTTGACACCCATGCTGTAGTTGCCACGACCGTCAAAGGACTTGGCATTCAGGCCGCGGAAGTCACGCACGCGCGGCAGGGAGATGGAGAGCAGGCGATCCAGGAACTCGTACATATGATTGCCACGCAGAGTGACCTTGACCCCGATCGGCCAGCCTTCGCGGACTTTGAAGCCAGCGATCGACTTGCGAGCGTAGGTAACCACCGGCTTTTGGCCGGTGATTTTTTCCAGGTCGGCTACTGCGTTATCGATGATCTTCTTGTCACCGATTGCTTCGCCCAGGCCCATGTTCAGGGTGATCTTGGTAACGCGCGGAGTTTCCATCACGTTGGCCAGCTGAAGCTCTTCCTTCAGCTTGGGCGCGATTTCCTTCCGGTAAATCTCTTTCAGTCGTGCCATGGTGTTTTACCTACGATGCTCAAGCGCCAACCGGCTTCTGGGTGGACTTGAAGACACGAATTTTCTTGCCGTCTTCAACCTTGAAGCCAACGCGGTCAGCCTTGTTGGTTTCAGCATTGAAAATCGCAACGTTGGAAACGTGCAGCGGAGCTTCTTTCTCGACGATACCGCCTTGAACGCCCAGCATCGGGTTCGGCTTGGTGTGGCGCTTCACCAGGTTGATCCCACCAACGACCAGACGGTCGTCAGCGAGCACCTTGAGCACCTTGCCACGCTTGCCCTTGTCTTTGCCGGCGATCACGATGATCTCGTCTTCACGACGAATCTTTTGCATGACGGCTTCTCCTTACAGCACTTCGGGGGCGAGCGAAACGATCTTCATGAACTTCTCGGTACGAAGTTCACGAGTCACCGGCCCGAAGATGCGGGTGCCGATCGGCTCTTGCTTGTTGTTCAGCAGAACAGCAGCGTTACCGTCGAAACGAATGATGGAACCGTCGGGACGGCGCACGCCATGACGGGTACGCACGACAACAGCGGTCATCACCTGGCCCTTCTTCACCTTGCCACGCGGAATTGCTTCCTTGACCGTGACCTTGATGATGTCGCCGATACCGGCGTAACGGCGGTGCGAACCACCGAGGACCTTGATGCACATAACGCGACGAGCACCGCTGTTGTCAGCGACGTCGAGCATGGATTGAGTCTGAATCATAAAATTTCTCCGACCCCTAGTCCTTAGACTTCCACTGCGCGTTCAACGACTTCCACCAGGGCCCAAGTCTTGGTCTTGGCCAGCGGACGGGTCTCACGGATGGTGACCTTGTCGCCGGTACGGCACTGGTTGGTTTCGTCGTGGGCGTGCAGCTTGGTCGAACGCTTCACATACTTACCGTAGATCGGGTGCTTTACGCGACGCTCGATCAGAACGGTGATGGTTTTGTCCATCTTGTCGCTGACAACACGGCCGGTCAGCGTACGGACTGTCTTTTCGGCTTCAGCCATGATCACTTACCTGCCTGCTGGTTGAGCACAGTTTTCACGCGAGCGATGTCACGCTTAACTTGCGAGAGCAGGTGAGACTGCCCCAACTGGCCAGTTGCTTTCTGCATGCGCAGATTGAACTGGTCGCGCAGCAGGCCGAGCAGTTGCTCGTTCAGCTGCTGTGCTGATTTTTCACGAAGTTCATTCGCTTTCATCACATCACCGTCCGCTTAACAAAGGAGGTGGCGAGCGGCAGCTTTGCAGCGGCCAGGGCGAATGCCTCACGCGCCAGCTCTTCGGAAACACCCTCGATCTCGTAAAGCACCTTGCCCGGCTGAATCTGGGCTACCCAGTACTCGACGCTGCCCTTACCTTTACCCATACGAACTTCGAGGGGCTTTTTGGTGACAGGCTTGTCGGGGAAGACGCGGATCCAGATCTTGCCGCCACGCTTCACGTGACGGGTGAGTGCACGACGTGCAGCTTCGATCTGGCGAGCAGTCAAACGACCACGGCCCACGGACTTCAGTGCAAACTCGCCGAAGCTGACTTTGCTACCGCGCTGGGCCAAGCCACGGTTGTGGCCAGTCATCTGCTTGCGGAACTTCGTACGCTTTGGTTGCAACATTTGGCGTACTCCTTATTTCTTGGCAGCTTTACGAGGAGCGGGCGCCTGCGGCTTGAGCTCTTCCTGGCGGCCACCGATGACCTCGCCCTTGAAGATCCAAACCTTGACACCGATCACACCGTAGGTGGTGTGCGCTTCGTAGGTGTTGTAATCGATATCGGCACGCAGGGTGTGCAGAGGCACACGACCTTCGCGATACCATTCGGTGCGGGCGATTTCAGCCCCACCCAAACGACCACTGACCTGGATCTTGATGCCCTTGGCACCAATGCGCATGGCGTTCTGTACAGCGCGCTTCATGGCGCGACGGAACATCACGCGACGCTCCAGCTGCTGAGCAACGCTCTGTGCAACCAGCATGGCGTCGAGCTCCGGCTTGCGGATCTCTTCGATATTGATGTGCACCGGCACACCCATTTGCTTGGTCAGGTCCTGACGCAGCTTCTCAACATCTTCACCTTTCTTGCCGATCACGATGCCGGGACGAGCGGTGTGGATGGTGATACGTGCAGTCTGAGCCGGACGAGCAATGTCGATGCGGCTAATGGACGCGTTTTTTAGTTTGTCGTGGAGATATTCACGCACCTTGATGTCGGCGAGCAGATAATCGGCGTATTGGCCTTTTTCTGCATACCAAACGGAGGTGTGCTCCTTGACGATACCCAGGCGAATGCCAGTGGGATGTACTTTCTGACCCATCTGATCGACTCCGTTACTTGTCCGCAACCTTGACAGTGATATGGCAAGACCGCTTGACGATGCGATCAGCACGGCCCTTGGCCCGCGGCATGATGCGCTTCAGCGAACGCCCTTCGTTGACGAAAACGGTGGAAACCTTCAGGTCGTCCACGTCAGCGCCCTCATTGTGCTCAGCGTTGGCCACGGCCGACTCCAGCACTTTTTTCAGCAGTTCAGCGGCTTTCTTGTTGCTGAAAGCCAACAGGTTGAGCGCTTCGCCCACCTTCTTCCCGCGGATTTGGTCGGCGACCAAGCGGGCTTTCTGGGCGGAGATACGAGCGCCAGACAGCTTAGCGGCTACTTCCATCTTTCCTTACCCCTTAACGCTTGGCTTTTTTGTCAGCCACGTGCCCGCGATAGGTGCGGGTAGCAGCGAACTCGCCGAGTTTGTGGCCGACCATGTCTTCGTTCACGAGAACCGGGACATGCTGACGACCGTTATGCACGGCGATGGTCAGACCGACCATTTGCGGCAGGATCATCGAACGACGCGACCAGGTTTTCACCGGCTTGCGATCGTTCTTTTCCACCGCCACTTCGATCTTCTTCAGTAGGTGAAGATCAATAAAAGGACCTTTTTTCAGAGAACGCGGCACAGTCGTATCCCTCTAGTTACTTACGGCGACGGACGATCATATTGTCGGTGCGCTTATTGGTGCGGGTTTTCTTGCCCTTGGTCGGGAAGCCCCACGGCGACACCGGATGACGACCACCAGAGGTACGACCTTCACCACCACCATGCGGGTGATCAACCGGGTTCATGGCCACGCCACGTACGGTCGGACGGACACCCTTCCAGCGCTTGGCGCCAGCCTTGCCCAGCGAACGCAGGCTGTGCTCGTGGTTCGAGACTTCGCCCAGGGTCGCACGGCACTCAGCCAATACTTTACGCATTTCGCCGGAGCGCAGACGCACGGTCACGTAGGCGCCCTCACGGGCTACCAACTGAGCCGAAGCACCAGCGGAACGCGCGATCTGAGCACCCTTGCCCGGCTTCAGCTCGATACCATGAATGGTCGAACCCACCGGAATATTGCGCAGCGGCAGGCTGTTGCCAGCCTTGATCGGCGCGTTGGCACCGGAAATCAGCTGATCGCCCGACACTACGCCCTTGGGCGCAATGATGTAGCGACGCTCACCGTCGGCATACTTCAGCAGCGCGATGTGCGCGGTACGGTTCGGGTCATATTCGATGCGCTCAACGATGGCTGGAATGCCATCCTTGTTGCGACGAAAGTCGACCAGACGGTAATGTTGCTTGTGACCACCGCCGATGTGGCGGGTGGTGATGCGACCGTTGTTGTTACGACCACCGGTCTTGGACTTCTTTTCCAGCAGCGGAGCGTACGGAGCGCCCTTGTGCAGGTCCTGCCCAACCACTTTGACGACAAAGCGGCGGCCAGCGGAAGTCGGTTTGCATTTAACGATTGCCATGATGCACCCCTTTACTCAGCGCTGCTGGCGAAATCGAGATCTTGACCTGGCTGGAGAGCGATGTACGCCTTCTTCCAGTCATTACGCTTGCCCAGACCGCGAGCGGTACGCTTGGTTTTACCCTGCACGTTGACAGTGCGGATACCGGCGACCTTCACGCTGAACAGGCTTTCGACGGCCTTCTTGATTTCCAGCTTGGTTGCATCAGTGGCAACCTTGAAAACGAACTGACTCTTGCTGTCGGCCAGAACAGTAGCCTTCTCGGAGACATGCGGGCCAAGCAGTACTTTAAATACGCGTTCCTGGTTCATCCCAGCAGCTCCTCGAATTTCTTCACTGCCGACACAGTCATCAATACTTTGTCGTAAGCGATCAGGCTGACCGGATCGACGCCCTGCACATCACGCACATCAACATGCGGCAGGTTGCGTGCAGCCAGGTACAGGTTCTGATCAATAGCTTCGGACACGATCAGGACGTCAGTCAGCGACAGACCGTTCAGCTTGTTCAGCAGGCCTTTGGTTTTGGGTGCATCCACAACAAAATCTTCAACCACGACCAGACGCTCGGTACGAGCCAGCTCAGCGAGGATGGAGCGCAGAGCTGCGCGATACATCTTCTTGTTGAGCTTCTGGGAGTGATCCTGCGGCTTGGCCGCGAAGGTCACACCACCGCTACGCCAGATGGGGCTGCGGATAGTACCGGCACGAGCACGGCCAGTGCCCTTCTGACGGAACGGCTTGGCGCCGCCACCAGATACTTCGGAACGGGTCTTCTGCGCGCGAGTACCCTGGCGACCGCCAGCCATATAGGCCACGACTGCTTGGTGTACCAGCGTTTCGTTGAATTCACCGCCGAAGATACGATCGGAAACTTCGATCGCCTGAGCGCCATTTACATTCAATTGCATCTCAGATTCTCCCCTTACGCCTTGGCAGCCGGACGGACGACAACGTCACCGCCGGTAGCGCCTGGAACGGCACCCTTGACCAGCAGCAGGTTACGTTCGGCATCCACGCGCACCACTTCCAGGGACTGCACGGTCACGCGCTCAGCGCCCATATGACCGGACATTTTCTTGCCCTTGAAAACACGACCAGGAGTCTGGCACTGGCCAATGGAACCTGGAACGCGGTGAGAGACGGAGTTGCCGTGAGTGTTGTCTTGTCCGCGGAAATTCCAGCGCTTGATGGTACCGGCAAAGCCTTTACCCTTGGACTGACCGGTCACATCGACCAGTTGACCTGCCTGGAAAATTTCGGCATTAATCTGATCACCCGCCTGGTACTCACCCTCTTCGAGGCGGAATTCCAGAACGGCACGACCAGCAGCGACATTCGCTTTGGCGAAGTGACCGGCTTGCGCCTTGGTCACACGGGAAGCGCGACGCTCGCCGACAGTTACCTGTACAGCGCGATAGCCATCGCTCTCTTCGTTTTTGAATTGGGTCACGCGATTCGGCTCGATCTCAATGACCGTAACCGGAATGGAGACACCTTCTTCGGTGAAAATGCGGGTCATCCCACACTTACGACCGACTACACCAATAGTCATGTTGTAAACCTCATGAGTGTACGGGGCTTTCACCCGCTATGGCCGCCCATTTCAGAGCGTTACACGACTAAAACCGGCAGGTTTTAGCCGAGGCTGATCTGCACTTCCACACCAGCCGCAAGATCGAGCTTCATCAGCGCATCGACAGTCTTGTCGGTCGGCTGAACGATGTCCAGCACACGCTTATGGGTACGAATTTCATACTGGTCGCGCGCGTCTTTGTTGACGTGCGGAGAAACCAGTACCGTGTACCGCTCCTTGCGGGTAGGCAGAGGAATTGGACCACGCACCTGAGCACCAGTACGTTTCGCGGTTTCCACGATTTCCTGGGTTGATTGATCGATCAGGCGATGGTCAAAAGCCTTCAACCGAATACGGATTTGTTGGTTTTGCATTTTGACCTCAGACTCCAATTTGCCATCCCTAACGGGCGGAATACGCCCGTTAAAAGGAGGCGCAATTGTACGGATGCCCCTACAGGGTGTCAATCTTTGACCAGCCAAAACAAAAAGGGCCCCGAAGGACCCTTTTTGCCACCAATCAACCGATTACTCGATGATCTTGGCAACCACGCCAGCGCCTACGGTACGGCCGCCTTCGCGAATCGCGAAACGCAGACCGTCTTCCATGGCGATCGGAGCGATCAGGGTAACAACCATCTTCACGTTGTCGCCCGGCATCACCATCTCAACGCCTTCCGGCAGTTCGCAGTTACCGGTGACGTCAGTGGTACGGAAGTAGAACTGCGGACGGTAGCCCTTGAAGAACGGGGTGTGACGACCACCTTCTTCCTTGGACAGCACGTACACTTCGCCTTCGAACTTGGTGTGCGGCTTGATGGTGCCCGGCTTGGCCAGAACCTGACCACGCTCCACGTCTTCACGCTTGGTGCCGCGCAGCAGCACGCCCACGTTCTCACCGGCACGACCTTCGTCGAGCAGCTTGCGGAACATTTCAACGCCCGTGCACGTGGTCTTGACAGTATCCTTGATACCGACAATTTCCACTTCTTCCTGGATGCGCACGATACCGCGCTCGACACGACCGGTTACCACGGTACCGCGGCCGGAGATCGAGAACACGTCTTCGATCGGCATCAGGAACGGACGGTCGATGGCACGCACCGGCTCCGGAATGTAGGAGTCCAGGGTTTCCACCAGGGTCTTCACCGCAGTGGTGCCCATGCCGTTGTCATCCTGGCCGTTCAGGGCCATCAGCGCGGAGCCGATGATGATCGGGGTGTCGTCGCCCGGGAAGTCGTAGGTGCTCAGCAGATCGCGAACTTCCATCTCGACCAGTTCCAGCAGCTCAGCGTCGTCAACCATGTCCGCCTTGTTCAGGAAGACCACGATGTACGGAACGCCAACCTGACGGGACAGCAGGATGTGCTCGCGGGTTTGCGGCATGGGGCCGTCAGCAGCCGAGCAGACCAAGATCGCGCCGTCCATCTGGGCAGCACCGGTGATCATGTTCTTCACATAGTCAGCGTGACCCGGGCAGTCAACGTGCGCGTAGTGACGGGTCGGGGAATCATATTCAACGTGCGAAGTGTTGATGGTGATACCACGAGCCTTTTCTTCCGGCGCGTTGTCGATCTGGTCGTAACCCTTGGAAGCACCACCGCTGCCGAATACTTCGGCGCAGACGCGGGTCAGGGCTGCGGTCAGCGTGGTCTTGCCATGGTCAACGTGACCGATGGTGCCAACGTTGAGGTGCGGTTTGCTACGTTCAAATTTTTCTTTAGCCACGACAGTAAACTCCTAGCGTAAAGGATGATTAACCTTGTTTTTTGGTGAGCGCTTCGACGATGTTCGACGGAGCTTCGGAGTACTTGGAGAACTCCATGGAATAACTGGCACGGCCCTGGGACATGGAACGAACGTCGGTCGCATAGCCGAACATTTCACCCAGCGGCACTTCGGCACGAATTACCTTGCCAGAAACCGAGTCATCCATACCCTGAATCAGACCGCGACGACGGTTCAGGTCACCCATCACGTCACCCATGTAGTCCTCAGGGGTTACCACTTCGACCTTCATGATCGGCTCAAGAACAACACCGCCGCCTTTCTGGGCAAGTTGCTTAGTCGCCATGGAAGCCGCGATCTTGAACGCCATTTCGTTCGAGTCGACGTCGTGGTAAGAGCCATCGAACACTTCAGCCTTCAGGCCCAGCAGCGGATAACCGGCGACAACGCCGTTTTTCATCTGCTCTTCGATGCCCTTCTGGATCGCAGGGATGTATTCCTTCGGAACCACACCGCCCACAACCTTGTTTTCAAACACCAAGCCTTCCTGACCTTCGTCAGCCGGCGAGAAGCGAATCCAGCAATGACCGAACTGGCCACGACCACCGGACTGGCGAACGAACTTACCTTCGATCTCGCAGCTCTTGGTGATCTTTTCACGGTAAGAAACTTGCGGCTTACCGATGTTGGCCTCGACGTTGAACTCGCGACGCATACGGTCAACCAGGATGTCCAGGTGAAGCTCACCCATCCCGGAAATGATCGTCTGGCCGGTTTCTTCGTCGGTCTTCACGCGGAAAGACGGGTCTTCCTGAGCCAGGCGGCCCAGCGCGATACCCATTTTTTCCTGGTCAGCCTTGGTCTTCGGCTCCACGGCAACCGAGATCACCGGCTCCGGGAAATCCATACGCTCAAGGATGATCGGCTTGTTGATGTCGCACAGGGTGTCACCTGTGGTCACATCTTTCATGCCAATCAGCGCAGCGATGTCGCCAGCGCGGACCTCTTTGATTTCCTGGCGCTCGTTAGCGTGCATCTGCACCATACGGCCGACGCGCTCTTTCTTGCCCTTGACCGAGTTGATCACCGAGTCACCAGAGGCCAGAACGCCCGAGTAGACACGAGCAAAGGTCAGCGTACCGACGAAGGGGTCGGTTGCGATCTTGAACGCCAGAGCCGCGAACGGAGCTTCGTCAGAAGCCACGCGCTCATCGGTCTCCTCTTCGTTGTCCGGATTGGTACCCTGGATCGGCGGAATTTCAGTCGGCGCCGGCAGGTAGTCGATCACGGCATCGAGAACCAGGGGCACGCCCTTGTTCTTGAAGGAGGACCCACAGACAGCCGGAACGATTTCACCGGCGATGGTACGCTGACGCAGACCAGCCTTGATTTCCTCGACGGAAAGATCGCCTTCCTCGAGGTACTTGTTCATCAGCTCTTCGTTGGCTTCGGCAGCTGCCTCTACCAAGTTCGAGCGATACTCTTCGGCTTGTGCCTGGAGCTCTGCAGGAATGGCTTCGTAACGGGGAGTCATGCCCATATCGGACTCATCCCAGTACACAGCCTGCATGCTCATCAGGTCGATCTGACCCTTGAAGTTCTCTTCGGCGCCGATCGGCAGCTGAAGCGGTACCGGGGTGTGACCCAGGCGCTGCTTGATCTGACCGACCACACGCAGGAAGTTGGCACCCTGACGGTCCATCTTGTTGACGTAGACAACGCGCGGCACGCCGTACTTGTTGGCTTGACGCCATACGGTTTCCGACTGCGGCTCAACGCCGGAAGTACCACAGAAGACCACCACCGCGCCGTCCAGCACGCGCAGCGAACGCTCTACTTCAATGGTGAAGTCCACGTGACCGGGGGTGTCGATCACGTTGACGCGGTACTTGTCGAACTGCTTCTGCGAGCCCTGCCAGAAAGCGGTCACAGCGGCGGAGGTGATGGTAATACCACGCTCCTGCTCCTGCACCATCCAGTCGGTGGTACTGGCACCATCATGGGTCTCGCCCATTTTATGGTTTACGCCGGTGTAAAACAGAATCCGCTCAGTCGTAGTGGTTTTACCGGCATCCACGTGCGCGCAGATGCCGATGTTACGGTAGCGGTTGATTGGGGTAGTACGGGCCACAATTAGGTCCTCGTAAATAGAGCGCTTGAATTAGAAGCGGTAGTGCGAGAACGCCTTGTTGGCTTCTGCCATGCGGTGCACGTCTTCACGCTTCTTCACTGCAGCTCCCTTGCCCTCGGAGGCATCCATGAGTTCGCCAGCCAGACGCAGAGCCATGGATTTTTCGCCACGCTTGCGCGCGCTATCCACCAACCAGCGCATAGCCAGGGCATTTCGACGGGACGGACGAACTTCAACCGGAACCTGGTAAGTCGCACCGCCAACACGGCGGGACTTCACTTCGACCAGCGGAGCGATGGCGTCGAGAGCTTTTTCGAAGATCTCCAGGGGATCGCTGTTCTTGCGGGTTTTGACAGTGTCCAGAGCACCGTAAACGATGCGCTCGGCCACGGCCTTCTTGCCGCTTTCCATCACGTGGTTCATGAATTTGGCGAGAATCAGGCTTCCGTATTTCGGATCGTCCAGAATCTCACGCTTGGCTGCTACACGACGTCTTGGCATTGATAAGCCCTCAAACGGTCTTCAGGTTAGCCCGGAACGATAACGCCTTGGTTACGTCCGACCTTACTCTTATCGACTCAATTAAATATAAAGCTGAATTACTTCGGACGCTTGGCGCCGTACTTGGAACGACCCTGCTTACGATCCTTGACACCCGAGGTATCCAGGGAACCGCGCACGGTGTGGTAACGAACACCCGGAAGGTCCTTTACACGGCCGCCGCGAATCAGCACAACACTGTGCTCTTGCAAGTTGTGGCCTTCACCGCCGATGTACGAGGAAACCTCGAAACCGTTGGTCAGACGTACGCGGCAGACTTTACGCAGTGCCGAGTTCGGTTTTTTCGGGGTGGTGGTATACACGCGGGTGCACACGCCACGACGTTGCGGGCAGTTCTGCAGCGCCGGCACGTCGGATTTCTCGACGATGCGCTTGCGCGGCTGACGCACCAGCTGGTTGATAGTTGCCATCTACTAGCTCCACTGTTGTCTTTCGACGCTATCGCTTTCCAAAGAAAGCAAAATGGCAGAGCGACGCGCCCTGCCAAATTTAGGGGTGCATGAGTCTAAAGAGACTGCAAGTTCCCGTCAAGGTAAAGCCCGGGCGAGTTTCGCCCGGGCTTTACACTCAGTTTCCGCTGGAGTTCAGCGCCTCGGTCAGAGCTGCCTCGACCTCGTCGGCACTCACGCGCAGCGGCTTGTCCAACTCACGGCGACGCTTGCGCTCGCTGTGATAGGCCAGACCGGTACCGGCCGGGATCAGACGACCCACAACGACGTTTTCCTTCAAGCCGCGCAGGTAATCGCGCTTGCCGGTAACGGCCGCCTCGGTCAATACGCGGGTGGTTTCCTGGAAGGATGCCGCGGAAATGAACGACTCGGTGGACAACGAAGCCTTGGTAATACCCAGCAGTACGCGAGTGAACTTGGCAATGAATTTGTCTTCGGCTGCCAGACGCTCGTTTTCGCGCAGCACTGCGGTCAGTTCCATCTGGTCGCCCTTGATGAAACTGGAATCACCCGACTCGGCAATTTCAACCTTGCGCAGCATCTGGCGCAGGATGGTTTCGATGTGCTTGTCGTTGATTTTCACACCCTGCAGGCGATAAACGTCCTGAATCTCGGTGACGATGTAGCGTGCCAGTGCACTGACACCCAGCAGACGCAGGATATCGTGCGGATCGCTCGGGCCGTCGGAGATCACTTCGCCCTTGTTCACCTGTTCGCCTTCGAAGACGTTGAGGTGACGCCACTTCGGAATCAGTTCCTCGTACGGATCGCTGCCATCGGTCGGAGTAATGACCAGGCGGCGCTTGCCCTTGGTTTCCTTGCCGAAGGAGATGGTTCCGCTGATTTCAGCCAGAATCGATGCTTCCTTCGGACGACGCGCTTCGAACAGGTCGGCAACGCGCGGCAGACCACCGGTGATGTCGCGGGTCTTCGAGGTTTCCTGGGGAATACGCGCGATGACGTCACCGACACCGATTTGCGCACCGTCCGCCACACCGACCAACGCGTTGGCGGGCAGGAAGTACTGCGCCATTACGTCGGTACCCGGCAGCAGCAGGTCCTTGCCATTCTCATCAACCATCTTGATCGCCGGACGGATGTCCTTGCCGGCGGCCGGACGATCCTTGGCATCAAGCACCTGGATGTTGGTCAGACCGGTCAGTTCGTCGGTCTGGCGCTTGATGGTGATGCCCTCCTCCATGCCGACGAAGGTCACGGTACCCTTCATTTCGGTCACGATCGGGTGGGTGTGCGGGTCCCATTTGACCACTACAGTACCGGCATCGACCTTGTCGCCTTCCTTGACGGAAATGACCGCACCATAGGGCAGCTTGTAGCGCTCGCGCTCACGACCGAAGTCGTCGGCTACCGCCAGCTCACCGGAACGTTCCACGACGACGATGTTGCCGTCGGCACGTACCACGTGCTTGATGCTATGCAGGCGAATGGTACCGCCGTTTTTCACCATCACGTTGTCGACGGCCGAAGTCCGGCTTGCCGCACCACCGATGTGGAAGGTACGCATGGTGAGCTGGGTACCCGGCTCACCGATGGACTGGGCAGCAATTACACCGACCGCCTCACCAATGTTGACCTGGTGACCACGAGCCAGATCGCGACCGTAGCACTTGGCGCAGATGCCGTAGCGGGTTTCGCAGGTGATCGGCGAACGCACGACCACTTCGTCGATACTGTTGCGCTCGATGAACTCAACCCACTTCTCATCGACCAGGGTGCCAGCCGGCACAATGATCTCATCGCTACCCGGCTTCGGTACGTCCTTGGCAATCACACGGCCCAGCACGCGATCACCCAGCGCCTCGACGACGTCACCGCCTTCGATGTGCGGAGTCATCAGCAGACCTTGCTCGGTGCCGCAATCAACCTCGGTCACTACCAGGTCCTGCGCCACGTCGACCAGACGACGGGTCAGATAACCGGAGTTAGCGGTCTTCAGTGCGGTATCCGCCAGACCCTTACGAGCGCCGTGGGTAGAAATGAAGTACTGGAGTACGTTCAGCCCTTCACGGAAGTTTGCGGTGATCGGCGTTTCGATGATGGAACCGTCCGGCTTGGCCATCAGGCCACGCATACCAGCCAGCTGACGGATCTGCGCGGCGGAACCACGCGCACCGGAGTCGGCCATCATGTACATGGAGTTGAACGATTCCTGCTCGACTTCGTTACCGTCGCGATCAATAACCTTGTCCTTGGACAGGTTGGCCATCATCGCCTTGGAGACTTCATCGTTGGCCTTCGACCACAGGTCGATCACCTTGTTGTACTTCTCGCCCTGGGTTACCAGGCCGGAGGCATACTGGGCTTCGATTTCCTTCACTTCGTCGGTGGCGGCATCAATGATGCGAGCCTTCTCGTCCGGAATCTCGAAGTCATTGACGCCGATGGACACGCCGGAAATCGTCGAATAGGCAAAACCGGTGTACATCAACTGGTCGGCGAAAATCACGGTGTCCTTCAGACCAACCGTGCGGTACGCCTGGTTGATCAGCTTGGAGATCGCTTTTTTCTTCATCGACTGGTTGACGACGTCGTACGACAGGCCTTTAGGCACGATCTGGAACAGCAGCGCACGACCAACAGTGGTATCTACAATGCGAGCATTCTCGACCAACGAGCCGTCTTTCTGCTTGATGGTTTCATGGATACGAACCTTGACCTTGGCGTGCAGCGACGCTTCACCGGCGCGGAACACCCGATCGACTTCCTGCAGGTCGGCGAACACGCGACCCTCGCCCTTGGCATTGATGGACTCACGGGTCATGTAGTACAGACCCAAGACCACGTCCTGTGACGGCACGATGATCGGCTCGCCGTTGGCGGGCGACAGTACGTTGTTGGTGGACATCATCAGCGCGCGCGCTTCCAGCTGGGCTTCCAGCGTCAGCGGCACGTGTACGGCCATCTGGTCACCGTCAAAGTCGGCGTTGTACGCGGCGCAGACCAGCGGGTGCAGCTGGATGGCCTTGCCTTCGATGAGGACCGGCTCGAACGCCTGGATACCCAGACGGTGCAGGGTCGGCGCGCGGTTGAGCAGTACCGGGTGTTCGCGAATGACTTCGGCGAGGACGTCCCAGACTTCCGGCAATTCACGCTCGACCATCTTCTTGGCAGCCTTGATGGTGGTCGCCAGACCACGCATTTCCAGCTTGCCGAAAATGAACGGCTTGAACAGCTCAAGAGCCATCTTCTTCGGCAGACCGCACTGGTGCAGGCGCAGGGTCGGACCCACGGTAATCACGGAACGACCGGAGTAGTCCACGCGCTTACCCAGCAGGTTCTGACGGAAGCGACCTTGCTTACCCTTGATCATGTCGGCCAGGGACTTCAGCGGACGCTTGTTCGAGCCGGTGATGGCGCGACCGCGACGGCCGTTATCCAGCAGGGCATCAACCGCTTCCTGCAGCATGCGCTTTTCGTTACGCACGATGATGTCCGGAGCGGACAGGTCGAGCAGGCGCTTCAGACGGTTGTTACGGTTGATCACGCGACGATACAGATCGTTCAGATCGGAGGTCGCGAAGCGGCCACCATCCAGCGGAACCAGCGGACGCAGGTCCGGCGGCAGCACCGGCAAAACGGTCAGAACCATCCACTCAGGCAGGTTGCCCGACCCCTGGAAGGCTTCCATCAGTTTCAGTCGCTTGGACAGCTTCTTGATCTTGGTTTCCGAGTTGGTCTGCGGAATCTCTTCGCGCAGGCGGCCGATCTCGTGCTCCAGATCAATGGCGATCAGCAGCTCGCGAACGGCTTCGGCACCCATGCGGGCATCGAAGTCATCGCCAAATTCTTCAAGGGCTTCGAAGTACTGCTCATCGTTCAGCAGCTGACCCTTTTCCAGGGTGGTCATGCCCGGATCGATCACCACGTAGCTTTCGAAATAAAGCACGCGCTCGATGTCACGCAGGGTCATGTCCAGCAGCAGGCCGATACGGGACGGCAGCGACTTCAGGAACCAGATGTGAGCGACCGGCGAGGCCAGTTCGATGTGCGCCATGCGCTCACGACGAACCTTGGCCAGGGCCACTTCCACACCACACTTCTCGCAGATTACGCCGCGATGCTTGAGGCGCTTGTACTTACCGCACAGGCACTCGTAGTCCTTGACCGGGCCAAAGATCTTGGCGCAGAACAGACCATCGCGCTCAGGCTTAAAGGTACGGTAGTTGATGGTTTCCGGCTTTTTTACTTCGCCGAAAGACCAGGAACGGATCATCTCAGGCGAAGCCAGACCGATACGGATCGCATCGAACTCTTCAACCTGACCCTGGTTTTTCAACAGATTCAGCAAGTCTTTCAAGGCCTTTCCTCCTCACGGACCTGCGGCGACCGGCTGTTGGCCGGGCGCCGCATAGGCGGTGCGTGTTATTCGGTTTCCAGTTCGATGTCGATACCGAGCGAGCGGATTTCTTTGATCAGCACGTTGAAGGACTCGGGCATGCCGGCCTCCATGCGGTGATCGCCGTCCACGATGTTCTTGTACATCTTGGTTCGGCCGTTCACGTCGTCCGATTTCACGGTCAGCATTTCCTGCAGGGTGTAGGCGGCGCCATAGGCTTCCAGCGCCCAGACTTCCATCTCCCCGAAACGCTGACCACCGAACTGCGCCTTACCGCCCAGCGGCTGCTGAGTGACCAGGCTGTAGGAACCGGTGGAACGCGCGTGCATCTTGTCGTCGACCAGGTGGTTCAGCTTGAGCATGTACATGTAGCCGACGGTGGTCGGACGCTCGAACTGGTTACCGGTGCGACCGTCGATCAGGCGCATCTGACCGCTTTCCGGCAGATCGGCAAGCTTGAGCATCGCCTTGATCTCATGCTCCTTGGCGCCGTCGAACACAGGCGTGGCCATCGGCACACCCTGACGCAGGTTGTGTGCGAGATCGAGAATTTCCTGATCGCTGAAGCTTTCCAACTCTTCCTTCTTGTGACCGCCGATATCGTTGTAGATCTGGCCGAGGAACTTGCGCAGGTCGGCGACCTTGCGCTGCTCTTCGAGCATCAGATTGATCTTGTCGCCCAAGCCCTTGGCCGCGAGGCCCAGGTGGGTTTCCAAGATCTGGCCAACGTTCATACGCGACGGTACGCCCAGCGGGTTGAGGACGATGTCCACCGGTGTGCCGTTGGCATCGTGCGGCATGTCTTCGACCGGCATGATCACCGAGACCACACCCTTGTTACCGTGGCGACCGGCCATCTTGTCACCCGGCTGGATGCGACGCTTGATCGCCAGGTAAACCTTGACGATTTTCAGCACGCCCGGTGCCAGGTCGTCGCCCTGCTGCAGCTTGCGCTTCTTGTCTTCGAACTTGTCATCGAGCAGCTGACGACGGTCGGAAATGTAGGCCTGGGCTTTTTCCAACTGCTCGTTCAGCGGATCTTCTGCCATGCGCAGCTTAAACCACTGGCCACGCTCCAGCCCGTCAAGCACCTCGTCGGTGACCTTGGCACCCTTCTTCAGGCCAGCACCGCCTTCAACGACGGCGCCGACCAGAGCGGCACGCAGACGCTCGAAGGTCGCACCTTCGACAATGCGGAACTCTTCGTTGAGGTCCTTGCGGATCTCGTCGAGCTGCATCTTCTCGATGGCCAGGGCACGGGAGTCGCGCTCCACGCCATCACGAGTGAAGACCTGAACGTCGATGACGGTACCCTTGGTGCCAGTCGGCACACGCAGGGAGGTGTCCTTCACATCGGAAGCCTTCTCACCAAAGATCGCACGCAGCAGCTTTTCTTCCGGTGTCAGCTGGGTTTCGCCCTTCGGCGTGACCTTGCCAACCAGGATATCGCCAGCGCCGACTTCAGCGCCGACATACACGATGCCTGCTTCGTCCAGCTTGTTTAGCGCCGCTTCACCCACGTTCGGGATGTCCGCGGTGATTTCCTCTGGGCCAAGCTTGGTATCGCGCGCCACACAGGTCAGTTCCTGAATGTGGATAGTGGTCAGGCGATCTTCCTGGACAACACGCTCGGACAAGCAGATGGAGTCTTCGAAGTTGAAGCCATTCCACGGCATGAATGCCACGCGCAGGTTCTGACCCAGGGCCAATTCGCCCATGTCGGTGGACGGACCATCCGCCATGATGTCGCCGCGCGAAACCGAATCACCCTTGCTGACCAGCGGACGCTGGTTGATGCAGGTGTTCTGGTTGGAACGGGTGTACTTGGTGAGGTTGTAGATATCCACACCGGCTTCACCGGTTTCAACTTCATCATCATGCACGCGCACAACGATTCGGCTGGCATCGACCGAGTCGATGACGCCGCCACGACGGGCCACGACGCAGACACCGGAGTCACGGGCGACGTTGCGCTCCATGCCAGTACCTACCAGGGGCTTGTCGGAACGCAGGGTCGGCACAGCCTGACGCTGCATGTTCGAACCCATGAGTGCACGGTTGGCGTCATCGTGTTCCAGGAATGGAATCAGCGAAGCAGCTACGGACACCACCTGACGCGGCGACACGTCCATCAGGGTCACGTCTTCGGGAGCCTTGACGGTGAACTCGTTGAGGTGACGAACCGTTACCAGTTCGTCAGTCAGCATGTTCTGCTCGTTCATGGTCGCCGAAGCCTGGGCGACCACGTGATCAGCCTCTTCAATGGCGGACAGGAACACGATCTCGTCGGTAACCTTGCCTTCCTTGACCACCCGGTATGGGCTTTCCAGGAAGCCGTACTTGTTAGTACGCGCGTAGGCTGCCAGGGAGTTGATCAGACCGATGTTCGGACCTTCCGGCGTTTCGATCGGACACACACGGCCGTAGTGAGTCGGGTGTACGTCGCGGACTTCAAAGCCTGCGCGCTCACGGGTCAGACCGCCCGGGCCAAGTGCGGAAACACGGCGCTTGTGGGTGATTTCAGAGAGCGGGTTGTTCTGGTCCATGAACTGCGACAACTGGCTGGATCCGAAGAACTCCTTCACCGCCGCCGCAACCGGCTTGGCGTTGATCAGGTCTTGCGGCATCAGGCCTTCGCTTTCAGCCATGGACAGACGTTCCTTGACCGCGCGCTCAACACGCACCAGGCCAACACGGAACTGGTTTTCAGCCATTTCGCCGACACAACGCACACGGCGGTTGCCGAGGTGATCGATGTCATCAACGATGCCCTTGCCGTTACGGATATCGACCAGGGTCTTCAGCACATCAACGATGTCTTCCTTGCTGAGCACGCCCGAACCTTCGATCTCGGTACGACCGATCCGACGGTTGAACTTCATGCGGCCCACGGCAGACAGATCGTAACGCTCAGCGCTGAAGAACAGGTTATTGAACAGCGTTTCAGCGGCATCCTTGGTCGGCGGCTCGCCGGGACGCATCATGCGGTAGATCTCGACCAGAGCTTCCAGCTGGTTGCTGGTGCTGTCGACCTTCAAGGTGTCGGAGATGAACGGACCGCAGTCGATTTCGTTGGTGTACAGCGTTTCAAAGCGCACAACTTGCGCCTTGCCGATCTGCACCAGCAGTTCGGTGGTCAGCTCGGTGTTGCACTCGACAACGATTTCACCGGTAGCCGGATGCACGATGGCCTTGGCCGTGGTGCGACCCAGCACGTAGTCCAGCGGAACCTGAAGCTCCTTGATACCGGCCTTTTCGATCTGGTTGATGTGGCGCGCGGTAACCCGGCGGCCTTGCTCAACGATGACCTTGCCGTTCTCATCCTGGATGTCGAACGCGGCAATTTCGCCACGCAGACGCTGGGGCACCAACTCCAGACTCAGGCCATCACCCC
This sequence comes from Serpens gallinarum, assembly GCF_014836765.1. Taxonomy (GTDB): domain Bacteria; phylum Pseudomonadota; class Gammaproteobacteria; order Pseudomonadales; family Pseudomonadaceae; genus Serpens; species Serpens gallinarum. The sequence goes on from NZ_JACSQG010000015.1 coordinate 48,746, forward strand.
TGATCTGGAACACGTTGGTCGAATAGAAGGCGTCGAGGATTTCCTCGGTGCTGTAACCCAGGGCGCGCAAAAGCACCGAAGCCGGCAGCTTGCGGCGACGGTCGATACGCACGAACACTGCGTCCTTCGGGTCAAACTCGAAGTCCAGCCAGGAGCCACGGTAGGGAATGATGCGCGCGGAGTACAGCAGCTTGCCCGAGCTGTGAGTCTTGCCGCGATCGTGGTCGAAGAACACGCCCGGCGAGCGGTGCAGCTGAGAAACGATGACACGCTCAGTACCGTTAATGATAAAGGTACCGTTTTCGGTCATCAGGGGGATTTCCCCCATGTAAACTTCTTGTTCCTTGATGTCCTTGATCGCTTTATTCGACGATTCTTTGTCGAAAATGATCAGGCGCAGTTTTACCCGCAGCGGGACGGCAAATGTTACGCCACGCAGCACGCACTCTTTGACATCAAAGGCCGGCTCACCCAGGCGATAGCCTACGTATTCCAGAGCGGCGCTGCCGGAATAGCTGATGATCGGGAAAACGGATTTGAAGGCCGCATGAAGGCCAACGTCGCGGAACTGGTCTTTGCTTGCCCCCGCCTGCAGGAATTCGCGATACGAATCCAGCTGGATGGCCAGGAGGTAGGGCACATCCATCACGTCCGGCAACTTGCTAAAGTCCTTGCGGATACGTTTTTTCTCAGTGTATGAGTAAGCCATCAGCGTTCCCCAGCTTGGTCACCTGCTTGTTTGGCTTCTCCCGACGGGAGCAGCCAGAAACTCGTGCAGATCATGATCTGCGCCACCTATATGGTGGTGTCACAGGCAGCCTGCATTCGCAAGCCGCCTATAACGGAAAAAGGCCGGTGGCATTAGCCACCAGCCATCAGCCTTGTGCGAGACGCTCAGGCTGTAGACGCAAGGTCGCGCTTACTTGAGCTCGACCTTGGCGCCTGCTTCTTCCAAGGACTTCTTGGCAGCTTCGGCTTCTTCTTTCGAAACGCCTTCCTTGACGATGCCGGGAGCGCTGTCAACAACAGCCTTGGCTTCTTTCAGGCCCAGGCCGGTCAGTTCACGAACAGCCTTGATCACGTTCACTTTCTTGTCGCCAGCTTCGGCCAGGAAAATGGTGAACTCGGTCTGCTCTTCAACTACGGCAGCGGCAGCAGCCGGGCCAGCGGCAGCGGCAGCGGCAGCGGTAACACCGAACTTCTCTTCCATCGCCTTGATCAGTTCAACGATCTGCATGACGGACATTTCGGAAACGGCGTTGATGATATCTTCGTTGGTCAGAGCCATGACTCTAGTTCCTGTATTGGGGTGACGGCCTTACGGCCATCGAATTAAACGAATAACGTCGAAAAAGTATGCGGGGCCTTGTTAGGCGGCCACGCCTTCTTTCTGGTCACGAATAGCCGCCAGAGTACGAGCCAGCTTGCTGGTAGCGCCTTGAATCACGCTCATCAGCTGCGAAACAGCTTCGTCATAGGTCGGCAGAGTTGCCAGCACGTCGATCTGATTGGCTGCGATGAACTGACCCTCGAACGCAGCGGCCTTGATCTCGAACTTGTCCTGACCCTTGGCGAACTCTTTGAAGATACGAGCGGCAGCGCCCGGATGTTCGGTAGAGAAAGCAATCAGGGTCGGGCCTTTGAACACGTCGTTGAGCACATCATACGGAGTGCCTTCAACGGCGCGCTTGAGCAGGGTATTACGTACGACACGCACGTACACACCAGCTTCGCGGGCCTCTTTACGGAGTCCGGTCATGGCCCCTACGGTCACGCCACGGGCATCAGCCACGACAGCGGACAGGGCAGTTTTGGCAGCCTCGTTGACTTCAGCGACGATGGCCTTCTTGTCTTCGAGTTTAATTGCCACGGGTTCACTCCTGGATGTTACCGGTTCATCCGATCGAAATCGGACGTCGTTTTGGTGTCTGATTCGGTAAAGAATCGGGAGCACCATCTGCGTAGGCTTTCGTGTTTAAGGCTTGCGCCGCCTACGGTCTTGGATAGCCCCCGCCAGGCAGGGACCCCAATACCTGCGCAGCGGGCAAGCCCGCTGCGACTTCAAACTTACGCCTCGAACGAAGCCTGGTCGATTTGCAGACCCGGGCCCATGGTGCTGCTCAGCGTTACGCGCTTCACATAGACACCCTTGGAAGTGGATGGCTTGAGGCGACGCAGATCGGCCAGCAGGGCTTCAACGTTCTCTTTCAGCTTGGCGGGCTCGAAATCAACCTTGCCAATGGAGGTGTGAATGATGCCGTTCTTGTCAGTACGGAAGCGTACCTGACCAGCCTTGGCATTCTTCACGGCAGTAGCGACGTCAGGGGTTACAGTACCAACCTTCGGGTTCGGCATCAGGCCGCGCGGACCGAGGATCTGACCCAACTGACCAACGACACGCATTGCATCCGGGGAAGCAATGACGACGTCATAGCTCAGGTCGCCGCCCTTCATTTCGGCAGCCAGGTCGTCCATACCAACGCGATCCGCACCCGCAGCCAGAGCAGCTTCGGCAGCCGGACCTTGAGTGAACACGGCTACGCGCACGCTCTTGCCAGTTCCGTTCGGCAGCACGGTAGCACCACGAACGACCTGGTCTGACTTACGCGGATCAACGCCCAAGTTGATAGCAATATCAACGGACTCTTTGAACTTGATGGTGGACAGCTCAGCCAGTAGGGCAGCTGCTTCTTCGAAAGCATACTGCTTGCCTGCCTGAATCTTTTCGGCAATTGCCTTCTGGCGCTTGGTCAGCTTAGCCATTACACACCCTCCACGTTCAGGCCCATGCTGCGAGCGGAGCCAGCAATGCTACGCACGGCAGCGTCCAGGTCAGCGGCAGTCAGATCTGCTTGCTTGGTTTTAGCAATCTCTTCCAGCTGAACACGAGTCACGGTGCCGACTTTCTGGGTGTTAGGACGAGCGGAACCAGCGGTGATACCTGCCGCCTTCTTCAGCAGCACGGCTGCCGGAGTGCTCTTGGTTTCAAAGGTAAAACTGCGGTCGCTGTAAACAGTGATAATCACTGGAGTCGGCAGCCCAGGCTCCTGGCCTTGGGTACGGGCATTGAATGCCTTGCAGAATTCCATGATATTGACACCGTGCTGACCCAGTGCCGGACCCACTGGCGGCGACGGGTTAGCTTGACCTGCCTTAACTTGCAGCTTGATATAAGCCGTAATCTTTTTAGCCATTTCTTACTCCACTTACGGGTACGTGCGCCTGAAGGCTCCCCGGTTGCTTACGCGTATATCCCAGTGACGACAAAACCCCGCAACCCATTTAGCTGCGGGGTAAGGGATCTGCGAGCCAGTTAAGCCTTCTCGACCTGACTGAACTCCAACTCCACTGGCGTGGAGCGTCCAAAAATGAGAACAGCCACGTGTATCCGACTTTTCTCGTAATTGACTTCTTCGACAACACCGTTGAAATCTGCGAACGGCCCGTCAACGACACGCACCGTCTCACCGGGCTCAAACAGCGTCTTAGGCTTGGGCTTGTCACCACTATCGGCAACACGACGCAGGATCGCCTCGGCTTCCTTTTCGGTAATCGGCGCAGGCTTGTCTGCCGTACCACCAATAAAACCCATGACGCGAGGCGTATTCTTGATCAAATGCCAAGCCGCCTCACTCATCTCCATCTGGACAAGAACGTAGCCCGGAAAGAATTTACGCTCGCTCTTGCGCTTTTGCCCGTTGCGCATCTCCACCACTTCTTCGGTGGGGACGAGGATCTCGCCGAACTCATCTTCCATGCCGGCCAGCCTGACACGCTCGATCAGCGAGCGCATGACATGCTTCTCGTAACCCGAGTAAGCATGCACCACGTACCATCGCTTAGCCACGGAGCACCTTTAACCTACGATCAACGAAACAACCCAACCCAACAGCGAATCAAGCCCCCACAACAACAGCGCCATCACAAGAACGACAGCCACAACGATCAATGTTGTTTGAGTGGTTTCCTGACGGGTCGGCCATACGACCTTGCGAATCTCGACACGAGCCTCTCGAGCCAGCACGTGAAAAGCGCGCCCTTTCGTCGTTTGCAGCCCGACGAAAATAGCTCCAACAGCAAGAACCAACAGAACCAGAACACGATATAGAACAGGCTCAGCCGAAAAATACTGATTACCAACTACGCCGATCACCACCAAAGCAGCCACAAAAAGCCATTTCAGTAGATCAAAGCGACTCTCTTTGGCTTCAACCCTGGCGTTCATCTGTTTAGATCCTGTTTAAAAAAATGCCAGATTCTCAACTTAAGGAATCTGGCAGGCCAGGAGGGAATCGAACCCCCAACCTGCGGTTTTGGAGACCGCCGCTCTGCCAATTGAGCTACTGGCCTAGAACTCGAATCAGGCCGGCAATTATGCCGACCTGAAGACCCAAAATCAACCGATTACTCGATGATCTTGGCAACCACGCCAGCGCCTACGGTACGGCCGCCTTCGCGAATCGCGAAACGCAGACCGTCTTCCATGGCGATCGGAGCGATCAGGGTAACAACCATCTTCACGTTGTCGCCCGGCATCACCATCTCAACGCCTTCCGGCAGTTCGCAGTTACCGGTGACGTCAGTGGTACGGAAGTAGAACTGCGGACGGTAGCCCTTGAAGAACGGGGTGTGACGACCACCTTCTTCCTTGGACAGCACGTACACTTCGCCTTCGAACTTGGTGTGCGGCTTGATGGTGCCCGGCTTGGCCAGAACCTGACCACGCTCCACGTCTTCACGCTTGGTGCCGCGCAGCAGCACGCCCACGTTCTCACCGGCACGACCTTCGTCGAGCAGCTTGCGGAACATTTCAACGCCCGTGCACGTGGTCTTGACAGTATCCTTGATACCGACAATTTCCACTTCTTCCTGGATGCGCACGATACCGCGCTCGACACGACCGGTTACCACGGTACCGCGGCCGGAGATCGAGAACACGTCTTCGATCGGCATCAGGAACGGACGGTCGATGGCACGCACCGGCTCCGGAATGTAGGAGTCCAGGGTTTCCACCAGGGTCTTCACCGCAGTGGTGCCCATGCCGTTGTCATCCTGGCCGTTCAGGGCCATCAGCGCGGAGCCGATGATGATCGGGGTGTCGTCGCCCGGGAAGTCGTAGGTGCTCAGCAGATCGCGAACTTCCATCTCGACCAGTTCCAGCAGCTCAGCGTCGTCAACCATGTCCGCCTTGTTCAGGAAGACCACGATGTACGGAACGCCAACCTGACGGGACAGCAGGATGTGCTCGCGGGTTTGCGGCATGGGGCCGTCAGCAGCCGAGCAGACCAAGATCGCGCCGTCCATCTGGGCAGCACCGGTGATCATGTTCTTCACATAGTCAGCGTGACCCGGGCAGTCAACGTGCGCGTAGTGACGGGTCGGGGAATCATATTCAACGTGCGAAGTGTTGATGGTGATACCACGAGCCTTTTCTTCCGGCGCGTTGTCGATCTGGTCGTAACCCTTGGAAGCACCACCGCTGCCGAATACTTCGGCGCAGACGCGGGTCAGGGCTGCGGTCAGCGTGGTCTTGCCATGGTCAACGTGACCGATGGTGCCAACGTTGAGGTGCGGTTTGCTACGTTCAAATTTTTCTTTAGCCATTGAGCCCGTCTCCCATCGCAGAATTATCGGTTCACGTAACCATAAAACAAAGGCAGATATCTTCATATCTGCCTTTTAAATGTGGAGCTCATGAGCGGACTTGAACCGCTGACCTCACCCTTACCAAGGGTGTGCTCTACCAACTGAGCTACATGAGCGTAACATTTTGACAAACAGCAAATCTGGAGCGGGTAGCGGGAATCGAACCCGCATCATCAGCTTGGAAGGCTGAGGTTCTACCACTAAACTATACCCGCTAACTTGCTATTTACGCTTATTTGGTGGAGGGAGAAGGATTCGAACCTTCGAAGTCGATGACGTCAGATTTACAGTCTGATCCCTTTGGCCACTCGGGAACCCCTCCAAAGTGCGCGGAATTCTATCTGAATCCCTCGCAGTGTCAAGAACTTTCTCTATTAAAATCTTAGAGTTAGCGCCGCCTGACACAGACTTCGTGGCAGTCTTGACAGCAACGACCACAAAGCGGGCGCCATTTTAGGTAAATCAGGGAGCGGATGCAACAGCGTTTTCACACGGATTTTGCTGTTGCTGCAAACCAGAGAAATCCTTGGCTAACCGCACCAGCAAGTCATCTCCAATTAAATAACTGCTCCGCGGGGCGACCTGCAGCCAGAACGTGCGCGACGCCCGCCTTAGCTCCCGCAACTCGGCCGCGTACCCTATGCTCCGCATACGCTGAAGCACGCTGCGCGCCGAATCATTACGCGAAAAAATACCCAAGGAAATACCGTTAGCCAAATCGCCCTGGGTAATCAGATAGCTGTCAACGGCTCGTGACTGCAGCTCTTTCAATTGTCGTAAAGCAGCTTCGCGCGAACCCAACGGTGCCAGGTAAACCCAATAATCGACACCTGCCTCGGCTTCACGCTCATGCACATTCGACATGATGTCCAGACTAAGAAGACGCTGCTCAAGAGCTGCAGCGTCAGCCTGGTGCTCGAACCCTCCAAGGAACAGACATTGCGCTGCATCTGCCACGCGCGCATTCTTTGAAGCAGACGCACGCTTGTAAACCTCTTCACTGATCAGACGAATTTGATCTTTTTCGCCACTGTGAAGCGTAAAGGGGGAAACGGATTGCGCCAAACCTGGAAGCTGCTGCTGATTCCAAACGAAATAAAATATATTTATTACCAGCAGCAGGAGGAATAACCAGCGCATTTCTACCTCAGAATTGGGCAAGCCAAAGCGAGGCCCGCAAACACCAGATCCGGCACTAGCCGAGCGCCTGGAATCTGCTCACAGACCAGCCCAGCATCTCCGCCAGTTAGGAACGTCTCGAAATCATCTCGCCAATATTCATGTGCAATCTCAAGCTGACCGCGTATAAAACCCCGCAGCATCAGCATACACCCACGCTCAACGGCCTCAATCGTGGACCGTCCAGGAGATTGACCGTATAACGATGCCACTACCGACTCGTCACCATAGCGGATCTTTCGAGTATGAGTCCGTAACTGATCACGCATTAATGGCATTCCGGGACAGATGAAACCACCCAGATGCTGACCATCCGGGGCGATGAAATCAGCCGTGATCGCAGTACCCACATCAATCACTAGACAAGCCTTTTGGGCCGACTGGTATGCACCTACCACCGCCAGCCAACGGTCCAGACCTAGACGCGTGTAATCTTCATAACCATTGCGAACTCCAGCAAGCTCCCGTGCTGGCTGCGCGCAAACGCTACTGAGCCCGAAGCGTGCCTTTAATAACGAAACCAGGCGATCTGTCTCTTCAGCACTGCGCACACTGACCAATCGACAAGCTTGCGGCTGGTTATTTACCAACGCCGCCAGGTCGCCCAGCAGCTTTTCTTCGCTATTTGCCAAACCGCCTTCAGCCAACGCCCCCGCCTGCGTAATGATGCGCCACTTGATCAAGCTATTACCGCAGTCCAGCTCAAGAATCATCATGCAACCTCAGACTGAGCTCACCACCGCTATACCGTTGCTCACAACCTTTTACGAGCAAACGCAAAGCCCCATCTGCATGTATCCCCAAAACCTGCCCATGCACGGGCTCACCACCGGCCGACAGCACCACCTGCCGCCCCTGCCAGAGATGCTCTCGCTCCCACTCATCGAGCAGCGCTGCGAAACCTAGTCCATTTTGCTTTGACAAATAGTCTGCAAGAAAGCAATTCAACCGGCTGACCAGGTGATTCCGATCCTGCCTGGAGCCCGTAGAAAGCAGCACCGATGTCCACGGACGATCAATGGCATTCGACTCTGCCCGCATGTTGACGTTGATGCCAATACCGATCACCACATGACAGATATCTGTGGGATCACCTATCAGCTCCAACAGGATCCCGGCAATTTTTTGGTTGCCCACCAGTATGTCATTCGGCCACTTCAAGCCCGCCCTCTCAACCCCCGCCTCGCGCAATACACGAAGCGCGGCGAGCCCGACAACAAGACTCAGACCTTCCAGCATCCGAGCCCCCTGATCAAGCCGGAGCACCAAGCTGTAGTAAATATTCTCAGCACATGGGCTAACCCATTCTCGCCCTCTTCGCCCTCTGCCAGCGAGTTGTTGCTCAGCGAGGACGATAAAGGGCGCCGCAAGCCCACTTGCTACCAACCGCAATGACTCGGCATTAGTCGAATCCAGCACATCCTTTACGATTACCGATTCCAGTTGCAGGGCACTTCCATCAATTCGCTCACAATCAAGTAGTAGCAATGGCTCCGCCAAGCGATAGCCGCGGCCACGAACCCTATGAATTGCTACTTGATGCTGAAGCTCTAGTTGTTCAATTTGCTTCCACACTGCCGCCCGGCTGATGCCTAACTGCTTTCCAAGCGTTTCACCTGAGTGAAAACTGCCGTCCTGGATCAATCTCAGTAATTCCAGCATTCATGCTCACTCCATGAAGAGGTGCGCATCATATCGGCCCGCAGCAAGCTTGCAAAGAAACCGGTTCAGGCCTTAGAAGACTTAGTCTCTCACGGTCTGTCTACACGCCAGCGGAGCCGAGGCTCCCGACGCAGCCCACTTTTTTTGATCGCCAGGGTTTTCCGCACACACAGACAAAACCCCAACCCGCGTGCGCGGATTGGGGTTTTGGGTTTAGGCGCTTGACGATGACCTACTCTCACA
>NZ_JACSQG010000016.1:0-25414 GCF_014836765.1 Serpens gallinarum
GAGGAGCCTGGACATGAGCCAGAACCCTCAAAGAATGCCCTTGATGCGCTCCAGCGACTCGATTTCGGCTACCGACCGGCCCACACAACATAAACAGCCCCGGATAACCCATGCCCCGATCCTTGGTCAGTCACTTGAAAAAAGTGCCGCGAGCGCCGAAGGAGCGGGTGTTTTTGGGGTTTTTCTACAGCTTCGTTAGATAAATATGAATCCGATACTTTTAGTCATGATCAGTTCCCTGTCTGGTCTCTTGGGTGTGTTTCTTGCTAACCACTATCAAATCAAGAGGCAACGGCTAGAGGCTGAGCATAAAGAAAAAATTGAAATTGAAAAATATCAGCGTGAAACCAAGGAGAGAACCAAAGAGCTAATAAGGAGCAAGCTCGAAGTGGCTCATCAAATAGCATCAAGAATAGCTTTTGAAAACTCTCAAACCTCAAGCTATATGGCAAGTGAAATGCTCTCAATTGATGATTTTCATAAGCGATACCAAGAAAACCAATTAGAGCTCGAAAAGCTCGTAATGATAATTGGAATATATTTCCCATCTTTAAATGAAGAAGCATCAATTTTAATTGGAAAAACCAATGTTTTCTGGGGATATCAAATGAACTATATGGCTACTGGAGCACACAACAGTATGGCGGTGGGTGAAATTCTTAAGGCCTCAGAGGCTATAGCCAAGACAACTAAAGTCATGAAAAAAGAAATGGAAAACATAGCAAAGAAGCTAGAAATGAGTATTTAACAAATCAATAAAATCCGCCCCTTCGGGGCGTCGGACGCAGCAAAGCTGCGCCGGTTATTTCCAAAGTACGCAATTTTCTCGCCAAAATACCATGCAGCTCCGCCTATTTCTTTCTTCAACTTGCCCAGCCAAGAACATCGAAAGTCTCAGTGAGACTGGCTACATCCTTTGCGAGTACTCTCAGCACTTGCTTGTTTCGCCGGCTCGACCAAGTCTGTTCTTTCACCGTAGGCTGCGATTAAGTTGCAGCCTAACTATTGATTCAAGCGTTAGCAACCAGAAGGATGGGTACGAATAGTTATGACATTGCTGCAAAGTTGTTTAATCGATGTATTGAAGCCTGAAGAAGGCATTTTCCCTTATTACGAGTCATTTTTATCTAGGTACTCTTTAATTACGGTTACTGCAATCGTGTCTCAATGTAGTTTGTTGCCTGGAACTTATGAAGGTATGACAAAAGAACACATGGATGGAGATATTGATGGGATGATTCAAGGTCTTCCTGCTGGTTCTGAAAAAAAACGAAAAGCATATCGAGCTTTTTGTTTGGGTGCCCATATTGCCCCAGGAGAGTCAGTTCAAGAGAATGAAAATAGGACTTTTGCATCAGAATTATTTACTCAAGATGCAAAAAAATACTCACTCTCTAACAGAGAAATGATTTTGAGAGGTTTGAATTCATCAGCGTTTATAAACTACTTCTTTTTAATCGAAGATAGTTTAAAAAATTTCTATATAGATTTGGTTAATCCTCGCAATAAGTTCATAAAAGGCTCGGAAACAATCGAGGTGTGCTTAGGAAAAAGCATCTCTGAGGCTGATATTGTTCAGGAATTTGAAAAAGAATTGTATGCTAGAAGCAAGATATTCTTCGATATTAGATCCTTGGAAATTATGTGGAACCTTTTGAATCTAATAAGGAATCAAATGGCTCATACAAATGGATTTTACGATGATAAAGCCAAACGATCACTAAATCGGAGGATTGAGAGCCTAGCGCAACACTATAGCGGTAATGATGATTGTTTGCTGTCGATTAACATGATTCTCGATGTTTTTGAAAATCATGAGGCACAAGTCAAGAAGACTGGATACTTAGTCATTGATGATTCTCTTGAGAATATAATCAGAAATATTTCCATTTTCATTATGGAGTCATTGTACGCTTGCAATCGAGACAAGATTGCTAACAAGGCCTTAAAGTCGGATTCGTAACAGTTGGCTCGGTTCCGCTTCGCTTCACATTTTAGCCAACATACTCACCGCTTAAGTCGGCGTTAGGCGTCAATAGATACTCGGGAGAAAAGTCATGTCCTTGCTAGCTCAGATCATTGCGTATGTAGTGAGTCCACTCGCAACTCTCCTCGCTGTGTGGGTTGCTTATCTGGCTGTCCTCAGAGGTGGACAGCCCCAACTCTTGGTTTATTACCAGCCCAACCCTGACGTTTCCTCTCTCATTGATCTTGTGGTTGAAAACATTGGTGGAGGTAGCGCAATCGAGGTGACATTCTCAGAGCCACTACCAATTAACTGGTTTGGCATAGAGAAACCGCATGAAGATGGATCGTTCATTCCAAAAGAGGGATTCCCTGCCTTATCCTCCGGTCAACGTTATATCTTCAACGGAGGGCAGTAGTCGGGGCTCGAGAGTAAGCTTGGGACAGGAGTGTAGGTCAAGGTGTCGTACAAATTCAGAAACCCTTTCGGTGTATTGCGGAAGGACAGCGATTCAATCGTGCTCGGCATTGGGCACCTAAAAACATGCCGACTCGAACAAGCGCTAGCCAAGCGATCGTTGACGCCCTTAAGGGGCCGAACACAACTACAGTACAAGAAATACGGAATGAACTTAGCGCCATTAACAAACAGCTTAAACAGTTGGTTAATCAACGCGGAAAGCAGGGCAGCGACGCAGATGCCTAAAAATATATTCAAGCCGACGCTGCTTCGCGGCGCGGCTTAACATTGGGCGTTAGGCTTACTATGTTCCGAATAACAGAAAACCCTCCTGAAGCATATATAAACAACAAAAAAGTCACTCTGAAATATTACAGCGAGACAATTGAAGCGGAAATTGAGTGCAATCTGTCAGATCTAAAAGAAGTTAAAGCCTCAGACTTTCCAAACTTATTAACGGCAATAGTAAATATTGATACAGGCATACTCGTACAAAATGCGAGCATGTTTATGATCCACAGAGATCGAGAGGCTGAAAGCTTTGCATTCACCATATTTTTTGGCCATGAACCCGGAGCCTGGGGAGACAAATTATCTAATAAAGCTATTTATCGAGAGATTTCAGAAATTCTCTCCGAAAAAAAGCTAGATGGACGTATAGGTATCGAGTACTCAGGCAGCGAGATATACATCTTTTCAAATTTTCACGACACCCAAGAAGACACTTACGAATTAATTACAGAAACACTAATTCTGGCTCAGGAGTTAATCGATACCGCTGAGAGCCGCCTCCTTGGCTTCAAGTGGAAAAATGGTTATAACACTAACGAAGATCTCTTCACAAAAGAGCTTGTAATTCCACTAATTCAAAAAATGGGCTTCATGCATGTCCGGTACAATCACGGCCCATCAGAATATGGTCGAGACATTCTTTTTAGCGAGCCAGACAAGCTCGGAAACATCCGCCGATTAGCGGCGCAAGTTAAAGCAGGCGAGATTAAAGGCGGCGCAAATTCATTAATTGACACAATAATCTCTCAAATTGATGATGCTTTCTCCATGCCAGTACAAGGGGCAGGGCAATCGAAGACCTACCATATATCTGACATGCTCATCATCTCTAGCGGGAAAATTAGTGAGAACGCAATAAAGAAAATCAACAGCAAAATTGACCCAAGGCTATCTGGTAGCGTCTTTTTTATAGACAGAGATGACCTCGACTGGTTAATTAAAAAGCACTGGCCCCTTTGAGCCCGCCTAACAATGCGTATATGGACTCTCCCCACAAGCGGTGAGAACACCCTGTTTACCAACCCTGTCGTCAGTGCGGTTGCATTCGTATATCCGGCCTGTGGTGGGCATTTCGCCCTGGCCATTCTGTAGTTCGCGCAGTGGGGGCCAAGCGTTCAATCGATCCGTCAGATCATGATTGTTATCGGCCTTGTTCCGCTGCAGGACTCGCCTGTTTCGACAGTGTCGCTGCTCACCACAACCACAAGAAAACACCCTCACACCCTACTGATTACCCTCGCCGTCAGGCGGGCCGTGCGCCCTGCCAGTCGCCACTGAAACGTCGTTCGTGGCACCAGACGGCCCAGCAGATGCGTACCAGCTTGTTAGCCAGCGCGACCGCCGCCTTGTTGTGGCCAATGCGTGCGGCGGTTTCCACCGCCCAGCGTTGTAGACGGGTTAGTTTTTCCGGCGTTGCTGGCAGCGTTGTGCGGCCAGCAACGCCGCCCGCGCGCCGTGGATCAACAGGGTGCGCACATAGGTATTGCCCTGTCGGCTGATATGCCCGAGCTTGCGGCGCTCCCCGCTGCTGAATTCGCGGGGCGTCATGCCCAGCCAGGCGCTGAGCCGGCGACCGTTGGCGAAGCGCTCGGGCTGGCCCACAGCCGCCTTCAAGGCACTGGCGGTTAATACGCCGATGCCGCTGACCTCATCCAGCTTGCGCACGATGGCGTCGTCGGCATGCCAGCGTTTCAGCTGCTGTTCGCAGTCGGCCATGCACTGCTCGTACACGTTGATTTCGGCCAAGACGATATGCAGGGACGCGCGTAGCGGGGCCAGCCCCTCCACCAGCGTGGGCGCCGCACGCAGGAATGCCGCGGTCGTGGTCGGGGCTTCGATGCCCGCTTCGCGCAGGATGCCGCGCAACAGGTTGATGCGCTGTGTACGGCTTTTCTTCCAGGTTTCGCGCAATCCGTGCAGGTGCTGAACCTGTTGCTGCTGGTGGCTTTTGACCGGCACCGGATGGATATCCTGGCAGCGGGCGGCCTCCAGGATGGCGTCGCAATCGTTGCGGTCGGTTTTGCTACGCCGTCGATAGGGACGGACATAACGAGGGTGGATCAGTTTCACTCGATGCCCCAGGGATAGCAGCAGACGCCCCCAGTGATGGGCAGTGCCACAGGCTTCCATCAGCCACTCGACCGGCTCGGGTTGCTAGATGCCTCATTCTTAGAGGGTGGTTCTTTAGGAGTAGGTACTAAGCATCCTCAACTTTAGTAAGGAACATAGTGTGGATTTTCACGCGGTGTTCGCTACAGAAAGGGAGGCTGACCAAATAGCTAAAATGTACGTAGCAGATTTCAAGGCTGGAGAGCAGCTAACGAACCTAGAAACCCGGCCTTACCCAAGAATTTGAGACCAGGCTGCCAAGAAGGGTTTCTCAGGTTGAGGGGTATCTTGACGGTTGGGGTGTTCTTCAAGAGTGGGAATGCCTAACGCTGTAAGTAGCGCCTGCAACAAAAAGCCCGTCGTTGATGACGGGCTTTTTCGTGGGGTGCACTTGGTAGTTGCAACGCTCCATCGCGTAACAGCCCCTGCAGGGGCCGTTACGGAATGGCTACGGCATCAGACCAGATCAGTGCCGTCGCGTTTGGCGATGCGCATATCGCGGAATACACCGACGCAGAGAACAGCCAGGACGATGCTGGCCATTGCCGGCCAGATCAAAACATAAGCGGTCAGAGCGAGACTGGACATGGGATGTTTTCCTCTTCTTTGGTTGTGGAAACGGGTTGTGTGGTCTGGAAGGCGACGACGCGTTCACCAATGTGATCGAAGTCGAAGCGTTCCTGGCTGCGCAGGCTGATGGCGACGCACACCACCATGCTGGTGCCATAGGCGGTCAGTGAGCTAAGCAGGACCGGATAGTCGCGCAGGAAGCCCACAGCGAACGGGGCGAGGCCCAGAGCGGTGAGCGTACCCAGCACAATGCCGACCGTGCGGCCAAAAAAGCCGAATGCCATCAGACCGATCACCACACCGCCGCCGATCGAAGCGCAGAGTTCAAAGAACACGGCGAGTACGCCTTGCAGCGGCAACAGCTCGAAGCGGCTGATCAGGAACAGGGTGAAGGCGGCAATCACGGCCCAGGTAAAGGCCTTGTTGGTGACCCGGTCCCAGAACATGCTGGCGATCACCGGGAAGACGATGGCGCCCCACAGTGCACCGACAAAAATCAGCATGGTCAGGATGTCGAGTTTCAGGCTGGCGAAGATGACCCCAACCATGGTCGCGACAATCATGGTCAGCCGGCCGACCCAGAGCATGACGGTCGGGTTGGGTTTGCCCTTGGCCAGGTTTTTGCCATAGACGTCGGTCATGACGATGGCGGACAGGGCGGACAGGTCGGAGTCGGCGGTTGAGGACAGCGAACCGATCACCATGATGAAGAACAGCCCGATCACGAACGGCGGCAGATAGGACGAGGCCATCTGTGGAATCAGGTTGTTGAGGTTGCCATCGATGGGCTGCACACCGGCGAGCAGCGCCAGCAGGCCGAGCATGCCCAGACCGATGACAATGGCGCCGTAGCCGAGGGTGGCGGTGATGAAGGTCGGCTTGATCAAGTCTTCACGTACCGCGAACAAACGCTGGGCAATGGTCTGGTTGCCAATGGCGTAGGCTAGCACGGCGACGAAATACGGCGCGCCTTGTTCAAGGATGGCGGTGGGGGAATAGAAACTGGCCTGCTCGGGCGTCAGGCGGGACATGCCGGTGGTGAACAGTTCCGGTCCGCCTAGCTGGAAGAAGATCATCGGGATGATGATGATCGCGGCAAGAATCATCGCAATCAGTTGGCCAAAGTCAGTAAGTATCGACGAGCGAAAGCCCGACCAGAGGGTGTAGGACAGCACCCCAATACCGGCAATCAGCACACCATGGATAAAGCTCAATGGCGACAGCACTTCGACCAGCGCGCCGGCGGCGGTGAAGTTGACCATCAGGCTGATCCCGCTACCAAGGATATTCGAGCCGGCGAGGATCATCTGGCTGGAGCGCCCGTGGCGGGCATGCATGATCTCTCCCAGCGTGTGAGCCTTGGGTGCCAGTTGTCTGAATCGCCTGCCGAAGGGGTAGATGAACAGAATCATCAGCGCACCCCAGAAGCCGTAGTGCAGCGCGCCGGACAAGCCGTACTTGTAGCCTGCGCTGGCGGCGGCGTAGAACGAGGCGGCCCAGATCCAGGTGGCGGTCATGCTGGACGCCGACATGCCGAAGCCCACCGAGTTGTTGGAGACCATGTAGCTGTCGACGTTCTCCTGCTTGCGACCGATGCGCAGGGAGACCAGGAAGGTAAGACCGTAAAAACCCACTAAGAGAAGTAGAACGGTGGTGAGTGATAACTGAAACACAGCATCTCCTTTTTTATAGCCTTCAAGCGTCGCTGGCACGACGCAGGACCGCATACGCGGCAGGGCGTTTATAGCAACCCGAATCACTGCACACGGCAGGCAGATCGAACTTGAGCTCGAGGGGTTGCGAGCTAGAAAGCTGACAGGATGCAGATCGGCACATGCGATCTAAAAATGTTCACAGGCGATACCCAAAAAGGAAGGTAATTGCTGTGATCCTGCAGCTGCGGTACCGGGTGATTCCGGCAAATGAAAGTCGCGTCACATTGCTGTAGCTGACGCATCAGGGAGCGGAGTCTAGCATCATTGCCACGCAAAGGCGGCTTTTGGTTTCGCGTTTTCTTAAAAAGCAATAGGTTGCGTGAAATATATTTCCACGTTTCGAGCCGGTTCTAGAGCGCTCCGGAGGCTGTATTCACGGGGGTTGCACCGAATCGAATTCGAAGCGCTTCTAGGCTCAAAATTCCTGCAAAAAAAGTGATTGCCGGGTTGGCTGCTGGTGCAGCCGGCCTGCAAAATCACTTTTTTTGGGGTAGAAGCAGGTCAGTCCTGCGCGTGCATCCACTGCGGCTTCGGGTAACGTCGATCAGCCTTGCCGGCCTTGAGAATAGAGCCGGGGACATCGTGGCCGATCAATGCAGGGAGTGAGGTTGCGGCCGCCAGCAGACGGTCCAGATCGACGCCGGTTTCCAGCCCCATGCGCTGGAACATGTGCACCAGATCCTCGGTGCAGATATTGCCGCTGGCGCCCGGTGCGTAGGGACAGCCCCCCAGCCCCCCCAAGGACGCATCGAAGCGGTCGATGCCGGCGTTCAGTGCCGCCAAGGCATTGGCCAGGCCCATGCCACGGGTGTTGTGAAAATGTGCGGTGAACACCGCCTCCGGCCAGCGGCGTCGTGCTTCGGCACAGAGGCGCCCGACCTGCGCCGGATCAGCCATGCCGGTGGTGTCGCACAATGTGATGCCTTGTACACCGATGTCCAGCAGGCGCTGGATCAGCGTGTAAACGCGGTCTTCCGCGACGACGCCCTCGAATGGGCACCCGAAGGCGGTGGACAGCGAGGCGTTGACGAACACCCCGGTGCCGCGCGTTACTTCGATGATCGACTTGAACTGCTCCAGCGACTGCTCGGGCGTCATGCGCAGGTTGGCCAGGCCGTGGGTGTCGCTGGCCGACATCACCAGGTTGATTTCATCCACCTCGCAGGCCAGCGCGCGTTCGCAGCCTTTTACGTTGGGCACCAGTACGGTGTATTCCACCCCTGGCACGCGGCGGATGCCGCGCATCACGTCCTCGGCATCGCGAAGGTTGGGAATGGCCTTGGGCGAGGTGAATGAGGTGACTTCAATTTTCGCCAGCCCCGTTTCCGAGAGCCGGTCGATGAGTGCGATCTTGTCTTCGGTGGGGATGAAGCTGGATTCGATCTGGAAGCCGTCGCGGGTGGCAACTTCCTGGATGTATAGACGCGTACTCATCAGATGATCCCTCGTGCGCGCAGCCCTTCACGCTGTTCGTTGGTGAGGCCGAGGCCGGCTAGAACGTCATCGGTGTGTTCGCCCAGTTGCGGGCCGCCGGTGCCGATGCGGCCTGGTGTGCGGCTGAGCTTGGGCAGCACGCCCGGCACTTTCAGCGGCCCGGCGAAGGTCTGTACCTGCTCGATCATCTGCCGCGCCAAATAATGCGGATCCTGCACGATATCGGCGGCGGTATACGGATAGCCGGCCGGTACCCGTGCGCCCTTGAGCGCTTCGATGATGTCGCTGCGGCTGTGGCGCGCGGTCCATTCGCCAATGGCGGCGTCGATCAGTTCGGCGTGCTGGCTGCGGCCGTCGTTGTGGGCGAAGCGCGGGTCGTCACCCAGATCCGGGCGGCCAATCAAGTTCATCAAGCGCTTGTAAATGCTGTCGCCGTTGCCAGCGATCAGCACATAGCTGCCGTCGTTGCAGCGGTAGGAATTCGACGGGGTAATGCCGGGCAGGGCGCTGCCGGCCGGTTCACGCACATGGCCGAAGGCGTCATATTCGGGGATCAGGCTTTCCATCATCCCGAACACCGATTCATAGAGCGCGACATCGATGGACTGGCCCTTGCCGCTGCGCTGGCGCTCCTGCAAGGCAAGCAGCACGCCGATGACGCCGTACAGCGAGGACAGCGAATCACCGATGCTCACGCCCACGCGCACCGGCGGCTGGCCAGGATGGCCGGTGAGATGGCGCAGGCCGCCCATGGCTTCGCCGATTACGCCAAAACCGGGCAGGTCGCGGTAAGGGCCGGTCTGGCCGTAGCCGGAGATGCGCAGCATGATCAGACGAGGATTGATCTGTTCCAATTCGTCCCAGCCCAGACCCCAGCCTTCCAGGGTGCCGGGGCGAAAGTTTTCTACCAGCACGTCGGCCTCGGCCACCAGGCGGCGGACGATGTCTTGCCCTTCGGGCTCCTTGAGATCAAGGGTGATCGACTGCTTGTTGCGCGACTGCACATGCCACCACAGTGAGGTGCCGTCCTTGAGCTTGCGCCATTTGCGCAGCGGGTCGCCAACACCCGGCGGCTCGATCTTGATCACCTCGGCGCCGAATTCGCCGAGCAGCTTGCTGGCGAAAGGGCCGGCAATCAATTGGCCCATTTCCAGGACCTTGACGCCTTGCAGCGGCAGGCCCGCATCTGTTCGTTCCGTCATTGCTCATCACCTGTGCAAGGGAGTTTCATGGAGCCCAGCATGGCGCAGGGCAGGCAGAGGGACAATTGCTCAATCGGCAAGCCAGGCTTCGTGGTTCACGAAGCGAATGGCCTGAATCCTTTGTGAAATCGGGAGTTCCTGATGCATGCTTCGCTTCCCACGAAAGCGGAGTGTGTTATGCGCCGGTTTGATTTGACTACGTTGCGGGTGTTCGTCGCGGTTGCCGATGAGCGCAGCCTGACCCGCGCTGCTGAACGCGAGCACCTGGCGCTGGCGGCGGTGAGCAAGCGCGTCAGCGATCTGGAAAGTCAGCTGGGCATCAGCCTGCTCTACCGCCAGCCCAAGGGCGTCGAGCTGACGCCGGCCGGGCATGCCTTGTTGCACCATGCGCGCAATGTGCTGGACAACCTGCAGCGGATGAATGCCGATCTCAGCGAATTCAGCGAGGGCGTCAAAGGCCATGTGCGCATTCATGCCAACACCTCGGCGGTGATCCAGTTTCTGCCTGAAGACCTCAGCGTGTTCAGCCGTCTGCACCCGCAGGTGAAAATCGATCTGGAAGAGCGGGTCAGCACCGATACCTTGCGCGCGTTGCGCGAGGGCCTGACCGACATCGGTATTTTTGCCGGCCACCTGCCGGTGGAAGAATTGCAGGTGTTTCCCTACCGCCAGGATCAACTGGTGCTGGTCACGCCGCGCGAACATCCGCTGGCGACGCGCGAATGCCTGGCGTTGCGTGACGCGGCCGGCTACGACTTCATCGGTCTGCAGCAGGATGCCTCGCTGCACACGCTGCTGCAGCAGTCGGCCCAGCAGCAAGGAATTCCCTTGCGCTTGCGCATCCAGGTGCGCAGTTTCGAGGCGATCTGCCGGATGATCCACACCGGCATGGGCATTGGCGTGTTACCGGCGCAGGTCGTCAGCAATTATCTGCCCACGCTAGAAGTCGCCACTGTTCCGTTGAGTGATGCCTGGGCACGGCGCGAGCTGAAGATCGGCGTGCGCAATCTGCAAGGGTTATCGGTGACTGCGCGGCAGATGCTCGAGCACCTCACCAATGGCGAAGGAGAGGCATGAAAACAGCGTGTTTTCACGGATGATTGAAGAGTGGTTTCGTGAACCACGAAGTCGAGCTTCCTCAAATGTGAATGTCAGCGGATGAAAGTGCCGGGGTAGAGTCCAGAGGCTTGCATGGCTCAACAATTACAAAACGGAGCTTCCCATGTCACGACTCACCTTTAATCGCGTCACCCGCTTGTTCGCCGCCTCGGCCCTGTTCTGTGCGCTCAGCGCCCAGGCCGACCCGATCCTGATCAAGTTCTCCCACATCACCGCCGACACCACGCCCAAGGGTCAAGGCGCATTGATGTTCCAAAAACTTGTCGCCGAACGCCTGCCGGGCCAGGTCGAGGTACAGGTATTCTCCAACTCTTCGCTGTACGGCGATGGCAAGGAGATGGAAGCGCTGCTGATGAACGAGGTGCAGATGCTCGCACCGGCGCCTTCCAAGCTGGAGCAGTACACCAAGCAACTGCAGCTGTTCGATCTGATGTTCCTGTTTGATGACGTCGCCGCTGCTCAGCGTTTCCAGCAGTCGGATAAGGGCCGGGCCATGTTGCGCTCGATGGAAGCCAAGGGCATCACCGGCCTGGCCTACTGGCTCAACGGCATGCGCCATTTCACCGCCAACACGCCGCTGCGCGAGCCGGCCAATGCGCGCGGGTTGAAGTTCCGCGTGCAGCCCTCGGATCTGCAGGCCGCGCAATACACTGCGCTGCGCGCCGTACCGCGCAAGATGTCCTTTGCGGAAATCTATCAGGGTCTGCAGACCGGGGTGGTCAATGCCCAGGACAACCCCTGGTCGAACATCTACAGCCAGAAGTATCACGAAGTTCAGAAGTACATGACCGAGTCCAGTCATGCGATCGGCAACTACCTGCTGATCACCAACACGCAATTCTGGAACGGCTTGCCGGCTCCGGTTCGCAGCGAGCTGGAGAACATCATCGAAGAGGTGACCACCGAGGTGAATCGCCAGGCCGAGGCGCTGAATGAAACGGCCAGGCAGAACATCGTAGCCTCTGGCAAAAGCGAGATTCTGCAGCTGACTGCCGAGCAACGTGCTGCCTGGCGTGACGCTGTGCGTCCGGCCTGGGCGAAGTTCGAGGCTGAAATTGGCGCTGAACTGATTCAGGCCGCTCAGGCGTCGAATCAGCGCTGACCCGCTTACTTGGGCGTTATCCGCGGCCGGCAGCCATTCTGCCGGCCGTTTTTCTTACGGGGCGTGTAAGGTTCCCGAGCCGAAAACCTACCATGGTCGCACGCGGCCTTTTCGAATCAGGGGTCTATGCTTTTCGAAAGCGTGCTTCCTGGCGTTGCCGGTAGTGACCCGGGCCCCGCCTTTGGCCGGGTAAGGGCTCGCCGACTCGCAGGCCGCACTCATATCAAGGAAGGCAAGACGAGGACAGCCCAATGAGTGCCGAATCCCTGTATCCCGTGCAGCCTGAGGTCGCCGCACACACGTTGACCGATGAAGCGACCTACAAGGCGCTGTATCAGCAGTCGGTGGTTAATCCGGACGGTTTCTGGCGCGAGCAGGCCGAACGGATCGACTGGATCAAACCCTTTACCCGGGTGAAGCAAACCTCGTTCGACGATCACCATGTGGATATCAAATGGTTCGCCGACGGCACCCTCAACGTTTCCGCCAACTGCCTGGACCGCCACTTGGAAGAGCGCGGCGACCAAGCGGCGATCATTTGGGAAGGTGATGATCCTTCCGAACACAAGGTGATCACCTACCGCGACTTGCACGAGCAAGTGTCAAAGTTCGCCAATGCGTTGCGCGGCCAGGATGTACACCGTGGCGACGTCGTGACCATTTATATGCCGATGATTCCCGAGGCTGCGGTGGCGATGCTCGCCTGCGCACGGGTCGGGGCGATCCATTCGGTGGTGTTTGGCGGTTTTTCGCCCGAGGCCCTGGCCGGGCGCATCATCGATTGCAATTCCAAATTGGTGATCACCGCGGACGAAGCCCTGCGGGGCGGCAAGCGTATCCCGCTCAAGGCCAACGTCGACCAGGCTCTGACTCACCCGGAGACGCGCAGCATCCAGAACGTTATCGTGGTCAAGCGCACCGGCGGCGAGATCAACTGGTACCCGCACCGTGACCTTGCCTATGACGATCTGATGCGAGTCGCTGGAAGCGTCTGCGCCCCCAAGGAAATGGGTGCTGAGGAGCCCCTGTTTATCCTCTATACCTCAGGCTCCACCGGCAAACCCAAGGGTGTGCTGCATACCACGGCGGGCTATCTGGTGTTTGTCGCGTTGACCCACGAGAAAGTCTTCGATTATCGGCCGGGCGAGGTGTTCTGGTGCACCGCTGACGTCGGCTGGGTGACCGGGCACAGTTATATTCTCTACGGACCGTTGGCCAACGGGGCTACCACGCTGATGTACGAGGGTGTGCCCAACTACCCCGACGTGACGCGTGTGGCAAAAATCATCGACAAGCACAAGGTCAACATTCTCTACACCGCGCCTACGGCCATCCGCGCCATGATGGCCCAGGGCAAGGCGGCGGTTGAAGGCGCTGACGGCTCCAGCCTGCGCCTGCTGGGCTCGGTAGGCGAGCCGATCAATCCGCAAGCCTGGCATTGGTACTACGAGACCGTTGGCCAGTCACGCTGCCCGATCGTCGACACCTGGTGGCAGACCGAAACCGGCGGCATCCTGATCAGTCCGTTACCGGGCGCGACAGCGCTTAAACCGGGTTCGGCGACCCGGCCGTTCTTCGGTGTGGTTCCCGGTATCGTCGATAACCAGGGCAATCTGTTGGAGGGCGTCGCGGAAGGCAACCTGGTGATCCTCGACTCCTGGCCGGGGCAGATGCGCAGCATCTATCGCGACCACGACCGGTTTGTCGACACCTACTTCAAGGCCTATCGGGGCATGTACTTCACCGGTGATGGCGCGCGCCGCGACGAGGACGGCTACTACTGGATCACCGGGCGGGTGGATGATGTGTTGAACATCTCCGGGCACCGCATGGGTACCGCCGAGATCGAAAGTGCCATGGTCGCCCATCCCAAGGTGGCCGAAGCGGCGGCGGTGGGTGTGCCCCATGACCTCAAGGGGCAGGGCATCTATGTGTACGTCAGCCTGAACACTGGGGAGCATTCGTCCGAGGAGTTGAGTCAGGAACTCAAGCAATGGGTGCGCCATGAAATTGGCCCGATTGCCGTGCCAGAGGTGATTCAGTTTGCCGCCAGCCTGCCCAAGACCCGTTCGGGCAAGATCATGCGCCGGATCCTGCGCAAGATTGCCACCGGCGACTATGAAAGCCTCGGCGACATCTCCACCTTGGCCGATCCCAGTGTGGTGCAAGACCTGATCGAAACCCATCGAGACCTGCACAGCGCCTGAGCGTGCGGCTTCCCGCAGGCGCAAGCGCTAGTTGGAAGCCGTCTTCCTCGACCGCAAAAAGCCTTGCAGCCAGCTGCAGCTTCAACGCTTGGCGAGGTCGTAGTGCTGCCTAACACAGGCGAAGCGTCGCAGAAATATACCGTTCTTATGTGCTGCGTTGTTCGGCCTGGCGTTCTGCCGTTAGAATGACGTCTTTGTGTGTCAGCCGCCGCGTGCAAGCGCTTGATGCAGTGCGCATTTAACCGCTTGTACTGTCTTCTCTTAGCCTCAAACAGGCCTTTGTGAGGCTAAACTGCTCCGCCATGACTGCCTCTAGAATCGGTTTCCTTGTTTGGCCAGGCACCCGCGCGACGACACTGGCCCTGGCCGAAGAAGCGCTTCGTGTCGCCCAGCATGTTCACCCGGATGTTATGTACGATCTGCACTTCTTTCAGGTGGAAGAAATGCCGTCGAACGCTGCCTGGCGCTTGCCTGGCGGCAGTCTGGTGGAAGATTCCCTGGAAGGATTGTCGCGCCTGTTTCTAGTGGCTGACGAGCCACCGCGTGCGGTGTCGCCGACCTTGACCGCCATGCTCAAGCAACTGGCGCGCAGCGGCTGTCAGTTGGGTGCACTGTCTGCCGGTGTATACCCCCTGGCATTGTTGGGATTGCTCGATGGCTATCGCGCTGCCGTGCATTGGCGTTGGCTGGATGATTTCATCGAACGCTTCCCCAAAGTGGTCGCTACCAGCTACCTGTTCGAGTGGGACCGCGATCGCCTGAGCGCCTGTGGCGGTTTGGCCGTGCTCGATCTGTTTCTGGCGGTGCTCACGCGTGATCATGGCGCGGAACTGGCCGGCGCGGTGAGCGAGGAGCTGGTGGTCGAGCGGATCCGCGAGGGCAGTGAGCGCCAGCGCGTACCGCTGCAGAATCGCATTGGCTCCAGCCACCCCAAGCTGACCCAGGCAGTGCTGCTGATGGAAGCCAATATCGAGGAGCCGCTGACCACCGACGAAATCGCCCAGCATGTGAGCGTATCGCGTCGGCAGCTGGAACGTATCTTCAAGCAGTACCTCAACCGTGTGCCCAGTCAGTATTACTTGGAGCTGCGCCTGAACAAGGCGCGCCAGATGCTCATCCAGACCAGCAAGTCGATTATCCAGATCGGCCTGTCGTGTGGATTCTCCTCGGGGCCGCATTTTTCCAGCGCTTACCGCAATTTCTTTGGCGCCACGCCGCGTGAAGATCGCAACCAGCGTCGCAGTGGCACGCCGTTCGACCTGACCACGCCGTCGGCGCCGGCAGATCGAGGCTGACAGTTTTTTTCGTGAATAGGCGCACACTGGAATCAACAGTGATTAAACTGCGCTGCCGGGCCAGCCGGATGGCCCCGGCGCGTTCTGCCGAGCAGCCTTCGCCTGGCGATGGTCATGCTTCGCAAGAATTTCCAACACTCTTATCTTGGCCAGACATGGCAGGAGAACGTCTCGATGTCCGCTCCACACGTGCCCGTTAAACGCGCTGATTTCGATCAGGTCATGGTTCCCAACTATGCGCCCGCCGCCTTTATTCCCGTGCGCGGCGAAGGCTCTCGGGTCTGGGACCAGAGTTGCCGAGAGCTGATCGACTTCTCCGGTGGCATTGCGGTGAACGTGCTGGGGCATTGTCACCCCCGACTGGTCGAGGCGCTCACCGAGCAGGCCGGCCAGCTCTGGCACGTCTCCAACGTATTCACCAATGAGCCGGCATTGCGCCTGGCCCAGAAGCTGGTGAACGCCACCTTTGCCGAGCGGGTGTTCTTCTGCAACTCCGGCGCCGAGGCTAACGAGGCCGCCTTCAAGCTTGCTCGCCGCGTTGCCCATGACCGCTTCGGTCCTGAGAAGCACGAAATTATCTCTGCGCTCAACAGCTTCCACGGTCGCACCTTCTTTACCGTGAGCGTGGCTGGCCAGCCGAAATACTCCGATGGCTTCGGGCCCAAGCCACAGGGCATCACCCACGTCCCGTTCAATGACCTGGCGGCGCTGGAAGCGACCATTTCCGACAAGACTTGTGCCGTAGTGCTGGAGCCGATCCAGGGCGAAAGCGGGATTCGTCCGGCCGAGCAAGCCTACCTGGAAGGCGTACGCAAGCTGTGCGACAAGCATAATGCGCTGTTGATCTTCGACGAAGTGCAGACTGGGGTTGGCCGTACCGGCGACCTGTTCGCCTACATGCACCACCACGTGGTGCCGGACATCCTCTCCAGCGCCAAGAGCCTGGGCGGCGGCTTCCCGATTGCCTCGATCCTGACCACTCAGGAGCTGGCCGGTTATTTCTCGGTGGGTGTGCACGGCACCACCTACGGAGGCAACCCGCTGGGTTGCGCGGTAGGCGGGGCGGTGCTGGATATCGTCAACACCCCCGAAGTGCTCAATGGCGTCAAAGCTCGCCACGAAATCTTCAAGACACGCCTGCAGCAGATCGGTGCGCAATACGGCCTGTTTGACGAGATTCGCGGACGCGGCCTGCTGATCGGTGCGCAGCTCACCGAAGGCTGGCTGGGCAAGGCGGGCCAGGTTCTGGCCGCCGCCGAGAAGGAGGCCCTGATGGTTCTGCAGGCCGGCCCCGACGTGGTGCGCTTCGCTCCCAGCCTAGTGATCGACGAGGCGGATATCGACGAAGGCTTGAACCGTTTCGAGCGTGCCGTGGCGCGCCTGGTCAACCAGGGCTGACAGGTTCCGTACCGCCCCCCCCACAACAGGAGTCACAGCATGCTGGTGATGCGCCCCGCGCAACTTTCCGACCTGGCTGAAGTCAAGCGCCTGGCTGCGGACAGTCCACTGGGCGTCACGTCGTTGCCTGATGATGTGGAACGGCTGCGTGAAAAGATCCTGACCTCGGAAGCCTCGTTTGCAGCCGAGGTGATCTTCAACGGCGAGGAAAGCTACTTCTTCGTGCTCGAGGACAGCTCCAGCGGGCGGTTGATGGGTTGCTCGGGGCTGGTGGCTTCGGCGGGCTATTCCGAGCCCTTCTACACCTTTCGCAACGAAACCTTCGTGCATGCGTCCCGCGAGCTGAACATTCACAACAAGACCCATGCCCTGTCGCTGTGTCACGACCTGACCGGCAACACGCTGCTGACCAGCTTTTTCGTCGAGCGGTCTGAGTCGTTGCTGGCCAGCGAGCTGGTGTCGCGAGGACGATTGCTGTTCATCGCCAGCCACCCGGAGCGTTTCGCCGAGGCGGTGGTGGTGGAGATCATCGGCGACAGTGACGAAAACGGCGACTCGCCATTCTGGGATGGAGTAGGGCGTAATTTCTTCGACATGAGTTATGCCGAGGCCGAGCATCTTTCCGGCGTGAAAAGCCGCAGCTACCTGGCCGAGCTGATGCCGCATTACCCTATCTATGTGCCGCTGCTGTCCGATGCCGCTCAGGAGGCCATGGGGCAGGTGCATCAGCAGGCGCAAGACTCTTTCGACATCCTCACGCGTGAAGGCTTCGAGACCGAGCATTACATCGATATCTTCGATGGCGGTCCGACCCTGCATGCACGTACGTCCGGCATTCGTTCGATCGCCCAGAGCCAGGTGCTGCCGGTGCAGCTGAGCGATCAGCCGATGCGCACCGGCGGGCGGCCCTACCTGCTGGCCAATGGGTTGCTGCAGGATTTTCGCGCCATCGCGGTGAGTCTCGATTGGGAGGCCGGCGCCCCGGTGCGCCTCGACCGCGTAACGGCCGAAGCGCTGGGCGTAGGCGAAGGCGCTACTGTCAGGTTGATCGCAATTTGAATACAGATGTCATGTGGTGCGCCATTGTCGGCCTAACCGGGAGCGTCACAACCCGTGGCGTGCAGTGTGCGGCTGGCAGCCATACGGAGGAGTCATGATCGTTCGTCCCGTACGCAGTGCCGATTTGCCGGCGCTGGTCGACCTGGCGCGCAGCACGGGGGCTGGCCTCACCTCGCTGCCGGAGAGCGAGGAGCGCCTGGCGCAGCGCATTGCCTGGGCACAAGTCAGCTTTCGCGGCGAGGCGGCAGCGGCGGATGCTGATTACTTGTTTGTGCTGGAAGACGATGACGGCAAGGTGGTGGGGATTTCGGCCATAACCGGCGCGGTTGGCCTGCGTCAGCCTTGGTACAACTACCGGGTCGGGCTCACCGTGTGCGCCTCGCTGGAGCTGAACATTCATCGGCAGATTCCGACGTTGTTCCTCGCCAACGACCTGACCGGCAATACCGAGATGTGTTCGTTGTTCCTGCATGCCGATCACCGTACGGGCCTCAATGGTCGGCTGCTGTCCAAGGCGCGCCTGTTGTTTCTGGCCGAGTTTCGCTCACTGTTCGCCGACAAGGTGATCGCCGAAATGCGCGGAATTTCCGATGCCGAAGGCCGCGCCCCATTTTGGGAATGTCTGGGGCGGCATTTCTTCAAGATGGAATTCAGCCGCGCCGATTACCTCACCGGTGTCGGCAACAAGGCTTTCATCGCCCAACTGATGCCCAAGTTTCCGCTGTATACCTGCTTCCTGTCTGAGGAGGCGCGCGAGGCGCTGGGCAAGGTTCATGCGGAAAGCGAGCCGGCGCTGACCATGCTGCAGAGCGAGGGTTTTACCCATCAGGGCTACGTCGATATTTTTGACGGCGGCCCGGCACTGGAATGTGAGACCGGCAAGATCCGCGCGGTGCGCGACAGTCGCTTGCTGGTGCTGGCAGTAGGTACGCCCGGCGATGACGCCAGTGATTTCCTGATTCACAACCGCAAGCGCGAAGAATGCCGAGTGACGGTGGGACAAGCCCGTATGGCGGCCGGGACTCTGGTGGTTGATCCGCAGACAGCTCGGCGGCTGGGCTTGTCGCCGGGTGCTCAAGTGCGCGCCGTGCCGCTGCGAGCCAATCACCTCACCTGATCATGCGCCTGTCCGCTTGGCTCATGACCGTCCGGCGGAAAACGATGTGTCTGATCCGCATTTGCTCATTCGGTGCGATGCGGGATTGGATGAGCGGAAGCAGCGCTTTAAACTGCGGCCCCTACACCTTTCTAACGAATGAACGGCAAATGAATCGACAGTGCTGCTGTCGGCTACCTGCCGTTCATTGCTTTTCCCTTAGGAGATTGATATGAGCGATGCCCCTCTGCAACTGATTCTTGAAGACACCGATGGCACCCAGCTGGAAACCACCTGCACCCGTTTTGCCGTGATGTGGCAGGGCCGGGAGGTGTGGATTCAGCAGGTGGGCAACGGTCAGTTGATGATTGGTGTGGATGTCGACGAAAACGACACCGAATACGCCAACCTCTTGCTGCGTCCGTTGGCGACCAACCTGGTAAGCCTGCAGCTGGAAATGGAGCCCGCCGACCTTGAGGGCGATGACGAGCACGTCCATGGTCCGGACTGCAATCACGACCATTGATCTGCTAGCGGCAGCGAACGCTGCTTGGCGTAGAGGTAGCGCTGGTATCCGGCGGCGCAGCTGTTGACCCCAATTCACCGCGCCCAGCGCTTTCGGTGGGCGATTGTGAGTGGCGATTTATTATTGCCGGTGCCCATCCAGAGCAGTCCTCATCCGTAGTCTTATATAGGGAGGCGTGCAATGCCTGTCATCGATTTGCGCAGCGACACCGTCACTCAGCCCACCCCTGGCATGCGCGAAGCGATGCTCACGGCTCAGCTCGGCGACGACGTCTACGGTGAAGACCCCGCCGTTAATGCATTGCAGCAAACCCTGGCCGAACGGCTTGGCTTTGCCGCGGCGCTGTTCGTACCCACCGGTACGATGAGCAACCTGCTGGGCCTGATGGCGCATTGCGAGCGCGGCGACGAATACATCGTTGGCCAGCAAGCGCATACCTACAAATACGAAGGCGGCGGGGCGGCTGTACTGGGTTCCATCCAGCCGCAGCCGGTGGAAATGGACATCGACGGCTCGCTGGATCTGGATCGGGTCAAGGCGGCCATCAAGGCAAACGACTTCCACTTCGCCCGCACACGATTGCTGGCGCTGGAAAACACTATGCAGGGCAAAGTGCTGCCGCTCGAGTATCTGGCGGCGGCGCGTGCTTTTACCGAGCAGCATGGCCTGGCTCTGCATCTCGACGGAGCGCGGCTGTTCAATGCCTCGGTACGTCTGGGCGTGTCGCCGACGGAGATCGCGAGGCATTTCGATTCGGTTTCCGTGTGCTTGTCCAAAGGCCTGGGTGCGCCGGTTGGCTCGGTGCTATGCGGTTCAGAGGCGCTTATCGACAAGGCGCGCCGCTGGCGCAAAGTGTTGGGGGGCGGCATGCGCCAGGCCGGCATTCTGGCTGCGGCTGGGATGTATGCACTGGACCACCAGGTCGAGCGACTGGCCGAGGATCACGCCAACGCGCAACGCCTGGGCCAGGGTTTGAGTGAGCATGGGTGGGCGGTGGAGCCGGTGCAGACCAACATGGTTTATGTGCAGGTTGGCGAGCACGCACAGGCGCTGCAGCAGTACGCGGCCGCACGACAGATTCGCCTCACCGCGGCGCCACGTATGCGCCTGGTGACTCATCTCGACGTCGGTGCTGCCGATATAGTCAAGGTGATTGACCTTTTCAAGGCGTTTCGCATTGAAAAAAACTGACTATTCAATTGACCCTGCCAATTGAACAAAGCGCTGCATCAACGGTCTCGGGTCGATATAATGCCGCCCTTTGCCGGCTATCCGCGTGGCGTTTGGGCCACCGCCGTTTTCTGGAAGAATTTATGAAAAGCGCAGAAATCCGTGAAGCCTTCCTTCGCTTCTTCGAAGAGAAGGGGCACACCCGTGTGGCCTCCAGTTCGCTGATTCCGGCGAATGATCCGACCTTGCTGTTTACCAATGCGGGCATGAATCAGTTCAAGGACTGTTTCCTCGGCTTGGAAAAGCGCGCCTATACCCGTGCAACCACCAGCCAGAAGTGCGTGCGCGCCGGCGGCAAGCATAACGATCTGGAAAACGTCGGTTATACCGCACGCCACCATACGTTCTTCGAGATGCTGGGTAACTTCAGCTTCGGCGATTACTTCAAGCGCGACGCGATTCATTACGCCTGGGAATTCCTCACTTCGCCGCAATGGCTGGGCCTGCCTGCCGAGAAACTGTGGGTCACCGTCTATGCCAGTGATGATGAGGCCTACGATATCTGGACCCAGCAAATCGGCGTGCCGGCCGAGCGCATGGTGCGTATTGGCGACAACAAGGGTGCGCCTTACGCCTCGGACAACTTCTGGGCGATGGGCGATACCGGCCCTTGCGGTCCGTGCACCGAAATCTTCTTCGACCATGGCGAGCACATCTGGGGTGGCCCGCCCGGCTCGCCGGAAGAGGACGGCGACCGCTACATCGAAATCTGGAACAACGTGTTCATGCAGTTCAACCGCACTGCAGACGGTGTGATGCACCCGCTGCCGGCGCCGAGCGTAGACACCGGCATGGGCCTGGAGCGCATTAGCGCGGTGTTGCAGCATGTCAACTCGAACTACGAGATCGACTTGTTCCAGAGCTTGTTGAATGCGTCGGCAGCCGCCATCGGCTGCGCCAATGAAGGTCAGGCCTCGCTGAAAGTGGTTGCCGATCACATTCGTTCCTGCGGTTTCCTGATTGCTGACGGCGTGACGCCGTCCAACGAAGGCCGTGGCTATGTGCTGCGCCGTATCGTTCGCCGCGCCTGCCGCCACGGTAACAAGCTGGGTGCCAAGGGCAGCTTTTTCCACAAGATTGTCGCCGCGCTGGTGGCCGAGATGGGCGAAGCCTTCCCCGAATTGAAACAGCAGCAGGCGCAGATCGAGCGCGTTCTGAAGACCGAAGAAGAGCAGTTTGCCAAGACCCTGGAGCAGGGCCTGAAGATTCTTGAGCAGGATCTGGCTGAGCTGTCTGGCACGGTCATCCCCGGTGATGTGGTGTTTAAGTTGTACGACACCTACGGTTTCCCGGTTGACCTGACCGCCGATATCGCCCGCGAGCGCGAGCTGACCATCGATGAGCAGGGCTTTGAGCGTGAGATGGATGCCCAGCGCGAGCGCGCACGCTCCGCCAGTGCGTTCGGCCTGGACTACAACAGCCTGGTGAAGGTTGAGGGCGAGACGCGCTTTATCGGTTACCAAGGCACGTCGGGCAGCGGTAAGGTGGTTGCGCTGTTCAAGGAAGGCATGAATGTAGAGCGCCTGAACGCGGGCGAAGAGGGCGTGGTGGTGCTTGACCAGACGCCGTTCTATGCCGAATCCGGCGGCCAGGTGGGTGACTGCGGTTATCTTGCTGCCGAAGGCCTGCGTTTCGATGTGCGTGATACCAGCAAGGCCGGCGGTGCCTATCTGCACCATGGCATCCTAGACAGTGGCAGCTTGCAGGTCGGGGCCGCGGTCGATGCGACCGTCGATTCCTCGGTGCGTCAGGCAACCGCTTTGAACCACTCGGCGACGCACCTGCTGCACGCCGCGCTGCGCGAGATCCTGGGCGAGCATGTGTCGCAAAAAGGTTCGCTTGTGGACAGCCAGCGTCTGCGTTTCGACTTCAGTCACTTCGAGGCGATCAAGCCCGAGCAAATCAAAGCGCTGGAAGATCGGGTCAACGCCGAGATTCGCAAGAACACGGCGGTGGATATCGAAGAGACTGATATCGAGACGGCCAAGTCTCGCGGCGCCATGGCGCTGTTCGGTGAAAAGTACGGCGACCAGGTGCGTGTGCTGAGCATGGGCGGCGGTTTCTCCGTCGAGCTGTGTGGCGGCACCCACGTCAAGCGCACCGGTGACATCGGCTTGTTCAAGATCACCAGCGAAGGCGGCGTAGCCGCCGGTGTGCGCCGCATCGAAGCGGTTACCGGCGAACTCGCGCTGGCCTACCTGAATGCCGCCGAAGAGCAGCTCAAGGAAGCTGCGCAGCTGGTCAAGGGCAGCCGCGACAACGTGCTGGAAAAACTGGCTGGTGTGCTTGAGCGTAACCGTCAGTTGGAAAAGGAGCTGGAGCAACTCAAGGCCAAGGCTGCCAGCGCGGCCGGTAGTGACCTGGCGGGCTCGGCAGTCGACGTGAAGGGCGCAAAGGTGCTGGCAGCGCGTCTCGACGGCCTGGATGGTAAGGCATTGCTGGCGCTGGTCGATCAGTTGAAGAACAAGCTTGGCAGTGCGGTGATCCTGCTCGGTGGTGTTCAGGACGACAAAGTCGTGCTGGTAGCCGGTGTCACCCAGGACCTGACGAGCAAGCTCAAGGCCGGCGACCTGATGCGCCAGGCGGCAGCCGCCGTTGGTGGCAAGGGTGGTGGACGTCCGGACATGGCCCAGGGCGGCGGCAGCGATGCCGGCAAATTGGACGAGGCCCTGGCATTGGCCGAGGGATTTGTCGAACAAGGTCTGTAATTGCTGAAAGCCAGGGTTCGCAGCGCGCCCAGCGAACCTTGGTAGTTTGACCCCTGGCGGGTCTAATGGGCGCCTTCAAGGACTCAGGCGGTTTTTGACATGGCTTTGATCGTACAAAAGTTTGGAGGCACCTCCGTGGGTAGCGTTGAACGCATCCAGCAGGTGGCCGAGAAGATCAAGAAATTCCGGGAAAACGGCGACGATATCGTCGTGGTGGTTTCCGCCATGAGCGGTGAGACCAATCGCCTGATCGATCTGGCCAAACAAATTACCAATGGCAAGCCGGTACCGCGTGAGCTGGACATGATGGTGTCCACCGGCGAGCAGGTGACTATTGCTCTATTGGCCATGGCGTTGATCACTCGCGGCGTGCCGGCAGTGTCCTTTACTGGTAACCAGGTGCGTATCCTCACCGACAGCACCCACACCAAGGCGCGGATTCTGCAAATTGATGCGCAGAAGATCGGCGCTGAGCTAAAGATGGGCAAAGTCGTCGTCGTCGCCGGTTTCCAGGGGGTGGACGAGCACGGCAACATCACCACGCTGGGCCGCGGCGGTTCGGACACCACGGGTGTCGCCCTGGCGGCGGCGCTGAAAGCCGATGAATGCCAGATTTATACCGATGTGGACGGGGTCTACACCACTGACCCGCGCGTCGTACCTAAGGCGCGTCGCCTGGAGCGGATCACCTTCGAAGAAATGCTGGAAATGGCCAGCCTTGGTTCGAAGGTCTTGCAGATCCGTTCGGTGGAGTTCGCCGGTAAATACAACGTCCCGCTGCGCGTGCTGCACAGCTTTCAAGAGGGGCCGGGCACCCTCATTACCCTTGATGAAGAGGAATCCATGGAACAGCCGATCATCTCTGGCATCGCTTTCAACCGCGACGAATCAAAGCTGACCATTCGTGGCGTGCCGGATACTCCCGGGGTCGCCTTCAAGATCCTGGGTCCGATCAGCGCTGCGAATATCGAAGTGGATATGATCGTGCAGAACGTTTCGCACGATAACACCACGGATTTCACCTTTACCGTCAACAACCCAGACTATGAAAATGCCCTGGGAATCCTGCAGGGGATCGCTGACGAGATTGGCGCTCGCGAGGTCAAGGGCAACGTCAGCATCGCCAAGGTATCCATTGTCGGTGTCGGTATGCGCTCCCACGCTGGAGTGGCCAGTCGCATGTTCGAAGCCCTGGCCAAAGAAGGGATCAACATCCAGATGATCTCTACGTCGGAAATCAAGGTTTCCGTAGTCGTTGAAGAAAAATACCTGGAACTGGCTGTGCGTGCCCTGCACACCGCATTCGAACTGGATGCTCCGGACCACCGCCAGGACGCTTGAATCCTGATGTTTGGAAGGCGCGCATTGCGCGCCTTCTGTCTTTTTGATGGGTCTGAAGGAAATTTTGCTTCCCGCAGGTCGGTCAATATTTGGAAGGTCAGCGCACCCTTCGCGTGAAACCTTCCCTTTTTTGCAGACTGTTGTTGTCCTGTACTACTGAAGAATCCATTAAGGAGAAAGGAATGCTGATTCTGACTCGCCGGGTAGGGGAAACCCTCATGGTAGGTGACGAAGTCACCGTGACTGTTTTGGGCGTGAAAGGTAACCAGGTGCGTATCGGCGTGAACGCTCCTAAAGAAGTTGCCGTACACCGTGAGGAAATCTACCAGCGCATCCAGAAGGAAAAGGATCAGGAACCAAGCCATTAATTTATCTGACTTTTTTTTATAAAAAAGGCTTTGCAAGCGGGGTAAAGCTGTATATCATGCGCCCCGTGTTGCGGAGAGGTGGCCGAGTGGCCGAAGGCGCTCCCCTGCTAAGGGAGTACATCTCAAAAGGGTGTCGGGGGTTCGAATCCCCCCCTCTCCGCCATTATTTTCAAGTTTCGCGGCTGGTTGTAAGAATCGCGAAACAAGTTGCAAATGTGG
>NZ_JACSQG010000016.1:25514-56850 GCF_014836765.1 Serpens gallinarum
ACTCATAGCTCAGCTGGATAGAGTACTCGGCTACGAACCGAGCGGTCGGAGGTTCGAATCCTCCTGAGTCCGCCACATCAGGGAAGGCTGTCAGTAATGATGGTTTTCTCGCATCAACCAGCGGTGATCTGGTTTATCAAGCGCCCTACGGACTCATAGCTCAGCTGGATAGAGTACTCGGCTACGAACCGAGCGGTCGGAGGTTCGAATCCTCCTGAGTCCGCCACACACAAGAAGCCCGCAGAAATGCGGGCTTTTTGCTTTTCAAGGTTTGGCTTTCACGCAGCCCGCCTCATCGAAGACGACCTGACGAGTGTTGCCCTTGGCATCCCGATAGTGATATCGGGTCTGGTTGTTGTTCCTGCTGATCTTGTCCGGCGTGCCAAAGGCGCTTTCGATGTCCTGCTGATTCATTCCAGCCAAAACCTGCTGACGAATCCGCGCGGTGCGCTTCTGTTGACTGGTGAGCAGCAACCCGCACGGGGTCTCCGATTGGCTGCTGCCGATTACCAAGCCGGACTTATCGGTGCGGCGATCAGGTCTAGGGGGCTCCGGAGGCGGCAGGCTGTTGATCTGTGGCGAAAGGGCCTTCTGTGCAGCTCCAGGTGGGCAGGCCTGATCGGAAAAGCTGACATGGCCTTGTGAGTCCGCGCAGCGATAGATGCTGGCAGCGGGCAGAGCGCTGGGCAGGCCAAGCGCGACCAGGCAGCAGCTGGTGCGAAGCAATCCGTGCATAAGGGGTATCCCTAGGTGGTAAGCAGAGCCGCGCAGCATAGGCGGCGTGACAGGGCTTTGCAGTGTCCTGGTCTCAATCGAGTGCATCCAATAGGTGAAGATGGCCGAGCTTTGCCGTGCAAACGCTTGTAGTGCCGAACTTTTATCGCGCGCAATGGCCTCAGGCAGTGGTAATATTGCCCGGTCAGCCCCGCCGGGGCTTGTGGATTCCCACCATGGACTTACCCAGTAGTAACTCACTCACATTTTCGATTGCCCAATCGCGTATTGACTGATTGATCCCCTTTGGCGTGCTCCGCTTCTGGGGTGGAGCGCGCCAATGACTGAAGTAGAAGCCAAAAAGCCGCAAGAAAGCCTGCAAGACCGCTTGGCGCAGGTTGTCGACCTGCTGCATCGCCACCGCCTGGTCGAAGACCTTACCCATCGCCAGGAAGGTCAGCACCAGGATCGCGTTGACGATCTGGTGCGTCGGCAGAACCTCGCTGAGTTGCAACGCAAGCTTGACGAGCTGCACCCCGCCGACATTGCCCACATTCTCGAAGCTTTGCCGCTCGATGAGCGCTTGACCGTCTGGCAGCTGGTCAAGGCCGAGCGCGACGGCGATATTCTTCTTGAAGTCTCCGATGCGGTGCGCGAAACCCTGATCGCCGACATGGACGATCATGAGCTGATCGCCGCTACCCGGGACATGGATGTCGATGAGCTGGCCGACTTGGCGCCGGAGCTGCCGCGCGACGTCGTCCACGAGCTGATGGAAAGCCTCGATGCGCAGCAGCGCGAGCGCATGCGCTCGGTGCTGTCCTACGAGGAGGATCAGGTCGGCGCGCTGATGGACTTCGAGATGGTCACCATCCGCGAAGACGTCAGTCTGGAAGTGGTATTGCGTTACCTGCGCCGCCTCAAGGAATTGCCTGGGCATACCGACAAGCTGTTTGTGGTCGACTACGATGGCGTGCTCAAGGGGGTGCTGCCGATCAAGCGCCTGCTGGTCAATGACCCTGAGAAGCAGGTGGCCGACGTCATGGCCAGCGATCCGGTCAGCTTTCATCCCGATGAGGATGCCTACGACGCTGCCCAGGCGTTCGAACGCTATGACTTAGTGTCTGCCCCTGTGGTCGACAAGAACGGCAAGCTGATCGGTCGACTGACCATTGATGAGATCGTCGACTTGATTCGTGAGGAGAGCGAAAGCGAAGTTCTCAACATGGCCGGTCTGCGCGAGGAAGAAGATATCTTCGCCTCGGTGTGGAAGTCGGTGGGCAACCGCTGGGCCTGGCTGGCGCTCAATCTGATTACAGCCTTTATTGCTTCGCGGGTGATCGGGTTGTTCGATGGCTCGATTGAGAAGCTGGTTGCTCTGGCCGCATTGATGCCTATTGTTGCAGGTATTGGCGGCAATTCCGGTAATCAGACCATCACCATGATTGTGCGCGGCATCGCCCTGGATCAGGTCGGCACTGGCAACACCTCGCGACTGTTACGCAAGGAGCTGGGTGTGTCGTTGGTCAACGGACTGCTGTGGGGTGGCGTGATCGGTTTAGTGGCTTGGTGGCTGTACGGCAACTGGTCGCTGGGCGTGGTTATGACGGCGGCAATGACCCTCAATCTGCTGCTGGCGGCGTTGATGGGGGTATTGATTCCGATGACGCTTGAGCGCCTGGGAAAAGACCCGGCGATGGGGGCCAGTGTCATGATCACGGCGGTGACCGACAGTGGTGGCTTCTTTATCTTCTTAGGGCTGGCAACACTGTTCTTGCTCTAAGCGAAAACAAGGCGGTTCGGTTACAGATATAAAAAAACCGGCAAGAGCCGGTTTTTTTATATCTGTTTCAATGTTATTCGCCGGCTGCCATTTCCATGTCATGGGCAATGAGCGCGACCAGCGCGTTTTGCTGGCGGCGAGTTAGCTGGCGGAAGCACTGCACCAGTTCGCGTTCATTAAGCGTCAGCTCAGGACTGTCTAGGCGCGAGGCCAGGTCATCGGCCAGTGAGGCCTCTTGAATCATGCTCTGCTCAAGGCGGGCAATGATTTCGGAGTTCATGCTGCGGTGATGAGTGCGAGCTACTTCGGCGATGCGCTCGCGCATGCCGTCGGGCAAGCGGACAACGAATTTGTCAGCCGTGCGGCTTGAATAAACAGCCTGTTTCATAGGGCGCATACGTTATCAACCAATAGTCTAGAAGGGTGCTGGGAGTGGCGCTTAAGTCGCAGGTTGGACTTAAGTCCGGCCTTTAAGTTCAACAACATCTTCTTTTTTATAAATATTGTCGCAAGACATTCATAGTTTGGTTCACTTAAAGGCTTTTTGCCAGCACCGATCATCCAGAATGCGATTGCATGCTCAGTATTTGCTCAGCGAGGCAGGCGCAAGGAACGTTCTTGGCGCAGTGGTGTCTGGCGTTTTTTGGGGAGGCGAGATGAGTCACCTGATCTATCTCATGGGGCCTTCAGGCTCTGGCAAGGATAGCCTGTTGAACGCTGCCCGTGACTCTTTGCAGGCGCGTGGATGCTATATCGCGCGTAGGGTCATCACTCGCTCGGCGGAAGCCGCGGGCGAGGATGCGGTGAGTGTCGATGCCCAGGAATTTGCCCGCTTGAAAGAGCAGGGCGCCTTTGCGTTGAGCTGGCAGGCCAATGGTCTGGCTTATGGTATTCCCCGTGTAATTGATGACTGGCTGGGCGGTGGCCATGACGTCGTGGTCAATGGTTCCCGCGCCCACCTGCCCGCCGCCCGGGCGCGTTATTCGCAGTTACAGGCGGTGTTGTTGGAGGTGGATGAGGCGGTGTTGCGCCAGCGTCTGCTGTCGCGTGGTCGTGAATCAGCTAAGGAGATCGATGCGCGCCTGGAACGTAGTGCCAGGTTGCGGTCCGATGCCGGAATGGAAGGCGTCTGGCGGTTGGATAATTCCGACTCGCTCGAGATGAGCGTTGCGCATTTTTTGCAGTGGTTCGATGGGCTGCCGGTCAGGCATCCGGGCTCTTGAAATTTTCTCCATAAACCTCATGTAGTCAGCGTGGGATGCCGAAGTCGGGTCCCGCATTTCCTTGCTGATTACTCAGGAGAATTTTCATGAGCACTGCATTTTCCATGGCGCCGCTGTTTCGTCAGTCTGTTGGTTTTGATCGCTTTAACGACTTGTTCGAGTCGGTCCTGCGCAACGAAAGCGGTAGCAGCTATCCACCCTATAACATTGAAAAGCACGGTGATGCGCAATACCGAATCGTCGTGGCGGCGGCTGGTTTTCAAGAGCAGGACCTGGAGTTACAGGTCGAGCGCGGGGTGTTGACGGTGAGCGGTGGAAAGCGTGAGCGCGAGGGTGAAAGTGTCACCTATCTTCATCAGGGAATTGCCCAGCGCGCTTTTAAGTTGTCGTTCCGTCTGGCCGACCATATCGAGGTTCAGGGGGCGGCTTTGCAAAATGGCTTGTTGAATATCGATCTCGTGCGCATCGTGCCGGAAGAGGCCAAGCCCAAGCGCATCCCGATCGGTGCTGTGCGCCACGCGTTGCAGAGCTGACAGCTCCCTGCTTGAAAAGAATGTCCGCGATTATTCGTGGACATTCTTTTTTGAGGCGTCGGGTGTGTTCGTGGCGGTCAGCAGAGCGTGGAAATCTTCCGGCGGGATCGCGCGACTGAAAAGGTAACCTTGATACAGGTGACAACCCTCTTGTTGCAGGAAGTCCAACTGCTCTGTTTCTTCCACGCCTTCGGCAATGGTCTGCAGACCCAGGCTGTGGGCCATGGCAATGATTGCACGAACGATTGCGCCGTCATTGCTGTTGAGCAGCGCATCATGGATGAAGGACTGATCGATTTTCAGCGTATCCACCGGCAGGCGCTTGAGGTACGTGAGTGACGAGTAGCCGGTACCGAAATCATCCATGGCGAAGGCGACACCGATACGTTTAAGGCGTTGCATCTTGTGAATGGTGTCTTCGATATTGCGGATAGCCACGCCTTCGGTGATTTCCAGCTTCAGTGTCTGTGCCGGAAGCGCGCTTGCCTTCAGGCAATTCTCCACGTCTTCGACAAAATCGTAGTGGCGGAACTGGCGAGGGCTGATATTGACGCATAAGTGAAAATTGTCCGGCTCGATCAGCGCCTCATCGAGAAACCAGGCGCAAGCTTGGCAGGCGTTGCGCAATACCCAAAGTCCTACCTCTTGGATGAGGCCGCTCTCTTCCAAAACCTGCATGAAGCGCTCGGGCGTCAGCTCGCCACGCTGTGGATGCTGCCAGCGCAGCAAGGCTTCGGCGCCGATGATCTTCTGGCTGCGAGCATCGACTTGCGGTTGAAACACCAGTCTGAACTGCTGGCGGGGGAGCGCCTGGCGCAAGTCGTTTTCCAGCAACAGGCGCTCGCTGACCAAGGCCTGCATGTGGCTGCGAAACACATGAATGCTATTGCGCCCGGAATCCTTGGCCCGATAGAGCGCGATGTCGGCGCGTTTGAGCAAATCATCGGAGCTGGTGCCGTGATCGGGTATCAGGGCGATGCCAATGCTGGTTGTGAGTTGCAGGTGGCGGCCATCGATCAACATGGCCTCGGCCAGACGTCTGCGGAGTTGCTCGGCCACCAGGTGCACTTGGCGAATGACTTGCGCACGTTTGCCTTCCAAACCGGAAAGCAACACGACAAATTCATCCCCCCCAAGGCGAGCCACGGTATCTTCCCGGCGCACGCTGGCTTGCAGGCGGCTGGTGACCATGCGCAGGACCGCATCGCCGACGGGATGGCCGAGGGAATCGTTGATGTGCTTGAAATGATCCAGATCAAGGAACAGGACCGCGCCACGCAAATCGTGACGGGTGAGCAAGGCAATCTGCTGGGTCAGGCGGTCGAGCAGCAAGGCGCGGTTGGGCAGGTTGGTCAGTGAATCGTGGTAGGCCAGGTGCTGGATCTGGGCCTGAGCTTCTTTCAACTCGCTGATGTCGCGCGCCGTCAGCAGCAGGCAATCGCAGCCATTGAGGGTGATGGACTCAACCGAGACTTCGGCAAATTTCAATTGGCCGTCTCGGTCTAGCAGGTGCATTTCACGGCGTGGCAGGCGGCCGTTGCGCTCGAGGGCTTCGGCCATCTGCTGACGTTGTTCAGGGCTGATCCACAGATTCAAATCTCCCAGGGTGCGACCGATCACGTCCTCGGTGCTATAGCCGGTCAGGCGCCGGAACCCCTCGTTGACTTCGATGAAGCGGCCGCCGCCTCGCTCAAATATGGAGATGGCGTCGGGGCTGGAATGGAACGCCTTGGCAAATTTTTCCTCGCTGGCCTGTAGCGCTTGGGCGGCTTGCTGCTGGCGAGTTATATCGTGGAATGAAGTGGTGATGTAGCGCTGGCCGTCCACCTGGATGTAGCGGCTGGAAATCAAGCAGGTCAATTGCTGGCCGTGTTTGGTGTGAAACAGAGCCAAGACATTGTCCAGCACCTGGTCGCGGGCGAGTTGATCGAACAACTCCCTTCGTTGCCCGATATCGGACCAAAAATTGAGGGCCTGGGCACTGTGGCCGACTATCTCGTCGGGCTGCCAGCCAAAAACCTCGGTGAAGCTGGGATTGATTTCCAGAAACTCCCCGTCATCAATCCGTGACACGCAGATCGGTGCGGGGCTGGCATGAAACAGCGTGGCGAATTTTTCTTCAGACGCGGCCAGGTGTTGTTCGCGCACGACACGCTCGGTGATGTCGATGAGGATGCCAGTCATGCGCAATGGGTTACCGGCAGCATCCCGATAGAGGCGGGCGGTGCTTTCCAGGTGATGGACCTCACCTGTGCTGAAGCGCGAGCGATAGGTGGTGTGATAATCATCGCGCTTGCCGCTGAGCAGCTCACGGTAGGTGCGACGCATTTGTTCGCGATCGTCTTCATGGACGCTGGCAAAGAACATGCGGAAATTACCCTGAAACGATTGGGCGGCTAGCCCATGTAGGGCTGCTGCGCGAGCCGAGCCAAACAAGGTGTCGCTGGGGATGTGCCAGTCCCAGGTGCCCAGCATGGCGGACTCCAGGGCCAGCGCCAGCCGTTCGCGGCTGTCTTGCAACGCCTGTTCCTGAACCCGCTGCTGGCTCATGTCGCGTAGGGTGGTCACCAGGCAAGGCTGGCCGTGCAGCTCAATG
Source organism: Serpens gallinarum (assembly GCF_014836765.1). Lineage (GTDB taxonomy): Bacteria > Pseudomonadota > Gammaproteobacteria > Pseudomonadales > Pseudomonadaceae > Serpens > Serpens gallinarum. Next base: position 32,364 of record NZ_JACSQG010000016.1, read on the forward strand.
GGGGCGCTGTAGAAGCGACAGCTGCACAGACTGCCGTCACGTTTGCGCAGGTGCGCTTCGAAATCGCTCAGGCTGCCATGCCTGGCCAACTGCTCGCGCAGCTGGTCACGCTCAAGGGGATCGATCCAGAGGCCAAGCTCATCGGGAGTGCGGCCAATGGTGTCTTTTTTGCTCCAACCGAACAAGCTTTCAAAACCGGCATTGACTTCGACGAAACGCCCACCGGCCAGCTCACTGATCACCACGGCGTCGGGTGTATTGCGCAAGGCGTTACTGACGATTTCATCCTGATTGAGCAGGTTGTGTCGTTCGTCGTGCTGCAGACTGATGTCGCGTACGGTGCCCAGGATATGTCGCCTGCCCTGTAGGTCAGTGTGCAAGCGGCCCTTGAGCTCCAGCCAATGTAAGCTGTTGTCGGGCCAGTGCAAGTGATGGGCGATGGGTTTGCTCGCCGGCGGCGTGGCAAAGATGGAGCGAAAATAGCGCAGCAGGCGCGGACGATCCAAGCGAGGAATACGGCGGAGGTACGCGCGCCCATGTGTGAGTCTTGCATGCAGTACCGGGCCAAGCAGTGTCTGAGCAGTGGAAGACCAATGAAGCTTTCCACTGTCTAGTTCCAGGCACCAGGCTCCCAGTTCGGCGCAGTCAAGCGCAGTCTCGAGCCAGGTGCTTTCCAGCATGGGGTTTGGACTCTGGGCTGCCTGTCGTGTGTCGAAGGGCGACAACGCAGCTCGCGAACTGTCTTTGGTCATCAAGCGCCCCGGGCAGTGAGAAGCTACAACCGTCGTTCATGCCAAGTGGATATGGGACTACGGTAGGCTTACCTCGGTTCTCCAGGCAAGGATTTCGGCTGGGTGTCGAGCAACAGCATGAACGCTTTCGCAGCGTTGGACAGTGTGCGTTCGGTATGCACGATGTAGCCAAGCTGGCGTGACAGCTGAATACCGGGCAACGGCAGGCGCACTACCTGCCGATCAAGCATGGTAAGGGGCAGAACGCTCCAGGCCAGCCCGATGGAAACCATCATCTTGATCGTCTCCATATAATTGGTGCTCATGGCGATGTTCGGTGTCAGTCCCTGACTTTCAAACAGTTTATGAACGATATGGTGTGTGAAGGTGTTGCTACCGGGAAAAACCGCTGGATGGCGTGCCACATCGGCCAGGCTAACCGTACCATTGCTGGCCAAGGGGTGCTCGGACGCGGCAACGAAATCGAGGGGATCATTCCAAACGGGTACGGCCCGCACGGGCAGACGGGTTTCCGGTGCCAAAGTGATAACGGCCAGTTCCGCGCGGCCGTGCAGCACTTCCTCATAGGCGACTTCCGAGTCGAGAAAGCGGATATCCAGGCTGACCAGGGGATAATGGCGCGTGAATGCCCGCAACAAGGGCGGGAGGCGGTGCAAGCCAATATGATGGCTGGTCGCCAAGGTCAGCCGACCACTGATCTCGCCATTCAGGTTACTCAAGGCGCGGCGCGTGTCGTCCAGTACGTTGATGATCTGATAGGCGCGGGGTAACAGCGCACGCCCGGCCTCGGTCAGACCCACTTCACGGCCCAGGCGATCAAACAGCCGCACATCGAGCTGGAGTTCCAGCACTGCGATGCGCTTGCTGACTGCGGGCTGGGTCAGGTGCAAACGTTCGGCGGCGAGAGAGAAGCTGCCTGTTTCAGCGATAGCCAGAAAGGCCTGCAGGGCGGCGAGGTCCATGGAAGGAGTTCCGGGAATTCATCCTGCGCATTCCTGTTTGGAATCCGTTGGATGAAAAATATGAATTTGAGTTATTCCTCTCAAGTTCATAGCATAAAATCCATAAGCGCAAGGGCCCTGCCCATAAGAAACTGATGAGGAATGTCCAATGGCCGGTAAAACGCTCTATGACAAGCTCTGGGAGATGCACGAGGTCAAGCGTCGTGATGATGGCTCGTCGTTGATCTATATCGACCGCCACATTTTGCACGAAGTTACTTCGCCCCAGGCGTTTGAAGGCCTGCGCCTGGCTGGCCGCAAGCCTTGGCGCATCGATGCCAATATCGCCACGCCGGACCACAACGTGCCGACTACCAAGGCCGAGCGCCAAGGTGGTCTGGAAGCCATCGCCGATGAAGTGTCGCGCATTCAGGTGCAGACCCTCGACGAGAACTGCGATGACTTTGGCATCCTCGAATTCAAGATGAACGACGTGCGCCAGGGCATCGTCCACGTAATCGGTCCGGAACAGGGCGCTACCTTGCCGGGCATGACCGTGGTTTGCGGTGATTCGCATACCTCGACCCACGGCGCTTTCGGCGCGCTGGCCCACGGTATAGGTACCTCGGAAGTCGAGCATGTGCTCGCCACCCAGTGCCTGGTGGCCAAGAAGATGAAGAACATGCAGGTGCGGGTCGAAGGCAAGCTGCCGTTCGGCGTCACTGCCAAGGATATCGTGCTGGCCGTGATCGGCAAGATCGGCACCGCCGGTGGTAATGGTCATGCGCTGGAATTCGCCGGCAGTGCGATCCGCGACCTGTCCATGGAAGGGCGCATGACCATCTGCAACATGTCCATCGAGGCGGGTGCCCGCGTTGGCATGGTAGCGGTGGATGAGAAGACCATTGAGTACGTCAAGGGTCGCCCCTACGCACCCAAAGGCGCCGACTGGGAAAAGGCGGTCGAAGTTTGGCAAGACCTGGTGTCCGATGCAGACGCCGTGTTCGACACCGTGATTGAAATGAAGGCCGAAGACATCAAGCCGCAGGTCAGCTGGGGCACCTCGCCGGAAATGGTCCTGGCCGTCGATCAGAACGTGCCGGACCCGGCTGGTGAGAACGATCCGGTTAAGCGCGATTCCATTGTTCGCGCATTGAAATACATGGGCCTGACTGCCAGCCAGCCCATCACCGATATCCGCCTGGATCGCGTGTTCATCGGCTCCTGCACCAATTCGCGGATCGAGGATCTGCGCGCGGCGGCCATCGTTGCCAAGGGCCGCAAGGTCGCCGCGACCGTCAAGCAGGCGCTGGTGGTGCCAGGCTCGGGATTGGTCAAGCAGCAGGCCGAGCAAGAGGGGTTGGACAAGATTTTCATTGAGGCGGGCTTTGAATGGCGTGAACCGGGCTGCTCCATGTGCCTGGCGATGAACCCGGACAAATTGGGCAGCGGCGAGCATTGCGCTTCCACCTCCAACCGCAACTTTGAAGGCCGTCAGGGCGCAGGTGGTCGTACCCACCTGGTCAGTCCGGCCATGGCTGCCGCTGCGGCGGTGACCGGCCATTTCATCGATGTTCGCGAACTGATCCAGGCCTGAGGAGACGCACCATGAGAGCCTTTACCCAACACACCGGCCTGGTCTGCCCACTGGATCGTGCCAACGTCGATACCGACCAGATCATTCCCAAGCAATTCCTCAAGTCGATCAAGCGCACCGGCTTTGGTCCGAACCTGTTCGATGAGTGGCGTTATCTGGACGTGGGTCAGCCGAACCAGGACAGCTCGGGACGCCCGATCAACACCGAATTTGTGCTCAACTTTCCTCGTTACCAAGGTGCCAGCGTGTTGCTGGCGCGGGAGAACTTCGGTTGTGGCTCCAGTCGTGAGCATGCGCCCTGGGCCTTGGAAGAGTACGGTTTCCGTACGATCATTGCGCCCAGCTTTGCCGATATCTTCTTCAACAACAGTTTCAAGAACGGCCTGCTGCCGATCATCTTGAAGGAAGAAGAAGTTGATGAATTGTTTCAGCAAGCCGAGGCCACCGAAGGCTACCAGTTGACTGTGGACCTGGCTGCGCAGACCGTGACCCGCCCGGACGGCAAGCAGTATCGGTTTGAGGTCGACGCCTTTCGCAAGCATTGCCTGCTCAACGGCCTGGATGACATCGGCCTGACTCTGCAGGACGCCGAGGCGATCAAGACGTTCGAGCAGAAGCATCAGCACGCTCAGCCCTGGTTGTTCGGCGCAATCAAATAACATTGGCCTCAAGCCTCAAGCCTCAAGCTGCAGGCAGCTCGATTTGGGCTTGTAGCTTGAAGCGTATATTCAAAGGAATTTTTAATGTCCAAGCAGATTCTGATTCTCCCAGGTGATGGCATCGGCCCGGAAATCGTCGCCGAAGCGGTCAAGGTACTGGAACAGGCCAACCAGCAATTCGGACTGGGCGTCGAGCTGTCCTATGACGAGTTGGGCGGCGGCGCGTACGACAAATACGGTGTCCCGCTGGCTGACGAAACCCTGGAGCGCGCCCGCCAGGCCGATGCGATTCTGCTCGGCGCCGTAGGCGGCCCGAAGTGGGACACCATCGACCCGGCGCTGCGCCCTGAGCGTGGACTGCTGAAAATTCGCTCGCAGCTGGGCCTGTTCGGCAACCTGCGCCCGGCACTGCTGTATCCGCAACTGGCTGCCGCATCGAGCCTGAAACCGGAGATCGTGGCGGGCCTGGATATTCTCATCGTTCGCGAATTGACCGGTGGCATCTACTTCGGCAGCCCGCGCGAGAACCGCGTGCTGGAAAATGGCGAGCGCCAGGCGTATGACACCTTGCCGTACAGCGAAAGCGAAATTCGCCGCATCGCCAAGGTCGGTTTTGATATGGCGCGCGTGCGCAGCAAAAAACTCTGCTCGGTGGACAAGGCTAACGTGTTGGCGTCCAGTCAGCTGTGGCGCACCGTGGTCGAAGAAGTGGCCAAGGATTATCCGGATGTCGAGCTGAGCCATATGTACGTCGACAACGCCGCGATGCAACTGGTGCGCGCGCCCAAGCAGTTCGACGTAATCGTTACCGACAACATGTTCGGCGATATCCTCTCGGATGAAGCCTCCATGCTTACCGGCTCCATCGGCATGCTACCGTCTGCCTCGCTGGATGCCCGCAACAAGGGCATGTATGAGCCCTGCCACGGCTCGGCTCCGGACATCGCCGGCAAGGGGATCGCCAACCCGCTGGCAACAATTCTCTCGGTCTCGATGATGTTGCGCTACACCTTCAATCAGGGGGCCGCGGCCGATGCCATCGAGCAGGCGGTAAGCGTCGTTCTCGATCAGGGCCTGCGTACCGGCGATATCTGGTCTGAAGGTTGCCAAAAGGTAGGTACCCGCGAAATGGGCGATGCAGTAGTCGCCGCGCTGCGGAATCTGTAATCTCTCGGGCTCGCCGCTCAGGTGGCGGCCCACTACTTTCTTTAGGGTTGGTTGAATGAAACGTGTAGGTCTGATCGGTTGGCGCGGCATGGTCGGTTCCGTGCTCATGCAGCGGATGCTGGAAGAGCGGGACTTTGATCTGATCGAGCCGGTGTTCTTCACGACATCCAACGTCGGTGGCCAAGGCCCGGCGATTGGCAAGGAAACCGCGCCACTGAAGGACGCCTACAGCATTGAGGAACTGAAAAGCCTCGATGTAATCCTGACCTGCCAGGGCGGCGACTACACCAACGAGGTTTTCCCCAAGCTGCGTGAAGCTGGCTGGCAGGGCTATTGGATCGATGCCGCTTCCAGCCTGCGCATGCAGGACGACGCAGTGATCGTGCTGGACCCGGTCAACCGTCGGGTGATCGACCAGCAACTGGACGCCGGCACCAAGAATTACATCGGTGGCAACTGCACCGTGAGCCTGATGCTGATGGCGCTCGGGGGGTTGTACGAGGCGGGTCTGGTTGAGTGGATGAGCGCCATGACCTACCAGGCAGCCTCCGGTGCCGGCGCGCAGAACATGCGCGAACTGATCAAGCAGATGGGCGCGATTCATGGCGCAGTGGCAGATGACCTGGCCAATCCCGCCAGCGCCATCCTGGATATCGACCGCAAGGTCGCTGAAACCCAGCGTGGCGAAAGCTTCCCGGTCGACAATTTCGGCGTGCCGCTGGCCGGCAGCCTGATCCCCTATATCGACAAGGAGCTGCCCAATGGGCAGAGCCGCGAAGAGTGGAAGGCCCAGGCCGAAACCAACAAGATTCTTGGCCGCTTCAAGAATCCGATCCCGGTCGACGGATTGTGCGTGCGCGTCGGCGCCATGCGGTGCCACAGTCAGGCACTGACCATCAAGTTGAACAAGGACGTGCCGATCTCGGATATCGAAGGCATGATCAGTCAGCACAACCCCTGGGTGAAGCTGGTGCCGAATCAGCGCGAGCTGAGCATGCGCGAACTGTCGCCGACAGCCGTTACCGGTACCTTGACCGTGCCGGTCGGTCGCTTGCGCAAACTCAACATGGGCTCGCAGTTCTTGGGCGCCTTCACTGTTGGCGATCAGTTGTTGTGGGGTGCGGCTGAGCCCTTGCGACGTATGCTGCGCATTCTGCTGGAGCGCTAGCGCTCTGCGTTGAAAACAAACGCCACACTTGTTGTGGCGTTTTTGTTTGCAAGCTGAGGAAGCTGGGTTTTGTGGCACCGTCCGGCGTGATTCACTTGTCGACGGTTACGATTGCTTTAAAGTGCGACCCCATTTTCGAAGGCATATGCAGGGCGCCAATCGCTGTTGCCGTAGACAGTGAACCGGCCCCGTAGTAAGGGTATTGATCGACACTCTTGAATAACGCGGTTTCCCAAGAGCGGATCTTCTCTTTTGCAGCTTCGGGGCCTGTCATGTCTCGATCAAAGCTCCGGTAAGCGAAGAATTTCGGCAAGCTCACCGCGTTGGCTGCAGCGACAGCATCAGCGTATCGCTACAAGCTGCGAAGCCGTTGATTTAGTGCAGGTGATACCGATTGTGGAGGCGATCCGGTGGGGGATTGGTCGAGGAGGGGGATTATCCGGCCGAAGTGGGAGATGCTCTAGGTCAGGATGTTGTTTATGTTGGCAGGCTTCGCACGGGCGTGAATGAGCCGACTACCAGGGATTTGTGGATTGGGTCTGATTACGTGCGAAAGGCTAGGCCCTTAATGCCGTGCTGTTGGCTGAGTTGTTGATAAAAAACCATCTGTAAAAGATACTTGCCCGGAACTTCGAAGGGTTAATCTAGCTTGACATCGCGCGCGTCAGTGTTTTTGAAAATCCGTGCGTTTATGGATTTCTTTTAAATGCCCTCTCGAGAGTCGAGAAGAAGAGAGAACAAGGAAAACGCTATGGCTCGGATTCGCAAACTGGTGCTGGCAATTGCAGCTGCTTCGGCTTTGACCTCCGGAGTGGCTCATGCGCTGGGGTTGGGGGAGGTAACCCTGCAATCCGCGCTGAATCAGCCCCTGGTGGCCGAGATCGAGTTGCTGGAGGTGCGCGACCTGGCAGCCAGCGAGGTGCTGCCTCGCCTGGCTTCCCCTGAGGAGTTCAGCAAGGCCGGGGTTGATCATCCCTTTTTTCTGAATGACCTGACCTTTACCCCGGTCATCATGCCCAATGGCAAAAGTGTCATTCGGGTAAGCTCCAATAAGCCGGTACGCGAACCTTATCTCAACTTTCTGGTTGAGGTGATTTGGCCCAATGGCCGTCTGTTGCGTGAGTACACGGTGCTGCTCGATCCGCCTTTGTATTCACCGCAAACCGCTCAGGCAGTTGCCCCACAGCTTCCGATTGCCGCTTCGGCACCTGCAGCCGCATCCGCTCCCGTGCAACCTGCCGCTGCGGCACCTCGTGTTTCGGCTCCGGCCCCAGCTCCGGTTGCAGTCGCAGCACAGGCTCCGGTTCGGACAACTGAAAGCGGTCAGTACAGAACGACTCGAAACGACACGCTATGGGAGATTGCCCAGAGCGTCGGGGGTGGTTCTGTGCAGCAGACCATGCTGGCCATTCAGGACCTGAACCCTAACGCCTTCATGGGTGACAACATCAATCGCCTGAAAACCGGCCAAGTGTTGCGCCTGCCTGACGAGCAACAGATCAAGGTTCGTTCCCGCGGTGAAGCAATTGCACGCGTGGCTGAACAGAATGCTGCGTGGCAGGCTTGGCGTCAGGCGCGCAGTCTGGCCGCAGGCGAGCGTCAGCTGGATGCCACCAAGCGCAGTGCTGTCAATGCCGTACCTGAGCGGATCGAAAGCGGCGATAGCCTGCGTCTGGTTTCCGGCGAAGAAGGCCAGGCAACAGTTGGCCAAGATGGTGGTGTCTCGGGCGACAGCAAAGCGGTTCTCGACAACTTGGCAGTGGCCAAGGAGAACCTCGACACTTCTCGCCGGGAAGGCGCTGAGCTACAGAGTCGCATGGGCGATCTGCAAAGCCAGATGGAAAAGCTTGAGCGTCTGATTGAACTCAAGGACAGTCAGTTGGCCAAGCTTCAGTCTGATTTGGCTGCGGATGTCGAGCCAGTCATACCCGTCACCGATAGTGGACCGGCCGGGCTCGAAGATGCACCCTTGGAAACTGTGGCTGTCACCCAGGTGGCGACTTCTGAAACGACCCCTGATGTCGTGGAGATCGTAGAGTCCGTCGAGGCCATTGAACCCATCCAGCCGCCGGCAGTGCCTGTTGAGGCGAGCCCTGTTGCCCCGCCGGCCAGCACGCCCGCTGTGGAGTCAAAGCCGCAGGCTCTGCTGGATCGGTTGCTGGCTGATCCGTTGCTGCTTGGAGCCGTGGGTGGGGGCAGCCTTTTGGTCTTGCTGTTGGCGCTCATGGCCTTGTCGCGGCGCAACGCAATAAAAGAGGCTGAATTGCAGGAAGGAATGACGCTCAGTGACCAGGACCAGAGCCTGGATCGCGATCTGGCGTTGCCGAACAGCAGCTTCGATGAGTTGGACGGCATTTCCCCGTCCCAGGATTCCGACTCCAGCAATGAGCTGTTGGGTGAGGTCAACATTTATATAGCGTATGGACGTTTCAATCAGGCGGCCGAGTTGCTGCTCAATGCGCTGGACAGTGAGCCTGAGCGTCGTGATCTGCGTCTGAAGCTGATGGAAGTCTTTGCCGAGCAGGGGGATCGTGGTGGTTTCGTTCAGCAGGAGAACGAGCTGCGTGAAATCGGCGGTGCCGATGAAGAGATTCGTCAGCTGAAAGATAAGTACCCGAACATGGCATCGAGTTCATTGGCAGGCGCCGCAGTGGCCGGTGCCGGTGCCGGTGCCGGTGCCGGTGCGCTGGCGGCCGGGACGTATGCCAGTGAGCTGGAGCAGGATGAGTCCAGCAACACCGGTGTATCGGACTTGGGCGACCTTGATTTTGCCGATAGCCTGCAGCTGTCGCCATCGGCGGCTGGCGACGATACGCCCCCGCTGGACTTCGACGAGCTGGATTTCGATCTGCAGCTTGAGGATGAGGCGAATACAGCGTTGGCTGACCCAGCTGTTCCGGTCTTGGGCCTACCAGCAGATGCTCTGAGCAATGACGATGATTTGTTGAGTGGCTGGTCGCTGGATGCCGAAACTCCTGCCCAGCCTGCACAGGCACCGACAGCCTTCTCGATGGAAGGTGCAGCGTCACTGGACGGTTTGCCGGATGACTTCGATTTGTCTTTGCCTGAAGAGGATCTGCTGGACATTGGAGGCATGGCTGAGCCAGCGGGTGCGGAAGATTTCGAGGCCGAGTTGAATCGCGTGAACGCCGAGCTGGACAACTTGACCGATGACCTGGAAATCCCGGTGATGGCAGAGCCTGCATTCGATATCACCGACCTGGGCCCGCTGGAAGAAGACGAGTTCGATTTCCTGTCGGGGACCAATGAAACGGCGACCAAGCTGGACCTGGCCCGTGCCTATATCGACATGGGTGATAATGAAGGTGCCCGTGACATCCTTGACGAGGTCTTGGGAGAGGGGGATGAGGCCCAGCAAGGCGAGGCGCGTGAGCTGATCGACAAGCTGAGTTAAGCGCAACACCGTAACAACCAAGCGGCAGCCCCAGGGCTGCCGCTTTCGTTTTGGGGTGCTGAAAATTGGAGCATGGGTGGAGCGCGAAATCGGTATGCCGGTCGGGCGGGGGCGGGCTGCAGTTTTCCCGTAGAATAAGCGGCTATTTCTGAAGTATGACCTGCAACCCGCTTGGCATGGCTTGTTGCAGCGGTAAATGAGCGCACGTGATTGAACATTGAACAAACCGCAGTAGAAGAAACGGCAGCCCCTGGTGTTTTTCGGGTGGCCTTGGGTGTGGAATACAAGGGTTCCCGCTATCGGGGCTGGCAGCGCCAACTGCCCGGTGTGCCTTCTGTGCAGGAGGAGCTGGAACGGGCCTTGTCACGGGTGGCGGCCCAGCCCGTAAGCCTGATGTGTGCAGGGCGCACCGATGCCGGCGTGCATGCCAGCGGTCAGGTCGTGCATTTCGATACGCAGGTGGAAAGGCCTTTGATCGCCTGGGTAATGGGCGCCAATGCCAATCTGCCGGGCGATATCAGCGTTACCTGGGCCAAAGTCATGCCGGCGCATTTTCACGCCCGCTTCAAGGCATGCGCGCGGCGTTACCGTTATGTGATTTATAACGATCAGATTCGGCCCGCGCATATGGCCGAAGAGGTCACCTGGAACCACCGACCTCTCGATGTTCAGCGCATGCGTGAAGCTGCACAGGTGTTGGTCGGCACCCATGATTTCACCTCATTCCGTGCACTCAAATGCCAGGCCAAATCGCCGATCAAGACGGTGCATCATTTGCAGGTTATCGAGCACGGGCGGATGATCGTCCTGGATGTGAGGGCCAATGCCTTCTTGCACCACATGGTGCGTAATTTCGCCGGTATGCTGATGACTGTTGGGGCCGGAGAGCGCTCGGTCGAATGGGTGGGTGAAGCCTTGGAGGCGCGTGACCGTCGGCTCGGTGGAGTCACCGCGCATCCTTATGGTCTGTATCTCGTACAGGTTGAGTATCCAGAGGAGTTCGTCTTGCCAGAGCGTTATCTGGGACCGCATTTTCTGTCTGGATTGCCAGACTGCATGAAGCCTTGAACAGGTCGGTCACGCTTGCAGCCGGCGGCCCTTTTGTTAACATCCTCGACATTTTCAGGCGGGTATTTCTCTTTTGACGATCGTTCGCAGCAAGATTTGCGGTATCACCTGCGTCGCGGATGCCTTACTGGCTGCAGAGGCCGGTGCGGATGCCATCGGGCTGGTGTTCTATGCAAAAAGCCCTCGCGCGGTAAATCCAGAGCAGGCGCGCGCCATTGTCGCGGCCTTGCCACCTTTCGTTACAACGGTGGGGCTGTTCGTCAATGCCGGGCGTGAGGAAATCCAGCAGGTGCTGCGCTCTGTACCGCTGGACATTCTGCAGTTTCACGGCGATGAAGAGCCGCAAGCGTGCGAAGGCCACGGCCGTCCTTATTTTAAAGCTTTGCGCGTGCGCGCTGAAGACGATCTGTTGGCGTTGGCGAAGAAGTATGCGAGTGCCCAAGCCATTCTGCTCGATGCGTATGTACCCGGCCTGCATGGCGGTACGGGAGAGCGTTTCGACTGGTCATTGATTCCCGCTGGGTTACCCAAGCCATTGATCCTGGCCGGTGGGCTTGCACCACATAATGTGCGCGAAGCCATTGCCCAGGTGCGGCCCTATGCGGTGGATGTCAGTGGTGGCGTTGAGGCCAGCAAAGGCCGTAAGGATGCGGAAAAAGTGCGGGAATTCATTCGGCAGGTGCGCCTTGTCGACACCACCATGTGACGACCGGCGGCTGTTTGCCGTCCACTAGCGAGTCGCCTGCGCGCGCGGTGCCGATTGGTTGGCCTGCGTTGGGGCGAAGCCGAATTGAGACGATACGTTATGCGGGCGGTGGGAGTTCATCCCCTGCCGCTGTTTCAGCAAAACGTTCGTGATGGGGAATTTGCTCGGGGCCAGCATCTGGCGCGTGGCCCTCGAATTAAAATTTGCGGAGAACAAGTATGAGCAACTGGTTGGTAGACAAACTGATTCCTTCAATCATGCGTTCCGAGGTCAAGAAGAGCTCGGTTCCGGAAGGTCTGTGGCACAAGTGTCCCTCCTGCGAATCGGTGCTCTACAAGCCGGAGCTGGAAAATACCCTCGATGTCTGCCCCAAGTGCGACCATCACATGCGGATCAATGCACGCACCCGCCTGGATATTTTCCTGGATGCTGAAGGACGTGAAGAGCTGGGTGTCGAGCTCGAGCCGGTAGACCGCCTGAAGTTTCGCGACAGCAAGAAATACAAGGACCGCCTGGTAGCCGCACAAAAGTCGACCGGCGAGAAAGATGCCTTGATCGCCATGCGTGGCACCCTGCAGGGCATGCCGGTGGTGGCCGCTGCATTCGAATTCTCTTTCATGGGCGGTTCCATGGGCGCCGTTGTCGGTGAGCGTTTCGTGCGCGCTGTGAACGCTGCGCTTGAACAGCGCTGCCCGCTGGTCTGCTTCTCCGCATCGGGCGGTGCCCGCATGCAGGAAGCGCTGATTTCCCTGATGCAAATGGCTAAAACCTCGGCTGCGCTGGCACGCCTGCGTGAAGAGGGCCTGCCGTTCATTTCCGTGCTTACCGATCCGGTCTATGGTGGTGTATCTGCCAGCCTGGCCATGCTGGGCGATGTGATCGTCGGCGAGCCCAAGGCACTGATCGGCTTTGCCGGTCCGCGCGTGATCGAGCAGACCGTGCGGGAAAAATTGCCAGAAGGTTTCCAGCGCAGTGAGTTTCTGCTGGATCACGGTGCTATCGACATGATCATCCCGCGCAATGAGCTGCGCCCGCGTCTGGCCCGTCTGCTTGCCCAGTTGATGAACCTGCCGACCCCGGTCGAGACTCCGCAAAGCGCATGAACAGCCGCACGCTGCCCGACTGGCTGAATTACCTGGAGCAATTGCACCCCACGGCGATTGATATGGGCCTGGATCGTTCGCGCGCCGTGGCCCGTAACCTCGGGCTCGGCAAGCCGGCGACGCGTGTCATCACCGTAACCGGTACCAACGGCAAGGGCTCTACCTGTGCGTTGCTGGCTGCGCTGATTCGTGAACAGGGCTTCAAGGTGGGGCTCTACAGTTCGCCGCACCTGCTGCGGTACAACGAGCGGGTGTCGGTGAATGGCTCGGATGCGAGCGATGCCGAGCTGTGTGCGGCATTTGCAGCGGTCGAGGCCGCCCGTGGCGAGATTTCCCTGACCTATTTCGAGATGGGCACGCTGGCGGCCTTCTGGTTGTTCGAGCGTGCCGGTCTGGACTTCGTCGTGCTGGAGGTCGGCCTCGGCGGGCGCCTGGATGCGGTCAACCTGGTGGATGCCGATCTTGCTTTGGTGACCAGCATTGCTGTCGATCATGTGGAATGGCTAGGTAGCACTCGTGATTCTGTGGCGGTTGAAAAGGCAGGTATTTTCCGTGCCGGCAAGCCTGCGCTGTGCGGCGATTCTGCTCCGCCAGTGATACTGCAGCAGCAGGCGGATTCCCTGGGGGCGCCTTTTTTGCAGCGTGGCCTGGACTTCGACCTGCAGGTTGAGGCGCAGCATTGGCATTGGCAGGGCCGCAACGTTGCCGGTGCGCCGTTGAGTTTGCGTGAGTTGCCGTTGCTCGATCTGCCCATGCAGAACGCCGCGCTTGCGCTGCAGGCGTACGCGCTGCTCGACCTGCCCTGGGAACCGGTGCGTCTCGCCAAGGCTCTGCGAGAGGCGAAAGTAGTAGGGCGGCTGGACCGCCGCACACTCAGCTGGCAGGGCAAATCACTCGCCTTGTTGCTGGATGTGGGGCACAACCCCCACGCTGCGCAGTATCTGGCCGAACGATTGCAAGCCTGGGGCGGTCAGAGAAATGCTGTTTTCGGCCTGCTGTCCGATAAAGACCTGTCCGGTGTCATCGAACCGCTGCTGGACGGTATCGGTCACTGGGCCGTCGCACCCTTGCACACACCGCGCAGCCGTCCGGCTGCCGAACTTGAGGCAGCCTTACAGGCCCGCGGGGCGAGTGTGACTGCGCATGACTCGATCGTCGCGGCATTGGAGGCACAATGCACAGAGGCGGCGGTGGGCGCGGAAATCTTGGTTTTTGGCTCGTTCTTTTGTGTTGCCGAAGCCCTGGAGTGGCTGGCAAGCCAGCGCAACGCAACTACACACCTCAACGAATCCTAGGAGCCTGACATGGCGGTGCTTGAGCGTGGATTGAAGCAGCGGATGGTGGGAGCGCTGGTGCTGGTTGCCCTGGCGGTGATTTTTCTACCGATGCTGTTCTCGCGCGATAACGAGCCGAGACATGTGCGCGTCGAGGCGCCAAGCAGGCCGGCCATGCCTGAGGTCCCTGATTTTGCAGTGGCGCCGGTGACCGTGCCTGAGCCGTTGCCCAATGAACCGATTCCCGGAAGCGCGCCAGAAACTCCGATCAGTGCCTTGCCTGCCCAGCGGCCAACAGCGGTACAGGAACCCGTGCGAAAACCCCAAGCCACGGGTCTGGGTGAGCCTGCCGCCAAGGCACCGGTGCGTACGCCTGAAGCGCGCCTGGATGCCAACAGCTTGCCGGTCAGTTGGTCAGTGCAACTGGCCAGTCTGTCCAACCGTGCGAATGCGGAAAACCTGCAAAAAAACTTGCGCAGCCAAGGCTATAACGCCTACATCCGCCAGGCGGGAAAGATGAATCGGGTTTTCGTCGGACCGGTGATTGAGCGTGCCGAAGCGGATCGCTTGCGGGCCTTGTTGAATCGCCAGCAAAAGCTTGACGGTATCGTCGTACGCTTCGAGCCTGAAAAAGGCTGAGCAAGCAGCGTATGCAAGGGCAACGCCTCCCAAGCTCCGCCCGGCGTTGCCCTTTTTGATAGCGGGCCTGGAGAGGCCGGCTGCGTGCATGTCTGTCGTAAAAAACCATTTCTCCCCCTAAGCATCGCTTACTTGAATGGCCAGTGCTCTGTTAAAATGCACGCCCTTTTTCGCCGCTGGTCTATTCCGTGTCCTTTACCTGGGTCGATTGGTCGATCATTGCTGTCATTGCTGTTTCGGGTTTGATCAGTCTCAAACGTGGTTTCGTCAAGGAAGCGCTTTCGCTGCTCATCTGGATCGTTGCCGGAGTCATTGCGTGGATGTTCGGCGGGGCACTGGCCGAGCATCTGGTCGACTTCATCGAGACGCCTTCAGCGCGTGTCATCGCTGCCTGTGTCATTTTATTCGTGGCGACCCTGCTGGTCGGTGCGCTTATCAATTTTCTCGTCGGTGAGCTGGTTCGTGTGACGGGATTGTCCGGTACCGATCGTTTGCTGGGCATGGTGTTTGGCGCCGCGCGCGGTGGATTGCTGGTGGTGGTGCTGGTTGGGTTGCTCAGCCTTGCGCCGGTCCAGCAGGACGCCTGGTGGCGAGAATCCAATCTTCTGCCGCATTTTCTGATGGTTGCGGATTGGTCCAAGAATTTGATCCTCAACACGGTCGGACAATGGATGGTTGACGGCGCTGTGCCGCGTGATTTCAGTCCGCTTGGCCGGTTGTAACGTAGTTGTAGATGCGGGAGCTTGTGCTTCCACCTTCTGTTTTTATAAGTGAGGTTGCGTCACATGTGTGGCATCGTCGGAATCGTCGGCAAGTCGAACGTCAATCAGGCGCTGTATGACGCGCTAACCGTCCTTCAGCATCGCGGCCAGGACGCAGCCGGGATCGTGACCAGTCACAAAGGCCACTTGAACATGCGCAAGGAAAACGGCCTGGTGCGCGATGTGTTTCATCAGCGACACATGCAGCAGCTGGTCGGCAAGATCGGCATTGGCCATGTGCGCTACCCCACCGCCGGCAGCTCCAGCTCGGCCGAGGCGCAACCGTTCTACGTCAACTCGCCCTATGGCATCACCCTGGCACATAACGGCAACCTGACCAACGTCGAGCAATTGACCCAGGAAATCTACGCGGCCGACCTGCGCCATGTGAACACCAATTCCGATTCGGAAGTGCTGCTCAATGTGTTTGCCCATGAGCTGGCGTTGCGCGGCAAGCTGCAGCCCACCGAAGAAGACGTGTTCGCCGCAGTGAGCAAAGTGCACGAGCGCTGCCGTGGCGGTTACGCGGTGGTGGCGATGATCACCGGTTACGGCATTGTTGGTTTCCGCGATCCCCACGGGATTCGCCCCATCGTCTTCGGGCAGCGGCATACCGATGAAGGCGTCGAGTACATGATTGCCTCGGAAAGCGTGGCACTGGACGTACTGGGTTTCAGTCTGATTCGTGACCTGGCGCCGGGCGAGGCGGTGTACATCACCGAGGGTGGCAAGCTGACCACCCGCCAGTGCGCCAAGGAGCCCCAGCTTTCGCCGTGCATCTTCGAGCAGGTCTACCTGGCGCGTTCCGACTCCATCATGGATGGCGTTCTGGTGTACAAGGCGCGTTTGCGCATGGGCGAGAAGCTGGCGGACAAAATCCTCCGCGAACGTCCCGATCATGACATCGATGTGGTCATCCCGATTCCGGATACCAGTCGGACGTCAGCGCTGGAGCTGGCCAACCGTCTGGGCGTCAAGTTTCGCGAAGGCTTCGTCAAGAACCGCTATATCGGCCGCACCTTCATCATGCCCGGCCAGGCTGCGCGCAAGAAATCCGTACGCCAGAAGCTCAACGCCATCGACCTGGAATTCCGCGGCAAGAACGTAATGCTGGTGGACGACTCCATCGTGCGCGGCACCACCTGCAAGCAGATCATCCAGATGGCCCGCGATGCCGGGGCCAAGAAGGTCTACTTCTGCTCGGCGGCGCCGGCGGTGCGTTATCCGAACGTGTACGGCATCGACATGCCCAGCGCCCATGAGCTGATTGCCCATGATCGCACCACCGAAGAAGTGGCCAATCTGATCGGTGCCGATTGGCTGGTCTATCAGGATCTTGAGGACCTCAAAGACGCGGTGGGTGGCGGCAAGGTCAAGATTGAGCACTTCGACTGTGCGGTTTTCGATGGCCACTATGTGACCGGTGATGTCGACGAGGCCTATCTGCAGCGCATCGAACAGGCGCGCAACGATCTGAGCAAGACCGAGTCGAATTCGGTCAATGAAATAATCGGCCTCCATAACAATTGATCCAAATACCGCGCGGCGGCGCGGCCGTCGCGCCGTAACGCAAGGTGTATGCAATGACTATCGAATGGGATGCAGGGCGTCTGGACAGTGATCTGACCGGCGCAAGCTTCGACACGCTGGCGGTACGAGCAGGACAGCATCGCAGCCCTGAAGGGGAGCACGGCGAAGCGCTGTTTATGACGTCCAGCTACGTGTTCCGCAGTGCCGCCGATGCGGCCGCACGTTTCGGCGGGGAAGTACCGGGCAACGTCTATTCGCGTTATACCAATCCCACGGTTCGCGCTTTCGAAGAGCGTATCGCCGCGCTGGAGGGTGCCGAGCAAGCTGTGGCCGCCGCGTCTGGCATGGGCGCGATCCTGGCTCTGGTGATGAGTCTGTGCAGCGCCGGTGATCATGTGCTGGTGTCGCGTAGCGTGTTTGGCTCGACCATCAGCCTGTTCGACAAGTACTTCAAGCGTTTCGGCATTGAGGTGGATTATCCGCCGCTGGCCGACCTGGATGCCTGGGCAGCAGCCTGCAAGCCCAACACCAAACTGTTTTTCGTCGAGTCACCCTCCAACCCGCTGGCTGAGCTGGTGGACATCGCCGCCCTCGCCGAGCTGGCCCACAGCAAGGGCGCGTTGCTGGCCGTGGACAACTGCTTCTGCACTCCGGCGTTGCAAAAGCCGCTGGCGCTGGGTGCGGATATTGTCATGCATTCGGCGACCAAATACATCGACGGGCAGGGCCGTTGCCTGGGCGGTGTGGTCGCTGGCCGCGCCAAGGAGATGCAGGAAGTCGTCGGTTTCCTGCGTACCGCCGGCCCGACCCTCAGCCCATTCAACGCCTGGCTGTTTCTCAAGGGGTTGGAAACCTTGCGGGTGCGCATGCAGGCGCATTGTGCCAGTGCCCTGGCCCTGGCTCAGTGGCTGGAGCAGCAACCGCAAGTGGCGAAGGTTTATTACAGCGGGTTGCCCAGCCATCCGCAGCATGAATTGGCCAAGCGGCAGCAGAGCGGTTTTGGCGCAGTGGTGAGTTTCGAGGTCAAGGGCGACAAGCTCGCGGCGTGGCGGGTCATCGACAATACTCGCATGATCTCCATCACCACCAACCTGGGTGATACTAAGTCCACCATCGCCCATCCGGCGAGCACCTCCCATGGCCGTCTGAGCCCAGAGGCCCGCGCGGCTGCCGGTATCAGCGACAGCCTGATTCGTCTGGCAGTGGGGCTGGAAGACCTGGAAGACATTCGCGCCGACCTGGCCCGAGGACTGGCAGCCGTTTAAGGCAGAATGTCGAACGGGTTACCCAAACGCCACGTTTCGTGTAACGGAACGTGGCGTTTTTGCGTCTTGAATAGCCCATTCAGCCGGAGATAAGCGGAGCGCGGTTACAGGTACGCCTTCGTTTAGCCTCTCCAGCGGCAATCCTTACCTTAAAAGCCGGCTGTTGGATTGGCATTCCACCAGCGGTATCGAGGGGTGGGTAGGCCTCTACTATCCTCTTGGCGCGCAACGGCAATGGCTCCGTCGCTCAAACGCCGCGCGTTACGGCAAAACAACAAGACGTCAGGGTGCGTGCATGGACCGCCACGTTTCGACCTCACATGGGGAAGTGATTCGCGAAGATCTGCTGAACCTATTGGCACAGAGCGAGAACGTGCCGTTGACGTTGCTGCTCGCGCCGCCCGGTTCCGGTAAATCCACCTTGCTGAAACACTGGCAGCAACGGCCAAGCCGCTATGCAAAGATCTATGTTTCAGTCCCTCTTCGTGAGGCCCATCCTGACCGCTTTCTGCATCGTCTGACCGAAGCGGTCGCGGCCCGGTTCTCCACGTTCGACCAGGCATGGCCGGAGCGGCTGAATAAAGGCATGGCCAGTTCTCCGCTGGCCTTGGGGGAAGGGCTCGCCGGCGCGCTAGAGCGACTCGATGAGCAGCTGTGCCTGATTTTCGACGATTTTCAGCACATCACCGTAGCGGATCTCCTGCTGATAATGGCGGCCCTGCTTGAGCACTTGCCGCAGTCAGTCCGGGTGGTGATCGCCAGCAGTCAGCAACCTGACCTTCCACTGAGCCGTCTCCGGCTGGAAAACCGTTTGCTGCATATCGATGAGCAGGCGTTGCGCTTTTCCGTGCAGGAGATCAAGGCATTGAACCTCTTGCTGGGTGCTGGCGTGATCGAGGATGAAGCGGCCTGCACATTACTGAACATCACCGAAGGCTGGGTTACGGGGGTCAAGGTCGCGTTGCAGAGCTGTGCCCGGCAGTCTGGACGGACAGCCGTGCGGTTCAATGGCGACCAGCCACAAATTGCCGAGTACTTCGCTCAGGTGGTTCTCCGGCCCCTTTCGCCGGTCTGCCGCGATTTTCTGATGTACACGGCGCTTTTTGAACGATTCAACGGCGAAGCCTGCGACCAGATGTTGCAACGTAGTGGTTCAGCGTTGCTGCTTGAGCAGTTGGCGGAGCAGCACGTCTTCATGCTACCCATTGATCAGCACCCGGGCTGGTTTCGTTACCAGAGGTTGTTTCGCGAATTTCTCATTCACCGCCTGGCCATCGAGCAGCCTGAGCGTATCGGGCTACTCAATGGCCGGGCCGCTCGCTATTTCCTGACCCGTGATGATCCCGAACAAGCACTGCGGCATGCCCAAGACAGTGGTGATCACGCGCTGTTTCGCGATGTCCTGGCAATCTGTTGTGCGCGATGGGCATGCACGGGCCACGTTTTGCGGATACTTGAGTGGCTGTCAGCCATGCCCGATGAGGAACTGTTGCAGGACGGTCGTTTGCTGGTGCCCTTGATCGATGCCTTGATCCTGTCGAGGCGCTTCCACCAGGCGGGATATTACCTGGACCAAGCGGCGCAGGGAGAGATCGAGCCGGATTGTCTGCACTGCCAGAAACTGACCTTGCAGCTGTTCCAGCTAGATCGGGAGTTCGAGCTTGAGGCTGGCTGGCAGGCGCTCCTGGAGCCACAGGTGGCCATCGAGATTCGGGCGCGGATGCTGATCATCAATGCCTACCATCATCTGCTGCGCGCACGGCTGGCCGCGTCTCTCAGGTTCGCCAGCCAGGCCAAGGAACTGCTGGCTCAAAGCGGCTGGTTATTTCTGGAGAGTTATGCCGACCTGATCATTGCGTTGTGTCAGCGCAATGCCGGGCAGGTCAGTCAGGCACGCAAGGTGGTGTGCACGGATTTTCAGCGCACGGACAGCGCGAGTCCGGCCTGGGTCAATCGAGCCACGGCCATGGTGGTTGCGTTGCACGAGCAAAACCAGTTGGGCGCGGCGCAGGAGCTGTGTGAAAAGCTGCTGTCACGGGTCAATGCCTCGTCGGCGACCGAAGCGATCGCTACCGTCTACATCATTCTGTCCCGCTTGCTTCATCGCGGCCATTACCCAGAACGTGCCAGCCGGCTGCTCGACCAGCTATCCGGCATCTTGCAATTGGGCAATTACGCACGCTTTGTCGCGCAGGTTATCCAGGAGCAGTTGCGCCAGGCGTTTCTGAGTGGCCGGGTGCAACTGATGGATGACCTGGCGCGGCGTCATCGACTTGATGAGCTGCTCGCGGAAGGTTACTGGGAAGTGGCACAGAAGTACGACGAGTACTGGGAGCGCTTAGGGCTGGCCACCGTGTATTGGCTACTGGCCAAGGGCGCCCATGGACGGGCCCTGCGGGTGCTCGGAGTGCTGGCCAAATCACTGCGGCAAAGCGAGATGCGTGGCCGGGCGTTGATTGTCGACGCCAATCTGCTGGTGCTCAATGCCCAGCACCTCGACAAGAATGCGCAGCGAGAGGCGCTGCTGCGTCTGGTGGAAGAGTATGGCGTCGCCAATATCACCCGCTCGGTGTTCGATGAAGCGCCAGGGTTCGGCGAAGGGGTCTTCGGCCTGATGCGTTCCGGGATTTTGGACATACCCGAACGCTACCAGCAGTTGTATGCCGAGTTCCTAGCCCCGGACCAGCCAGCACAGCGCTTGTCAGCGCCAGGCTTCGCCAGCCTGCTGACCGACAAGGAAGTGGAAATCTTCGAATGCCTGCTCAAGGGGCTGAGTAATACGCAGATCAGCACCCACACCGGCATCGCTCTGACCACCACCAAGTGGCACCTGAAAAACATTTATTCGAAGCTGAATGTGGCGAATCGTACCGAAGCCATCCTCAGTGTGCGTACACGTCCCATCTCTTGATACCCACGTCCGATCCCGCTAGCCGCTACTTGTTCTTTCCCCCTCCCTGGGTAGGGGGGCGCTCAGGACGTATCTACCTACTCTGCCAAAGCCGATCTGTTTTCGTGCGCACGACAATAAAAAACGGGAGATGGAAACTATGTCTGTTTGGGTAACCTGGCCTGCTTTGACCAAGTTGGGAACGCTAGGAATTTTTGCGGGCCTGATCACGCTTGCTATGGAGCGCGAGGCGCTGTTCGAGAACAACCTTTTCGATGCAGAAAACTACGCACGCCATAACGCCGATATCACCTGCGATCCGCGAAGCGTGATCGCACGTACCGAGGACGGCACCTGTAACATCCTGTCCAACCCGTCTGAAGGTTCCGCGTACATGCGCTTCGGGCGCAACGTGGCGCCCGAATACCAGCATGCCGAAACCGACACGCTGCTGAGCCCCAACCCGCGCGAGGTCAGTAACGTTCTGATGTCGCGCGACGAGTTCAAGCCCGCGCCCAGCCTGAACTTCATTGCCGCCGCCTGGATCCAGTTCATGATCCACGATTGGTTCGACCACGGCCCGAACGCCGATGCCGATCCGATCCAGGTTCCGATGCCTGCCGGCGACCCGAAGGGATCCGGCACGATGTCGGTACGCCGTACCCAGGCCGACCCGAGTCGCACGCCTGATGAAGCCGCCAAGCCGCAGAGCTTCCGTAACCACAACACCCACTGGTGGGATGGTTCGCAGCTCTATGGCAGCAGCAAGGAAGCCAACGACAAGATCCGTTCCTTCGTGGACGGTAAGCTGAAAATCGAGGCCAACAACCGTCTGCCCCGCGAGTTTGTCAGCGGCAAGCCGGTTACCGGCTTCAACGAGAACTGGTGGGTCGGCCTGAGCATGCTGCACCAGCTGTTTACTCTCGAACACAACGCCATTGCCGACAAGCTCAAGGCCAAGTACCCGAACGAGAGCGATCAGTGGTTGTACGACAAGGCGCGCCTGGTCAACTCGGCATTGATGGCCAAGATCCACACCGTGGAATGGACCCCGGCGGTGATCGCCAACCCGATCACCGAGCGCGCCATGTACTCCAACTGGTGGGGTCTGCTGGGTCAGGGCGGCCCGCGCACCGACTTCCAGGAGGAAGTTCGCAAGCTGCGTGAGGACCTTGCCAAGTCCGACTCCTTCGTCAAGCGCATCCTGGGCTTTGATCCGAACCTTTCCGGCAACGTCGGTAGCGGTTCCATCGACCACGCCCTGACCGGTATCGTTGGCTCGGCAGCGCCGAACAACTATGGTGTGCCGTTCAGCCTGTCCCAGGAATTCGTCGCGGTGTACCGCATGCACCCGCTGATGCGCGACAACATCCAGGTCTATGACATCGGCTCGAATGTGGCTTCGCGCACCATTCCGCTGCAAAGCGCTATTGATCGTGAGGCCGAGGATCTGCTGGCTGCCGAGCGCCCGGAGCGTCTGTGGTATTCCTTCGGTATCACCAATCCCGGTTCGCTCACGCTCAACAACTACCCGGACTTCCTGCGCGATCTGACCCTGCCGCTGATTGGCAATGTCGACATGGCGACCATCGACGTCCTGCGTGACCGCGAGCGTGGCGTGCCGCGCTACAACGAGTTCCGCCGGCAGATTGGCCTGAACCCGATCACCAAGTTCGAGGACCTGACCAAGGATCCGCAAACCCTGGCCAACCTGAAGCGCCTGTACAACAACGACATCGAAAAGATCGATGCACTGGTCGGCCAACTGGCCGAAACCGTGCGTCCGGATGGCTTCGCCTTCGGTGAAACCGCGTTCCAGATCTTCATCTCCAGCGCGTCTCGCCGTCTGATGGCTGACCGCTTCTACACCTCGGATTACCGTCCTGAGGTCTACACCCAGGAAGGTATCGACTGGGTCGAGCACACCACCATGGTGGACGTGCTGAAGCGTCACAACCCGCAGCTTAACAGCAGCCTGGTGGGCATCGAGAACGCCTTCAAACCCTGGGGTCTGAATATCCCAGCGGATTATGAAAGCTGGCCGGCCGCCAACAAGCTGGAAAACTTGTGGGTCAACGGCGCCCTGCGTACCCAGTTCAGCCTCGATGAGCTGCCGCCGCTGGCCCCTGTGGATGTGGGTGGTTTGATCGGTTCGATCCTCTGGAAAAAGGTTCAGACCAAGAGCGACGTGGCACCTGTGGGTTACACCAAGCCGATCCATCCCAATGGCGTAATGGCCAAGGCCAAGTTCGTGCCGCTGCCGGATAACGGCTATACAGGCCTCTTCGAAGGCTCTGACCATGGCTTGCTGCGTCTGTCGGTGACTGGCGACCCGGCCACCCGTGGCTTCCAGCCTGGTCTGGCCTGGAAGGCGTTCGTCGATGGCAAACCCTCAGGTAACGTGTCCGCGCTGTATACCCTTTCGGGTCAGGGCAGCAACTACAACTTCTTTGCCAACGAGCTTTCGCAGTTCGTGAGCACCGAAGCCAATGACACCTTGGGCAGCACCATTCTGTTCTCGGCGGTCACGCTGAAACCGACCCTGCTGCGCGTGGACGACATGGCCAAGGTCAAGCAGACCGGTGCCGCCGTGGCCACACCCAAGGCACCGACCCAGTTGTACTTCGTGCCGCGTGCTGAACTGAAAACGCGCTTTGCCACCGGGCCCCATGACTTCCGTCATGACCTGCTGACCCTGAACGAAGGCACCAAGGTCTACGATCTGTATGCCACATCCATGCAGATCAAGACCTCGATCCTGCCTTCGCTCAATACCCGCTATGCCAACGAGCGCCGCAGCAGTGCGCGCAAAATTGGTGAAATCGTGCTGACATCGCCCTTTATTGCCTCGGCATTCGGGGACCACGGGGTGTTCTTCAAGCATCAGCGTAACGAAGACAAGTAATACGCGTTAGCTAATAAAAAGTCCGGGGCCCGCAAGGGCTCCGGACTTTTTATTACCTGATTATCTGCGGGGCAGGGTGGGCAGGGTGGGCAGATGGGCTGGTTGCTAAGCGCTATTGGGCCTTGTCTTAACAGGCGTTCTGCGCTTTGAACTCGCCAGTGAACTGTCTGGGATGTCGGTTCGCGCAATGGCCCGGGACCGGCCGCGAGAGAGGTAGTTTGCTGGATTGGGGAAATCGCCAACGGATTGGTAAGCACCGATTACTACCCTGGCGCCACTCCAATCGGCTGCTGGGTAAGGTGCTTTAACAGGGCCTTGCGCTAGGGCTCGTCTTCCAGGTCGACAGATCGAGCGCCCTGGCCGTCGAACAAATGGTTGAGCCGTTCGGGCAGCAGCCGCGCCGCGCGGCTTTCATCGCCGAGGATGCGGATATCGCTGTACTTCCTGCCGGATAACACCGCCAGCCCGGCGGCGTCACGGATCACGCTGGGGCGCAGGAACACCATCAGGTTGCGTTTGATGTGCGTGTCGGTGGTCGAGCGGAACAGGCGGCCCAGCCAGGGAATGTCACCGAGCAGCGGCACCTTGGACACGCTCTGCGTGATGTCGTCCTGGATCAGCCCGCCGAGCACCACCACCTGGCCGTC
>NZ_JACSQG010000017.1 GCF_014836765.1 Serpens gallinarum
AACGAACTGTTCTACATGGACAAGACCATGATGGTTTTTGGCGACGCCAAGAAAGTCATTGAAGACATGGTCAAGGCCGTGGATTGACCTGTAACGAGGCGCCTTGTGCCCTACGGGCTCGTTTCGCCCACAAAGACGGCGCTATTGGAGTCAATCGAACCCAGCGCCGTTTTTTTTCGCACGTAAGCCAAGCAGGCCGTCAGGCTCATGCACTCGTATGGTGACAACGCCTTTCGCAGCGTCGCGCGCAACTACACAAGAATGACATGGCAGCCAACTGTCGCCATGATCGTTTCCTTGCGACGTATGCCTTGTGACACTCGACCATCACCAGGTCACGCCTGTCGCTGAAACTGCCGTCAGACCTCACCACATCCAGCTGACGGGCTGCGCCACTACCGTACCGAAAGTGTCTTCATGCGACGAAGTTATAGTGCGTTTACCCCTTTTGTTTACCCCTGGCCCACTGAAGATAAAAACAGCAGGCATAAAAAAACCAGCCACCGCTAAGTGACTGGTTTTTTGGAGTTTTTTGGTCGGGACGGAGTGATTCGAACACTCGACCCCTTGCACCCCATGCAAGTGCGCTACCAGGCTGCGCTACGCCCCGACATCACTTATCAGCCTCGCTGAAAGTGGTGCGAACTATACATTAAGCTTATGAATTGTGGAAGTTTTTTTTGAGATTCGTGTCAATTTCTCAAGACCTGCAGAACATCTTCCAGCTCTGAGACGGTCTGGCGGATCAGCTGCTTGTATTGAGTGGTGTCGTCTTTGGCTTCTTCGCCAGACAAACGCAAGCGGGCTCCACCGATGGTGAAGCCCTGCTCGTATAAAAGGGCGCGAATCTGGCGGATCATCAGCACATCCTGGCGCTGATAGTAGCGGCGGTTTCCCCGCCGCTTTACCGGATTGAGCTGAGGAAACTCTTGTTCCCAGTAACGCAGGACGTGGGGCTTGACGGCACAAAGTTCGCTGGCTTCACCGATGGTGAAATAGCGCTTGCCCGGAATTGGCGGCAATTCGTCGTTATGACTTGGTTCCAGCATAAGCTTCGACCCTAGCCTTGAGCTTCTGGCCCGGACGGAACGTGACGACACGACGTGCAGATATCGGAATCTCCTCGCCAGTCTTGGGATTCCGCCCCGGGCGCTGACGCTTGTCTCGCAGATCGAAATTGCCGAATCCGGACAATTTGACCTGTTCGTTCTGCTCCAGCGCCTGACGGATTTCCTCAAAGAACAGTTCGACCAGTTCCTTGGCTTCCCGCTTATTCAGGCCTAGCTCTTCGTAAAGACGTTCAGCCATTTCAGCTTTCGTCAGAGCCCCCATACGCTACTTCCTTAACGTGGCGTTAAACCTTGTTTCCAGGGAGGTGAGGATATTTTGCGTGGTAGTGTTCACCTCATCGTCAGTAAGAGTGCGCGATGGATGCTGCCAGGTCAAGCCGACCGCCAAGCTTTTGCTAAGCGGATCAATACCTTTGCCCTGATACACGTCAAACAACCGGAGGTCGGTGAGCCATTCACCTGCCTGCTCGCGCATGCACTCCAGCACCGACTCGGCTGTCACGTCGCGAGCAACCAGCAAGGCTAGATCGCGACGCACTTCCGGGAAGCGTGACAGCTCTGCGAATTTCGGCAGACGTCCTTCGGCAACCTCAGACATCAGCAGCTCGAACAGATAGACCGGCTGATCAATGCCCAGTTCGGCGCCCAGCTGAGGATGCAGCGCTCCCATGTAGCCAACCAGACGCCCGTCACGCTCGATACGCGCAGTCTGCCCCGGGTGCAGCGCTGCATGTTCGCCAGGCACGAAGCGGAACGCCTCCGCATCACCCGCCGCGCCCAGCAAGGCTTCCACATCCGCCTTGGCGTCATAGAAGTCGATAACTTCGCGACCATTGCTCCAGCCTTCCGGCAGTCGGCTACCGGTAGCGATACCGGCCAGCATGGCTTCCTGCTTGAGTTCGCCCAACTGTCCCACGAAACGCAGGCCGCTCTCGAACAGGCGCACACGGTCCTGCTGACGATTGAGGTTATGCAGGGTGGCCTTGACCAGGCCCGGCCACAACGAAGCGCGCATGGCTGCCATGTCAGCGGAAATCGGGTTGGCCAACTGCAAGGGGGTGACCCCCGGCGTGAACAGCTCAAACAGCTTGGGATCGATGAAGCTGTAGGTAATGGCTTCCTGATAACCGCGCGCGACCAGCAAGCGACGCAGCACGGGTAATTCTGAACGTGCTTCGCCCTTGGCTCGTGGCGCCAGGCGCGCTTGCGGGTAACGAACCGGCAACAGGTTGTAGCCGTACAGGCGGCCCAGCTCTTCGATCAGGTCCACTTCCAGACTGATATCGAAGCGATGACTGGGAACAGTCACTTGCCAGACACCGGCAGATTGCTCGCTGATGCCCAGCCCTAGGGCGGTCAGTAGACGTACAATGGTCTCGCCACCCAACTCCAAACCGAGCATTTGGGTGACGCGCTCGGCACGCAGGGTGATAGGCGCAATGTTCGGCAGATGGCTTTCACTCGCAGCCTCGATCACCGGACCGGCCTCACCGCCGACAATGTCCAGCAACAAGGCAGTGGCGCGCTCGATGGCCTGACGGGCCAGCAGAAAATCCACACCGCGCTCGAAGCGGTGCGATGCGTCCGTGTGCAAGCCGTAGGAGCGCGCCTTGCCGGCCAGGGCGATCGGATCGAAAAACGCAGCCTCAAGGAACAGGTCACGGGTGGTAGCGCTCACACCGCTGTGCTCGCCCCCCATCACACCAGCTATGGCCAGGGCGCGCTGATGGTCGGCAATTACCAGGGTATCCGCACGCAGGGTGACTTCCTGGCCATCCAGCAGGACGAGCTTCTCGCCCTCTTCCGCCATGCGCACACGGATGCCGCCGTTGATTTCCGCCAGGTCAAAGGCATGCATCGGCTGCCCTTGCTCGAGCATGACGTAGTTGGTCACGTCGACAGCGGCATCGATGCTGCGGATGTCGGAGCGACGCAGACGCTCCACCATCCACGGCGGAGTCGGCTTGCTCAGATCGACATTGCGAATCACCCGACCGACATAGCGAGCGCACGCCTGCGGCGCGAGCAGCTCCACGGAACGCACGTCATCGTGCACGGCGGCGATCGGCTCAATAACCACCGGATTGGTGACGCAGCCGTAGATGGCGCTGACTTCACGGGCCAAGCCTTGCAGGGACAAGCAGTCGCCACGGTTCGGCGTCAGGCCGATCTCGATGGAGGCATCATTGAGGTGCAGGTATTCGCGGATATCGCTGCCAACCGGCGCCTCGGCAGCCAGCTCAAGCAGACCGTTGTTATCGTCGCTGATGTTCAGCTCACTGGCCGAGCACAGCATGCCGAAGGACTCGACACCACGTAGCTTGGCTTTCTTGATCTTGAAATCTTCGCCCAGTACCGCGCCCACCATGGCAAAGGGGACCTTGATACCCGGACGCGCGTTTGGCGCGCCGCACACGACCTGGAAGGTTTCACTGCCGTTACTGACCTTGCACACGCGAAGCTTGTCGGCATCAGGGTGCTGCTCAGCGCTGAGGATCTCCCCCACCACCACGCCACTGAATTCGCCGGCAACTGGCGTCACGGCGTCAACTTCCAGGCCGACCATGGACAGCTTGGCAACCAGTTCTTCACGATCTACTGCCGGATTACTCCAGCTGCGCAACCATTGTTCGCTGAATTTCATGTTCTGTTCTCTCCTGTTCGATTCGGTAGCGATCTGTTGGCTTTAGCGAAACTGCTCTAAAAACCGCAGGTCGTTATCGAAGAACAGGCGCAAGTCGTTCACGCCATAACGCAGCATGGCTAGCCGCTCGACGCCCATGCCGAAGGCGAAGCCCTGGAATTCTTCCGGATCGATACCGGACATGCGCAACACATTCGGATGCACCATGCCGCAGCCCATGACTTCCAACCAGCCGGTCTGCTTGCACACACGGCAACCCTTGCCGCTGCACATCACGCACTGCATGTCGACTTCGGCGGAAGGCTCGGTGAAGGGGAAGAACGAGGGGCGGAAACGCACACCCAGCGGCTTCTCGAAGAACACCCGCAGGAATTCCTCGATGGTGCCCTTGAGATCGGCGAAGTTGATGTCCTGGTCAACCAGCAGGCCTTCGACCTGGTGGAACATCGGCGAGTGAGTGATATCCGAGTCGCAACGGTAAACGCGGCCCGGACAAACGATGCGAATGGGCGGACGCTGGTTTTCCATGGTGCGCACTTGTACCGGCGAGGTATGGGTACGCAGCAGCATGTTGGCGTTGAAATAGAAGGTGTCATGCATTGCCCGGGCCGGATGGTGGCCGGGAATGTTGAGCGCTTCGAAGTTGTGATAATCATCTTCGACTTCAGGGCCTTCAGCGACTTGGTAGCCGATGTGGGTGAAGAACTGCTCAATGCGCTCCATGGTCCGGGTAACCGGATGCAAGCCACCGGAAGCCTGGCCGCGGCCCGACAGGGTCACGTCAATGCGCTCGGCAGCGAGCTTGGCGCTCAGGGCTGCCTGCTCAAGCCCTGCCTTGTGGGCGTTCAAGGCATCTTGTACCTGCCCTTTGGCGGCATTTATTAGCGCGCCAGCCTTGGGGCGCTCTTCCGCGGACAGCTTGCCGAGCGTCTGCATCAGTAACGTCAGCTCACCCTTTTTGCCCAGGTACTGAACCCGGATCTGCTCCAGGGCATTGATGTCTGCACTGTGTTGGACGGCCTCAAGCGCTTGCGAGACCAGTGCATCCAGGTTTTCCATGTATAACCTCCAGAGGGTCTTGCAAAACCACTCTGAGCCTGCCGGCTGGCGGCCGTCATGGGTGTTTTTGCAAGAGCCCCTTTCCAATACGAAATAGGGGAAGAGCACAAGGCTCTTCCCCTATTGATGACGCTTCGCGCCGGACGAATCCGGACTTGTCGGGGAAATTAAGCCAGAGAGGCTTTAGCTTTCTCGACAATGGCGGCGAAGGCCGCTTTTTCGTTCACTGCCAGATCAGCCAGAACCTTACGGTCGATCTCGATGGACGCTTTCTTCAGGCCAGCGATCAAACGGCTGTAGGACAGACCGTTGATACGAGCACCAGCGTTGATACGGGCGATCCACAGAGCGCGGAACTGACGTTTCTTCTGACGGCGGTCACGGTAGGCGTACTGGCCAGCCTTGATTACCGCCTGCTTGGCAACGCGGAATACGCGCGAACGCGCACCGTAGTAGCCTTTGGCGAGTTTCAGAATCTTCTTGTGACGAGCACGAGCGATGACGCCACGCTTAACACGAGCCATGAGTAATTTCCTCTATTTCTTGACCGATTAACGAACGCGCAGCATGCGCTCTACCCGAGCCTTGTCAGACGGGTGCATCAGAGATGTACCACGCAGCTGACGCTTACGCTTGGTAGTCATTTTGGTCAGGATGTGGCTCTTGAAAGCGTGCTTGTGCTTGAAGCCATTAGCAGTCGGCTTGAAGCGCTTTTTGGCACCACTCTTGGTTTTCATTTTTGGCATGTTCGGATACTCCGCATTGGGTGATTACGCATAACCGCAAGGCCTGCCAGTGCCCTGGTGGTTACTTTTTCTTTTTGGGGGCGATGACCATGATCAGCTGGCGTCCTTCCATCTTCGGATGCTGTTCAACGGCGCCGTATTCCGCAAGGTCACTCTCAACCCGCTTCAACAGTTCCATGCCCAGCTCCTGGTGGGCCATCTCACGACCGCGGAATCGCAGGGATACCTTGGCCTTGTCCCCTTCACTTAGGAAACGTACCAGGTTGCGTAGTTTTACCTGGTAATCCCCATCTTCCGTCCCTGGACGAAACTTTACTTCTTTAACCTGAATCTGCTTCTGGTTTTTCTTCGCAGCAGCAACCTGCTTCTTCTTTTCGAAGATGTGCTTGCCGTAATCCATGATCCGGCAAACCGGCGGTGCTGCATCAGCGGAAATTTCCACCAGATCGAGCTTGGCTTCTTCAGCGATACGCAGCGCTTCATCAATCGAGACGATGCCAACCTGCTCGCCATCGGCACCAATCAAACGGACCTCACGAGCCGAGATATTCTCGTTGATCGGGGCCTTGGGTGCAGCTCGTTTATCCTGTCTCATATCACGCTTAATAGTAATTACTCCAATTCTTGGCGACCACGCCGGGAAACCGCCTGTGCAAGCAACTCGCTGAACTGATCGATGGGCATGGAGCCCAGATCAACGCCTTCACGGGTGCGCACAGCAACGGATCGTGTCTCAACTTCCCGATCTCCAATAACCAAGAGATAGGGTACCTTGAGCAAAGTATGCTCGCGGATTTTAAAGCCGATCTTCTCGTTTCTCAAGTCAGACTTGGCTCTGTAGCCGCTTTGATTGAGAGTTTTCTCAACTTCACGTGCAAAATCAGCCTGCTTGTCGGTGATATTCATGATCACCGCCTGGGTTGGCGCCAACCAGGCCGGGAATGCGCCTTCGTAGTGCTCGATCAGAATACCGATGAAGCGCTCGAAAGAACCCAGAATGGCTCGGTGCAGCATGACCGGATGCTGACGATCATTGTTTTCGCTGACATACTCGGCACCAAGGCGGACCGGCAGGTTGAAATCCAGCTGCAAGGTACCGCACTGCCAGACGCGACCCAGGCAGTCCTTGAGCGAAAACTCGATCTTCGGACCGTAGAAAGCACCCTCGCCCGGCTGCAAATCGTAAGGCAGCCCAGCGGTATCCAGCGCAGCGGCCAGCGCAGCCTCGGCACGATCCCACAACTCATCGGAACCCACACGCTTTTCCGGACGCGTGGAAAGCTTCAACTGGATATCAGTGAAACCGAAGTCGGAATACACCGCCTGGGTCAGGCGAATGAAATCAGCCGACTCAGACTGCATCTGCTCTTCGGTACAGAAGATGTGCGCATCATCCTGAGTAAAGCCGCGCACGCGCATAATGCCGTGCAGCGCACCGGAAGGCTCGTTACGGTGGCAGGCGCCAAATTCGGCCAGACGCAAAGGCAACTCGCGGTAACTTTTCAGGCCTTGGTTATACACCTGCACATGGCAGGGGCAGTTCATCGGCTTGATCGCGTAATCGCGGCTTTCCGACTCGGTGGTGAACATGTTTTCCGCATAGTTGGCCCAATGCCCGGATTTCTCCCAGAGCACGCGATCCACAACCTGCGGGGTTTTGATTTCCAGGTAGCCGTTTTCGCGCTGCACCTTGCGCATGTACTGCTCCAACACCTGGTATAACGTCCAGCCATTGGGATGCCAGAACACCATGCCCGGCGCCTCTTCCTGGGTATGGAACAGGTCCATTCGCTTGCCGAGTTTGCGGTGATCGCGTTTTTCAGCTTCTTCGATACGCTGAATGTAGGCCGCCAACTGCTTCTTATCTGCCCAGGCAGTGCCATAGATGCGCTGCAACTGCTCGTTTTTCGAGTCGCCGCGCCAGTAGGCGCCGGAAATACGGGTCAGTTTGAAGGCTTTGAGAAAGCGCGTATTCGGCACGTGCGGACCACGGCACATGTCGACGTATTCTTCGTGATAGTACAAGCCCATGGCTTGCTCTTCTGGCATGTCGTCGATCAGGCGCAGCTTGTAGTCTTCGCCACGCGCCTTGAAAACTTCGATGACCTCGGCGCGCGGCGTCATTTTCTTGATGACGTCGTAATCGCGGGCGATCAGCTCCGCCATGCGCGCTTCGATGGCCACCAAGTCTTCTGGCGTGAAAGGACGATCGATAGCGATATCGTAATAAAAGCCTTCCTCGATCACCGGCCCGATTACCATCTTGGCGCTCGGGAACAGCTGCTTGACAGCATGCCCGACCAAGTGAGCACAGGAATGGCGGATGATCTCCTGCCCTTCCTCATCCTTCGGCGTAATGATTTGCAACGCAGCGTCGGCTTCGATCAAGTCGCACGCATCGACCAGGCGACCGTCGACCCTGCCAGCCACAGTGGCCTTGGCCAGACCAGCACCAATGGATTGCGCCACCTCGGCAACCGAGACCGCATGATCGAACGAACGCTGACTACCGTCGGGAAGAGTAATGATGGGCATGGCGCCTCCTCTCCTAGTGGTGACCCCTACCAAAGGCCACGTGGGTTGGGATGAGCCAGTAAAGCGATTCGCCGGGGAAACCTGCCGCACTCTGGCAGAGACCAAAAGGCCGACACGGACGAACCGGAGCACTGGAAATCAAGATGCGGGATACTTTCAGAACGTCGCCGCCATGACAAGCGACCCATAAAAAAAGGGTCGCTTTCGCGACCCTTTCTTCGAATTTGGTAGGCACAATTGGACTCGAACCAACGACCCCCACCATGTCAAGGTGGTGCTCTAACCAACTGAGCTATGTGCCTTCCGATGGGTGCGCATTCTACCTGCAGCTCAATGGGTGTCAACACATTTTTCGCTAACTGGCTGAAAAAGTGGATCTTTTATCGTCACGAGGGTTTTTTCCCAGCTATCGACTACTAGCCGGACATAGGGGACTTGGGTAGGATCGAACAATCGTCAAATATTTCAAACACGGACCTTAAAATGACGAACACAGCTTATCCGGACTCCTATTACGCCGCATCCGCCAACCGCACGCCGTTGCGCCCAGTGCTGGAGGGTGAAGCCGAAACCGATGTCTGTGTAGTTGGTGCCGGCTATACCGGACTCTCCACTGCGCTTTTTTTGCTGGAGCACGGTTTTAAGGTCACCGTTCTGGAAGCCGTTAAGGTGGGCTTTGGCGCCTCAGGGCGTAATGGCGGGCAGATCGTCAACAGTTACAGCCGCGACATCGATGCCGTAGAAAACAGTGTGTCGATCGAAAAAGCCAAGCTGATCGGCGAGATGGCGTTTGAGGGCGGCCGCATCATTCGTGATCGCGTGGCGCGTTACGGTATTCAGTGCGACCTGAAGGATGGCGGTGTATTTGCCGCATTTACCCCTAAGCAGATGAACCATTTGCAGGCACAGCAGCGACTCTGGGAGCGCTACGGCTACGAGCACCTGGAACTGCTCGATGGCGATGCCATTCGCCACGTGGTCGCCTGCGACAACTATATAGGTGGAATGCTCGACAAACAGGGCGGTCATATTCATCCGCTCAACCTGGCGCTAGGCGAAGCCGAGGCGATCGAGTCTCTGGGCGGCGTCATTTATGAGCACAGCCCAGCCACGCGTATTGAGCGCGGCGCCAATCCCATCGTGCATACGCCGCAAGGCCGGGTAAAGGCCAAATTCCTGGTCGTGGCCGGCAATGCCTACCTGGGCAACCTGCTGCCAGAGCTGGCCGCCAAATCCATGCCCTGTGGCACCCAGGTGATCACCACCGAACCCCTGTCCGAAGAAATGGCCCGTAATCTGCTCCCCCAGGATTACTGTGTCGAAGACTGCAATTACCTGCTCGACTATTACCGGCTCTCTGCCGACAAACGCCTGATCTATGGCGGTGGCGTGGTTTATGGCGCGCGTGATCCAGCGAACATCGAAGCGATCATCCGGCCGAAAATGCTCAAGACGTTCCCGCAGCTCAAAGACGTGAAAATCGAATATGCCTGGACCGGCAATTTCTTGCTGACCCTCTCACGCTTGCCGCAAGTCGGTCGCCTGGGGGAAAACATTTACTACTCACAAGGGTGCAGCGGGCACGGTGTCACATACACCCATGTCGCCGGCAAGGTGCTGGCCGAGGCTCTGCGCGGCCAAGCCGAGCGCTTTGATGCATTCGCCAGCCTGCCCCATTACCCCTTTCCCGGCGGCCAAGCTCTCAGCGTACCGTTCAGTGCTCTGGGTGCCTGGTATTACAGTTTGCGAGATCGCTTGGGAATTTGACGGTCTGTAATCGGCGCCTCGCAGGCACCGATGATTAACTACGGACACTTCGGCAAGGCTGCACAAAGCTTACTATCAGGCTCACCCTGCAGTGGCGCAGCAAATCGAGCATCCTTTGGCGCCAACTGGCTCGCACACCTGCGCGCCTGCATGGCTGCCTGCATGCAACCACGCTCCGCCAGCACTTCGGACAGATTGAACCAGCCGGGTGCAAACGCCGGCTGCACTTCAATACCGCGCAACAGCGCTTGCTCGGCCGCTTGACGATCACCCTGGGCATAAGCCTCATTTCCCAGCGCGAACCAGGGCAGGGCCTCTTCCGGCCAGGTCTGGGTTGCCGTGCGGTAGGCGTGACGCGCAGCGTCTTTTTGGCCGGTTTCTTCAAGATCACTGGCAGCCTGCAACCAGGGCAGCACCTGCGCGGTGGCCGGCACTCGCTCTGGAGGAACGATGACCACCGCCCAGCGCCCTGCTCGGTGCCAGGTACGCATGAACGATACGAAAGAAGTGTGTAATTGCCGCGTAGTACCCGAGCGCAACACCAACCTCTGCTGCTCACGGTCAAAGCCGACAATCACCGCAAAATGCCATTGTGGCCAGCGCTCAAATGCCAGGTTTTGCATGACAAGGACAGGATTGCCGGCCGCGACTTCTTCCAGCACAGCTTCCAAGCTGGGCTCAAGGGGATAGACCAGCTGCCCCTGAGCACGCGCAGCCGCAATCAGCTCTACCTGAAGGCTGCCCTGGCGGACGGGCAGAAACACTTGATCCTTGAGCTCTTCCGGCGTTATCGAAACGCCCCGCTGCACCAGCACGGTCGCCAGGGCAGCCGGGCCACATTGGTAGTCATCCTGGGAATAGAACGGCACATCTTCCAGCTCGACCCGCACCGGCAAGTGCGAAGCCTCCGGCCCCAGCACGGGAGACCTCGCACAGGCGCCCAGCAGGCACATCAGCAATAACGGTACAAAAAAGCTTTTAATCAACGAACACACCGAATAAAGCTGAATATGTCGGTGGCGCAAAGCATGTCGGTGATGATGAAAATCACCAGAAACAGCACGATGATGCCCACCACGCTACCACCGGCAGGCGCCTGATCCAGTTGCTGATTGAATTGCGCCAACTCGGCGGCCGTCAGGCTGTTGATACGCTGTTCCACTTGAGACGGCTCAACGCCCAAGGCCACCAACTTTTCTTTGACCCCCTGATCCTCGAGCATGCCGAGCAGTTGCTGGCGATCCACCTGTTGCTGCTGAGCCGCAACCACTTCAGCCGTGCCGAGCATCGCTGCGTGGGCAAGCGGTACCTGCGCGAGCAGCAGAAAATGAGACATCGCCAGTATGGCTGCCAGCCGACGCATAAAGGGACGAGTGAGCATTGGTGTTCTCCTTGGATGAAGGCCAGCTGGCCACGCCTGGATAGACCACCCGCATAGCAGCAAGGTTCTAGACGAACGCGTGTCTCTGTAACATCCGTGAAACAGGTCTCGCTCAACGCACCCGCTGCATTTCCACCGACAACCAGTCTGCTACTTTACTGGCCAATTGATCGCCCGCCAGACCAAACGCATCGACGACGGCTCGCACCTTCTCCGTACGCGCCCGCTCTATCACCTCAAAACCCCGACTGGCCAGAATTTTCCCGTCACCCTGCAACAGGCTTACCTGCAAGCGAATCCGCACGACCGCTCGCTCATCGCGATACTCGCTCTGGAAAGCGCGCAACTCGCCCGCCAACACCAGATCAACTGACGCTTGGGTATCATCGCTGACCACTGCCGCGAGCAGGTCACGATGACGCAGCACCTCGAGCAGTCGATCACGCAATAGCACCGGGGCGCGATCACTCCAGCGAACCCCTTTGTACACACTGACACGGTGGGCTTCCGGGACAACCACGATGTGCGAACTGTCGAGCAGCGGCGAAGCCACGGGTTTGTTGACCCGCAAGGTTTTATTTAAGCGGTGGCCGGCCTTGTTCGATTGCAGCTCTTGAGCAGGCAGGTTGTAGACATCGAGCTCCGCAGCCTTGGGCAATACCGAGCAGCCGCTCAGCCCCATCAGGACCAGCAGCACAGGCGTCCAAAGAAGCCTCATGGCTGGAATTCCTTGATAGCGTCGCGATTGAATAAATAGCCGGCCGGATTTTCTTCAAGTTGGCGGGTAAACGCTCGCAGCGAGCCCATGGCCTCGCGTAAATCATCGAGCGTGGGTCCCAGCTCCGCCACACCGCGAAGCCCTGCATCCATGGACTCGCGATTATCCGCAAGCAGGCTTTCGATCTGCTGGCTGCTGCGCGCCAGTGCTGCCATGGCCTGCGAGGCATGTGTCAATGTGGTGCGCCCTTGAGAGTCGATCAATTCGTTAGCGTTTTGCAGCAGGCTGGTGGACGCTTGCAGCGTTGCATTCAACTGCTCCAGCGTTTGCCCCAAAACTTCGCGCTGCCCCGCGACACTGCCTGTGGTTTGCTCGATATGCGCCAAGGTCTGAGCAATGCGATCAATGTTCGCTTCGGAAAACATCCGGTTAGCCTGATCGAGCAGCCGGGTAATGTTGGTCATCAAGTCTTCTCCGCCTTCCATGAGCTTGGAAATGGGTGAAGGGTCGGCCACGATCACGGCGAGGTCATCAGCATTGGTTTGCAAAGGAAGGCTTTGCGGAGAGCCGCCGTGCAATTGAATAATCGCGGTGCCCGTGATCCCGGTAATCGCCAGGCGCGCTCGGGTGTCCTCCTTGATGGGCGCCGTCGAGGCGACCCGTATGCGCGCCCGCACTTTGCGCGGGTCTAGCGGATCAAGCCATAACGCCATGACATCGCCGATACGAATCCCGCTGTATTCCACCGCACTTCCCTTGGAAAGACCGGTCACCGCCTCCTGAAAGACCACTTCGTATTCGTTATAGGCCTCATCGGTACTGGTCTTGCCCAGCCAGAGAGCGAACAACAGCCCTACCGCGACGACCAGCACGGTGAACAGACCGATCAGAACATGATGGGCTCGGGTTTCCATTCAGCGACTCCCTTGCGCACGTGTAGTGGCCTGCGCGGCGGCGCGCCCGCGCGGTCCGTGAAAATACTCTGCGACCCAGGCATCGTCAGTTGCGGTCACGACCTCTAGCCGATCGGCTACCAAGACCTTTTTATGCGCCAGCACAGCGACCCGATCGCAAAGGCTATACAGCGTGTCCAGGTCATGGGTCACCAGGAAGACGCTCAACCCCAGTGCATCGCGCAACGTCCCAATCAATTGGTCGAAGGCGGCTGCGCCAATCGGATCGAGCCCGGCGGTGGGCTCATCGAGAAACAGGATTTCCGGATCCAGCGCCAAAGCGCGCGCCAGCGCCGCCCGCTTGACCATGCCACCCGACAGCTCGGCTGGATATTTGTCCCCGGCCCCTTGTGGCAATCCTGCCAAGGCCAATTTGACTCGGGACAGACGTTCGGCCGCCGGGCGCTTCAGCTTGGCGTGCTCAATCAATGGCAATGCAATGTTTTCGCATACCGTCAGCGATGAAAACAATGCACCACGCTGGTAAAGCACGCCCATGCGGCGCTCAAGCCGGGAACGCTCCCGCCCGGACAGCTCACTCAAGGACTGGCCGAAGACCCGAATGCTGCCGGCATTGGCCCGCCGCAACCCAACAATAGTGCGCAGCAATACCGATTTCCCGGTCCCTGAGCCGCCCACCACACCGAGCACCTCGCCGCGATACATGTCCAGGTTCAAATCGTCATGTACCACTTGGGCTGCGAAACGGTTCACCAGATTGCGCACTTCGATGATGACGTCCTCGCTCACCAGCCCATCTCCATCAGAAACAGCGCAGCCAGCGCATCCAGCAGAATCACGATGAAAATCGATTGCACTACACTTGAAGTGGTGTGTTCGCCCACCGATTGGGCGCTGCCGGCCACCCGAAACCCCTCCAGGCAACCAATGATCGCAATCAAAAAAGCGAACAGCGGCGCCTTCCCCATGCCGACCAGAAAGTGCCGCACCTCGATGGTGTCTTGCAAAATGGTCAGGTAAAGGCTGAGGGGAATATCCAATGACACCGCACACACCACCGCACCACCCAGCATGCCACTGAGCATGGCGATCAGGGTCAGCATCGGCAGGGCGATCAGTAAGGCAAATACCCTGGGCAACACCAGAAGCTCCACCGGACTCAGGCCCAGCGTACGAATTGCGTCAATCTCCTCGTTGGCTTTCATCGATCCGATCTGCGCGGTAAAGGCGCTGGCCGTACGACCAGCCATAAGAATTGCCGTGAGCAGCACACCGAATTCGCGCAGAAAGGAGAACGCCACCAGATTCACGGTATAAACACTGGCGCCGAAGTCGGCCAAAATGGTGGCTCCCAGAAAAGCCACCACAGCGCCAACCATGAAGGTCAACAGCGCCACGATAGGCACCGCATCCAGCCCTGTCTGCTCAATATGCGCGACCAGCGCGGTGAGTCGCCAACGACGCGGACGCACAAGTACCGACATCATCGAGGCCAGCACCAACCCGATGAAACCCAACAAGCCGATACTTTGCCGCCAGAGGCGCACCATGCTTGCGCCTATCTGCTCGAACAGCTCGATAACGGTTGACCGCTGCGGTGGCGTGACTGACTGAGGAGCCACACTCAGGGCAGAAGCCATGGTCTGCAGCAATGCCCGACGTTCATCTGACAAATCCGGTGCGCTACGCGAAAGTTCAAGCAGACGCTCGCTGCCCAATAAATCCACCAGCAAAGCCACGCCTGCGGTATCCAGCTTGCCCATTTCAGCCAGCTCAACCGTTACCCGCGGCATCAATCGCTGTCGCCATGCCGATACTTCGGCAGTCAACTGTTCATAAGACGCAAGCGTCCAATCCCCGCCGAGTTGCAGCGTGTCAGTCGCGTGCTCTGCGAAACGGATATGCGAGGTTTTCGTCATGCGCTCAAGCTTAGCAATACACTGTCGAACCGTTGTGAAGCGTCCCAGGTATAGCCTGGAGCTATCACGCAGCGCCGGTCTTCATGCTCTTGATACAGATCAACGAGCCCACCCAAGGCTGGACCTAGACTGAGGAAACTTTTGTAAGGAACTGGAACGTCCCATGCTCGACGCCATCCGCTGGGATACTGCCCTCATTCGCCGCTACGAGCAGGCAAGCCCAGGTTACAACACCTACCCGGACGAAGAGCAATTCAGCCCGAATGTGGGCTCATTTGAGGTGCTGCACGCGTTGCGTGACAGTCACAGGTCCGGACGTCCCTTATCGCTGTATCTGCATCTGCCGTTCTGCGCCAACCTTTGCTACTACTGCACCTCAAACAAGGTGATCACCAAAGATCGTGGCCGAGCGCGTTTCTACCTGGAGCTCCTGGAGAAAGAAATCGCCATGGTGGCGCGCCACGTTGGGCACCAACAGCGCGTCGAGCAACTGCATTTCGGCGGCGGCACACCCACCTTCCTCAGTCATGATGAGCTCCGCCGGTTGATGGCCTGCCTGCGCACCCATTTCAACCTGCTCGAGGATAACCACGGCGACTACGGTATCGAAGTGGATCCCCGCGAAGCCGATTGGCAAACCATGGGACTCTTGCGTGAGTTGGGTTTCAACCGGGTGAGCTTAAGTGTTCAGGCGCTGGATCCTGAAGTGCAGTTGGCAATTAACCGCCTGCAGAGCCTGGAGCAGACCCGAACCATCATCGAAGCCGCGAGGACCCTGCAATACCGTTCAATCAACGTTGATCTGCTATACGGCCTTCCGAAACAGACGCCTCAGCGCTTCGCACATACCGTCGAAGCCATGATTGAGTTACAACCTGATCGGTTGACTCTTTCCCACCATGAACACTGTCCCGATCGGTACAGTGCCCACCGTCGAATCAATCCCGCCGAGTTGCCGGGCCCCGAACTCAAGCTGGAAATGCTGCAAGGTAGCGTCGAACAGTTGACCGCTGCAGGTTATCGCTTCATTGGCATGAATCACTTCGTCCTGCCTGACGATGAACTCGCCATGATCCAGGAAGACGGCAACTTGCAGTACAACCTGCTGGGGTATGTCGGCCAAAACCATTGCGATCTGATCGGCCTCGGTGTGTCGGCCATCAGCCGTATTGGCAACCTCTACAGCCAAAATCACAGCGATCTCACCAGCTATCAGCAAAGTCTGGATTACGAGCAGCTGCCCGTCTGGCGCGGCTTGAAAGACACCCCTGATGACCAGCTGCGCCGCGCCGTGATTCAAAGCCTGATATGTCGATTCGACCTGGACATCGTTGCTCTCGAGAGAAACTACGGGATCAATTTCCAGATTTATTTTGCAGATATCTATGCAGCACTACTGCATATGGCCAAAGACGGCCTGCTTAAGCTGAATGCCCAGCGCCTGGAAATCCTGCCCGAGGGACGCTTGCTGGCCCAGTCCATTTGCCAGCTCTTTGATCGTTATAGCCCCCTGTGCAAAACAACAATTGATGCGCCGGGCGCTCTAATAACATGAGATGTGACTATTGGCCGCAGTGAGGGTCCTCACCACCAGAGCGCGCGAAAACCCGGCATTAAACCCATGTCCTATACTCCAGGGCGATTTTTGCCAGCTAGTCTGCGACATTCACCTGAGTTAACCTTACACGTGTTGTGGTATTCACTCAGGAAGAGCCATGTCCGACCCTATGAAAGCCCGCGCTCCACGCCAGGCCCATTGCAAAGATTGCAGTTTGGCGGTTTTGTGCCTGCCATTGTCTCTGGGCATGGAAGATTTGGACGCCCTGGACGAAATCGTCAAGCGCGGCCGGCCGCTGAAAAAAGGCGAGTTCCTGTTTCGTCAGGGAGATGCCTTCAACGCCGTCTATGCCGTGCGCTCGGGTAGCCTGAAAACCTTCAGCGTTACTGACCTGGGTGAAGAGCAAATCACAGGCTTCCACCTCCCCAGCGAGCTGGTCGGTTTATCCGGCATGGATACCGAGTTGCATCCGGTGTCGGCTCAGGCGCTGGAAACCACATCGGTATGCGAAATTCCATTCGAGCGCTTGGATGAGCTGTCCGCACATCTGCCGCAATTGCGCCGCCAATTGATGCGTCTGATGAGTCGTGAAATTCGCGACGATCAGCAAATGATGCTGTTGTTGTCCAAAAAAAGCGCCGATGAGCGCATTGCCACTTTTTTGGTCAACCTCTCTGCCCGTTTCCGCGCCCGAGGCTTTTCTGCCAATCAATTCCGTCTGGCCATGTCACGCAACGAAATCGGCAACCATCTGGGCCTGGCTGTAGAGACCGTCTCCCGAGTATTCACCCGCTTTCAGTCCAGCGGGCTGCTACAGGCCGAGGGTAAGGAAGTGATTCTGCTTAACCCTATCGAGCTATGCGCCATGGCAGGCGGCAGCCTAGACAACTGATCTTGTATCTCGCCCGCAGGCATGGACAAACTGTTGATGGACTCGGGCGCGAACACGAATAGCCAGCTGCTGGCGACGCCTACCGACTGCAACGATATAATCCAGACGTTTAGTACCCTGTCGCAGAGTATCCCGATGATTTTCGATGAATTCACCATCAAGTCCCTGATCCGCCCGGTCGCGGATTTTCCCAAACCTGGCGTGGTGTTTCGCGATATCACTCCGCTTTTCCAGTCACCACGTGCCCTGCGCATGATGATCGACAGCTTTATCCAGCGTTATGTGGAATCAGACTTCACGCACATCGGCGCGCTCGACGCGCGCGGTTTTCTCCTCGGCCCGATCCTGGCCTACGAGCTGAATAAGCCCCTGATCCTGTTCCGCAAGAAAGGCAAGCTGCCCTCCGACCTACTCGAAGAAACCTATCAGACCGAATATGGCGATGCCGTCATTGAAGTCCAGGCAGATAGCCTGTGCGAAGGCGACTCGATCTTGCTGGTGGATGACCTGATCGCCACCGGTGGGACCCTGCTGGCCGCAGTCAATCTGGTCAAGCGTATGGGCGCCAGCGTCTACGAAACCGCTGCCATCGTTGACCTGCCGGAACTGGGCGGCTCCCATCGACTGCAGGACATCGGTATTCCAACGTTCACGCTTACCGCTTTTTCCCTCGACGATCGCTAACTCCCCTTCCGATGCCGACGCTCTGTCGGCATCGACGGTCCCGCCCCACCTAAAGTTGGCGGCAACTCCTCGCTGCTCGTTCCAATAATGACCCTACCAGGTAGCGCATTCGCCCCTGATGTCAAATCGAACTCAGGTCCCTTCAGGGACATAGCAGCAAGAGGATCTCGTCATGAGCACCCAACCCGCTCTGCGCGCCCATTTTCCCGTTCGCCGGATGGATTTCATCTTTACCCAGACACCCAAATACTGGTGGAGCGGCGACCCGTTCATGAGCCACTTCATGAACAACCTGTCTTCGCTTTTTCCATACGGTGAAAAGTTCTTTGTCGACAGCGTGCGCGCGGCGCGTGATCAAGTAAAAGACCCGCAGCTGCAAAAAGATATCAGCGCATTTATTGGCCAGGAAGCCATGCACTCCAAGGAGCATGCCACCTATAACGATTATGCCGCCGAGCATGGCATCGACCTGGAGCGCCTCGAATTGCGCATCAAGGTACTGATGGAGTGGGTAACTCGTTTCTCGACCCTGAAAATGCGTGTTGCCGTCACCTGCGCGCTGGAGCACTTTACAGCCACCATGGCCGAGCAATTGCTGCGCCGAGAAGATATCAACCTGCAAATGAGCGACCCACGCATGTACCGACTCTGGATGTGGCACGCCATTGAGGAAAACGAGCACAAGGCGGTGGCCTACGATGTCTACCAGGCCATTGGCGGTGGTTACTTCCAGCGCACATCGATCATGATCCTCACCACGTTGTTGTTTCTGGGTGTGATCGGCTGGTTCCAACTGCATTTGTTACGCAAGGATGGTCAACTGTTCAATGGGAAAGCCTGGAAATACGGACTGAAAACCTTGTTCGGCCCGCGTAACGGCTATATCACCGGGCTCATCAAGCCTTATCTGAGCTACTACCGTCCCGGTTTCCATCCCAACGACCACGACACCCGCGCTCTGGAGAAACGCTGGAAGGATGCCTTGGCCTTCGAAGGCTGATCATCAGGCGTTGCCCAGGCCCTTTAGCACAGTGGCCCCTACAAATAGCATCAAGATCAATTCCTGCGCTTCGGCGCGAATGGCCAAACACTTTTCCGGCTGCTCCAGGTAATCCTGGGCCAGCTGGAAAAGTTGCCGGGTAATCATCGAAGATACCCGCAAGACCGTCTCGACATCCAGATCCTTAAGCAAGCCGAACTCCATGATGTCCTCGGCCATATCCCTCGCAAAATCATCCATCACCTCTCGCAAGGCCGCTCGCAGTACGGGTGACGCACCGTATAGCTCGCGCATGCCCACAATGAAGCCATCTGGGTTTTTCTCGACGAAATCGAAGAACAGCCGCACGGTTACTTCGCAGACGTGCGTGCCTCGTCGTACATCGATTCCGGGCAACTGCGGCGCGTCCGCAACCTCCTCCATCGGCCGCTGCGCGGCCTCACGCCGCAGCTCACGCAAGGGTTGGCGCAACTGGCCTGCAATCTGCGCAATGATGGCCAGACCGAGCTCATCGACGCTCTGGAAATGCCGGTAGAAGGTGTTGGGGTTCAAA
This sequence comes from Serpens gallinarum, assembly GCF_014836765.1. Lineage (GTDB taxonomy): Bacteria > Pseudomonadota > Gammaproteobacteria > Pseudomonadales > Pseudomonadaceae > Serpens > Serpens gallinarum. The sequence continues at coordinate 19,441 of NZ_JACSQG010000017.1, forward strand.
CCCGCCTCCCTGGCCAACTCGCGCAAGCCGAGACTGCTCAGGCTGTGGGTTCTCGCCATCAGCCGCAGTGCGGCGTCCAATAACAGCCGTTTCCCCTGAGCCACTGGATTGCTCAACAATGTCATTCCGTGTTCCTTGTCGCGTTCGGTTACTCAACGGAGGTTAGGGTGCCGCCAGGGTAGACAATTGTCTACAGGCGTATACAGTTGTCTACGCCAAGACAAATAATCATAAGAGGACTCCTGGCCATGAATGCTGCTTCCCCTTCGGCCCTCCGGCATTGCAAGGTGGCCATTATTGGCACCGGATTTTCCGGCCTCGGCATGGCCATTCGCCTGAAGCAAAAGAACGAAACCGATTTTCTTCTTTTCGAGAAGGAAGGTGGGGTTGGCGGCACCTGGCGAGTCAATCATTACCCAGGGTGCGCCTGCGACGTGCAATCGCATCTGTATTCCTTTTCCTTTGCGCCTAACCCGAACTGGACGCGTATGTTCGCGCCGCAACCGGAAATCAAAGACTACCTTGAAGGTTGCTGGCAACATTTTCAGCTTCAAGACCGCACCCTGCTCAATACCGAAATTAAGCGACTGGAGTGGGATGAAACACAGCAGTTCTGGTTGATCGAAACCACCAACGGCGTGCGCTACAGCGCCCAATTTGTGGTGTCCGGCATGGGTGGCCTGTCCACGCCGTCAATCCCCTCGCTCAAAGGGCTGGATACATTCACCGGCAAGGTCTTTCACTCCCAGCAGTGGGATCATGACTACGATTTGGATAGCAAGCGGGTTGCGGTAATTGGTACTGGCGCATCTGCAATTCAGTTCGTGCCACAGATCCAGAAGCGTGTCGCCCGCCTCGATCTGTATCAGCGCACCCCGCCCTGGATTATGCCCAAGCCGGACCGACGCATCGGTGAAAAGGAACAACGACGCTTTCGCCGCTTTCCGGCCCTGCAGAAGCTGTGGCGCGGCGGCATCTATGCGTTCCTCGAAGCCCGTGTGCTGGGCTTTGCCATCAGCCCGCAGATTCTGCGCATAGCCAGCCTGGTTGCCAGACACCACCTGCATAAACAGATCAAAGACCCAAAACTGCGCGGCCAACTCACGCCTGACTACACCATGGGCTGCAAGCGCGTGCTGATTTCCAACGATTATTTCCCGGCTGTGGCCCAGCCCAATGTGAAACTGGTGACCCAGGGCATCGCGGAAATCCGCAGTAACAGCATTGTCACCGCAGATGGCCACGAGCGGCATATCGACGCGATCATCTTTGGCACCGGCTTTACCCCCAGTGACCCGATCCCACGGGGCGTCATCTTCGGTCGCGATGGACTCGACCTGGTGGACAGCTGGCCGCAAGGCCCCGAAGCCTACAAGGGCACCGTCACTGCAGGGTTCCCCAATCTGTTTTTTCTTATGGGCCCCAATACCGGTCTCGGCCATAGCTCGATGGTTTACATGATCGAATCGCAGATCAATTACGTCATCGACGCACTTAGCCAGCTCGATGGGCTCCAATTGCGCAGCTTGGAAGTCAAGCGTGAAGCACAGGATCACTTCAACCAGAAGATCCTCGGCAGCATGGACCGCACCGTATGGAATTCCGGTGGCTGCAACAGCTGGTATCTGCACCCGGTCAGCGGTCGCAATTGCACGATATGGCCTGGCTTTACGTGGCGTTTTCGGCAGATCACCAAACATTTCGACCCAGCGGCGTACCATTTCAATCGCCTGCCTGCGCTGAATGCTACGGCGAACCCGCACACCCAAGCTGCAGCCCAGGAGCTCAACGCATGAAATCTTTCCATAACAAGGTTGCCGCTATTACCGGAGCCGGGTCAGGTATTGGTCGCGCTCTGGCGCTGGATCTTGCACGCCAGGGTTGTCAACTGGCGCTCAGCGACATAAACGCGCCTGGCCTGCAGGAGACAGTGGAACAGGCGAAACGCCACGGCGTACGCGTTACCCAACAGGTGCTCGACGTTGCCGACGGCCAAGCCATGCAGGAATGGGCTGCGCAGGTGGTTGCCGAACACGGCCGCGTCAACCTGATCTTTAACAATGCCGGAGTAGCTCACGCCGGAACCGTGGAAGCCAACGAGCTGGCCGACTACGAATGGATCATGAATATCAACTTTTGGGGCGTGGTCCACGGTACCAAGGCATTTCTGCCGCACCTCAGGGCCAGTGGCGCGGGGCACATCATCAACATTTCCAGTGTGTTCGGCATATTCGCCCAGCCGGGCATGAGCGCCTATAACGCCACCAAGTATGCGGTGCGCGGCTTTACCGAATCACTGCGTCAGGAGCTTGACCTGACCAATTGCGGAGTGTCGGCCAGCTGCGTGCACCCCGGAGGGATCAAGACCAATATCGCCAGGACCGCCCGCATGAATGCGAGCATGAGTCAGATCACCGGACAAAGTGCAGAGCAGTCGCGCCAGCAGTTCAACGATTTGCTGCTGCGCACCACGCCGGAAAAGGCGGCGCAAATCATCCTCAAGGGGGTTCAGCGCAACAAGCGCCGCATTCTGGTCGGCCTGGACGCCACTGCAGCGGACATGATGATGCGCAGCATGCCATCGCTCTATCAACGCATGGTGGTAACCAGCATGCGCCTGGCAGCACGTTTCGCACCCAAGCGCACGACGGATAAAACGCAGCCGTCCACTTAGATCTGAGCAGGCCTTTCCCGTCTCCCTAGGGGGAGACGGTTTTTTTTAGCTTGTTACCAGAGTCAATTCTCACGCCATACACGACGGCGATCCGCCGCACGTAACAGGCATCGAGCTACAACCCCAGCTGCTTGCTGATGATCTCGTTCATGATTTCCCGCGTGCCGCCACCAATGGACAGGATGCGGTTGTCGCGGTACAGGCGCTCAACGCGGCTCTCGCGCATGAACCCCATGCCTCCCAGGAGCTGGGTGGCGTCGTAGGTGATGCGATCGGACACATCTGTGGCGAAGTTCTTGGCCATGGAGATTTCCTTGACCACGTTTTTGCCGGCGGCCATTTTCGCGGCCTGGCGGTAGGTGAACTCACGGGATACTTCCAGCTGCGTGGCCATTTCTGCCAGGCGATGCTTGATCACTTGAAATTTGCTGATCGGCTTGCCGAACGCCTTGCGCTCCTTGGCCCAGGCCAAGGCATCTTCCAGCGCCATCTGTGAGGTCATGTTGGCCATCAGCGCCAACGCCAGACGTTCGTTCTGGAAATTGGCCATGATGCCGGCAAAGCCCATGTTCTCGACACCGATGAGGTTTTCAACCGGAACCATGCAGTCATCAAAGAACAGCTCGGCAGTATCAGAGCACCACCAGCCCATCTTTTTCAACTTGCGACCTACCGTAAAACCCGGGGTGCCCTTCTCTACGAACAACAGGCTCACCCCGCCGAAACCTTCATCGCCTGTGCGAACTGCCACGGTGTAGTAATCGGCGCGCACGCCACTGGTGATGAACGTCTTGCTGCCCGTGACGCGGTAGAAGTCACCTTCGCGCACCGCGCGGGTCCTGAGGTTGGCTACATCGGAACCACCACCAGGCTCGGTAATGGCCAGCGCGATAATCTTGTCGCCCGCCAATACTTCGGGCACGACACGGTCACGAATCGCCGGCTTGGCCCATTTGAGGACCGGTGGCAAACCAATATCCAGCGAGCAGAGACCGGCGACCAGGCCGGTCGAACTGCAACGAATCAGCTCCTCACTGGCCGCCACCTTGGCAAACAAGTCGTCTTCATGACTGCCGCCGTACTGCTCGGGAAAGCCGATCCCGAGAATCCCGGCGTCCCCGGCTTTTTTGTACAACTCGCGGGGGAACTCTTCGGCCTCTTCCCACTCATCAATGTGCGGAAGAATCTCGCGCTCGACAAAGCGGCGCACCGAGTCGCGGATTTGTTGATGGGTTTCGTCGAAATATTGCTGGATATCAGCCATGCGGGCAGGCTCCGGTTATTATTTGCCGAAACCTTACCAAGCGCTTGCTTGGTTATCAACTAAAACCGTGAGACCGCTGCATCCATACGCAACTTGGCTGAAATCAGGAGTTGATTGGCTTGCGTCCCGCCAACGCATGGGCCAAGGTGCCGCCGTCCACCAACTCAAGCTCGCCCCCCAAGGGGACGCCATGGGCGATGCGTGACACCACCAAACCTTTAGGTGCCAGCAACTGGGCGATGTAGTGGGCGGTTGCCTCGCCCTCCACCGTCGGGTTGGTGGCCAGAATGACTTCGGTAAAGGCACCTGCAGCAACGCGCTCGAGCAATTCGGGCACACCGATGGCTTCCGGGCCCAAACCATCCAGCGGCGAGAGATGCCCTTTGAGCACAAAGTAGCGGCCGCGAAAGCCGGTCTGATCCACGGCGAATACATCCATCGGGGTTTGCACGACGCACAATAGGCTATCGTCACGGCGCGGATCAGCGCATTGCGGGCACAAATCGTCTTCTGTAAGGGTGCGACACTGTCGGCAATGGCCGATACCTTCCATTGCCTGAGCCAGAGCCTGGGACAATCGCATACCGCCGCTGCGGTCGCGCTCAAGCAATTGCAGCGCCATGCGCTGGGCGGTTTTTTGACCGACGCCGGGCAAAATGCGCAGCGCATCGATGAGTTGACGGATCAGCGGACTGAAGCTCATGGGAATACTGCCGAACTGCGGAAATGAGGGCCGGGTTATACCTGTCGGCCTTGGACAACGTCAAATGACTTCACGCCGCCTCAAGCGCCTCGATGACCCGTCTGGCGGTCATTTCACTGGATGCCGGGTTCTGGCCAGTGATCAGGTTGCGATCACGCAGTACATGCACTGCGAAATCCGGACCGACATGCACCAGGGCGCCCAACTCACGCAACGTGCTTTCCAGCAGGAAAGGCACAGCCTGTTGTAGCTCTACAGCCATTTCTTCACTGTCGCTAAATGCGGTCAGGTTGCGACCTTCAACCCACGGCACACCTTTAGCGCGCATCACGCCAATAAACGCTGAAGGTCCGTGGCACACTGCTGAGCAAATCCGCCCCTGCTCATCGAAATCAACCAATAACTTGCTGAGCACGGGGTGACCGGGCAGGTCGAATACTGTTCCGTGACCGCCGGGCAAAAAGATCGCATCGAAATCACGGGCGCTAATCTGCTGATCAAGCACGCCAGCGGCCTGTAGGGCAACGCGAGCGTCGTCCCATTCAGGATGGCTGTCAGCATCTTGTGTACTACGCGGATCAAGGGGTGTGGCACCACCCTTGGGGCTGACCACCTTGATGCGATAACCCGACGCCTTGAACAGGCTGTAGGGTATGGCGAACTCTTCCAGCCAGAGCCCGGTTGCCTCTCCATTGAGAAGTCGGTCGGCACTCGTGACCACCATCAGGATGTGCTTGCTCATGAACGGCCCCGGTCATATTGATAGCTTGTGAAAGCATGACAGCGGAGATGCAAGCAAGGTTCGATAAATCTACAGGCTCGCCAATGGACATGCTCCACTGGCGAGCATCATCAACACGGGATCAGAAAGGCATCTTGAAGCCTGGAGGCATTTGCAGGCCGGCAGTCATGCCAGACATCTTCTCTTGGCTGTTCTGTTCGATCTTGCGCACCGCGTCGTTAACGGCAGCCGCAATCAGGTCTTCCAGAATGTCCTTGTCTTCCTGCATCAGGCTATCATCGAGATTGACGCGCTTGACGTCATGACGGCCATTCATGACCACGCTCACCAAGCCGGCGCCGGACTGACCGGTGACCTCGGCATTGGCCAACTCTTCCTGCATTTTCTGCATTTTTTCCTGCATTTGCTGAGCCTGCTTCATCAGGCCTGCCATGCCACCTTTCATCATTGCTTACCTCAGGTATTCAGGTTTCTACGGGTTCGATAGTACCGTCGCGGATTACCGCGGCGAACTGCTGGATCATTTGCTGGACCAGCGGATCATCATGGATTGACTGCTCCGCCTCTTGCTGTCGAGTTGCACGCTGTCGGGCAGCGGCCTGGGCCGGCGTTTCCTGCTCAGGCTTGCACAATTCAACATTTAACGTGACGCTGCGTCCCAGATATTGATTGAGCGCCTCGTTCAAGCGCCGTTGCTGGCTATCGTTGAACAGCGCACCTTGGGCAGGGTCCAGATGCAGCAGCCAGACGTCCCCCAAGGCAGAAATAAGCGTGCAATTAGCCGCGATATTTGCAGTCATGCCGCCCAACCCCAGGCGAGGAAAGATATCCAGCCATTCTGCAGCAAGACCGGTTGCCGGCTGCGCGGCAAGCGAGGGTTCAGGCTCCTCAAGTACATCTTGCGCCGGAGCATCGAAATCGTACTCAAAGCTGTCAGCGCTGACTTCGCAATAATCGTAGTCGCCTGGCGGTGGCTCGTCGTAGTCGTCCGCTGACGTCTCTACAAACGCATCAACCTCCGGTACCGACGCAGCTATGGCGGCGGGTTCAGGTTTTAGTTCAGCATTAGTATTGCCCAACGCCGTTGGCTCTTCCCAAGGAAGATCAATCTTTTCCGCCGCAACGGGCGAAATATCCGTCACAGTCTGCGACAGCGACGCAGCCTCTACAGGCGGGGCGGCGGTGACGGCGTAAACCATAACTTCTGGCTCGGCAGCCATCGCTGGCTGGGGCGCAGGTGCGACAACAGGAGCGCTGTTTGCCACCGGAGCGGGTTGGGAATCAGCTGTGGCCTGGCTGATCCCCAGCGGCTTTAGCGGTGTTCGGGGCGCGCCATCAAGCTCTGCTGGCCGGAATGCCAGCATGCGCAGCAGCACCATTTCGAAGCCACTGCGTGGATCTGGCGCCAACGGCAAATCGCGACGGCCAATCAGGCCCATCTGATAATAAAACTGCACGTCTTCGGCGGGCAAAATCTTCGCCAGTTCCAGCACCCGCTCACGGTCGCCCTGGCCATTGTCAATCGCTTCAGGCAAAGCCTGGGCAATCGCTACGCGATGCAAGACGTTGAGAATTTCCGCTAGCACACCATTCCAGTCCGGGCCCTGCTCGGCGAGTTGGCATACTGCCTCGAGTAAACCTCGCGCGTCGCCCTCCAGCAGGGTATGCAGCACACCGTAAACCTGACCATGATCGAGCGTACCCAACATAGCACGCACATCAGCCGCCACTACCTTGCCTTCACCGAAGGCTATAGCCTGATCGGTAAGGCTCATGGCGTCGCGCATCGAACCGTCTGCGGCACGACCAAGCAGCCAGAGGGCATCGTTCTCGAACGGGATGTTTTCGGCCCCTAGAACATGGCTGAGATGCTCGACTACTCGCTCCGGCGGCATGTTCTTCAGTGAGAACTGCAGACAGCGCGAGAGAATGGTCACCGGCAATTTTTGCGGATCGGTAGTAGCAAGCAGGAACTTGACGTGTGGCGGCGGCTCTTCGAGCGTCTTCAATAACGCATTGAATGAGTGGCTGGAGAGCATGTGTACTTCGTCGATCAGATAGACCTTGAAGCGGCCCCGGCTCGGTGCGTACTGAACGTTGTCGAGCAGCTCGCGTGTGTCTTCCACTTTGGTGCGGCTCGCGGCGTCCACCTCGATCAAATCGACAAAACGTCCTTCATCGATTTCTCGGCACACAGAACATTGCCCGCAGGGGGTAGAACTGATGCCGGTTTCGCAATTCAGACACTTGGCAAGAATACGCGCAATGGTGGTTTTACCCACCCCACGCGTGCCCGTGAACAGGTAGGCATGATGCAAGCGCTGGCTGTCCAGGGCATTGATCAGAGCCTTGAGCACATGGGCCTGGCCGACCATTTCCCGGAATGATCGAGGACGCCATTTACGTGCAAGGACTTGATAACTCATCGATACCTGTCGTGATTAATGTTCGGAAGACGCCCATCCTAGCGGAGCAAGGGGCAAATTGCATCCGCCAAGCCATCCGCGCTGATGCGGCGCATCTGAAATCGGCATACCCATCCAGGCACCGCTCTGCAAAGGTGATGGAGTCGAGCTATCTAGGCCGCCAGACTTACTTTCTGGCAGAATCCCACCGTTTACGCTTGAGAAGCCGAGCCATGCAACCCGAAGATTTGCTCTTACTGGTGACCCGAAGCATGCCCTATGGCAAATATAAAGGCCGCATGATTGCCGACCTGCCGGGGCACTACCTCAACTGGTTTACCCGCAAAGGTTTCCCTAACGGAGAAATGGGTCGTTTGCTCGCCCTGATGCATGAAATCGATCACAACGGCTTGAAGCCATTGCTAGCTCCGTTGCGCCAACGCCAAAACACCTAGTATCTGCCACGCCACATCTAGCGCACGGCTAAGCCAGGGCAGCACTACGTAAACAGACGGGAGATAATGGAGGTGAACCCTACCAGCCACACCCCGGCACACGATGTCACCGCTGCGGCTGCTCCCTTCCGGGCCTGACCGGGTTCACGGTTGATCGTTGCGGGGGGACCGGCAGGGCCCACCATAACGCGTCTCGCCTTGCAGCGAGTGGGCAGTATTGTACCGACTTGGCGTTAAGTTACAACCGTTCCGAACAAAAAGCATTTCGTAGACAATGACTTATCTCGCTCCCCTTTCGAAACACGAGCAAATCAATTTCCCCTCCCACAGACAAAACCCCAACCCGCGTGCGCGGATTGGGGTTTTGGGTTTAGGCGCTTGACGATGACCTACTCTCACATG
>NZ_JACSQG010000018.1 GCF_014836765.1 Serpens gallinarum
GGGGGGGGGGGGGGGGGGGGGGGGCGGGGGGGGCGGGGGGGGGGCGGGGCGGAGGATCGACCGGCGGACGGGCGAGCTCCCGAGCGAGGGGCTCGGCCCCGGCGCGATCCAGGTCCCGCCCGACGGGCGTCCCGTCCTGTTCCTGCGCGACCACCCCGTCACGGGCGGGTACCCCGTGATCGGGGTCGTCGTGGGAGGGGCGCTCGACGCGGCGGCGCAGGTCAGGCCGGGCGACAGGGTCCGGTTCAGGGAGGCACCGCGGGTGCCCGGCGCGGCGGGGCGGGGGCGAGACGGGGCAGCGAGTTGACGGAGCCGCCGGACGCCGCGTAATGTTCTCGAAGTCAGCCCGGCAGGGAGGAACAGACACCACTGCGAAGCTCCTCGGAGCCGCCGCGAAGTGGCTGTTGCCCCGGACTGAAATCCGACATCTTGACCTGGATGCCTCGCGCCTCCAGGACCTGACGTCGGGGATCGTCTTGGATGTTCGGTCCGGTTCGCCGGGTTTGAAACGAAGAGGCCGGTCTGGTAGGTTTGAGAAGTTGCCCCGAGTGAAGGCCTGGGAACGGGTTGGATTCGGTGCGTGTCGGTTGCTTGAGAACTCAACAGTGTGCTTGATAGTTAATGCCAATTGTCCGTCATGGGCGCGTGGTGGCCATCGTTTGGTGGTTGTTGTGTGTTCGTGTCGAGACTACTTATTTGGTATGAATTGAAAACGTCATGTTTTCGGTTTGTAGCCATGATTATGGACCTTCGGGTCCGCTTCGTATGGTTGTTAATCCTTCGGGGTTGATAGCAGACATTTACGGAGAGTTTGATCCTGGCTCAGGACGAACGCTGGCGGCGTGCTTAACACATGCAAGTCGAACGGTGATGCCCAGCTTGCTGGGCGGATCAGTGGCGAACGGGTGAGTAACACGTGAGTAACCTGCCCCAGACTCCGGGATAAGCCTTGGAAACGAGGTCTAATACTGGATATGAGATGCCCCTGCATGGGGAGTGTCTGGAAAGATTTATCGGTCTGGGATGGACTCGCGGCCTATCAGCTTGTTGGTGGGGTAATGGCCTACCAAGGCGACGACGGGTAGCCGGCCTGAGAGGGCGACCGGCCACACTGGGACTGAGACACGGCCCAGACTCCTACGGGAGGCAGCAGTGGGGAATATTGGACAATGGGCGAAAGCCTGATGCAGCGACGCCGCGTGAGGGATGAAGGCCTTCGGGTTGTAAACCTCTTTCAGCAGGGAAGAAGCGCAAGTGACGGTACCTGCAGAAGAAGCGCCGGCTAACTACGTGCCAGCAGCCGCGGTAATACGTAGGGCGCAAGCGTTGTCCGGAATTATTGGGCGTAAAGAGCTCGTAGGCGGTTTGTCGCGTCTGGTGTGAAAACTCAAGGCTCAACCTTGAGCTTGCATCGGGTACGGGCAGACTAGAGTGCGGTAGGGGTGACTGGAATTCCTGGTGTAGCGGTGGAATGCGCAGATATCAGGAGGAACACCGATGGCGAAGGCAGGTCACTGGGCCGCAACTGACGCTGAGGAGCGAAAGCATGGGGAGCGAACAGGATTAGATACCCTGGTAGTCCATGCCGTAAACGTTGGGCACTAGGTGTGGGGCTCATTCCACGAGTTCCGTGCCGCAGCAAACGCATTAAGTGCCCCGCCTGGGGAGTACGGCCGCAAGGCTAAAACTCAAAGGAATTGACGGGGGCCCGCACAAGCGGCGGAGCATGCGGATTAATTCGATGCAACGCGAAGAACCTTACCAAGGCTTGACATACACCGGAAACTTCCAGAGATGGTTGCCCCGCAAGGTCGGTGTACAGGTGGTGCATGGTTGTCGTCAGCTCGTGTCGTGAGATGTTGGGTTAAGTCCCGCAACGAGCGCAACCCTCGTCTTATGTTGCCAGCACGTCATGGTGGGGACTCATAAGAGACTGCCGGGGTCAACTCGGAGGAAGGTGGGGATGACGTCAAATCATCATGCCCCTTATGTCTTGGGCTTCACGCATGCTACAATGGCCGGTACAAAGGGCTGCGATACCGCGAGGTGGAGCGAATCCCAAAAAGCCGGTCTCAGTTCGGATTGGGGTCTGCAACTCGACCCCATGAAGTCGGAGTCGCTAGTAATCGCAGATCAGCAACGCTGCGGTGAATACGTTCCCGGGCCTTGTACACACCGCCCGTCAAGTCACGAAAGTCGGTAACACCCGAAGCCGGTGGCCCAACCCTTGTGGAGGGAGCTGTCGAAGGTGGGACTGGCGATTGGGACTAAGTCGTAACAAGGTAGCCGTACCGGAAGGTGCGGCTGGATCACCTCCTTTCTAAGGAGCATCACTCACGGCCGGCCCTTCGGGGTGGTCGTGCAGAGGCCATGGCACTCGCCGAACGCGTGGGTGGATGGTTGCTCAAGGGTGGAACATTAACGAAGAGCTCGTCCAAGACGGTTCGTGTCAGTACCTGTCTGCCTTCGGGTGGGTGGTGGAACATCACGGGTACGGGGGAGGGGTTCGCCAAGCACACTGTTGGGTCCTGAGGGAACCGCCCGCATGGGTGGGGTCGCTCTGAACGGGCCATCGCGTCTCCTGGGTGAACCGCCAACCGGTTGTGTTGGTAGGCCGTGGGAGCGGGTGGGATCGTCCGTAGCTTGAGAACTGCACAGTGGACGCGAGCATCTTTGTAAGATCAAAGATTTATCTTTGTTCTCTGCAATTTTTTGTTGTCAAGTTTTTAAGGGCACAGGGTGGATGCCTTGGCACTAGGAGCCGATGAAGGACGTTGTAGCCTGCGATAAGCCTCGGGGAGTTGGCAAACGAACCGTGATCCGAGGATCTCCGAATGGGGAAACCCCGCTGGAGTCATGTCCAGTGACCCGCACCTGAATATATAGGGTGTGTGGAGGGAACGTCGGGAAGTGAAACATCTCAGTACCGACAGGAAGAGATATTCCGTGAGTAGTGGCGAGCGAAAGCGGAACAGGCCAAACCGTTCATGTGTGATAGCTACCAGGCGTTGCATGGGCGGGGTTGTGGGACCTTTCAGACCGGGCTGGTACCCGGTCAGGGAGTCAGAAAGTCGCGTTATAGTCGAAGGGCATTGAAAGGCCCGGCACAGAGGGTGCGACCCCCGTAGACGAAATGACGTGGCCTCCCGAAGGGGATCCCAAGTAGCACGGGGCCCGAGAAATCCCGTGTGAATCCGGCAAGACCACTTGCTAAGCCTAAATACTACCTAGTGACCGATAGCGGACCAGTACCGTGAGGGAAAGGTGAAAAGTACCCCGGGAGGGGAGTGAAATAGTACCTGAAACCGTGTGCCTACAATCCGTTGGAGCCTCCCTAGCAGGGGTGACAGCGTGCCTTTTGAAGAATGAGCCTGCGAGTTAGTGCTCAGTGGCAAGGTTAACCCGTGTGGGGAAGCCGTAGCGAAAGCGAGTCTGAATAGGGCGAATGAGTCGCTGGGTCTAGACCCGAAGCGAAGTGATCTAGCCATGGGCAGGTTGAAGCGTGGGTAAGACTACGTGGAGGACCGAACCCACCAGGGTTGAAAACCTGGGGGATGACCTGTGGTTAGGGGTGAAAGGCCAATCAAACTTCGTGATAGCTGGTTCTCCCCGAAATGCATTTAGGTGCAGCCTCGCGTGTTTCTTGCCGGAGGTAGAGCTACTGGATGGCCGATGGGCCCTACAAGGTTACTGACGTCAGCCAAACTCCGAATGCCGGTAAGTGAGAGCGCGGGAGTGAGACTGCGGGGGATAAGCTCCGTAGTCGAGAGGGAAACAGCCCAGACCACCAGCTAAGGCCCCTAAGCGTGTGCTAAGTGGGAAAGGATGTGGAGTTGCACAGACAACCAGGAGGTTGGCTTAGAAGCAGCCACCCTTGAAAGAGTGCGTAATAGCTCACTGGTCAAGTGATTCCGCGCCGACAATGTAGCGGGGCTCAAGTACACCGCCGAAGCTGTGGCATTCACACAAACGCTAGGCCTTCGTGGTCCAGGCGTGTGGATGGGTAGGGGAGCGTCGTGTGGGCAGTGAAGTCGCGGGGTAACCCAGCGGTGGAGCCTACACGAGTGAGAATGCAGGCATGAGTAGCGAAAGACGGGTGAGAAACCCGTCCGCCGAATGACCAAGGGTTCCAGGGCCAGGCTAATCCGCCCTGGGTAAGTCGGGACCTAAGGCGAGGCCGACAGGCGTAGTCGATGGACAAGGAGTTGATATTCTCCTACCGGCGAAGAACCGCCCATACCGAACCCGGTGATGCTAAGCGCCCTTAACCCGCACCGTCTCCTTCGGGAGACATCGCGGGAGCGGCGCGCGACCCGAACCGGTACTAGGTAAGCGTATTAACAGGGGTGACGCAGGAAGGTAGCCCAGCACGGCGATGGTTGACCGTGTCCAAGGTTGTAGGGCGAACAGTAGGCAAATCCGCTGTTCACATAGCCTGAGAACTGATAGATAGCGCGTATGCGCGAATTGGGTGATCCTATGCTGCCAAGAAAAGCCTCGGCGCGAGGTTCTAGCCGCCCGTACCCTAAACCGACTCAGGTGGTCAGGTAGAGAATACTAAGGCGATCGAGAGAATCGTGGTTAAGGAACTCGGCAAAATGCCCCCGTAACTTCGGGAGAAGGGGGGCCCGATGCGTGACGGAACTTGCTTCCCGAGCGTTGACGGCCGCAGAGACCAGGGAGAAGCGACTGTTTACTAAAAACACAGGTCCGTGCGAAGTCGCAAGACGATGTATACGGACTGACGCCTGCCCGGTGCTGGAAGGTTAAGAGGACGGGTCAGCCTTCGGGCGAAGCTCAGAATTTAAGCCCCAGTAAACGGCGGTGGTAACTATAACCATCCTAAGGTAGCGAAATTCCTTGTCGGGTAAGTTCCGACCTGCACGAATGGCGTAACGACTTCTCCGCTGTCTCAACCGCGAACTCGGCGAAATTGCACTACGAGTAAAGATGCTCGTTACGCGCAGCAGGACGGAAAGACCCCGGGACCTTTACTATAGCTTGGTATTGGTGTTCGGTGCGGCTTGTGTAGGATAGGTGGGAGACTGTGAAGCATGCACGCCAGTGTGTGTGGAGTCAACGTTGAAATACCACTCTGGTCGCTCTGGATATCTAACCTCGGTCCGTAATCCGGATCAGGGACAGTGCCTGGTGGGTAGTTTAACTGGGGCGGTTGCCTCCTAAAATGTAACGGAGGCGCTCAAAGGTTCCCTCAGCCTGGTTGGCAATCAGGTGTCGAGTGCAAGTGCACAAGGGAGCTTGACTGTGAGACTGACAGGTCGAGCAGGGACGAAAGTCGGAACTAGTGATCCGGCGGTGGCTTGTGGAAGCGCCGTCGCTCAACGGATAAAAGGTACCCCGGGGATAACAGGCTGATCTTGCCCAAGAGTCCATATCGACGGCATGGTTTGGCACCTCGATGTCGGCTCGTCGCATCCTGGGGCTGGAGTAGGTCCCAAGGGTTGGGCTGTTCGCCCATTAAAGCGGTACGCGAGCTGGGTTTAGAACGTCGTGAGACAGTTCGGTCCCTATCCGCTGCGCGCGCAGGAAACTTGAGAAGGGCTGTCCCTAGTACGAGAGGACCGGGACGGACGAACCTCTGGTGTGCCAGTTGTTCCGCCAGGAGCACGGCTGGTTAGCTACGTTCGGAAGGGGTAACCGCTGAAAGCATCTAAGCGGGAAGCCTGCTTCAAGATGAGGTTTCCATCCCCGCAAGGGGGAGAGGCTCCCAGCTAGACCACTGGGTAGATAGGCCGGATGTGTAAGGCAGGACTAACGACTGCTGAAGCTGACCGGTACTAATAAGCCGACAACTTGATAACACACAAACTTTTTGCTACGCGTCCACTGTGCGGTTCCCGAGATACGGGCACACCCCCACGTAACCGGGGGACCCGAACATCTCCATAGAGTTACGGCGGTCATAGCGAGAGGGAAACGCCCGGTCCCATTCCGAACCCGGAAGCTAAGCCTCTCAGCGCCGATGGTACTGCCCTGGAGACGGGGTGGGAGAGTAGGTCGCCGCCGGACAACCATTCACCAAAGGCCCACCCCGTGAGGGGTGGGCCTTTGGCATACCCCCCACCCCCCACCCCCCCCCCCCCCCCC
>NZ_JACSQG010000019.1:2005-5583 GCF_014836765.1 Serpens gallinarum
ATTGGGTCTGTAGCTCAGTTGGTTAGAGCGCACCCCTGATAAGGGTGAGGTCGGCAGTTCGAATCTGCCCAGACCCACCAATGTTCATGGGGCGCAGGCTTCAAGAATATTGGGGCCATAGCTCAGCTGGGAGAGCGCCTGCCTTGCACGCAGGAGGTCAGGAGTTCGATCCTCCTTGGCTCCACCACTCGTTAGAGTTCAGAAATGAACATTTACACCCTGGTGTGAAATGTTGATTTCTGGTCTTTACCAGAATCGTTCTTTAAAAATTTGGTATGTGATAGAAGTAGACTGAATAATCTCTTTCACTGGTGATTATTCAAGTCAAGGTAAAATTTGCGAGTTCAAGCGCGAATTTTCGGCGAATGTCGTCTTCACGTTCGAGACATATGACCAGATTGCTTGGGGTTATATGGTCAAGTGAAGAAGCGCATACGGTGGATGCCTTGGCAGTCAGAGGCGATGAAAGACGTGATAGCCTGCGATAAGCTTCGGGGAGGTGGCAAATAACCTTTGATCCGGAGATCTCTGAATGGGGAAACCCACCCAGCATAAGCTGGGTATCTTGTACTGAATACATAGGTGCAAGAGGCGAACCCGGGGAACTGAAACATCTAAGTACCCGGAGGAACAGAAATCAACCGAGATTCCCTTAGTAGTGGCGAGCGAACGGGGATTAGCCCTTAAGCGTCTTGGATGTTAGTGAAAGGCTCTGGAAAGTGCCGCCGTAGTGGGTGATAGCCCCGTACACGAAAACATCCTTGGCGTGAAATCGAGTAGGACGGAGCACGAGAAACTTTGTCTGAATATGGGGGGACCATCCTCCAAGGCTAAATACTACTGACTGACCGATAGTGAACCAGTACCGTGAGGGAAAGGCGAAAAGAACCCCGGAGAGGGGAGTGAAATAGAACCTGAAACCGTATGCGTACAAGCAGTGGGAGCCCACTTTGTTGGGTGACTGCGTACCTTTTGTATAATGGGTCAGCGACTTATATTCAGTGGCGAGCTTAACCGAATAGGGGAGGCGTAGCGAAAGCGAGTCTTAATAGGGCGCTTTAGTCGCTGGGTATAGACCCGAAACCGGGCGATCTATCCATGGGCAGGTTGAAGGTTAGGTAACACTGACTGGAGGACCGAACCGACTACCGTTGAAAAGTTAGCGGATGACCTGTGGATCGGAGTGAAAGGCTAATCAAGCTCGGAGATAGCTGGTTCTCCTCGAAAGCTATTTAGGTAGCGCCTCATGTATCACTGTAGGGGGTAGAGCACTGTTTCGGCTAGGGGGTCATCCCGACTTACCAACCCGATGCAAACTCCGAATACCTACAAGTGCCGAGCATGGGAGACACACGGCGGGTGCTAACGTCCGTCGTGAAAAGGGAAACAACCCAGACCGTCAGCTAAGGTCCCAAAGTTATGGTTAAGTGGGAAACGATGTGGGAAGGCTTAGACAGCTAGGAGGTTGGCTTAGAAGCAGCCATCCTTTAAAGAAAGCGTAATAGCTCACTAGTCGAGTCGGCCTGCGCGGAAGATGTAACGGGGCTCAAACCATACACCGAAGCTACGGGTGTCACGTAAGTGACGCGGTAGAGGAGCGTTCTGTAAGCCTGTGAAGGTGAGTTGAGAAGCTTGCTGGAGGTATCAGAAGTGCGAATGCTGACATGAGTAACGACAATGGGTGTGAAAAACACCCACGCCGAAAGACCAAGGGTTCCTGCGCAACGTTAATCGACGCAGGGTTAGTCGGTCCCTAAGGCGAGGCTGAAGAGCGTAGTCGATGGGAAACAGGTTAATATTCCTGTACTTCTAGTTACTGCGATGGAGGGACGGAGAAGGCTAGGCCAGCACGGCGTTGGTTGTCCGTGTTTAAGGTGGTAGACCGAATTCTTAGGCAAATCCGGGAATTCAAGGTCGAGAGCTGATGACGAGTGTTCTTTTAGAACGCGAAGTGGTTGATGCCATGCTTCCAGGAAAAGCTTCTAAGCTTCAGGTAACTAGGAACCGTACCCCAAACCGACACAGGTGGTTGGGTAGAGAATACCAAGGCGCTTGAGAGAACTCGGGTGAAGGAACTAGGCAAAATGGCACCGTAACTTCGGGAGAAGGTGCGCCGGTGAGGGTGAAGCATTTACTGCGTAAGCTCATGCCGGTCGAAGATACCAGGCCGCTGCGACTGTTTATTAAAAACACAGCACTCTGCAAACACGAAAGTGGACGTATAGGGTGTGACGCCTGCCCGGTGCCGGAAGGTTAATTGATGGGGTTAGCGCAAGCGAAGCTCTTGATCGAAGCCCCGGTAAACGGCGGCCGTAACTATAACGGTCCTAAGGTAGCGAAATTCCTTGTCGGGTAAGTTCCGACCTGCACGAATGGCGTAACGATGGCGGCGCTGTCTCCACCCGAGACTCAGTGAAATTGAAATCGCTGTGAAGATGCAGTGTATCCGCGGCTAGACGGAAAGACCCCGTGAACCTTTACTGTAGCTTTGCACTGGACTTTGAATTTGTTTGTGTAGGATAGGTGGGAGGCTATGAAGCGTGGACGCCAGTTCGCGTGGAGCCATCCTTGAAATACCACCCTGGCAACTTTGAGGTTCTAACTCGGGTCCGTTATCCGGATCGAGGACAGTGTATGGTGGGCAGTTTGACTGGGGCGGTCTCCTCCTAAAGAGTAACGGAGGAGTACGAAGGTGCGCTCAGACCGGTCGGAAATCGGTCGTAGAGTATAAAGGCAAAAGCGCGCTTGACTGCGAGACAGACACGTCGAGCAGGTACGAAAGTAGGTCTTAGTGATCCGGTGGTTCTGTATGGAAGGGCCATCGCTCAACGGATAAAAGGTACTCCGGGGATAACAGGCTGATACCGCCCAAGAGTTCATATCGACGGCGGTGTTTGGCACCTCGATGTCGGCTCATCACATCCTGGGGCTGAAGCCGGTCCCAAGGGTATGGCTGTTCGCCATTTAAAGTGGTACGCGAGCTGGGTTTAGAACGTCGTGAGACAGTTCGGTCCCTATCTGCCGTGGACGTTTGAGATTTGAGAGGGGCTGCTCCTAGTACGAGAGGACCGGAGTGGACGAACCTCTGGTGTTCCGGTTGTCACGCCAGTGGCATTGCCGGGTAGCTATGTTCGGAAGAGATAACCGCTGAAAGCATCTAAGCGGGAAACTTGCCTCAAGATGAGATCTCACTGGGACCTTGAGTCCCCTGAAGGGCCGTCGAAGACTACGACGTTGATAGGCAGGGTGTGTAAGCGTTGTGAGGCGTTGAGCTAACCTGTACTAATTGCCCGTGAGGCTTGACCATATAACACCCAAACAATCTGCTGCACAGCAGACGGTGTTGAAGGTGAAGTCGACAAACCGAAAATTCGGCGAACCGCAAACCACTACCGATACAACTATCACATACCGAATCTGGAGCCGCGCGCGAACCGCGAGGCCCCGAAAGAATTGCTTGACGACCATAGAGAGTTGGAACCACCTGATCCCATCCCGAACTCAGCAGTGAAACGACTCTTCGCCGATGGTAGTGTGGGGTTTCCCCATGTGAGAGTAGGTCATCGTCAAGCGCCTAA
>NZ_JACSQG010000020.1 GCF_014836765.1 Serpens gallinarum
CCGATGAGTTTCTTCACCGTTTCCGGGGTCGCAGCCACGCGGGTTTCCCCGGTGTGAGTTTCTAGAGGAATGCCGATAAGCACTTCCTGTCTCCTACTTGATCGTTATTTTTATCGCCCCGGCCACACCATGTGGATGGGTTGAGACACCTCACCCGAAGGTCTAATACCAAAGGGGAGGGGCGCGGCATTGTGCAGGTCTGTCGAGGAGCCTTCAACCGTTTTGAAGCAAAACATTCAGAGGACTACAAGTCCGTTAATGACTGGCCGTTCTGATGATTTTGTCCCTTAACAAGGTAGCGGACTTGTTCGCTCATTGCGGGCAAGCAAGAAATTTGCATAGAAACCATCGTGAGCTTGGTTTTTTAACCAAATTACCCGCAGCGACTAAGTGAAGCAGAGCGCTAAACGAACGGCATGCGTGAAAGGTTGCGGGTTTCATAGGCGTATGCATGCCGTCCTGTAGTGTTTTAGGAAAGCCACTACATAATGGTTTCATTCTCTGGGGAGAACTGCCGATAGCTTTGGGCCTCGCTCATCAGCCAATCGCGAAACGAGCCCAATGCAGCTGACTCAGCTTTGCGATCAGGGATCATCAGGTAATAGGCTTTGTCGTTATGGCTGGCCTGTGGATGGGCAATGACCAATTGACCGCTGGCCAGTTCCTGCTCGATTAAAAAAGCAGGAATCAGCGCCACACCCATTTCGTGTATGGCCGCTTGAGCCAGCATGGAAAACAGCTCATAGCGCGGCCCGGTGAGATCTCTGGCTACCTGTATGCCTTGGGATTCGAACCACTGGCGCCAGGCATAAGGGCGGGTGCTCTGTTGTAGCAGTGGCAGGCCGGCAAGCTGTTCCGCATCCAGAGTTGGCTGCCCTTTCAGCCAGGCCGGACTGCATACCGGAACGCTGGATTCGGGCATCAGATAATGCGCCTGGGTGCCTGACCAGTTGGCATCGCCAAAATAGATTGCGGCGTCGAACTGTGTATCGGCGAACAGGAAAGGGCGAGTGCGAGTGTTCAGGTTGACGGTGACCTGAGGGTGCTGCTGCTGAAAACTATTAAGGCGCGGCAGTAGCCAGCGCGTGGCGAAGGTCGGCACCACGGCCAGTTCCAGATTCATCGCGCCCTGCTCGCCCATGATCGACAAGGTGTCGCGCTCGACAGCATCGAGCTGGGCCGCGACCCGGCGACTGTAGGACAGGCCGGCTTCGGTCAGCACCACGCCGCGGCGCGAACGTCGAAACAGGTCCAGACCCAGGAAGGCTTCTAAAGCACCGATCTGGCGGCATACTGCACTTTGCGTCAACGCCAGCTCTTCGGCAGCTCGGGTAAAGCTTTGATGGCGTGCCGCAGCCTCGAAGGCGATCAATGCGGCGGTACTGGGAATCTTGCGGCGCATACGACAAGCTCACTGATGATGACGAATGAAAGCGGTCTTATGCTGTCACGGAGTGAGTAAAGCGCACAACTGGGTGCGTAATCATCGTTTGCAACGCTTTTCCTATGCCGCTTAGGATTCCCTTCATTCCAGGGTGCTGTACAGCGCCTGGGTTCTATATATAAGAAGAGGTGACTCATGGCCGATAAAGCACGTTTCAACTGGGAAGACCCGCTGCTGCTCGATCAGCAGCTGAGCGAAGAAGAACGCATGGTGCGCGACAGCGCCCAGCAGTTCGCCGCTGACAAGCTGGCGCCGCGGGTGCTGGAAGCCTTCCGGCATGAACAGACCGATCCGAAGATCTTCCGCGAAATGGGTGAGACCGGCCTGCTCGGCGCCACTATTCCGGAAGCCTACGGTGGCAGCGGCCTTAACTATGTCTGCTACGGCCTGATCGCGCGCGAAGTGGAACGCATCGATTCCGGCTATCGCTCGATGATGAGTGTGCAGTCCTCGCTGGTGATGGTGCCGATCTTTGAATTCGGCAATGAAACGACCAAGCAGAAGTACCTTCCCAAGCTGGCCAGTGGCGAATATATCGGCTGCTTCGGCCTGACCGAGCCGAATCATGGCTCTGATCCAGGTTCAATGATCACCCGCGCCAAAAAGGTCGAGGGCGGCTATCGGCTGACCGGCAGCAAGATGTGGATCACCAACAGTCCGATCGCCGATGTCTTTGTGGTGTGGGCCAAGGACGATGCCGGCGAAATCCGCGGCTTCGTGCTGGAAAAAGGGTGGCAAGGCCTGAGCGCTCCGGCGATCCACGGCAAGGTGGGCCTGCGCGCCTCGATCACCGGTGAGATTGTCATGGACAATGTATTCGTCCCGGAAGAAAACGCCTTCCCCGAGGTGCGCGGCCTGAAGGGTCCGTTCACCTGCCTGAACTCGGCACGCTATGGCATCAGCTGGGGAGCGCTGGGCGCCGCCGAAGACTGCTGGCACACCGCGCGCCAGTATGTACTGGATCGTCAGCAGTTCGGCCGACCTCTGGCCGCCAACCAACTGATCCAGAAAAAGCTTGCCGACATGCAGACCGAGATCACCTTGGGCTTGCAAGGCTGCCTGCGCCTGGGGCGCATGAAAGATGAAGGCACGGCGGCGGTGGAAATCACCTCACTCATGAAGCGCAACAGTTGCGGCAAGGCGCTGGACGTCGCCCGCCTGGCCCGCGACATGCTGGGTGGAAATGGCATCAGCGACGAGTTCGGTATTGCGCGCCATTTGGTCAACCTGGAAGTGGTCAACACTTACGAAGGCACTCATGACATTCATGCGCTGATTCTTGGGCGCGCTCAAACCGGCATTCAAGCCTTCTATTAATAGAAGGGAAGGGGAGGTTCCATGTCTGGCGCGTTGTCCCATATTCGAGTGCTCGATTTGTCCCGTGTGTTGGCCGGCCCCTGGTGTGGGCAGATCCTGGGCGATCTGGGCGCCGACGTGATCAAAGTCGAGCGTCCTTTGCTCGGCGATGACACCCGCCATTGGGGGCCACCCTTCCTGAAAGACCAGGAGGGGCGAGAGACGGATGAGGCCGCCTATTACCTGGCGACCAATCGCAACAAGCAGTCGATCACCATTGATTTCACTCAGGCCGAGGGTCAGCAGCTGATCCGCGAACTGGTGGCCAAGTCGGATGTGCTGATCGAAAATTTCAAGGTGGGTGGCTTGGCGGCATATGGGCTGGACTACGCCACGCTGAAAACCATCAATCCCCGGCTGATCTACTGTTCGATTACCGGCTTCGGTCAGGACGGCCCCTACGCCAGGCGGGCGGGGTACGACTTCATGATTCAGGCCCTGGGCGGACTGATGAGCGTGACCGGGCGGGGTGATAACGAGGAAGGCGCGGGCCCTGTCAAAGTCGGTGTGGCACTCACGGATATCCTGACGGGGTTGTATGCCACGGTCGGTATTCTGGCTGCGCTCAATCAACGTGAGCAGAGCGGCATCGGCCAGCACGTCGACATGGCATTACTCGACGTACAGGTTGCCTGCCTGGCCAATCAGGCGATGAATTACCTGACTACAGGTGTTTCACCTCGGCGCCTGGGAAACGCTCATCCGAACATCGTGCCCTATCAGGATTTCCCCACGGCAGATGGCGACTTTATCCTCACCGTGGGTAATGACAGTCAGTTCCGCAAATTTTGCGAGGTGGCCGGGCATTCCGAGTGGGCCGACGATCCACGCTTTGCTACTAATAGTGCCCGCGTTGCCCATCGCACGCTGCTGATCCCGCTGATCAAGCAGGTCACCGTGTTCAGGAGCACCGCTGAATGGGTGGCCACACTGGAACAAGCGGGAGTGCCTTGCGGGCCGATCAATGATCTGGCACAGGTGTTCGCCGACCCGCAGGTGCAGGCGCGCGGGCTTAAGGTGGAAATGCCGCACCCGGTGGCTGGCCTTGTGGCGCAAGTGGCCAGCCCCATCAGGTTGTCTGACACGCCGGTCGAGTATCGCCAGGCGCCCCCTACTCTGGGTCAGCATACCGAGCAGATACTGCAGCAACTGCTGAACAAGACTGCTCGGCATATAGCTGATTTGCGTCAAGGTGGGGTCGTCTAGTCAGGCGCATCCTAAACCTGGCTAGAAGCTGTCGAGGCAATTTGTGACGAATATCAAAATAACCGTTGACGGCAGAATCCAGCGGCCTATAATGCGCCCCACTTCCGGTGCAGACCTTGCTGAAAACTCCTTGTAGATCAACGAGTTAAGCGGTTTGAAGAGTATCGGAAGCTTCGCTTTTCGAAGCGAAGGCGGTGCGAGGTTGGAGTTGACAGCGATTCAGGTTGCTGTAGAATTCGCCTCCCGCTACCGAGCTGGGGTTTACTTCGGTCGGTAGCGCAAGTGGTTGAGAAGGT
>NZ_JACSQG010000021.1 GCF_014836765.1 Serpens gallinarum
ATCGGCATTCCTCTAGAAACTCACACCGGGGAAACCCGCGTGGCTGCGACCCCGGAAACGGTGAAGAAACTCATCGGCCAGGGCCATCAGGTGACCGTTCAGGCTGCCGCCGGCAGCAACGCCAGCATCCCGGACAGCGCCTATCAAGCCGTGGGGGCCACCATGGGCACGGCCGCCGAGGCTTTTGCAGCCGACATCGTGCTCAAGGTGGTCGCCCCCAGCGACGCCGAACTGGCGCAGATGAAGAGCGGCACCGTGCTGGTGGGCATGCTCAACCCGTTTAACACCGAGCTGATCGCCAAGCTGGCCGCCCAAGGCATCACCGCCTTTGCCCTGGAAGCCGCACCGCGCACGTCCCGCGCGCAGAGCCTGGACGTCTTGTCCTCCCAGGCCAACATCGCTGGCTACAAGGCCGTACTGCTCGCTGCGCATCATTACCCGCGCTTCATGCCCATGCTGATGACCGCCGCCGGCACGGTGAAAGCCGCCCGTGTGCTGATTCTCGGTGCAGGTGTGGCCGGTTTGCAGGCCATCGCCACCGCCAAACGTCTGGGCGCGGTGATCGAGGCCTCTGACGTGCGCCCGGCCGTGAAGGAACAGATCGAATCGCTTGGCGCCAAGTTCGTCGAGGTGCCGTTCGAGACCGATGAAGAGCGTGAATGCGCCCAAGGCGTCGGCGGCTATGCCCGCCCGATGCCGCAATCCTGGATGGAACGCCAGGCCAAGGCGGTGCACGAGCGCGCCAAGCAGGCCGACATCGTCATTACCACCGCCCTGATTCCGGGGCGCCAGGCGCCCACCCTGCTGCAGGAAGCCACGGTCGCCGAGATGAAGCCCGGCTCGGTGATCATCGACCTGGCCGCGGCGCAAGGTGGCAACTGCCCGCTGACCGTCGCCGATCAGGTGGTCGTGCAGCATGGCGTGACCATTGTTGGCCACAGCAACCTGGCCGCCATGGTGCCGGCCGATGCCTCGGCCCTCTACGCCCGCAACCTGCTGGACTTCCTCAAGCTGGTCATCGACAAGGACGGCCAGTTCCACCTCAACCTCGAAGACGACATCGTCGCCGCGTGCCTGATGTGCACGGGCGGTGAGGTCGTGCGCCGTAACGGCTAAAGGGAAGGATCGCGACATGGATTTGATTTCCGACGGTATCTACAACCTGATCATCTTCGTGCTGGCCATCTACATTGGCTACCACGTGGTCTGGAACGTCACCCCAGCCCTGCACACCCCGCTGATGGCGGTGACCAACGCGATTTCCGCCATCGTCATCGTCGGCGCCATGCTGGCTGCCGCGCTGACCGTCACCCCGCTGGGCAAGGTCATGGGCACCCTGGCCGTGGCATTGGCCGCCGTCAACGTGTTCGGTGGCTTCCTGGTTACCCGCCGCATGCTGGAAATGTTTAAGAAGAAGGCTCCGAAGGCCTCGGTGGAGAAGTAACGAGATGAGCATGAACCTGATTACCGTTCTCTACCTGGTCGCCTCGATTTTCTTCATCCAGGCACTCAAAGGCCTGTCGCACCCGACCACCTCGCGGCGCGGCAACCTGTTTGGCATGCTCGGCATGGCCATCGCCATCGTTACCACCGTGGGGCTGATCTACAAGCTCGGCGCGCTCTCTTTAAAAGAAGGGGGGCCCACCCAGGGCATCGGCTACGTGATCGTCGGCCTGCTGATCGGCGGCACCGCCGGCTCGATCATGGCCAAGCGCGTGGAAATGACCAAGATGCCGGAGCTGGTCGCCTTCATGCACAGCATG
Source organism: Serpens gallinarum (assembly GCF_014836765.1). Lineage (GTDB taxonomy): Bacteria > Pseudomonadota > Gammaproteobacteria > Pseudomonadales > Pseudomonadaceae > Serpens > Serpens gallinarum. Next base: position 1,764 of record NZ_JACSQG010000021.1, read on the forward strand.
ATCGGCCTGGCCGCGGTGTTCATTGCCATTGCCGCCGTGGTCGAGCCGCAGTCGCTGGGCATCGTTGCCAGCATGGCTGACCCGATTCCGGCCGGTAACCGCCTGGAGCTGTTCCTCGGTGCCGCCATTGGTGCAATCACCTTCTCCGGTTCGGTGATTGCCTTCGGCAAGTTGTCGGGCAAGTACAAGTTCCGTCTGTTCCAGGGCGCGCCGGTGCAGTTCAAGGGCCAGCACCTGCTCAACCTGGTGGTCGGCCTGGCGATTGTCGGCCTCGGCCTGGTCTACACCTTCACCGGCGACATCTCGGCCTTTGCCCTGCTGGTGGCGTTGGCGTTCGTGATTGGCGTGCTGATCATCATCCCCATCGGGGGCGCCGACATGCCGGTGGTGGTGTCGATGCTCAACAGCTATTCGGGCTGGGCGGCGGCCGGCATCGGCTTCTCGCTGAACAACTCGATGCTGATCATTGCCGGCTCCCTGGTGGGTTCCTCGGGCGCGATCCTCTCCTACATCATGTGCAAGGCGATGAACCGCTCGTTCTTCAACGTGATCCTCGGCGGCTTCGGGGGTGATGCCGATGCGGGCGCCGCCAACGGTTCGCAAGAGCAGCGCAGCGTGAAGTCGGGCTCCTCCGATGATGCCGCGTTCCTGTTGACCAACGCCGACACCGTGGTGATCGTGCCCGGCTACGGCCTGGCCGTGGCCCGGGCCCAGCATGCCCTGATGGAGCTGGCCGAAAAGCTGACTCATCGCGGCGTCAACGTGAAGTACGCCATCCACCCGGTGGCCGGGCGTATGCCGGGGCATATGAACGTATTGCTCGCCGAGGCCGAGGTGCCCTACGAGCAGGTGTTCGAGATGGAAGACATCAACTCCGAGTTCGGCCAGACCGACGTGGTGCTGGTGCTGGGCGCCAATGACGTGGTCAACCCGGCGGCGAAGAACGATCCCCAGTCGCCGATCGCCGGCATGCCGATCCTCGAGGCCTACAAGGCCAAGACCGTGATCGTCAACAAGCGCTCCATGGCCAGCGGCTATGCCGGCCTGGACAACGAACTGTTCTACATGGACAAGACCATGATGGTTTTTGGCGACGCCAAGAAAGTCATTGAAGACATGGTCAAGGC
>NZ_JACSQG010000022.1 GCF_014836765.1 Serpens gallinarum
CGCGTACGCCGCGCCCACGCTGAGCACCGCGTCGAACGGCGCCTGGCTCACGTACTCCCGGACGTCGCCCTGGACCAGCGTCAGCCGGTCCGCCACGCCCACGGCAGCCGCCTTGGCCCGCGTCTCCTCGAACCCGACGTCGGAGGTGTCCACCCCCACCGCGGTGAGGCCGGGTTCCCGGCCCAGCGCCCGCAGCAGCCACGTGCCGTCGCCGCACCCGAGGTCGAGGACGCTGCGTCGGCCCCCGGTCGTCCGGTCGAGCAGGCTCTCGACGCGGGCATCGCTCAGCGGCGACGCGATCGGGTGCTCGGAGTGCGCCAGGCGAAAGAGGGTGGATCGTACCATCCCCGGACCCTATGCGAGGAGCACCGGCCGGCCCCCGGATCTCTCGCGGCGCGAGCAGGACGCCGACCTTCGCCGGGACGCCGGGGCATCGTCGGGCGTCGCGGCACCGGAGCCTCTAGCTGTACCCGGCCAGGAGGTTGGTTACAGCCGGCTGATCGGGGGTTGCCCGCCGAGGGCTTGGTGGCGACGTTGGGTGTTGTAGTACTCGAGCCAGGGTGCCAGGGCTGCGGTCCGTTCGTCGTTCGAGGTGAAGACTTGTCTGTAGGCCCATTCGGTGGCCAGGGTGCGGTTGAGTCTTTCGACCTTCCCGTTCTGCCAGGGGCAATGCGGCTTGATGAACTTTTGCTCGATGCCGTGGGCGGCGCACAGATCCCGCAGCGACCAGCGGTAGGCCCACGCGTTGTCCGTCATGAGGCGTTCGATCCGGGTGATGCCGCGGGTGGCGAAGTAGCCGATCGCGCGGGTCAGGAATTCGGCGCAGGTGGTGCCCTTTTCGTCGGGGAGGATCTCGGAGTACGCCAGCCTGGAGTGGTCGTCCACGAGTGAGTGGACGTAGTCATACCCGGTCCCGTGCTTGCGGTCTCGGTTGTCGTTCTCGGCACCGCGGCCGTGGGCTCGCCACCCGCCGCCGTCCGGGATGCGCCCGAGTTTCTTGACGTCCATGTGCACCAGTTCGCCCGGCCGGTCACGTTCGTAGCGCACGGTGGTCGCTTTGGAGGCCCGCAGGCGATCGCCCGTCATCGGGTCCAGCACGGCCAGGTGCGGCATGTGGTGGCGCGCCAGGACCCGAGAGACCGTGCGGGGCGCCACGCCGAGCTCGGCCGCGATCTGGTCCCGCCCACGCCGCTGCTCCCGGCGCAGGGCCACGACCCTGGCCTCTGTCTCGGCGCTCGTCCTGGTCGGACTGTGGTGCGGGCGCGAGGACCGGTCAGCCAAGCCGGTCTCGCCCTCGGTAGCGAATCGATGCAGCCAGTGCCGCACTGTCTTGCGTGAGACGCCCATCGCCGCAGCAATGTGGGCCTGCTTCCAACCATCCCTGCGGCGCTCGACGATCAACATCCTGCCGCGAACGGTCAGACGGGCATTAGCGTGGGACACGAGGACCTCCGGGTTGTGAAGACTTCGACATCTCCACTAAGCCCGGAGGTCCTCCCTTCGACAACCGGAACTGGCACCAACCTCACGGCCGGGTACACCTAGAGCCGCACCCCGAGCAGGGCGTTGACGGCGCGCGAGATCACGCCGGGCGCGCCCTCGGTGTCGCCCGAGGTGTCACGGCCCTCGGCGAGCGAGACGTCGGCCCACGCGTCGACGGCCGCGAGCGCGGTGGGGGCGTCGAGGTCGTCCGCGAGCGCCGCGCGCACGCCCTGGTAGGTGTTGGGGAAGCTGAGCGGTCGCACGACCGCGGGCTCGAGCTCGATCACGACGACGGGTTCGGCCCCGGCGGGCAGCGGCGGGCGGTGCAGGATCGCGTCGGTCGCGACCGTCCGGTCCGTCCCGGTGCGGATCTCGACGGGGTTGTGCGACGCGGGGTCGCGGTGCTGCGCGACGTGCGCGAGGAGCCGGGCGCCGTCGTCGGGCCCCAGGACCTCGGTCAGGGGGGCGCCGAGCACGTCGGCGCTGTCCCGTCCCACGAGGCCGTGCACGTTCGTCGAGCACTGGAGGACGCGCCCGTCGCTCTCACGGACCACGAGCAGCGCACCGCGGGGCTGGATCCGGCCGGGGATGTGGATGGGTTCGCGGGCGCAGTTCTCGAGGTCTACCGCCTCGGCGGGGCTGAGCAGCTCTTCGTCCGTGCCCTGCG
>NZ_JACSQG010000023.1 GCF_014836765.1 Serpens gallinarum
GTAACCGCTCCATAAAGCACACATTCAAAAGGACTGAAAAAGTCCCGATGCTGAGCTCCCGATTCCCTCTGGAGCCTACCCTGCATGATGCGTCCCGACGCCAAGGTCGAAAAAGTCTACCTCTACCCCAAGCCCGTGGACTTTCGAAAGTCCATCGACGGCCTGGCTGCTCTGGTCGAACTGGATATCAAGGTGGCGGTGTTCGACCCGGTGTTGTTTGTCTTCCTCAACCGTGCGCGTAACCGAGTGAAAATTCTCTATTGGGAGCGCAACGGCTTCTGCCTGTGGCTCAAGCGCCTGGAGGCCGAGCGGTTCAAAACATCGCCCGATCAAGACGAAGCCATCGTACTGACGGTTCAAGAGTTGAACTGGCTGCTGGATGGTTTCGACCTGTGGCGCAACCGCCCGCATCAGGTTTTGACGCCGCGTTTCGTGACCTGAGCCGGTATAATCCACGGCATGATTTGCATGCCCGAAACCCTCCCCGACGATCCCGTTTTGCTCAAGCAACTGCTTGCGCAGATGGTCAGTGCGCGAGAGTTGGATCAGGGAAAAATCATCCAGCTTCAAGAACAGAACGCGCTCTTGATCCAGCGCCTGTTCGGTCGTAAGTCCGAGCAGAGCGTGGATGCCGATTCGCCGCAGTTGGCCATGTTCAACGAAGCGGAAAGCCTGGCCGAAGCGGCCGCGACAGACGTCGCTGACGAGGCGGAAGAAGTCGTCGCGCCGATCAAACGTCGCGGCAAGCGCAAGCCGTTGCCGGCCCAGCTGCCGCGCACTGAGTTCCTGCATGAACTGCCCGAGCACGCGCTAACCTGTGCCTGCGGTTGCCGCAAGCACGCCATCGGCGAAGAGACCAGCGAACAGCTGGAGATCGTCCCGATGCAGATCCGCGTGCTTAAACACATCCGCAAGGTTTACGGTTGCCGTGGCTGTGAGGCCGCGCCGGTCACCGCCGACAAGCCGGCGCAGCTGATCGAGAAAAGCCTGGCCAGCGCCAGCGTGCTGGCCATGTTACTGACCGCCAAGTATGTCGACGGTCTACCGCTGCATCGCTTCGAAAACGTGCTGGCGCGTCATGGCATCGACCTCTCGCGCCAGACCCTGGCGCGCTGGGTGATCCAGTGTGGCGAACAGCTGCAACCGCTGATGAATTTGCTGCACGACCGGCTACTGGAAAGCCCGGTGGTCCACTGTGATGAAACCCGCGTCCAGGTCCTCAAGGAGCCGGGGCGCGATCCCACGACTCACTCCTGGATGTGGGTACGGGCCGGCGGGCCAGCGGAGCAACCGGTAGTCCTGTTTGACTACTCATCCAGCCGTGCGCAGGAGATCCCCTTGCGCCTGCTCGAGGGCTACCGCGGCTACCTGATGACCGATGATTACGCCGGCTACAACGCTGTGGCGGCGCAGGCGGGTATTGAGCGCCTGGCTTGCTGGGCGCATGCCCGGCGTAAATTTGTCGAGGCGCAGAAGGTGCAGCCCAAGGGCAAGACCGGGCGCGCCGACGTGGCGCTGAACCTGATCAACAAACTGTACGGCATCGAGCGTGAGCTCAAGGACGCCGACGATAACCAACGCCTCATCGGCCGCCAGCAACACAGCGAAGCGATCCTCGCGCAACTGAAAAACTGGCTGGATAAAACCCAGCCCCAGGTCACCGCACACAATGCCCTGGGCAAGGCGGTGAACTACCTGGCCAGCAACTGGCGCCGTCTGGTGCGCTATACCGAAGGCGGCCACCTGCCGATCGATAACAACCGCGCCGAGAACGCCATCCGCCCCTTCGTCATCGGCCGCAAGAACTGGCTGTTCAGCGACACGCCCAAGGGCGCCACAGCCAGCGCGCAGATCTACAGCCTGATCGAAACCGCCAAGGCCAACGGTCAGGAACCCTACGCTTGGCTGCGTCATGTGCTCGAACGCCTGCCGACCGCCAACAGCGTCGAAGACTACGAAGCGCTGCTGCCGTGGAACTGCACGCCAGCTCTGCCACGCTAAACGGAACGCCCATCATTTAACAGGTGGGGTTCATGGATCGCATAC
>NZ_JACSQG010000024.1 GCF_014836765.1 Serpens gallinarum
ATCAAGGGTCCGGACCGCGTCGGCCGGATCCGTGGGTACGCGTCCGGGATGCTGACCCCAGAGCTGTTTCGCGCGACGGCGTCTTCGCTCGACGCGCAGCTCAACGCGGGGGCTAGTAGCCGTTGGACCCTCCGCGCGCTCGTCGATCATTCTGCACCGAGCGTCGCCCTTCTCCCCGCGGACACCGGCGTGCACGGTCCTCTGGAACTGAACCGGTTGAAGGTGTCGAGCACGTGCGCCGAAGGGGCCGACTACGTGTGGCTCTCCCGCAACGACGGTTCTCGTACTCCGCCCATTGAAAGCCAGCAGCGCTTCATCAGGACCGTGCAGAGCAAGCGCGTCGCCCAGGAACGCATTTTCTCCGAGTTCGACGAATCGGCCAGGTCGCTCCTCGACCGAGCAGAGTCTCGAGGTCTTCGCGTCTTGTGCCACGATCCGTATCGGCAATGGGGTGGCGCCGAGCCCGATGCCGAGCTGTTCGCGGATCTTCTCGTGTCATACTTTCATGTGCCGCGAGCAGACGCCGACGAGTACGCCGGCGGTACCGGGTACGGTCAAGGCGATCATTATGTTTTTGCCATGACCGACGAGACCGGCTCGACGTTGTGCTTTTTCGTCCTCGCGCCGTTCGCCTGGGGATTTGAGGGGACGTTCACAATGGTGGACACTCGCCATCCTGCGCGCGCACTGCAGGGCGTGGCCCGGACTCTCATGCTCATCGCGAATGCCCTGGTCCTGGACCGCCATGGAGTCACTACGATGCTCTACGGAGAGGCGAACAAAGCGAACATCAGCGCGTGCGTGAGTGCGGGCTACGGAATCGTCGAACCCGAGGGCTGGTCACCTGATGCGAGGTTGCACCGCAACGTCGTGTGGGCGGACAACCCCATGGGTGACGGATCTGCCGTCCCGGACCGCGTTCCACTCCACAGCGAGTCCTCGTACGAGAACTATGCACTCATGCTTGGCCGCAACGATCTCATAGCGCCGCTTGCTCCAAGGGCATACGAGTTCATCGGCCCGCCGTCGCAGGTGTTGGTGTGATCACGTCAACGTCAGTGGGTGGGTCGCTCGCAGACCAGCTGCTTGCGATGCTGACGGAGGCACCGGGTCTGGCGCGAGATGTCGCCGTCGTCGTAGATCGCCCGCTCAGTGAGGTTGCGCTCGAGCTCGGGCGGCTTCAGTCAGCTGACCTCGTGGATCAGGTTGTCGACCAGAACGGGGAGTGGTGGCGCGCCGTGCGCCGTCCGGTCTCTGACGGCACGCCACGTTCTCAGCGCGACGAACTCCGCTCGGATGCCGACAGCCAAGAGGCGGAGCGCCTCCTCAGCTCGGCTTGTGCTGTGCCGAGCCGGGCTGAGCCGAGCTCGGCTCAGCCCGAGCACCGTCCGGCGCCCTGACCCGCGCGCACTGTTCATCCGTGGGCCGGACGACGGCTGGGCGGAGGCGAGCGCGCATCGATCGATACGAGGAAGGAGCGGATATGCG
>NZ_JACSQG010000025.1 GCF_014836765.1 Serpens gallinarum
TTACCATTCCAACGAGCCGTACCCCGCGCGATCTACGGCGCATGCGCCGCGCTATCACGGAAGGAAAACCCCCGAAGTGAGAACGTGCTAACTGCTGCGCGCCCACGGGCTTCTCCGGCGCAGACGCCCGGCGTGGGAGTGGAACGGTGCCTGCGCTGACCAACAGGACGACGAGCGATGCCCCTGCGGCGATGACCGCTGTCGACCCCCACGCGATCGCGAGGGGCCCCATGTCCTGGTTCAGCGAGCGGGAGAACCACCAGACGCCCGAGACCGTCACGACATATCCGGCCACGATCCCGACCGCACAACCCAGCACAGCAGAAATCGCGGCATGAATCACCCATACGGCCCGGATTGATCTCACATCGACCCCGACGGACGTGAGGACACCGTTCTGGCGCCGCCGAGCTTGGGCCAGGGAAGCGGTCGCGGCTGCCAGTAGCCCGAACCCGACGAGGGACACCCCACCGAGGAACACGTCGGTATCAACTAGGCTGGTTGCCGCTTGAGGGCTGAACCCCGACGGTGTGACCACAGTGAGACCAAGGCTTCGCAGATAGTGTGCGGCCGTGGCCACATCAGAGCTTTCGATCAACCACCTCGGTGTGCCGACGTCGATCCCGGACTCGATCTGATTCACCTGTTCAGCGGTCACGGACTCTCGCTCAACGAGAAAGAACGGGGAACTCGTGTCTCCTGCGTAGCGAACCTCATCGGTGTAGGTCAGCGAGATCGTTCCACCATCGGACGCGATCTCGACCTCATCGCCAAGCGCCACGTCGAGCTGCGCTGCTGCAGTCGGCGACAGTGCGAGCTGTCCCTCTCCGGCGAGCTGTCGATCGAACTTCACGATGCCTTGCGTGAGTGGGTCGCGGAACGGGACCACTCGGCCGACCAGGGAGTGCGCGCCGCTGTCGCCGGAGAGTGTCGTCTGCACGTCGGTGTCCACGAGAACGCGTTCGATCCCGTTGTCGTGACTTGGTTCAGGGTGGACGATCGATGAGATGTCACCGCCCCCGAAACGTGCCTGGAGGTCGGCGTCGCCCATCGCGATGCTGGCGATCTCCCGTGCCGAGAACTGCGCGGTCGCTCGAACGGAGAGGATGCCCATGGAGGAGGCGACGACGAGCCCCACGACGGTCAGGAGCAGTGCAGTCTGGGGCCAGAGCTTGTAGACGTTGCGCAACCCGAGAGCCACGGGCGTGGAAGCGATCATTGAAGGATGCCATCGTGAAACGTGAGAACCTGGTCCGCGCCGGCCGCCACCAACGGGTCATGAGTGACGACGATGCAGCATTTGCCTGTTGCAGAAAAGTGCTTGAACTGATCGATCACGATCCTCGTGTTCGTCTCATCGAGTGCTCCGGTCGGCTCGTCTGCCAGGACCACGGAATGGGGTCCAGCCAAGGAC
>NZ_JACSQG010000026.1:0-829 GCF_014836765.1 Serpens gallinarum
GTTCGGGTCGTCGTGCCCGCATGAACCCTACGCGAGTCGTGGCCCTGCCCGGTACCTCTGGCACGCTCTGTGGACCTCGGGTGATCCTGGTCCTGCCCGGGCTCTCGGACGCACGTGCTGTGACTGCGGTCACACCTGCGACTTGAGGCAGCTCGAACGGCGCGGCACCAGATGAAGGCGTGTGGATTTTTCCTCTTAGAGATCATTCGTCGTAGTCATCGGTGTTGTGCAAAGTGTGGAAAACGGGTCTCTTCGCAGGTCAGAGGCATGTTCTGCGTGTGGACGAGCCGGGTACGAACCTGTGGGTAAATCGCAGGCACTGTTGACGGCGAGTTGTCTACAGATCGCCGTCCACCGACGGCACCTCCTCTGTCCACACGATGTGCCCCTTCATCCACAGTTATCCACAGGTAGGTGCACAAGGTTGTGGGGGAGCGCGGCCTCCACCTGATCTGTACACAGCACAGAGTGCCCTGTACACAGCCTGTTGGGGACGCAGGACCACCGATCTGGGGACGATCGAGGGTGAGTGGTGGACATACCCCCAGGCGCTGTGGACAACCATGGGGACGACGTCGTATCCACAAGCTACTTGTACACATCGGTTCCGACAGCCTGTGCATCCTCGCGGGCGGCTCAGCCAGTTGTGAACAGGGTGAGCGACGTCGTCGGGGCGTCTGTGCACAGTGTCGAGCGCCGGACGAGAATTCATCCACAGTTAAGCCGCATAAGGTGCATAACAGACCCTAGACGCGCGACGACGCGCGTGGACCCCGTCGTCACACAGGGCTGACGGCCGGCGAACCTGGGCCGTCCTTGCGTCCTTGCG
>NZ_JACSQG010000026.1:839-1278 GCF_014836765.1 Serpens gallinarum
CGAGCGCGGCGCGGGGTGACCTGGGGACGGGGAGACGGTGCGGGGCCGCGCTGGACGGCGCTGGTTCGCGCTGGACCGCCAGGCGGTCACCCCACGACGAGGAAGGCGCTGCGGAGGCGCCACGTCAGCACGGCAGGGCGACGGACGGAGGAGCCCGCGGCACACGGCTCCAGGCCGGACCGGGACAGGAGCCGCAGGCACGTGACCAGGCCTCGCCCCTGCCGGCCTGGTCCCCTCACGAGCACGGGACGAAGGTCAACCCCGGTGCTGCTGCTTGATGCGGCTCGTCAGCTCGGTCACCTGGTTGTACGTCGAACGACGCTCAGCCATCTGCTCCGTGATCTTGCGATTCGCGTGCATGACCGTCGTGTGGTCGCGTCCACCGAACTGCTGGCCGATCTTGGGCAGGGAGAGGTCGGTGAGCTCGCGGCACAGGTAC
>NZ_JACSQG010000027.1 GCF_014836765.1 Serpens gallinarum
GGTCCGGACCCTTGATCGCGTCGCCGTCAGCACGAGCCTGAAGAAGCTCAGTCACGCGCATACTTCGTGCCAGGAAGATGGAACCCGTAGACCAGCACGTCACGGTGCCCCGGTTCCTGCGTCGTCGCGTAGATGGGCGTCGCGGAATGCATGACGCGGTCGTCGTAGCAGTAGAACGTGTCGAGCAGGTCCTCGAGGTTTGAGGTGGCGACCAGCTCCTGTCCCATCGAGTAGATGTGGGATACCCCGCCCTGGATCCGCTGACGACGGACCATGTGGAGGGCACCCATCGGGAAGCCGTCCCGGAGCACACCCTCCGGGGTCGGGTGCGTCGGCTCCGGCCCCTCGGCGGTGAGTCGGAACAGGTGGATGTCGACGGTCCACTCCTGGTCCATGAACTGGCGCTCGACCTCGGAGACGGAGAACGACGACCGCACGAGGTGCTGAAACACGGGGTCTGCGACGAACGCCTCTGTGAGCGGGGGGAACACCCGCTGGATCCCACCTGCGTACGCGTTGATCTCCTCGGACTGAAAGTATGCCCCCGCGGGGAGCAGGCGGATGGCTCCGGCGATCGGGACGAATCCCAGCTGGCCATAACGACGGTGACGGAACACCTTGTCACCCTGGAGGTACTCGTCCGGGCCGAGCGTATCCCAGTTTGCGACGAAGGCATCGAGATCCGCTCCCTCCGGGAGGCTCGCGATAACGTCCGATCCTGCTCTGAAGGCGTAACCATCCTGCGTGATCGCACCGATGAGATCTGTGGGAACTGCGGTACTCATGGAATATCTACCCTTTCCATTGATGATGGTTGCGAGCGTATTGGCGATTTACCAGCGCTCGGTGCGATGGTCGAAATGAATGAGAGCTCTTGACCCGCGGGTCGTACGCAGGTCCGCCGACGCCATGCATTCTCGAAGGACATTCCTGAAGCCTCTTGTGGTGTGCGTGGAGATCAAGTAGGCGGGCTGCTCGACGAGCAGGGCTCGCAGCGCACCGAGGTTATAGAATGGTACGGACGGGAACAAGTGGTGCTCGACGTGATGCGTTGCGTTGTGCATCCCCAGCACGAACCTGCACCAGGACGCCGTCTCGACAGTCCGCGTGGGGTGGATCAGTTCCCGGTCAGGCAGGCCGAAATGCTCCGAGATGTTCCGTAGCCGCACGATGGCCTCTGTG
>NZ_JACSQG010000028.1 GCF_014836765.1 Serpens gallinarum
TCCGTCGAGCCAGCGAACCTCACGTTCGACCTGTTCCAGGCCGTGACGTTGCAGCTCAAGGGTGTATTCGTCCAGCCGCTCGCGAGTGCGAGCCGCTGACTCCCTGACCGACTCCAGCCTCTCGGTGAGCCGGCTGCGCCGGCCCTCGAGGATGCGGAGACGGGTCTCGGCGTCGGTCTGCGCGAAGAACGCGAACCTGACGTCGAAGCTCTCGTCCTCCCAGGCCGCCGGTCCCGAGCTCGCGAGGACCGTCTGAAGACGCTCCTTGCCCTCGGCCGTCAGCTGGTACACGATCCGGGCACGCTTGCCGGACAGTGCGTGGGGAGGGGTGGTGGGTGACTCGGTGCCGACGATGTGGCCGTGCGCGACCATCGCCTTGAGCGCCGGGTAGAGGGAACCGTAGGAGAAGGCGCGGAACGAGCCGAGCATCAGGTTGAGCCGCTTGCGGAGCTCGTACCCGTGCAGCGGGGACACGTTGAGGAGGCCGAGGATGGCTGTCTCCAGCACGTCGGAACGGCTGCGTGCCATGACACCTCCTCTTCCGCTGGGACCGTTGCCGCGCGGAGGGCGGTTCGGGCTGGTTCACCTACTCGATGTATCGAGTCGATACATCGACAGGCTAGGTGGAATCGCTCCTGCGCGCAATGTCTTCCTGCAGGCGAGCAGATGTGAAGGACTGGCGGACCTGCAGCGTGGCTGTGGCGAAACAATGGCGATCCGCCCGTCGCGGTCCTTGCCCCGGCGGACCGACGGCCTATTGTTCAGGGTGGTCCGATGCATGTCCGCGTCCCCCCTCGCCCCTTCCTGGGCGTAGCGCGGCGCCTGTCCGGGCCAGAAGTGACTCCCAGAGGAAGGTGAACCGTGGCGAGCTCCGCGAGGCAGACGAAGGGCACGGCGCGCACCGCCAGCACAGCGCGCACGGCCACCACGGCGCGCAAGCGCCGGTTCTTCAACTACCCCCGCTCCCATGTCAAGGGATTCCGTCGGTGGCTCCCGTCGTGGCGTGTGCTGCTCGGGACCTTCCTCACGGGTGTCGCCCTGGTCGCAGGGGTGGTCATCGCGGCCTACGCCACAACGTCGGTGCCGAGCGAGCCCGCGTACGCGACCCAGC
>NZ_JACSQG010000029.1:0-360 GCF_014836765.1 Serpens gallinarum
GCTCACGACCGAGTACACGACGCCGGTGGGCGAGACGATCGAGGCCGGTCGCTTCAACTTCCCGCGCTACTCCAACCCGCTCGTCGACGACGCGGTCGCCGCGGCCGCTGCGACGAACGACGAGGAGACCAAGAAGGAGGCGTACGCCACGGTCCAGAAGGAGATCGTCCGCGACCTCCCCTACATCGCGCTGGTCGTGAACCCCACCATGTCGTTCGTCAACACGAAGGACTACACGGGCTGGCCCGTCGAGGGTGACATGTACGCGTTCCCGCCGTCGTGGGCCACCATCAGCAACGGCGTCATCCTCTCGCAGCTCGTGTCCAACAGCTGATGTCGGACTGCCGAAGAGGAGCTCGG
>NZ_JACSQG010000029.1:370-1071 GCF_014836765.1 Serpens gallinarum
GTACTTCGCACGGCGGATCACGTTCTACGTGGTCACCCTCTGGGCCGCCGTCTCACTCAACTTCATTCTTCCCCGGGCCATACCCGGCGACCCGAAGCAGATCCACATCGATACGCTTCTGCGGAGGAATGGCGAACTGACCCCTGGGATGCTCAACAGCATCGATCTCCTCTTCGGCAGTGACGACGCGTCGCTCTGGGACCAGTACCTCGCCTACTGGGGGAACCTCTTCAAGGGTGACTTCGGTACCTCGGTGGTCTACTTCCCGGCCACCGTCGACCAGCTGCTCGGCGAGGCCCTCCCCTGGACGGTGGGCCTCGTCGGGCTGGCGACGATCATCGCCTTCCTCCTGGGCGTCGGAGGCGGCGCCTGGGTCGGCTGGAAGCGCGGGACCTGGGTCGACCACATCATCCCCGCGTCGACCTTCCTCCAGGCGGTGCCCTACTTCTGGCTCGCCCTGGTCCTCATCTCGGTGTTCTCGGTGTCGCTGGGCTGGTTCCCGATCGTCGGCGGCTACGACATCTTCATGTTCGACAACGGCCCGAGTGGTCGTGGGAGTTCATCGGCAGCGTGATCTACCACGGCACGCTGCCCGCCATCACGATCGTCCTGTCCGTGATGGGCGGCTGGCTCCTCGGGATGCGCAACATGATGGTGTCCACCCTCGCCGAGGACTACGTCACCACGGCCGAGGCCAAGGG
>NZ_JACSQG010000030.1 GCF_014836765.1 Serpens gallinarum
CGTCCGGGTCTGTCGCAGTTCTTAATGTTCTTCTTGTTGAGCAATGGTGTGACGGTGCTGCAGCTGGCGTTGATGCCGTTGTTCAAGGCGTTGTTCTCGATGACGGGGGTGGTGGGGACGAGCTTTCAGGTGTTGGCGGTGGGGTCGAACCCGGACGGGTCGGCGTTCTTCGTGTTCGACTACGCGGCGGGGGCGTTGCCTGAGGGTGGTGGGGGGTTGGCGTACTTCCTGGCGGTGCAGATCACGTTGTTGATCGCGCAGGTGATCAACTTCTTCGCGCAGCGCAACGTGACGTTCAAGTCGAACACGAGCGTGTGGCGGGCGGCGTTCTGGTACGTGGTGGCGTACGTGGTGATCACGTTCGCGGCGGCGGCGTTGCAGGGGTTGTACAAGGCCCCGATCTACGAGCTGTTGATCGATGGGTGGGGGCTGGGCAAGACCGGTGAGACGGTGGCCGACATGGTCACGATGATCATCAACAGTGCCCTATCGTTCTGGGTGTTCTTCCCGATCTTCAAGATCATCTTCAAGCGTGACCCCGAGGCGAGCGACCCGGCTGGGCCGGGTGTGCCGGTTGGTGTGCCGGTGGCCGGGGGTCCGGGGGAGTCCTCGTCGTCGGCCCGTGCGGGCCAGGAAGTCTGAAGAGTGCGCTGATGTCCAAGCTGTTGACGATCGTCGTCCCGTGCTACAACTCCGCGGCCTACATGCGTCGCAGCATCGACTCGCTGCTGGTGGGCGGGGACGAGGTCGAGGTCCTGGTCGTGGACGACGGGTCGTGGGACGCGACCGCGCAGATCGCGGACGAGTACGCCCGCGCGTATCCGGGGGTGGTGCGCGCGATCCATCAGGCCAACGGTGGGCACGGGCCGCGATCAACACGGGCCTGGCGCACGCGCGCGGGCGGTACATCAAGATCGTCGACTCCGACGACTGGCTCGAGGCGGGCGCCTACGCCCAGGTCCTGGACCTGCTGCGCTCCTTCGCCCCCGGTCCCGGTGACGTGGACGTGCTGATCAGCAACTTCGTCTACGAGAAGGTCGACAAGCGCAACAAG
>NZ_JACSQG010000031.1 GCF_014836765.1 Serpens gallinarum
ATCTCGCGTCCCCGTAGCGTTCCGAGCAGCCGCGATGCAGCGTGGTCGGCGACGAGGACGTCCACGACATCGATGCTGCCCACGAGCACGTCGACCGTCTCGGACCCTCGAACGAACCGGTGGGCGGTGCGTTCGCGTGGATCGAGAGGAGTGAGCATCGCGTATCCCAGGCTCTCCAGCGCGTTAGCGGCCGCCGTGGCGACTCCCCGGGTGGTCTCCACGTGCAGCACGATGTCGACGTCGTTGGTCGGTCGGACCACGTCGAGCCCGTGCGCGATGCTGTGGAGCTGAGCCATGAGGCCGCCGACCAGTGTCCACGTCGTGTGGGGAAGCGCTGCCTCGATCTCCGCGACGTTCGGCCACGGCGTGCCCCAACCACCGGGCGGTGTGGGGACGGCGATCGTCGGCCGGTCAGCCACGAATTTTCACCAGCGCACGCGCGAGCGCGTCGAGTCCGGCGCGGCGCTCGCGAGCGTCGAGCGACCCCCCGAGGCCGAGCGCGGCGAGGATCACGTCGGTGCTCGCCAGGCGCCGCGCGATCTCGAGGGGAAAGTCGGTTGCCCGCAGGATGTAGCGGCCCATGTCGTCGGGCACGAGCGCGAACCGCCGTGCTAGGTCGTCGATCTCCTCGGCTGCCACGTACCCGTCGACGTCGTCGGACTGCGCGAGTCCGAGTCGTGTCGCGATGTCGCGCGTGTCGACGATCTGCGTCCGCACCCGTCCGGCGGCTGACGGATGGCCGGTGAACCGCGCGGTTCGAGCGCGACCCCGGGTCAGGGCGACGAGGCCTTCCGCGGTCGTCGCTCGGAGCCGCGCTCTCAGCCTGGACCGTTGGGTCGAGCCCATCCATGACGCGTCGACGCCGGACAGGATCGCGATCGCGCCCCAGGCGGTCGGAGCGGCCCACGGGCGAGAGCGCGCGCGCCCCCGCACTGCGAGGAACCGGTCCACCGACCCGGAGTCGATCGCGCCGCGCGCGAGGCCGGTCAGGTCGCCTTCGGCGACGAGGTGCTGCACCTGACGTACCGATACCCCGAGCTGTCGCGCGG
>NZ_JACSQG010000032.1:0-680 GCF_014836765.1 Serpens gallinarum
CCGCGATCATCGTGTTCGCGGGCATCTACTACGGCGGGATGTACGGCGGGTCGACGACCTCGATCCTGCTCAACACCCCCGGCGAGTCCGCCTCGATCGTCACCGCGCTCGAGGGCCACAAGATGGCCAGGCTCGGGCGCGGGGCCGCGGCGCTCGCCACGGCCGCGATCGGCTCGTTCGTCGCGGGGACCATCGCGACCGTCCTCCTGACGCTCGTGGCACCCGTCATGGCGAGGTGGGCGGTCCAGCTCGGCGAGCCGGACTACTTCGCTCTCATGGTCGTCGCCTTCATCACGGTGGGTGCGCTGCTCGGCAGGTCCGTCCCGCGCGGGATGGTCGCGCTCTCGCTCGGGCTGTTCCTGGGCCTCATGGGGACCGACACCCTGACGGGGCAGCAGCGCTTCACGTTCGGCGTCTCCAACCTCGCGGACGGCCTCGACGTCGTGATCGTCGCGGTGGGCCTCTTCGCGGTGGGCGAGGCGCTGTACGTGGCCTCGCGCATGCGGCACGGACCCGTGCACGTCATCCCGGTCGAGAAGGGGTGGCGGAGCTGGATGAAGCCCGAGGACTGGCGCCGCTCCTGGAAGCCCTGGCTGCGCGGGACCGTGATCGGCTTCCCCATCGGGACCATCCCGGCGGGGGGCGCCGACGTGGCGACCTTCATGTCGTACGCGACCGAG
>NZ_JACSQG010000032.1:690-1047 GCF_014836765.1 Serpens gallinarum
GTCCTGGTCCCGCTCCTCACGCTGGGGCTGCCCACGACCGCGACCGCGGCCATCATCATCGTGGCGTTCCAGTCGTACGGCATCCAGCCCGGGCCCATGCTCTTCCAGACGCAGACGTCGCTCGTGTGGGCGCTCGTCGCGAGCCTGTACATCGGCAACCTGATGCTGATCGTGCTGAACCTGCCGCTCGTCGGCATGTGGGTCAAGGTCCTGCAGATCCCCCGGCACTACCTGTACGCCGGGATCCTGCTGTTCGGTGCGCTCGGGTCCTACGCGCTGAGCTTCTCGCCGATCGACGTGCTCATCCTGCTCGTGATCGGTGTCGTCGGCTTCTTCATGCCGCGCTACGGCTACCCC
>NZ_JACSQG010000033.1 GCF_014836765.1 Serpens gallinarum
CCCCCCCCCCCCCCCCCGCCGCTCGCCACCGGAGGGGTGCGGCGCCGTCGGGCGTGCTCGCGGGTGGCGACCTGTGCGGACGCCGCCACCCGGCGGGGGTTGGTCAGTCTCAGCCGAGGAGCTGGAGGACTCCGGCGTTGGACTGGTTGGCCTGGGCCAGCATCGCGGTGCCGGCCTGGGACAGGATGTTGGTGCGCGAGTAGTTCATCATCTCCTTGGCCATGTCGACGTCGCGGATGCGCGACTCCGCAGAGGTCAGGTTCTCCGCGGCGACGTTGATGTTGGAGATCGCGTACTCGAGACGGTTCTGCGTCGCACCGAAGTTCGACCGAGCGGTCGAGACGGCGTTGAGCGCCGTGTCGATCGCCTCGATCGCGGTCTGGGCGTTCGCGGCGGTGTTGACCGTGAGGCCGGTACCGCTCGCCGCGGCACCCGCGCCCGTCGCGGAGAAGATGCTGCCCGCGCCGTCACCGATGATGGTCTCGAGGTCGTTCGCCGCCAGGGCGATCGTGATGGTGTTGCCACCGCCCGCGGAGCCCTCGGCACCGACCTGGACCGTGAGGTCCGTGGCAGCGGCCGTGAGCAGGTTGATGCCGTTGAAGTTGGTCGAGTCGACCACGCGGTTGGGCTCGTTCGCGAGCTCGTCGAGCTCGGACTTGATCGCCGTGCGCGCGTCGGCGTTGTTGGTGTCCGAGGCCGCCTGGACCGTCAGGTCACGCATGCGCTGCAGGATCGACTGCGCTTCGCCGAGCGCACCTTCCGCAGCCTGCACGACGCTGATGCCGTCCTGCGCGTTACGAGCAGCGACCGAGTAGCCGTTCACCTGAGCCTTGAGGCCCTCGGCGATCGACAGCCCCGCGGCGTCGTCCGCCGCGCGGTTGATCCGCAGACCCGACGACAGCTTCTCGAGCGACTTGCTCTGGCTGTTCTGCGTGTTCGTCAGGTTCCGGAACGTGTTCAGTGCAGAGACGTTCGTGTTGACGCTGAAGCCCATGATGAGTCCTCCGTGAGACGGGCGAGAAGAGATGGTCC
>NZ_JACSQG010000034.1 GCF_014836765.1 Serpens gallinarum
CCACCAGGACGACCACGTTGTCCATCTGGTCCGCCAGCTCCTGCGGGATCTCGTCGAGCGCGTCGCGCACCGCGTCCTCGAAGTCCTCGCGCGTCATCTCCACCACGGGATCATCCTCTCCCGCCGGGCCCGCCCACCGGCACCAGGGCCACCCCGGCGGACCCGTCCGGCGCGTGCTCGCCGCCGTGCACGACGCCGTGCCCGACGCCGTCCGACCCGTCGCCCTGCCGGGCCCACCCGTCCCCTCCGGGCCGTTTTGCACCGCGCCACCAGTTCCCCGTATGCTGACGGAGGTCTCTCGGCGACTCGTGCCCCGCAGGCGGTACGGGTGTCCAGGAAACCAGGCCCCCATCGTTTAGCGGCCTAGGACGCCGCCCTTTCACGGCGGTAGCACGGGTTCGAATCCCGTTGGGGGTACTCGGAAGGATCCGATTAACGGATTCGCCCGGCAGTGAGATACGATTCTCGAGGTTCGAACGGCCCCGGCCGGGAGAAACTCACGCAAGGCCCTGTAGCGCAGTTGGTTAGCGCGCCGCCCTGTCACGGCGGAGGTCGCGGGTTCAAGTCCCGTCAGGGTCGCTCGACAGCGACTGCCCGGTCTACACGACCGGGCTTTCGTGTCAAGGCTCTGTAGCTCAGTTGGTAGAGCGTTCGACTGAAAATCGAAAGGTCACCGGATCGACGCCGGTCGGAGCCACTTCCACGAAGCCCCACCTCGTATCGCACGAGGTGGGGCTTCGTCGTTCCCATCGCCCGGCCCCACCCCACCTGGCCAGGCCCGTACCGGGCGGGACCGTCCGGCGCCCGCCTCACCCGCCGCCTCCGCAGCACACCCGAGCCCCACTCGCACCTTCGGCGCGTGGAATTGCCCTGGGGCCGGTTGACCGGTTGAGTGGGACATGAAGAACGACTCTTCGGGGCGCGGGCGAGCCCCGCGCGCATCGGCGTCCCCCCGGGGACCGCCAGGAAGGTGACCACCATGAGCGACTGGGACGACGGG